>NZ_JBHUGS010000003.1:0-553696 GCF_042682045.1 Sphingomonas arantia
ACGGAAGTGGCCTGAATGGCCTGTTTCCGGAGGTTTGCGAGGGTCGTCGAGGGCTAGGGGTTGGTCTTGGAGGTAGGCGAATCGCGTGTAGGTGTGAGTCGCATACCGGCCCCGCAGCTCTGCTTCCCGGCATACGCCGCGGCCTCGACGCAACAGCTCCACCTAGGCCCCGGCCTGCGCCGGGGAACCGATAAGGTGGAGGCAGGGCTGCAAACCGCACCCAGATCGCGTATCCTTCTCCTCATGATTGATCTCGCCACCTTCGCGGCCGGCCTTCCTAAGGCCGAACTGCATCTCCACATCGAGGGCTCGCTCGAACCCGAGCAGATGTTCGCGTTCGCCAGGCGCAACGCCGTCGCGATCCCCTATCCCGACGTGGAAGCGGTGCGCGCCGCCTATGCGTTCAACAATCTCCAGGACTTCCTCGACATCTACTATGCCGGCGCGGACGTGCTGCGCACCGAGGCGGACTTCCGCGAGCTCGCCGCCGCCTATTTCGCGCGCTGTGCCGCAGACCATGTCGTCCATACCGAAATCTTCTTCGACCCCCAGACGCACACGGCGCGCGGCATCCCGATCGGCACCGTGATCGAGGGCCTGCTCGCCGGGATGGCCGATGCGCAGGCCGAGCACGGCATCTCCTCGAGCCTCATCCTCTGTTTCCTGCGTCATCTGGACGAGGCGGACGCGTTCGCCACGCTGGAGGCCGCGCGTCCCTGGCTCGACCGGATTGCCGGCGTTGGACTCGATTCATCGGAACAAGGCCATCCCCCGTCGAAGTTCGAACGGGTCTTCGCCGCCGCCGCCGAGTTCGGGCTCAAGCGCGTCGCGCACGCCGGCGAGGAGGGTCCTCCCGCCTATGTCACCGAGGCGCTCGACCTGTTGAAGGTGGACCGTCTCGACCACGGCAATCGCTCGCTCGAGGATCCGCTGCTCGTGGCGCGGCTCGCGCGGTCGGGGATGACGCTGACCGTCTGTCCGCTGTCCAACCTGAAGCTCTGCGTCGTGCCCGATATCGATGCGCATCCGATCGACCGGATGCTGCGGCTCGGCCTGCGCGCCACGATCAACTCCGATGATCCCGCCTATTTCGGCGGTTATGTGAACGACAATTACAGTGCGGTGGCAGCATCCGGCCGGCTGACGCGCGACGATTTCGTCACGCTGGCGCGCAACAGCTTCCTTGGCTCTTTCCTGCCCGATGCAGACGTCGCGCGCCATCTGGCCGCGATCGACGCCTATGCCGCCGCGCACCCCTGACCGCAGCGGGGACCCGATCATGCCGACATTCTCCGCCGTCTCGCAGGACGACTTCCTTGGCGCGATCGCTACGCTGACCGACATGATCGCGGCGGACGACTGGCGCCCCGACCATCTCGTCGGCATCGGCCGCGGCGGGCTCGTGCCGGCAACGTTCCTGTCGCACGCCACGGGCATCCCGTTGCTGAGCATCGACCTGTCCTCGGGCGTTAAGGCGTTTGGTGAGGCGCTGCTCGACGAGCTGGCGACAATGTCGGCGGCCGGCGCCCGCCTGTTGTTCGTCGACGACATCAACGACAGCGGCGCCACGATCGCGAGCCTGCGCGACCGGCTCGCGGCGGCCGGCGGCTTGACCGAGAATGTCCGCTTCGCCGTGCTGATCGACAATATCGGCTCGCGAGCCTCAGTCGACTACCGCCACCGCCGGATCGACCGGGCGACGAACAAGGACTGGTTCGTCTTCCCGTGGGAAGCGGTCGCGCCGCAGACCAGCCTCGCCGCGGATGCCGACGCGGTGCCCGGACGGATCGCCTGACCAGCTTCCGGTCCGGCCCGCAATATCCTATTGCCCGGCCGACCATGTCGATCCTCGCCACACACGCCGCCGATCTTGCCGCCCTCACCGACCGCGGACGCGCCCGCCGGCTGATCGCGCGGGCCGGCATAGACCTGTCGTCCAACGACTATCTCGGCCTCGCCGCATCGCCCGTCCTGACCCGAGCCGTCGCCGAGGCCCTCGCCCGCGGCGTGCCGGTCGGCTCCGGCGGATCGCGGCTGCTGCGCGGCAACCACCCCGAACATGAGGCGCTCGAAGCCGAAGCGGCCGCCTTATTCGGATCGGAATGCGCGCTCTATCTGTCGAGCGGTTACACCGCCAACGTCGCGCTGTTCGCCACGCTGCCGCAACGTGGCGACCTCGTCGTCTACGATGCGCTGATCCACGCCAGCGCCCACGAAGGCATGCGGCTCGGCCGGGCCGAAGTCCGAGCCGCCGCGCATAACGACGTCGCCGCAGTCGCCGACACCATCGCCGCCTGGCGCAGCGCGGGCGGCACCGGCCGCGTCTGGATCGCGGTCGAAAGCCTCTACAGCATGGACGGCGACCGCGCCCCGCTGACCGACCTTCTCGAACTCGCCGACCGTCACGACGCCTTCCTGCTGATCGACGAGGCGCACGCCACCGGCGTGTTCGGGCGCGACGGCCGCGGACTGGCGGACGGGCTCGACGGGCGCGACAATGTCGTCGTGCTGCGGACCTGCGGGAAAGCGCTCGGCTGCGAAGGCGCGCTCATCTGCGCACCCGCGATCGTCTGCGACTTCCTCGTCAACCGCGCGCGCGGTTTCATCTTTTCCACCGCGCCCTCCCCGCTGATGGCCGCCGCCGCGCGCGCCGCGCTCCGCCTGTTGGCGGCCGAGCCCGAACGCCGCGTCCGGCTCGCCGCGCTGGTGGCGGAGGCGGGCCGGCTGCTCGAACCGTTCGGCGCGACGGTCACCGGGTCGCAGATCCTGCCGCTCGTCCTCGGCGACGATGTCCGCACGATGCAGGTCGCGGGCCGGCTCCAGGCCGCCGGGTTCGACGTCCGCGGCATCCGCCCGCCGACCATCCCGGCCGGTACCGCACGGCTCCGCCTGTCGATCACCGCCAATATCGATGCGGACGATCTGGTCGCACTGGCCGCCGCACTTCCGGAGGCACTGACATGAACGCGATCGTCGTCACCGGCACCGACACCGGCATCGGCAAGACCGTGTTTGCCGCCGCCCTCGCCGGCGCGCTCGGCGCCCATTACTGGAAACCGGTCCAGGCCGGTCTCGACGAAGCCGGCGACAGCGCCACCGTCGCCACGCTCTCCGGCCTGCCAGCTGACCGGATCCTGCCCGAAGCGTACCGGCTGAACACCCCCTGCTCGCCCCACCGTGCCGCGGAACTGGATGGTATCGAGATCGACCCGGATCGGCTGAGCTTGCCGACGGTTGCCGGCCCGCTGGTGGTCGAAGGTGCCGGCGGCGTGCTCGTCCCGCTGACCCGGACGCTTCTCTATGCCGATATGTTCGCGCGCTGGGCGGCCCCCGTTATCCTCGTCGCGCGGACCGAACTGGGCACGATCAACCACAGCCTCCTGTCGATCGAGGCGTTGCGCGCCCGCGGCGTTCCGTTGCTCGGTATCGCGTTCGTCGGCGAGGGCAATACCGACAGCGAGGCCACGATCTGCGGAATTGGCCAGGTGCGCCGACTAGGCCGACTGCCGATCCTCCCGGCCCTCGATCGAGAAACGCTCGCGAAGGCGTTCGCTGAGAGCTTCGCCATCGCCGACTTTGAAACCGAAGGCCCCAACCTCTCCCCGCCATCCTGACAGACGTCAGGGTTCACTCTCGCTCCGGCCGGATAAGCGCGACCGCATCAGGTCATCCGACCAACCCCTTCCCGTTTGGTTCGAGCCTGTCGAGAACCCCGCGCAGAGTTCTCGACAGGCTCGAACCAAACGGGAATGTGAATGCTTCTGTTTGATATGGGCGCGCCTAAACCGGCACTGTAGCAACGACGGATACCGGCCCTCGCCCCAACGATGCCGTACGAAACCGCCCCCAAGGACCACCCACAATGACCTCCCCCGTCTGGCACCCGTTCACGCAGCACGGTCTCGGCGCACCGATCCCGAAGGTCGTCCGCACCGAGGGCGCCGCGCTCCACACCGCGGACGGGCGGCGCGTAGTCGATGCGATCTCGTCCTGGTGGGTCACCACGCACGGCCACAGCCACCCGCGCATCATGGCCGCGATCGCCGAACAGGCCGCCACCATGGACCAGATCATCTTCGCTGGCTGGACCCACGAACCCGCGGAGCAGCTCGCCCGCGACCTCGTCGCGATCATGCCGCCCGAACTCACCCACGTCTTCTACAGCGACAGCGGATCGACCGCGGTCGAGGTCGCGCTGAAGATGGCGCTCGGCTACTGGGCCAACATCGGTGCCCCCCGCCACCGCATCCTGATGCTCGAACACAGCTATCATGGCGACACGATCGGCACGATGTCGGTCGGCGCGCGCGGCGTGTTCAACCGCCCCTATGCGCCGCTGCTGTTCGACGTCGGCACCGTGCCCTTCCCCAAACCCGGCCACGAACAGGCGACGCTCGACGCACTCGAGACGCTCTGCGGCGGCGCGGACCCGGCCGCCGCGTTCATCGTCGAACCGCTCGTGCTCGGCGCTGGCGGCATGAAGATGTATCCGCCCGCCCTCCTCGCCGAAATGCGCAGCATCTGCGCGCGCAACGGCACATTGTTCATCGCGGACGAGGTGATGACCGGCTGGGGCCGCACCGGCACGCTGCTCGCCTGCGAACAGGCCGGCATCGTCCCCGACATCCTCTGCCTGTCCAAGGGGCTGACCGGCGGCGCGGTCCCGCTCGCCGTCACGATGGCAACCCGCGCGATCTTCAACGCGCACCTGTCGAACGACCGCGCCCGGATGTTCTTCCACTCGTCGAGCTACACCGCCAACCCGATCGCCTGCGCCGCCGCCGTGGCGAACCTCGCCATCTGGCGCGACGAACCGGTCCGGGCCCGCATCGCCGACCTCGGCACCCGCCAGCAAGCAAAACTCGACCGCATCGCCGCCCACCCGCTGGTCCGCACCCCCCGCCGCCTCGGCACGATCGCCGCGTTCGAGATCGCCCTCGCGCGCGACACGGAAGGCTATCTGTCCGCGATCGGCCCCGCGCTCATGGCCTACGCCGGCACCCGCGACGTCCTGCTCCGCCCGCTCGGCGACACGGTTTACGTCATGCCGCCCTACTGCATCGACGATGCCGACTTGGATGCGGTCTATGGCGCGGTGGCGAGCTTCCTCGAGCGCGACCTCTCATAATCACGCCCTCGCGCTCCCCAACTCCCGTTTGGTTCGAGCCTGTCGAGAACTCCGCGCTGAGTTTTCGACAGGCTCGGACCAAACGGAGTGGGGGATGGGGTTCAGGTTAAGGACTGCCCCCAAAACCCGTCCATCCCGAGCGCAGTCGAGGGACCCCTTCGAGCGTAGCCGAGAAGCGTTGAGGCAGGAGACCTCGGTTCCGCTCGGTCGGTCCCTCGACTTCGCTCGGGATGGACGGACGCGCGGAGAACCCTCACCGCCCCCGGTGCATCCCCGCCGCCACCTGCCGCGCACGCCGCTTGTACCACCACACCATCACGCCGGTGACCGACAGCATCGCCGTCGCCAGCCCCAGCACCACCGCCAGCACCCGCGTCGCCAGCCCGCCCACACGCCCAGCATGGATCGGCAGCTGCACCCGCTCCACCACATCCCCGGCCGTCCCGTTCAAAGACCCCTGCACCGACACCACCGCCGCGGTCGCGCGGTCGACATAGACCCAGCCCTGCCCCGCCCCGGCATCGTCCTGCTGCCCGAACGATACGCCGTACAGCCCGATCTCCGGCCCCAGGAACAGCCCGGACGACGCAGCCCCGATCCCCGCCGCCCGCGCAGCACCCGTCGCCGCCGCCAACGCGCGGTCGAACGACACCGACGGCGCCTTCGCCGCGGCCGCCGTCCGCCCCTCCCACGGATGCGGCGAAATCGGCGAGACCGTCGTCACCACCGGCTCGAACACCTCCGCCGGCAGGGTCAAGGCGACGCCGCTCACCGCCATCAGGATCATCAGCCCCCACGCCCACAGCCCGCCCGCGCGGTGCAGGTCGTAGGTCCGGCGCTCCGCCCGAACGTGCCGCTTCACGCGCCACGCCCGCCGCCAGTGCGCCCAGATCCCGTCGCGCGGCAACGTCAGCACGAAGCCGGTCACGCTGTGCACCAGCCACGCCAGCGCCACGCCGCCGAGCAGGATCAGCCCCACCCGCCCCGGCATGAACAGCGAACTGTGCAGCGTATGGACGAACGGCAGCACCGTTGCCCGATCGAGCATCAGCGCCCCGTAACGCCGCCGCCCGTTGATCGCCCCCGTCGCCGGATCGACGAACATCTGGTCATACTCGCGCACCGCCGCGGCCCCCGTCACCGGGTCGGGCTTCCAGTCGACCCAGACGTCCAGCGCGCCCACCGTCCCGATTGGGATCCAGCGCGCTTCCACCCGCGGGTCCGCCGCCGCCACCCGGTCCGCGATCGCCTGAGGCGGCAGCGCCGCCCCCGGCGTCGCATGCCACAGCGCGGGGTTCAGCCACGCGTCCAGTTCCCGCTCGAACACCAGCACGCTGCCGGTCAAGCCCAGCAGGAAGAGCCACAACGCCAGCGCCAGCCCGACATAGCGGTGCACCCGCACGAACGCGCCGCGCACACCGGGACCGCCACGACTCATGCGAGCGTCACTTGCCTCAGAACCGCCGCGTCAGCGTCGCAATCACCTGCCGCGATTGCCCGAAGAAGCAGCCCACATCGCCCGTACACCGGCCCGCGTAGCGTTTGTCGAGCAGGTTCGTCCCGTTCACCGCCACCCGCCAGTCGCCCAGATCGTAACGCAGCACCGCATCGAACAAGGTCGACCGTCCCGTATTGTACACCGTCGACACGAACGGCCCCGGCAACGCGCCCGGACTGTTCGACAGATACCGCACGCCGCCGCCGAGCCCGAACCCACTCAGCGCCCCGTCGCGGAACGAATAGTCGACGAACGCCGAAGCCTTGTGCTTCGGCTGCCCGAACAGACCCGCACCGACCTGCCCCGCGACGTTGCTCCGCGTCACCTTCGCATAGGCATAGGTATAGGACGCGTTGATGCTCAGCCGGTCGCGGATCCGCGTCACCGCCTCCAGCTCGACTCCCTTGATCGTCGCCTGCCCCGTCTGGACGTTGAACACCACGTTGGTCGGGTCCGGCGTCACGACATTGTCCTGCCGCAGGCGGTAGACCGCCGCCGTCGCGAACAGCTTCACGTCGGACGGCAGCCCGCGCGCGTCGTACTTCACGCCCGCTTCCCACTGCTTCCCGCTCGTCGGATCGAACGCCCGCCCGTCGAGCCCCTGACCCACGACCGGCTGGAACGACGTGGCGTAGCTGACATACGGCGCCACACCCGAGTCCGCGATGTAGGACCCGCCCACACGGTAACTGAACTTGTCCTGCTTCGCGGTCGACGGCACCGCACCGGCGTAGTTCGTCGTCCGCGTCCAGTCCTGCCGCCCCGACAGCGTCAGCACGAACTGGTTATATTTCAGCTGGTCCTGCACATAGACCCCGGTCTGGCGCAGCCGCTGGTCGGTCGACGGCGTCAGCGCCGGCGTCACGATCGTCCCCTGGCCATACACCGGCGCGAACAGGTCGATCGACGAGGCCGGCCCGAACCCGAACGCCGACGCCTCGCGGTAATTGCGGTAGTCGACACCCACCAGCAGGCTGTGCTGCACCGGCCCGGTCCAGCGCGTCGCCTCCAGCCGGCTGTCCACTGCGAACTGCGCGACATCGTCCTGATACGGGAAGTTCGACCGCGTCACGGTGCGATTGTCGGCGCCCAGCCCGCTGGCATAGATCGTCCGCTGGTCCTCATGATATTCCGACCAGCGCGCATTCTGCGTGAACCGCGTGTCCGCCCCGAAATCATGGACCAGCTCGTACCCGGCCGAAAACTGGTTGCGGCGGTAACTGTTATAGTCCGGCTCGCCCAGGTTCACGCTGCGCGGCACCTCCCCCACCGGGTTGTCGCGCAGCACGCCCAGCACCGGCAGGAACCCGTTGGTATCGCCGTCGATCCGGTCGTGCTGATAATGGCCCAGCCCGGTCAGCACCGTGTCCGGCCCGATATCCACCGCCAGCGCCGGCGCGATATACGCGCGCTTGGCGTGGACGAAATCGGTCTGGCTGTCGCGGTCGCGGTACAGCCCCGTCACCCGCGCCCGCACGCCATCGGTCAGCGCGCCTGTCACCGTGCCCGCCGCCTGCTTGAAATCGTCGTTCCCGTACTTGACCTGCAACTCGCCGCCGAACCTCGCGTCCGGCCGCCGGCTGGTCAGGTTGTACAGCCCACCCGGCGGGTTCGTGCCGTACAGCACCGACGCCGGACCTTTCAGCACCTCCAGCGACTGGAACCCGTACAGGTCGATCCCGACATTGCTGATCGACGCGCTCACCGGCGCCTGCAGCCCGTCGATATACTGCACGGGCACGAACCCGCGCACCGTCAGGAAATCGTAGCGCAGGTCCGGCCCGTAATTCTCGCCCGTGATGCCAGCGGTGTACCGCACCGCCTGCTGCACATCGATGAAGTTCAGCAGGTCGATCTGGTCGCGCGTCACGACCGACACCGATTGCGGTACCTCGATCAACGGCGCGCTTGTCTTGGTCCCGACACTCGTCGTCGCCGGCACGAAATCGGGCGCGATCACCACGACGCTGTCCGGCACGTTCTCCGGATCGCCCGCCTGCGCCCAGGACGGAGCAGCGATCGCGGTCGTGAGCAGGATCAGGGCGGTTCGGGCAAGGCGGGTGTTCATTCCCGCCACCTGCCCTTGTTGCGAATGAAGATCAATAGCGGGTAGATGCAAAAAACCGCTGCGCAGGCGGGGTGACGCATCGCTGCAACATTGGTAGGTCCGCGCGCATGATCCTCGTCATCGACAACTACGACAGTTTCACCTGGAACCTCGTCCACTATCTCCAGGAACTGGGGGCGGAGGTGGAGGTGGTCCGCAACGACGCGATCGGCGCTGGCCAGGCGATCGGCACCGGCGCGGACGCGTTCCTGATTTCGCCCGGCCCGTGCACCCCGAACGAGGCTGGCGTCTCGCTCGATCTGGTCGCCGCTGCCGCCGACGCGGGCAAGCCCTTGCTCGGCGTCTGCCTCGGCCACCAGGCGATCGGCCAGTATTTTGGTGGCCGCGTCGTCCGCGCGGGGCAACTGATGCACGGCAAGACCTCGCCGATCGACCATGACGGCAGCGGGCTGTTCAACGGCCTCCCCACCCCCTTCGTGGCGACGCGCTACCATTCGCTGGTGGTGGAGGACGTGCCCGACACGCTCACCGTCAACGCCCGCACGGCGGACGGCGTCGTGATGGGGTTCGCCCACCCCACACTCCCGATCCACAGCGTGCAGTTCCACCCCGAAAGCATCGCCACCGAACATGGCCACGCCATGCTCGCCAACTTCATGACGATCGCCGGCCTGCCCGTTCGCGAGCGGTCATGACGACGCTCCGTCTGCTTCCCGACACGGACAGCCCGCTCGACCACGCCACCGCACTCGCAGCATTCGGCGACCTGCTCGACGGCCGCGTGCCCGATGCGGAGGCCGCCGCCTTCCTCACCGGCCTGACGGTGCGCGAGGAAACCGCGATCGAGATCGCCGCCGCCGCACAAGCGCTGCGGGAGCGCATGATCCCGGTCCAGGCACCCGCCAACGCGATCGACGTCTGCGGCACCGGCGGCGACGGCAGCCACAGCCTCAACGTGTCCACCGCGGTCGCGATCGTCGTCGCGGCCTGCGGCATCCCCGTCGCCAAGCATGGCAACCGCGCCGCCTCGTCCAGCGCGGGCGCCGCCGACACGCTGGAGGCACTCGGCCTCGATCTCGACCGCGCCTCGGCGATCGCGGAGGATACGCTCGGCACGATCGGCATCGCCTTCCTGTTCGCGCAGAAACATCACCCCGCGCTCGGCCGGCTCGCCCCCGTCCGCCGCGCGATCGGCCGCCGCACGATCTTCAACCTCATCGGCCCGATCGCTAACCCGGCGCGCGTCCGGCGCCAGCTGATCGGCGTCGCACGGCCCGACTTCCTGCCGACCTATGCCACCGCGCTCCGCCTGATCGGCGTGGACAGCGCGATGATCGTCGCGGGTGACGAACCGCTCGACGAGCTGTCGGTCTGCGCGCCCTCCACCGCGATCCGGATCGGTGCCTGCGGCGACCGGACCGAACGCATCACCCCCGCCGACGCGGGCCTGCCGACCTACGGCCTCGACGACCTGCGCGGCGGCGATCCGGCCTACAACGCCGCGGCCCTCACCGCGCTGCTGGCCGGCGCGCCCGGCGCCTATCGCGACGCGGTGCTGCTCAACGCGGCCGGCGCGCTGATCGTCGCGGATGCCGTATCGGACTGGACCGACGGCGTGGCACTGGCGGCCGACGCGATCGATTCCGGTCGCGCCGCAACTTTGCTCTCGCAATGGATCGCCGCCTGATGTCCGACCGCCTCCGCGAAATCTGCGCCACCACCCGCACCCATGTCGCCGCGATGAAGACCGCGCTGCCGCCCTCCGAACTGGACGCCCGCATCTCCGCCGCCACGCCTGCGCGCGGCTTCCGCGCCGCACTCGATGCAAAGGTCGCGGCCGGCGGCTACGGCCTGATCGCGGAGATCAAGAAGGCCTCCCCCTCCAAGGGGCTCATCCGCGCCGATTTCGATCCCCCGGCCCACGCCCGCGCCTATGCCGCAGGCGGGGCCGCCTGCCTCTCGGTCCTGACCGACCGGCCCTATTTCCAGGGCGACGACGCCTATCTCGTCGCCGCCCGCGCCGCCGTGACGATCCCGGCGCTGCGCAAGGATTTCATGGTCGACCCGTGGCAGGTCGCCGAAGCCCGCGCGCTCGGGGCCGACGCCATCCTCATCATCGTCGCCGCGCTCGACGACGCACAAATGGCCGAAATCGAGTCCGCCGCGATCGACCACGGCATGGACGTGCTGGTCGAGGTTCACGACCGCACCGAACTCGATCGCGCGCTGGTGCTGCGCAGCCGGCTGATCGGCGTCAACAACCGCGACCTGCGCGACTTCTCGGTCGATCTGGCGCGCACCGAGGAACTGGCCGCTCACGTCCCCGCCGGCACCACTTTGGTCGCCGAAAGCGGCATCACCGGCCCGGCGGATATCACCCGCCTCGCCGCGCACGGCGTCCGCTGTTTCCTCGTCGGCGAAACGCTCATGCGCCATGCCGACGTCGAATCGGCGACCCGCGCGTTGCTGACCCCATGACCACGCTCACCCATCTCGACGACCGCGGCGCCGCCCGCATGGTCGACGTCACCGCAAAGCCCGACACCCGCCGCTCCGCCACCGCCAGCGGCCACATCGCGATCGCCGCGCCCGCGCTGGCCGCGATCCGCGACGGCGCGGTGGCGAAGGGCGACGTTCTGGCCGTCGCGCGCATCGCCGGCATCATGGCCGCCAAGCGCGCCTCCGACCTCATCCCGCTCTGCCACCCGCTCCCGATCGGCGGCGTCACGGTCGACCTTGCACTGGCGGAGGGGGGCATAACCGTCACCGCTACCGTCGTGACCACGCACGGCACCGGCGTGGAGATGGAAGCCATGACCGCCGTCTCGGTCGCGCTCCTGACCATCTACGACATGGCCAAGGCCCTCGACCGCGGCATGACCATCGGCAACGTCCGCCTCCTCGCCAAATCCGGCGGCCGCTCCGGCGACTGGCATGCGGAATGATTGCGCGTCGCCAAGGCTCCGTTCGGTTTGAGCCCGGCGTTAACGACACCCAAAGCCACACGCCTCCCATCCCCCCCGTTCGGTTCGAGCTTGTCGAGAACGGGTCACCACCCACCGCGCCGTTTGGTTCGAGCCTGCCGAGAACCCTGCGCGAAGTTCTCGACAGGCTCGAACCAAACGGCGTGTCACGTCACGGGGCTGCCCAAGCATGACCCTCCTCCCCGTACCCGAGGCCCTCGCCCGCCTGCTCGCCCTCGCCCCCGCGCCTGAGACCGAACAGGCCCCGCTGCTCGCGGCACTCGGCCGCACGCTCACCGCCCCGATCCACGCGGTCCGCACCCAGCCCGCGGCCGATCTGTCCGCGATGGACGGCTACGCACTCCGCTTCGCCGAACTCGGCCAGCCGCTGACCGTGGTGGGCGAGGCCTCTGCCGGCGCCGCCCCCTTCGCCATCCATCCGGGCCAAGCCGCCCGGATCTTCACCGGCGCCGCCGTTCCGCAAGGCGCCGACGTCATCCTGGTCCAGGAGGAAGCCGCGCGCGACGGCGACCGCCTGACCCTCAACGGCGAAGGTCCCCCCGCCCCCGGCGCGCACATCCGCCGCAAGGGCTATGATTTCTCCGCGGGCGAGCAACTGATCCCCGCCGGCACCGTCGTCACCGCCGCCGTCATCGCGCTCGCCGCCGCCGCCGGCCATGCGACGCTACCCGTCCCGCGCCGCCCGCGCATCATCATCCTGTCCACCGGCAACGAACTGGTCCTGCCCGGCCAGCCCGTCACCGGCGTCCAGCTGCCCTCCTCCAACGCCCCGATGCTCGCCGCGCTGCTGGCGCGCCTGCCCGTCGACGTCGAGGATCGCGGCATCGTGCGCGACGATCTCGCCACAATCACCGACGCCTTCCGCGACGCCGCCCGGACCGCCGACATCATCGTCACCACCGGCGGTGCCTCGGTCGGCGATCACGATCTCGTCCGCCCGGCGCTGATCGCCGCGGGGGCGGAGATCGACTTCTGGCGGATCGCGCTCCGCCCCGGCAAGCCGCTGCTCGCCGGTCACATCGGCAAGACCATCGCGCTCGGCCTCCCCGGCAATCCCGGATCCGCCTATGTCACCGCGCTCCTGTTCCTGCTGCCGCTCGCGGCGCGCTGCGCGGGTGCGGAACATCTGCTGCCACAACCGCACGACATGCGGCTCGCCGCCCCCCTCCCCGCCACCGGCCCGCGCCGCGACTATGTCCGCGCCTTCACGCGCGACGGGCAAGCGCATCCCATCCTGGGCCAGGACAGCGCCGCCCTCCGCCGTCTGCCCGAGGCGGACCTGCTTATCCTGCGCGAGGCGCAGAGTTCGCCCGTGGACGCCGGCACCGTTGTCACAACGATTCGCATCGCTTGACAGCACCGTATACTGTTCCTACACGTTCCCCGTTCGTTCCTTCGAAGGGGTCCTGCGATGCTCACGCGCAAGCAGCACGAGTTGCTCAGTTTCATCAGCGACCGTCTTGGTGAAACCGGCGTATCCCCCTCGTTCGAGGAGATGAAGGAGGCGCTCGACCTGAAATCCAAGTCCGGCGTCCACCGGCTGGTCAGCGCGCTCGAGGAACGCAACTTCATCCGCCGCCTCCCCAACCGCGCTCGCGCGCTGGAGGTGATGCGCCTGCCCGAAGGCATGAAGTCGCTCGCCCCCACGCCGCGCCCCGCCGCCGCCGCGCCGGCCGCACCGCGCGCACCGATGCCGGTGCTGGCCGCCGCCAACGACGTGCTCGAAATCCCGCTCCACGGCCGCATCGCCGCCGGCGTGCCCATCGAGGCGATCGAGGGCCAGACCATGCTCTCCGTCCCCGCCGCCTTGCTCGGCCCCGGCGAACATTATGCGCTGGAGGTCTCGGGCGATTCGATGGTCGAAGCCGGCATCCTCGACGGCGACTACGCACTCGTCCGCCGCCAGGAACAGGCGCACGAAGGCGACATCGTCGTGGCGCTCGTCCACGAACACGAAGCCACCCTCAAATATTGGCGCCACGAAGGCGGCATGGTCCGCCTCGACCCCGCCAACCGCGCCTACGACCCTCAACGCTACGCCCCCGACGAAGTCCGCGTCCAGGGCCGCCTTGCGGGCCTGCTGCGGCGCTACTGAAGCTAACGGTGGGTCGGGCAGAAGGCGCGAACCGCGGCTGATAAGTCTTGCGAGGGCGGCAGGCCGGGAGGGCGCGCCAACCGCCTCCCGTTCGGTTCGAGCCTGTCGAGAACCCTGTGCACACGAGATACGCGACCTACCGAAGCGGCACCGCTCCCCACGCCCCCTGCCACCCGCCGCCCCCAACCCCGTCCATCCCGAGCGAAGTCGAGGGGCCCCGTCGAGCGCAGTCGAGAAGCCAACGGTACCTCCGGCACAACGCTTGCAGGAAACGATAGGCCGGTCGGGCTCGAAGCCCACAAAGGCGCGTACGATTGTTGTGATGCGGAAAGGGCAGGGCAACCGACCGGCTTAGCCTCGCTGACCCCGCCAAAACCCGTTCGTGCTGAGTAGAGACCGAGTAGCGCCCACGGCGCGTATCGAGGCCTCGCATCGAAGCATGGTCCCAAACGCAGGGCAGATCCTTCGATATGGGCCTTCGACTGCGCTCAGTCCCTACTCAGGACAAACGGGTAGAGTCGCGGAGCCGTGCTTAGCTCGCGGAGCCAAGCATCCAGTATCATGACGCCAAACCGATCACCGCCCTGGCCTCTCAACATCGTTACTGATCACCCGACCCGACCGCCGCTCCGAATCGCGAGGTCGCGCGGTTCCACCCGACCAAACCGCAGCTCTCTGCCCAAACCGGCCAGCACCCCGCCGCCCATAACGCTTCCGCACCACCACCGCCGGCACCCAGGGATGCGCATCCCCCGCCTGCCGTACGGTCCGCACCGCCCCACGCTCCAGGTCGATCGCCAGCCCCCCGGTCCGCGCCAGCAACCCGCGATCCGCGCGCAGCCAGCGCGGCCGACACGTCCGCGGCAGATACCGATCGCTCACCACGATATCGGCCGCCCCACACGCCCGGTTCATCTCCCCGATCTCGACCAGATACGCACTCCGCGTCGCGAGCAGCCGCCAAGTCCGCCCACCGCGCACGATGTCCGCCACGCACAGGTCCGCGCTGCACGCCCCGCCCGCCACGCTCTCGAACTCGATCGCCTCGTCGCTCACCCCGGCATTCTCACCGAGCAGGCTGCGCACATAATCCCCCGCCCGCGGCCGCAGCAGCGCGAGCGACACGTCGTCCCCACGCAGCGCCAGATGCCGCCCGTCGCCGGTGACCAGCAGGTCCGGCGCCGGCGTCGCCAGCGCCCACACCGCCCCCAGCACCAGCGGCACCAGCCCCAACCGCCGCACCCATGTCCGCCACAGCGCGATCCACAGCCCACCCGCCACCATCGCCGCATAGGCCCCGTCCGGCATCGCGGGCAGCGCCTGCACCGACCCGGGCGCCGCCGCCACCGCGCGCGCCAGCCACAGCAGCGCATCGGTCGCCAGACCGGCGATCCACCACACCGGCCGCCCCAGCCCGACCGCATCGAGCACCAGCGCCACCGCCTCGGCCGGCATGATGACGAACGTCGTCAGCGGGATCGCGACGATATTGGCCGCCGCGCCGTACAGCCCGGCCTTGTGAAAATGATACAATGCGATCGGCATCAGCGCGATCTCGACCACGATCCCGGTCGCCAGCAGCATCAGCAGCGCCCGCCCCCACCGCCAGCCAAGCCCAGCCTCGCTCGGCGCGGACAGCCGCCGCGCCACCGGCCACTCCGCAAACGCCACGATCGACGCGACCGCCGCAAAGCTCAGCTGGAAACTCGCCCCCGCCACCGCCTCCGGCCACAGCAGCAGCACGAACAGCGCGCCAGCCGCCACCAACCGCAACGTCACCGCCTCCCGCCCGATCGCGATCCCCGCCAGCACCAGCATCGCCGCGACGCACGACCGGATCGTCGGCACCTCCGCCCCGGTCAGCAGCGTATAAGCAACTCCCATCCCCGCCCCGCCCGCCGCGGCGATCAGCGGAAGGGGCAGCCGCAGCGCCGCCCAGGGGCTCAGCGCCAGCAGCCGCAGCACGATCAGCATCGTCGCGGCCACCACCGCGGTGACGTGCAGCCCGCTGACCGACAGCAGATGCGCCAGCCCGCTCCGCCGCATCGCCTCCGCGTCCTCCAGCGGCAGCGCGCCCTGGTCGCCCGTCGCCAGCGCGGTCGCGAAACCGCCCGCCGCGCCCGGCAACCGCGCCTGGATATGGGCCGACATCCGCGCCCGCACTCCGGCCAGCCCGTCGCGCGTCACCGGCGCGGCCTGCACCACGCGAATCCCCGGTAACGCCTTCCCTGTCGCGCCCAGCCCCTGGAACCACGCCGTCCGCGCAAAGCTGTACCCGCCCGGCACCGCCGCATCGGCCGGCGGCATCAGCCGCGCCCGCAACGCAATCCGCGCCCCCGGCGCCAGCCTGGCCGGCACATCCGCATCGGCAATGTTCACCCGGATCCGCGGCGGCAATGTCGCACCCGTCCCAGCATCCGGCACCAGCACGACCCGCACCAGCGCCCGCGCCGGCAACGGATCGACCTTGACCACCCGCGCCTCGAACGTCGCCACCGTCGTGCGCGCCAGCACCGGTGCCGCCACCCGCTCCGCCCGCGCCCAGATCAGCCCGCAACCCAGCGCCGCCAGCCCCGCGAACACCGCTACCGCGCGCGCCGCCCGCCCGCCGCCCGGCATCGCCAGCCCGGCCAGCGCCGTCCCGCCCGCCAGCAGCAGGAACACCGTCCACGCCGCCACATCGGCCAGCAGCAGCCACGCCGTGATCCCGCACGCCAGCGCCACCGGCACCCACAGCACCAGTTGATCGCGCTCCGCCTCCAGCCAGATTTCGACGGACATGACGATGCGCGCGCCGACCCGACCCGCCGCACCGCTTCCCCCCTCTTTGAGCCGCCACCCCCGCATGCTAGGGGCGTGGCCGAACCGACTGGCCATGCGCCGATCTTGGAGAAAGCGCGCATGGACGCAAGTGCCGATACTGCCTCGAACACCGAAGTCGTCACGCGGTTCGCCCCGTCGCCGACCGGGTTCCTCCATATCGGCGGCGCACGCACGGCCCTGTTCAACTGGCTGCTCGCCCGCCGCGCGGGGGGCCGCTTCCTGCTCCGGATCGAGGACACCGACCGCGCGCGTTCGACGCAGCCGGCGATCGACGCGATCCTCGATGGCATGCGCTGGCTCGGTCTGGACTGGGACGGCGAACCGGTGTTCCAGTTCCAGCGCGCCGCCCGCCATGCCGAGGTCGCGCAGGCGATGCTCGACAGCGGCCACGCCTATAGATGCTTCGCCACCGCGGAAGAGCTGGAGGCGATGCGCGCCGACCAGCGCGCCCGCAAGCAGCCGCTACGCTACGACGGCCGCTGGCGCGATCGCGACCCCTCCGAAGCTCCCGCCCGCGCGCCGTTCGTTGTCCGCCTGCGCGCCGAAACCACCGGCGCCACCACGATCCACGACCAGGTGCAGGGCGACGTGACCGTCCAGAATGCCGAGCTGGACGACATGGTCCTGCTCCGCTCGGATGGCACGCCGACCTACATGCTCGCCGTCGTGGTCGACGATCACGACATGGGCGTGACCCACGTGGTGCGCGGCGACGACCATCTGAACAACGCGTTCCGCCAGCTCGGCATCGTCCGCGCGATGGGCTGGGCCGAACCGGTCTACGCGCACATCCCGCTGATCCACGGCCCGGACGGCGCGAAGCTGTCCAAGCGCCACGGCGCGCTCGGCGTCGAGGCGTATCGCGACGAACTCGGCATCCTGCCCGAGGCGCTCGACAATTATCTGCTCCGGCTCGGCTGGGGCCACGGCGACACCGATATCATCGATCGCACCGCGGCGACCGCGCTGTTCGATCTGGCCGACGTCGGCCGCTCGCCCTCGCGCACCGACGCGAAGAAGCTCGAGAACCTGAACGGCCATTATATCCGCGAGGCGGACGATGCGCGCCTGACCGATCTCGTCGCCCCGCGCGTCGCGGCGCTGATCGACCGCCCGCTCACCTCGGACGACCACGCGCTCCTGCTCCGCGCCATGCCGGAATTGAAGCCCCGGGCGCGGGATTTGAACGATCTGGCCGATGGCGCATTGTTCCTCTACCGGACGCGCCCACTTGCGCTGGATGACAAGGCCGCAGGGCTGCTCCAGGGCGATGCGCCGGTCCTGCTCGCGACGATCGCGGGCGAACTGGCGGGCGTGGAGACATGGGACGTCGCCGGTGTGGAGGCGGCATTGCGTGTCGTCGCCGAACGGGCAGGACTTGGTCTCGGCAAGGTCGCGCAGCCGCTGCGTGCGGCGCTGACCGGCCGGACGACCTCGCCCGGTATCTTCGACGTAGTGGCGCTGTTGGGCCGCGACGAAACTCTGGCCCGCATCGGCGATCGCACCGCGACCGCTGCATGAGATTGAACAGGAGGAACTAGCGTATGGCTGAGACCGCAAAATTTGAACTTGGGCCGAAGGGTTTCGAATATCCCGTCCTGAACGGTTCGACCGGCCCGGACGTCGTCGACATCCGCAAGCTGTATGCGCAGACGGGCGCGTTCACCTACGATCCCGGCTTCACCTCCACCGCCAGCTGCGAATCGAAGATCACCTATATCGACGGTGACGCCGGCATCCTGCTCCACCGCGGCTACCCGATCGATCAGCTGGCCGAACAGTCGACCTTCATGGAGGTCGCGTACCTCCTGCTGAACGGCGAACTGCCCGACGGCACGACGCTGGAGGAGTTCAAGACCACCATCACGCGTCACACGATGGTGAACGAGCAGCTCGCGACCTTCTTCCGCGGGTTCCGCCGCGATGCCCATCCAATGGCCATCCTGTGTGGCGTCGTGGGTGCGCTCAGCGCCTTCTACCACGACTCGACCGACATCACCGATCCGCAGCAGCGCATGATCGCCAGCCACCGGTTGATCGCCAAGATGCCGACGATCGCGGCGATGGCCTACAAATATTCGGTGGGTCAGCCCTTCGTCTATCCGCGCAACGACCTGAGCTACACCGCCAACTTCCTGCGCATGACCTTCTCGGTCCCGGCCGAGGAATATGAGGTCGATCCGGTCGTCGAAGCGGCGATGGACAAGATCTTCATCCTGCACGCCGACCACGAACAGAATGCGTCGACCTCGACCGTCCGGCTCGCCGGTTCGTCGGGCGCCAATCCGTTCGCCTGCATCGCGGCGGGCATCGCCTGCCTCTGGGGCCCGGCGCATGGCGGCGCGAACGAGGCGGCACTCAACATGCTGCGCGAAATCGGCACGCCCGACCGCATCCCGGAATATATCGCCCGCGCCAAGAACAAGGACGATCCGTTCCGCCTGATGGGCTTCGGCCACCGCGTGTACAAGAATTTCGATCCGCGCGCGAAGGTGCTGTCCAAGGCCGCGGGCGAGGTTCTGGAGAAGCTCGGCCGCAACGATCCGGTGCTCGACACGGCGCGCGAACTGGAGCGGATCGCGCTCGAGGATCCGTACTTCATCGACAAGAAGCTCTACCCGAACGTCGATTTCTATTCGGGCGTGATCCTGTCGGCGATCGGCTTCCCGACCACGATGTTCACCGTGCTGTTCGCGCTCGCCCGCACCACCGGCTGGGTGGCGCAGTGGAACGAGATGATCGCCGATCCAGAGCAGAAGATCGGCCGCCCGCGCCAGCTCTACACGGGTGCCACGCAGCGCGACTACACCCCCGTCGCCAGCCGCTAAGTAGGCGTTCTAACCCCTCTCCCGCTTGGCGGGAGAGGGGGGCCCATCGCCTTTGCGATGGGAGGGAGAGGGGACCGCTCGAACCGCGGTCCCCACCTCACTCCGCCGGCAAAACCAGCATGAACCGCGCCCCACCCCCGGCGCTCGAATCCAGCAGGATATCCCCGCCCATCGCGCGCGCCAGCCGCCGCGAGATGTAGAGCCCCAGCCCGGTCCCGCCCGGCTCGCTCGGATCGACCCGCTCGAATTTCTCGAACACCCGGTCCTGGTCCTGCGCCGCGATGCCCTTGCCCTGGTCCGCCACGACGATCCGCGCGACCGCCCCATCCTGCTCCCCGCGGATCCAGATCGTCCCGCCCGGTGGGGAATAGCGCACCGCATTGCCGATCAGGTTAACCATGATCTGCAACCCGCGCCCGAACTCGCCGCGCGCCGGCAAACGATCCTCCAGCGCCGGCGCATCGATCCACACATCCGCCCGCGCCGCGCGTACCGCAAGCAAACCCGCCGCCCGCCGCGCGATATCGGCCAGGTCGATCGGCTCGCTCCGCGCGCGGAAATCGCTCCGCTCGATCGCCTGCAGATCGACGAGGTCGTCGACCAGATCGAGCAGGTGCCGCCCGGCATTGGCGATATCGCCGGCATATTCGATATAGTCCGGCCGGACGGCGTCGTCAGCCGCACGGATCGCATCCGCCTGCGTGATGATCCGATCGATCGGTGCACGCAGTGCCGCCCCCAGCCGGACCCCGAACCCGCTGTCCCCCGCGTCCGGCGCGGCGTCACTGTCCGCCTCATCCTCCACGACATACCCGGCAACCCCCTCGAACCCGGCAAACGCGCCATCGTCGCCGGTCAGCGGCCACCCCGACAGCCGCAGCGTCCGCTCGGGTTCCCCCACCGGATGCGCCGGCTGCCCGCCGAACGCGGTACCCGCCGCCATCGCCTCGACCATCGGCACCGTCCCGTCCGGCCCGGGCCGAAGCACGAACGTCCTCGCAATCGGCTGCCCGACCGCCCCGTCGCGCGTCGGGTCGAGCCGGGTCAGCCGCAGATGCGCATCCACCGCCCAGCGCCACTCCGCCGCCCCGCGCCGGAAATCACGCTCGCGGTCGCCGGCCGGTGCGGCGAACGGCTGCCGCGACAGCGTCTCGGTCCAGCCCACGATGGCCAGCGCCACCCCCTCGCCCTGCGGCGATGCCCGCACCCACAGGTCAAGGTCGCGGTCGCCGTCCGCGGTGCTCACCCCGCGCGACACCGTGACGCCCAGCCGCCGCACCAGCCGCGCCAGCCCGGCCAGCTGCGGCACGACCAGCATGCCGCCCGTCGTCCCGCCGGCCCGAACGTTCAGCGTCGCCAGCGGCGTGTCCGCGGACACCAGCCGCCCGTCGCGATCGACCAGCCCATGGATCGGCGTCCGCATCACCGCGCCGCCGCCTCCAATGCGGCGACATAGGCCGGGTCGAGCCGGTACAAATCGATCGCATCCTGCGCCGCGCCGACCGACAGCGCGTCATACGCCGCCATCCGGTCACCGATCGCATCGAACGACGCCGCCCCGTCCGGCCAGCGCAGGATCAGCGCCGCCGCCGCCGCCCGGTCGATCCCCGCCGCGCGCAGCAACACCAGCAACCGCGCACCGTCCGGGTCCAGCACCATGTCCCAAGCCGCATCCATGCCGATGCCGGCCCGCAACGCGAGCCCCGCGACCGCCGCCGCGACATGGCCCTCCACCGCGAACGCAACCGTCCCGGCATCGTCCGCCAGCCCCGTGCGCAACATCGCGCGCGCCAGCCCGATCGCGACCGCATCATGATCCGGCACCTCCGCCGCCGTCGCCAGCAAACCGCCCGCAACCGCCGCCACCGCCCGGTCGATCACCGCCGCCGCCGGCACATGCTGCCGCGCGATCCAGCGTCGAACCGCCGCCGCGACCCGCCAGGTCAGCCGCGCACGCACCGCCGCCGGCAAATCCTCCAGCGGCAGCACCGGCTCGTCGAACCGTGCCTGCCGCCCCGCCTCACACTCGATCATCGCCCGCGCCGCCGCCGCCACCCCGCGATCGTCATGCCCCGCCAGCCCGGCCAGCAACGGCCGCTCCACCAGATCCGGATCCTGCGCCATCGCGGTGCGCGCCTGCACGACCAGCCGATGCTCATCCACCCGCCGCGCCAGCACCGCGACCAGCGCATGATCCACACGCCTGTCACCTTCCCCATCCAGCAGTGGCTGCGCGACCGCCACCGTCATGTTGCCCAGCATCATCAGCACGTCCGCCGGCACGTCCGCCGCCAGCCGCAACAGCAGGTCGCGCCGCATCCGCCCCTCGATCGTCTGGATCAGGTCGGCCAGCACCGCGCGGATCCGCGTCCGCCGCGCCTCGTCAATCCGCACGCCGTCATCACCGAACAGGTCGCGCGCCAGCCCCTCCAGCCGCACGCGCCCCGCCCGCGTCGCCCGCGCAGCCCCCGCCACGACCGCCACGGCGGTGCCGTCCGATCCAGCGCCGGAAGATGATTCGGACGAAGCCATGCCCCGCCTTAGCCCGTCATCGTTAATTCGGTTTAAATCGGGGCGTTTGCGTCAGGTGTGCTGTCCTGCGCCGCCGCCACGAACTGCGTCTGCATTCGCGCAAAGGAAAGCAGCGCATAGACCAGAGCAGCCGCCACAGCCGCCTTCCAGCCGCCGGCCAGCGCCACCGGCAGCATCCCCCACGCCAGCCCGTCCGGATCGGCCACCCAGGTCGGCCCACTCTCGCTCGACAGCGCGGCCAGCCCCTGCCGTGCCGACGCGCCCGCCACCATCACCGCAACTGCCATCACCGCCGTCAGCAACCACAGGTCCGCACTCAGCGACCATCCGAGCGCGCCCAGCCCCGCCGCCAGCATCACGGTCCGCGCCCGTTCGATCCGATCCCCATGGCGGATCGTCGCCAGCCGCAGCCGGGCCAGCCGGGCCGCAACCGCCGCGACCGGCCCGGACAGCAGCGCCAGTCCGAACCCCGTCGCCACCCAGCCGGCCAGCGCCGCTACCACGCCCAGCCCGGCCAAACCGGCGCCGGCCGCCGCAACCGGCAGCGGATCGATCGCCTGCCGCGCCAGCCAGCCGGCGACCGGCCCGTCCACCACCGAAAACACCCAGCGCCGCGGCCAGCGATCCGACGGCACGCGCGATCCGCGCAACAGATGCCGGTCGAGTCCATCGAGCGCCTGCGGCCGGATCGCGATCCGCGGCCGGCCGTCCGCGGCGGGCGCACACTCCACCCGGCTCGCCCCGGCCTGCACCGCGCGGCGCAGCAGCGTCGACTGCGCATCCCAGTCGCCCAGCATCGCCGCGGTCGATCGCACCGCCGCCCCGTCGAGCAGGCCCAGCCCCGCCCAACGGCTCTGCCCGTCGATCCGCTCATATTCCGCGGTGTCGGCTTGGTCCGGCACCGTCATGAGCACGGGTGGCGGCAACCGGGTCAGCGCACCGAACATCGCCGGGTCCGCGACGCAGCCGTCGGCGATCAGCAGCAGTCGTTCGTCGGGGTGGAACCGGTCCGCCGCGTCACCGATCGTACGCGCGACCTCGATCGACACGCCGTCGCGCCGCAACCGGTCGAGCGCCGCGGTCAGCGCCGCCGGCATCCGTTCGACCAGCAACACCAGATGCGTCGCACCCGCGCCCACCGCCTGCCGCGCCTGATGCTCCACCACCGTCCGGCCGAGCAGCGGCAACGTCGCGCGCAGCCCGTCGCCGCCCGTGCCTGCGTCGCCGGTCGTCGTTTCGATCGCGATGATGAGCGCAGCCAGCGCCAAGCCGTCGTCCTTCCCGGGTCACGGGATCGTCCCCCGCGTCTCCCGTGCGATAGGCGGATCGGCCACGGCTTGCCAACCCGGCATGATGCCGCCGCCTACGAAGCGGACGGGATCAGTCGATCGCGGCGCGCACCGCGTCGATCACGGCCTCGTCTCCCGGCGCGGCCCGCCCGGCGGCATCGGCGGCGATCATCAGCTCGATCGCGCCGAAACTGGCGGCCAGCCCCTTCAGCCGCCACGCGGCCCGCTCCCACTCGGCCGGCGCCGCCGCTTTCGCCAGTGCCGCGATCATCGTCGCCGCACTGTCGAAGAACGCCGCCTGCAACTCGCCGGCCAACGCCGGATCGTCACCGACCGCGGCGGACAGGGCGGCTTCCATAGCTCCGGGATCATAGACCATGCGGTCATGGGTAGCGGCAGGCGGGTTAAGCAACCGTTACCGCCGCCTTCCCCCCGTAACGAAATCTGATAGACCGGCTGCATGGGTATGGGGGCAAGATGGGGTGCGCCCCACGATGACGACATCGTGGCGGACGACACGGAGACCGAAACGGCCATCGCGGCCGAGGCGGTCGAACCCCCGACGATGTTCGCCGACCCCTGGATCGAACCGGACCCGGACGACGCGCTGGACGCCGGCCCGCGCCCATGGCTCGCGTTTCTCCCGATCGCGCTGGCCGGCGCCTGGCTGCTCTACCTTGTTCTGACGACATCCGGCGTCCTGCCGCCGCTCCCCGCCGCGACCGCTATGCTGCTCCTGACGGCGCTCGCCCCCGTCGCGGTCGCACTGCTGCTTTACATCGTGATCGCCCGCGGCGGTTACGGCGAAGCGCGCCGGTTCCGAACCCTGGCCGCCCGCACACGCCAGGCCACCGCGGAACACGAAGCCGCACTCGCCCGCATGGCCGACCGCATCGCAGACCAGAACCGCCTGCTCGCCGAACAGGCGCACCAGCTGCTGACGTTGGGCGAAGACGCCGCCGCCCGGATCGCCGCGATCCGCACCGGTTTTGCCGAGGACGGCGCCGCCTTTACCGAACAGGGCGCGGCGCTCGCGCGCGCCACCGACGCCGCGCGGGTCGACATGGGCGTCATGATGGCGGACCTCCCCCGCATCGACGCCCAGCTCAGCGGCCTGTCCGATCGGCTGCGCGACACCGGCCTGTCCGCGCATGACCAGGCAAACACGCTCGACACGCGCCTCGCCGCGATCGCCGATCACGCGCGCGATGCCGACCAGGTCGCCGGCACCGCGGCCCAGCATCTCGCCGATGTCCTCGCGCGGATCGAGGGCGTAGCGAACGTCGCCGCCCAACGGATCGACGCCAGCGGCACGCACATGGCCGACACCGCAGACCGCACGCTGGACCGCGCCGCGTCCGTGCTGGACCAACTCCGCACGGCACTCGCCGCCGAACAAGCGACGCTGACCGCGATCGTCACCGAGTCGCACGCGCTGATCGGCGGGGCCGGGGCCGACGCACTTGCCGCCGCCCGCGAACAGGTCGATCTGCTCGAAACCCGCCTGACTGGCTTCGGCACGCAGGTTGCACGCGAAGGCGCGGCCGTCGCCGCACTCGCGACCGCCCTCACCGACGATCTCGATCGCGCCGGCAACCGTTTCGAGCAGCTCAGCCAGGACGGTGGTTCAGCGACCCTCGCGATCGTCGAAAGCCTCGACCACGCCCGCGCCCGCGCCGATGCCGCCACCACCGCGATCGACGCGGGCGGCACCGCGATCGACCGGCTGGTCCAGCGCGCCGACCGGCTGACCCGCGCGATGGAGCTCGTCGGCACCGCCCTCCACGGCGCCGACCTCGCCTCCACCCGCATCGTCACGCGCGTGGACAAGAGCCTGCCCGCGCTCTCCGGGTTCGCCGACATCGCCGGCCACGCCGGGGACGCGCTCGACCGATCGGGCGAGGCGATCGACCGCAACCGCGCCGCGCTCGACGATCTCACCGCCGCCCTCGCCCGCACCGACGCCGACACCCAGGCGCTGGCCGACGCGGCGACCCCTGCGCTAATCGATTCGCTCGCCCGCGTCCGCACCGCGGCGGGTGAGGCCGCCGACCATATCCGCGCCGCCTTCGCCGCGATCGGCCCCGAGGCCAGCGCCGATCTCGCCGCCGCGACCACCACGATCGTCGACACAACGGTCGCCGCCGCCGCCGACAAGCAACTCGAATCGCTCACCGCCGCCGCTGCCCGCGCGACCGAGGCCGCGTCCGCCGCGTCCGACCATCTCGTCCGGCAACTCGCCACGATCGCCGACACCGCCGCCGCGGTCGAGGCGCGCATCGCCGCCGCCCGCCAGGAAACCGAGGAGGCCGACCACACCGACTTCGCCCCGCGCGTCGCGCTGTTGATCGAGGCGCTGAACTCCACCGCGATCGACGTCACGCGCATCCTGTCGACCGACGTCGCCGACGATGCCTGGGCGTCCTACCTCCGCGGCGACCGCGGCGTGTTCACCCGCCGCGCCGTCCGGCTGCTCGATCACGGCGACGCGAAGGTCGTCGCAAGCCATTATGGCGACGACCCGGCGTTCCACGACCTCGTCAACCGCTACGTCCATGATTTCGAGGCAATGCTGCGCCGCGTGCTCGCCAGCCGTGACGGCACGCCGATGGGCGTCACCCTGCTGTCGTCCGACATGGGCAAGCTCTACGTCGCACTCGCGCAGGCGATCGAACGGCTGCGCGCTTGACGGCTAGCGGGTGCGGTACCGCGTGAAAAAATCCAGGTCGTCCGTCCCGATCCAGCCTTGCACATAATTGGCGTAATAGAGCCCGAACAGCACGGCCGACACGATCGTCGTCCACAGGCACGTCCGCCCGAACGCGAACCGCGGCGGCGCACTTTCCGCCTGCCCCGCCACCAGCGGATCCGGCTCGCTCCCCGTCCGCAACCGGAACGGCAGCACGAAGAAGAAACTCAGCGACCAGAACAGCGAATAGATCGCCAGGATCGAGGTGAAACGCATGCAGCAACCCTGAACCAGAACGCCACCGGCGCGAGAAGATCGCTTTGCGCCGAGCGCGGCGGTGCCGTCAAACTTTGCGGGCAGTTGGGGGAAACGCGCGGGTCGAACTCACTGTAGTGATGAGACACACGCTGGGGTCAGCGGCGGGACCCACCCCCCAACCCGTTCGGTTCGAGCCTGTCGAGAACCCGCGCCTCAATGAGGATCTTACGCCGCACGAGAGCGCCCTAACCCCATTCCGTTCGAGTTCGTCGAGAACACATTGATTACGAGGCGCCCGTCTCAGCTTAAGACGCCCCAACGCCGCTTGGTTCGAGCCTGTCGAGAACCCTGCGCAGAGTTCTCGACAGGCTCGAACCAAACGGGTGGGGGCCTGCCGTCAGCAGGCGCGCTCAACGCGGCAGTCAAATCCAAACTCCCCAACCCTCCATCCATGCCGAGCGAAGTCGAGGCACGCTCTTCCCCGAGCGCAGTCGAGAGGCGCTTTCGGCTTCTCGACTGCGCTCGAAGAGTCCCTCGACTTCGCTCGGGATAAACGGGTTTAGGAAACGGTTTTAGCAACAGTAAATAAGCCCGCGGTGCATCAGACACGCACGTCATCCCAGACCCGATACGGCATCCAGCGATTTAGAAGCTGTAGTTTGTAGCGCGGACCTCGGATTAATTCCGGAACGACGTCAGACGGGCGGGCATCTTACTGTACAGCTGGAAGCGCAGCGCCCTCAGGCGCCACGCCCCCCCCATCAAACCCGAATAACAGACACATCCACCACGGGCTTCTTCCCCGTCCAATCCGACGCCGCACGCCGCACCGACAGACGGATCTTCTCGTTCAACCGCGCCGCATCGCGCTGGCCATTGCGCGCAGCTTCCTGCACCGCACCGCGCATCTCGACGATGAAGTCGTCGCGGTCTTCCTCCACCGGCATCCCCTGGATGGTCACGCCCGGCTCGCCGACGATCGCGCCCTGTTTGTTCATCGCGATCGCGATCGTGATGATGCCGTTCTGCGCGATCCGGCGACGCTCGTTCAGCGCCGCACCGTCCGCCGGCAGGATCACGTCGCCGTCCAGGATCAGGCGACCGACCTTCTCATGCCCGACCAGCGCAGGCCCATTCGGCGCGAGCCGCAGCATCGTGCCATTGGTCTGCACAACCGCCTTGGCGATCCCGTTATCGACCGCGAAACGCGCATGTTCGGCCAGATGGCGCATCTCGCCATGCACCGGCACCATGATCTCCGGCCGGATCCACTCGTACATCTGGCGCAGCTCCGGCCGACCCGGATGACCCGACACGTGCACGAACGCCTCGCGATCGGTGACCAGGTGAACGCCCTTCTGCGCCAGCCGATTCTGGATGCGGCCGACCGCCACCTCGTTGCCGGGGATCTGCCGCGACGAGAAGATCACCGTGTCGCCCTGCGACAGCTTGATCTGGTGGCTGTTGCTCGCCACCCGCGCCAGCGCGGCGCGGTCCTCGCCCTGGCCACCCGTGGCGATGATCAGCAATTCCTTCGGCGGCACGCGCATCGCCGAATCGAAATCGAGCGTCTCGGGAAAGCCCTTCATGTACCCGGTCGCGCGCGCGACCTTCAGGATGCGGTCGAGCGAGCGCCCGGCGACGCACACCTGACGCCCGGTCGCCACCGCAACCTCGCCCAGCGTCTGCACGCGCGCCGCGTTCGATGCGAAGCTGGTGACCATCACGCGGCCCTTGGCCTTGCCGACCGCCTCCATCAGGCCCTCGCGCACGTCCGCCTCGGACCCCGAGGCCTGTTCGTTGAACACGTTGGTCGAATCGCAGACGAGCGCGGTGATGCCCTTGTCGCCGATCGAGCGGATCAGGTCCGGGTTGGCCGGCTGCCCGACCAGCGGGCGCGGATCGAGCTTCCAGTCACCGCTGTGGAACACGTTACCGAACTTGGTCTGGATGAACAGGCCGTTCGCTTCGGGGATCGAGTGGGCCAGCGGCACGAACTGCACGCCGAACGGCCCGAGCTGCATCGATCCGCCGACCGGGATGACATGCAGCGCAACCTTGCGCGACAGCCCCTCCTCCTCCAGCTTCCCGCGGATCAGCCCGGCGGTGAACGGCGTGGCATAGATCGGCACGCCCAAGTCGGCGGCCAGATACGGGATCGCCCCGATATGGTCCTCATGCCCGTGGGTGATGACCAGCCCGACCAGATCCTTCGCGCGCTTCTCGATGAAATCGAGGTCCGGCAGGATCACGTCGATGCCGGGGAACTGCGGATCGGCGAAGGTCAGGCCGAGGTCGACCATCAGCCACTTACCCTGCGACCCGTACAGGTTCACGTTCATGCCGATCTCGCCCGACCCACCGAGGGCCAGGAACAACAACTCATTACCGGGTTTCGTCACGCGTCTTTTCTCTCTCTTCAATATGCGCGTTCTCGGCCGCCGTTCCCGTCACGGAACGGCGGCATGGGGAACGGCGGTCAGTCGCAGCGCAGCCGCTCGTACATCAGGCCTAGGCCCTGGATCGTCAGGTCGGGTTCGATCGCATCGAACACCGATGTATGTGTGTCGAACAAAGTGGCAAGGCCGCCGGTTGCGATCACCTTGACCGGTCGCCCGATCTCGGTCCGCATGCGGGCGACCAGCCCTTCGATCATCGCGATATAGCCCCAGTAGATGCCGATAAGCATCTGGTCCTCGGTATTGCGACCGATCAGGCTGTCCGTCGCCGGCGCCGCGATGGCGATCCGCGGCAACCGCGCCGCCGCCGCGACCAGCGCATCGAGCGACAGGTTGATCCCCGGCGCGATGATCCCGCCCTTGTAAGCTCCGGCATAGTCGACGACGTCCAGCGTCGTCGCCGTGCCAAAATCGATCACGATCGCATCGCCCGGATGCAGCGCATGCGCGGCGATGGTATTCACCGCGCGATCGCCACCGACCGACCGCGGCTCGTCAACGTCGAGCGCGATGCCCCACTCCACCGGCGCACGCCCCGCTACCAAAGCCGTCGTCGCGAAATACTTCTGCGCCAGAACCTGAAGGTTATGAAGCGCCCGCGGCACCACCGTACACAGGATCACCGCCTCCACGTCGGCGCGGCTATGCCCCTCCATGGTCAGCAGCTGGTGCAGCCACACCGCATATTCGTCTGCGGTCCGCCGCGGGTCGGTCGCGATCCGCCAACGCGTAACGATCCGCCGCCCATCGAGCAGCGCGAACACGACATTGGTATTCCCGGCATCGATCGCAAGCAGCATGATCTCCACCTTAGCCTATCTCGCACGCCAGGTGTACCGCTTTGATCAGGAGCGCTCCGCCACGCTCGCACCGGTGGGAACCGTTCGTTACAGCCGTGTAAAGTCCATGGATCGGCACTCAATCGCCAAGCTTCTCCGGACGTGCGGCCATGTTGTGGGACGGCGCGCAAGATCGCCGGAGTTCGCCAAAAGCCGTGCAGACTCCGGCTTGATCCGTGGGACCGACTCCGCCGAAACGATCGATTCCGAGCGAGGTCGAGAGCCCCTTTTAGCGCAGCCAAGAAGACAACTCGTCTAAACGAACTGACCAAACGAGTGCTCACGAAGCCGCACGTCACCGGACCCGATCATGACCATGGACGATCGTTCCTTCCCTTCGCACCGGTACAGCAAAGGGGCACGCGGAAAACTTGGTACCGACCTTCCGCCCCAGAGGAAGGCCAGGGCCTCGCCCATCCCGGACCTGGATCCCGCATCCCGCATCCCGCGGGACAGACAACCGCGCAATCCCCAGAGCATAACTCCGTATCGGTCAGCTGGGCTGTTCCACTTGGATCGCGCCGAACGAGAACCCCACAAAAAAGTTGCGAAAGATCCGCGTCAGACAGATCGGTCGGCAACCTCAGCTCAAGACCTCAGGGCGTCCAGTCTCCGCCTATCCCCACAGCCCGCCACAGCATCCTTGACGGGCAAACGCCGTAACGCCGTTGCCGCGCGTCACCGAGCCCGATCACTCCAATGCGTCGCCCATGACCGGACTCCGGAACCGTAGGACTGAACGGCAAGGTCGCAACGATCGCGACGTCTCTGTCGTAATACCGCGCTCGCGATATCAGAGGTTCGAAAGCGAGCAGTGCGACACGACCATGGTTTGCGTTCACCGCGTCCGCCCCACCCCAGTCGTTAACATGCTGCCACCATTGGTCGTCGGCGGAGCTTCCAACGCAGTAAGCACCAGGACGCGCCGCGTCACTCAGAGCAGCGACACGTCACCCGCGTGCACGGCCCGAACACCCACATTGGTGCGCAACAGCAAACTGCCATCCGGTGAGAGCCCGTCGAACAGTCCGTCGATGAACCCATCACCCAAACGTACCCGGACCCCGGTCCCGACCGGATGTGCATGCATCAGCCAGCGCTCCCGGACGGGTCGCAGCCCGGCCGAACGCCAGGTTGCGACCCATGCGGCGAACAGCTCAGCCAGAATATCGACAAACGCCCCCGGCTCCGGCGCCGCCCCGATCAGGCCCGTGACCGCTACCGTGGGCCGGTCGGGCAAATTCGGCGCGGTGCGTAGATTGACACCGAACCCCACGACGACCGCATCAGCCTGACGCTCCAGCAAAATACCGGACAACTTCGCGTCGCCCACCATCAGGTCGTTCGGCCATTTGATCCGCACGGCCAACCCCGGCACCGCAACCGCCAACGCCTCGTGCAACGCCACCGCTGCGACCAGCGCCAGGGTCGGCGCCGGCGGATCACCGGCTCGCAACCGCACCAGGGTGGATGCCGACAGATTTCCGGGGTCGGACGTCCAGACCCGTCCCTGCCGCCCGCGCCCGCTGGTCTGGCGCTCCGCCCGAAGCCACAAACCCTCCGCTGCGCCGGCCCGGGCGCGCATCATCATATCGTCGTTGGTCGATCCGGTCTCCGCGACCGTCTCGATTTGCGGCCTCAGAAGAGCGCCTTCGCCGCGTTGAGCGAGAGCAGGCCAAGCGGCCCGATCATCAGGTACCCAAGCGGCGACACCACCACCGCGGCCAGCGCGATCAGCCCACCCTCAACCTTGCTACCCGACGGCGCATACGCCTCGGCCGGCTCGTCGAAGTACATCGTCTTGATGATCCGCAGATAATAATAGGCGCCGATCACCGATGTCGCGATGCCGATCATCGCCAGTGGCCACAGCCCGATGTCGACGACGGCGTCGAACACCAGGAACTTCGGCCAGAACCCGAACAGCGGCGGAATGCCGGCCAGCGAGAACATGAACATCGCCATTGCCGCCGCCAGCGCCGGCCGCGTCCGCGACAGACCCGACAGGCTCGCGATCGTCTCGATCGGCTCCCCGCGCGCATCGCGCATCTGCAACACGACCAGGAACGACCCCAGCGTCATCGCGATATACACCGCCAGATAGGTCAGCACCGCCGACACGCCGAGCGCGGTCCCAGGCACGAGCCCAAACAGCGCGAACCCGACATTGTTGATCGACGAATAGGCGAGCAGCCGCTTGATGTTCGTCTGACCGATCGCCGCGACACCACCCAGGATTGTCGACGCCAGCGCGCAGAAGATCACGATCTGACGCCACTCTTCAGTCGCCGGGCCCATCGCCTCGATCGCGACCCGCAGCAGCAGCGCCATCGCGGCAACCTTGGGGGCCGACGCGAAGAACGTCGTCACCGGCGTCGGCGCGCCCTCGTATACGTCAGGCGTCCACATATGGAACGGCACCGCCGCGATCTTGAACGCCAGCCCGGCGAACACGAATACCAGCCCGAACAGACGGCCCAACCGGACCGGCTCTTCCGCCGGGGTCCCGAACACCGCGGCGATACCGCCGAAATCGGTCGTCCCGGTGAACCCGTAGACCAGCGAGATCCCGTAAAGCAGGATACCCGACGCCAGCGCGCCCAGCACGAAATACTTCAAGCCCGCTTCCGCCGAGCGCGTATCGCGCCGCATGAACGACGCCAGCACATAGGCGGCCAGGCTCTGCAGTTCCAGCCCGACATACAGCGTCAGCAGATCACCCGCCGACACCATCATCCCCATGCCGACCGCGGACAGCAGGATCAACACCGGATACTCGGCGCGCATTGACCCGGTATCGGCAAAGAAGCGCGGTGCGACGATGATCGACACGGCCGACGCGATGTAGATCAGCAGTTTGGCGAACGCGCCGAACGCGTCGGCATGATACAGCCCGCCAAACCCGGTGCCGCCATAGCCCGCAGGCCCCAGCAACAGAAACGCCGCACCGGTCAGCAGCGCGACCGCGACAATGCTGATCGTCCGGGTGGCGGCATCACCGCCCCAGGCACACCACATCAACAGCGCGATGGACCCCACCGACAGCAGCAGTTCCGGCGCAGTCAGCGCGATTGAGGACAAGGTCGACATCAGTGCGCTCCGCCATGTTCGGCTGCGTGGGCGGGGGCGACAGCACGCCCGGCGGTGGGCTGTGCGTCGCTGACCGGCCGGGTCGGATCGAGCCGGGCGAGCACGAAGCCGACATCCTTGGCCATCGGCTGCATGAAGCTCTGCGGATAGACACCCATCCACAAGACGACAGCCGCGATCGGCACGAGCAGCGCATATTCGCGCTTACTCAGGTCGAGCATCGCCGCGACGTCCGGCTTATCGAGCTTACCGTAAACCACCCGACGGTAGAGATAGAGCATGTACGCCGCGCCCAGGATGATCCCGGTGACCGCGACGAAGCCCGCAATACTGCTCGTCTGGTACACGCCCATCATCGCCAGGAACTCACCGACGAACCCGGACGTGCCCGGCAAGCCGACCGAGGCCATGGTGAACAGCAGGAACAGCATCGCATAGCCCGGCATGTTCTGCGCGACGCCCCCGTAGCGGTCGATCTCACGCGTGTGCAGCCGGTCGTAGACCACGCCGACGCACAGGAACAACGCACCCGACACCAGACCATGGCTCAGCATGACCATCAGGCTGCCCTCGAGCCCCTGACGGTTGAATGCAAACAGCCCGAACGTCACGAATGCCATGTGCGCGACCGACGAGTAGGCGATCAGCTTCTTCATGTCGTTCTGCACCAGCGCGACGAGCGACGTGTAGACGATCGCCACCATGCTCAGCCCCAGCACCAGCCAGACGAGCTGCGCGGACGCCTCCGGGAACATCGGCAGCGAATAGCGGATGAAGCCGTAGCCACCCATCTTCAGCAGCACGCCCGCCAGGATCACCGAACCCGCGGTCGGCGCCTGCACGTGCGCATCCGGCAACCATGTATGGACCGGCCACATCGGCATCTTGACCGCGAACGACGCGAAGAATGCCAGAAAGAGCCATGTCTGCGCACCCGCCGGGAAGTCGTACGCCATCAACGCCGGCACCGACGTCGTCCCCGCCTCGCGCGCCATCCACAGCATCGCGACCAGCATAAGGACGGAACCGAGCAGCGTGTAGAGGAAGAACTTATAGCTCGCGTAGATCCGCTCGGCGCCGCCCCAGATCCCGATGATCAGGTACATCGGGATCAGCCCGGCTTCGAAGAAAATGTAGAACAGGAACAGGTCCTGCGCCGCGAACACGCCGATCATCAGCGTCTCCATCAGCAGGAACGCCGCCATATATTCCGGCACGCGCTTGGTGATCGCGACCCAGCTCGCCCCGATGCAGATCGGCATCAGGAACACCGACAGCATGATCAGCATCAGCGCGATGCCGTCGATCCCCATCGCCCAGGCGAACCGCCCGAACACCGGCGCATATTCCTGGAACTGCCACTGGGCGCCGCCGATATCGAACGACGTCCAGAGCACCACGCCCAGCGCGAAATCGATCAGCGTCGCGGCCAGCGCCAGCCAGCGTGCGGTCGCCGCCTTCTGCTCGGGCGCACCCGGCATCAGCAGGCAGAGCACTGCCGCCACCGCGGGTACCGCGATCATGATCGATAGGATGGGAAAACCGAGCACGTTCACTTCACCCCCGCCGTGGCCCGGGCCATGCCCGAGGCGCGCGTCGCCATTTCAGTCTCGCCGCGGACGGCCCGCACCGACATCACCGCGTCATCGCCCAGGTTGCCGCAGCCGCGAGGCCCAGCAGCATGACGAGCGCATAGGTGTAGAGATAGCCCGACTGCAACCGCCGGGTCAGCACGCCGCCACCGACGATCAGCTGCGCGATCCCGTTGGGGCCGAACCGGTCGATCGTCCCCTGGTCACCGCGTCGCCACAACATCCGCCCCAGCGCGAACGCAGGTCGCACGAACAGGAAGGCGTAAAGCTCGTCAAAATACCACTTGTTCAAGAGGAAAGCGTAGAGCCCGCTGAACGTCGCCGCGACCTTCGCCGGAATGCTCGTGTTGATCACATAGGCCCACAGCGCGAGCAGGAAGCCGATCGCCATCGCGACGGTCGCGGACAGCTTCACCCACTCCGGCACGCCGTGCATCGCGTGCATCAGATGCTCGTTGAACGCGAGACTGCCCTTCCAGAACTCGCCACCGTGCTCCGCCCCGATGAACGGCTCGTGGAAGACGAAGCCCGCAAACACCGCGCCCAGCGTCAGCACGCCGAGCGGCACCAGCATCGGCCAGGGGCTCTCGTGCGGATGATAGCCGGCGGTCCCGGTTACGACCTCGTTGGCGCCTGCATCGTGCGCGTTCGGCGCATGGCCTGCATCCTCATCCGCCGCCGGATCACCATGCGCGTGATCGTCATGATGGCCATGCGCGTCATGCACCGCATGCTGGATATGCTCGGACCCGGCCCAGCGCGGCTTGCCGAAGAAGGTCAGGAACATCAGCCGCCACGAATAGAAGCTCGTCAGCAGCGCCGCGACCACACCCACGCCGAACGCGACCTGACCGGCGTCGGTGCCAGCGGCATAGGTCGCCTCGATGATCGCATCCTTGGAATAAAAGCCCGCGAACCCGAACACCTCGGCAACACCGACACCGGTGATCGCCAGCGTGCCGGCCATCATCGCCCAGAACGTCACCGGGATCGATTTCCGCAGGCCGCCATAGAAGCGCATGTCCTGCTCGTGATGCATCGCATGGATCACCGAACCGGCGCCCAGGAACAGCAGCGCCTTGAAGAAGGCGTGCGTGAACAGGTGGAACATCGCGGCGCCATACGCCCCGACGCCCGCTGCGAAGAACATGTAGCCGAGCTGCGAGCAGGTCGAATAGGCGATCACGCGCTTGATGTCGGTCTGGACCAGCCCGACCGTCGCCGCGAACAGCGCGGTCGCGGCACCAACGTATGTCACCACCGTCAGCGCGGTGGGCGACACCTCGAACATCGGCGACAGGCGGCACACCATAAATACGCCCGCGGTCACCATCGTGGCCGCGTGGATCAGCGCGGAGACCGGCGTCGGCCCCTCCATGGCGTCAGGCAGCCAGGTGTGCAGCCCGAGCTGCGCCGACTTGCCCATCGCCCCGACGAACAGCAGCAGGCAGAGCACGGTCATCGTGTCGAACCGCCCGCCTATAAATCCGATCGTCGATCCGGCCAGGCCCGGCGCAGCGGCCAGGATCGCCGGGATCGACACGGTGCCGAACACCAGGAACGTCCCGAAAATGCCCAGCGAGAACCCGAAATCGCCCACGCGGTTGACGACGAACGCCTTGATCGCCGCCGCGTTCGCGCTCGGCTTCTTGTACCAGAAACCGATCAGCAGATAGGACGCCAGCCCGACGCCTTCCCAGCCGAAGAACATCTGGATCAGATTGTCCGACGTCACCAGCATCAGCATCGCGAAGGTGAACAGCGACAGATAAGCGAAGAACCGCGGCTGATCCGGGTCCTCCGACATATAGCCCCAGCTATACAAATGAACGAGCGCGGACACCGACGTGATCACGACCAGCATGACCGCAGTCAGCGCGTCGACGCGCAGCGACCAGTCGACGACCAGATCGCCCGACCGGATGAATGGCAGCACGGTCTCGACATGCGCGACCTCGCTGCCGTGCAGGAAGTTCAAAAAGATCGGCCAACTGAGCGCGCAGGCCGCGAACAGCCCCGCGGTGGTGATGAGTTTCGACGGCACGGCGCCGATCATCCGCTGACCCAGGCCCGCGACGATGGCTGCCAGCAGCGGCAGGAAGACGATGACGGCAATCACGGCTCGAACTACCCCTTCATCCGGTTGACGTCATCAACCAGGATCGTGCCGCGCCCGCGGAAATAGATGACCAGGATTGCCAGACCGATCGCCGCCTCGCCGGCGGCCACGGTCAGCACGAACATCGCGAACACCTGCCCCACCAGATCGCCGAGATAGGCGGAAAAGGCGACGAGGTTGATGTTCACGCTGAGCAGGATCAGCTCGATCGCCATCAGGATGATGATGATGTTCTTGCGGTTCAGGAAGATGCCGAACACCCCCATCGCGAACAGGATGGCGGAGACCACCAGGAAATGCTGGATCCCGATCACAGCGTCACTCCCTCACCCGATGGCTGATCGACCACGTTGCGGACCGCGTCCTGCGGCCGGCGCTGATTCTGACGGCGGATGTTCTGGGCACGAACACCGCCGCGCGTCCGGTGGGTCAGCACGATCGCACCGATCATTGCAACCAGCAGCACCAGCCCGGCCGCCTCGAAGATATACAGATAGCGCGTGTACAGCAGCGTGCCGAGCGCCTGGATGTTGCTCATCCCCTCCGGCGTCGGCGACGTCGCAGCGCCAAGCCCGATGCCGCCCGCACTCCAGGCACCGACCGCAAAGATGATCTCTGCCGCCAGCACGACGACCAGCAGCACGCCGAACGGCAGATATCGCCCGAAGCCGGCGCGCATCTCGGAAAAGTCGATGTCGAGCATCATGACCACGAACAGGAACAGCACCGCGACCGCGCCGACATAGACGATGACGAGGAGCATCGCGATGAACTCCGCCCCCACCAGCACCATCAGGCCGGCGGCGTTGAAGAACGCCAGGATCAGCCACAGCACCGAATGGACCGGGTTGCGCGCGAGGATGGTCAACGCGCCGGACGCGATGACCAGCGTGGCGAACAGGTAGAAGGCGATCGTCTGGATCAAAGCGAAACGGTCCTCAAACCGGTGGTCGTCGGGCCTGCGCCGCCTTCCGTGACGGAAGGCAACGCGGGAGTCGGGCGGGCCTTAGCGGTAGGGGGCGTCGGCGGCAAGGTTGGCAGCGACCGCTCGTTCCCAACGATCGCCGTTCGCGAGCAGCTTGGCCTTGTCGTAAATCAGCTCTTCGCGCGTTTCGGTCGAATATTCGAAGTTCGGACCTTCCACGACCGCGTCGACCGGGCAGGCTTCCTGGCATAGCCCACAGAAGATGCACTTGGTCATGTCGATATCGTAACGTGTCGTACGGCGGCTGCCGTCGTCGCGCGGTTCCGCCTCGATCGTGATCGCCTGCGCCGGACACACCGCCTCGCACAGCTTGCACGCGATGCAGCGTTCCTCGCCGTTCGGATAGCGCCGCAGGACATGTTCGCCACGGAACCGCGGGCTCAGCGGGTTCTTCTCGTACGGGTAGTTGATCGTCGCTTTCGGCTTGAAGAAATACTTCAGCGTCAGCGTGTGCGCCTTGAGGAATTCCCAGAGCGTGAACGACTTTACGAGATACGCGATACCCATCAGCTATACCTTGTCAGCATGAGGTATCCCGACACCAGGAACACCCAGAACAGCGAGATCGGCAGGAAGATCTTCCAGCCCAGCCGCATCAGCTGGTCGTAGCGATAGCGCGGAACCGTCGCCTTCACCCAGCTGAAAATGAAGAAGAACACCAGGATCTTGGCGAACAGCCAGATGATGCCCGGCACCATGTACAGCGGCGCCCAGTCCACCGGCGGCAGCCAGCCGCCCCAGAACAGCACGGCGTTCAGCGCACACATCAGCAGCACGTTGCCATATTCGCCGAGCCAGAACAGCGCGAAACTCATCGACGAATATTCGGTCTGGTACCCGGCGACGAGCTCGCTCTCCGCCTCGGTCAGATCGAACGGCGCGCGCGCCGTCTCCGCCATCGACGAGATCAGGAACATCACCGCCATCGGGAACAGTAGCGGGTTGAGCCCGAACGCGCTCACCACGCCGAAGATGTTGCCGCGCTGCGCATCGATGATGCCGCCCATGTTGAACGTGCCGGCCCACAGCACGACCGAGATCAGGATGAACCCGATCGACACTTCGTAGCTGACCATCTGCGCGGCCGCACGCAGCGCCGAGTAGAACGGATATTTCGAGTTGGACGCCCAGCCCGCCATGATGATGCCGTACACCCCGAGCGACGATGCCGCGAGGATGTAGAGCAGCCCGACATTGATGTCGGCCAGCACCATGTTCGGCCCGAACGGGATCACCGCCCAGGCGACCAGCGCCACCGTGAACGTCAGGATCGGCGCGATCAGGAACAGCCCGCGGTTCGCGGACGACGGGATGATCGTTTCCTTCAGGAACACCTTCAACCCGTCGGCAAACGACTGCAGAAGGCCGAACGGCCCCACCACGTTTGGCCCGCGACGCAATGCCATCGCCGCCCAGATCTTGCGATCGGCATAGATGATCATCGCGACGGACAGCATCAACGGCAACGCGATCAGCAGGATGCCGACGATCGTCGCGGTGAACCACCCCGCGTTATAACCCATGCCGAGCGTGTCGGCGAAGAAACCGGTCATGCCGCAAGGCCCCCGTGGCGGCGCGAAGTCGCGCGCGAATTAACCAGACCGCTCATTCCGCGGCCTCCGCAAAATCGTGACCGTGGATGATCTCGTCCGAGCAACGCTGCATTGTCGGGCTGGCCCGGCAGATCGCGTTGGTCAGGTAGAAGTCCGCGATCGGCAGCCCGAACTCGCCCGAAACCGGCACCGTCGGCAAGGTCGGTACGCCCCAGGCGAACGGCGCGAGCCCCTGCACGCCGAGCGCCGGCACTTCCGCCGTCATCGCCGCGCGCAATGCCGCGAGCGTATCGAACGGCAGCTTGTGGCCGATCGTCTCGGAGAGCGCCCGGAAGATGCTCCAGTCGTCGCGCGCATCGCCCGGCGGGAACACCGCCCGCTCGCCGCGCTGCACGCGCCCTTCCAGGTTGACCCAGGTCCCGGCCTTCTCGGCATAGGCCGCACCCGGCAGCACGATGTCCGCTGTCGCCGCGCCACGATCGCCGTGATGCCCGACATAAACCTTCGTGCTGCCCGCGAACCGCGCGAAATCGACCTCGTCCGCACCCAGCAGGAAGACCAGCTTTGGCGCCTTCTCGGCAACCGCCGCGATCCCGCCGTCCTGCGCATAGCCGAGCATCAGCCCCGCCATCCGCGATGCCGCCATGTGCAGCACGTTGTAACCGTTCCAGTCACCCTTGATCAGACCCAGCGTCTCGACCAGGCCCAGCGTCGCCGCCTGCAACCCGTCGATCTTCAGCGCACCGCCCCCGACGATCACCGCCGGCCGCTCCGCACCTGCGAACAGGTCGGTCACCGCCTGCGGCAGATCCCCGAGCAGCCCGGCATCGTTGCCGAGCCACGTCACGGGATAGGTCAGGTCGACCGGATCGCCGATCGCGAACACCCGCGCACCGCGCTTCACGGCCTTGCGGATCCGCGTGTTGACCAGCGGCGCTTCCCAGCGTGGGTTCGTGCCGATCAGCAGGACCGCGTCCGCCGTCTCGATCCCGGCGATCGTGCTGTTGAAATTCACCGCCGCGACATGCGACGTGTCGTACGCCAGCCCGGTCTGGCGCCCTTCGAGCATGTCGGACCCGAGCGAGCGCAGCAGCGCCTTGGCCGCATACATCGTCTCGGCATCGACCAGGTCGCCTGCGATCGCCGCGACCGACGATCCGGCCGCATCCGCCGCCGTCTTCACCGCCGTGAACGCATCGGCCCAGCTCGCCTTCACCAGCTTGCCGTCACGCCGCACATAGGGACTGTCGAGCCGCCGGCGGACGAGCCCGTCGACCGCGTGGCGCGTCTTGTCCGACGCCCACTCCTCGTTCACGTCCTCGTTCACCCGCGGCAATGCGCGCAGCACCTGCCGCCCGCGGCTGTCGAGCCGGATGTTGGTGCCGACCGCATCCATCACGTCGATCGCGTGGGTCTTCTTCAGCTCCCACGGCCGCGCCTCGAACGCATAGGGCTTCGACGTCAGCGCACCGACCGGGCAAAGGTCGACCACGTTGCCCGACAGCTCGCTCGTCGCCGCATGCTCCAGATACGTCGTGATCTGCATGTTCTCGCCGCGGCCGATCGCGCCGATCTCCTCGACGCCCGCCACTTCCTGCGCAAACCGGACGCAGCGCGTGCACTGGATGCAGCGCGTCATGACCGTCTTGACGATCGGCCCCATATATTTCTCGGTGACCGCGCGCTTGTTCTCGTCATAGCGGCTGTGCCCGCGGCCATAGGCCAGCGACTGATCCTGCAGGTCGCACTCACCCCCCTGGTCGCAGATCGGGCAATCGAGCGGGTGGTTGATGAGCAGGAACTCCATCACCCCCTCGCGCGCCTTCTTCACCTTCTCGCTGGTGGTGAAGACCTCCATCTTGTCCGCCGCCGGCAGCGCGCACGACGCCTGCGGCTTGGGCGGACCCGGCTTCACCTCGACGAGGCACATCCGGCAATTGCCGGCGATGCTCAGCCGCTCGTGATAGCAGAAGCGCGGGATTTCCTTCCCCGCGGCTTCGCAGGCCTGGAGCACGGTGGCGCCGGCCGGCACCTCCACTTCGATCCCGTCGACGGTCAGAATTGGCATGTCGTTACTCCGCCGCGACCGCGTAAGGCGCGGCACCGTTCTTCTCGATGATCCGGCGCTCGATCTCGGGGCGGAAATGCTTGATCAGCCCCTGGATCGGCCATGCCGCGGCATCGCCCAGCGCACAGATAGTGTGGCCCTCGATCTGCCGGGTCACTTCCTCCAGCATGTCGATCTCGCCGATCTCGGCATTGCCTTCGCGCAGCCGCTCCATCACGCGCCACATCCAGCCGGTGCCTTCGCGGCACGGCGTGCACTGGCCGCACGACTCATGCTTGTAGAAATAGCTGATCCGGCTGATCGCGCGGACGATGTCGGTCGACTTGTCCATCACGATGATCGCCGCGGTGCCGAGCCCCGACCCCACGTCACGCAGCCCGTCGAAGTCCATCGGTGCATCGATGATCTGCGCAGCCGGCACCAGCGGCACCGACGATCCGCCCGGGATCACCGCGAGCAGATTGTCCCACCCGCCGCGGATCCCGCCGGCATGCGTCTCGATCAGTTCGCGGAACGACACGCCCATCGCGTCCTCGACCACGCACGGCCGGTTCACATGGCCGCTGATCTGGAACAGCTTCGTGCCTTGGTTCTTGTCGCGCCCGATGCCCGCGAACCATTCCGGCCCGCGCCGCAGGATCGTCGGCGCGACCGCGATCGACTCGACATTGTTGACCGTCGTCGGGCAGCCATAGAGGCCGACACCCGCCGGGAACGGCGGCTTCAGCCGCGGCTGGCCCTTCTTCCCTTCGATGCTTTCCAGCATCGCGGTCTCTTCGCCGCAGATGTAGGCGCCCGCCCCGCGGTGCACGAACACGTCGAAGTCGTAGCCCGACCCGCACGCATTCTTGCCGATGAACCCGCGCGCATAGGCCTGCGCCACCGCTGCGAACAGCGTCTCGGCCTCGCGGATATACTCGCCGCGAATGTAGATATACGCCGCCCGCGCCCGCATCGCGAAGCCGGCCACCAGCGCGCCCTCGATCAGCTTGTGCGGATCGTGACGCAGGATTTCGCGGTCCTTGCAGGAACCCGGCTCGGACTCGTCGGCGTTGATGACCAGGAAGCTCGGTTTCCCGTTCTTCGATTCCTTGGGCATGAACGACCATTTCATACCGGTCGGGAAACCGGCACCACCGCGTCCGCGCAGGCCCGAGGCCTTGATCGCGTCGATGATCCCGTCCTGCCCGCGCGCCATCAGGCCCTTGGTATCGTCCCAGTCGCCGCGTTTGATCGCGGCGTCGACGCCCCAGTCCTGCTGCCCGTACAGGTTGGTGAAGATGCGGTCCTTGTCGTCAAGCACGGTCGTGCTCCTTCATTCCGCTCATGCGTCCGCACCCTGATAGACGTGCAGCGTCGTGCGCTCGCCCTCCGGGGCCGACGCCATCCGGCCGATCTGCGATCCGGGCTTCGGCGTCTCCCCATTGGCGAGCGCTTCCAGGATCGCCGACATGCTGTCGAACGTCAGGTCCTCGAAATTATCGTCGTTGATCTGCACCATCGGCGCGTTGGCGCACGTGCCCATGCACTCGACCTCGGTCAGCGTGAACAGGCCGTCCGGCGTCGTGTGCCCCTTGGACAGACCACGGTTCTTGCACGCCGCGAGCACGTCGTCCGACCCGCGCAGCATGCACGGCGTCGTCCCGCACACCTGCACATGGAAACGCCCGACCGGCGCCATGTTGTACATCGTGTAGAAGGTCACGACCTCGTACGCGCGAATGTATGGCATGTTCACGCTCTTCGCGACATACTCGATGACCGGCACGGGCAGCCAGCCCTGGGTCTGCGTCTCCGCCCCAACCTGACGTTGCGCCAAGTCAAGCAGCGGCATCACCGCGGAATGCTCGCGCCCCGCGGGATAACGCGCGATGATCTCGCGCGCCTTGGCGGCATTCTCTCCGGTCCACGCAAAGCCGCCCCAGCGGGCGCGCGTCTCGACTTCGTCCGGGATATGGGCTGCGTCAGCCATGCTTCTGATGCCACTTACGCTGATAGGAAACGGAAAAGACGACCCAGCCGAGGGTCGCGATCATCACGAACGGCATGCCGGCCCCGGACACCACCTGCGCGACGCCGAATGCCGTTACCGCGATGACCGTGGCAACGACACCATAAAGCCAGATCGGTATGCCCGTTCGAATGCTCACCGGTCGCACTCCCCGAACACGATGTCGGCGGCACCCAGCACGGCGGTGGTGTCCGCCAGCATATGCCCCTTCATCATGAAATCCATCGCCTGCAGATGGCTGAACGCGGTCGGCCGGATCTTGCAGCGGTAGGGCTTGTTCGTCCCGTCGGCGACCAGATACACGCCGAACTCGCCCTTCGGGCTCTCGGTCGCGACATAGACCTCGCCCGCCGGCACGTGGAAACCTTCGGTATAGAGCTTGAAGTGATGGATCATCGCTTCCATCGACTGCTTCATGTCGGCGCGCTTGGGCGGCACGACCTTGCGATCGAGCGAGGCGATCGGCCCCTCCGGCATCTGCGCCAGGCACTGCTTGATGATGCGCAGCGACTGCCGCACTTCCTCGACCCGCACCATGAACCGATCGTAGCAATCGCCGCGCGTGCCCACCGGCACGTCGAATTCCATGCGGTCGTACACGTCGTAGGGCTGCGACTTGCGCAGGTCCCACGGAATGCCCGCCGCACGGATCATCGGCCCGGAAAAGCCCCACGCGATCGCGTCGTCGCGGCTGACGGTGCCGATGTCGACGTTGCGCTGCTTGAAGATGCGGTTGTCCGCGACGAGGCTGATCGCGTCCTCGAACAGCTTGGGGAAACGGTCGTCGACCCAGTCGCCGATGTCGGTCAGCAGCTTCAGCGGCACGTCCTGATGCACGCCGCCGGGGCGGAAGAACGCGGCGTGCATGCGCGCGCCCGACGCGCGCTCGTAAAAGCCCATCGTGTCTTCGCGCAGCTCGAACAGCCACAGGTTCGGCGTCATCGCGCCGACATCCATCACATGCGAACCAAGGTTCAGCATGTGATTCATGACACGCGTGATCTCGGCGAACAGCACGCGCAGATACTGCGCACGCAGCGGCACTTCGAGCCCGAGCAGCTTCTCGACGGCGAGCACATAGCTGTGCTCCATGCACATCGGCGAGCAGTAGTCGAGCCGGTCGAAATAGGGCAGCGCCTGGAGATAGGTCTTGTACTCGATCAACTTCTCGGTGCCGCGGTGGAGCAGGCCGACATGCGGATCGACGCGCTCGACGATCTCGCCGTCCAGCTCCATCACGAGGCGCAACACGCCGTGCGCGGCCGGATGCTGCGGGCCGAAGTTGATCGTGTAGTTCTGGATCTCGACGTCGCCGACGCTCGGGTCGGCCGAGGTGATCAATTCCGCCAGCGTTTCGGGCGTCTCTTCGCGGTGCGGAATGTCGATGTGGTCCATCATCTCTTCACCTCGTCGGCCTTCAACGGCGTCGGCGCACCCTTGGCTTCGGGCACCTTCTCGTCACCGGGCAGCACATAGGAGCCGCCCTCCCACGGGCTGGTGAAATCGAAGCTGCGGAAGTCCTGCGCCAGCTTCACCGGCTCATAGACGACGCGCTTCTCTTCCTCGGAATAGCGCAGCTCGACATAGCCGGTCTGCGGGAAATCCTTGCGCAACGGATGGCCGCGAAACCCGTAGTCGGTCAGGATCCGGCGCAGATCGGGATTGCCCGAGAACAGCACGCCGTACAGGTCGAACACTTCGCGCTCCAGCCATCCGGCGACGGGCCACAACCCGGTCAGCGACGGCACCGGCTTGCGGTCGTCGGTCTGGACATGCACGCGGATGCGGTGGTTGCGCGTCAGCGACAACAGGCAATAGACGACCTCGAACCGCTCTTCACGCTCCGGATAGTCGACGCCGGCGATCTCCATCAGCTGCTGATACTGCATCTGCCCGCGCAGCGTCCGCATGACATCGACCAGTGCCTCGCGCCGGACGTGCAGCGCGATCTCGCCGACCGCCTCGACAACGTGGACCAGCTTGTCACCCAGCGCCAGCCGCGCCTCGTCGGCGATGCCGTCGTTCGCGGTGTAGCGCGGATAGGTGAGGCCGCTCATCGTTCGATCGTCCCGGCGCGCCGGATCTTACGCTGCAACTGCATGATGCCGTAGAGCAGCGCTTCGGCGGTCGGCGGGCACCCGGGCACATAGATGTCGACCGGCACGATCCGGTCGCATCCGCGCACGACGGAATAGCTGTAATGATAATAGCCGCCGCCATTGGCACAGCTGCCCATCGAGATGACGTAGCGCGGCTCCGACATCTGATCGTAGACGCGGCGCAGCGCGGGGGCCATCTTGTTGCAGAGCGTGCCGGCCACGATCATCACGTCCGACTGGCGCGGTGACGCGCGCGGTGCGGCACCGAACCGCTCCAGGTCGTAGCGCGGCATGTTCACGTGGATCATCTCGACCGCGCAGCACGCGAGACCGAACGTCATCCACCACAGCGAACCCGTCCGGGCCCAGGTAAACAGGTCCTCGGTGGAGGTGACCAGGAAACCCTTGTCCTGCACTTCGGCGGACATGTCATCGAAGAAGGCGCGATCCGGCTCCGTTCCGGGAGCGGGGATCGTGCGTGCGAGTTCTACTCCCAATCGAGTGCTCCCTTCTTCCAGGCATAGGCATAGCCCAGCCCCAGTTCGGCCAGGAAGATCATCATCGCCGCCCAGCCTGCAAAACCGATACCGCCCAGCGCCACGGCCCAGGGGAACAGGAACGCCGCCTCCAGGTCGAAGATGATGAACAGGATCGCGACCAGGTAGAACCGCACGTCGAACTGCGACCGGCTATCCTCGAACGCGGGGAAGCCGCATTCATATTCGGCGAGCTTGTCGGCATAGGGTTTCGACGCGCCCGTGAACTTCCCCACGATCATCGGCAACAGCACGAATGCCGTCGACAGCGCCATCGCGACGCCCAGGAACAACAGGATCGGCAAGTAGCCGCCGGCGACGGACGCCATGAAACTTCTCCGGTGACGTCCCGTGAACCGAGCCATCTTCAGGGTGAGCACTTAAACTTCGCAGGTGCGGTAGGCAAGGATGGGGCGGGTGAGAATGACTCGCAACCGCTAGGGCATTTCGACCCGACGAACTGCTTTGGCCCTCTCCCCTCCGGGGAGAGGGTTGGGAGAGGGGAGCAACGCCAAAGACTTGGCGCACCCCCCCAAAGAACCTCAGACCCGCAAAGCCCCGGCAATCAATTTGTGCAGCCGCGAATGCAGACCATCACTTGCCGCGATATACTCGTTGCGCTCCATCACCCGCTCGCCACCGCGGAAATCGGTCACGAACCCGCCCGCCTCGCGGACGAGCAGGATGCCCGCCGCCACGTCCCACGGCTGCAGGTCGCTTTCCCAGAATGCGTCGAACCGCCCCGCCGCGACCCATGCCAGATCGAGCGACGCCGCACCGAACCGGCGGATGCCCGCCACTTCCGGCCCGACCGCATCGTAGATCTTGCGCCACTGCGCGAAATCGCCGTGCCCCGCGAACGGAATGCCCGTCGCGATCAGCGACTCGGTCAGGTCGCGCCGGCTCGACACGCGCAGCCGGCGGTCCTGCAACCACGCGCCGCGGCCCTTCTCGGCCCAAAAACTCTCGTCGGTCAGCGGCTGGTACACCAGCCCCTGCGTGATCTCGGTCCGGCCGCCCGGCTTGGGCTCCTCAACCGCGATCGAGATCGCGAAATGCGGCAGGCCGTGGAGGAAGTTCGTCGTCCCATCGAGCGGATCGACGATCCAGCGCGGCTTGGTCGGGTCGCCCTCGACGACCCCGCCCTCCTCGCCCAGGAAACCCCAGTCGGGCCGCGCGCGCTTCAGTTCCTCGTACAGCGTCTGTTCCGCCTGCCGGTCGGCCTGGCTGACGAAATCGGCCGGGCCCTTGCGGCTGACCTGCAATTGCTGCGTCTCGTTGAAATCGCGACGCAAACGGGGTGCCGCCTTGCGCGCCGCGCGTTCCATGACGGTGATGAGGCCGGACTGGGCTGCCATAAATCTACTTTCCCCCCTCCCTTTCAAGGGAGGGGTCGGGGGTGGGTACACGCGCTCGGTAGGTCGTGGCCGCGCAGTCGCGACGCACTCCTACTCTCCAAATCAGTCGGCGCGCTTCACATAGGTCTGTTCGTACACGTCGACCACGATCCGCGTGCCTGCGCCGATATGCGGCGGCACCATCACGCGCACGCCGTTCTCCAGCACCGCGGGCTTGTAGGACGACGACGCCGTCTGCCCCTTCACCACCGCGTCGGCCGAAACGATCATCGCCTCCACCGTGTCGGGCAGCTGGACCGAGATCGGCCGCTCGTCATACAACTCCATTACCACGTCCATGCCGTCCTGCAGGAACGCCGACGCATCGCCCAGGATGCCGCGATCGAGCTGCACCTGATCGTAGTTCAGCTTGTCCATGAACGTCAGCGCGTCGCCGTCGGCGAACAGGAACTGGAAATCCTTGGTGTCGAGCCGGACCTTCTCGACCGTTTCGGCCGACCGGAACCGCACGTTGTTCTTGCGCCCGTCGATCAGGTTCTTCAGCTCGACCTGCATATAAGCCCCGCCCTTGCCGGGCTGCGTATGCTGGATCTTGACCGCGCGCCAAAGCCCGCCGTCATATTCGATGATGTTGCCGGGACGGATGTCCACGCCGCTGATCTTCACGGGGGCCTCGCTTGATGATGGGAAAGAGCAGCCGCGGCGTCTAGCCGACCCTGGCCCCGCGCTCAAGCGGCGCCGTGGTCATGCCGCGGGCGGATTGGCCAGGACGCGGTACGGATCGATTGGTCGGCCGCCGTGCCACGGCTCGTCCGCGCCCATCAGCCGGATCTCGAAATGCAGATGCGGCCCCGCCGGGCTGGCGTTGCCCGAGAAACCCACCGTCCCGATCGACGAACCGCGCGCCAGCCGCTGCCCCTCCGCCAGCCCGGGGGCATAGCCGTCGAGGTGCGCATAATAATAGATCCAGCGCCGGTCCGGCGACCGGATATAGACGGTGTGGCCACCCGCCGCGCTCTCGAAGATCTTCTCGACCTGCCCCGCCGCCGCCGCGACCACCGGCGTTCCTGTCGGCGCCATGATGTCGAGCGCGCCGTGCGCATGCCCTTCGCGCGCATCGCCGAACGTATCGGTCAGCTGCTCCGGCCGCACGCCCGCCACCGGGATCGCCAGCCCGGTCGGCGCGATCGTGATCTCGCCCTGCACGGCATCGTCGGTCGTGGCGGTCGCCGGCGCAGGGGTATCCGCCGGCCGATCCACGAACCGCACCATCGACACGATCGCAATTACCGCCAGCACCAGAATGGCGACGATCGCCTTACCGAACCTGTTCAATACCAACTCCCCTCACAGTTCCCCGGCGAAGGCCGGGGCCTGGATGAACCTTCACCACCCAGGCCCATCACCCTCAAGCCTGGAAATGCGCCGGCGTCCCTGGCTTCACCATCAGCGACAGCCGCGCCGCATCCCAGTTGGTCAGCCGGATACAGCCATGGCTTTCCGCCCGCCCGATCGTCTCCGGGCTCGGCGTGCCGTGGATCCCGTAATGCGGCTTCGACAGGTCCAGCCAGATCACGCCCACCGGCCCGTTCGGCCCGGGCGGCAGCAGCGCCTTCTTGTCGCTGTCGTCCGCGTCCCAGAACAAAGTCGGGTTATAGTGGAACGGCGGATTGTACGCCGCACCCTGCACCTTCCAGTCGCCCAGCGGCAACGGGTCATGCTCGCTCCCCATCGTCGCCGGGAATTGCGCGAGCAGCTTGTCGTTCTCGCCGTAGACCTTGAGCACGCCTTCCGACTTGTCGACCACGATCCGCTTGGCCTGCGGCTGGTTCGCGCTGACGTTCAGGTCGGACAGCGTCTGGCGCCATTCCGGCTTCAGCTTCGGATCATAATCGCGCGACGACGGCAGGACGTTCGGGAAGCGCAGCTTGGCCCCCGGCGCGATCCGCCCGCCCGGGTTCAGCGCCGCCAGCGTGGCCGGCGTGGTGTGAAACTTCTCGGCCAGCTTCTCCATCGCGTTGGCATATCCCATCGCGGGCAGCTTCGCCTGATCGGCCGGCTCCTTCGGCAACGGCCCCTGATAGGGCCCTGCAGCGTCCGCCTGGCTCAGCGCCAGCACGCGCACCGGCCGCACCGCGCGATACGGGTACAGCGCCTTCAGAGTCGCCTGGTCGACCTTGCCGGTCCGCGGCAGGTTGCGCGCGCCCTGGAACCCGGACAGCGCATTCTTGAACGACATGCCGCCCTTCCCGTCGATCACGCCCGGTCCGAAGCCCAGATAGTCGAGCAGGACCTGCACATGCAGCACCGTCATATCGATCCCGGCGGCGGGCTTATTCGCGGCCGCGGGCGGCGTTTGCGCCCCGGTTTGGGCAAATGTCAGCCCGGCCGTGCACAGACCGAGCCCAGCGAAGGCAACCAACGATTTCTTCATGCGTGCACGCCTTTATGGTGAACGGAGGCCGAATCAAACGCAGGGATACGGCAAATCTTTCCGGGGTGGCCAGGATAATGATGCACATCAACACCGGCCGTCGCGGCCTGATCGGTGGTCTGCTCGCGCTCGGCGGCAGTGCGTTGGTCGCCACGCCGGCGCTAGCCGATACCCGCGAACGCCGCCTCGCCTTCCGCAACGTCCACACCAACGAACGCGTCGATGCGCGCTACTACGGCCCGACCGGGCTCGATCGTCAGGGGATCGCCGAGATCAACCACGGCCTGCGCGACTGGCGCACCGGCCAGACCCACCCGATGGACCGCGATTTGCTCGACCTGCTCGGCGACCTGCGCGACCGGCTCGGCATCGCCCCGCGTCGCGGGTTCGATCTCATCTCCGGCTACCGCTCGCCCGAAACCAACGGCCGCCTCAAGGAAGCCGGCGGCGCGCACAGCGGCGTCGCGAGCAAGAGCCAGCACATGCTCGGCAAGGCCAGCGACATCGCCATGCCCGGCGTCCCACTCGCCACGCTCCGCGCCGCCGCCTACTCGATGCGCCGCGGCGGCGTCGGCTACTACCCCCGCGACGGTTTCGTCCACGTCGACACGGGCCAGCTGCGCACCTGGTAGGACCGCCTACCCCAACAACCTACAGTTCCCCGGCGCAGGCCGGGGCCTAGGTGAAACGGCGGCGGCCGGGCCCCGGCCTCCGCCGGGGAACGGATCGATAAAAACCGCCCATCCCGAGCGCAGTCGAGAAGCCCACACCACCCCGAGCGCTCCGCTCGAGGCCCAGCGAACCTCACCCCTGCCCAAGCACGCCGGCAAAAGCCCGAACCCCAGCCGCGGGCCCATCCGGATGCCCCCAAACGGCACTGCTCACCGCCAGAAAATCCGCCCCAGCCGCCACCAGCGGCGCAGCATTGTCAGCGGTAATGCCGCCAACCGCCACGCACGGCGTCTCGAACACCGTCGTCCACCAGCCAAGCAACGCCGGCTCCGCGACATGCTCAACCGTCTTGGTCGTGGTCGGGAAAAACGCCCCGAACGCCACATAGTCCGCGCCGCGCTCACCCGCCTCCATCGCCAGGTGCCGGCTGTCGTGGCAGGTCACGCCGATCTGCGCCTCCTTGCCGAGCTGTTCGCGCGCATCGCGCGGATCGCCGTCGTCCTGCCCCAGATGGACGCCGTCCGCCCCCAACCGCTTGGCCAGGCCGATGCTGTCGTTGACGATGAACGCCACCTCCCGCGCGCGGCAGATTTCCACCAGCGGCCCAGCCAGCGCCGCGATCCGGTGATCGTCGATTCCCTTCAGCCGCAACTGGAACGCCGCCACCGGCCCCGCATCCAGCGCCGCCTCGAGCTGGGCTGCGAACCCGTCGTCGATCGCAGGCGGGGAGATCAGGTAAAGCTGGCACGCTGGCCGGAACTGCGGTTCGAACTGATCGGCAAAGGCCGGATCCAGTTTCAGCGCGTCGTCGTCGATTTCGGGAAGGTCGTTCATCCCCCGCCCCTACCGCAACCCCGCGCCCTGCGGAAGCGTCGCGATCCACGCGCGAAACGCATCCGGATCGTCCAGCTTGTGCGCCACCGCCTGCACCGCCCGCCCGCGCCGCCCCACGACGGGCTCGGCCAGATCGATCACGATGTTCGGCCAGGCCATCAGCGCGAGGTTCACCACCCCCGGCGCCCGCAGCGTCGCCGCCGACCAGTCCGCTCGCAGACCGCCGATCGCCGCGACCGGGATCGCCACCACGCCCAAAACGCCGGCCCGCATCGTCAGCACGCCGTCGCGAACCTCCGGCAGCCGCGTCCGGAGCGATACGATCAGCCGCACGATCCACACGACCGCGGCCATACTCACCAGCGACAACCCGACCGCGAAGGCCGGCCACCACATCGCGACCAGCGCATGCACCACGCCCATCTCGATCAGCGACAGCACCAGCATCACCCAAAGCATCGGCGCGATACTCCGATGACAGGGGAAGGTGACGACCGTGCCACCCGCCCCCGCCACGGCTTATTCCTCGTTCTTGTAGATGCGGATGATCTTGGCGAGCATCTCGAGCGCTTCCTCGCGCGGGCGCTGGAACGTGTTCCGCCCGATGATCGAGCCGTTGCCGCCGCCGTCGCGAATGTCGCGCGCATCCTGGTACAGCGCGTCCGACCCCTTGGTCGCCCCGCCGGAGAACACCACGAGCCGCCGCCCGGCAAAGCACGCCTGCCGGACATGCGCGACGCGCTTGGCCTGGGTCGACCAGTCGCCGTTCTTGTAGACCTCTACCGCTTCCTTCTGCTCGATATCGGCGGTCGGCAGCTTCACCTTGATGATGTGCGCGCCGAGCAGCGCCGCCATGTGCGCAGCATAGGCCCCGACGTCGAGCGACAGCTCACCCTTCTTCGAAATATCGCCGCCGCGCGGGTAGGACCAGATCACCGTCGCGATGCCGACCGCCTTGGCCTCCGCCGACATCTCGCGAATCTCGTTCATGGCGTCGAAGATGCCGTCCGATCCGGGATAGATGGTGAAACCGATCGCGGAACACCCGAGGCGCAACGCGTCGTCGACCGTCCCGGTGATCGCCTGCGAAATGCTGGTCGCCCAGCTGTTCGAGCTGTTGACCTTCAGGATCGTCGGGATCTGCCCGGCGAACGTGTCGGCGCCCGCCTCGATCATGCCCAGCGGTGCGGCATAGGCCGACAGCCCGGCGTCGATCGCCAACTGATAATGATACTGCGGATCGTAGGCCGGTGGGTTGATCGCGAACGACCGCGCCGGGCCATGCTCGAACCCCTGGTCGACCGGCAGGATCACCAGCTTGCCCGTCCCGCCCAGATGCCCGGCCGTCAGGATGCGCGCCAGATTGGCCTTCGTGCCCGGATTGTCGGACTCGTAATTGTCCAGGATCGCCTTGATCGTCGGGTTCAATGTCATGGCTGTTGCCTCCGGTGAATTTGTGCGGTGCGATATAGCGCTGCCGATGGCACGCAACCATGACAACGGTGGTCATTCCGGTTCACAGGCCCAACCAGCGACGCAAGGCTTGATCGACTGCGACCATTGTAGCGGCCGGCGCGTGTCCGATGACCTGTGAAATACGACGCGCGCGAATAGACGAGATCAAGTCCACTTCGATCTCACTTTGCACCTGAAGGCCAGTCTCGGCGCCTGCGTGGAGTGGCACTCGGACCAATGGCGCATAGCTAAGCGTCGACGTGATTGGACATACCGTCACGATCTCCGCACCCATCATGAGCTCAGTTGCCTGAACAACCAGGAACGGCCGCGCCTTCCCGGTGAATTCCCCGCGACCGTTCGCAACGACAATCTCACCGCGCTTCACGGCTTACGATCGCCCCAGTCATAGTCCGGCTCGTCCGCCATCAGATCGGCCGCCATCGCTTCAAGCCAATCCATATCGGATCCTCGCTGCGCCTCATGCACCAGCGCGACCTGACGCCGATACTCTGCATCCAGTGAGTGGCGGTCAACATATTCACGGACGGCCTCTCGCGCGACGTCACTCTTGGTACGATGGGTGCGGCGCGCGAGGGCCGTAAGGTCTGCCTCCAGATCCGGGTTCAATCGTATCCCAAGCATCGTCGCCTCCGTTCAACATGTTTAACATAGGCGGCGACGCTGGCAGGGTCAACCCATCAGCGCCTGGACCCCCGGCAATGGCTTGCCCTCCATCCACTCCAGAAACGCTCCGCCCGCGGTCGATACGAAGGTAAAGCGGTCCGCCACTCCCGCCTGGTTCAGCGCCGCGACCGTATCGCCGCCGCCCGCGACTGAAACCAGCGACCCGCTCTCGGTCAGCGCCGCCGCGGTGCGGGCCAGCGCCACCGTCGCGGTGTCGAACGGCGGCGTCTCGAACGCGCCCATCGGCCCGTTCCACACCAGCGTGCGGCAATTCTTAAGCACGTCGCCCAGCGACTCGGTCGCCGCCGGCCCGACGTCGAGGATCATCTCGTCCGCCGCGACCTCGTGCACGTTCACCGTCCGTGTCGGCGGATCGGCGCGGAATTCGGTCGCCACCACCACGTCGTACGGCAGGTGGACCGTGCAGCCCGCCGCGTCCGCCGCATCCAGGATCGCGTTGGCGGTATCGGTCAGGTCATGCTCGCACAGCGACTTGCCGACATCCACGCCGCGCGCCGCCAGGAACGTGTTGGCCATCCCGCCGCCGATGATCAGGTGATCGACCTTCGCGACCATCTGGCGCAGCACCTCGAGCTTCGTCGAAACCTTCGCCCCGCCGACAACCGCGGCCACCGGATGCTCCGGCTTGCCCAGTGCCTTTTCGAGCGCCTTCAGCTCCGCCTCCATCGACCGCCCGGCATAGGCCGGCAGCAGGTGCGCCAGCCCCTCGGTCGAAGCATGCGCGCGGTGTGCCGCGGAAAAAGCGTCGTTGACGTAGATCTCGCCCAGCTGCGCGATCGCCGCGGCCAGGCCGGCATCGTTCGCCTCCTCACCGGCATGGAAGCGCGTATTCTCGAGCACCGCGATGTCGCCCGGCTGCATTTGAGCGATCGCCTTGTCCGCGTCGGCACCCTGGCAATCGTCGATGAACCGCACTTCGCGGCCCAGCACGTCGGACAGCGGCCGCACGACCAGCGCCAGCGACATGTCCGGGTTCCGCGCGCCCTTGGGCCGCCCGAAATGTGCCAGCACCAGCACGATCGCACCCTTGTCGGACAGTTCGGCGATCGTGGGCGCGGCGGCCCGCAGGCGGGTGTCGTCGGTCACCTTCGCGCCGTCCATCGGCACGTTCAGGTCCTCGCGCACCAGCACGCGCTTGCCCGCGACGTCGCCGATATCGTCCATCGTCTTGAAAGCCGTCATGTCTCGATCCTTCATAGCGTGCGTACCGCGTCGCCGAGCCGAACATGGCCCCCGGCAATGACCGTCATCAGATATCCGCCGCGCCAGTCGGGCACCAGCGCGGGCCACAGGCCGGGATGCTGCTCGTCCATCCGTCGGCACGGATCGCATTCCCCGCTCACCGCCAGCCGGACGTCGCCGATCGCCACGATCGTGCCCGCCACCCGCGGCAGGTCCAGCCCCTCAACGAACAGGTTCGCCCGCCGGTGCGTCCATTGCAGCGCGCACGCCAGCTCCGCCTCCGCCAGCGTCCAGTCCTCGCGCCGAAGCAGCGAGACCTGCCGCCGCGTCACGCGCCCGTCCGGCTTGGCCTTGCCGCGGTAATCGCCGACCACGCCCTGCGCCGTCGTGATCGCGCTGTCCGACAACGTCTCCATCGCCGCGCGCGGCACGCGCCGCCGCGCCAGGCCGATCAACGTCCCCAGCCCGGCCGCGGCATGATCCGGATCGGACCCGACCGCGACCGGCGCAAAGGGCAGGAAGTCCTGAACCGGCTTGGCCTTACAGGAACTTGGCGATCGCACCCGCCGTGTCGATCATGCGGTTCGAGAAACCCCATTCATTGTCGTACCAGCTCAGCACGCGGACCAGCTTGCCCTCGAGCACCGCCGTTTCCAGGCTGTCGACCGACGAGCTGTGCGGATCGCCGTTGAAATCGGTCGACACCAGCGGATCGGTCACGAACTGCAGGATCCCCTTCAGCGGGCCGCTTTCCGATGCCGCCTTCAGCGCACCGTTCACCTCGGCCAGCGTCGTGTCGCGCGACGGCGTGAAGGTCAGGTCGATCAGCGACACGTTCGGCGTCGGCACCCGCACCGCGGACCCGTCCAGCTTGCCCTTCAACTCAGGCAGCACTTCCCCAACGGCCCGCGCGGCCCCCGTCGTGGTCGGGATCATCGACATCGCCGCGGCACGCGCTCGGCGCATGTCGGGGTGGATCTGGTCGAGGATCTTCTGGTCGTTGGTATAGCTGTGGATCGTCGTCATCAGGCCGCGCTCGATGCCGATCGCATCGTTCAGCACCTTCGCGACCGGCGCCAGGCAGTTGGTGGTGCACGACGCGTTCGACACGATCATGTGGTCCGCGGTGATCTTGTCGTGGTTCACGCCGTACACGACGGTCAGGTCGACATTCTTGCCCGGGGCCGAAATCAGCACGCGCTTGGCACCCGCGGTCAAATGCTTGCCCGCCGACTCGCGGTCCGTGAAGAAGCCCGTGCATTCCAGCGCGATGTCCACGCCCAGTTCGGCATGCGGCAGGTTGGCCGGATCACGCTCGGCCGTCACGCGGATGCGCTTGCCGTCGATCACCAGATGGTCGCCGTCCGCGGCCACGTCGCCGCCCCAAGTGCCGTGCACGCTGTCGCGCTTGAACAGCAGCGCGTTCGCCTTGGCATCGCCCAGGTCGTTGATCGCGACCAGTTCAAGCCCGCTGTCGGGACGCGAGAGGATCGCGCGCGCGACCAGCCGGCCGATGCGGCCGAATCCGTTGATGGCAACCTTCGTCATGCGTTCTGCTCCTTGGTTGGCGTCGTGGCGGCACGCCTATGCGCCGCGGTCGTGTCTCGGATGGGGACGGCGCCGCGCCCCCCGACAATGCGTCGCGACCGGATATGGGGACGGCCCGTGTCCGTGCCATCCATCGTCGACGGCGCGACGGTCCGGACAGGCGGCAGGCGGGTCGTCATCGGTCGGGCAGGCCCCTGTCGTTCGCGGGCCGCATAACCTGCGCTCCGTGCCGGCGTGCTTTGGCGGCGGCGGCCGGAATCGTCAACCGCGCGTCCGATCCGACAACCTTGTCGGTACCCGCTCCGGCCGCCCCGAACGGCCCGGTCGCAAGCCGCGGACGGACTGTCGGAACGCGATTTGCCATGCCCGTTCCGGGTGCTATCGCGCGGCCATGCCCAATGACATGCCCGAAACACTCGAAGAGGCGATCTTCCGCCTCGACGCCGCCGTGACCCGCGCCGAAACCGCGTTCGCCAACCGTCCTCCCGCCCCGCCCGAACCGTCGGCCGCCGAATCGACCGATCCCGTCGATCCGGACCTCCCCGCCCGCCACGCCAAGCTGCGCGCCGGGACCGAAGCGGCGGTCGCCAAGCTCGACACGCTCATCGCGGCGGAACGCGGCTGATGGCCAAGGTCATGCTCACGATCGCCGGCTACAGCCACGAACTCACCTGCCGCGACGGGGAGGAAGCGCGCTTCGAACGGCTCGCCGCCATCCTGAACGAGAAAGCCGGCCAGGCCGCGCAATCGGTCGGCGGGCTGACGGAGGTCCGCATGCTGCTGTTCGCCGGGCTCCTGCTCGCGGACGAGGTCGGTAACCTGCGCACCGCGGCCGAAGCCGCCGCCGCCACGCCGCCCGTGCCGGACGTCCTGCCCGACCCGCTGATGGCGCAGGCCGTCGCGGCGCTCGCCGCACGCATCGAAACGCTGGCGGAAGGCCTTGAGGCGGACGCACCGACCGCCTAGATAGAAGGCGGCGGGCACTGCCCGGTACGAGCCGAAGGAAAATCCCTGAGGCTATTCATCATCCTTCGGGGGCTGTCCCTGCCCGGATCCTGGTCCGACGCACATGGTCCCCACCTGACGTTACAGGCGTCAGAGGATATTCCGGCAAACGGCCATGGCGGTCCCGCCACCCATGGCAACCGGCATGCGACCGATCGATTGGGCTTGGGTACCATGGACAAGTCCGAACTCCGCCGCACGCTCCGCGCCGCCCGCGCCGGCTTCGTCCGGGACGAGGCGGTCGCCGCCCACATGCTGGTCGCCACGCTCCAGGTCGCCGAACATGCCGCGCCCCAGCTCGCCGGCGCACGCATCGTCGCCGGCTATGTCTCGGACGGCGAAGAGGTCGATCCGCTCCCGCTTCTCTTCCGCGCGCTCGATCAGGGCTGCATCGTCGCCCTGCCGCGCATCACCGACCGCGCCTCGCCGATGGTCTTCCACCACTGGTTCCCCGGCGACGACCTGATCCCCGGCCCGCTCGGCCTGCTGCAACCGCGCGCCGATGCCGAGATCGTCGAACCCGACCTGATCGTCGCACCGCTGGTCGGCTACGACGCCGCCTGCAACCGGCTTGGCCAAGGTGCCGGCTTCTACGACCGCGCCTTCGCTGCCCTTCCGCAGACACGCCGCATCGGTCTGGCCTGGACCGTCCAGGGGGTCGATCGCCTGCCGCTGGACGACTGGGACGTCCCGCTCCACGGCATCGCCACCGAACGCGGCTGGATCGCCGCATGAACGAGCCCAGCTGGCGCAAACCGGTCGGCGCGCTCATGATTCTCGCCGTCGTCCTCATCTGGACCGCGCTGTTCGCCAGCTTCTCCGATTCGGTCGCGACGCTCCACTGGACGCTGCAACTCGTCTACTACGCGCTCGCCGGCCTCGCCTGGATCTGGCTCACCCCCGTGAAACCGATCCTCCGCTGGATGCAGACCACCCGCTGGCGCTGATGCTGGGGTGAGGGGTCGACGCCCGCTCTGCTCGTTCTGGCGGAAGGACTGAAGCCGGTCTCAACCGGAATGTCACACCCCGCCCCACACACGTCATCCCGGCGAAAGCCGGGATCTCCCTCCGGTGAAGCGCCCACCCCTAGCCCAAGGGAGATCCCGGCCTACGCCGGGATGACGGGCCCGAAGGCGCAGTGGCTACGCAAGCCCCCCATTCGCAGCCGCCGAATCCCAGCCGTCGAACAGGCCAAAGCCAAACAGCAGCCAGGCAAAAACCCGCCACCGCGCTCAACCAACAATGTAAGAAACCCCCTACCCGGGGAAAGGATACGCGCCATTCCCGTCAGGGAATGGCGCGAGTGACGGGGCTCGAACCCGCGACCTCCGGCGTGACAGGCCGGCACTCTAACCAACTGAGCTACACCCGCTTGAAGCGTGGGGGGGCAACTACCGGCGGTCGCAGGATGCGTCAACCGCAATTCGCGTGACCCATGACGTTATCGTGACGGTCGCGCGATCACGCCCGCCTCACTCCGGCGCAGTGCCGGTCAACGTCCCTTCCTCGAACAGGAAACCCGCGATGTCGGGTTTCCCCGCCGCATCCAGGATGGTCTTCAGGATGATCAGCAGCGGCACCGCCAGCAGCGCGCCCACCGTCCCCCACACCCAACCCCAGAAACTCAGCGCCACCAGGATCAGCAGCGGATTGATCGTCAGCTTGCGCCCCACCAGCATCGGCGTGATCGCGTTGGCCTCCACCACATGCATGCCGACGAAGATCGCCGCGGGCAGCAGCGCGTACCACGCGTCCGAAAACGTCATCAGCCCGCCCACCGCCAGCAGCAGCGCCGCCAGGATCGGCCCGAGATACGGAATGTAGTTCAACAGCGCGACAAGCCCGCCCCACATCAGCGGCGTCGGCATGCTGATGATCGACAGGCCCACCGCCACCGCAGCCCCCAGCGTGACGTTGATGATCGTGATCGTGCCGAGATAGGCCGACGTCGCGTTCACCATGTCCTGAATCACGCGCGCGGTCGCCATCGCGCTCGAAAAACTGCCGCGGTTGCTGATCGTCCGGCGGCGGAGACTCGTCCAGCCCGACAGGAAGAAGAAGATCACCAGGATCGCGAAGAACATCTGGATCAGCGCATGCGGCGCGGACGAGGTCAGCAGGTCGAGCAGCGAATTGGGCGGCGACTGCGCCACCACCGTCCGCGATCCGCCGGTCGCCGGCGCGCGCTGCACCAGCTTCATCGTCTGCGCGATGAACTTGTCGAGGCTCGCATAGAGTTCGATCACCGGTTTCAAATTCTGCCGGATCCGCCCGATCCGGTCGGGCAGCAGCGAGAACCAGCCCGTCGCCGGCACCACGATCGAAGCGATCGCCACGTTGGCGACGATCAGGAACATCAGCACGCACGTCAGCGCCGCCGCCGCAGACGGCATGCCGCGCCGCTCCAGCCATTCGAGGCTCGGCACCAGCGCGATCGCGATGACCAGCGCGGCGGTGATCGGCAGGAAGAACTCCGCCCCCGCCATCAGCGCGAACGGCACCGCCAGCACAAACCCCGCCCCGGCGATCAGCGTCAGCGCGGCGAGCAGCCGGTCACGCCGAAACGCCTCCGCCACGAAATCGACCGCGGCATCGGACACCGGCGTCCCGTCGGCATCCGTCACCGGCACGACGCTCGGCAGCGCGGGCGGTACGGCTCCGCTCGCGACCGAATCGCTTGCCGCGGTTGCCGCGCCTGCCTGGCCGTCCGGCCTCTGTCCGTCGTTCGCGTCCACTCGCCGTCTCCCTCCCCGCGCCCGGCCGCAACCGTCACAAAATCTTCAAGGACCCGGCTCGGACAGCCAAGAATCGACCACCGGAAAGGTTCCATGCCGCCAAACGCCCCGAATCCGGTTGGCCTGTCCTTCCCACAACTCGTCGTTGCACCTTTGACGAAAAGGTTCCGAACGGGAATGGGGAAACCAACGGTCGTACCGGACTGCTGCGTGCGCGCGCGGCCGGTTTCCAACGACAAGACGTGAACGTCAGCCGGACCCCCGTTTTTGTTTCGGGTCCGGGGCAGCGTTTACGCATTTGCCGGAGTGTTGAGTGGTTTCTGTTCGTCGATCCCAGGTGCTTGCGGTTTCCAGCCTCGCGCTGTTGTCCGCCGCCGTGTTGATCCCCGCGTCGATGACGTCCGCGGCGGAAACACCGGCCTCCTGGGCTCAGCCTGCCGTCGCGGTGCTGCTCGCTCCCGCCGCACCCAGCCAAGCGCAGATGAACGTCCTCCGCTTCCGCCAGATCGCCGCCAAGACCTTCGCCGAACCGATCCGCACCCTGTCCGCCGACGACGACAATGCGGACCAGGACACGCCGGAAGAAACCGCCACCCTCGACGCCGAAACGCTCTGCATGGCCAAGGTCGTGCATCACGAAGCCGGCAACCAGTCGCGCGAAGGGCAGCTCGCCGTCGCGCAGACCATCCTGAACCGCAAGGACTCCGGTCGCTTCGCCCGCACGGTCTGCGGCGTGGTGCATCAGCGGAACCAGTATTTCGACACGACCCGCTACCACCCGAACCGCGGCACCGCGCAGTGGGAAGCCGCCGTGTCGGTCGCCTACGAAGCGATGTCGGGCAAGGCACAGGACGTCGTCCCCGGCGCGCTCTTCTTCCGCGCCGCCTACGCCGCCCCCACCAACTTCTTCAAGAGCCGCACCCGCGTCGCCTCGCTCGGTGACCACGTCTTCTACCGGTAATTTATTCTAAGCCCCTCTCCATTAGGGGAGGGGTTGGGGTGGGGGCGACAGCACCGCCGACGCAACAGCGTGGCGAGATCGACTGGCCCCTAAATCAATCCCCCTCAGCTGGCGCCTGCCCAGGAAATCGCACCGCCTGCGCCCGCTTCCACACCCCGTGCAGCCACTCCCGCGGCGCCGCCACCTGCATCCGCTCGGTCGCCGCCAGCCAGCCCTCGGTCGCACCCGTCACCCGCACCATCGTCTCGCTCGGCTCCTGCTCCGCGGCCCAGCCGTTCAGCGCCTGCGCGTTGGTCAGCAGCAGGAACAGGCTCGCCACCAGGATCGATCCCGCCGCCCAACCCAGCGCCGGCCGCGCATCGTCCTCCGCATCGCTGGCCAGATCGACCGGCGACGGCGCTTCCGCCCGCGTGCTTCCGTTCCGCTCGCTCACATCATGGCTCCCGTCAGAACTGGTAATAGATGAAGGGCGCGACCCCTTCGAAACGCATCGCATCGATCAGTAGGATCGCCAGGCCGGTCGCGACCCCCAGCACCGGCGCCGGCCACGTCCGGATGCGCAGCGCGATCCCCGGCAGCAGCCGCGGCGGCGCGGCATGGATCGCCAGCCCGAACAGGATGAGCGCCAACTGCAACGGCGTCGCGGTGAAACCACCCAGCCCGTTCGCGCCGATCCCGTGCAGATACGCGATCGCATCGCCGAAACTCGGCGCGCGGAAGAAGATCCAGCCCAGCACGACGATATGGAAGGTGATCAGCACTCCGACCCATCGCGGCAGCACCGGCCAGCCCGCCGGGCGAAACTCGCGCCACAACCGCTCGATCGCCAGCACGCCGCCGTGCAACCCGCCCCAGATCAGGAACGTCCACTTGGCCCCATGCCACAACCCGCCGAGCAGCATCGTGACCATCAGGTTGCGGCAGATGTACCAGACACCGCCGCGATTGCCCCCCAGCGCATCGATATAGAGATAGTCGCGCAGCCAGCTCGACAGGCTGATGTGCCAGCGCCGCCAGAACTCCTGCAACGACGCCGCGCGGTACGGCTGGTCGAAATTGCGCGGGAACCGGTAACCGAACAGCGCCGCGATCCCGATCGCCATGTCGGAATAGGCCGAGAAGTCGCAGTAGATCTGCACCGCATAACCATAGGCCGCCAGCATCAGATCGATCCCCGAATGGCCCGCGATATCGGCAAACACCGGGTCGACGAACTGCGTCGCCAGTTCGGACGCGATCACCGCTTTCTTGAACAGCCCCCACACGATCAGCAGCAGCGCGGAGGCCACCATCCCGCGGTTCAGCCGCGGCGTCGTCTGCAACTGCGGCACCAGGTCCGCCGCGCGCACGATCGGTCCCGCCACCAGATGCGGGAAGAACGACATGAGGAACGTGATGTCGAGCAGCGACGCCGCCGGCACGCGCCGCTTGTACACGTCGATCAGGTAACTCATCCCCTGGAACGTGAAGAACGACACGCCGACCGGCAGGATGATCTGTACCAGCGGCAGGTCGCGCGCGAAGCCGGCCGCGGCCAGCACGTCGCGCACCTGTTCCAGGAAGAACCCGTAATATTTGAAGAACCCCAGGATCGCCAGATTGCCGACGACCCCCGCGATCATCACGCGCTTGCGCATCACCGCATCCGCGCTGTCCGATATCAGCCGCGCCGCCCCCCAGTTCAGCACCGCCGACAGGATCAGCAGCGCCACGAACCGCCAGTCCCACGCGCCGTAGAACACCCAGCTCGCCAGCAGCAGCAGGATCTTGCGCCACTCGTTCGACCGCGATGCCCCCCACACCACGCAGAAGGTGACGAGGAAGAACAATCCGAATGTGAGCGTGGGAAACAGCATTATCTGCTCCCCCTCCCTTTCAAGGGAGGGGGCTGGGGGGTGGGTGCAACCTCAAGCCAGATCGCAGCATCCGCCGACGTCGCAGAACTCACCGCGGCATCCCCGCCGCATCCAGATCCGCCTGCAGCCGCCCGGCAATGTCCCGCCCGCCAAGCGAGTTGAAATGGACATAATCCCCGCGCATCCGCGACGGCGTGCCGCGCACCCACTGCGTCGACGAACAGGGCCCGCCCATCCGTGCGCCCCAGTCCCAGAAGGCCAGCCCCAGCTCCCCCGCGATCCGCCGTTGGATATCGCGCACCGCACGCATCCCCGGCGGCACGAACAGCCCGGACACCGCCGGCTTCACCGTCGTCGTCGTGGTCGCGGCCACCGGCACCACCACCGGCGCGCTACTGCCCGACTGCGCGGCCAGCGCCGCGATCGTCGCATCCATGTCCTGCCCCGCCGCCGACGGCGCCACCACCGCCGGCACCACCACCGGCACCGCGGTCGTCACCCGCACCGCCGGCACACTGCACGACACCGCCCCGCCCGGCGCATTGTTCAACAGCGCCAGCTGGCGGCTGGCGGCGTCGGGCGCACCCAGCATCAGGATCGGCACATTGCCCGCCAGCCGCCGCAACCGCCCGATCGCGCTGCGCAACGTCGTCTCATATCCGAACGGGCTGACGCTCGGCGAAAACCCCTCGTTCGTGCCATAGGCCAGCACGATCATGTCCGGCCGGTAACTGCGGAATTCTTCCTTCAGCACCGCATCGTCGGTGCGCGAGAAATGGATCAGCTGCGATCCCACCACGCCGACGTTGGACAGCACCACGCCGCCATTGTCGCGGAACGTGCCCCACGACGTGATCGTCACCGGCGCGCCGTCCGCGGTCACCGTGACGGACGGGTTCGGCCGATCGAGCGCGAAGGTCCGGCACTCCGGCCGCTCGGTATTGGAATCGAGATCGAACCGGCTCTCCGCCGCGCCGATCCGCACCATCAGCGCACCCGCCCCCGGCCGCGCGATCGCGCACAGCACGAACCGGTCGAAACTCTGCGCCCCGTCCGACGTCAGCGACATCGACGCGCCCGGCGTCGTGCTCGTCATGCTGAACCCCGCCACGCCGATCGCCGGTCGCGGCTGCGCGGATCCCGCCCCGAACGTTCCGTTCACCCGCCAGCCGGACGACATCGTCGCGGTCACCCCGCGCGTCAGATACCCGGCATAAGGCCGCCCCGCCGCCAGCACACCGCGTCCGCCGCCGCCGTACCGCGCCTGCAACAGGTCGCGCCACGCACCGGTGATCGCATCGCCCGCCGTATGGCTGTCGCCGATCTGCAGGATATGCACCGGCCGCGTGCCACGTGTCTTCGCCGCGAGCTTCGCGAATACCGGGGCCAGCTCGTCCGCATTGCACAGATTGCCGTTGCACGGTCCCGCCAGCGCGGGCGCCGAAACGAGCATCCCCGCCACGGCGATCGCGATCCGCATCCTCATCGCGGCGCCCCCATGTCGAATCGCGCCGGTTCCGCGGGACGCGGCGACACCGCGCTCCCCGCCGGGGGCAGCCCCGCCCGCGCCCGCGCCGCCGCGACCAGCGCGTCGATCCGCTGCGCCAGTCCGCGCGTGATGCGGACATATCCGTTCATCGACATATGCACCCCGTCGTCCGCACGCATCAGCACCGGCTTCCCACTCGAATCCGGCAGATAGGCCGCAAACCCGTCCGGCCCGCTCGACATCGGCCGCGTATCGATAAACGGCACGCCCAGATCCGACATCAGCCGCGCATAGAAGGCGTTCATCGCGGTGATGTCCGCATCGAACGCCGGCTTGCGCATCCGCGGCAGGCCGACCCAGTACACCGTCGCGCCACTATCGCGCAGCTCGCGGACCAGTCCCGCCGCACGCCTCGCGATCAACCCCTGCCACGCCGGCGACATATATTTCGCCAGATGCCCGTCGGCGATCACACCCTGCGTATCGTTCGCGCCGTAGCTGACGACCGCGATATCAACCGGATCGCTCGCTACCTGCTGCGCAGTATGGGTTTCCAGGTTCAGGCTCTTGTAGCGCGTGAAGCCCGTCGCCTGCCGGCTGTATTTCGTCACGCGGTACCCGCGCTTCTGCGGCAATTCGCGCGCCAGCCCGGACCACACACCGTCGCCGAAACTGTCGCCATACACCCCGACCCGCACCGGCCGGCCCTCCGCCACCGTCCGCGCCAGCGATGGCGGCACCGCGACCGCACTGTCCGGCACCGACGCCACCGCCGGCGGCACACCGGGTGCGACCGGCACGGCCGGCGCATCGGGCGCGATCGAAACGGGGTCCATCCCCGGCACCGGCGGAGCAACCGGACGCGCATCCGGTCCGGCCGAGGTCACGGGCGGCGGCGGGGCCAATGCCTCGGGCACCAGTGGCGGCACGACGGGAGCAGGCTCGCGGCCGCCGGCAAAGGCGAACCCGATCGCGGTCCCCGCCGCCACACCCAGGAACAGCACCGCCGTCCGATCCGCCAGTAGCTGCCACGTCTTCATGCGAACTTCGTCTCCACCGACCATCCGCTCCTATGCGGAGGCAGGCCCGACTGTCACGCACCGATGCGCCGAACGGTTCGTCCACTCGCGCAGGGGGAGCGCAGTCGGCGAGACGGGATAGCGATAGCTATCCTGCACGCCGACACGTTCGGACGGCGCTGCAGAGCGCGCCCATAGGGCGCGGCTTTGCCGCGACCGACGGGCACGCGGGTGGACCGAACCGCCCTGCCCGGCGTTTCCGGTGTATCAAATTAGGAGACCGAACATGACCAGCCCGCTCCAGCCGACCCCGGATCCGCTCAAGGAACCGGCCACCAAGGGCGCCGACGGCGGCGCATCGATCACGGGCGAGGCGCACATGCCGCGCGACCCAGACGACGATAGCGTCAACGGCAGCCAGAATCTGGAGCAGCGCCACGCGCCCGACACGTTCAAGGACGGCGACCCGGCAAACCACGGCAGCCGCTGACTAGCGGCGGTCCGCTCCGGCCGGGGATCATCATGGAAATTGGTGCCCCTGGCCGGGGTCGAACCAGCACTCCTTGCGGAACTCGATTTTGAGTCGAGCGCGTCTACCAATTTCACCACAGGGGCACGCGCACGCTGCCTAACAAAGCCGTCCCTGGATCGCAACGGGATTGAGCACGGACCTAAGCACGTAAATCGGCAATCTTTGCCGTTTCGAGCCGGGCTGCGCGACAGCAGAACCTGAAACGTCGCAACGCCCTTAACCGGGCTGCCGCCGGCATTCTTCGCAGCGGTGAAGAACCGCTTCCCAACGACCGCCCCACAGGCGACCGTCTCCACACCCTTTTCGACGCCTTCGCCGGCTGCGCGACAATCGTCGATAGTTCCGTCGGTCGATACCGTCACCCGGAACAGCGCGTTGAGTCCAGGCAGTTTGGATTGGCTGGCGATCTTCAACAGTTCCGCGTTCGCGATCCATTCGTCCCGATCCCTGATCGCGACCGGCGTCGTTCCGCCCGGCGCAAACTGGGTGGCATCGGCGCCCCAATCGATCAACTGGGCGGCAATGCATCCACGCAGAGCCTTGATTGCGCCGGAGGTCCCGGCAACCGGTACGGAGCCGCCGGCACCGGATGCGGTCGCTAGCGTCACCTGCGTCGCACCGTCGAGCGAGTCGAGCAGTTCGGGCCCGACACCGCCCATCACGACGACCTTCGTCTTGTCCGGCAAACTCACCACCCTCACCAACCCCTGCAAGGATTTCATGGACGGATCGACCTTCAACGTCGCCCGGACAAGCGAGGCCGGCCCGTCGACATTCTCCCCCGCGATGGCCACGCGATAAGTATCGCTGCCCGGCGCGGTCTCGATGGAAAGCGTGCCCGGCGGCGCGACATTCCGCCGTTCCAGCACACACCGCGCCGGATCGTCCTGCAGCACCCAGCGTGAGACCGGTGGGGGCGGACCCTCTCCGGCCGCCCCAAGCAGCAACAGCGCACCGATAAGCGACAAGATCTGCATTCGGAAAAATCCTCACCCGACTAGCATGAAGCGCCGTGAGCTTTTGCCCGCGAGACCCAGAGCAAGCGCCAGCCGCCCGGTAATCGCCTCAATTCACCGGCGTCCTGCGTCGATAACTCAGCGCCTCCGCGATATGCACCCGGCTGATCCCCTCATGCCCGCCCAGGTCGGCGATCGTCCGCGCCACGCGCAGCACGCGGTGATAGCCGCGCGCCGACAGCCGCATCGCCTCCGCCGCCTTCGCCAGCAGATGCCGGCCCGCCTCGTCCGGCGTCGCCACGCGGTCGAGCAGCGCGCCGTCCGCCTCCGCATTGGTCCTGACACCTTCGCCCGCATAGCGCGCGGTCTGCACGTCGCGCGCCGCCGCCACCCGCGCCGCGACCTGAACCGACCCCTCGGCCGGCGGGGGCAGCACGAGGTCCGCCGCCGTCACCGCGCCGACCTCCACATGCAGATCGATCCGATCAAGCAGAGGGCCCGACAGCTTAGACTGATAGTCAGCGGCACAACGCGGCGCCCGCGCACACGCCAGCGCCGGGTCCCCCAGATGCCCGCACCGGCACGGGTTCATCGCCGCGACCAGCTGCACCCGCGCCGGGAACGTCACATGCGCATTGGCCCGCGCGACAGACACTTTGCCCGTCTCCAGCGGCTGGCGCAGCGAATCGAGCACCGCCCGCTGAAACTCGGGCAGCTCGTCCAGGAACAGGACGCCGAGATGCGCCAGCGACACCTCGCCCGGCCGCACCTTCAGCCCGCCACCGACCAGCGCCGCCATCGACGCGCTATGATGCGGCGCACGGTACGGCCGCCGGCGGATCAGCCGCCCGTCCTGCAACAGCCCGGCGACCGATGCGACCATTGACACCTCCAGCGCCTCCGACGGCGTCAGGTCCGGCAAAATGCCCGGCAAACATGCCGCCATCAGTGACTTTCCTGCCCCCGGCGGCCCCGCCATGATCATGTTGTGACCGCCCGCCGCCGCGATCTCCAGCGCACGCTTGGCGGTCTCCTGCCCCTTCACCTGGCGCAGGTCGGGGCCGTCATGGCCGCTCTCCACCGCACCCGGCAGCGGCGCGGGCAACGGCGCGGTGCCCTTGAAATGGTTCAACAGCGCGAGCAGCCCCGGCGCGCCGACCACCTCGATCGACCCGGCCCACGCCGCCTCCGGCCCTTGGCTAGCCGGACAGACCAGCCCAAGCCCACGCTCCGATGCATGCAGCGCGGCCAGCAACACGCCCGGCGTCCCCGACACGCGCCCGTCCAGCCCAAGCTCGCCGACGACCACATAGGACGCCAGCGTCTCCGCATCGATCACCCCCATCGCACCGAGCAGGCCCAGTGCGATCGGCAGATCGTAATGCGATCCCTCCTTGGGCAGGTCGGCGGGCGACAGGTTCACCGTGATCCGCTTGGGCGGCAACGCCAGCCCGATCGCCGTCAGCGCGGCGCGAACCCGCTCGCGGCTTTCCGCCACGGCCTTGTCGGCGAGTCCCACAACGGCAAAGGCGGGCAGGCCCGGTGCCAGCTGCACCTGCACCTCGACCGCGCGCGCCTCCAGCCCGAGATACGCCACCGTCGAAACATGCGCGACCATGCACTTCTCCCCCGCCCCGGGCTATCGGGGTGCCGCGCGGGGAAGTCGAGCGGTTTCCCGCAGTCTTAGCCTACGAGCGTCGCGATCACGGACTTCAGACCGCTGCCGATCTGGGCGAGCTGCGGCACCGCCTCGCCGACGCGGCCCAGCGCGGTCCCGCCGGTCGCATCCGCCTGCATGATCCCGGCGCCCGCGATCAACAGGAACGCGACGACGCGCAACCCGGCATCCACCCATGCTAATCCGGTGTCGCGCATGCCTGCTGGCTCCCTGGTCTCGGATGGCGTGTTGGTCTGTGTGGTCATGCGCATCCTATCGCACGCGATTATGTCTCGTTCGTTGCTGGACTTCACCGAAGGATGACGTAGCGGAAATGATCCGCCCCGGCCGACCACGACGGCGACATCCTTGACTCCGTAGCGGCCTTTGCCTAATCGCACCGCCATTCCGGTCGCACGCCCGTCGTGCGGCCTTTTGCCGTTAAAGCCCCAAGGAATGACCGATGAAGCGCACTTTCCAGCCGTCGAACCTCGTTCGTGCCCGCCGTCACGGCTTCCGCACGCGGTCGGCGACGCCGGGCGGCCGCAAGATCCTGGCAGCGCGTCGCGCCCGCGGTCGCAAGGTCCTGTCGGCCTAAACACGGACAAGGCGGGGCGGCCGGTGGTCGCCACGCTCACCCGCCGCGCGGATTTCGTCGCGGCCAATGGTGGGATCCGGGCCCCGATGCCCGGCTTCATCCTTCAGCTCCGCCCGCGCGGTGACGCCGATCCGGCGATTCGCGTGGGCTACACCGTCACCAAGAAAGTCGGCAACGCCGTCGTCCGCAACCGCATGAAACGGCGGCTGCGGGCCTTGGCGCGTGCCGCCTTGCCCGAATCGGGTGTGGCGGGCGCGGACCATGTCCTGATTGGCCGCGGCGGCGGGATCGAACGATCGTTCGCCGACATGACGCGCGATCTGGAGAAGGCGCTTTACAAGGTCACGCGAGCAGCCCAGAAGTGATCGCCCGCGGGCTGATCCTGGTCGCCCGCCTGTGGCAGATCGGCCCGTCCCGCCTCATTCCGCCCACCTGTCGCTACTCGCCCAGCTGTTCGTCCTATGCGATCGAGGCATTGTCGCGCTATGGGGCGGCAAAGGGTGGCTGGCTGGCTGCCCGTCGATTGCTGCGCTGCCACCCCTGGGGTGGGTGCGGTGCCGATCCCGTTCCATGAGATTTTGGGGTGATTTCCGTTGAATAGCGATAATCGCAACCTGATCCTCGCGATCGTGCTGTCCGCACTCGTGCTGTTCGGCTGGAGCGCGATCTCCAACCGCTTCCTGCCGACCGCCGCACCGCCCTCGACGCAGATCGTCGACGGCAAGCAGGTGGCCCTGCCCAAGCCCGAGGCCGCCCCCGACACGCCCGTCGCCATCCGCGACCGCGCCGTGGTGCTGGGCGAGGCTCCTCGCGTCCAAATCAAGACGCCGAAGCTCAGCGGCTCGATCAACCTGCGCGGCGGCCGGATCGACGACCTGACGCTCACTGCCTACGGCGAAACCATCGCGAAGAACGCGCCCCCTGTCCGCCTGCTGTCGCCCGCCGGCACCGCCGACGCCTATTTCGCCGGCTTCGGCTGGACGGGCGAGGGTGCCGCCATTCCGAGCGCCGACACCGTCTGGACCGCAGACCGCGCGCTGCTCGCGCCGAACAGCCCGGTCACGCTCAGCTGGGCGAACGGCCAGGGCCAGATATACCGGCTGCGCTTCGCGGTCGATCCCAACTACATGTTCACCGTGACGCAGACCGTCGCCAACGCCGGTGCCGGCCCCGTCGCGGTTCGGCCCTATGCGCTGGTCAGCCGCAACGGCGTGTCGAAGGACCCGGACGGCTGGACGATGCACACCGGCCCGATCTCGACGCTCAACGGCAGCACCAACTATGGTCCGAACTTCTCGGAACTCGACAAGGCCGGCGCCACCGGGGTCAACTACCAGTCGACCGGCGGCTGGCTCGGCTTCGGCGACAAATACTGGCTGACCGCGCTCGCGCCCGACCAGCGCGCCCCGATCGATGCCGCCTTCCGCGCCGGTGAGGGCCAGCGTTACCAGGCGCAGCTCACCAACCGCTCGCGCGTCGTGCCGGTCGGTCAGCAGACCAGCGCCGTCCAGCATTTCTTCGCGGGCGCCAAGGAAGTCAGCACGCTCGACGGCTACGAATCGTCGCTGGGCATCCCGCATTTCGGCCGCGCGATCGACTGGGGCTACTTCGAGGTCCTGGAAAAGCCGGTCTTCTACGTGCTCCACTGGCTGTTCGAGGCGCTCGGCAATTTCGGCGTCGCGATCATCCTGCTGACCGTGCTGGTCAAGATTCTGATGTTCCCGATCGCGCAGAAGCAGTTCAAGTCGATGGCCGGCATGCGCGTCATCCAGCCGAAGATGAAGATCCTTCAGGAACGCTACAAGGACGACAAGGCCAAGCTCCAGTCCGAGATGCTCGAGCTGTACAAGACCGAGAAGGTCAGCCCGTTGTCCGGCTGCCTGCCGATCCTGATCCAGATCCCGATCGGCTACGCGCTCTACAAGGTGCTGATGCTGACGATCGAGATGCGGCACCAGCCGTTCGCGCTCTGGATCAAGGATCTTGCCGCGCCCGATCCGCTGACCCCGGTCAACCTGTTCGGCCTGCTCGATTTCACGCCGCCGCACCTGATCGCGATCGGCATCGTTCCGATCCTGCTCGGCATCACGCAGTATTTCCAGTTCAAGCTCAACCCGGCCCCCGCCGATCCGACGCAGGCGCAGATCTTCGCGATCATGCCCTGGGTGTTCATGTTCATCATGGCGCCCTACGCGGTCGGCCTGCTGCTCTACTGGATCACGCAGAACCTGATCACGATCGCGCAGCAGACTTGGTTCTACAGCCGCTACCCCGGCATGAAGGCCGCGATGGCGACCCCCGCACCGACCCCGACCCCGGCGACCCCGATCAAGCAGGCCCGGACGCCGAAGAAGTAATCAACCCCGTCATCCCGGCAACACCGGGATGACGGCACTGGCAGTTTCCTCTCGTCCGTTCGGTTCGAGCCTGTCGAGAACCCGCCACAGACCCGCCAGGACGCGCCATGACCGACGAAATGACCGAAGAAGAATTCAACCCCGCCGAACATTTGATCGAACCCGCGCGCAAGCTGTTCGCCGGACCGATCGGCTTTCTCAAGTCCGCCCCCGGCCTGGAACATCTGCCCAGCCCCGACGTGCCGGAGGTGACATTCGCCGGCCGCTCCAACGTCGGCAAGTCGTCGCTGCTGAACGCGCTCGCCGGCCGCAACGCGCTCGCCCGCACGTCCAACACGCCGGGCCGGACGCAGGAACTGAACTTCTTCGACGTCGGCGACCCGCTCGTCTTCCGGCTGGTCGACATGCCCGGCTACGGCTTTGCCAAGGCGCCCAAGGACATGGTCCGAAAGTGGCGCTTCCTCGTGAACGACTATCTGCGCGGCCGCGTCGTGCTGAAACGGGCGCTTGTGCTGATCGACAGCCGCCACGGCACCAAGGATGTCGACCGCGAGATCATGACGATGCTCGACAAGGCCGCCGTCTCCTACCGCCTCGTCCTGACCAAGGCTGACAAGATCAAGGCGAGCGACCTCGCCACCGTCACCACCGCCACGATCGCGGAGGCGCGCAAGCATGTCGCCGCGCACCCCGACATTCTGGTGACCTCCAGCGAAACCGGCCTCGGCATCCCCGAATTGCGCGCCGCGGTCCTCGAAGCGATCGGCTGAAGCACCTCCCGTCGGCGGACCTTGCCCTGCGCGGCGTCGCGGGGCAGAAGCCGCCCGAACCCGGGGGGACCTTACGCCATGCTCGACATCATCATCGGCAACCGCGCCTACAGCAGCTGGTCGATGCGCGGCTGGCTCGCCGTGCGGCTCTCCGGCCTGCCCTTCACCGAAACGCTCCTTCCGATGTGGTCGCCCGAATGGGACACGGCGCGCGCCACCGGCCCGCTCGCGCTGTCCGGCAAGGTCCCGACACTCGTCGACGGCGACGTGACGCTGTGGGACAGCCTGGCGATCGTCGAGCATCTCGCCGAACAGACCGCGCGCGACCTTTTCTGGCCGACCGACCCCGCCGCCCGCGCGCTCGCCCGCTCGATCGCCGCCGAAATGCACAGCGGCTACCCGGACCTGCGCCGCGATTGCGGCATGAACGTCCGCCGCACCTACGCCCCCGCCCCGCTCACCCCCGCGACGCAGGCCGACGTCGACCGCATCGTCGCCCTCTGGACGCTCGCCCGCACCCGCTTCGGCGGCAGCGGCGACTATCTGTTCGGCGACTATGGCGCCGCCGACCTGATGTTCGCCCCCGTCGCCACGCGCTTCCGCACCTACGCTATCCCGCTCCCCGACATCGCCGCGCGCTATGTCGACGCGATCCTGGCGCACCCCCACGTCGCCGAATGGATCGCCGCCGCGCACGAAGAGCCCTGGGTCCTCGATCGCTACGAACGCTGAGCCTGACACACACCTAGAACGTTCCCCGGCGCAGGCCGGGGCCTAGACGCAACCGCTCCACAAGCGTGCGCCACCAGGAACCCAAGATGCTCGACCCCGTCACCCTCACCGCAGACCTGATCGCCTGCCCCAGCGTCACCCCGCGCGACGCTGGCGCGCTCGACGTCCTCAGCACCGCGCTCGAATCGATCGGCTTCGCGGTCGAAAGCTTCTGGTCCGGCGAGGCCCCCGACGGCCCGATCCGCAACCTCTTCGCCACGCGCGGCACAGGCGCGCCACACTTTGCCTTCGCCGGCCACACCGACGTCGTACCCGCGACGCCTGAAGCCTTCATCCCCACGATCCGCGGAGCGCTGCTCCACGGCCGCGGCGCGGTCGACATGAAGGGCGCGATCGCCGCCTTCGCCGCCGCCGCCGCGCGCGTGCCGGACCACCGCGGCACGATCAGCCTGATCATCACCGGCGACGAGGAAGGCCCCGCCACCCACGGCACCGTCGCGCTGATCGACTGGATGGCGGCCCGCGGGATCCGCCCCGACCTCTGCCTCGTCGGCGAACCTACTTCGGAACGGCAACTCGGCGACACCATCAAGATCGGCCGCCGCGGCTCGGTCAACATGTGGATCGACGTCGCGGGTACGCAGGGCCACGTCGCCTACCCGCACCTCGCTGACAACCCGATCCCGCGCCTGACCGCGATCCTGACTGCGGTCCAGGCGCTCGCGCTCGACGACGGTACCGACTGGTTCCAGCCGTCCAACCTGGAGGTCACCGACATCACCGTCGGCAACCCCGCCGCCAACGTCATCCCGGCGCACGCCGCCGCACGCCTCAACATCCGCTTCAACGACCTCCACCGCGGCGACGCGCTCGTCGCCCGCGTCAGGGACATCGTCATCGCGCATGGCGGCACGCTGACCGCAAAGGTCTCGGGCGAGGCATTCCTCACCGAACCCGGCCCGCTCGTCGACCGCGTCGCCGCCGCGATCCGCACGGCCGCCGGTATCGATCCGGTCCTGTCGACCGGCGGCGGCACGTCCGACGCGCGCTTTCTGTCGCGGCTCTGCCCGGTGGTCGAGTTCGGCCTGCTCAACGCCACGATGCACAAACAGGACGAAGCCGTCGCCACCGCCGACCTCCACGCCCTGACCGACATCTACGCCGAAATCCTGCGGACGACGCTGCCCTGACCCTCCACCCCGCGGAACTGCGACCGGCGCCAGTTCCGCCCGTCCCACTGCCTTGCCCAGCCTATGAAGAGCATAAAGTCCGTCGCCGGGCCGCACTGCGGATCTCGCTACACATCGCCGACCGATACGACAGCATGGTGGGCCGTCCGGTTATGCCCACCCAATTTTTTGGGGGTAGCCACCACAAAGGACGGGCCATACCCCGGCCTCATGAACATGCCGGCAAAAGAAGGCCTCTCGGCGCTCACGGAGAAGGAGAAACAGACCCTTCGTCTCATCGTTCGTGGTCATGACGCAAAATCGACGGCGCGCAGCCTCGGGCTGTCGGTCCACACCATCAACGAACGGCTTCGTGATGCGCGGCGCAAGCTGGCGGTGTCGAGCAGTCGCGAGGCCGCACGCATCCTGCTTCAGGCCGACGGCATCGACGCGGCCGGACCGATCCCCGATTTATCGGGGGACGCGGAAATCGGGGAAGACACCGCCCATTCCCCAGCCGAGCAGGAGAGCACGCCGACAGACGGCGCGGGTCGGCGCTTTCGCCGGCCCTGGATCATCATCGGAGGCTTTCTCATGACGTTCGCACTCGGCCTGTTGCTACTTGCCGTCACCCCCCAGAGCGGGTCCACCCCGACATCGACGCAGCCTGCGTCGGCCGAGGCCCCCGATGCGCAGGCGGTGGAGACCGCGCGCCAATGGCTCGGCCTGCTCGATCAGGCCAATTGGACGGAGAGTTACCGCGCGACCGGTGCCGCCTTCCAGAAACTGAACACTGTCGAGGCCTGGGCGGCGGCCTCCGAGAAAGCGCGGCTGCCGTTGGGGAAGATGCTCACCCGCACCTTCCTCAGCCAGGAAAATCTGCCCGCGCCCCCCGCCGGCTATGAAGTGATGAAGTTTCGCACGCGCTTCGCCAACCAGGCCGAGGCGATCGAAACCGTCACGCTCGATCGCGAGGATGGGCGCTGGCGTGTCGTGGGCGTGACGATCGGATAGCACGGCTCGCAACTGGCCGGTTCGGAACCCCCGGACCGGCCGGCAGCCCGAACCGTCGCTACTCCCGCACCCGCCGCAGGATTACGTACAGCGCCCCCGCGCCACCATGCCGCGGGTGCGCGTTACGGACCGACGCGATGCGGGAGGCATGCGACGACCCCATCAGCCAGTCGCCGATGACCGCGCGGATCGCGCCGCGCCCCGGCCGGTCGAGCGCGCTGCCGCGGACCTTGGGTGGCTTGCCCGTCACCAGCAGCATCAGCCGCGCCCCGTCGGCCAGCGCACGCTGCAACCCCATCTCCAGCACGCCGTGCGCCTGGACCAGCGTGTAGCCGTGCAGATCGATCGTCACGTCCGGGCTCGCCATCCCACGCCGCAGCCGCCGGTCCCAGCCGCCGTCCAGCGTCTCGCCCGGCCCGGCTGGCCGAGCGACGGGCGGACGCACCGGAGCCGCCACGCGAACTTGCGGCGCCAGTCGCTTCGTAACCTTGCCAGAAGAAACCGGCGGCGGCGCGGCGACCGCTTCCAGCACATCCGCCTCCGGCAGCAACGGAACGGACGAATCGAGCGGGCGCACATCGGCAGTCACCCGCCGCCACAGCGCCTGTTCGTCAGGGCCGAGCCGCCGTCGCACCGCCCGCCCCGCCGTTCAGCCGCGCCGCGGTCCCGATCGGCAGCAGCAGCCACGCCTGCCCGCGCGCCGACATGCCGCCCGCCACGGTCCGCGCCTCCGCGCCCGACCCCCAATAGGTATCGAACCGGTTCGCGCCCTTGATCGCGCCGCCGGTATCCTGCGCCACCCACAGGCCACTCGCCTCACCGTGGTCCATCGACAGGAACAACGGCGCACCGAGCGGGGTAAACGCCGGGTCCGCCGCCACCGTCGTGCGCCCCATCACCGGATAGCCCATCGCGCCCAGCGGCCCCGCGCCGCCCAGTTCGCGGAAGAACACATAGCTCTTGTTCGCGTTCATGATCGCCGCGCCGCCGTCCGGCTCCTGCCGCAACCGCGCGATGATGCCCTGCATCGACGTCGACTGGCCCGGCGCGAACAGCCCGCGGTCCTTCATGTACTTGCCGATACCGGTATATTCGCGGCCGTTCTGCGTCGCATAGCCGACCCGCATGATCCCGCCGTCCGGCAGGCGCAACAGACCGGACCCCTGGACCTGCAGGAAGAACACCTCGATCGGATCCTTCCCCCACGCCACCACCGGCGCGCGGTCGCCGATTGCGCCGCTCTCGATCGCCGCGCGGTCGGGATACAGCCCGAGCGTCGTGCCCTTGACCTGCCCACGGATCTTGCGGCCCTTCAGGTCCGCCGCGAACTGCCCCAGGTCGACATCGACCAGGTCGCTCGGCCGGCCATAGATCGGCACGTCATAGCCCGACTGCCGGACGCGCGACCCGGCGATCTCCGGCTCATAATATCCGGTCGCGAACGCCTGCCCGCTGCCCACCACGACAGGCTCCAGATAGCGCGCGAAGAAATCGAGCGCGTTCGCCCGCCCCCATCCGGCCGCCGCGGTACAGGCCGGCACCCAGTCCGCCCCACGCGTCAGCCCGCTGCGATCGGTCCGCTTGACCAGCGAAGGACAACTCGTCCGGAACGCCGCCAGCGCCGCCTGCGCCTCGGCCTCGGTCGCACCCAGCGCGGCAAAGGCAGGACCGGCGCGCACGCCAGATGCAACCGCGCTATCGGCCTCGGGCGCAAGATAAGGCGGCATCGCCGGCGGCATGACGGCGCGCGGCACGATCCGCTTCGGACCGGGCGTCAGGCTCGTCGGCGTCGCCAGCGGCGCAGAGGATGACCGAACTGGTGCAGCCTCGGGGGCCACCGGCACGCTCTGCACACTGCCCGACTGCGGCGCGGCGCATCCCGCCAGCGCTAGAACTGCCGCCGCCGCGCCGACGCGAAGCTGCCGGATCACACCGCTTCGTCTGTTTCGATCAGGATCCAGTTGGGATCGTTCACGCGAACATTGCGTGCGAACGTCCACACGTCGTGTGTCGCGACCGCATCGCTCACCGATCCTGCAATCACCGTGCCCTCGGCGTCGCGCGTCACCGCCGCGATATCTGCATCGAACCGAACCACGATCTGCGCGGTCTGCCCGTCCATCCGCGCGGCGTCGATCGTCGCCCGCTCGATCGACACCAGCCGGTTCTCCAGCACATGCCCCGCCTCGCGACGATCGGCGATGGCTTCGACGAATGCGTCGCGCACATCGGCATCGACCAGCCGACCCAGCGCCTCTTCGTCACCGGCCCAATAGGCCTCCAGGATCATTCGATAGGCCGACCGCGCGCCGTCCAGGAACGACGCGGCGTCGAACTGCGGGTCCGCCGCGATCACGGCGCGCAGGCCGTTATGCGCCTGCGGTTCGATCATCGGCTCGGCCACCGCTTCCGGCTTTGCGTCCACGACGGTACGCGGCAACGACGCCGCGGCGGGTTTCGCTTCGACCGGCTTCACGATCGGCTGCTCATGCCCGGTCCGTTTGCCGAGCACGCTGTACAGCCGCAACCCGACGAAGAAGAAGACCAGTGCCAGAATGATGATCGTTTCCACCGAGCCTCCAAACGCTCTGTCGGATACGCCGACCGCATCCGGCACGGGATATAGGCGCACAACGCCGATCTTCCAAATCGGGCGCCTGTAATATCGGCCCCCCGGCCCGGCATCAGTCGCGGTGCGTGTCGATCCGTGCCTGCAACGCCGCCACCTGTTCCTTCAGCGCCGCGATCTCGTCCTTCACCACCGCCGGCACGACCGGATCGGCGCCGTTCGATGCGGCCGGTTCGGTCCCCAACGGCCCGCCCGGCACCAGCGGCGGCTTGAACGCACTCGCCGCCGCCTCGAACATCTCCAGGTTGCGCTTGGCGATCTCCGCGAACGGGCCGCCCGAAAACGCGCCCTCCATCGCGGACCGGAACTGCAACTGGTTGCGCTTGAACGCGTCCATCGACGCTTCCAGATATTGCGGCACCATCGACTGCATGTTGTCGCCGTACAGGCCGATCAACTGGCGCAGGAACCCGACCGGCAGCATCGTCTGCCCGCGGGTCTCCTCCTCCATGATGATCTGGGTCAGCACGTTGTGGGTGATGTCTTCCTCGGACTTGGCGTCGATGACCTTGAACTCGCGACCGGCCCGGGTCATCACCGCCAGATGTTCCAGCGTGATGTAGCTGGAAGAGTCGGTGTCATAGAGACGCCGGTTCGCGTATTTCTTGATAATGACGACGCCCGAACCACCCGAAGACTTGCCCATGCCCGTTTCCTTCGCCCCCGAAAACCCATCGGTAGCACCGAAAGATGCGGCGTCGCAACACAGGCCCCGCCCCCTGCCGTTGTTCCTCGAAATGGTGCGCCGCGAAACGGCGGATGCCCCCGATCGGCTGACCGCCGCACTCGCCGGCCTCCGCCGTTACCAGCAGGCACCGAGACCCACCGCGCGCCCCCCTGCCCCCATCATCGCCCGCGCCGGCCGCGCCGTGCTGCGCGACTATGGCGGCTCGTCCGGCGCCCCGACCGTCGTGTTCGTGCCCTCGCTCATCAATCCGCCCTCGGTGCTCGATCTCGCGCCCGACCGCTCGCTGCTCCGCTGGCTGGCAACGCAAGGCCTCCGCCCGATGCTCGTCGACTGGGGCATGCCCACTCCCGAGAACGCGGACCAGACCATCGCCGCCCATGTCGAACGGATGCTCCTCCCGCTCCTGGACGCGGCGCACGCGCTGGACAGGCGCAACACCCCGCCCGCACTCGTCGGCTACTGCCTCGGCGGCACGATGGCGATCGCCGCCGCCGCAGCGCGCCCGGTGTCGGCACTCGCGCTGCTCGCCGCCCCCTGGTCGTTCGCCGGCTTCCCCGATGACTCGCGCGCCGGCCTCGCCAGGCTCTGGACCGACGCTGCCCCCGCCACCCGCCGGCTCGGCCTGCTGCCGATGGAGCTGTTGCAGGCGGTGTTCTGGCAGCTCGATCCCGCCCGCACCGTCGCGCGGTTCGTCGATTTCGCGACCCGCCCAGACATCGCCGCGCATGTCGGGCTGGAGGACTGGGCGAACGACGGCCCGCCGCTCGCACTCGCCGCCGGGCGAGATTTGTTCGAGGCCCTGTTCCGCGACGACCTGCCCGGCCGCGGGCTCTGGACCCTCGCCGGCCGCCCCGTCGATCCGGCCAGCATCGCCTGCCCGATCCTCGACATCGTCTCGACCAGCGACCGGATCGTCCCCGCCGCCTCCGCGCTGTCGAACCGGCTGCCCCACGCCGCCCGGCTGACGCTCGATCTCGGCCATGTCGGCATGGTCGTCGGTCGCCAGGGTCCCGAACGGCTCTGGCAACCGCTGCGCGACTGGCTTTTACACCCGGCCGCCGGCTGATAGACGGGCGTGGAATAATCTGAACGGAGAGATGCATGTCCGATATCGTGATCACCGCCGCGCGCCGCACCGCGGTCGGCAGCTTCCTCGGCGCCTTCGCCGCGGTCCCCGCGCACGAACTCGGCCGCACCGCGATCGTCGCCGCGCTCGAATCCGCCGGCGTCGCGCCCGATGAAGTGTCCGAAGTCATCCTCGGTCAGGTCCTGACCGCTGCCCAAGGCCAGAACCCCGCGCGCCAGGCCTCGATGGCCGCCGGCTGCCCGAAGGAAGTCCCCGCCTGGGGCGTCAATCAGGTCTGCGGCTCGGGCCTCCGCGCCATCGCGCTCGCGGCGCAGGCGATCGCCTGCGGTGACAGCCGCATCGTCGTCGCGGGTGGGCAGGAAAGCATGTCGCTCGCCAACCATGCGCAGGCCCTGCGTGCCGGCACGAAGATGGGCGCGGTCGAACTGGTCGACACCATGATCAAGGACGGCCTGACCGACGCGTTCAACCACTACCACATGGGCATCACCGCCGAGAATCTTGCCGAGCAGTATCAGCTCGGGCGCGAGGAGCAGGACCGCTTCGCCGTCCGCTCGCAGAACCTGGCCGAGGCCGCCCGCAGCGCCGGCCGCTTCGCCGACGAGATCGCGCCCGTCACGATCAAGGGCCGCAAGGGCGACACCGTCGTCGACCAAGACGAGTATATCCGCGCCGGTGCCACGATCGAGGGCATCGCCGGCCTCCGCCCCGCCTTCCGCAAGGACGGCACCGTCACCGCCGCCAACGCATCCGGCCTGAACGACGGTGCCGCGGCCCTCGTCCTGATGTCGCGCGAGGAGGCGGAACGCCGCGGCGCGCCGATCCTCGCCCGCCTCGCCAGTTGGGCGTCGGCCGGCGTCGATCCGTCGATCATGGGCATCGGCCCGGTCCCGGCCACGCGCCGCGCCCTCGAAAAGGCCGGCTGGCAGATCGCCGACCTCGACCTGATCGAAGCGAACGAGGCGTTCGCCGCACAGGCACTCGCCGTCGGCCGCGAACTCGGCTGGGATCCGGAACGCGTCAACGTCAACGGCGGCGCGATCGCGCTCGGCCACCCGATCGGCGCATCCGGCGCACGCGTCCTCACCACGCTGCTCCACGAAATGGGCCGCCGCGACGCGAAGAAGGGCCTCGCCACGCTCTGCATCGGCGGCGGCATGGGCATCGCGGTTTGCGTGGAGCGCTGATAATTACACGAATGTAACAGCATGCGACCATTTGTGTCGTCCTACTGACTCTTCTGTTGCAAGTTGGAGACACCGGGCCACAATCCGGTCTTTCCGCCGCTGAACGCTCGATTAACAGTTTGTCCGCTGGCGTCGTTCGGACATGATGGCCCCATTCGATGCATGTATGCGTCATGAACAGGGGAAATCATGGTTAAGATTCGACTGCTGGCGGCAAGCGCCCTAGCCGGTTCTATGTTGATCTCGTCGGCTGCCGCATATGCGCAGGACGTTGCAGCACCGACTACAGCCCCGACTCCGGAACCAAACGAGCAGGTCGCTGAAGAAACAACCCCGGCCAGCGATTCGATTATCGTTACGGGAAGCCGTATTCGGCGCCCTAACCTCGAATCGAACGCGCCGATTACGACCGTGTCGGGTACCGAGTTCTTCGAAACCGGTAAGGTTTCGATCGGCGACGTCTTGAACGAGCTTCCACAGCTCCGCAACTCGTTCAGCCAACAGAATTCGACCGTCAACCTCGGCACCCGCGGTATCAACCTGCTCGATCTGCGCGGCCTCGGTACGCAGCGGACTCTGGTGCTGGTGAACGGTCGTCGTCACGTCGGTGGCGACGTGCTCGTCAATGCCGTTTCGCCGGACACGAATACTTTCCCAACCGACCTGATCGAACGCGTCGATCTGATCACCGGCGGCGGTTCGTCGATCTACGGGTCGGACGCGATCGCGGGTGTGGTCAACTTCGTCCTGAAGCAGGACTATGAGGGCTTCCAGATCCGTGGCCAGGGCGGCCTCGCCAGCCGCGGCGACGCGGGCAGCCAATATGTCTCGGCGCTCGCTGGCAAGAACTTCGCGGACGGCCGCGGCAACATCGCGGTCAATCTGGAATATGCACGTCAGGACCGGTATTTCGGTTCCGGCGGTCGCGGCCTGCGCCAGAGCAACGCATTCGTCGTGGTCGACACCGATCCCGCCGGTTCGGTCAACGGGTCGGACGGCAACCCGGATCGCGTCTTCCTGCGTGACATCCGCTCCACCACGATCTCGACCGGCGGCCAGGTTGGCATCTTCCAGTCGGCGGCCTCCGCTGCATGCGGTCGCGACGTCCTCGGTGCTGCGTTCACCTGCACCTCGCTGTTCCAGCCGGACGGCACGCTTCAGGCACAGACCGGTACGCGCGTCGGCCTCGGTCCGAACGGCAGCTTCCTCGGCGGGAACGGCTATATCGGCCGCGAAGGCGAACTGCTGACGCTCACGCCGCAGCTCGACCGCTACTCCGCGAACGTGATCGGCCATTTCGAGGTCTCACCCGCTTTCGTTCCCTTCATTGAAGCGAAGTATGTCCGCTCGGAAGCCTTCGGGTCGCAGAGCGGTCCGTTCTTCTCGCAGGGCGCAACCGTGGGCGATCCGGGCGGGCGTGAGCGCATCCGCCTCGACAACCCCTACCTGACCGACCAGGCTCGCGCCGTGTTGGTGCCGCAGCTGCTCGCCACAACCGTCAACGCCAACACTGGTGCCGCGCTCACGCCGGCACAGCTCGCGGCGCAGCGTACGGCGATCGCCAACGGCTCGTTCCGCTTCGGCGTCCGCCGCAACTGGCTCGACCTTGGCATTCGCGACGAGAAGATCCGCCGCGAAACCTACCGTGCCGTCGTCGGCGTCCGCGGTGATTTCAACGATGACTGGAACTACGAAATCTCCGCCAACTACGGCGAGCATCGTGAAAAGAACCTGATCCAGTCCAACGTGAACGTACAGCGCTACGTGCTGGCGGTCGACTCGGTCCGCAACGCGGCCGGCAACATCGTCTGCCGGTCGCAGCTGAACCCTGCCGCAACCGTGCCGTACATCGAAGGCGCAGCGATCCTGGCCGCCGACATCGCGGCCTGCGTTCCGCTCAACCCGTTCGGCGACGGTTCCGTCACCCAGGCCGCGAAGAACTATCTGCTCGTCAACTCGAGCGCCAACGGTAAGATCAAGCAGTTCGTCGCCAACGGCTTCGTCGCCGGCAACCTCGGCAAGCTGTTCACCCTGCCCGGCGGTCCGGTCGGTTTCTCGATCGGCGGCGAATATCGTCGCGAGCGTGTCGAGTATGACCTCGATGACCTGACGCAGGCCGGTTACGCGTTCTACAACGCCATCCCGACCTTCACCGCACCGGCGTTCGAAGTGAAGGAAGCGTTCGGCGAGATCTCGATCCCGCTCCTCAAGGACGTGCCGTTCTTCCAGGAACTGACGCTGACCGGATCGGGTCGCATCTCGGACTACAAGGGCTCCACCGGCACCACCTACTCGTACAGCGGCGAAGTGTCCTGGCGTCCGATCGAGGATATCCGGTTCCGGGCATCCTATAACCGCGCCGTCCGCGCACCGAACCTGTCCGACCTCTATTCGGCGCAGAGCCAGAACTTTGCGCCTGCACCGAACGATCCCTGCTCGGCGCGCAACATCGGCACGGGTTCCACCACGCGTGCGGCCAATTGCGCGGCGGCCGGGGTCCCGGCCAACTACGACTTCGTCTACACATCGTCGATCGAGCTCGTTTCCGGCGGCAACACCGCGCTGACCGAGGAGAAGTCCGACAACTACACCGTCGGCGGCGTCCTCACCCCGCGCTTCATTCCGGGCCTGTCCATCTCCGTCGACTATTTCGACATCACGGTGGACGACGTGATCACCGCGCCGTCGGCGCAGCAGATCATGAACGCCTGCTACGACGCTGCGGACATCAACAACCAGTTCTGCGGCCTGTTCACCCGTAACGGCACCGGGGCCGGCCCGCAGGACGAGGTCCCCTACCAGATCCTGCAGGGTTCGCTTCAGCAGACGGTCCTCAACTACGCGAAGCTCAAGGCACGCGGCATCGACTCGGAGATTTCGTATCGTCGTAATCTCGGCTTCGGCACCGCCAGCTTCCGCGCCGTCTGGACGCATACGCTGCAGCGCGATCAGTTCCTGAATCCGGCCGATCCGGGCCGGGCGGACCAGATCCTTGGTCAGTTGAACGATCCGAAGAACCGGATCAACGTCAACACCAGCCTGAAGGTCGGCACGTTCACGCTCGGCTATCAGGGTCGCTGGATCGGTCGTCAGGTGCTCAACACCTACGAGGATCTGAATTCCCTGCAGGGCCGCCCGCCGGAGAACGAGGATTATGCCGACGTCCGCTCCTACGGCAACGTGTTCTACCACGACATTCGCTTCGACGCGGAAGTCAGCGACCGGTTCAACGTCTATCTCGGTATCGACAACATCACCGATCGTCTGCCGCCGTTCGGCCTGACCGGTGTCGGTGCCGGTTCCGGCATCTACGACGTCCGCGGGCGTTACCTCTACACAGGCTTCGTCGCGAAGTTCTGATCGCGACGATACCCTAAACGGAAGGGCCGGGGTTGATCCCCCGGCCCTTTTCGTTTCAGTTTCGGCAATGGACACATCTCCTCTCGACCGCGTCGATGCCCTGCTGACCAGCGGGCAACCGGACGCCGCCGTGGACATCGTTCGGCAGGCCGCCGCTGCTGGCGATGCGGCCGCGCATTTTCGGCTGGCGACCTGGCATCTGATCGGCGACCCGCTGCCGCGCAACCTACAGGCAGCTCGCCGTTACCTGACTTCAGCGGTGGCGATCGGCCATGTCGACGCCGCCCTGATGGAGGTTGCGCTGACGGCCAATGGCGGCGGTGCGCCTGCCGATTGGCCGGCCGCCCTCGCGCTGCTGGAACGGGCTGCGGCAGGCGATCCGCTCGCCGCTGACCATCTGCGGCTGGTTCAGGCAATGAAGCTTGACCCGTCTGGCTTGCCGCTCGCGTCGCCGTCCGCAGAAGTTCTCTACGAAAAACCGGACGTCCGGCGGTTTCCCAGTTTCCTGTCCGCTGCGGAATGCCGTCACATCGCTCTGGCGGCGCAGGACCTGCTCGCACCGGCGCTGGTTGCCGACCCGCGCACCGGTCGCACCATTCCTAACCCTATCCGTGTGGCGGACGAAGCGGTGATCGGCCCCACCCGGGAAGACCTCGTCATTCGCGCGATCAATCGTCGGATCGCAACCGCCAGCGGCACGGACGTCGCCCAAGGCGAAGCGCTGACGATATTGCGCTACGGCAAAGGCCAGCAATTCAAGCCGCACCTCGATACGCTCCCGGCCGTCTTGAACCAACGCGGCTGGACAATGCTGATCTATCTCAACGATCAATACCATGGCGGCGAAACGCTGTTCCCGCGCCTCGACCTGAAAGTGAAGGGAAGGCCGGGCGATGCGCTGCTGTTCCGTAACCTGACAGACGACGGGAGCCCGGATCCCGCCACCATCCACGCCGGGCTACCGATCGAAGCTGGCGTCAAATGGCTCTGTACCCGCTGGATCCGGCAGGAACCATTCGACCCATGGGCCGGGGTCCCTGCCTGACCCTCAACCCCAAAGCGTCTCGCGATAGCGCGCGAAGCAACGCGCGCCGCACCGCAGGCGCATCAATGCACCTTCCGCCATCGCCGTCGCACGACGCGGGTCTTCGCTGACCAGCGGACGCACCGCCTCGCGGTTCCAGTCCGCGCTGTGCTTGATGTCGAGCACCGCATGCAGGTCGAAATACCGCCGCTCGCGGTCGTTCAATCCGATCCGGCGCAGACCCTTGGCGGTCAAACCCGACCGCGCCGGTGCGGTCAGTTCGATCACCCCCAGCGCGCCGACGCTGTGCCAGGCGTAACGCCGCGTCGTCGCCATAGCGGTCATCGCGTTGGCCAGCGCTAGGCTTTCCCAGATCGTCGTCTCGATCACCGGGTTGACCGCCAGCGTCTCGACCAGCGCATCCAGCATTGGGCCATGCATGCCCTTCAGGTTGCCGCGGCCCATCTCGTCCCAGTAGTTCCGCGCCAGTTCCAGCTTTGCCCGCGCGGGCAGCTTCACCTGCGTATAGGCAACGAGATCGTCGAACCCGGCCTCACCCGCCGCTTCCTGCTCGAAAAACCAGCGCAGTTCATCGCGCGTCGCCGTCTCGGCCAGCCAGTCGAACAGCGGATCATGTTGCCCCGGACCGGTCGCCTCGAGACCCTCGAACCACGCGATGAAGCCCTCGACGTCGGTCGGCACCGCCGCCGCTTCCGCCGCAACCTCGGCGCGCAGTTCCTCGATAAACCCGCCTTCGAGGCGCAACATGCGCGTGTCGCGGTCGAGCGTCTCCTGCCAGTCGGCAGACGGCATTGCAGGCTCGAGTCGCTCTCGGTTCCAGTGCGCGAGCCCACGCTGGAAACTATCGGTCAGGAATTGGGACGCACGCGCACCGCCGTCCACCAGTGGTCTGGAGGCCATCTTCATCATCCAATCGGTCGAATATGGACGATGAGCGGTTGAACGGCGCGCATGTTCCGTCGATTCACTTGGATCAACGCGAAACCGGTCGCCGTTGTTACCGGATCGGGCCGTCCGCCCTGCCCTGCACGAACTGGTCCACATAGGGGTTGCCGGAATCGTACAACCGATCCTGTGGCCCCTCCCAGATGATCCGCCCGTCGTACAGCATCGCCACGCGGTGCGCGATCTTGCGCGCGGACGCCATGTCGTGCGTGATGGTCAGCGCCGTTACGCCCAGATCCTCAACCAGGCTGACGATCAGGTCGTTGATCACGTCGGCGCGGATCGGGTCGAGCCCCGTCGTCGGTTCGTCGAAGAAGATGATCTCCGGCCGCGGCGCGATCGCGCGGGCCAGCGCGACGCGCTTCTGCATGCCGCCCGACAACTCGTTCGGCCGCAGGTTCAGGATCTTCCCGTCCAGCCCGACGCGTTCGAGATTCTCCTCGGCCACCTTCTTCATGTGCGCCGTGTCGCGCGACCGGCCCTGCGTCAGCCCGAACGTCACGTTGCGCCACACCGGTAGTGAATCGAACAGCGCCGATCCCTGGAACAGCATGCCGAACTTGGCGCGCACCCGCTCCTGATCCTTGCCGCGCAGGCCGATCACGGACTCACCGTCGACCAGGATCGATCCGGCATCGGGCTGGATCAGCCCCAGGATGCACTTCAGCGTCACCGATTTGCCGCTGCCCGACTGGCCGATGATCGCCAGCGACTCGCCCGCCTCGATCGACAGGTCGACACCGTTCAGGATGGCGCGCTCACCGAACCGCTTGGTCACGCGGTCCAGGACGATCTTCGGGCCGGCGCTCATCCGAATGCCATCACGGTGATGATCAGGTTGGACGACAGGATCAGGATGAACGCGGACACAACCGCATCGGTCGTCGCGCGCCCCACGCCGGCCGCCCCGCCCTCGGTCCGGAACCCATGGTAACAACCCATCAATGCAATGAAGAAACCGAACACCGCCGCCTTGGCCAGCGCCATCTGGAAATCGTCCGCGCTGATGAACTTGCGCGTCATCGTGAGGTAGTTCGCCGCGTTGAACCCCAGCTTGTGGACCGCCAGCAGATAGCCGCCCATGATCCCGATCGCGTTGGCGACCAGCACCAGCAGCGGCATCGTGATCACTGCTGCGAACAACCGCGGGGCAAGCAGATAGCGGTACGGATCGGTCCGCAGCGTCGTCATCGCGTCCATCTGCTCGGTCACGCGCATCGTGCCGAGTTCGGCCGCCATCGACGAGGACACGCGGCCCGCAACCATCAGGCCGACCAGCACGGGACCCAGTTCGCGCACCATGCCGATCACCACGACGGCCGGCACGGTCGACTGCGCGCTGAACCGCGAACCGGCGGTATAGATCTGCTGCGCCAGCGCGGCGCCGGTGAAGATCGCGGTCAGCCCGACCACCGGCAGCGAGAACCAGCCGAGGTGCAGCATCTGCTCCAGCAGCCGGCCGGGATAATATGGCGGGGTCAGCCCGCGGACGATCGTTTCGAACCCGAACCGCGCCACGCGGCCGACACCCGCGAACAACGCCATCACCAGCCGTCCGACCGAAGCGAAGAAGGCGATCCCCGCCACACCGATTGCCCGCACGCTCATTCCCGCCGCTGATAGCGGCGGGAGGTGCGGATGGGCAAGCGCTTTGAACGGCCGCGCCGGAGCGGGTCGTCAGCCGTCCGCGATCGGTTCCGGTGCCCGTGGACGGTCGCGCGCCCGCGTCGCCGCCGCCGACGGCCGGCTTTGCACCGCACGCGCAACGGCCTGCGCCGGCACCTCGATCAACCGCCAGAACAGCCATGCCACCGCCAGGCATGCGAGGCTCGCGATCATCAGATGCACCGCCTCGACCGCCGCCCCGCCCGGCATCGCCCTGCGCAACAGGAAGAACGCGGCCCCCGACACGGGATTGTGCGTCAGGTACAGGCTGTACGACACCGCACCGAGCCGTTGCAGCGCGGACAGCGCAAGCCACGTCCCGCCCGCCCCCGTCGTCACCGCGAGCAACAGCAACGCCGTCACCGCGCTGAACCGCGCATGGGCCGATCCGCCGATCAGCAGCACGACGACCAGAACCGCCAGCGCCGCGCGCGCCCAGCCCCGCGTGCGCGCCTGACAGCTCAGCACACCCACGAAGAACGACGCCCAGAACGTCGTGAACAGCGCCGGGTGCAGGCGCGGCGCGAACGCCTCGACCCCCCAAACGAGCGCCACCCCCAACATCACCCCATAACCGATCCCCGTCGCGGCCCCCGCCCCCAGCCGCTGCGCCAGCGCCTGGATGCCCAGCATCGCCAGCACGAGCACCAGATAGAACTGCACCTCGTAGGTCAGCGTCCAGTAGACCCCGCCCAGGTGCGGCACGCCCGCGAACAGCTGCGTGTAGGTCAGGTGGGTGACCAGCTGCCACCACGACACCGGATCGGGCTCCCCCCCGGTCGCCAGCGCGGCGACGACCCCGAGCGCCAACAGCAGGGCGATCGACGCCCAGTAGGGCGGATCGAGCCGGATCGACCGGCGCAACACGAACGTGCCGACGAACCGCAGGTCGATCCGCTTGCCCTCCAGCGAATGCGCGATGACGAAACCGCTCAACGCGAAAAACACCGGTACCCCGGCCCAGCCATAACCGATCGCGACCCGCACGAACGCCGGTAACTGCCCGCCAAGCGCACTCAGATGCCCGCCCGCAAACATGTGGTGCAGCACCACCATCACCGCGGCGAGACCACGGATCGCCTGCACCGCCGGGAAATGAGTGGCGGGCGCCTCACGCTCGGCGGTCGTGCCGCCCTGTCGCAATCCAGGCATGGTCATCACGGCGCGACCCTCCCGGCGTCCGCGCCGGTCTGCATCGCGCGGTGGTCCGTGCCCATCCCGATTTGGCAGTGGCCCCGATCACGCCCGCAACATCCGGACCGATCGTTATCCGAGCTTCGCCCGCGCCTTGTCCCAATCGCGCCCGTCGAACGGCACCGTCGTCACGGACAGTCCATGGTCCTCGTCCAGGCAGCGCAGGTTCACGCTGATCGCGTCCGGATGCGACCGCGGGCGGTAGAAGCTCTTGATCCCGCATTGCGTGCAGAAGATGTGCCGCGCCTTGCCCGATCCGAACCGGTACGTCGTCGTATCGCGCTGCCCGTCGACCAGCCGGAACTTGCTCTCCGGCACGATCAGGTGGAGATACCCGGTCATCGCGCAGATCGAGCAGTTGCAGTCGAGCACCTCGACCGCGTCCGGCACCGACGCCTCGAACCGCACCAGCCCGCAATGGCACCCACCCTCGACCAACATCCGCATGTCCCCAACTTCAAGCACCACCGCAACGCGCGGCTCAGTCCCCGCCCCCGTCCGAACCACCCGATCCGTCATCGGACCCGTCGCCGGACCACCAGTCCCAACCGCCGCCGTCGCCATCGACGTCGCGCCTGCGCCGCCGCTTCGACCGCGATTGTAGGAACCACGCCAGCGCCAGGATTGCCAGAACTGCCAGGACCGCGCTCATGTCGCCCGGCATTACAGGAAGCAAGGCATAAGGGGGAGCCGCCAATCGACATGCGTCACAGGGATCACCCTGCCGGGACGCCCCCCGCTCGGCGCCAGGTCAGCGGTTCGCGCTCTGCACCGCGTTGTTGTAACTCTCCAGCATCTGCCGCGCGTCGGCGGGCCGGCCGTTCTGCTTGAAGGACCGATAGCTGCCCAGCATCGACGAGAGGGAGTCCAGTTCGGCCGGGTCCTTTTCGCCCGCCTTGGCCGCCTCGGCATGTGCGGCGGCGATCGCTTTCTGGATGATCGCGACTTCCGCATCGGCACGCGGGAACAGCGACGCGTCACGCCCCTCCGATCCCTTGAACAACGTCATCAGCGCCCTGCCGTGGGACATCGCGAGCCGGCTGTTATACTCAAGCAACGCCCCCTTGGCCTTCAGCGTCTCGAGCATCGCCGCCTCACGCTTGTCCATGTTGCGATCGATCAGGTCGCTGAACCGCGTCAGATCCGCGTCCGCCGCTTCGATCTCGGCGAGCATCTGCGGGTCTTCCTTGCGCCCGCGGGCCAGCTTGTCGTCCAGATACGCCTTGCTGGTGTAATAGGATTCGAGTTCCGCCAAGTGCGCCCGCACCCTGGTCATCGACTTGATCAGCGCATCGGCGGCCGCGTTGAGATCGGCGGGTGCGCCGGACATCGCGCGGGCCTCCGTCAGCTGCTCGATGCCCCGCTCGATCGAACCGTCACCGACGATGAACTGGTTGTCGGTGGATGCATGCGCGACATCGGCCTCGCGGTAATAATTGGCCCGCTCGTAGAAGCCGAACGGCCCGACCAGCCGGTTATGCGCCCCGATATAGGCGTCGAGCTGGTCCGCATCGCCGGCGACGCTGGACGTGGCGCTACCCTGCCCGTTACCGCGGGTCGGGGCGATCCCGTCACATCCGCCGACACAGAGGCTCGCTGCGCAGATCAGGAAGGCGGCGATTTTCGAAGACGTCATGGATGCTCCTGATTGTGTTTCTGCAGGTCTTGATCCCCGACCGGATCGGGATTGTCGCCGGCGCGCGCCACCGGGAACAGGTTCAGCGCCGCATAGTGCAGCAGCATGATCGTCTTGCCGTCGCGGATCCCGCCGGACGCGATCATCGCCAGCGCCTCGTCGATGCCCAGTTCGAGCACCGCGATATCTTCGCCCTCGGCCGCGTTCCCGCCACCCGCGGAGATCCGGTCGTCGGGCCGATACGCGGCGACGAAGAAGTGCAGCCGCTCGGTGACCGACCCCGGGCTCATGAACGCATCGAAGATCGTGCGCACGTCGTGCAGCCGGAAACCGGTCTCCTCCTCCGTCTCCGCCCGAATGCGCGTCTCGGGGTCCGCCCGGTCGAGCAACCCTGCAGGCGCCTCGATCAGCAGGTCGTCATGCCCGTTGACGAAGGTCGGATAGCGGAACTGGCGGGTCAGGATGACCGTGCGGCGGTCCGGATCGTACAGCAGGATGGTCGCACCGTTTCCCCGGTCGTAGGTTTCACGCGATTGCCGTTGCCAGCTCCCGTCGCTGCGCTGGAACGAAAAGGTCGTCTTCTTCAGGACGTACCAGTCGTTGGAAAGGACCGTGACGTCCTCTACGCGGATGCGGTGGGCGATACCCATGGTCGAACCTCGTGCGGCGATGAGCGACGACGACGCCGCGCTCGAATGTGCGGCTTAATTCGTGCAATACCGTGCAGAGTCAAGAAATAACGTGCAGATGAGGGCGCATCGATGCTGACCACCGAACGCAAGGCCCGCATACGGGAGGTGCTCCGCCGCGATGGCCGGCTGGTCGCCAAGGCCTTCAGCGTGGAAATGGGCGTGTCGGAAGACACGATCCGCCGCGACCTGCGCGAGCTTGCGGCCGAGGGCGTCCTGCAACGCGTTCACGGCGGGGCGCTGCCCGCGTCCCCCGCCGTAGCGGATTTCACGGTGCGCCAGGGGGCGGCATCGGCGGCCAAGGCCGCGCTCGCCCGCACCGCGGCCCGCCTGATCCGGCCGGGGCAGATCATCTTCCTCGACGGCGGCACGACGAACGTGCAGCTCGCCCGCCAGCTCCCCGACGACCTCACCGCGACCGTTGTCACCCATAGCCCGAGCATCGCGGTCGAACTGGCGCGGCACCCGCGGGTCGCGGTCGAGTTGATCGGCGGGCACCTGTTCAAGCATTCGGTGGTCGCGGTCGGCGCGGCGGCGGCGGAGGCGATCTCGCGGATCCGCATCGATGCCTTTTATCTGGGCGTAACGGGGCTCCATCCCGAAACGGGCGCGACCACCGGCGATGGCGAGGACGCCGCCGTCAAGCGGCTGATCGCCCGCCAATCGGCCGAGACGATCGTCCTGGCGACGCGTGAGAAACTCGGCGCCGCCTCCCCGTACCGCATCCTGCCGCTCGCGGAGATCACGACGCTCGTGACCGAATCCAGCCTGCCCGACGCACTGCTCCAGCCCTTCCGATCGACGTCGATCCATATCATCGAAGGCTGACGAGGCGAGGCCGCTCGTGCAAATCCAACCCCGGATGGCGCGACGACCGCGGTTGGTGCAAGGGCGCGCCATGGTTCTGAAACGGGCAAGAACGGATTTCTGGGGCAGCGGCCCGAACGGCCGGCAGGCAGGTGGCTTCAGCTTCCATGTGCTCACCGCGAACGCCCCCGAGGACGAAGTCCGGCGACACACGCATGACGAGGCGCATTTCGTCCTGGTGCTCGCCGGGGGCTATATGTCCTCCGCGTCGGGTGCGCCGCTGGTGTCCGATACGCCCGTCTTGATCTACAATCCCCCCGGCACGACGCATCGGGACCGGTTCCACGCCGGCAGGGGTCGTTTCCTGGCCATCTCCGGCGGGACAGGTGCCGAGGCCGCGGCGCGCTGCATGCGCGATCCATACGCCTATCGCCTCGCCTGCGACATCGCGGACCGGATCGATGCGGCCACAGCGTTCGGGCTGGAGGCCCGCGCCCTGCAACTCCACGGCATCGCGTTGCCGCTGTCGTCCGACGAAGCGCGGACGACAGCGCACCCGCCGGCCTGGCTCTCCCGCGCCGTCGAGATGATCTTCACCTGCGACCTCCCCGAACTCTCCGTCGGGTCGGTCGCCGCCGAGGTCGGCGTGCATCCGGTCCATCTGGCCCGCGTGTTCCGCCGCTTCCTCGGCTGCGCCCCCGGCGACTATCTCCGCGGGCGGCGCCTGGAACGGGCCGCCGCGATGCTCGGACGGGGTGTCGCCTCGCTCGCCGACGTCGCCCATTCGGCCGGCTTTGCCGATCAAGCGCACCTGACCCGAGCGTTCCGCTCGCGGCTCGACATCACGCCCGCCCAGTGGCGTCGATCGCGGCATGTTGCGCGGATACAAGACGCGGGCGCGGATGTGCGGCAGGGACCCGCCGAACCCTTCTAGGAACCCGGCCAATGGTCTCAGTCAAAGCCGTCATCATCGCGCTCTGCGCCGTCGCATTGTCCGCCGCGGCGCCCGCGCCGCCGGCCGATCCCGCTCTCGACAGGGCTCTTGCTGCGTTCGATCGTGACGAACATCCCGATCTGCGTGGGGTCGTCGTGCTTCGCGATGGCCGGGTCGTCGCGGAACGCTATTATAACGGCGAAGCGGCCGGCAACCTCCATGACGTCCGCTCCGCCGGAAAGAGCGTCACCGCACTGCTCGTCGGCATCGCGATCGACCGCGGTACGATATACAACGTGACCGACGCGGTCGCGACCTATTGGCCCGAGGCGAAGGGCAGCGCGATCGGCGACGTTGCCATCCGGGATGTCCTGACGATGCGATCCGGCCTCGCCGCGTTCGATGAGGGTGCCGCATCACCGGGGAACGAGGACAAGCTCGATGCCGCGCCAGATCCACTCGCATTCCTCCGTTCGATCCCGCGCGACGACCCGCCGGGATCGCGATATCGCTACAACTCCGCGACGGCCTACGCCGCCGGTGTCGTCGTTGCGAAGGCGACCGGGCGGTCGATGGCCGATTTCGCCCGCACGTCGCTGTTCGATCCGCTCGGTATCCGCGGCTGGGCCTGGGCATCGGATGCCGCCGGCTATACCAAGGGCCAGGGCAATCTCTCGCTGACGACCCGCGATTTCGCGACGATCGGCGAGCTGGTGCGGGGAGGCGGCCTGTACCGCGGGCGCCGGATCGTGAGCGCGGGATGGATACGGGACGCCCTCGCGCCCAAGGTCACCATCTCCGACAGCGACCCTTATGCCGACGGCTACGGCTATTTCTGGTATTCGAAAGTGCTGCAGATCGCGGGCGCGCCGGTCCCGGTCTCGTTCGCATCGGGCAACGGCGGCAACAAGATCTATGTCGTCCCGGGCCGCCACATGGTCGTTGCGATCACGTCGAGCGCCTATGGCCGCGGCTACGGACAACGACGCTCGGAGGCGATCCTGAAGGCCATCCTGTCGGCGGATCGCCGCCGCCGTGGTAATCCTTTAATGTGTAGTGACACGGTCATCTCCTGCCGCAACTGAGTATGGCATCGTGTCCGCGAAGCGGAAAGTGCTGACACTCCAGGAGCCTGAAGGCTAGAAAGTGCTGACACCCGGTAGCCCTTGATGCTTCGGTCTCTGGCTAACCCTGAGGATGTTCGTGCCCGTTCTGAAGTACGGCATCGATCTCCTGGCGGATCAGATCCTTTTTGTAGGCCTTGGTAATCACTCGCACGCCGTTTACTGTCAGGTTACCGCCCTCGCGCAGCAGCTGTTGGATGCCACGTTGTATCCGCCTACGTTCAAACTGTTCCGCCGTTTCGCTACTTGTCTCGATTGCGTTGGCCACGCCAGGAAGACTCCGCCGCTTTCCGATAATTGGCGCTTGGCGATAAATTTCTGAGCGCGTGACACGCTGCTCCGGTCTTCTCTCCCTGATCGCTGCCGCGGCTTCAGTGGTCCTGGCGACTAAGTCGTCCTCCGACAGGCGAGCGTCGAGGTGTAAATTGGCTTCCTCGAGCATTACGCCATCCCAGGGCACCTCGACGTCAACATCGGAATGATCCCGTTGCTGATTTGTCTCAAAGAAGGTTTTTAGCACGGCCCACGTGAAAGCGGGTTTGTGATGCAGTTCTCTGGACGACGTCAGGTGTGGAGCGACCCAGCTGAAGGGCATCCTCATCGTCGGACCGAGGTTTGGCCATAGCCGGTGGAGGAAGGCGTCGCGCTTTTCTAGGTCCTCGGTAAGTCGAGACATGGCGATGGTGTTGCGAGTAGCTATGCCATAGCCGGCGCGGACCGCGATTTCTCGCAGTGCTCCAACTGTCCGCGGCTCATCATACGTGGCATTCAGCATCTTATAGCCAAGTTGAGCGAGACGAACGCACCGGTCCAATCTGGGTCCTTGCCAGTCAGGAACAAGCGTTGGCCGTTCTCCTCCCCAGTTGCCGGCCGTCATATATCCTGCCTTGCGTCTAGTTCCTGTAGAAATAGGACTGATAAGCAGGGGCGTACGGTGTCGGCCACATACCAAGCTGGTGGGCAACTGGTGGCGACGGTCCCAATAGGCAAAGCCGTAACGCTCGCGATTCTCAAAATCGCAGGTCAGGCAGTATCGGAGTAGTGTTGCGCGCGGCGTGGTGCGCGAGAATGACATGAAAAAAAAGTATGCTTTGCCTTCGGCTATGTCATCCACAACCTGGCGGCGGCGCTGCTGATGCATCGTTGCAGCCAAGAACGGCAGGAGGGTGTGGTTTTCGATCAGCGACCGGGCGTCGGCGTTTGGCACTAGCGCTGCAAGTTGTGCGATTCGAGGAGGAACGTCGTGGCTAACGCTAGTAACTCGAGAGCCAAGATACTTTTCGTTGAACTGTGTGGGTTGAATCTGACGAGCCTCGCATAGGCGCGCAACAACCGAGTACACCAGTTCGTCTGGTTGAATATCAATCAGAAATGACTCTCTAGCGATCCGCCGCATTAACAACCCTAACCAGCCTTAGTGCCGTAACATCGTAATCGGCCGGACAGGTGCACCACTTCCACGACCAGGCTGACGCCTCAGCCCTTACTAGTGACATTGACCTCGAATCGCACCCGCTTTCCCTGCATCTCGGCGATTTCGATCGCCTTGCGAGCCAAGCCCAGCCAAATCTCAGGGATGAAGCGGGTGTCCGTTATCACCACCTGCACCAGCCATCCCGGTAAGATCGTTGCTGGCTCATGCACCTCTGCGTGGTCGAGCAGCCCCCCCACAACGTCGTCAACAACATTATAGAGGGTGCGCCTGAACTCCCGATCGACGGATTGGCTCGCATGTTTGAGTCCTGTCCGCGACGGTGCCGTTGAGGCGGGTGGCTTCTCCTGACTCTGCTCTCGCCGCTTGCACGTCAGATCGACCAGCGGCCTAGTCCGGGATCTGAGCCCCCCTCGCGAAGACAGCCATTCCGGAAGCAGTAGTTTTACGCCGTGACCACCATTAAGTTCCGACAGCCGATCCTTCATCAAGCGATTGATTGCGCTGTCGATAACGAACTTCATTTGCTTTCCCGTGAGTAGGGCATTCTCCTTTGTATCAACGGGATCAGAAGCAGATTGCCCAGCCTTCGACGCCTGCAGCATGACGCTGCTAAGCTTGTTTCCGATGAAACGCTTCGTCGCCGCCCCATAACTCAAGCGGTGGCCGCGCTGCTCAACGAGGTCCAAGCCGCCCGCCCTCAAACCTTCGCGAAGCGAAGTCCATTCAGGCGACGTCGCACTGGCGTAGATAATTCGTGGCTGCACGACGCCCTCCCCGCCGAGTTCCTCCAAGCGTTCCGACGCATCGGCAAGCGCGTCGAGTACCGCTTCGGGACCCGGCTCCTTTCTGCTGACCGCCGCTCCGATCGGCACTCCAGTGAAGAGGTCGATCACGAGAGTCACCGTCGGCGTTGTGGCGGGCTCGCCGTCGAGCAGGAGGCGAGCAGGTGCCGTATGGTCGATGATGATCACTTCGCCAAAGCGAGAAGCCGTCTGCACTTCATCGCCCGCCGACGAGGAAAAACGAAGACGGCGAGAACCTGGCACAGCCGGGATCACCCCCATCATCCGGTTCATGAAGACCCTGATGGTGATGCCGCTAGGCCGTAGGAGCCTATCCGGCCACGCCTCTTCGATAAAACGCACAGCCTTCGCAGGGGCAATCGATTGATCTTCCACAAGTAGAGCTCGGACGCTTTCGCGCAAATGATCAGCGACAGCTGTGTCGAGTCTCGAGGGCCGAGGTGTCTTGTTATTCGTGCGATACGGTATCAGCGCGAAAATCGACCGCTCTTCGTTGCGCCAGCTGCGCAGTATAAAGTAAAAACTGCGTAGGTGGATGCCGAGTTCGGCCGCAGCGGCAGTTGCATCCGCGGTCGTCGGTTCCTTTTTCAGATCATAAGCCCGTAATATCTTGTAACGCATGAGGGCGACCTCCCGCTTAGCAAGCGGAATCTGAAGCCACTCGGGATCGTCCCGGAGGTTCACGGCCATGCTATCAGTATTCGTATCATTCCCCGATCCACTTAAAGGTCGATGTGATTTCGAGTCGCGCAACTCTCAGAAACGAGGGCGGAATAGCCAAACCTACGGTTGGTCCACGGCGGGTTGGTTCCATTCTATTGTCCCACCACCGATCCCTATCGTTCAGCTCGCGTCTGAGCGCCGAAGCGAGTTCACTATGGATTTGTGAAACCCACTGGTGCGCAACCGCCGCAGGCGGACCCTCTCTTAGCACAAGCAATGTGCACCTTCAGCTTTGGTCTTGTTAGGACTTGTCTGACCGCCCCGAACCTTAGGGAAGCCTTGGACTTAAGAGTCATGCTGCCATATCGCTGTCGGTAGCGGCAGCATAATGTGATCGTCGGCCTCGACCGGCGGGATTGCGCTGATGGGCTTCAGCAGCCGACGACGTTTGAACCACTCCAAACACTCTAGCGCCGCGTACTCGATTGCCTTGACGCTACGCCAAGATCTGCAGCGGTGGATAGCCTCGGCTTTCTCGATGCCGTTGATCGGCTCGGCCAAAGCGTTGCCGTAGCTGCCTCTGACACTGCCGACCGACGGTTCGATCCCGGCCGCGGCAATGCGCCTGGTGTTCTAAATCGACCTGTGTCGCGACCCACGGTCGCTATGATGGGTCGGACGGCGATGGTGGAGCCGTGTTCTTAGGCACTCGAGACGAAGCTGGCATGGGCAGTCCTGCTGGACCGCCAACCTCCCATCCGCCGAGCAGATCTCGATGACGAAGGCGACGTCGAGGAAGCGGACGACGCGCACATAATAAAAAAACGACTTGCTGCTCCGACACCTTGCACGACGTCTTGCGCGAGCGCGCGGCATCTGCAAAGTCAACGACGCCAGCGGTATGTCCCGGTGGTGGGGCGTCGTAACCTCGAAAACTCTCAGCCGGTCACATCACTGTGGCCGGGTGGCCGTCGCGCATGTCCAAGGCCTTGGCCTAAAGGTGACGGCGCCGAGGCGAGAGCTCTGGTTACGAACACCCGGCTCGAGCCGGTCCGCCCCAACCAATATGTGTTGGAGGACCATTTTATGATTTTTGAACTCCTCGGCCGTATTCGGCCTCAAGATTTCGAGAAAATCATCGCGCTTTTGAGGGACTTCCTTCTTAGCCACGGCATCCATACGATCAGCGATATCCAGCTGAGCTTCTTCGCGTGGGGGGATGGCGTTAGGAAGCATGTCTCCGATGAGAGCGGTGACATGATCACCGTAAGGCTCAACGCCGAAGAGCTTGTTACCTTCCACGAAAGTTCCGCGAGGATTGAGTTGCCGCCGGGCTCTCGTTTGAGTGTGGGACAAACGGTCGTCCAAATTCCGACTCAATTCGCTTAGCCACGATGAAGAACGATCAGTCACCGCATGGTGGGCAGCGGTTTGATGCGACGCTGACCGATTGGTTGCTGATCACGTCGGTCGCCGCATTCGATCCGACCCGGGTGGAAGTCCGGTTAGTAGGGCTGATACATGGGGACCGGCGTGGCAAATTCCCGGATGGTCGGCGTGTGATAACCTCGGTTGTCCGCACTACAAAGTCCCGGATCGCCAATGGTTCAGTCGTTCGAACGCAGAACACTCGCTATCTCCTCATTGAGAGAAGCAAGCGCGCTGATATCGCGGTTGACTGACGTAACAGACACTTTCTGCGGGTTCATAGCCCAATGGAAAGCGAGCGATCGCCTGCTGATCCTGAAGCCATAATTGTTGTAAGAGTGCTCATTGCTACAAAGCTTTTTGACACAGCGGTGCGTGATGGTCGAAATGAGCGTCAATGATCCGATTGACGTTGGCGCCCGAAGCAGCACTCACGCTCTCGGAATCATCGCAATTTGCCCCAGGGGGTCGTGTCTCGCGCGGCGATCCGGTGACCTGCTTTTCATCTTTCCGGCACTGACAACTCAGCTTCGCTGTTCGAGCCGCTGATGAGGGCGGTTCGCAAACTCGGCGAGTGCCAAACAGTCTACGCTTCTGTGGGGATGCACAGCGTTGTAGTCCGTCCGCCAAGCCTTGATAATCCGTTTGCCGCAGACAGCCAGGGGAATGGGTGCTCGTTCAAACACGCGCCGCGCGAGCGACAATTGAACCATTCCATAAACTCATTCTGCTGCGACTTGCCCGGGCGATCTAGGGCCACTCGACGCCAGTATTCTGGCACCAGGCGGGGACGGCGATACTGGTGACCTCGGTGCCGTTGTCAATGACCGCCATGCACGCCAGCCCGCGACGCTTCGCGATGGCGCTCAACTTACAGCTAACGGTGACACCTTTTGCCTGATCGAGAGAGACCCCTCGATCAGATTTGTGGAAAGGGTATAGAGAATCGCACGAGTGCCACCGTACCATCGTGCTTTTCAATTTTTCGACCTTACTCGAAAGTCACGGCTCGATACGGCGGCCCCATTTCATGTTGTCCTCGCCTAGAACGATGCTCCCAAAGAAGCCTGCCAGCTTGTGCTTCCTCACTGCAACTTGCGCGACCGGTTCGGCCCTCGTCAGAGTTTTCCTCCACGAGCGATGCGAATTTTCTAAGAAACATCCGACCCCGTAAAATCGCCTGCCGGGGCGAACCGAAACGCAACTTGACACCGAAATGTCAGGTTTCAGGCGTCGCCAGACTTGTTAGTCTCCGTCATCGGGCTTGCCGCCTTTGCATCACGAAGACGATCCACAGCCGATTTACGCGGCTTGCGGGTCTTCTTTTCCGTGACGGGCTCTGCCGCAGCCTCAGTCTTCTTGCGACCAAGTCCAAACGAATGCGCGAGTTCGCGACGCCGCTCGCTGTAGGCCTGCGCCGTCATTGGGTAGTCTGCGGGCAAATTATATCTTTCACGATACGCGGCTGGCGTCAGCCCGTTCTGGGCCAGATGGCGTTTCAGCATCGTGTAGGCCTTGCCGTCGATCATTGAGACGATGTGATTTGGGTTGGAAAGTGATTTCCGAGCCGTCGTCGCAGGCTCATAATTTTCCGTCTCGACTGGCTCGGGCGCGCCGAGGTTACCGAGAGCTTCGTAAACAGACTTGATGAGGTTGGCGACCTCCCCCGTCCCCACGGAATTGTTTCCGACATGAGCGGAGACGATGTCGGCGGTGATGACGAGCAGGTCGGTGTCGGGCCTTGTCATATGCAGTTCCTGATACAGTAAGGCAAGCATCCGTAGAAGCACCTTGCCAAAACGCAATCCCTCACGCGATCAGCTCAGTAGTAGAACTACCGATCACTACAACTGAGCGTTCCTATTGCCCGTGTAGGCGTCGATCACGGACCAAAGATCGAGCGCCCCCTCCCGTAGCGGGGGGGGTAGGTGAAATCCAATCTGGAACTTGAGCGGAATATCATCGACGAGACCACGATAGCCCGGTCGGATCCCGTCCCAATGCGTGCAATAATGCAGTTTCAGCACATCAACGCTGCGCCGGGACCGCGCCCTGTCGCTGACATAACGTCAATCCCTGCCTCGCCCGGCAAACAGATCGTCTCTAAAGGGTCAGATGCTTCACTTGGATGGGCCAGCGCTGCAACGGTTGACTATCATCTCCCTGAAAGCCGAGATGCCAAGCTAGATTTGGAACCGGATAGCACGAGGATCACGTATAATAATTAGGCAAAACAGGTCAGATTACGATGACCCTGCGTCACAAGCGACCTACTGCATCATTCGACAGCAACGACCAGAATGATGGGCCGCCTGGGAATGTCCGCCAATGCGACGTGATCGAAAATCCGAGTTGCTCGTAGAACGGAATATTGTCCGGGTCGGCAGTCTCGAGATAAATCGGATATCCATCGACGTGGGCGAGGCCCGCCCGAACTACTTCCGCGCCTAGTCCGCTCCGCTGCCGGCTTCGCTCGCATCCGACATAATGAAGATACCAGAAGGGCGTCGTTGGAAAGCGCTGCTCCATAGCGTGCGAAACGCGCAATGCCCGCACCAAGTGCGGCCCCAGAGCCGACACCATTGGTCGAGCCTGCGAAAGCATCTCCTTCCATCCGAGCCGCGCTTGACCCGGCCGACGCCACAGTGCCGCCGCCGCACCGTCCTCGGTCATATACTGCAGTCCGGACTTATCGTCGCTCTCAATCAGCAAGTGAAAGAGACTGGGGAGGCGTACCGCACGCTCCGTTGGGTCTGGAATAATGTAGCTCAGTGCCGGCTCGTCCTGGAACGCCGATGCGAAGATGGTGGCCATCTGCGCACGCCGGTCGAGGTCAATCAGCTGTGCTACGGGCATAATCAATCTCTGACACCGACTTAAACACAAACCTAACCAACCCCATAACTAGATAGGTCATACCGCCAAGCCGTCATATTGCCCAATCGCGTTGCAGCCGTAATATTGGGTCAAATCGCTTGGATTTCTCTCGCCATGATCTTCATGCCGCTCGAACAGGAGTTCTGAGCTTTCGCAGGACAGCCGGAACAGAATTCAAGGCGGGAGACGCGTCGATGCGGATCGGTAAGTGGTTTACGGTTCTCTCTGGCTTTTCGCTGGCATGCGTTTCACCCGTGGCACGTGCCGCCCCCCCGCTCCTGTCGGCTGGCGCGCATTATGCGGATTTGGGCGCTGTGAAACTACACTATGTCGTGCGCGGAGCGGGACCGCTTCTGCTCGTCGCCTCACCGGGTTGGGGGCCAGGCTCCCACTATCTTCAGAAGGGGCTCCAGTCGCTGGAATCGACATTCACCCTCGTCTATATCGACATGCGCGGCAGCGGCGGCTCCTCCCGCCCTGCCGATCGCGCAAACATGTCGCAATCCGATATGGCGGATGATATTGAGGACCTGCGAAAGTTGCTCCGCATCAATACGATAGACTTGCTGGGCCATTCGGATGGCGGCACCATCGCCATCGAATATGCCGAGCGTCATCCCGCCCATGTCCGTCGAATGATCCTGATCGAACCGGCCGTGCAGGGCGATCGTGAGCGATCGATGACGGAGGCAACGCTGAGATTATGGGCTAACGATCCTCAATATAGCGCGGCGGTCCGCGAAGTGCGGGAACAGGACTGGTCGACCATTCCAGATGACGACGCCTTCGCACGGTCGGTCGAGAGGATGGTGCCGCTCTATATTGGTGATCCGGCGCGCGACGTGGCAGCGCTTTCGGCATCGTTGAAGGGTGCGAAGTTGTCATCCTACGCCGCCAAGGCCGAAGGCGACGCCGAAGCCAAGGCCGCACGTGATCAGGTCAAAGACCTGCCGAACATCCGCGCTCGGACGCTGATCATCAACGGCACGGCCGACTGGATCTGCCCCTATCCCGTCGCGCAGCGGCTGAATGCCGCCATAACGGGATCTCAGCTCAGCCTTTACGCCAATAAGGGACATTTTCCATGGATTGAAGCACCTGCTCGATTCTTCGAAGAGGTCACGCAGTTCATGCGCAAGCCGTAGGCGCAATCTGCATTCAAGGAATATCTTCCTATAAGTGGTTGTGACATCCGGCCAACCGCATACCGACCAGTTAAGACGTTAATCCAGCGGACCTCACAGGCGTCTCTTGGAACTGCCCGCGCGAGACCTTGCGGAGGTCCGCATACCTACTTCGTTCTATCCTCAGAGACGGCTCTAGCGTCAAGAACGCTTCGATTAGCATCCTTGGTCACGAATGAGGTTCTGCCAGCGTGCTCCTTGCTGTTTCTGGATATAGCCGCCCTGTCGGCGATACAGTCGGTTCTTGTGCATGCCGAAACTAATCGAGCATTGTCCGTTGAAGATCCGCGCTATGCACTCGTTGCGTTCTAAATGCCCGATCGCCTTCCAACGAGTATCGAACGCTTGGCAATTTGCAGAATGCCCTACCGCCGCTGCGGACTTTGCGGACATGATCTTGTCGAGCTGCTGCCGATTGGCAGCCGCGGTCTCGACCGCGGACTCGGCATAGGTCTGCCCGGCCACGGCTAGCGAGGCAGACCGCGGCAGTGACACTGTCGCAGATGAAGCGGATTTAACAACCACCGGCTTCGGCGCGGGAATAGCGGACGAAGGATCCACCGGATCAATCCGCACCCATTCTACGGAGATGTTCAGATCGTGTCGTGCCTCTTGGTCGGCAAGCCGGTCGACAAAGTCGGCAGGTGGATAGACTGCTCGACCGGTGCTGAGGCCGAGATCGATTGACGCGTTGCTGTCGATCAGGATGAGCGCCGCCGTTCCCGTAGCGTTATAGCAGACCGATACATGGTAAGTACCGTCCGAACCGATGCTGAAACGCTCGGGATTGCGTGCCCCGAGATTTTCAAGCTCGCGCCGCGTCCCTGCGATCTGTTGCAACCGACCATCCGGCTCAAGCGAGATCAGTGCAAAGTCGCGCCGAGCACCGTAAATTGCGGTGGTGACGTCAAGACTGCCGCCACCACGACAGGTCGGATTGCCCTGCCCCAGCGTAACCTTATCCGATGACACAAGCAGCGATCCCGAACCATGGTCCGTCCCTGCCGCACGATATGGACGCAAAGCGTCGATAACACCGCAATGAGTGACGTTTACTGGGTGTACGTCGCTGACGTCCGCCGATCCAAGCGCACCGGCCGCACCGGCAAGCCGCCGACCGAGCGCACCGAGATCGCCACTACCGCCGGAGAGCACGACCGTGCCGTTCTCAGTCGTCGAGCGGGCGGTGATCCAAGCGCAGGGCATCTGGGTCAGCAGCGACGAGACCTGACGAGATCTGTCCGCGCTTGGCAACTGCGGCCGGGAGACTGGTTCGTCTGCTTCAGCAGCCGAAGGCCCAGTGCTCACGGGTGTGAGCAATGCCGGTTTGGGCTTCTGCCCGGGTACCAGAACGGCCGCCAGCAGCGCTGCGGCCGTAGCCGGCACCCCGATCACGAGCCAGCTCTTGCTTGTCCAACGATCCCGAAACTGCTCACGGCGCCCCACGTTCGGACGGACCGGGACCGGCGCGGCGGCCGCCGCTGGCGAGCCGCCCGTCACGGCAAGCGGCTCCACTGCGGGCAGGAACGTCGTCACCTGTTCGATGGCCGGCTCCGGCGCTGCCTGACCCCCTCCCTCCTTCCGCTTCCGCACTGAGGGCGGATTGCCGATGCCCTGCAAGACGACAGGCGAGACGTCCGGCAGCCGGATAGTCTCGAGTGCAGCCAGTACCTCATGCATGGAACGGATGCGATGTGCGGGATCGGGTATGAGCATGCGCTCGATCAGCGGCGCCAGCGGCAGCGGCAGATCGACGACGTCAGCACCTGTGCGTCGTCGCTCGACCGCTTCGGACAACGTAGTTCCCATCGCTGGCGCCTTGCCCCGCGCGTAGGCAAGCAGGACCAGGCCGGTGCTGTAGACGTCGGTCCACGGCCCGACCTGGCGCCCATAATCCCCGAATTGCTCCGGCGCGACGTAACCCAGTTTCCCAGCGAAACCATCGCCCACTACCGTTTCGACCGTGACGTCGAGGCTCTTTGCGATGCCGAAATCGATGATCTTCGCGCGATCAAGATTGCCGCCGGGCAACAGCACGTTGTCGGGCGACATATCACGGTGGATCGCGCCATGGTCATGTGCGGTCTCGAGCCCCGCAGCCAGACGACGCGCGAGGATCACCACATCGCGGATGCTGTGAGGCGCACCTTCGAGATGCGCGGCGATCGGCACGCCATCGATGAAGTCGGTCACGATATAATGGAGATCAAGCAACGGGTCCCGCGCGAATACACGATACTGAACGATCGCAGGATGCGCGAACTGAGTAAGCGTGCGCGCCTCCTTGCGGAACAGCGAGATCACCTTCGGATCGCTGGCCAGATGGTTGCGGATTGCCTTTATGGCGACACGCTCGTCCGTCTCGACGTTTACACCCTCGAAGACTTCGCCCATGCCGCCACGGGCGATGAACCGCTCGACCCTGTAGATCCCGTTGAGCAGATCGCCCGGCACGAGGCTTGCGTCGCGGCCCATGCGCCGGCCCGCGTTCAGACCCGCACCGTCGGCGATCCCGGTAGGCTCCACCGGACCACTCACCGCAGATTCCGACGTGCAAGCAGTCTCATGATGCTGCCGCCTCGACGACCGGCAGGACCGCGACGTTGGCCCAGGCCTCGGACGGACGCTCGGTGAACGCATAGGTAAAACTCGCCGCCGCGGCGCTTACCTGGATCGCCACTACCGGCCTGCCGCTGATCTGGCGTTCGATCAGGGCAACGGACAAATCGGGCAACATCGAATTGGTCAGGATCGCGTCGATCATTCGGCCACCCGAAGCGACCTCCTGGCACCGAGCGACGATCAGGTCGACGGCAGCGGCGTCGTAGCGAAGCACTGCATCGTAGTTCTCGGAGACGCGACGCACGACCCGGCCCAGTTGCAGCTCGACGATGTCACGCAACACGGGCAGCGACAAAGGCCGATATGGCAACACTACGAGGCGTCCAAGCAACGCCGGCGGGAATACCTCCAGCAAGGGCGTGCGGAGCGCGCTGGCCAAACCATCCGCGGAAACTGCTTCGTCGTCCTCACATAGGGCCGTGATAAGATCGGTCCCGACGTTTGACGTCAGCAGGATCAGGGTATTGCGGAAGTCGATGTAGCGCCCTTCCGCATCCTCCATATATCCCTTGTCGAATACCTGGAAAAACATCTCGTGCACGTCGGGATGCGCCTTCTCGACCTCGTCCAGCAGCACGACCGAATATGGGCGCCGTCTCACCGCCTCGGTCAACACGCCGCCTTGGCCGAACCCGATATAGCCGGCCGGCGCGCCCTTGAGCGTTGAGACGGTGTGCGCCTCCTGGAACTCGCTCATGTTGATCGTAATGAGGCTGTCCTCACCCGAATAGAGAAGCTCCGCCAGCGCATGTGCGGTCTCGGTCTTGCCGACGCCCGAAGGGCCGCAGAGCAGGAAGACGCCGACGGGCTTGGATGGATTGTCGAGCTTGGCGCGCGACGTGCGGATCCGCTTGGCGATAGCGTCCATGGCATGGTCCTGACCTACCACCCGCTGCTTGAGCCGGTCCTGTATCACCAGCGCCGCCCCAAGTTCGTCCTTCACCATCCGGCCAACCGGGATCCCGGTCCAGTCCCCGACCACCGCAGCAACGGTATCGGCGTCGACTTCGCCGAACACCATCGGCGTCTCGCCCCTCGCATGCGTTGCCGCGGCGATGGCTCGATCCAGATCGTCGTCGGGGGCGTCATTTGTACCACGGATCGCCGCGACCACGGCCACCGCGTCGCGTTCCGCATGCCATTTCGCCTCCAGTGCCGTCAGCTTCTCCGCTGCGTCTGCAAGCGCCGCGTCGAGCGGCGCGATCCGCCCCCAAGTGGCATAGCGCCCCTCCGCCTCACGCCCAGCGACCTCACGCTCCACCTCAAGCAGCTCGATCCGGCGCCGTGCATCCTCTACCGCGGCCGGGGCCGCGTGCTGGGACACGGACACACGGGCAGCAGCAGTATCCAGCAGGCTTACCGCCTTGTCGGGTAGCTGGCGGGCCGGGATGTAGCGCTGAGACAGCCGCACCGCTGCCTGCACGGCTTCATCCAGAATGACGACATCGTGATGCTTCTCCACTGCGGCCTTGAGCGAGCGCAGCATGGCAGTCGCGCGGTCTAGGTCAGGTTCCTCGACTGCGATCGGCTGGAACCGCCGGGTCAGCGCCGGATCCCTTTCGAAATACTGGCGATACTCTGTCCAGGTGGTTGCTGCGATCGTACGGACGCGTCCACGTGCCAGAGCAGGTTTGAGCAGGTTGGCGGCGTCACCGGTTCCGGCCTGACCGCCCGCCCCGATCAGCGTGTGCGCCTCGTCGATGAAAAGAATGATCGGGCGCGTTGAGCTTTCGACCTCGTCGATGATCTGTCGAAGCCGCTTCTCAAACTCGCCCCGCACACCGGCGCCAGCCTGTAGCAAGCCGATATCAAGCGCGTGGATGCTGACGTCAGCAAGCGATGGCGGGACGTCACCATCGGCGATCCTGCGTGCAAGCCCCTCGACGATGGCGGTCTTGCCTACGCCGGCTTCGCCGGTCAGGATCGGATTGTTCTGCCGCCGCCTCAGCAGGATATCTATTACCTGCCGGATCTCGGCGTCTCGGCCGACGATCTGATCGATCTCGCCTGCGCGCGCGCGCGCCGTGAGATCGATCGCATAACGAGCAAGCGCATCGCCGTTCGTCACCATAGGTGCAGCACCGCCAACCTCCGGCTCCGACGCTACGACACCAGCATCCGCCGTATTCTCGTTGGAAGCTCCGGTGATCGCGGAAAACTCCGCGCCCAGTCGGTCGATGGACACCTTGCTCCACTCCCCCGAAATCTGGAGAAGCAGGCCACGTAACGTAGGGGTCTTGAGCATCGCGAACAGCAGATGGCCTGACCGAACACGCGCAGCGCCGAACAACAGCGATGTGTATATCCAACCGCGTTCGATCGCTTCCTCGATCTGTGGCGAGAAATCGCTGACCGCGCTTGCGCCCCGCGGCAGGCGATCGAGCGCCGCGACCAGATCCAACGCGAGGGTCGCATCATTAAGGCTGAAGGCGCTACGGATTGCGGCAACGTCGTTGCCCGCATCCTGGACCAGGACATGAAGCCAGTGCGCCAGCTCGACATAAGGGTTACCGCGCATCCGGCAGAAGCCGGTTGCGGTCTCGATCGCCTTCATTGCGGTCGGGTTGAGGCGGCCAAACAGGGCCGGCCGGCTGATATCGGTCATGCTGCACTCTCCGTTATGATGTTGTGCGCAAGCCGGCGAGCATTCCCGCCGAGCCGTACGTCTGATCGGATGCGTTCTTGTTCGACGGGTCCGTTCCAGCTTGTCCAACCAAGCCGAGCAGATCCGCCAAGTCGCGCGGGACGAATCGCTGCACCTGCGACGGCAAGCTCGATTTCCCATTCAAGATGGGGCGGCGCGAAGGCGTTGATAGCTTCGGCCAACAGCACGTAGCGGGCACCGCCGGGGAGAAGCTCCTCGAGCTCCCGCGCGCTGGTGACGTAGACCACGACCTTAAACGCCTCATCTGCGGTGCAGATACGCCCGCCGGCGAGCGCCTCTCGACCGAGTCCGGCGAAACGCGTGCCTAGCCAACTACGGTCGGGAGGCGCCACGTCGCGCCACCGCTCCACATGCTCGACGATCCGGACCGGTGACCGTATCAGATCGGACAGGGCGTCGGCGATCCCGCTGGGACTGCGCGGCGAGGCGAACAACGCTGCGTAGCGAAGCCGGGCCTTGACGCGAAAGGCATTCTCGATGGCGGCACCGTCCAGAGCGCCGGTAAGCGCCGCGACCTTCTCGCCAAAGTCATCATCGTCCGGCCTGTCAGCACTGGCGGCGGGCACGCTGCTCGCCCACGCCCGGTAGAAGAGTTGCAGCATCCGAGCTGACAACACATCCAGGAACCGCCCGAACGGCTGCTGATGGCCATACCTCTGCTCAGAAGAGGCATATTCGGTGAGGTGGAGCGGCAGCGGTCCCATAGGCCCAGTCAGCCCGAACCAGTTTCCCGCAATGGTCGCCTGCGCATCGCCTATGGAGATTGCGTTCAGCGTTGCGGCGGGGAAGGCCAACGAAGGGGTGTGAACCAGCGCGGCGATATCATCGTCCGGTCGCTTCGCATTACCGATCCGCGGCAGCTCCGGCGCACGCGCCTCCGCACCGCGCAGCAACGCTAACGGCGAGATGCTGGAGACAGCTACGGCCGCGCGCCGGAGGTAACTCAGATGGTGGGACGCTGGCCGAGGCGCGGAGGCCATGAGGCGAAGATCCCTTGTTGGAGGCTTTCGAAGCTGGTCTCGGTGAAGCTGTTGATCCCGGCGAACTCCGAGAGGAAACGCTCCACGACCGCGCTGAAGAGATACATGCGGCCATTGTCGTAATTGGCTTCGTCCAACGCGATCCGCAGATGGGTGCCCCGCACGAAGGCCGGTCGGCTGCGGTCGGGGACGCGCCGCGAAACAGTCGACGAATGGATCGCACGAATCCCGTCAACCTGCCGCTGCAGTTCCGCATCGTCGGTCTGGCCGTACAGTGCCAGATGATTGCGCAAGACGTCCGGACTTCCGTTCGGATCGTTTGCAAAGCCAGTATAGTTAGGCGTCAGATGTGCGATCACCCGCCATGCCGCATCACCAATTCCAAGCGGCGGTCGTGGCCTGGTAGGCGCGCGCAACAGGGAGATCGCCCTTACCGGGATACCGTCGGCAACCAATGGTGCACCGTCCGTCCGTACCGTCGCGGCGAGTTCGCGGTTCGTGACGAGCGCCCGTACCGACAGTTCGGAGACTTCTTCCAGCTCCTCTGGTTGCCCCGGCGAGGTGAGGCTGATCCACGTCTCCGAGCCGATATAGTCGTTGCGACGGCGTATCCGCTGTTCGCGGGTCGACATCCGCCGGTGACGTATGCGGGTAACGAAGAACAGCGCCTGGCTCCAATCGTAAAACTGCCCGGCATAGTCGTAGAGCGGACCGACCTGCCGGACATCGTTTACCTGGCGGCCGTGCGCCTTTACGTCGAGCAGCCGGTAGACTTCGAAGTCCAGCGGCCGTGCGCGATCGGCGATCACCTGCCGTTCGTGGTCGAAGGTGCTGATCTGCACCCGATCAAGCTGCTTTTCGAACAGATTGACGGCCGGGGTGGCGAATAAGCGCAGGTTTGTGGAGGACACGGCGCCCGCAAGCGCAGGCACGGCGCGGCGAAACAGGATAATGATGTCGCATGCGTCCGCAGCGTCCAACCCGGCAAACGCGCGTTTGAGTCCGTCTAGCCTGATGAACTGGAAGCGTTCGGCGCAGGCAAAATACTCGGCCAATATGCGATAGCCGCGATGAGAGCGGAGATCGGCGGGAAGCAGCGCGCAATCGTCCGCGAACCCGTGCTGCTGTGGTAGCGGAAGCCGAACGCCGCCACTTGCGGCCGCCGCACCCGGCGCAACGGCCATGACCGCGACCGCATCGCCGATCAGCTGACGGTAGAGCTCGCCCGGTACGGCGCCAGCGCCGTCGAGATAAACAGGAAGGGAATCGATCGAGATGCCGTCCAGTCCCGCACCGCCGGTCGTGCGGAGCCGGATACGTAAACCGGCTTCGACCGTCTCCCCGGCGGGCGCACTTTGCACATAAGGTGCCACTGCAGTCCGCGAACGAAGATATTCGACCTCGTCGACCCGGATCGGCCAGAGAGTGACGGGATGGCCGGTACGGAACACGACCGAGGTGGTATCGCGGTCGCCGGCAACGGCGTGCAACCGCGTCTCACGCGGGACTTCTACGCCGGCGGCAAGTCCGCTGTCACCATCCCTGGGCTCGAAGCCAACGATGCAGAAGGAGGGCGTCGGCGCGAGATAGTGCGGCTGGATTGCACTCAGCAGATGCTGCGTAAAGTCGGGAAACTGATCGTGGAGCTTAAGCTGTACCCGCGCGCCAAGGAAGGCGACCCCTTCCAGTAGGCGTTCCACGTGCGGATCCACATCCGTCGGCGCGCCTACGCCCAGGCGCCCTGCCACGGTCGGATGCTCCTCGCCGAACTGACGCGCCGTTTCACGCAAGTGGACGAGTTCGTCATTGTAGGCTTGCAGCAGACGGGGATCCATCACTGGCCCTCGAAGAACGCAGCGCCGGTATCGACGTCGACATCGGTACGGATTTCAACCGGCATGGCCTGCACCGCGGCGGCTACGTCACCGCGGATGATGAAGCTGATGCTGTTCGGTCGAGAAGCCTCCTCGGCAGGCTCTACTTCGAGCGTGCCACGCTCGATACGCGGCTCGAACCGGGTGATCGCCTCACGCATATCGCGCGCGCGGGTCTGCACCCCGTTCCTGGTCAGCAACGTTCCGCTCAGATCCCCGAGACCGTAATTCAATGTCGACGTCATCACTTCGGGTACGCTGGACAGGTCCTGCACCGCGTGAAGGTTGGTCGTGTTGAGAAGCGCGGTAAGCTCGCGCAACAGCGTGGTCCGCAAGGACGCTTCGTTAAGCCGCGCAGCCTTTGGTACCGCGCGTGACGGCCTGCCCCCGATCACGGCGGCACGACCTGCGTCGCCGTCCGACCATCCACTCAGCCCGTTTTCCGCGACCAGTTTGTCGAACACTGTCGGACCGATCCGCGACTTCACGAAAGCGACGTGAAACGAATGGTGCGGAAGGACAAGATGCCGATGTCCTCCCCCGTACTGGTCGTCCAGACGCGTTGACCGAGGCCGCGAACGGGGTCCGTCCCATGCCAGTCGGTCCGTCGCCCTAGACGGAGAGCGAGGTCGTCCTGCAACTCGGTGTCGGGATAGCGTGCAGGCAGCAGCGCCGCGACTGCCCCCCCGTCCCGCAACCTGATCTCGACCGGCAGCCACACGGTATCACGCAGGTCGACGGGGCCCTCGCTCTTGATCTGCTCGACCACGCAGAAAGGCATCAGTCCCCAACGACCCGCGATGATCGCCTCGAATGCCGGACCAAAGCGGCCATCGCCGTCGAACATGTAATCGAACGGCCGGCCGTCGACGTCGCCTGGCGCATCTGGTGATGCATCGAAGGCGCGTGCCCGCATTGCCGCCGCGCTGTGCGCATCAGCGGCAAACGCATCGGCTAGGTCGCTCACCCAACCGGGTGACGCACGCAACAGCGGCGCAGATGCCCCGCCGCCGCATGCGTCACGGCGCGCGACCTCGCCATCGATCGCCTGGTTGTACGCAAGGCTAAGCATCCGGGCGTCCGGCGACAGCTCGGCGAGCATCTTGAGCTGAGCACGCGCCTTCTCCCATGCGCCCTCGACGCACAGGATCTGAAACAGGAACATGCGTGCACGCTGGTCGCCCGGAACGGCGCGCAGCCGATTTCGTAGGATCTCGATCGTCCCGGCGATATCGCCTAAGTCTTGCTGGGTGTCTGCCGTCATATGCTGACGTCGCGCCTCAAGGGTCATGTTGCATCCTTGCTGTCGAAAGCCGCCGGAATGCCTTCCCCCCCAATAAGCCGCTGTCGCGCTTCGCCCTGATTTCAAGCGGGGGCTCGGTCCGTTACTATTGTCATCATCCAGACGGGATCGGCGGCACGGGACGCGTAGGCTTTGGCGGCGGCGGCAAAGCCCGTGTTGGCCTGGGAGGTCGCAACGGAGACGGCATCAGCGCAGGGGACGACAGCGTCGGACGTTTCAAACCTGCTTCCAGCGTCTTTATGAGATCGAGACCTTGTACGGAAAGCCTTGGCGTCGCAGTCACACCCGCGAACTGGACACTCACATGATCGAGCAGGGCCTCGGATCCATCGGGCCTCTTGGTGATGATGTTCAATTCCTTGGCCAGTGCATGCGTGTCCTTGAAAACGCTCAGAAATTGCCGGAAGAAGGCGAGGGCGAGCGCACCGGCGCCGCCTTGCCATGCCGGTCCGGCAGGATTGACGCGCAAAGCGGTCTGGACCTGTGACTGCGACCCGCCAGCTACCGAGAATGCGCCATTATAGCCGGCCAACGCCACGCCAAGATTTAGGAGCAGAGTGATGCTGCGATCGGCGATCAGCACCGAATCCGACCTGTCCTCCTGTGTCCTGAGTGCCGCCAATCTTATCTCGACGTCACGCAACTGGTTCAGGCCATCCCTAGAGCGCTTCCAGGCGCCAGAAATAGTGGTCGTGCCGCGAAAGCCGTGCCGTCTCCCGGACGTCTCCTTCCACTTGCCGTCGATCTCGCCGCCGAGCAGCGTAACGACGCTGCGCTCCAGCTTCCCGATCTCGGACTGGTCGGATTGGTTGGTCCCTGTGATACCATGGTCCGCACGGTACGCCTCGATCGCCTGGAGCAGCTGGTAGAGCTGTGATCCCAATCGTTCGGCATGGCTGTTCAAGTGCCCGAGCTTGCCCTTGTAGGCGTTGAGCTCACTCTTGATTCGGGTGAAACCGGGGAATGGGTCGCTCCCTACCACCGTGGCAATCTTACCCACCGTCAACGCATGCGCCGCCGCACCAGCGATCTGCGATAGTCGGCCGACCGCTTTCCCGCGATCATAGGCTTGGGCAAGCCGTTCGATTTCGGCGATAACGCGGAGACGGCTCTCGTCCGCGGTTCTATAGGACTCAGAGAACTTCTTAGAAAGATCGGCGACCCCGCGCCCAAGTGCGACGATCAGCAGACCAATCGACACACCAGCTGTTGGCGGAGCGATGCCTGCTGCAATCCCAGCTGCTGCCAACGACACCGAGATGCGCGCGAGCTCCTTGCCGCTGTCGTCCCGGTAATCCCTCCAGGCCGACGATATGCGCATGCTAGCCCTGATCGCATCGACCACAACCTTTGTCAGGATCGGTATGGAACGCCGCATGACGTGATCGACCCGAGCGCGCAGAGCTGGGTCCGCACGACTGTTATCGGTAATTGACCTGAACAAGCCCTCTTGCAATGCCAGGCGAATGGCGCCCGCCAGCTTCACCTGAACGTCGTTGTTGAGAACAGCGTTGGCAAGAAATCGTGCCCTGATCGGCTCGGGCATCGCGACGCCAAAGCGGATCGGTATCTGATGCAGGCTAGCATGCAGGCCCTCTGGCTGCATCCCTCGAAGAATATCGCCTAGGTTACTGTCGTATAACAGGAAAGTTGGATCCGTTGCCATTGAGACCTCTCCGAACAGCGAGTCAGACTTTCTAGGAGTAACACAATACTTAGGCGGATCACTGTCGATGTCACATCGGAAGAACCCACTAGGACGCCTTCTTCCAGATTGGCTCCACCTCCCACCGATTGGGAAAATGCTTCATGACCTTACCCGCTCGAACGACTTCCCACATGTTTTCAGTGTAGGATATCGGACGGCCTCCGCGCAGGCTCATCTCGGCGAGGAAGACGATCTCCAACGCCCGGGCCTCGCTGACGGATATGATAGGTGTCTCGAAACTACCGTCCGTTTTCTTAGTATTTCTCGCCAGTCGCGACATCACGGAGTAAAGCGAATTCACGCTCTGCAGGCGCTTACGCTGATTGGCCGATACTCCTTTGATGGTGGACCAGCCATCATAGTTATCGTCAGGATCGTCGGATCGGAACTCCCCGCCGGGACCCTCGACAATATTCCACCCCTGCCACGTCAATCGTGAATGCACTTCGTCACGGGTCAGCAGGCGACCGGCCCTCATCTGGGCAACCGTCCCTCTTGGATTCGGGTCCGACACGATCTGGAGAAACAACTTAACCGCAGTCCAATGTTCCCCTCCAACCAATCCGTTCCATACCAGCCTAAGGCACTTCCAGGGAATAGTATGATGCCATGTCAGTGTAAAATCGGGCGTTACCGATGAATGCGTCCAGGTAGCCACGTCGCATCCCCGGTCCGAATTCGTAAGTAACCCATTGCTACCGAGTGCCAACGTAGAAGCTTCCTTGTCGATCAACATTCATGCTGCGCGACCGGCCGTCCAGTGCGCAGCATGAGAATACGAAGTATGTCCTGATTAGGCCGCGTCGTTCTTCTTGATATTCCACTTGAATGGAACGCTGCCCGCTGCCGTTCCCGTTGCGCTTTGCGGCGAGTAGGTCACGTCCACCTTGGCGAAGTTCAGTGTGACATTCTCGACGGTCAGATCGTCACCAGGAGTGCCGCCATGCTGGACGCTGGAGACGAACACCTGTTCCATCGTGATCTTCAGGTACTCAAGCGCCTTCGTACCACCGGCCTTGCGGCAGCTAAGCACCGCCGTAGTGAAGTGACCACCTCCGGCACAGTTCAGCAAAAGGGTTGCCGTCGCCTTGTCGACATACTTGGTTATGCTCAGATCTTGGAACGACGCCTTTCCTGCGCCCGTGCCGGTACCCATGACCGAACTGGCCATATTGGTCACGCCCCAGTTCCAGCCGAGAAGCTCGATCTGCCCCTCATAACCGGTCGCCTCAGACTCGCCGTCACAACCCGCAAGCTTAAGGAACATTTCAACAGCCATGACTTTATCCTTCTAAGTATAGTTACGTTCTAGGAGAATTTCTTGTAGCGCGACTACTAGGCATCGCTCTTAGGCAAACGCGAAACCATGCTCAGAGAGACATCCATGCCCTCAAGCTGGTAATGCGGCACCATCCGGAACAGACCCCGGTAGTAGCCCGGGTTCTCTGGATCGGGAATGACTTCAACAGATGCCTGCTTGAGTGGCTTGCGTGCTTTTGTATTCTCATCCGAATGCTCGGGCTGAAGATCAACATACTGCATGATCCAGCTCTGCAACTCCTGACTGAGCTGCGGAGCCTCCCGCGTACCGCCAATCCAGTCACGCACCATACACTTCAGGTAATGGGCGAAGCGGCAGCTGGCGAAAATGTAGGGCAGGCGGGCGGACAGGTTCGCGTTCGCCGTAGCATTCGGGTCCTCATAGGCCTTGGGTGCGTGCAGCGTCTGTGCGCCTATGAATGTCGCGTTATCCGTGTTCTTCCGGTGCACCAGCGCCATAAGACCAGCCTTGGACAGTTCGGCCTCGCGTCGGTCCGAGATCGCTATTTCGGTCGGGCACTTCGCGTCTACTCCGCCCTCGTCGGTGGGAAACAGCGCGGTAGGCAGATCCTCGACTGTTCCGCCCGACTCGACACCCCGGATCCGAGTACACCAGCCGTAGGTCTTGAAGGCCTCGGTGATGCGTACACCCAGTGCGTAGGACGCGTTCAGCCACAGATGCTTGTCGTGCTGGCCTTCGACCATTTCCTCGAAGGCGAAGTCTTCCACTGGGTCCGTGTCGGCGCCGTAGAGCGGGCGACCAAGGAAACGTGGCAGCGTCAGCGCCATGTAGCGGCTATCGTTGGACGAACGGAATGACCGCCACGCCATATAGTCCGTCGCCTCGAACTGTTTGGCGAGATCACGTGGGTTCGCAAGCTCCCGCCAGCTGTCCATGCCGATCAACTTGGGACCAGCGGCCGCGATGAACGGCGCATGTGCGGCCGCGCCGATCTTGGCGAGGCCCTTCATAACCTCCAGGTCCGGTCCACCGTGGTCGAATGTATAGTCACAGATGACAGCGCCGTACGGTTGACCGCCGAGCTGCCCGAATTCGGCCTCGTAGATCTTCTTGAACAGCGGGCTCTGGTCCCATGCCGCGTCGCGATATTGACGGAACTGCCGCCGCATCTCCTCTTTGGAGACGTTCAGCACGCGGATCTTCAGGTCCTTACCAGTGGACGTATTGCCAACCAGATACCACAGGCCTCGCCACGCAGATTCCAGTGCCTGGAACTCGGGGTGGTGGATTATCGCGTTGATCTGGATCGACAATTTGCGATCGATCGCGGCCTTCAACGCGTCGACCGTCGTATAGACGTCGTCGCCGATCACGGCCGCGTCCTCAAGTGCCTGTTGTGCCAGCGTCCGAACCGCCTGTTCGATGCGGTCCTGCTTGGCATCGCTGCCGGGCTTGAACTCCTTTTGGAGAAGTAGCGCGAATTCGTCGGTATAGTCGACCGGTGCTGCGTCGGCGGCCAGTGCCGGTTGAAGAGCGTGTTCAGCCATGTTCGTCTCCTGAGCGGAAAATGGTGGAGGATACCGAGCCGAGGCGCTCAGCCTTCGCGGTTCTCGTCGGTTGGCGTCTCATCGTCCGCCCTGTCGGCGCTTGGCTGGCTCGCCGCTTGCTCTGTGGCAATTGTCGCCATCAGCGCCGGATCTCTGAGAACCTTGTCGAGGAGCGCTTGCGCGCCGGCTTTCCCGTCCATGTAAAGCATCAGGTCGTTCAGTTGCTCGCGCGCCTCCAATAGCTTCGCGAGCGCAGGTACGTTCCGCGCGATCCGGCCTGGATTGAAGTCCTCCAGCGACTTGAAGGTTAGATCCAGGCCCATGCGCCCGTCGCCAGTTAGAGTGTTTTCGACCGCAAAGGCAGCGCGTGGAGCTATGCGCTCCATCCGCTCCTCGAAATTGTCCATGTCGAATTCGAGGAAGTCGCGGTCCGCATGGGGCTTTTTCTCGATGAGCGACTTGCCTGACAGATCGGACATCACACCCATGACGAACGGAAGCTCGATCTTCTGGCGTGAACCATAGGTCTCGACTTCATATTCGATGTGGACGCGAGGCGCCCGATTCTCCTTGATGAAGCGTTGACCGCCCTTCGCCGAAACCATGATCACCTCACTAGACTGCTCGTCAGCCGGCATCCGCATGTGCGGCGCCGCTTTAAGCAGATGCCGTCATCCGTTCTTCTTCATGATTTCAAAGCGTCGACTGACCGTTACGGTTGTCACATGGAGCGCGGTCTTGGAGATGCCCGGCTTCGTCTGGCTACTCGGTTACGGTTGCAACACCGTGCCAACACAACAGAAGCACGGCAGCGCCATGTCTGGCTGGTAGTGGTCAGATCGGGACGGAAAGCAGTTCACAATGCAGACGGGTTCCAGCCAAGACAGCCGCGATCCTGCCCGAACGCCGCCTCCCCATCGCGCGCGGCGCGGCAAGACCGCCTACTCTGGACCGTTCTGAAAATGGAGAAGATGCTGGGCTTCCGAAACGGCAGCGGGCGCAATGTCCTGAAGCACTTCCATGAAATCGCGGTGCACCCATGCCCGCGCACGGCCAAGCAGGAGTGGTACGGGACTGTGCGGTTCGGCACGGCGATAATAGTCGATGACGCTATCAATCGTTCGCACGACATCGTCGCGCGAACGCACCGGCCCGGATCCACGGCTATCGGTCGGGGTATCGCCCGCGCTAACCTCTCCCGCGGGGATATCGCTCTGCTCGCACGGGCCCGGCAGGAATGCACGGGCGGCGCCCCCAATTTCGTCAAGCGCTTGGAACAGCGGGGCAAAGCTCGTTCCAGCTCCCGCTCCGGCATGCAGGGCGAGCGCGGCGTTGACGCTACGGAACAACGTAGCGATTCCGTCGAGTTGGGCAGCGGCTTGGGCCAACCGCTCGGCGCTCCCAGCATCGTCCAGCGTCGCACGGAAGGCGCTGTAGCCATCTTCCGCCTCGCCGCCATGCTGGAAGCGCTGGAGATCGCCGCCATTGAAGCTCCCATATCGCGAGTGTTCCAGCAGGGCGATACCTCGCAGGGGGCCGATGAACTCTCGGAACCTGACCAGCGTGTCGCAGGCCCCCGTACGGCCTTCGACGCCATAATCTTCGAGCCGCGGATGCACATCATCCCAATATCCGTCAATCAACCCGGCGAGGTAGCCTGCCCCCGCCTCGACGATGTCGAGCTTGCCGGCACGGGCACCCGCGCGACACAGATAGACGGCCAGCCAGATGTCCTTAGTGCGCGTGCTCTGCCCGGCGATCGCCCCAATGATCCGACGCCAGTCGATGTCCGCCGCGGCCACGGAGCTGCCATCGGTATCGATCGATACCGAAGCTTCGAATGCCTGCTCGATTTCATGCCGTTCCGGATCATAGGCAAGGTCAGGCCCGGCGCGATCGGTCTCGGAAACCGGCGCCAGAAGCGTCGCAATATCGGGTGTTTTCATGTTCGCGTCCCGTCAAGTTGATCTAGCGGGCACGCTAATACATAGGGTGTCCATCTAGAAAAAGCATTTTATATGCGGATGCGACAATTGAAACACGACAACATGGAACTGGAATATGAATAGACAGGCCGAGATCACTATAAACGTGGGATGCGAGGTTAAGCTTACTAGCTTCCGGAGCACCGAAAAATTAGGTGAGTTGTTCGAAATTGATGCTCGGGTCGTTGCATCACAGAAGGTTGACTTTCTACTTAGTATCGGGAAGAAAGTGCTCATTGAGGTATTCGAAGCCGATAAACCGGTACGGGTTTTCAACGCGCTCTTGGCGGAGGCGGATTATCTGGACGATACGGGCGAGGGCTATGGCTACTCCCTCAAGCTTCGCCCTTGGCTCTACGCTCTTGCACATAACAGAACGTACCGAATCTTCGAGAATATGACCGGTGTCGATATAATTAAGAATGTGCTGGCAGACCACAGTCGATTAACCGACTATAGTAGAATCTCTGGGAGTTATCGGCCAAGGATCTACACGACGCAGTACAGGGAAAGCGATTTCCAATTCATATCCCGAATAATGGAACGGGAGGGAATCTATTACTATTTCGAGCATCGTCGCGATGACCATGTGTTGGTATTATGCGATGCACCTTCAGCGCACATGACCGCGCCAGGATATGAGGCGATCAAACTTCGGCCCGACAAGGTAGGTCGCAAAGGCGGTCTAGCCGGGGCGATCTGGCGATGGCACGAGCATGTCCGCGACGATGGTCAGCGACGGTTCGCACTCCAGAGTTTCGACTATGAGACCAGTAGCACGAAGACGGGCGAGGTCGACGGCGGTGCCCGCAACCCGGCCGATACGCAGGATGTCTACACTTATACGGGCGATTTCGTCGAGGAGGCGCTTGCCGGCCATTGGGCGAAGGTTGCTAGCGAGGCTGCGAAGGCGAGGCAGCGGCTGTATTCCGGCGAGGGAGACATGATTGGCGTCTTCTGCGGCTGCCGGTTCAAGCTGGATTCGAAGGATGCCTTTGATCGCGGCGATGAGTTCGTAATTACCGCGCTCGATTACTCGATCAATGCTGAACCATTCCGCAGCGGCAGGGAGGCAGATGCCAGGCGCGTGGTGGTAGAGGCGGTCACCAGGGACACGCGGTGGCGTTCGCCGATCACGACACCCATGCCCCGCGCTGGGCCCGAGACCGCGATCGTCATGGTCGGCGGGGCCGACGACACGAACGTCGACGATCTCGGCCGGATCCGTGTGCGCTTCTTGTGGGGGCAGGCCGGCGACGCGCCGGACAAGGCGCGGTCGTGCTGGTTGCGTATCTCCTCTCCCTCGGCAGGGTCGTCGTTCGGCCATGTCACCTTTCCACGGCTTGACGAGGAGGTGATCGTAACCTTCCTCGACGGCAATCCCGATCGTCCAATCGTGACGGGGTGCGTCTATAATTCGAAGCATCCGCACCCCTACCCGTTACCCGAGCATCGCACGCGCTCGCTGTACCGGTCTCAGAGCATCGGCCCTTCCGGCAGCTATGCCGGTGCCAAGCGCGCGCCGCGCGGGGTCGGCTACAACGAGCTGATGTTCGAGGACAAGGGCGGAGCCGAGCAGGTGTATCTCCGCGCCCAGCGCGACCGGCTGACCGAAGTCATGCTCGACGACGAGACCCGAGTGATGCGCGACCGCAAGGACTCCGTCTACCGCAACAAGACCACGACGGTGGAGACCGGCGATGCCGAACTCAAGGTCAAACAGGGCAGCGTGACGATTGAGGCTACGAAGCGGATCACGCTCAGGGTCGGCCAAAACATGATGGTCATCGACCCGACGGGGATCCACTGCACCGCTGGGCCGAGCCGCGTCGATCTCACCCCAGCGTCGATGATCCTGCGCAGCCCGATCATCATAGCGAACGCGCAGTTGCTGCAGACGATGGGCATGGTCACCCTGATCCAGGGACAGCTTATCACGATCAGAGGAACCCCAACGCTGATCGTCCCCTCCGCCTTCGGGCCATGGCTTCCAATATCGTGAGGAGACCGTAATGGATTGGACCGAGGTTGTCTGGACCGAGGCATGGCAGGTCACCGGTCTCCAAGGCTGGCCACGCCGTCATGGCGACGAGGCAAGTCCCGCACACTTCTTCCAGGCTTTGAGAGACGCAGGCGAGGATGTGGACGCCGTGCGCTTCCTTGCCTCCGCCCTTCCCCGGTTCCGCTCTGTGGAATGGTTGCGCGCGGTGATTGCACGGCTTGCCCCTGATGCCGACGCACCCACGCTCGCTCTTATCGACGCGTGGCTTCGCGAGCCGACGGATAGGACGCGACGCGATGCGTTCGAGACATCACTACCGCTTGCCGCCGAGGATCCAGCCAAGATCTGCGCGGCGGCCCTGCTGTTTTCCGGCGGGTCGCTTGCACCCCTGGCCGCGCCATCGATCCCCCCACCCAAGACGGGGACCGGCCAGCTCGTAGCCGGCGGGGTGCTCCATTGCGCCTATGCCACCGCCACGCCCGACGTCGCGCTGTCCGTAGCGCTCGATCTCGGCGTTTCAATCGCCGTCAAACCAGTGGACAAGCCCTGATGTCACTCGTGCTCACAATCCGCGAACTCGACCGGCTCGACAACGGCGAGTTGGCGACGCTCACTCTCGATCGGCATGGCGCGGTGATAGGCCGCTCACCGCATGCCGACTGGAGCCTGCCTGACCCGAGTAATCTGATTTCGTCACGGCATTGCGAGATCGGCTACCGTGACGGGCTGTATCTGCTAACCGATCAGAGCACTAACGGCACCTATCTCAACGGCGCAGCGGAGCGGTTGCGCGGGGCGCACGGTCTGGTCGATGGTGATCGTTTCGCCGTTGGACACTATACGATCCTCGCCAGTCTAGCCGGCACGAAGGTGGACGCATCGCCGGCCATCGAGGCCCCGATCAGTTGGGCCGATTATCCCACACCTGACAACGCCCTCGTTGGCACTGACGGCTGGGCGGACGCGCCGGAGCCAGCTCAATCGGGCGGCGTGGGGTGGCAGCGAGGCGGGAGGCCGTCCGCCGCCGCAGCACAATCCGCCGGAACCTGGGACTTGCCGGCGCCGATCTCGCGTCCGTCCGCCTGGTCAAGCGAGCCAGCCGCTGCCACCGCACCGGCGGCAAACGATGTCTGGGGCCGGCTTTCGGAACAAAGCGAGATCGACTGGTCGCGGGGAAGCTTCGGATCCGCCCCGCCGCCGGACGAGGACTGGAATGCGGCCGTTGCCAAGGCGCCGGATCACGACGGAAATGGAGAGCCCACGACTGGACCCGCTGTCGTCATCGCAGCAATGAGTGCGCCTGTGCCAGACGATAGTACCGCATGGACACGCTTCATCGAGACGAGTGGCGTTCCCGCGGACCGGCTTACCCGCAAGCCGGTCGATGTGATTGCCGCCGCCGGCACCGTCCTGCGGCAACTCATCGGCGGGCTGATGCTGATGATCGATGCGCGCGCTCGCGCGAAAGGACAGCTCGGCGTGCAGGCAACCGGGCTCGAATTGGATGGCAACAATCCGCTCAAGTTCGTGCGCTCCCCGGATCTGGCGCTAGCTCAGATGCTCGGTGAACCGGAGCGCGGGTTCATGCCGGCCGAGCGTGCGATCGAGGACGCGTTCCAGGATCTTCAGGCGCATCAAATGGCGACGCTGAGCGCCATGCGCGGGGCGCTGGAAGGGACGTTGGGTCGGTTTTCGCCTGACGCCATCCGCAGCGGCATCGGCGAGCCAACCGGACTGGCGCGCTGGTTCCCGGCGCTGCACCGGGCAAGGCACTGGGACGCGTATGTCCACGGCTTCGAAGGTGTTGTCCGCGGGGCGGACGAGGCATTCATGGACCTGTTCGCCAAGGAGTTCCGACTTCACTACGACCGCCACATCGTCGAGATGAAGGAGCGCCGCTAGCCGGATCGAGCGGACTGATCAGGTTGTTCGGACAATCCGCTTGATCACTGCGCCGACTGGGCCGGCATTTAACCATGCTGCATGGTTGGCGATGTCGCTCCGACGTTGCTTCCAGTCGTCTTCGGACCGCAAGGCCGATGCTCACCGGCAGCTTTCGCGTATCCCGTCAAGCACACGTCGACGTCGCCAAGAATCGTGGCGGCGGATCAAATCGGTTTCCTGTGCGCGCCGCCGCGCCGGAAAAGCTGGAAGGTGCGGGGCTTGGACGGCGCGCCAATCGACGGACCTCTAATGACCCCCGCCAGCGCGGCACGCGGCCGCGCTGGCGGACACGTACGACCAAACGACTGCAGGAAGCGCGCGTCCCTGTACTTCTCCTACTGCAAGTGTGGTGAAGGGATGGCGGCAGACTGCTGCAGGCTGCCCGAACCCGGTCGCGGCACCTGACCAGGAGCACGCAAACGTCTGTGCCGCACCTTTCTCCACACGTTCGCATTGGCATTCTTGCTCGCGAGCGGCTTATCGACCGGAGACGCCAGGTCGCCCTGATCAGGCGGCGACGTGCGTCGTCTCGTCGCAACCAACGACAACGACCGTCACGTTGTCCGCCGCCCCATGCGTGAGCGCACATTCGACGAGCGCGGACGCCGCCATGTTCGGCGCGCATTGTCCGACCATCGTAAGCAGTTCGTGATCGGGAACTACCCGAGTGAGACCGTCGCTACACAATATGAAGACATCCCCAGGCAGGACCTCGCCGGAACATTGGTCCAGCATAAGATCCTGCCGGACGCCAACGGCACGGGACAGCATATGGGCCATGGGGTGGTCTCCAGCCTCCTGACGGGTGAGCAGGCCGGCCTTCACCATCTCTTCGACTGGGGTATGGTCGGAGGTCAGTCGTGACAAGCTGTTCCTGCGGATACGATAGACCCGGCTGTCACCTGCCCATACCACAGTGAAGCGCTGGTCGCGGATGATCAACGCCGTCACGGTCGAGCCGATGACCTTGTCCTCCGCCTGGCCCGCCAGCAGGATCGTTTGATTGGCTTCGTGGATCGCCGCGATCGTCGCGTCGCTGGCCCCCTCCAAGTCGGCTGGAAACTCCATCACCTCCAGCGCGGCAACAATCTGCGCCGATGCCCAACGCCCTCTAGCGTGACCGCCCATGCCGTCGGCGACCGCCCAGATATCGCCTTGCCAATGGGAGAGATAAGCATCCTCATTGACGGCCCGTACGCAGCCGACATCGGATCGGCTGCTCTGTTCGAAACGAAGTGCGTTGTGCATATTCAGTTCTCCAGTTCGTGAACGTTGCCGCCGATCCAGCCCCTATCGCCGGCGACGATCGGCTCAAGCGGCCTGCCAGCGGCTGCGGTGCCTGCCGCATGCTCGGCTGCGGAGATCAGGGCATCCAGGTCGACCTGCGGAGCAAAGGCGCGTTCAGCGCATGACGCGAGCCGTTCTCCAAAGAGGACTGCGTCCGTCGCATCGATCCTCTCCGAGGCGGCAACGCCCAAGACGAAAGGAAAAACACGGCCAGATCGGTCGCTGGAGGCGTGAAGGCAGCCGGCCTGCCATGGATCACAGTCCGCCAGCGGCGCAACGAGGAAGCGGCGCGGCGCAGTTGCCAGGCAACGCGCTTCGAAGTCGTCGCCTAAGCGGACCCGGGCATCCAGCACTGCCTCGCTACACCAGCGGTCCCACCACGACCGCATTGATACGGAAAGTCCGCGCGACACGAAGTCGCCGAACGCAGGTAGCTTGCCAAACAGGAAGCCCCGCATCCGCTATAGCCGCTTCGGACATCGGAATGAAAACGGGCCGCTGCGACGGAAGGGATTGCTCTCGCTCGGCAGATCGAACGTCAAATCCGCGCTGCTCGCGCCGTTGCCGAACCGTACCACGATGCGTGACGGACCGGCATTCTCGATCCGCGCTTTGTCCAGCAACCGGAACAAGGCAAACGGGCCGCGCGCCTCGAGGCGCTGCAGTTCTCGCGTCCCGGCAAAAATCGCAATGTGCGCTGAAGGCAGGACTGCAAGGTTCCACAACAAAGGCCGAGGCATGCGATTGGCGTCGTCGAACCGATAGCTTGTCCCACCTGCGGACAGTTCAACCGCTGTCACGTCCGGACCCAGCGTGTCCACGCCAACATTGAGAGCAAGCCCGCCAGCAACCAGATCGCGGATTGCCGCGGCCTTCTGGAGTTGTCTGGCGCTTGACGCTGAAAACCCCGACGCGACCGGATCCTCCGCGTTCCAGCGCCACGCCTGTCGTCCCGTATCGAGAAGCGGTCGCAATCGGTCACGCGTGAAGATATCCAGCTGACCATTGACCCCGAACACACGCTGGAGATCGACCGAACTGACGTCCGCGGCCGCGTTGCTCGCAAAGGGGTATCGTCCTTCGGAGGATTGCACGCAGGCGGGGAGCACATTCACTGAATATTCCTGCCCCAGCGAGGCTCGCCCGCTTCGCGCTGCCGCGCCTGCGCCGCTTCGTGTCGCCTGGTCGACGAACGCCTTGAGTTGTGGTGGTGCCACCACCCCGGCGGTAGACAGCTCCCCCAGGGCAGTCGCGAGCTGCCCCTGGACCGCACCGCCACTAGACGCCGATCCGGGCACACGCGCGGCGGCGTTTGCGACCGCCGCCTGCCGCACTGCCTTCACCAAGGCATCGACAGGTGCGTCGGTGCCCGCATCCCTTCCGACAAAGTCGGAGATCGGCCTGAAATGCTCCTGGATCTCGCGTCCGGCATCTACGTGTCCGGGTGCAGGCGATCCGTCGTCGCTGCTGAGCGCGGTGTTACGGCCGGCATCGAGGAGCAGCACCTTCAACGGCGAAGGCGTGCGGGTGATCGCCCCCAACGCCGCGGGGTCCTGAAAATAGTCCGCCGGCCGAGGCAGCGCCAGCAATGCGTCCCAGGCGGCAATGTAGTCGCGCGCATACCGCGTTGCGATTACATTGCGGATCTGTGGCAGCTGATCCTGGATTGAGCGGTTCGCGGCATCTGGCCCTAGCACCCATAGGTCCCGGTCGAGCTCCGCCCTTACGTCGCGCACACCCGCCCGGTACCCACGGGTATAACCAGACTGGGTGAAGAACCAGGGGATCGTCGCGGCCAGCACCGCGTCACCGTTCCGGAATGCTCGCCGGTCGCCACTCGTGAGCACGAGATCGGCACGCCAGTCGGGCTGGCCCATCGCCGAGGCGCGCTGACGGAGCACCGCATAGACATGATCAGCGAGCGAGAGGCTCTGCAGCGATGCCCGCGTCGAGGCGATCAGATCGCCGTCGAGTGGCGCGCGCCGGTTCGCCCACACCCGCCCCAGGTCCGGATCGGCTAACATCGCGTCGAGATGATCCGCCAACTGAGCCCGCGCGTCGGCACGGTCGGCGCCGCCAAGCGAACGCATCCGCCAGTCGTCCAGCGCCCAGGCACGCACCGCGTTGCGGTCTAGCGGGCCGACACCACCCAGCATGAGGTATGCCTTAAGAGGCGCGTAGAGCTGGCCTGGATCCTGCTGCTCGCGCATCGCGCCCTCAGCCTCAAGCAGCAGACGCGGGAGTAGGATGCGTTGCAGCGCCTCCAGATAGGCTAGACGGGCAGTCGAGGCGTGCCCCGACTGGAACAGGCCGAGGCGCATGGACCAAGGCGGTTTGCCGCTGGCTTGATGGGCGAAGCCATACGGTAGGTTGCGCAGCCGATTGAGAACGTGGAGCGCCTGCTCCAGATCGGGATCGGTCGCGCGCACTTCAGCCAGGTCTATGCCTGCACGCCGTGCCTCTTCGCTTACCTCCCGGGCACCGACGTCAAGCGCCGCCTGAAGCGACGTGTTGTCAGCGAACGCATTGATCCACAAGCCCGCCATTGCCACAGATGCCATCGCAACCGCTGTAAGAACGCCAATCGTCGCGTAGCGCCGCCGTCTGCGCACGAGCGCCATCGGCCGGACTTTGCCGCCTTCCGGGATCATCACCTCCGTCAGCATGCGATTGAGGAAATAGGCGCGGCCCTGCCCCGACCGCGCGGGCGGATGGGGAGCATCATAAACCGACGCCAAAGTACCCAACATCCGATCAAAGGGCGTACCCTTCTGCGTACCGCTCGCGAAGTAGAAGCCGCGGAGCATCGGCATTGTCCCGTCATCCCCTCGGAACGCACCGTCAACAAGATAGAACAGCCGTTGGCGTAGCGACGCGAACTGAGCCGGAAAGCCCAGGATCATGCCGCGCTCATGCTGGCCCGGCTCTTCCTCGAGACGCTTGGCACTACGGGTCCACAGCACATCAACCACATCGTCGAACGCAATCACCACCGCGGGGGCCGCCGACGACTCGTTAGGATCAAGCGTAGCACCCAGGACAGCGCGTCGGCCTTCCGCGTTCAGATCGGCGAAATACTCGGTGAAGCCAGCCAGAAGATCTGCCTTGGGTAGCAGCAGGTAGACCGGGACCGAGACCTGAAGAACGCGAACTAGTTCAGCCAGTCGACGCCGGATGGCGTTGATATGGATGTCTAGCCGCGCGCGATCGGCGTTCATCAGCTCGTCGACGCCCAGTGCGACGATTACCCCGTTTATCGGTTCCAGCGGGCGTGCACGGCGTAACAGCCGTAGAACCCGGTCCCAACCGGCAGCGTCCGCGACGCCATCCGAATCCTGACTGGTGTAGCGGCCTGCGGTGTCGACCAATACGGCCTCGTCAGCAAACCAAAAGTCGAGATCGCGCGTGCCCCCAACACCGCGCACCGCGCCGTCGCTCAAGGGAAAGCGCATGCCGGAATTGGCAAGCGCGGTTGTCTTGCCGGCGCCCGGTGGCCCGATGATGACATACCACGGACGCTTGTATAGATAGTCGCGACCGGCGCCGGCCTGGCTTTTTAACTGAGCGACGGCGTCCCGCATTCGTTCTTCCAGCAGTACGGTTTCGGCATCCGCCGCAGACTGCTCGGTCAAGCCCGCGACAAGCCGGTCGGAGGCCCGCCTGCCGCTCCACCACCGCCAACATGCGGCTCCGACCAGCCCAAGCGCGACCAGCGCGATCAGCAGCATTCGGAACCATGTCGCGCGAAGCGCCGGGAAGAGGGTCGGCAGGCCGAGCGTCCCAAGCAGCATCAGAATGATCGCCGCGGGTGCCGCCAACGCCCACCAGCCCTGCATCAGCTTTTTCATGATCTACTCACTTCGCGGGATGACAATCTCGACGCGGCGATTGAGCGCCTTGCCCTCGGCTCGTGCATTGCTGACGATCGGCTGGGCTGCGCCGAGGCCCTGCCCGCTAACCCGCGCGGGATCGGAGAGACGGGACCGAAAGATCCCGGCGACACGTTCGGCTCTTGCACGTGACAATGCCACATTGTCCGGGAAAGTCAGGCTGGCGATGGCATCGCTGTCAGCATGTCCTTCAATTCGTATCAGCCCCGGTTCACGTTCCGTCGCAGCCGCTATCCGCTCGAACAACGCCGACCTGCCCGGCACCAATTCGTCGGAGCCGGAATGGAACAGCGCGCCAACCGTGGTGCGAACGCGAAGACTGGTCGGATCCCGTTCGACAACGACCAACCTTTGCGCGATCTCATCCGCGAGAAACGTCTTCATCCGGTCTTCCTGCGCACTTGGCGGTGCGGCCGGTTGCGTCACGACCCGGGACAGGCGCAGCGGCGATTCCGGACTGATTGCAAGCATCGCGCGCATCGACGACCGGCCCGTCTGCATCAGGGTGAGACGCATCCCAAGCACCGCAAGTAACAGGATCCCTAGCATTACGCTCGTAGACAGCACGAGTGGCGCCCAGAAACCGACCTTGCCGCGCGGAGTAGGCTCGCCGCGCCAGGCCGGAACCAATTCGGTTTCGGAAAGCCCGCGAGCCTGTGGCAGCACCGCATACGCGCTGCGCAGCGCGGCACGCAGCTCACCTCCGCTGTCGCCGATCCGGTGTCGCCCCTCGAAGCCGACCGCAAGACAGGCATGATACAACTCGATCAGTTCGAGATGTTCCGTAGGCCGAGCGAGCATCTCGGCTAAAAGCCGCCAGAAGCGATCTCCGCCAATGTTCTCACTGAACCCTCGGACAACCAAGCTCCGTCGCGCCCACTCCGCTCCGTCTTTGGTTCTCCCGGGCAGGTTCTGGGCTATATCGTCGACGGTCGCGAATACGGCGTAACGCGCGCGACGGCGTGTTTCCTCATCATATCCCCCGTGGGTGAGAGCCGCATCGAAAGTCGCCGCGGCGGCGGCGGCTTTACGATGCAAAGCGGGAAGATCGATCTCGATCCGACCGGAGCGCGTTGCGGCAGCAAGGCCCAGCAGTGGGGCGGCTGCCTCGATCATGAGACTGCGCGGCCGCTGTCGTGCGGGTGCCTCGGGTAAATCATCGTCGGACACGGGCGCAGCGGTGACGCTGCGGATCGCAAAGCCGTCTGACGCTTCAGCGGGTGATGAACCTGCGCCCGCCGCCGCGTTGCGGGGCGGTCCTGGCTGAAAGACTGTAGACTCCCCGGCCCTCGGTCCGGCGGCTTCATCACTCATCATGGCGCCTTCTTCACGCACCAAAGCTCCATCTTCAGACCCGGCCACTCGCCAGCGACGTGAAGGCCAAGCGCCGGCGAGGCCGCGACGGCCGCCCAATCCTCCGACGCGCGATCGAGTTCGAAATAGACATGACCTGGAATGGCGCGGATCTGCGGTGGCGGGGTTGGCGCGTGGCGCAGAGCAATCCCGGTAAGCGCAGACTCCACGATCTGTCGCATCTTTTGAACAGGACCAACCTTCGCGACCGAGGGGAAGCGGGATCGGATGTCGTCAAGCGACGCGCGCGCACTGACCGCCAGGAAGAAATAGCCAGTCTGGTAAAGCCCAGGATCCGTGATGCGGGACGTGTAGGCACCCTGGGCCACCTCGACGAGCGGCAACATCATCGATGCCCGATCGTAGACGGCGGAAAGCGCCGCCTGGATCACATCGACGACCGGCTCGAAACATTGCTGGAGCCGTTCATGGTCGTAGGCTGGGAAAGCGGGTGGTCGCCGATCTCCAGCAGTTAGCGTCGTCAACTCGCCCGCCATGCCGAGGAACAACTCGTACAGCCGCTCAGGATGAACCATCGGCAGCGCAGCGAGATGCCCCAATTGCGCCTGCCACCGGTTCAGCGTCTGTAGCAACAGGAAGTTGGCTATCGTTTCCGTGCCCCCGTCAGTCGCTTCAACCGCACGAAGTGCCAGTTCATCGATCCGCTGTTCGGCGCGCCCGATGACGTCCGCAAGGAAGCCCTTGAGTCGCAGACTGGCGCTACTGTCCAGCACCGGAGGGATGTAGCGCCTGTCGAACACCAGTGCGCGCGCGCTGGTCTCGCGAATGCGCGCGAGGCCAAGTGTGACGCGGCCGTAGGTCTGGTCGCGCGTCAAACCGAAGGCGAGGTTCGGCCGGGCGATCTCGATCGCCTCGCGCGATCGCTCCTCGGCGAAAACGTCGGGCACTTCCACCATATCGACAAGGTAGCGAACGGCGTCGTCGCCACGCTCGCCCACCGATCGGAACTCCACCGTCCCGGGCTGATGCGCAGGAAGCGTCAGATAAATCATGGCGTCGCGCGTATCGGCGGGGATGTCGAGCGGGGCGGGCGGCGGAAGTTCGCCGGGTATCGAAAACGGCAGCCCATCGGGCAGCACGCCGGACAAGCGCTCAACGGCGAACTTGCCCAGGGCTGCCAAATCCTCGTTGATGACCAGATCAGTCAGACCCCAAGGATATGGACGCGCGGAACGCGAACGTGCCGCCATCAGCGCGTCGAGATAGCGATCCTGCTGTTGAAAATGCTGCTGACGCAGGAACAGCCCCTCGCGCCAGGCGACCCGCCCCTCAGCAAGCATGCGACAATGATCCTGCGATGGGGGACGGCGGAGGTAAGCGCCTTTGCATGGAACGGCTCCGGTGAAATCTAACTGAAGGACCCTCTGTCGATCGGCGATTGCAACCAAGTGTCCGCTCGGGGACGGTCGGCTACGCCTGTAACCTGGCTGAGCACAGCCGGGCTGTTCCGCCTCGTCGCACTGCGCCCAAGCGACTAGCGGACGCGGATCGGGGATGAAGATCGGGGGCGTGCTGGATGCACAGCCGACGAGAAAAGGGGAACCAGGGTCTTCGGAATTAGATCGCTGCGGTCAGACCCGGTCCGACGGCACGAAGCGATAAGCGAACGTCAGCACGGCAATGAATATCGGACCGAGCAACAATGCCGGTCGGGTATCCGGCGAAAGCGCCATGATGATGATCAGCCCGCCAAGGAAGATGAGGGCCCCGTAATTGCTGTAGGGCGAAAAGCGAAGTCCATATCGAGCCGCAGCCGTATTCCCCTTAGGCCGCTTCGAACGATAACGAAGATGGGCTACGAGAATGACGCACCATGTCCAGATTGCGGCGAACGTTGCAACGGCGGTCGCCCACGAGAATATTCTCTCAGGCGCAAGGAAGTTCAACGCCACGCCAACCACTAGAGTCGATATTGAAACAGCCAAGGCCGCTCGCGGGACACCCGACGGCGAACGGACCATAAATCGGCGGGGTGCCTTGTGCTCGGTCGCCATGCCATAGAGCATCCGCCCCGTACTGAAGATGCCGCCGCTGCAGGACGACAGTGCTGCCGTGATGACGACGAAATTAATGATGTCGCCGGCCGCGCCGATACCCAGTCGCTCGAAAGTCCGCACGAACGGACTTCCGTTCGTTCCGATCTCATTCCAGGGATACAGGCATAGGATCACGAACAGTGCGCCAAAATAGAAGACGAGAATCCGCCAAAACACGGCTCCGAAGACCCGAGGAATGACGCGGTCAGGCTGCTTGACCCCTGTCACGGCCAACCCGAGCATCTCGACGCCGAGGTAGGCGAACATGACCATCTGCATGGCAAGCATCACCCCTTTGACGCCATGCGGCGCGAACCCTCCATGCTGCCAAAGATTCGCAAATCCAACAGGTGTTCCGCCTGCCCCGAGACCGAGACATATCATCGCCAGCCCGGCCACAATCAGCGCCACGATCACGACGACCTTGATGAGCGCGAACCAGTATTCGAACTCTCCGAAGAGCCGGGTCGTCGCCAAGTTCACGCCTCCGATACAGATCAGGGCAACCAACGACCAGATCCAGCCTGGAACATCCGGAAACCAAGCATGCATGTAGACTGCGATAGCGCTGAGTTCCGCGACGCACGTGACGATCCACATTGCCCAGTACAACCAGCCGGTTAGGTAAGCGACATAGGGGCTGATGTGCTCCCTTGCATGCCCCACAAACGACGCCGGGTTGGCCGATGCAAGCGTCAGTTCGGCGAGAGCGCGCATGATGACCAGCAAAACGAGGCCACCTGCCAGATAACCCACCAGGATGGCTGGACCCGCAAGCTCGATCGCCTTCGCCGATCCCAAAAACAACCCGACGCCGATGCAAGACCCCAGTGCCAGCAGATTCAAGTGTCTGGGCTTCAACGCGCCACCATCTTGGTGCGCTCCTGCCTCATGTACTGGCGTGAGGTCACTCGGCATCGAGGCTGGGGAGGTGATTCTGGACATCCGCGATGAGATGCGATCTTCGTCTTGCACTTGTATGAGCAGCAGAGGGTGGCGTGTTTCAATGGTAACAGGCGAGCCCTACCCCGCTTGTAAATGGTCAAGTTCGGCCGTCAGCGAGCCCGGCACGGCGTAGGCGAGCAAGGACTCGGCAAGGCTCGAGGAACGAGGGAGCTCTACGTCCGAGTGCGCAAGCATCGACGATGCCCGCCGCACTGCCGTCACTCGCCCAAAAGCCTCTTCTCATAGATCCGGTAGGTCTTGTTGATTTCACAGTTGATGGACTCAGCGATCGAATTCATCCCCTGATTGTCCTCAAGGATCCACCCAATCTCTCCGCGCTTCGAGCCAAAGTCGGCAACAGCGGCGCGGCGGATATATTCGATCATCATGAAGGCGAGTTGGCTCGCCATTCGACTGGCCTGGAGTCGCTTGACAACACCCATCAGCGGGACTCGCATCGTCTTCACCTTTGGCTTGCCAGAAAAGCCGCCATTCAGGCGCCATAGCAGTTTGATGAAGCCAAACGGGAACAGATCGCCGTTGAGGTCTGTCTGGAACTCGTTCAGATCCGGCCAGGTCATCATGAAGGCAACCGGCTCTCCGTCGAGCTCTGCGATGCGGACAAGATCGTTAAAGATGATCGGCTTCATCTTCTTGCCCGCGAACGCGATCTCGCTCTCGGTGAAGGGCACGAACCCCCAATTGTCGCTCCAGGCATCGTTGAGGATGGTCAGGATGATCGCCGCCTCGTCGGCGAACCGCTTCTTATTCACCTTGCGGATGCGAATACGGGGGTTCTTCTCGCCCGATGAGATGATGCGTTGGATAAGCTTCGGGAACGGCAACCTGATGTCCAGCTCCCAAGTATGGAGATCCTTTACCTTGACGTAACCGGCGGCCTCGACCCACGCTTCGTAGCGCTTGTCGTCATGGCCCATCATCACCGTCGGTGGCTGGTCATGACCCCTTATGAGAAGCCCCGGTTCCTCCCAAATCGACATGCTGATCGGGCCGATAGCGCGCCTTACGCCTTCATCCCGTAGCCAGTCCTCAGCGGATACTATCAGGAGGCGCGCGACATCCTGGTCCTCGGCGTCTAGATAACCCCAGTTTCCGCTATCGGTGCCGCCGCCTCTGTCTGCGGGCATCGAAGTCCATGCGTAGTCGACCGACGCCGAGATCCGACCAACTATCTTGCCATTGCGCTCGGCCAAGAAAAGCTGCGCCTTGGCATGTTCAAAGAACGGATTCTTACCGGGAGTGATGAGGCCCATCGACTCATCCTTGAGCGGCGGCACCCACGCGTGGTCCTGAGCATAGAGGCGGAATGGAAGCTCTACAAAGGCTTTGCGGTCCGCCTTCGTCACGACTTGCCGGATCGTAGTCGTATTCGCCTGGATCATGGTGCTTTGCATTACCTCGAGTTTAGAACTCATTCCCTCCACGGCCGATATGGGCATCATCAACGTGACCGGGAATGCTGGCCAAGTACGAAAACCGCCGCGAGTGAGACCAGCACCACGGGGAGTAGCGAAAGAATGACCGTGTTCGCCGATGCGCCTCTGGTCAGGATCGCTGCCGCCAGAGCAGGGCCGGCTATACCGCCGAGACGCCCGACAGCGACCGCCGTTCCCACCCCGCGTCCACGTATCGACGCCTCGTATGTTTCCCCGGACACGCCGTAAAGCAGGGCCTGTGCGCCCGCGATGAAGAAACCCGTCGCGCTGACGGCGATGAGTGTCGACGTGCTGCCGTTGACCACCGCGACGACCAGAAAGCTGATGAACATGCCGCCATGGGCAAGAGCCAGCACCGTCGGTTTGGCGGCCCGGCCGAGCAGATGCCCGAACACGGCGCCCCCGGCTGCACCTGCCAACGCAAAACCCATTGCGGCCAGAAGCGCGGTGGATGCGGCCGCCCCCTTTGCCTCCATCAGAATGGGCAGCCAGTTGAGCAGGACGTAGAGGATCAGTAGGACACAGAATGAAATCGTCCACAGCGCGATGCTGCGAAGCCAATTATCGCGACCCAGGAGATGGCCTCCGCCTCGCGCCGGCACCGTGAATGACCTCCCGGTATCTAGCGGTGTCGGCGGCGTTGCAGGCAGAACGCCCATCGCTGCGATCGCCAAGAGGATCGGGACGATGCCGCCCACGTAGAATATCCCCTGCCACCCCAGCGCCGGATACTTCAATGCCAATAGACTTGCGATCGCCCCGCCGACAGGCATGCAGGCCGCGATCTTCGTAACCCGTGCAGCACCAGTGCCCGGTGCGCTGCTTTCGATAACCAGTCCGACGATATTCGGGAGCGCGCTGCCGAGCCCTATCCCGGTCAACAGACGCATAGTGACCAGCAACTCAAAATTGTCTGCCACACCGCTGCCGATGGAGAACATGCCAAACAGAAGGGCGGACGCGATCAATCCAGCCTTGCGGCCCACCCGATCAGAAATCCTCCCGCCCAGCACCGCACCGAGAAACAGGCCCGCCGTGCCGGCCGAAAACACCCAGCCCAACTGGTCGGGACGCAAAAGGAAGTGCCGAGCCAAGCGCGGCGCAACTATTCCGGCCGACTGCAGGTCATATCCCTCCATAGCCGCAATGAGGAGGCAGATGACGGTCGGGCCGATGCTTTTCCGGCTGATGTCGATGGGCACAACGGCGTCTCCCAGCAAAGCAGAGAATTAGCCCGCCTACGTCGGCTGGCAGGTTGAATCGGAAGTCGCGACGTTCGCGGAAACAGGCCCGCTGCCGGAGGTAGTGTGGACGAACAGGCGAAGCCAGCGAAGGCGAGTGGGAACGGGCGTGCTGCGAACGGTCCGACCTGTCGCAACTATCGGGTCGCGATGTTCTGTCAGCGGGGCGGAGGTCAGTATCAACTTCATCGTCGGATTCCGTGTAAGCAACGCAAAGCGCGTATTCTCTTCGCCAGTTGTCATCCGACGATCCTCCGCTACCCGAGCTTAGGTCCACTTGCCCACGACCAGTTATCGCGATGTTGCGATGTTCGGCATCAGGCGGAGAATCCAGCTGTCAGGGTCATGTGTGCGCCCAGCGCAACGAAGGCGCATCCGGTGAGTCGGTCCAGCCGCCTCATGGTGCCGGGGCGACGGAGCCAGAACTGAAGACCCTGCGTCAGGATCGAGAGCAAAGAGAACCATATCAGTGCGATCAGCACATGCAAACACGCCAGGACCAGCGCATACCCACCCCCGACAGTATCATCGGGCACGAATTGGGGAAGGAGCGTCAGATAAAACAACCCCACCTTGGGATTGAGAACATTCGTCATGAAGCCTCGACGTACCGCAGTAATGCCGTTGACTACCGGAAACGCCGCGCCGGGATCGACCGCGAGGCTCTGCCGAGGATTGATCAGCAGCCGCGCGCCAAGCCAGCCGAGATACAGTGCGCCTGCCCACCGAAGCCCATCAAATGCCAGGGGCCATGCCTGCAGCAGGCTGTTGAGGCCGAAGGCAGCGGCCGTGCCCCAACATAGGCATCCCGCAGCAATACCCACGGCAGTGAGCGCGCCGTGTCGCAGGCCATCGGCGGCGGCCGAACGCAACACCAGCGCGGTGTCGAGCCCCGGCGCCATCGTCAGCAATGCTGCGGTCGCCAGGAATGCGGTAAGGTTCTCGGTGTTCATGGTCGCTTTTCTGGATGCGCTAATCTGTTACCGCGGCGCTGAAGCTCACGGCAGATGCGTTATCAGGGCATATCGCCGCCGCGTGTTTCACGCGAACTGTCAAAAGATCGAGAAATGTTACATCGGTAGGAATGCCGACCTTTGCGACAAGGCTGATCCGGCATTTGAGGACCGGCGAACGACTAGCAACGATCACGTCGCGACTGTCCGCCCGCCGGGCCGTCGTCAGAAGAGGAAGCGGAATCCGGTTGTGACGGACGCGTTGTTATACTTCGTCTTCAGAACGGAATCCAAAGTGCCGGCGGTAAGGTTGAAACGCTCAACATTGTGGCTGTTGACGTGGAGGTAGCGCACGTCGGCAGTAAGTTCGAAGTTTCTCACGACCTCCACCGACAGGCCCCCGATCGCCTGCAATGCGAGCTTGCCAGTGGCATTGGTGGGAATCTGGATCCTTGGACCAGTCGCCGCCACGTTGTATTCCACATCATAGTCGATCGCCGCAGTGCCTGCACCGCCACCTACCGTAAGGCGGACGCGATCCCAGATCTTGGGCGTATCGTAAGCCGCATTCAGCATCGTCGTCGAAACGGACTTGCGGCCGTTCAGCAGCTCGCGACGCACCCCGTTCAGCGATAGGGACTTTAGATTGCTCTTGCTGTTCGTCAGTTCCACTTCCGTGCGCAAGCGGCCCCATGGCGCGTCGGCAACAATGGCGCCCAGCAGGGCACCGCCAAGGAGACCATCCTTGGTCGGGGTCTCGATGACGCGCGCTGCGCCAGCGGCGTTGGCACCAGCGAAGGTCTGATCTTTGCCAAGTCGATCACCGATGAACAGCCCACCATAGAGACTGGGATCACGCGCAAGCGCCGGTGTCGACATGACCGAGAGACAGACCAGAACTGGCAGTAGAGTAAGAACGCGCATCATGGATGCTCCTGTTGGGCTGGTTGCCCGAGCGACCTGCCCGGGAATCAGTCTGACGGCTGCGGGATCCGCGCCTCAGACCGCTGCCCTCTTGGCGGTCGCTGATTGCAGACGGGTCACCAAGGCGGCATCCAGTCGCTACGATTGTAGGACTGCCGATCAGAACGCCTTGGGACCAAACTGAACCCCACGGCGAATGCGCAACTGCCCATAATCGTGCGACCAGTGGGGTGCTCCGTGACAAGGAGGGGCACATCTTCGTCCGCCGTCTGTGACGGGATCGACATCGGCTTGGTCCCAACGTCCAGATGAGGCCGGGACAGAGATCGGCTGTCCTCGTCGGCGTCTTATCAGGGGCCTCGACCGGCCGAGTATCCGGCCACGAAGTACGGCAGCTGTCCGGCGAAGCGATGCGGCCCGCGATCTCCTGTTCTGCCTTCGCTAGTACCAGCGACCGCGATAGGGCCGGCTGTTCACCCGTGCTGGCGGTCTAAACCACGAGTGGTCTCCAGGCGTGTGTTACCAGTTTTGACTCATTTCGGTCAGCAGTCGCGCCGTTCTGAGGAGGAAATCGAGTTGGCGACCAACCGGCTTTCACGCAATCACGATCCCACGCGACCTTGCAGTCTCCGCACTGGACGAGTGACACTCCCATCGAACGATTATGTATCCGAGAACGACACGACGCGTCGGAACGCTTATGTAAGCGACAGATCACTAGGGCGACCTGCCCTGATACAATGATGCTCGCTCCGCCGATCGTCGAGGATGTCACTTAGTATGGCTGCAAGCTCCCGTGCGTCGAGCGGAAACTGCAGAACGGCGGTAATTTCTGCGGTGAGAAGCAGGCGGGGGTCCTGAACCTCCGGCCGGCTTACAGCCAGAATGCGCGCGATCTCGGGAGCAAGTGTCCTGACATGGTTAGAAAACTGCCGAAGCTCGTCCGTCGGATCCTGACCACCTACTATGATGGCATCGAACCGTTTCTGATCCGTCCGCAGCAGTGCCAGCGCCTGCTGATAGCTTGCGGCACCGACCGGCTCATAGCCCAAGGCTGCGAGCAGATCCTCACCCCAGACGCGTTGCTCGCCGTCCGGCGAAACGTAGAGGATTGTTTCACCGGATCCTCCGACGATAGCATCGCTCGTCTCGGGAAGGCTCGCCGTCTCCAACATCCTAGGGAGCCAAATTGTCATCGATGTGCCCACTCCGACCCTACTATCCAGAGTCAGGGCGCCCCCTTGTTCCAAAAGGATGTCCCGCGCCGTCGAGAGACCAAGGCCCGTGCCAGAAGGCTTGGTCGTGAAAAAGGGCTCAAAGATCTTCTGTTGCAGCTGTTCGTCCATGCCGCATCCGTGATCCTGAATACTGATTGTCGCGTACGCGCCCGGCTCAATACGACCGGTCAAGGCCTTAAGACCTTGGGTCAGGTGCTGCGTGCCAGTCCGAACATGGACTTCTCCGCCCAAAGGCATCGATTGCGCTGCATTGTGACACATGTTCAGGAGCACCTGTTGCAGCTGCACAGGATCCGCCAGTACTTCGACGTTGCCGGCATGTCCCTCAAAGGTCAGTTGGTAGGCAGGATCGAGGCCGGCCATTGCCAAGTTTCGGCTCTCCTCCACGAGTTCGTCCAGCGACACGATCTCCTGCGCACGATCACGTCGGCGCCCATAGGACAGCAACGCTTGTATCAACTGTTGTCCGCGCTCGGTCGATAAACGGATCTGCTGGATATGATCGCGCATAGGTACGGAGAGGTTCGACGTTTCCTCGACCATCTCCAACTGGCCACTCATCGCCCCGAGCAGGTTATTGAAATTATGCGCGATGCCGCTTGCAAAGGCGCCAACCGTCTCCATTCTCCTGGCATGCTCTAACTGCGCCTCTAGCCGCCGGCGCTCATCTTCCAGCGACGCGTGCTCGAGGGAGAGAGACAGGGCATCAAGCGCAGTACGAAGCACTGAGAGCTGTGCCGATCGCCACGCACACGCACCTTCCGGGAAGCCGAAGATCAACATGCCCGGCCAACGTTCGCTGTGAGGAGACGATATACAACAGAGCTCCCCCAGATGTACAACCGCGGCGGCACGTCTGATGACCCCGGTTTCCTCTCTCAGAAGGATCCGTACAACACCCGGCGATCCGAACTGCGGCTTTGCCCCGCGGTCCCGCACGGCGGCGATCTCCTCGCACGTGAATGAGTGCGCAGCCGACCAACCATAGCACCGATCGGTCGCATCCAGGAACCAGGCCCCCTCAGCACCTAACGCGTCGGCAAGATCGCCAAGTGCCTCGTGCAGACTGGGGATGATAGTCTGCGGATCGGCCCCAATCATTCGGGTCGACAGACGTGACACGGAATGTTCCACGGCGACCTGACGCTCAAGCATTGCGGATTGCCTGTGCATGGCGATGCCCCAGCGGACGAGTAGATAAAGCAGGAGCAGCGAAACGAGATACAGTATGATACGGAACTGTGTGGCCGTAGCCTCACTGCGCATCTGTCGCTTGAGTAGATACTGACTGAGGACGGTGACGTCGGCAGAACCGCCCGACCGAATCAATTGCTCTATCGTTCGGCTAATGACCGGTAGCTGATCCCTCAGAAGGCGAGCATGCGCCAGCAGATTGTGGACATCATCGTCACATACCTTTCGGGCACAGGAACGTGCCAAACTTGCGATAGCAGACCGTACTTCGTCCCGCGCTGATTGCGAGTTGTTGAGGTTCAGAGCCAGCATTGCGCTGGACAGGCGGTTGACGTCCCGTTGAAGATCCGGATGAAAGCGGTCTTCCGCAACTCTGCCGCTATACGCAGCGAAATACGCTAGTGAGTTGCGAACAAGTGCGTTGGTTGTCTTAAATTGTTCCGTCAGTATATTCTGTCGACTCAACGTACGCTTTAGGCCACCAATATCGCGTCGCTCATCAGGTGTAAGAGCGGATCTTGATGCGTCCTCGGCTGCGGCAGTCATTTGGAACAGATCCACATCCAGCGGGTCGTAGTTATTCAGCAAGCCAGCGCGCGCACTGAGAACATCGCGATGGAGCGCACTCTCGTTGGTCATATAAGCATCAAGACCACGAAGTGAGTCCTGGACCTCATGATCTTCGTGATTGAATCCCATAAATAGGAGCCAAGTAAGCATCGCAACCAGGCAGGCAACTGGGATCCGGTACAGGATCCTCATCGCCGGGCGCTGACTGGCTTCCCGCCGAAATTCCCGGTAAGCGATTCCAAGAATGCGACCAAATCCGTGATCTCGCGCTTTTGTAAGTCGACATTGAGCTGGGAGGCCGCCATCTTTGCGACTGCGTCTTCAAGCGTGGGGGCGCTTCCGTCGTGGAAGTAGGGCGCGGTGGTCGCGACGTTTCGAAGGCTCGGGACTCGAAGGATCTTGGGGTCGGGACTCCCAAACGGACGAAAGACACCGTGCTTCTGTAAGAGATTCCCGCCGACGTTCCGACCTTGGTGGCATGAGACGCAACCGAGCTGTTTGAAAAGCGCATATCCGCGTTTCTCCCGGTCGTTGATGGCAGTTGCGTTGCCAGTCAGCCATTGATCGAAGCGACTACCTGGCGTCACCAGTGAACGCTCGTAATAGACGATCGCGTCGATCACTCCCTCGGCATCGACCGGACCTCCGTAGATGGCTTGAAAGTCACGAGAGATCGTCTCGTCGTTCGCCAGCCGGCCAATCGTCCGCCGAAGCGACACCCCTTGCGCCATCATTGGGGACTCCAGCGTCATGCGGGCCTGCTGCTGCAAGTTCGGTTCGGTGCCGTCCCAGCCGAGGCGCGAACTCAGGCCGCTGTTGAACACGGTCAAGGTGTCCATGGTCGTCATGCGTTTGCCTGCCAGGCTGCCGTTGCTGGCCATGTCGTGGCAAGTGGCGCACGACAGCTTCCGTGCCCCAGACAGCCGGACATCTTCGAACAGTTTTTTGCCCAAGGCGACCTTGCCTGGGTCTAGCGCTGGAGCTTCAACCAGGGGTTGGATCGGCTCGGCCGCCCACACCGCCGGCGCCGGCCGGGAGACTGACCTTGGCGCATCTTGATGGGTGATGATCAGCAGGAATCCCGCGAGCAGCCCAGCTGCCACGCTACCTATGGGCCGAAGGCGTACTGGTCTGAGAAATGCCAAACAATACGATCGGACCCGTTCCCTGATCATGATCAGAACAGACGCTCCACCTTCGCTTGGAAGACGTAGCCTATGCCACGCTCCGTCCGGATTATTTTCGGTTCCGCGGGATCAACCTCCAACCTACGACGCAGGCGCAGGACTTGTACGTCGATTGACCGATCGTAAATGTCCTCGTGAGTTCTAGTGCCGCGAAGAAGCTGCTCACGAGACAGAACATGTCCTGCCCCCTCCAGGAACGCTAGAAGCAGCGAGTATTCGCCCTTTGTCAGGGTGACGTCGTTTCCGTCCGGATCGACAAGCGACCGGGTCTTGCATCGAAGTTCCCATCCAAGGAACCGGTATCCACCTCGTCCACGGGGATTGCCGCTGGCCAAACGTCCCATTTCCTGGCGACGCAATGTCGCACGCGCGCGTGCCAACAGTTCGCGCAGATGAAAGGGCTTGGTGACATAGTCATCAGCGCCCAGCTCCAGACCGACCACGCGGTCGATATCGTCCTGACGCTCGCCGGTGATGATGATCACCGGAATGTCGGATCGCTCCCTGATCTGCCTAAGAACATCCAGTCCGTCATTCTGACCGAGTTGCAAGTCCAGTAGAACGACGCTGAATGCCCCGCTCTCGATATGCTGCATGATTGGGGATGGATCGGAAAGCTCTACCGTCGGGCAGTTGTGCCGCTCAAGATAGGTGCTGATTGTCCGTCGCATCGCCGCGTCGTCGTCAACGATCAGGACGCGACCGAGCATACGACCGCTCTCCGCAACGGAGGGGAATTTGGACGCCATCATACTGATACCAACTTTACAAAGGTTTCCACCCGCGGACCTGGCCGGTCGGGCGTAGAAGGACGGCATGGGACGGCATCGGCCGGCATCCCGCGTCTCGATTTGCCATTCCGGCACTCGGGCTCATTCGGTTCCGACATCGCAGGCGGTCCCGTCTGAATAAGCCCAGCCAAAGCCTGACTACTCGTTGGATGAATCCCTCTCTCGCTGCGGTGACATGACGAGTGCAGGACTTGCTTCGCCTGCAATTCCACAGCGCTGAAGCGTAACGGTCCTGTAACAAGCGGCTACCGGACCCGCGCGGTCGCTGCTTGTCATATCGTGCACATGTTTGTCGGCGCGTGCACAAATCTCAACCTGAGAGTAGGCTGCTGCCTGTCGCTATGTGGCGTTGCAGCTTCACGGCCTCCTGGTGGCGCCTGCAGATTGCGGAAGGCCCGACCGGACAAACCGGGACGGAACCGTCATCGAGCGCGGCATCCAGGTTCACTGGATCTCCCCATTGGACAATGCACGTCCTTGCGCGACTGAGCCGAACTGGGGTGATCAAAGCTGTGGGGGTAGTGTCGATCAGAGCGAGGGGCTCGCACTGCCAGCGTCATGACATATCTAGCCCATTTCCAAGCCGCCTTCTCCGGCAGTACCGATGCCGATAACGTGCGCGGTTGCTCCGCAATCGCGGAACAACCTCCGCAACATCGAGACTGCATGCTTGCCAGCAACGCGATAGCTACTCGGCGGCAGAGGAGTTCCTCGGATATGCAAACCGTGAGCTAATCATGCGAGAGGCACACGCTGGTTACTGGTTGCCGGTCCAAACAGTACGCTTGGAAGGATTCTATTATGACCAAGACAATCCTGATTACCGGTGCAGGGTCTGGTTTTGCCGAATCCGCCGCAATTGGAATGGCGCGAGCTGGCCACAACGTCATAGCTACGGCTCAGGTGTCGCCACAGGTCGCGGCGTTGCGTACTAAGGCGGCGGAACTTGGCCTCGACATGCGAGTCGAGAAGCTCGACCTTCACGATCCTCACGATATGGCCTTCGCGCGCAGTTTCGACGTCGACATATTGTGGAACAATGCCGGGATTGGCGAGGCCGGACCGGTCAGTGAGATTCCGGTCGATCTGCTGCGGGGAAACTTCGAAACGAATGTCTTCAAGCCGCTCGAGCTGACCCAAGGCTTCATCAAGAAGTGGATCGCCGAAGGCAAGAGAGCGAAGATCGTATTCACATCATCGATGGGCGGTTTATTCACGCCAGCCGGATGGGGCCCCTACGTCTCGACAAAGCACGCGCTGGAGTCGCTCGCAGAAGCGATCGCGCAGGAAGTCCAGCCGTTCGGGATCAAGGTGCAGACGATCAATCCCGGCGCGTACTTGACGGGCTATAACGAGACGATGGCAGACACCGCGTTCCGCTGGCTCGACGACACCAAGAACTTCACCAAACGTGACCAGCTGCGTGCGACGTTCGATGCGTTGCTCGCGTCGCCGCAGGGTCATCTCGATCCGCAGGAGATGGTCGACCGTATGATCGAGATCGTCCCCGCTGACACCGGCAAAGTCCGCAACGTCTGCCCACAGTTTGTCGAGGACGCGATCAAGGAGGCTCAGGCGGCCGCTTGGACCGCCAGGATCTGAGCGCAGCCTGGAGTGGCGGCACGCCGCCGTCGCCTAACACCGTTGGAGGCCCATCATGACTAGAGCACCCCGCTCCTCAACGCCCTCTGCCGCCCGCGTAGCATTCGGCGTCGCGGCTGCCAGCCTTGGCCTTCTCGCGTTCGGCGCGAGTGCCAACGCAAGGATCGCCGCTCAGAACAAGACGGACGTCATCAACAAGTTCGAGGCGTGGAAGGCTGGCACGGGGACCCCTTTCGAACTGCTTGCCGACGACGCAAGCTGGACGATCGAGGGTAGGTCCGTCGTATCCAGGACCTATCCGACGAAGGAGGATTTCCTGACGCAAGTGATCCGTCCGTTCAACGCCCGCATGTCGGTTGGTATCAAGCCGGACGTCCGCAGCGTTACCGCGGAGGACGATCGGGTGGTTATTCTTTTCGATGCCCGAGGCACGACCACTGACGGCACCCCCTACTTCAACAGCTATGCCTGGTTCTTCCGCATGGAGGCCGGCCAGGTGATCGAAGCGAATGCGTTCTTCGACGCCGTCGCCTTCAACGATCTCTGGTCGCGCATCACGCCCGTCTAGTGGTTTTCGACACACCCTCATCAGACATACCCATGAAAGGACCCTTCGTATGAAAACTTGGTTCATCACCGGCGCGTCGCGTGGCTTCGGCGCGCTGATCGCCGACCGCGCCCTGGCCCAAGGCGACGCCGTCGTCGCCACCGCCCGCAATCCGCAAGCAATCATCGACCGGTTCGGCGAGCACCCCAATCTGCTCGCCGTTGCGCTCGATGTAACCAACGAGGCTCAGGCCATCGCCGCGGCCGATGCGGCGATCGCCCGGTTCGGCAGCATCGACATCCTGTTGAACAACGCCGGATTCGGGCTGATGGGAGCTGTGGAAGAAGCCAGCGCCGCCGAAATCGAGGCCGTCTATCGCACCAACGTGTTCGGCCTCCTTACAGTCACCCGAGCGGTTCTTCCCTTTATGCGGGCCGCACGATCGGGTCGTGTTCTCAACATCTCCTCGATCGGCGGTTACCGCGGTGCCGCAGGCTTCGGCGTCTATAGCTCGACGAAGTTCGCAGTCGAAGGGTTGTCGGAGGCACTGCACGCCGAACTTGCTCCACTTGGTATTCACGTGACTGTGGTCGAGCCGGGCTACTTCCGCACTGACTTCCTCGACGCATCGTCACTGGCCGTGAGCCCCAAGATCATTGCCGATTATGCCGGAACGGCCGGTAAGGTCCGCAATATCGCAGAGGGTCTCAACCACGCTCAACCGGGTGATCCCGCGAAGCTTGCACGTACGTTAGTCGACTTCATCGAAACGCCTAATCCGCCAGTACGGTTGCCGCTCGGCAGCGATACCGTCGCGGCGATCGAGGCAAAGCACCGGTCTGACGCGGCCATCCTCTCGGAATGGCATGCGGTGTCGATCTCGACCGACTTCGCGGCAGCGTAAGCAGCAGACAAGGCGTCTCGCCTGCATCGGCTGTTCCAAAGCGGTGTAACCCCTTCCTGGCGCGCCGGTGAACGCCGCGCGATCCAGGAGGGCAAACACTGTCCCTCAAGATGGATGGTCAGGCATTCTGTCCGAGACCGGCGATCAGGACAAACCCATGTGCAACACGGATAACGCTGGGGAATTGCATGGCGTTCGTTGCGAGGCGATGACCCCGTCTGGACACTTCCCACCCCTACACCCTGCCCTGTCGCGCGAAATCGATGAAGGCGCGCAAAGGCGCCGGTACCTGGCGGCGGCTGGGGTAATAGAGGTAGAAGCCACTATAGTAGGGGCACCAATCCTCGAGTACGCGAACCAGTCGTCCGTCGGCCACCAGGCCTTGGACCTGCCCCTCGAACGCATAGGCGATCCCGCTGCCGTCGAGTGCGGCTTGCACCATCAGTCCCTGGTCGCCAAGCGTCAGCGGTCCATCGACCTCGACCGTCAACTCTATGCCACCCCGCTCGAATTCCCACGCGTAGAACCGGCCGCTGTTGAATCGGAATCGGATGCAGGGGATGTCCTTGAGCGCCTGTGGCGTAGTGGGCTTCGGATACTTCTCGAAAAAGCCGGGCGAAGCGACGACAGCAGACCGCTGACGAGAGCCGATCGGTAGCGCAATCATGTCCTGTGCAACCTTCTCCCCAAATCGGACCCCTGCGTCGAAGCCATCGGACACCATGTCGCCGATACCGTTGTCGACGACTATCTCGACATCCACACTGGGATGCGACGCCAGAAACCGCGTGACGATCGGCAACAGCACGAGTTGGGTGGATGTGCGGGCCGCGTTCAATCTAAGCGTGCCGACTGGTGTTCCCCGGAAATTGTTGAGGTCATCAAGGGCGTCGTCGATGTCCCGGAAGGCGGGTGCTACACGTTCGTATAATCGGGTCCCTGCTTCGGTTAACGCAACACTCCGTGTCGTTCGATTGACCAGCCGAAGATCGAGCCGGTTCTCCAGCGCGCGCAAAGCGTGGCTCAGAGCCGACGCCGTCACCCCGAGATCGTCCGCTGCTTTGCGGAAGCTCAGGTGGCGAGCGATCGCGAGGAAAATTGCGAGATCGGCCGGAGTCACACTTCTCATTGATGAACTGTGCTCATTGCCGCGGGGAAAATCCAGGAGATTTTCTCATGACCCGAGCCAACCTAATTCCAGTCCATCGACGTCGGATGGTCCGGCGCCTCACTGAAGGAGCTTTCATTATGCGGACCTGGTTCATCACTGGAGCATCGCGCGGTTTCGGTGCGCTGATCGTCAAGGAAGCCTTGGCAAAGGGCGATGCCGTCGTCGCTACGGCCCGCGATCCGAAAAGCGTGACCGACCGGTTCGGCGACCACCCCAACCTTCTCGCCGCTGCGCTCGACGTGAACAACGAGGCTCAGGCTCATGCCGCGGCAGAGGCGGCCGTGAAGCGCTTCGGGAAGATCGACATCCTTGTCAACAATGCCGGTTTCGGCGTGTTGGGCGCAGTCGAAGAAACCAGCGCCGAGGAAGCCGAGGCTGTGTTTCGCACCAACGTCTTCGGCCTGCTCGCCGTGTCGCGTGCGGTCCTGCCCCATATGCGGCGCGAACGATCAGGTCATATCGTTAACTTGTCGTCGATCGGCGGATACCAGGGGTTCATCGGCTGGGGTGTCTACTGCGGGACGAAGTTCGCGGTGGAAGGCATTTCGGAGAGCATGGCGTTGGAGCTTGCTCCGCTCGGCATCAAGGTCACGACGGTCCTGCCAGGCTTCTTCCGCACTGACTTCCTCGACGCAGCGTCGCTGACCGTCAGTCCAACAGTCCTAGAGGACTACGCCGGAACCGCGGGCGGCATGCGCAACTTTGCGGCCGATGCCAATCACGCTCAGCCGGGCGATCCGGTTCGTTTCGCCAAGGCGTTCATCACGATGGTCGACGACCCCAATCCGCCGCTGCGTATGGCGTTCGGTTCGGACACGGTCGCCGCGATCGAAGCGAAGAACGCCTTCGTCGCAGAGGAACTGGCCAAATGGCGTGACCTCGCCCTCTCGACCGACTTTCCGATCGAAGCAGATCCCGCCGCTTAACGGCCACCGACAAGGAGTACACGATCATGATCGCCGCCATCCGCATCGCTCTCCTAGCAGTGCTTGCCTACCTGGGCATTCTGGCGGCGGTCCGATTGATTCTCGCAAACACTGCAATGGTCGCGACGAAAGTCGCGTATTTCGGCTGGATGCCGGTCGCCGTCGAATTGGCCATCACGCTTAGCCGCACGCCAACCGCGGCTATGCTCGCGGCCTTACATCCCGAACATAAGGAGCAAGTAAAATGAAAACCTGGTTCATTACCGGCGTCAGCTCGGGCTTCGGCCGCGCCATCGCCGAAGCAGCGCTCGCAATCGGCGATACGGTCATCGGTACGTTACGGAGCGAAGGCGAATGCGCAGAGTTCTCACTGATATCCCCAACCAAATCACACGGGGTCCTACTCGACGTCACTGACTTCGCTTCGGTTGTGCCGGTCGTCGCCGATGCGGAGCTCCGCTTCGGTCCGATCGACATACTCGTCAATAATGCAGGCTACGGCCATGAGGGGCTCATCGAGGAATCAAGCCTCGAAGACGTGCGTCGCCAGTTCGATGTCAACGTCTTCGGCGCCATCGCCGTTGCAAAGGCAATCCTGCCCGGCATGCGGCAGCGCCGCTCGGGTCACATCATCAACATGACATCGATGGGCGGGCTTACCACCTTTCCGGGCCTTGGCTACTATCACGCCAGCAAATTCGCCCTCGAAGGGTTCTCCGAAACACTCGGCAAAGAGGTAAAGGACTTTGGCGTGTTCGTGACTGCGGTCGAACCTGGCGCGTTCAGAACCGACTGGGCTGGCCGCTCGATGGTACGGGTCGAAAGATCGATCACCGACTATGACGCGTTGATCAATCCGGTTATCGAACGGCGCAAGGCCTACAGCGGTCATCAGCCCGGCAACCCCGACAAGGCTGCCCAAGTCATTGTGGATCTGACCCGCGCCCAGGATCCCCCTGCGCATTTGCTGCTCGGAAAGGATGCGTGGAAGTTCGTGCACGAGAAGCTCGATACGCTTCATGCTGAGCTCGAGACGTGGCGTGCGGTCACGGAGTCAACCGACTTCGAGGTAGAAGCAGCGTAGCGTCGTTTCGATCGTTGAGCGCCGCGCAACGGCTGAGCCCCAAAAACTCGGTTGCCGGCAAGGGTCGCACGGCGCTCTCTCGCGGTGTCACCGGTGCAGACGCGGCCCGGTCGCGGAGGATCGGAGCATGGTTGAGATCGGTTTCGTTGGGCTGGGCGCAATGGGCACCCATCCGGTCCGTCATCTACTGGCCTCGGCCTTCAGGGTCCACGTTCTCGATACCAACGACGAGGCAGTAGCAAGTGCGGTTGCCCTTGGCGCACCCGCTTCCCCCCCCCGTGGCCCTCGCAGATGCCACCGATGCGGTGCTCGTTTGCCTGCCGACCCCGAATATCGTGAGCAGCCCCCACCGGGTGGTCCGGGTAGTTAGTTAGTGCATTGTCGTCTCCGCCGCCATTGCCGGGCGTAGGTGTAGCGAAGCGGAACCGGAGGCCGGCAATGGCGAGGTCGCCGCTGCTGGCGCCGGAGGTCGATAGCCCAAGCTGCTGTGTGGTCGGACGGTGTTGTAATGACGCCGCCACGCCTCGATCAGCACCCTCGCCTCGTACAGGATCTGTATAACGCATCCAACCGCGATAACCATTATTGCGATAGCTGTTGTAAGGGATCGATTTGTCCTTGTTCACCATTAATTATCGCAATATATGTTTTTGCGCATGATTGTTGGGTGGTGTATGGCAGACGAACCAAGTGAAGGGCCGGTTGGATTGGAGCAGCAGCTTTGCTTCACGGTGTATTCGGCCGGAATGGCAATCCAACGGCTATACAAGCCGCTCTTGGACCGACTGGGTCTGACCTATCCGCAATATCTGGTGCTCAACGTCCTTTGGCGCGACGACTCGCTCGCCGTCGGACAGATCGCTGAAAGGCTATCGCTCGAAGCAAGCACGCTCACACCGCTCCTCAAGCGTCTGGAGGTTGCGGGTCTGGTGCAGCGGGCACGTAACCCCGCCAACGAGCGGCAGGTGATCGTCAGCCTGACCAAGGCGGCACTGCAGCTTCGCTCGGACGCCCGCTGCCTTAACGACGCGCTGCTTGACGCCTCCGGTGAGACCGGGCCCGAAGTGACTGCGCTGAACGCGCAGATTACGCGGCTTCGCGACGCCTTGTATAATCACATCGGGCGCTGACAGACGGGCGGGTGCGACGTCCTTCAGAAGAGGGATTCCACGTTCGCTTCGAGCCGGTAGCCGAAGCCGCGTTCCGTCCTGATAGGGTCGGTGCCACCCGGGCTAATCGACAGCTTGCCCCGGAGACGCAGGACCTGAACGTCTACGCTCCGGTCGAAGATATCGTCGTGTGTACGTGTCGCACGCAGGAGATGGATACGCGCCAGCGAGCGGCACGGCGCTGCGAGTAGGGCCGCCAGCAAGCCATATTTGCCCTTCGTCAAATCAACCGGCGTGCCTTCCGGTGGGACCAGCGTCCGCTCGGCATGACGCATTTCCCAACCATTGAAGAGATAACCGCCGGGTAAAGGCTCGCTGTTCAGCCGGGCCAGTTCCTGCCGGCGAAGCACGGCACGCGCATGCGCCGCCAGCTCTTTCAGGTTCAGCGTGCCGGTGATGACGTCGTCGGCGCAGAGCTCGAGCCCGACCACGGCATACACGACGTCGTCCCTGTTGGCGTCATACATGATCACCGGGACGTGCGACCGGCTTCTAATCTCACGCAGCACATCGAGAGCGTCGCGGCTCCGCAGTCGCGTGTTTATAGTGATCAGACTGTGTTGGCCGTTGGTCAACTGATGCCCAAGGTCGCGCGCGCCCACGCCCACCGACGTCCACCGACAATTGGGAAGATACGATACAATACGGTCGCACTCGCGCTCGTCCTCGACAAGGATACGTCCCAGACTAGCGGGGCGGGGGGCTAGTTCAATCTGGTCGGTCATGCCGAAGTGATACACGGTGTGGTCCTCCACGTGGCGCACCTGCGAGCGGCATCGGCACAGGTGGGGCGCCCGCCGCAGAGGCGGGCGCGAGGTTGCATGGAAGATGTCAGATACGGTGCGCCTCGCGCAGACGGTCTGCCGCTTGCTCACCGATGATGGCGCACGGCGCTTGCGTGTTGCCAGTTGTGACGCGCGGCATGACGGAGCCGTCAGCGATACGGAGCCCATCGATGCCGTAGACCCTCAGGTCACCGTCCACCACGGATTGCTCGTCGCGCCCCATCTTTGCGGTGCAGGTCTGGTGCCAATAGGTCACCGCGGAGTCACGGACATAGTCCTTCAGCGCGTCTCCAGTCAGCTTGCCCGGCATCGCCTCGCCGCGAACAAGCGGACGGAAAGCCGCTGCGTTGCCCAGCTCACGACAGAGCTCGATGCAGGCAAGCGCCGCCTCCATGTCGGCTGGATCAGACAGCATGTTGGCGTCGATCTGCATGGGTGCAGCCGGATCATCGCTCATGAGCCGTAGCCGGCCGCGGCTACGGGGCTGTGCAAGTCCGGCAAACATGGTCCAACCATGTTCCGGAACGCCGCGTGCGGCGGTCCGCTCGCTCGGCACCGGGAACTCGACTTGGCAGAACAGCAGATCAGGTGCCGTCAGCTCGGGCCGGCTCTTCCAGTACATCGTCGCTTCGCTGCCGTTGTTGCGCGGTGCGATCGGCTCGGCATATTCCCAGGTGCACCCAAACGACACATGGTCCTGAAGGTGACCGCCAACTCCAGGAAGATGCTGGCGCACGGGAATGCCGACGCGCCGCAGCTCCGTCTCGTCGCCGATGCCCGAGTGCATCAGCACTTTGGGGGTCTGCATCGCGCCCATCGAAAGCACGACCTCCTGCGAGGCGCGAATGATCTGGCGCTGCCCGCCGCGCACGACTTCGACGCCGATCGCGCGCTTGCCCTGGAACGCGACCCGCTCGACGGTCGTGTCGGTCAGCACGGTGAGATTGGGCCGATCGAGGTAGGGCTGGATATAGGCTCGGAAAAGCGAATGGCGGCGCCCGTTTCGCACGAGCATATCGGTGATCGCCGCGCCGCCTTCGCCTTCCATCATCACCCCGTTCGGGCTGTCGAAGGTGGGAATGCCGAGTTCGCTCGCGGCGTCGAGCAGCGCGTGGGCGACCGAGCTCGGATCCAGCGCGGGCTGAACCCAGACCGGCCCGCCACTGCCGCGACGGCTGTGGTCCGGAGCGCCCTGCCAGTTCTCTATGCGCCGGTAGATGTCGAGCACGCGATCGTAGCCCCAGCGCGCATCGCCGGACTCCGAGGCAAAGTGGTCCCAATCCGCACGATGACCACGCGCCCACACCATGACGTTGATGCTTGTGCCGCCGCCCAGCCCCTTGCCCATGGCCATGGGCAGCGCGCGCCCGTTCAGGTGCGGGTTGGGCTCGGCGACGAAGCCCCAGTCGCGCTCGGTGCCGAGATTGGTGGGCCACAGTCCCGGATCGAGCACTGCCTCGGCCTCGTCGCTGCCGCCCGCCTCTATCAACAATACCCGCACCGCCTCGTTCTCGGCAAGGCGGCGGGCAACGACGGAGCCGGCCGCTCCGGCACCGCACACAATGAAATCGTAGGACGCCTTGAGCCCGGCAGTCAGCAGCGCCTGGTTCGCAACTGAACGACGGTGAGAAGCCTGCGGATCGTCTTGATAGTCGGTCATTGTCAACTCCCTCAGAAAGATGTTCGCGAGCGGGAGCGAGGAGACGCGCGCCCTCTACCCGTGACGCGGTGCGCGCGGGGCCAAGTCTGCCGTCTCTCGATCTGCTCACTTTACCTGCGAGCAGATTGGGCCCAGCCCGCCGCTCGAGACCAGTAAGGTGCAAACTGGCCTGCGGCGCACCGATGGACCGGTGCTTCCCGCCTCAGTCTGGAAAGGTAACGCGGTGCGAAACCAGCGCGGAACAGCTCGGGTTGTGCCACGTCAAGCGTATCGATAGGCAATTCCCGGAGGTCATCCATAAAGTGGCTCGTGTCAGCACCGTGGTTCGGTGCAGCAGGATCTAATGCAGTGGTCATCAGAGCGGACTAATTGTGCTCGGCTACCAACTCGCTACGTGGCGCAACAATGCGGTGACTAGGGTAACGACGTCGATGCTGCGGGTCGCAACCAGTGACATCTGCCAGTCAGGCTTCGTCCGAGCTGTGCGAACCCGGGGAGACTTTGGCGGTCGCGCTCCCCTGATCGAGGCCTTCGCTATCGATCCCGGCAGCTAAGCCCTGTCGCGCCAGCGACGATGCCGCGCTCGGGCGATCCCGCAACGCGGCGCGATCGCGACCAGGCGAGGAACTTGAGCACTGATCGATTGAACAACGTCGCCCTCTGCCACGGAACAAAATGACCGGCGTTTTTGAAAAGCGCCAGCCGTGCCGAAGGGATTGACGTCCCCCCTGTTTTTTAGTCCAGTTTGAGTGAGAGTTTTCCGGCCTTGTGAAGCCTTCGGGCAAGGAGCTGGAAATGAAGAAATCTTGATACACAGACGAGCAGATTGCCTTCGCGTTGAAGCAAGCGGGAACCGGCACGCCGGTGGCCGAAGTCATCCGTCGGATGGGAATTTCGGAGCAGACGTTCTACCGTTGGAAGAAGGTGTACGGCGGTCTCGGGGTTGGCGAGCTGAGGCGCCTGAAGCAGCTTGAGGATGAAAACCGACAGCTGAAACAGCTGGTTGCCGACCTGAGCCTGGACAAGCACATCCTGCAGGACGTCCTGGCAAAAAAGCTCTGACGCCTGGACGGCGACGCGAGCTCGTCGCGTACGTGCAGGCGTCCCACGCTGTAAGCGAACGGCGCAGTTGCTCGGCGCTCGGCGTCGAGCGGTCGTCGGTGCGCTACATCTCGCACAAGCCGGATCAGACATCGCTGGCGATGCGTATCCGTGATCTGGCAGCAACGCGGACGCGCTATGGCTATTTCCGGATCTACATCCTGCTACGCCGGGAAGGATGGGTCGTGAATCACAAACGCGTCTATCGGCTATATCGAAACGACGGACTGAGCCTTCGGCTCAAGAAACCAAGACGCAACGTCAGCGCTGCCAACCGCGAACGCCAACCTGCGGCACTGGCGGCAAACGAGATGTGGTCGATGGATTTCGTCTCGGACGCCCTGTTCGACGGCCGGCGCTTACGAGCGCTGACCGTGGTCGACGCTTTCACGCGCGGAGCCCTGGCAATTGACGTCGACCAAGGGATCAAAGGCGAGCAGGTGGTCCAAGCGATGGCACGGATCTCCTCGGTCCGCGGCGCGCCCAAGACCATTCGCGTGGACAATGGGCCGGAGTTCATCTCGAAGGCTCTCGACCGCTGGGCGTACGAGAACGGCGTGACGCTGGACTTCAGCAGGCCGGGCAAGCCCACCGACAACGCGTTCGTAGAGTCGTTCAACGGTCGCCTTCGCGACGAATGCCTGAACGCACACTGGTTCCTGTCCATGACCGACGCACGAGCCAAGATCGAGGCCTGGCGACGGGACTATAACGAGAGCCGTCCTCACACATCGCTTGGCTGGCTGACGCCGGTCGAATATGCTGCTGCCGCGGCTGTCAAAGCCGCCGATTGAACACCGGAAACTCACCCTAAGGTTGGATGAGAAACCGGGGGACCCTCAATCCTTGATCCAGACTCTCATAGTCGATGGACCACTCAGAAGGGGGCAGCTCAATCGTCAGGACCGTCGCGCTTGGTGAGAGCGGCATCATCGCGGGCAACCGTGGGCGCTTCTATGCCGATCTCTCGACCACCGGTCCGACCGCGGCAGGAGTCGTTGCCAGAAGGCTCGCGGCAAAGGGGATCGTCACGCTGGACGCCCCGCCCGCAGGCGGCGTCACGGGTGTCATGACCGGGACATCGTCGGTGATGGTCTCGGGTGATCCAGTCGCCTTGAGTGAGTTACGCTGGGTTCTGGAGGCTTTTGGACGCAAGGTCGTCCATGTTGGCGATCACGTTGGTCAGGGGCAGGCGCTCAAACTGCTCAACAACATGATCGTAGGCGCCAATCTAATCGCCGTCGCTGAAGGCATTCTATTCTGGATGAAGTACGGTCATCCGGCCGAGATCATCCTCGATATGCTGAACGGCACCACCGCGCGCATTTAACGACCGGGGAGCTGCTCGCCAAACAAATGCTTGATGGGCGGTTCGATTTCGGGTTCAGGCTCGGTTTGATGCTCAAGGACCTGCGACTGGCAAGTTACGAAGCAGACGAAGCGGCCGCGCCAATGCTGGTGAACGCGCTGCTGGAACAACTCTTCGAGCGTGCGTACACTGCTGGCCTCGGTGACGATGAATGTGACGACGGTCATTCCTGAACTGGAGAAAGCGGCCGGCGTCAACATTCGACGCGGCTGACCGCAATTTCGCGACAATCGGCGTAAGTGCGCGAAGGCGGTCCGCCCGACACACCCTAAAAGTAACGCAGGCAAGGCACCTCGGCGGGAGAGACAAAATGCAGATGATCGAGAATTTCATCGGCGGCAGAATGATCGGCACAGCGGACGGCAGTTTCGGTATCAAGCTTGATCCGCGCACGGGCGACGAGATGGAACACGTCGCCTATAGTGGCGCAGCCGAAGTCAGCCGCGCGATCGAGACTGCCGATCTGGCATTCGAGGCATGGCGTGACATGCGCCCATCGGAGCGTGGCCGGATCATGGTAGAGATCGGACGCATCCTCCGCAACCACGGCGAGCATCTGGGCGAGATCGAAAGTCGAGAAACCGGCAAGCCGATGCACGAGATGCCCGCACTGATCGATCTCACCGCGCAGTTCTTCGAGTTCTACGGCGGCATCGTCAATGTAATGGACGGAGACGTGATCAACCAGGGTCCGGACTATCATGTCTACACCCGCCGCGATCCGTTCGGCGTCATCGGAGTAATCCTCCCCTGGAATGCGCCTTTGCATCAGGCGGCTCGCGCGATCGCACCGGCGCTTGCGTCAGGCAACACCGTCGTTGCCAAGCCATCCGAGCATACGCCCGCGTCACTGGTCGAACTGGCGAGACTCGCAACTGAGGAGGCCGGACTGCCGGCGGGCGTCTTCAATGTCATCGTCGGCAAGGGTCACACGATCGGACCCGCCATGATCGAGCACCCCAAGATGCAGAAGATTTCCTTCACGGGCAGCGTCAGGGCGGGCCAGGAGCTGGGCAGGCTTGCCGCTGAACGTATTCTCCCGCTGACCCTAGAGCTGGGCGGGAAGTCCGCGAACATCGTCTTTGACGACAGCGATATCGATGCGGCAGCCAAAGGTTCGGTACGCGCTTTCACTTGGAACAGCGGCCAATGGTGTGCCGCCGGAACCCGGCTGCTTGTCCAGCGAAGCATCCACGAGGAGTTCGTTGAGAAATTCGTCGCTGCCGTCAGAGCCCTACGTGTTGGTCCGGAGACCGACGCCACATCAGGCCCGATCACGACCCACGCGCAGTTCGAGAAGATCCAGGAGTATTTTACGATCGCTGAGCAGGACGGACTGACGTGCGTTACGGGTGGCAAGGTCTCGACGGGTGGTCGCTTTGGCACCGGCTGGTATGTTGAGCCGACGGTCTACACCGGGGTAAGCAACGACGACACGCTGGCACGTGAGGAGATTTTTGGCCCCGTCGTCTGCATCATCCCTTTCGAAGATGAAGCAGACGCAATCCGGATCGCAAACGACAGCGACTTTGGGCTTGCCGCCGGCATCTGGAGCCGCGACATCGGCCGTGTGCATCGCGTCGCGGCTCGTCTCGACGCCGGTCGGATCGTTGTCAACGAATATGGCGGCGGCTTCGTACAGACCCCGTGCGGCGGCTTCAAGCAGAGCGGCTCTGGTCGCGAGCAGGGGATCGAAGCACTGGCGCACTACACCCAGCTCAAATCGGTCATCATCCGGCTTTGAAGCGTTGCCCCCCCATACGGCCGTCGATGCCGGTTGATAAGCGCCGGCGAACGACGGTCGCTGGTGGCGACCCAGCAATCTGCTAGGAGCCGGTGGACGGTTTGGTATCAGGCCGTCAGACGCCAGCCGCTGAAATGCCTGTCCAAGTTTGGTAGGTCGAAGTTCAAGGCGACGAGCATCTACTCCGTTAGGAGTGGATAGGAGCGCATCTCTCCGATGCTCGGCAGCCTCTTAACGGAGCGGTATGTCATACTGTCGAACATGCGGAAGGCAAGTTCGTCAAACGTGCCATTGGCTTTCGCATGGTGGGGCTTCAAGCGTCGGTCATTCGCGCACATCCAAATCGGCATGCTTACAGCCGGCGCAAGATCACGGATAAATTGTTTGCTGGCATCGGGATTATGTCACTCATTACCAAGCCCACTTCCGATGCTTGTGCCTCGATGTCGGCGAGATGCCTAAGACCCCACGACGCATCGCGTTGCCGCAGATCCTCGTCGAATGCCACGTTGCTCGGTGCTAGCGTCACTTCGACCTGACGAAACGGTCCGTAAAGGTAGAGTAGACCGCCGGCGGACAGTAGCCGGCCGGCCTCTCGCAGCAGACCCTGCGTTGCCGACCATGGGCTGATGTGAGCCATGTTGATCGCTACGATCGCGTCGACGTCAGTTACGGGCCAAGGTCTGGCGGTAGCATCGATATCGATGGGCGAACGGACGTTGCTCAGATTCTCCGTAGCAGTCCACGCGGCAATCGATGCGCGCGCCGTTGGCGAAGGATCCGATGGCTGCCATTGCAGTTGCGGTAATTGTTGGGCAAAATAGATAATGTGCTCGCCACTACCGCTCGCGACTTCGAGCACAAGACCGCGGCTGGGCAGCACAGTCTTCAACACGGACAATATCGGCATTCGATTCCTCAATACAGAGGGAGCGAACACGCGGTCATCAATTGGATCCATCATTCCCTCTCACTTCCTTTAAGATTCATAGGTTGAACGCCGTTACCTAAGTTCCTGTACTCAAAATCCATTCAGTCGTCATGCGGCGACTGAATGGAGCTGAGTTGGCCAACCATCCGCGCGCTTGCATCCCACAGCAGGTGCGCATTCTTTTGATCGAGAGCATAAGGGCGCACACCGCCGTTGAAGCCGTCGCCGTAGGCGATCGACGCAACAGCGCAGTCCTCACAGTACTGGCCGCCAATCACATTGCCGTCGGCCACGATCGCCGCCCATACGGTTGTAGCGGCGCCCTGTCTGAGCGTCTTGAAACCGAACGAGGGAGCTTTCGACAGTTCCGCCTGCCGCTGTATGTCGGCCATGATCGCCTGCTGCTGATCCGGGGTCATATGCCGCCCCAAATCAGTGTTTATGAGACCTGGCATCACCGCACATGCGCGGATATCACGTGAGCGGTAGCGACGATCAAACTCCACCGCAAACAATACGTTCGCGGTCTTGGAGCGTCCATAAGCGATCCAGGGATCATACCTCCCCTCCTCGTAATTAAGATCGGCTAGATCGATGTCCGAAAGCCGGTGACCGGCTGACGACAAAACAACTACCCGCCCGCCATCCGTGATAAGCGGAGCGATGCTCGTTACCAACAGAAAGTGACCGAGATGATTTGTACCAAACTGGGTTTCAAAACCATCCGGCGTCCGGCTCTCCGGCGGAACCATCACACCGGCATTCGCAATGACGGCATGGAAGGGCTGCCCCTTGTTCAGGAGTGAGCCGCTAGCAGCATTCACGCTTGCCACTGAAGCCAAGTCGAGTTCGATAATATCGAACCGTCCCCCACTCGCTTCGGCGGCGTCGCGAACCCCGATTGTTGCACGCTCGGCTTTATCGACGTCCCTCGCGGTGCCGATCACATCCGCCCCATGGGCTACAAGCGCACGTGCCGTTTCCACTCCAAGACCGGAGGACACACCAGTCACAAGAATACGTCGGCCTGCCAAACTCAGACCTGCAAGCACATCGTTTGTTGTGGAGTTTGCATTGAAATCGGGCACTATTTAACCTTCCGAATTTTCTGGGCGAACTTGCCGCCTAGCGCTGGTTGACGCCTGGTACCCATGATCGTACGCCCCACCGATTAGCCCCGCGTTGCTGCATTCTTCGCTGCTCCGACCTTTGCATCGGAAGCTGATGACCGACATACGTCGTGCATAGTCATCAATACCCTCACGATCCCCTTGGCGGACGCCGTTAACTACACGGCCGTGTCAGCCTTCCTACACCAGCGCCAGAACGTGCTACGTTCGTAACGGGTAGCCCGCTTTCCCCTCACCGGCAGGCCTGGTGGCAACGCCTGCCTGAAACGAGATTGGCGGTAGTCTGTCATGTCGTGCCGCTGCTGTTGCTCCCCCGGTCTGACGCAGCGGGCTCGCGACGTTGGGATGGCCAAGGCCGCGACAGCCAGTCACGGCAGCGCGCTGCTGCTGGACTGCATCACGATTAGGACGCACACGACCCTTATCGTGATGGCGCGGTGACGCAGCGCTCACTCGACAGCTTGAGCGTCACCGCCATGATCGCGAAGCGGAAGGCCGAGCCGAGCCGGAGCGCGATGCCAATCAGCGGCGTCTAGGCGGGCGACTCCCGGTGCGGCAAGCGCGATCGGTTCTTTCGCGGGCGGCGAACAGCCTCTATGCAGCGATGAACGATGCACGCTTTCGCCAACCCGACCAGATTTCTGGGGATCGCCCGGCCGGTGACGCCGTGGGCGTTGTGGGGCGGCGTGCTGCTGTCGCTGGTCGGGCTGGCGAGCGGGCTATGGCTGACGCCGGCGGATTACCTGCAGAAGGACAGCGTGCGGATCCTGTACGTCCATGTGCCGGCGGCGTGGCTGGGGATGGCGGGCTGGACGGGCATCGCGGTGGCGAGCCTGATGCATCTGGTGTGGCGGCATCCGCTGGCGGCGGTCGCGGGGCGCGCGCTGGCGGTGCCGGGGGCGGTGTTCGCGGCGCTGTGTCTGGCGACGGGATCGATCTGGGGCCGGCCGACCTGGGGGACGTGGTGGGAATGGGACGGGCGGCTGACGTCGATGCTGGTGCTGTTCTTCCTCTACCTCGGTTACATCGCGCTTGCGCAGGCCTATGCCGATCGCGGGGCGGGCGGGCAGCGGATCGTGGCGATCTTCGGCATCGTGGGCGCGGTGAACGTGCCGGTGATCCGCTATTCCGTGGTGTGGTGGCGGACGCTGCACCAGGGGCAGAGCATCGGCCTGACGGGGACGACGATCGACGGGGCGATCCTGTGGCCGTTGCCGATCGTGGTGGTGGGGTTCACGCTGATCTTTACCGCCGTCGTGCTGATGCGGATGCGGGCGATGCTGGCGGACGCCAAGGTCGAGGCGCGGCTGCGGCGGATGGCGCGGGCATGAACCCCTGGCCGTTCGTGATCGCCGCCTATGGCATCGTGATCGGCGGGACGGCGGCGCTGTGCCTGTGGGCGCATGTCGCGATGCGTCGGGCGGAGCGGCGGGCCGACGCGGTGCTGAAGAAATGAAGGCGAAGCATCAGCGGCTGACGCTGGCGGTGCTGGCGACCGTTGCGGTCGTCGGTGCGGCGTTGCTGGCGATGTCTGCGCTCAAGGATCAGGCGGCCTATTTCTACACGCCGAGCGATGCGGTGCGCGACGGCGTGCAGCCGGGGCGCGCGGTGCGGCTGGGCGGGATGGTGGCGGACCGGTCGATCGTGCGCGCGGCCGACGGAGTGACGATCCGCTTCGTCGTGACGGATGGCGCGCAGACGGTGCCGGTGCGTTTCACCGGGATCGTGCCGGACCTGTTCAAGGAGAATAGCGGCGTGGTGGCGGAGGGGGCGTTCGTTCCCGGCGGCGGGTTCGTCGCGACGAACATCCTGGCCAAGCATGACGAACGCTACATGCCGCCGCAGGTGGCGGGCGAGATGCACAAGTCCGAGAGCATCGTGCCCCCGAAGGGCGGCAGGACGTGATCGCCGAGTTCGGTCTGGCCGCGCTGTGCCTGGCGGCGGCGCTGTCGGTGCTGCTGCTCGCGCTGTCGGCGTTAGCCTGCCCCACGTGGCGGATCCGACTGTTTCAAAGTAGCACTGCCACCCTGTGACCAGCTCTTAATTCACAACGCGGAACCGGTCGGGTACCAAGCCGAATACCGGTTAAATCGACGTTTCATATCGCGCAAAACCGAGATCGCCCATCTGTCTAATTCCACCACGTCAGTTGGTGGATGATGTTGCGCGACAGAGGTTCAACCGGGAAGCATTTGCTCGCTGACCAGATCGCGCGTGCCGGTAGATGTGGCTTGGCTAAGCACAGCAACCGGCCGCAAGATGATCACGCGGAAACTGACGAACCGGTCTGGTGCAGCAGGGATCGACCCAACGGTTCTGACAGCAGTCGAGCGTCACTAGACTGACAGCGGGGCATTACGTCCGCCTCCAGCGCCGAGATCGTATCCAACGCTGCATCGACCGGTAGGTTACCGAATAGAGCGTGAACTGAGACGTAGTTGACCCCCGTCTCTTCAAGATGGCGGCAGAGCTGGTCCCGAACGGTCGCCGCGCTACCGACCAGCACCATGTCAGCCGCGATCGCACTATCGATCTCGGCGTTGATTCTGTAGGGCGGGGTAATACCCTTGTGCCGCCAGAGTGCGGTCAGCGTTTCGTACCAGTACCGGTAGGCCGGTGCTGCAAGCGCACGGGCACGCGCGTCCGTCTCCGCGATAACGATCATGCGCAGCATTCCCCGGAAAGGTTCGGGCCCAGTCTCGCTCTGTGCATGTCGGTGGGAAAGGTAGAGATCATTGAGCGCACGAACGCCATTGTTCGGTCCGAGGCAGAGCATGTGGACATTGGTTTTTGCTGCCCAGGATACGGTTGCCGGATTTGAAGTACCGCACCAGAGGGGTGGATGTGGAAGCTGAAACGGTCTCAATTCAATTGGCACGTCGTTGAACTGGTAATGGTTTCCGTCATAATTCAATTCGCCTCCCGCCATCGCCGTTAAAACGATGCTCAAGGTTTCCTCGTACCGTTCCGACAATTCGTTGGAGCTTATGCCGAAGAACTCATGCTCCATCGGCACCGCTCCTTTACCAACGCCAAGATCCAGTCGCCCTCTGCTGATCTGGTCGAGCATGCAGATCTCCTCGAATGCCCGAAGCGGATGATAGAGCGGCAAAAGCATGACCATAGGTCCAAGCCGAATGCGTGCGGTACGTTGCGCGGCGGCCGCAAGAAACAGATTCGGTGAGCTCGCCAAACCATGCGGCGTGCCGTGATGCTCCGCTACGTGATAGGAATACAAGCTGGTGCGGTCGCATTCTTCGATAAACCTGAGGCGCTCGGAGTAATGCTTTGAGAGATCGTCGCCTGACTGGTCGAGGTGATCGAAGATCCCGAAAGTTGGCTGGGGCATGGATTTAGTTCCCTAGGAATATCGAACAGCGTGGCGAATTGCGCTGTGACGACTTAGAAAGAATGGGGTCGGACGAGCTCGCGCTCCGGCTGGGCTGGAACTCTTGTCGAAGGGCGGTCACTGCAAGCAATAATAAGAGCGATCGCCACTGCCCAGGCTACAGGGACCGACAGTTGCAAGATCAAACCGAAGCCGGACATACCGAAGCCCGTGATTAGTGGCGTCCCGGGCAAGGGAAAGGCTCCTTCCGTTACTCCGTCATCTGACCGAGTGGCAATCGGCGGGGCGAGACTGTTGGGTCGTGACATACAATCACTCCGTCATAGAGCGGAAACGGTAGCTTGAGAATTATCCCTGTCCGTCCGTTATCCTACGACGTAGCCGCGCGCCGTCTGCATATTGCCGCCAATGTTGCAAGATTGCTTCGAGGCCCCGATTTAAGAGTGCACTGCGCTGATGACGCTCTCGCGCCGCGCACGCTGATGCGAGAGGGCCCGGAACCTATGTCATCCACCCATTGCCCCCGTCCACCCCATGACACCCAGTGTGACTTTGACATGACAGAGTCGTTTCGCGGAGAATTTCGTCAGTTACCGTTGTAATGGATGGGAACGAGGACAGGTAAGGGAGCCTACACCTGGACCAAAGCCCCCTGCCCCCGCATAGTCGTGCAGCACCGCTGTCCGGCTACTTCCGCGCCAAGATCAAAGTTCCCTTGTCCGCAGGAACTAGCGTGTGCGAGCTCAGCTGCGAAAAGCCGGCATCGCTCAGCATCCCCGCCAGTTCGCCATAGCCGAGCGTATCGGTACCGGTTTCGACCAAGAGGGTCAGGCGGAAAGCGGCCAAGAACAGTGCCGGCGTGGTTTCTACGGGGTAGTCGTGGATAATCAGGCTGCCGCCGGGCCGCATCGTCTTTGCAAGATGCGCAAAGACAGCCCGATTGTCTTCTCGGCTCATGTTGTGCGCGACCGACAGATAGAGCACAATATCGTAATCCTGCCCCCAATCGCAGGAGCGTATATCACCTTGACGAAGCTCGATACGGTCCGCGAGCGATCTATGACCGATCCTTTTCGCGGTTTCGTGGAGCGCACTTTCCAGATCGACGATAACGGCTCGTACGCCAGGATGGCGATCGCAGAACGCCATCGCATGAAGCCCGTGCGACCCGCCAAGATCCAGGAGGCGCAACGGCCCGTCCGACAATGGCGCCAGCTCCAGCAGGTCGGGCGCCAGATGTCTTGCAAACGTCGCCATGTACCGCGCGAAGTTACGTCCCAGTTCGGGGCGCTCTTCCATCCGATCCCAGAGCAGCTGAGACGGCAACCCGTTCCGAACCGCCTCGCCAAGGTCATCCATGATTGGCCAAGCATCACCCGTCCAGACAAGGCCCGAGCGGTAATCGACGGAACCCCAGCTCGTAAACCAACGCATGGTCCTGGGCGCGTTGGCGAACCGATCATCTTGTCGGTCAACGTGTCCCGTGAGCACGAGAAAGTCGGCAAGGCGCGCGAGACCGGCCTCGTCGGCCCCGACTGCCTCGGCAAGCCGCTCGATTGTCAGCGGTCCGTTCGCCAGCGCTTCGAAGAGACCGGTTCTGCCAGCCGCGATAAGCGCCGAGGCGCGCATCATCGAGATATAAGCATCCATCATGGGCATGCTGTCGGCTAGACTCGACGTTCCGGTCCGATGACGCTCGTCGTCAGAGTCCGGTCCATAGATCACCGACCCGGACAGGCCTTCGTTCAATTCCATGGCCACGTCCTCGGATCACAAACACAGGAGGCATTTTTGCCGTGGAACGTGGCGGGCCGGTTTCCGGACCCAGAATTGAGGCTACAATTGAAACCCGGGAAACCGGGATGATGGACTTCCGCGAATAGGGTAAATGGACCGGTATGATATTAGACTTGGTTGCCACAAGGAACGCCTTACGGCAGCCTCCGACACCGTTCATCATTTGATGACATTTAGGTCACAGGTAGTTCGACGGCCCATTCAAGACTTTCCAAAACATTTCGTTTGCAAATTACCTCTCAGGATATTGATGTGATATCTAATCACATTATTTCTAAGTATAGATGAATAGCCCGCCGATGTTTAACGGCGTGAGTTCACGCAACCTTTACGGCACTGATATTTTATAGCCATAGCGACTTTACGCTATTGAGCTTGATCATAATCGCAGTGATAGCGTCACGCCGTAGGTCGCCGGGTTGCCGGCGTACCGCCGGACGTTGTCTACGAACTTCGCCACATTCGTCCAATAATATCTGTCGAAGACATTGCGGCCGTAGACTTGGAGACGCCATCGGCCATCGCGCGTCACCGTGCCCGCTCGTAGATCGACTAGAGCATAGGATTTCAAGGCCAGCAGCGGCTCAGCACCAAACCCTGCGGTAGTCGCACTGCGGAAATTGAGGCTACCGCCGGCAAATACATCAAACGAACGCCCTATCGTCCATTGATATTGCGCGTCCCCGACAACCTGCGCACGCGGAGTGTAGGGAAACGGATTGCCTACAAAGTCCCGTTCCACGCCCAGGATGGAATAGTTAACGAAATTATCGGTCACCTTGCTGCCGAGCCATGTGCCTGCGACGCTCAGCTTCAACCCGTTGTTCGGGTGCAGCTCGATCGAACCTTCGACTCCCATGATGCGCGACTGAGGCACGTTGACGAGAGTCTCGAGCGCACCCAGCAGCGTCGGCGCGACCAAGGTCCGACCACGTACCTGCTTGTCGCTGTAATCGTAATAGAAGGCAGCAGCAGTAAGGAGCACGCGACGATCGAGAAGGGTAGCCTTCGCTCCGACTTCGTAGGCGAGTACCGTCTCCTGCTTCGCCGCGACGATCTGCGCTATCCCAAGGCCGTTGATGGTCGGCGCACTGCCGCCCTTATAACCACGGCTGGCGTTGGCGTAGACGAGCAGGTTGCCGTCCTCGTTCCAGTCGATCCCGGCCCGCCAGGCCAAATTTCGCTGGTCGAGCCTGCCGCGCGCCTCTCCCGGGTCAAGGTTGCCATCCACCATCAGGCATTCTCCCACGCGGATCGTAGCAAGCGGTGCGAGTCCACGTGCTGCGCGCAAGGAATCATAGAGTGCGGTGATCGCCAGCCCCCCACCGGCGTCCGCAACGCGCGCACAGCCACGATAGTCGAGGTCAGCCGCGGTCCAACGTGAGCCGCCATGAAGCACAAGCCCATCTGCGATGGTCCAATCAAAGCTTCCGAATGCCGCCACGGTGGCGAACACTTGACGGTAGGTTTGAGACGTCCCGATTAGTTCTCCGAAAGGCAGCGTGGCAAAGTTGGTCGTCGAATACCGGAAGTCGACGCGGTTATCCTCGATAGCCCTGTCATGGGAGTAGATCCCACCGACGGTCCAACGCAGTGACCCAAGCGTCCCTGACAAGCGCAGTTCCTGATATAGCGAGTCATTATATCCGCCCGCCGCCGTACGGACGTTGTTGTAAGCGGTACCGTCCTGATCGGTGACCTGATCAATGTCGAACCGTAGATATCCGGACAGCGAAGTCAGGACCATGTCGGACTCGAGATCGAATTCCTGTCGTAGCGACACTTGATAGAAGCTATTGTCTTTATCAAGGGCGATATCCGGGTCCCAGTCGGCCGCACGATTGTTCGGCGGGGCGGACGGGTAGTTCGCCAGCGCGGGGATCTCGGACGCTAGTCGCGTGCTGCTTGGGACGAAGGCCAGCAACTGCGCAGATTGGGTATCACCCCGATCCTTGAATCCGTTCACGTTGAGCAGCATGCGAACGGTCGATGCCGGAGACCATTCGAAAAGTGCGCGACCCTGTAGCATGTCACGACGACCGAGGGTGTCGGCACGCGTGTAGCTACGCTGCCAGTCGCCGCCGCGCTCGATCCGTCCGGCAACGCGGATACGCATTGACCCTGTGATCGGTCCGCTCACGAAGCCGGCGGCATCAACTGTGTTAAACCTGCCGACACCTAGATCGACTCCCGCTTTCAAAACCTCAGTCGGCTTGGCGGCGATATAGTTGATCGCACCACCGGTCGAATTCTGACCAAACAGCGTTCCTTGAGGACCCTTCAGTACTTCCACGCGCTCGAGATCAAGTGACGCACCGGGTGCCATGATCGAAAATGGTAACGAGACCTCGTCGAGATAGACGCTTACCGCTGGCCGGTTGCCGATCGTCGTATCGAAGAAGCCAATGCCGCGGATCGAATAGACCGGGTTGGAGGAACCACTCTCGACATAAGACAGGCCGGGAGTGAGCTTTGCGAGGTCCTGCAAGGTGTTGACGCCGCGTTCGCGCAGCGCTTGTCCAGAGACGGCGGTCACCGACATCGGCACGTCGGAAAGCGCCTCCGAACGGCGCTGCGCGGTAACGACGATATCGCGACCGTCGTACCTGAACTGAGGCTGCTGCGTTTCCGGGACGACAGCGTTCTGTGCGTGAGCGCCATCGACGACGAGGGTCGCAACCGCGATGATCGCCAAAGACGTAATCGGGACCGGCATGCCCATCTGCGAACACTGCCCCCGCCTGACAAGCGTCGTGGGTGACGGATGATCGGGATAGCGGCAACGCAACTAACAAAATATCACAAATGGTGTGTCGGTCGATCTGGGGATGAGTGGTGAATGGCCATGATCTCATTTAGGGTGGAGCGCGCTCCGGAGGGCGGCGATCGACTGGGCTGTAGCCCCGCGGCTTGCGGTCGAGCCTCCCAGTACATTGAGCAGCATGAAATCGTGGATCGTACCGTTGTAACGAACGCAGGTCGTCGTCACGCCCGCTTCGGCTAGTCGCCGTGCGTACGCTTCGCCACCATCCCGCGCGACGTCATGCTCGGCAACGATTATGAGGGCCTCGGGCAGGTCATTCAGATCGGTCAGCGGCGCCGAGAGCGGGAAAGCGGTCGTGGCCAGGCGTTGTCGGTCTTTTCGGAACGCTTCGTTGGCGCGCCCACACAGAGCGTTCCTCGGCAGCCAGCCCTCAATCGTTTCCGCCGCCGAGGCATCGATCAGCGCCGGATCCTCGACAATTGGATATAGTAGAAGCTGCAAGGCGATCTCTGGGCCACGGCGCACCTTGGCAAGCATCGTGACTGCGCTTGCCATGGCCCCTCCCGAGCAGTCGCCAGCGATCGCGATACGGGATGCGTCGAGGCCGAGCGCTCCGCATTCCTTCACAACGCCGCACAGCACCGCATAGGCCTGCTCGACCTGGACGGGGTGATGCGCCTCCGGCGCAAGCGTGTAGTTGACGAAGACGACCGCAGCGCGTGCACCGTTCGCTAGCGCCCGGATCAACCGATCATAGATGACCGCATCCCCCATCACCCACCCGCCACCATGGATATAGAGAATGATTGGGAGTGGCTCTGCTGCGTCAGTCGGTAGGACGATCCGCGCAACGACCCAGCCATATTCGCCAGCGTCGAACCGAACCTCCTGGAGGGCCGCAGGCTCCGCGAGGGGCATCATTGCCTGGAGGCGCGCCAAGGCAACCCTTGCCTCGGGCACGGGCATGAGATGCGGTGACACTTCGCCCGCGCGCTCGCGCGCCCGCAGGAAGGTCGCGACCGCACTGTCCAGGACCATCGGCCTACGCGCATTCAGTGCGCCTTTGGCGCGATCGGGTGCCTGGGTCATTGTCCGGTTGTCCAGTCGTTCTCAGCGACTATCGGCTTTTCGGACCCCGAACGCGTGTTAAGAGATGTAAATCATGCTCTTCCGGTCAGTCTGGATCACGTATGTTAGCTAGCGTCGCGGTGGCTTCGAGCAGATCCGCGCTTTGGCGCCCCTCGGTGAAGCGTCCGACAATCGGCGCCAGTACCGCGACAGCTTCGGCGTTTCGACCCAGTTCGCTTAGGCGCCGGGCAAGACTGGTGGCGGCGCGCAAAGCCCAGGCCAGGGCACCCTGCCTTTCAGCGAGCGCAAGTGCGACGCGGAATGTCGCAACGCCGGCATCCGCATCCACCGAGCGCCCGATCTCGATCTCGCCCCGACGTCGATGCAGTTCCGGCAACAACCATTGCTCGCCGGTCCTGTCGCAAGCCTCCAGAGCCTCCATCAGACGAGCGTCGGCCTCGTCGTGTTGCCCAAGAAGAGTAAGACCCCGCGCCAGCGTCATCAGGAACGAGGTCCGGTAGTGGCCGAACCCGGAACGTTCGAGGGCCGCCATGGCAGGACGCAGGCGGGCAAGCGCCCAGGCGACATTCCCTTCGTCGATAGCCAGCTCCGCCTCGAAACAAACCGCATAGGTGTGCCAGACGTCAAGCGCTCGCGCGGCGGTCCGCTGGCGGAGGATCCCAATATAGCGCTTTGCGGCGTCCCGGTCGCAGGCGAGCAGTGCGATAGGACAAGCCGAAACGGTCAGGACGTTGCACAAGGTCATCGTGTGATCGAGCGCAAGAGCGGCCTCGACGTTTTCTGTGATGTCGCTCAGCGCGGTGTCCGTCCTACCTCGCAGCCATAATATCCGCCCTCGCATGATGCGGGCAGCGATGCGCTGGTCAAACTGATAGCGCACTGCCTCGATGTACGGCGCTGGCACGGCGTAGAGCCTCAGCATCCGCTCGATCGCGGCCTCAGCTTCGTCGTGTCTCCCCAAAAAGTGCAAAGCCGAACCGATCATGCGGTCCGCCACGAGTAGATCGTCATGGCCATCGGTGCCCGTGGCGGTATCACGAAAGCGAGTTGCCAAGTTGAGCGCGCGAGCAAACTCACCATGGTTGATGGCCTCGGCCCATAGCGCCCGCAACGCTCGCAATTGATAGTCTATATCGCCCAAGCCCTTTGCGAGACCGAATGCTAGGTCCCACGCGCTATTGGCCTGCTTCACGCTGGAGATCGCGTACATTTGAAGGCCACCCAATGCAGCGTAAAGATGCATGACTTGGCGCTGATCCCCCCCGGCGAAATTGTCCGATGCCGCGATCGCGCGTTGGACCCACTCAAGCGACTCATCGACGAGCGAAAGCTGCGACCAGAGTGGCGCGGCAGTAATGACCAGTGCAACACCGAGCGGAATCTCGCCGTCCGGTCCGAAGGCCCAGCGCAGTGCAGCGCGCAAATCTTCGATCCGCTCTACGCGAGTATCATCGGTGTCGGCAACGATGCCGGACTCTACTAGCCCTGCCGCTGCTTCGAACGTCAGTCGCACGTGTTCGGCATGTCGCGCAGCCAGCCTGTTGCCTTCACCGCTCGCCTGAAGCTTATCTCGCGCGTACGACCGCGTCGTATCGAGGAGCCGATAATCAACCCTGCCATCGTTGAAATTGACTACCACCAGCGACTTCGCGACAAGATCACCCACACCGGCAAAGATGTCCGCCTCGTCTGCAGCATCGTCGGAACAGACCCGATCTGCATCTACAAGACTGAACGGGCCTTGGAAAACCGCCAGTCGAGCAAGCAAGGTCTGCTCGGCTGGGGACAGAAGATCGTAGCTCCAGTCGAGCACCGCGCGCAAAGTCTGATGCCGCGGCAATGCCGTCCGGCGTCCGTGATGGAGAGATCGAAACCTATCGCCGATCTGCATCGAGAGGTCGCGGATGGCGATTGCGTCGACACGGCTCGCCGCAAACTCGATAGCCAACGCGATCCCGTCCAGGCGCCGGCAGATCTCCACAACATGCGGTGCATCTACGTCGAGAAGGGTGTAGCCGCCCATGGTGTCGGCAGCCCGCTCCACAAAGAGCTGGACCGCAGCAAAACGCATAGCGTCGGCAGCCGAGAGAGGCGCAACGTCAGTCGGCACGGCGAGCGGCGGCACTCTCTGGACCCATTCGCTCGCGGCGCGCAGCGGCTCCCGACTGGTCGTGAGGATGCTGATGCCATCTGTATAGCGAAGCAGTCCCTCGACCAAGGTGGTAACGGCAGCGACAACGTGCTCACAGTTATCGAGAATGATCAGCATCACCCTCCCCCTCAGTGCCGCCGCAAGATCACCGACGGGATCTTCGGGACGCAAAACGAGGTTGAGTGCGGCTGCGACGGTTCCAACCACGGATGCCGAATCGACAACAGGCGACAGATCAACAAACAAGACGCCGTCGACATAAGCCGGTTGCAGGGCTCTGGCGACGACGAGTGCAACCGTCGTCTTCCCAATCCCGCCAGGTCCGGCGATCGTGGTGAGCCGTCGTTCGGCCGTCTGTTCCACCAGCAGCTCTACGAGATCCTCCCGCCCGATGACACGGGTGAGCATCGTTGGGAGCGTCCGGGCCTTGTTCGCCTCGGGAATGGAGAGCACCCCGGCTGGCTCAGTGCTGCCGCTCAGTGAAGTTTGCAGTGTTCCGACGAACGAGTAGCCCCTGCCCGGGACATTCGCGATGAATCGGGCTCCGTCATGGCCATCGCGCAGCGCTTTCCGGATTGCGGCTATGTGCACCCTCAGGCTCGTCTCCTCGACAGTAACGCCCGCCCAGACGCGGGCGACGATCGCATCGTTGGGAATGATCTCTCCCGGCTGCTCGAGGAGTATCGTCAGAATGTCGAGCGCCCGACTGCCGAGCGGTAGCCGCTGGCCGGCTTCCAGCAGAAGGCGCTGGCGTGGGAAAAGCTCGAACCGATCGAAAACATAGCGTTCTTTGGTCAATGTGACATTCCAGATACCCGGGGGACCCAGGGGTTCGACGGCTTCCGAGCCGAACCATGAACTTCGATCATCGTCGCAGGGTGCCATCCTCGGCGCTGGTATGGGCTTGTCCTCACAGGCGAGCGATACCGATCTGACACGATGCCGCAAGCAAGGCCGGGACCGTCTACGATCGTTTCACGTTTTCTAACACTCGTTCTCATGTGCTTACGAGCCTCCCGGGATCGTTCGCTCTACATGAAGTGTGTGAACGCAGCCCAGCCTCTAGCCGACCTCGGCCCCCTTCCGATGCCATCTGCCGCCTATGAGATGGCGCGGATGCTGGCGGCGACCTCGCCGGTCGTGAACGAGACGCTGGACGGCGAGACTCAATTGACCCCGGTTTGGGAACATGGCGATGTTCATAGCAGTTTTACCGCCATGAAAGGCCACGTCGTCACCACCTATCACGGTGGCGAGCGGGCGATTACGCTACGAACTGGTTCCTCACGCCATGAGGGTCGGGCTCGACCGGGTGCGATCAGTCTAATCCCAAGTGGCCACGCTGGTCGATGGGACATGACGGGCCCTCTGCGCGTCTCGCATGTCTTCCTCGGAGAGGACCGCCTCCAGCATTGTGCGGAGGCATTGCATGCAGGCAAGACGGTTGAGCTCCTCGATCGTGCCGGTTTCGACGATCCTGTCGGTGCAGGTATCATGCAGATGCTCAGCGCCGAAGCCGTGTCCCTGGCCCAACCATCGCGACGGTTGTTCGCCGAGCAGGCTGTCGATCTGTTGTGCACCCAGCTTATACGCTCGCATTCCTCCTCAAGCCCGGTTGTCCCGGCGCGCGCCCTCCGCGGCCTCGCTGACTGGCAGGTCAAGCGGGTGAAAGACTATATGCGTGAGCACCTCGATCAGCCGATCAGTCTCGACGATCTCGCCGGTCTTGTACGGCTCAGTCGTTTCCACTTCTGTACCGCGTTCCGGACCGCAACGGGGCGAACGCCGCACGACTGGCTCGTCGGCCAACGCATCGCCCGAGCGCGTGAATTGCTTGGCGACCGCGACCGGCCGGTTACCGATATTGCCCTTTCGGTAGGCTACGAGACGCCGTCAGCGTTCTCAGCGTGTTTTCGCAAACTCGTCGGTGTGACGCCCTCTGAGTTTCGACGACGCCACGCCCTCGAGCTGCAGGATCTTTGATTCCACCGGGCAGAGGGATCGGCCGATAGGCCCCACTGCATAGAGCGCCATGCCGTGACTGATAGGTCGCAGGGCTTCCGTCCTGGGTCTGCAGCTTCCCTTCTGGCGCACAATGAACGGTCAGTGATTTCAAGGGGCCGGAGCACGTGATGCGTCAGAGCCTGTTGTAGCTTCCCGCGAAGGCGCCTGGCGTCAGTCCAAACGCGAGGCGAAACCGTCGCGCAAAATGGCTCTGGTCCACAAAACCGCAGAGTAGGCCAACTTGCGCCAGGCTGTGGTGACCATTGATGATGAGCTGTCGGGCGTGATCGAGTTTCGATCGCTCGATGAACTCCATCGGCGTACGACCGGTGCTCAACTTGAACATGCGGGCGAAATGGAACCGGCTGACACCTGCCACGACGGCGAGACTCGCCAGTGAATGCTGATCTTGCCAGCGATCGCCGATATGTTCGATCACCCGACGCAACGTGGCGGGACTCAAACCCCCTTGAGGAGGCGCCTGTACGTCACGACCTGCAACATGTTCCACGAGATAGGCCGCCAGCGCGAGCGAAAGGGCTTCCCACCTAAGCCCTTTGGTGAGATCGTCAGGAGAGTGGAGCTCCAGGTTGAAAAGATCCACATAGTGCTCGACCATTCGGTCTCGAAAGCCAAACTGGTTCGGAAGATCCTGCTCTCCCCCCGACCGTCGGTGAACTTCGCCGATTAACGATGGCGGAACGCGCATCAGCATGATCGCGCCCGGCTTGGTCCATGACCAATGGGAGTCCATTCCATGGGGATGAACCGTCACGTTACCGTAGGCGGCAACTCGCTCATCAACCTTCCCGTTACGTCGCTGAGTAAGGGGGGTCGAGCCGGCGATGCGCATCGCGACCACGTCATGGTTCGGAGACAGGGACATCGCCTCGCCCGGTCCCCGCCACCAATGCACGTCAGCCACGATGCCACCCCAACCGAGCTGACGATTACTCAAGTCCGGCGCATGGTTCAGCCTGGCTAGTTCCTGATCCAACCGCTGCTCCTCGTAAGGCGTCCGAGACCCGGCGCTTGTCCCTCGCAGGTTCCCCGTTGCGGCAACTAGCTGCCGCAGACAATGACGCTCAAGCGTTGACGCTCCCACGACAGGCAGGAAAGCGCAAGATCATACCGGAGTCGCAACATTCTCCTATTATCACGTTCCGCTACCGGTCTATGATTACACGGCTGTCGCCCGGAGGCTACCGTGGAGGGCTCAACACGAGAGGCGGCACTTTGGAGCGTCGGGAGTCGGAGGCTCGAGAGTCCCACACCAAAACAGCTTAGTAAGCGTTCAGGTTACTCCTTATAAGTTGTTGGGCGTTTGTGTAGTCATCTGTGTGGTTGGTTTTTTATTGTTAATAGCAACGTTAGAAGTATCGTCTGCAATTAGCTTGATAATATCCTTGTTGATCGTCCTTGATTTTGGAGCTCGTGTAATAGTCCCATGCGATCATCGATCGGTTTGAATGCAGGTCAAATGTCATGATGATGAGTTGGTTCCGAGACATGGACGCTTCGGGCCGCCGGACGTTTTGGGCCTGCTTCGGGGGGTACGCCCTCGACGCAATGGACGTGCACCTCTATGCGTTCGTCGCACCGGTGCTCATACTACTGTGGGGCATGTCGAACGCGGAAGCTGGCATTCTGGCGAGCGTGACGCTGATTGCCTCGTCGCTTGGCGGTTGGGCCGCCGGCCTTCTTGCCGATCGCATCGGTAGGATTAGAACGCTTCAGATCACCGTTCTTTGGTTTTCCTTCTTCGCCTTCCTGTCCGGTCTCACCTGGGATTTCGGCTCGCTGGCAGTCACACGTGGACTGCAAGGGTTGGGGTTCGGCGGAGAATGGACGACGAGCGCGGTGCTGATGGCCGAAGTAGTCACACCGCAGGTTCGCGGACGCGCGCTGGGTTTCATCCAAAGTGCCTGGGCGATCGGCTGGGCTTGCGCAGCGATCACCGCGACTACCCTCCTGTCCGTGCTACCTCCTGAAATCGCATGGCGTGCTGTGTTCTTGGCGGGGCTGGTGCCCGCAGCGTTCGTGCTCGTTATTCGCGGTCGCATTCCGGAGTCCGCCCTGTTCAGGCAGGCGCGACATACCGCCCCGGTATCGCCGTACGCAATCTTCTCGGCACCCTACAGCGGGGCAACCGTGCGGGCCACCTTTCTCGCGTTCGGCGCCCATGGAGGGTACTACTCGCTAACCACCTGGCTCCCACTTCTGCTGCGAACCGAGCGTGGCATGACGATCATCGCTTCGGGCAGCTACTATCTCACCCTCGCCGCCGGTTCGCTGCTCGGTTACTGGACTGGAGCTTTCGCGAGCGACGCACTGGGTCGGCGTCCGACCTTCATCCTCGCCGCTACGGGTGCCATCGCCTGCGTCCTTGTGGCGACTACCGCTCCGCTCACCGCCGGGCAGATGATAGCGTTCGCATTCCCGTTGGGTTTTTGCGCGTCAAGCATCTACGCGGGCCTTGGTGCACAGTTCGCCGAACTCTATCCAACCCCGATCCGTGGTTCCGGTCAGGGTTTTTGCTTTAATGCGGGCCGTGGCTTTGCCGCCATGTTCCCGGCCCTTGTAGGCTTTGCCTCGGTCGACAATGGACTGTCTCTGTCGATCGGCCTGCTGGCGAGCCTCGCGTTTGGTTTCGTGATCGTGGCGGCCTTGCTCTTGCCGGAGACGAACGGTCGGGCACTGCGTACGGGCTTAGGGGGCGAGAATGATACCTGATACGCAAAGGCCCCAAGCGGACTTCTCCTTCGGCTCATTCGATGTGTTCCTGCCTGAGAGACGGATCGAACGCGAAGGCCTTGCGGTCAAGATCGGGGCGCGCGCCTTCGACATCCTCTCGGTGCTTCTGGATCATGCCGGCAACACAGTCAGCAAACAGGAGGTCGCGGACCATGTCTGGCCTGGCATCACCGTGGGCGAGACTAGCCTTCGATTTCAGATCGTAGGCCTACGAAAACTCTTGGCCGAGGGCGATGACGACCGCGTGATCGCAACCGTGCCTGGGCGCGGATACTGTTTCGTAACGCCGGTGACCCGCCACTTACCCACGCCTTCCGTCCCCTTCCCGAACCCTGACGATCGGCCCTCCCGGCTGCCCGGCAGGCTGTCGCACATGCTCGGACGCGAGAAAGAGGTCACCGGGCTATGCGCAATGCTAAAGGAACATCGGTTCGTAACGGTGCTCGGGACCGGCGGCATTGGCAAGACAACGGTTGCAGTCGCAGGCGCGCACGCCCTTTCGGACTGGTTCGCGCGCGATATCTGCTTCGTTGATCTCGGCTCAGTCACCGACCCACGGCGCGTTGCTTCTACAATGTCCGCATCGCTTGGTTTCGCCGTTAACGACGGGGATGCGGTTGCTACATTGGGCACGTTTCTCAAGCAGCGCCGCATCCTCGTCGTCCTCGACAGTTGCGAACATGTGATCGCAGCGACCGCAGTTCTGGCGGAGCGCCTTTTTCAGGCGGCGCCCCAGCTCCACATCATCGCGACCAGCCGCGAAGCGCTCCGGGTCGAGGGCGAGCATGTCTTCGTGCTCGCACCATTCGCCTGTCCCGATGATGACGACGCGATCAGTGTCGAGCGACTTCTGGAGTTCCCATCCGCTCGACTGCTGCTCGACCGTGCCGCTGCGGCGGGCACCCCGATAAAACTCGGTCCGGGCGATGCAGGCATCGTCTCCGACATATGTCGGCGTCTCGACGGCATCGCCCTTGCAATCGAACTCGCGGCGAGTCGCATACCGGCATACGGGCTGCGCGGCACATTAAACCTCCTGAATGACAGGTTTCGGCATCTTCAAGGTGGTAGGCGGACTGCAATTCCCCGTCACCGGACGCTCGCTGACACGCTCGCGTGGAGCTATGACCTACTTGACGAAAGGTCGCGCCTGATACTTCAGCGCCTCGCGCTGTTCATAGGACCGTTCGGCCTTGAGGCCGCGAGCGTCGTCAGCGATGACTCTCTCGACGAAGTCGAGGCGATCGAGATCATCGAGAACCTCGTGGCCAAATCGCTGATCGCGATTTGCCGTACGGTAGACTCGGTGCGGTATCGATTACTCGACACTACGAAGGCCTATCTTGTCGACAGGTTCGCCGTATCACGTGATGCCGACGCAGTGCGTCGTCGCCATGCGGAGCTGTTTCGCGACTTGGCGGCCGGACCGGTTGGGAACGACATACCACAAGAACTCGAGGCCGAGCGTGTGCCTAACCTCCGGATAGCGCTTGATTGGGCCTTCGGACCCGGTGGGGATACTGCGCTTGGTGTAACCGTCGCAGCCGCCGCAGCACCGCTCTTCCTGCGGATGTCACTGCTGACCGAATGCCGCGACGTGACCCTTAGGGCGATCGCGGCACTCGATGATGCGGGCAGCGGCTCGCTATTCGAGATGGAGCTTCAAACCTGCCTCGGTCAGTCGCTCATGTTTACCTCCGGGAATACCGACGATGTCGAGCAGGCCTTCCAGCGCGCTCTGGTGCTCGCCGAACGCTATGGGGACCTCATTCGTCAGTTTCGCCTGCTAGGGGCTCTCCATATCTTCTACGAGCGCACTGCCGACTTCGGTAAAGCGCTAAGCCTTGCCCAGCGCGGCTTCGACCTAGCGGAGCGCATCGGCAATCCGGCCGGCATCGCCGCGGCCCATTCGCTGCTCGGCATCGCCTGGCACCTCCTTGGGCGCCACCGCGAGGCAGACCTTCATCTTGCACCGGCGATGAAGCAGCTGGAAGATCAACACGGCATCGATCCAATCGGGTTTGGTTTCGATCATCGCAACCGGGCCTGCATCACCGCCGCCCGCAGTCTGTGGCTACAGGGGTTCCCAGACGCTGGTGCCAGCTTGGCGCGTGACACCGTCGAGGCTTCGGCCGCACTGTCGCATCCGGTTACCCATTGCATTGCGCTGATCTGGGCAGTCAGTATCGCTGAATGGCGAGAGGACTGGACCGCAATGGACGGTTTCGTCGAGCGATTCTCGGCGCACGCCGATCGCCATTCGCTTCGTCCCTATCTCGCGGTCAGTGCCTGCATGCGTGGGCAGCTCGCCATCCGGGCAGGGGACATCGAAAGCGGAATCTCAATGATCCAGGCGAACTTGGTATCACTGCGTGCCGCCCGATACGAAATGCTCACAACCGGTTTCATGACAACGCTCGCAGAGGGCCTGGCCCAGACCGGAAAGGTCGACGAAGCGCTCGAGATCATTACGCAATGCGAGGACGCCGTCGAGCGCAATGGCGACCGACTTCACACGCCAGAGGTCATGCGTGTACGCGCCAGCATTCTGGCTCTGATGGGCGAAGTCGCCAAAAGCCGCGAAGTCCTCGAGCAGAGTTTAGTTTGCGCGCAAGCGCAGTCTGCGACAGCGTGGGAGCTCAAGAGCGCCTGCGACCTGGTCGAACGTGGTGACCGCAACGCGTTCACGTTGCAGCCGATCCTTACGAGGTATGGGCCCTCAAATAGCGACGCCACAAGGCTCCGCGCTCAACGACTGCTGGAAAACCTCGGCTGATCCGAGTTTGCTTCTACGTTGGGCAGTGCGCGCCGGTATCGATCCACCTGCGGATCAATTTTCCGAAAGCTGCCTGCGTGCCGGGAGCCGGATGACGGCCAGGTCCGGGGCGCCAAGCCCAGCCGACCAGATGATCCTCGGCCATATGGTGCCAGATGGCCTCCAGCGACCGGTTGCCGTTTCGCTTTGGGTCTTTGATCTGCTCGCAGATCTGCGCCAGCGAGCGACCCTGCCAGCTCATCTCAGGGGGTGCGAGGCCCCAATGCGGATCGCCTGGAATGCTCTTGATCCCAGCGGCGAATGTCTTGACGTTGGCCGGGCCGTGACAGGTCGTGCAGGCAAGGCCAGGTTGGCCCCGACCGGATTTGCCCGCGAACATCGGCGGGTTGTGTGGCCGCATCTCGTCGCCCTGGGTAGGACGAGGTGTCCGCGGATGACAGTTCATGCAGCGCGGGCTCTCGATGACCTTGCCGGCCTCACCGAACAACGCGGCCGAACGTTTCGCGGGATCTGCGATTGCATCGAAGTCCGTGACGTCTCGAAGGTTGATCGAGGGATTGGGGGCGGCCTTCGCAGGAACAGGATCGCTTGCGCCGAGCGTCACCCCCGCGACCAGAAGGGCCGCGGATCCCGCCAGCGCAAGCCGGCTCGCCATCACTATCGAGGTGTGCGGGCGCGTCATAACCGTACCACCAGGGTCGGATCGAGCGGCAGGGTTGTCACGCGAGGCCCACCGGCGGCCCGGATCGCATTGAGGACGGCTGGTGCGACAAGTGCCGTTCCAGGCTCCCCGACACCGCCGGGATCCTCGCTACTTTGGATCAGGGAGACAAAGATTTCCGGCATCTCATTCATCCGAAGAACGCGGTAGTCGTGGAAGTTGGACTCCACCACCCGGCCCTGATCGAGTGTGATCCGACCGTACAGGACGGCGCTGAGCCCGTAGACGATGCCGCCCTCGATCTGCTGTCGAACAAGAACGGGGTTCACGACATGACCGGTATCGATCGCACAGAAGATGCGCGTCACGCGGAATGCCCCGCTCTCCTGGCGGGTGACCTCGGCCACCATTGCGACATGGCTGCCGAATGCCGAAACAACGGCTACGCCGCGACCTGACCCCCTTGGCAGTGGCAACGTCCAGCCTGAGTCGGCAACAACCCGCTCAAAGGCGCCAGAGAGCCGGGATCTCGGCTCGAGTAGCGCGCGGCGATACGCGACCGGATCCATGTTCGCGCGCAACGCGATCTCATCGATCACGCCTTCGACGATCACGGCATTACGGGTGGCGCCCACGCCACGCCAGTTCCCGACCAGTAGGCCCTCGGGAGGTTCCTGACGAACGAACTCAACCCGTGTGTTCGGAATCGCGTAGGGGCTTGCGGCATCGTCGACTGCGTCGAGATCGATGCCGTCCTTGGTAAAGCCGGGTAGGAACCGGAACATCACGCCGGGCGCCACCAGTCGATGCTCGAAACTGATTGGCATGCCCTTGGCATCGAGCCCGACGCGGACTCGGCTGTGGTTGTGAAAACGGTATGCGTCCTGGCGCATGTCCTCCTCGCGGCTCCACATCACCTTCACCGGTGCGCCGACGATCCTGCCGATCCTCACAGCCTGGATCACCCAATCATGCTCAAGCCGGCGCCCGAAACCACCTCCGATAAAGTGGCTGTTGACGCGAACCTGCTCGATCGGCAGCCCGCTGGCCTCAGCCGCCGCCTTACGAGCGCGTCCGGGCACCTGGCTCCCGACCCAGACTTCACAGAAGTTGCGCGTCACCGAAACCGCGCAGTTGAGCGGCTCCATGGCCGCATGGGCGAGCATCGGCAGGCGGTAGGTGGCCTCGAACGAGCTTGTGGCCGTCTTACGGGCGACTGCGACGTCTCCCTTCTTCTCGGCAACGAGCCCTTGGTGATCGAGCGCGGCGTCGAATGACGCAATCAGGTCAGCGGTCGAATGCGTCGAGCCCCCGGTCCATTGCGGATCCAGTGCGGCAAGCCCTTTGCGCGCTGCGCCGCCGTGGTCGGCAACGACCGCTACCGCGTTGTCTAGGCGCACCACCTGGCGCACGCCTGACACCGCGAGCGCTGGCGCCTCATCAACAGAGGCCAATCGCCCGCCGATCACCGGGCAGCTCATTGCAGCCGCATGGCGCATCCCAGGCAGCTGGACATCGAAGCCGAATTTGGCACTGCCGTTGACCTTGGATGGCGTGTCCAGCCGACGCTGTGGCTTGCCGATCACCTTGAGACCGGTTGTACGCAGAAGCGGATTTTGCGGCACAGGAATGACACGGGCGCGGTCGACCAGGTCGCCGTACCGTGTCCGCCGCTTGGTCTCCGGATGAAGCACCCAGCCGAGTTCCGCCCGACAAGTTGACGGATCGACAGACCAGCTGCGCGCCGCGGCCTCGACGAGCATGATGCGTGCCGCAGCGCCAACCTGCCGCATTGTCTTCCAGCCCGCACGAATGGAGGCTGAGCCCCCGGTGATCTGATCCCCAAAGAGCGAACTACCGTAGAGCTTGTCGTCACCGGGCGCGAGCTCGGTCTGGATCGTCGACACATCGACCTCCAGTTCCTCTGCCACAAGCATCGCAGCACCCGTCAACGCGCCCTGCCCCATCTCCGCATAGGGAACGACCAGGGTTATCGCACCCGTGCGATCGATCCGGAGAAACTGGTCGGGCTTGAAGCCGATTTCAGGACTAGTCGCGGCGTCGACCGTGCCGAAGCCAATGGCCAACTGACCGACGAAGGCCGAAGCGGTAAGCAGGAACGTTCGCCGTGCCAGGCGCGCATCATCAAAGGGAAGAGTAGTCATCTCATGCGACCTTTCGCGCTGCCGAAATCTCGCTCGCTGCCTGCTTGATGGCCGCGCGGATCCGCCCATAGGTGCCGCACCGGCATATGTTGCCCGACATCACCATATCGATATCGGCATCGGTCGGTGTACCGTTGGCTGCGAGGAGCGAAGCGGCCTGCATGAGCTGTCCGGACTGGCAGTATCCGCACTGGACTACCTCAAGGTCGAGCCAGGCCTTCTGAAGTGCGCGTCCTATCGGGGAGCGATCAAGGCTTTCAATCGTCGTGACCGACGCTTGACCCACGGCCTCCAACGGCGTCACGCAGGATCGCTTCGCGGCGCCATCGAGATGGACCGTACAGGCACCGCACATAGCGATACCGCAGCCGAACTTGGTACCGGTCAGGCCGACGATGTCGCGTAACACCCACAGAAGCGGGGTGTCAGGGTCGGCGTCAACCCGGTGGGCCTGGCCGTTAACTTTGATCTGGCTCTGCATCACACGGCTCCCATCTGCATGCATGCTGCATCCGCATGGTCGGACGTGTCACGTTATGAGATGTTAGTTTGCGTGAAGATCCCGTGAGTGTTCGACCGTTGAGCCAGGCTCAACGGTCGAACTCATATTAGTCGTTCGAACTTGGCGGACGGCCAGCGCTACCGTTCTTCGAAATCATGACAGGCGCGGCGTCAAGTTCGCGCTTCGAGGAGAAGATGTATGCGGGTCCGCGCCTTCGCCGCGTCCCTTCTTGGAAGCAGCTGTCTGCTGATCGCTCCCACCCCTGCAGTGGCAAGAGAGAGCGCGCCAGCTGACGCCGCGATCATCGACATCGTCCGCCGCCAACAGACGCTCATCGAACAGCAGGGTAAAGAGCTACGTGAACAGCGTGTTGAACTCGAGGCTCTGCGCACCCGCGTTGTTGCGATCTCGGCCGCGCCACATTCCATTCAAACGCCTCGTGCGGAGGTGGCGAGCCTCATGGCGGCAAACGAGCCCAGGCCGGCGACTGCTGTGCCCGCGAGCGACGGCGAGAAAACCAAGGTGAAGTTCGGCGGCTGGGTCCAGCTCGACATGCTCTACTTTCCGAATGCCCGGCCCGGCGAGTCCGAGGATCTCCTCTACCCGCGCATCTTCTCGGTCGATCCGACCGCCGTGGGCCGGGGACGTTTCCGCGCCAGCGCCCGCGACACGCGGTTCAACGTCGAAATCAAAACGCCAACCTCCGTCGGCTCCTTTCGCGCGTTCACCGAGTTCGACTTCTTCGGCTCAGTCGTCAACAATGCGCAGAGCCAGCTCAACTCCTATGATCCGCGGCTGCGGCACGCCTATGTCGAATGGACTAGCACTTCGGACAAGATCGCGGTGCTCGCCGGTCAGCATTGGTCGCTATTCGCCAATCCGGTCTCCTATGCCACCGTCTATAATCCCCTGCCGCTGGGCTCGGTGTTCGTGCGTCAGGCCCAACTTCGTGTCAGCTACAATGTCGCGCCGGGAGTCACGCTGGCGGTATCCGCTGAAAACCCGCAGGGTGACGTGGCTGGTGCTGGCGGTGCCGGTATCAACGAGCAGTTCGACAAGCTGCCGGATCTCGTAGCAGCGGCGCGGATCGAGCGGCGTTGGGGTGCCCTGCAGATCGGCGGCGTCCTGCGCGAAATAGACGAGACGCAGCCTGCCGGCAGCGCCGTCGCCTGGGGCGTGAGCGGAAGCGGAATGATCAAGCTGCCGCTTTTCGACGGCACGCAGAAACTGCGCTTCCAAGGAACGTACGGTACCGGCGTCGGTCGCTATATCGGCGAGCTTGGGGCTGGCTTCGACGGCCATATCTCGCCGGGGCAGCGCCTCAAGACCGAGCCGGTGTTTGCCGGCAATGTCAGCTACGAGCACGTCTTTGCGCCTTGGCTCTCAGGCACGATCCAGGGTAGCTATGTTAGCGTCGAAAACCCCGTTGGGGTGGCCCCCAATTCGATCGAGACGGTCAAGGCGTTCGCGACCAACATCGTCGTCCATCCCGTTACCGCGCTCGATATGGCGCTCGAGTATATCACCGCAACCCGAGGCAACGTCGATGGAACAAATGCGACGCGCGACATCATGCGTTTCTCTACCCGCTACCGCTTCTAGTCATTCGAACGGCGCACCCGCTTCCGCCACAATGAACGGCGCGATCGCAAGGACATCGGCGTCCAGGCCCAGAGCTGTCTGGCCGCGGTCGAATGTCGCCTTGACCGAAGCGCTGACGGGCATCGTGATCCCCCGCTCTGCTGCCTGCTCGAGCAGCAAGCGAAGGTCCTTGCGCATTAGTTCGAGCCGAAACCCGATCTGCGGGTTCCCGGATGCGACGCGGTCCTGAAGCAGCGCTTGGCTCGCGAAGCTACGGGCCGTACCCCGGTTTAGCGTTGCAAGCATCGTATCTGCCGAGATGCCGGCGCGCATCCCCACCGCAAGGGCCTCTGTCGACGCGACAAGCGTCGCACACAGTATCATGTTGTTGATCAGCTTGAGAAGATGGCCCTGCCCGACCTCGACGCCGATCAGCGACACTGTTTCACCGTAGACATCGAGGATCGCTCGGACGGCCTCGAACTCCTCCCCATCGCCAGCTGCCATGATCGTCAGCGTGCCGGCCTTCGCTGCCGGCGTCGATCCGGCGAGCGGAGCGTCGAGATAGGCGATCCCACGCTCCGCCAAGGCAGCCGAGACGACGCGCGCCATCGCCGGTCCGGTCGTCGAATGGTCGACGATCCGGCGGACCCTGCCCCCCTCGACAAGCCCTGCAGGACCCACGCAGACCTTCTCGACGATCTCCGGCGTAGGGACGCAGACCATCACGGTCTCCGCTGCGTCAGCCACCTCGACAGCGCGCGCCAGCGCTATCGCACCTGCCGCAACGGCCGCTGCGACCGCCGCTGGATCGGGATCGCAGATATAGACCGGTAACCCGGCCGCAAGCAGGTGGCCAACCATCGGTCTGCCCATCTCACCAAGCCCGATGAAGCCGACTGGCCCTGGTTCGTCGAACGCCGACATTTGAAACCTCCTATGACGTATCGCCCGACGTGCTGCCGCCGGGGCCAGTAGGCCGCAAGCGAGATGCATGCCTTGCGTCGTTGAGTGTCACGCAACGGTCGACGGCGAATTACTCGTTCCCGCCCGATACGCGCTTAGGCGCATTCTACTCCGTGAACCGCCGGAAAAGGCCGGACAAGCTGTGGAGAGCGTGATGGCGACCAGAGAGTTTATGAGCGGCGATCCCACGAGAGGTGTTGTCCTGCCAGCGGCAGGTGCAGGCGTTGAAGACGCCCGGATCACGCCGCGGCACAGGAAGGTCATGGTCGCCGCTACGCTCGGAACGATCGTCGAATGGACCGACTGGCTCGTGTATACGACGTTCGCGTCGGTGATTGCCCAGCACTTCTTTCCCTCGCGGGACCCTCTCACCAGCCTGCTGGCCACGCTTGCAGTCTTCGCAGTTGGCTTCGTCGCTCGCCCGATTGGCGGAGCGGTGCTTGGAGCCTATGCCGATCGCTACGGCCGCAAGAAGGGGCTTACTTTATCGATCCTCCTGATGGCCGGAGCGTCGCTCGTGATCGGCCTGTGTCCAACCTACACGGAGATCGGCGTGCTGGCGCCGATAGTGCTGGTGGCGGCAAGATTGGTCCAAGGGTTCTCCGCAGGCGGCGAGTTCGGATCGGCGTCCGCCTTCCTGGCGGAGACGGCTCCACCTTCGAAGCGCGCCTTCTTCGCGTCCTGGCAATGGTTCGCGATCAACGCCGGCGTTCTGCTGTCGACGATCCTGGGTTATCTCACCGTATCGGTGACCAACGACGCAGAACTTTCGTCGTGGGGATGGCGAGTCGGCTTCATCGCTGCGGCTGCGCTCGGTGTGGTTACGCTCTGGATCCGTCGGGCAGTCGCTGAATCAACGCTGTTCGAAGAACATAGGGCTGCTGACGCGGCGCCGCGTCGCAATCCGATCCGCGTCGTGCTGTTCGATCGGCCGGGAGTCGCGCTCCGCGTTGTCGGGATCTCCATGGCGGGCAACTTGCTGAATTACATCTGGATGGTGAACTACCCGAACCATGCGCATGCGCTTGCGGGCGTTCCATTGCGCGATGGACTGCTGGCCGCAATCATCGCAATCACTATCTCCCTTCCGCTGATCCCGTTCGTGGCGAAACTTGCCGACCGTTATGGTCGGAAGCCCATCCTATTGACGTTCTCGATCGGATCGATGCTGTGGGCCTATCCGAGCTTCGCCTTGCTTCAGCCCGGTCTCACCATGGTTCAACTGACCCTGCTGCAAACGGTCGCAATGATCCTACTAACGGGATACGCGGCCGCATCCGCTGCGGTAATGTCCGAACAGTTCCCCGCAGCAGTGCGGGTAACCGGCATTGGCCTACCCTACGCAATCTCAGTGACGCTATTTGGCGGAACTGCCCCGTACATCGTGACCTGGCTCGCTGGTAGCGGGAACGGCAGTTTGGTGTGGGTCTATCTCGCTTTCATCTGCCTGGTTTCGACGCTGACCTACGCGACCATGCGCGAGACCAAAGGGACCGAACTGGTCTAGCCGACGAACGTTACTGGACACCCGCCACTCAGGGATTGGGATGGAACTGCACTTGCTCACAGCCGCCGCCCTACACTGGAAGCGCAACCTCTGGGTCTGCTTCGGAGGCTCGTTCACGACGATGGTCGGCATGACCCTGCTGCTGCCGTTCCTGCCGCTCTACGTCGAGGAACTCGGCGCGAGTGGTCTGTCCGAGATCGCGTGGTGGTCGGGGGTCGCTTATGCCGCGACTTTTCTCACAGCGGCGATTGTCGCTCCTCTATGGGGACGGATCGGCGACCGCTATGGCCGCAAACTGACGCTGATCCGCGCGAGCCTCGGGATGGCCATAGCGATTTCGCTGATCGGACTGGCGGGCAACGTGTGGCAGCTAGTCGCGCTGCGGGCGCTTACGGGACTGCTTGGCGGCTATGCTTCGGGCTCAATGACGCTTGTCGCGGTCCAGACCCCGCGCGAGCACAATGCATGGGCGCTTGGCACGTTGTCCTCGGGCATCATGGCAGGCAGTCTTGTAGGACCACTAGTCGGCGGATTCCTGCCGCCCCTGATGGGGATCCGCAACATCTTCTATCTATCGGGTGCGGTCATCTCGATTGCCTTCCTTGCGACCGCCCTCCTGATTGTCGAAGACAAGTCCACGATCGGACCGCGTGCGCCAAAGGCGATCGGAAACGCGGATAGGCTCGACCGGCCGTTGGTGGCCCGCATGCTTATGGTCGGCATGCTTCTAACGCTCGCCAATTTCTCCATCGAGCCGATCCTGACAATCTACGTCGGAAGCCTGGTCGAGCCGGCCAACGTCACGATTGCCGCCGGCCTGGTGATGGCGGCCGCTGCTCTCGGCAGTATTGTCTCAGCCCCGCATATGGGGCGGCTTGCCGATCGGATCGGACCGACGCGGGTGATCGCTGGAGGCCTGACCATCGCCGCGCTTCTGCTCGTCCCGCAGGCATTCGTAACAGCGGAATGGCAGTTGCTGGCTCTGCGACTGATGATGGGCCTAGCGCTCGGCGGCCTTCTGCCGTGCATCGCCAGCCTCGTGCGACACGCCGTCCCTGACCAAGCGGCCGGGACGGTGTTGGGACTGTCGACATCGGCTCAATATGCAGGACAGGTCATCGGCCCCCTCGCGGGTGGCTTCGTTGGCGGGCATTACGGTCCTCGCACCGTGTTTGCCGCAACGTCCTTGGTCATGCTGGTCGGCGCGCTCCTGGTGGCAACCGCCCGCGACAACCGCATGGAAACGGGTTGACCCTGGATGGGGAATGCATAGCGCCGGACAATGCGGTGCGCGACAAGTCCAGTCGCGTTTTCCTTATGGTCGAACGGAGTGGGCGACGACTTCGATGGAGGGCCATTGCAGGCCTGATCCTTTTTTCGCGGAGTGTCCCGAGACGCTGTCATAGGCTAGCGTTGGGGCGGTCGACCCATTTGTCGAGCAGGGAGACGGTATGCATCCGGTAGAGACACTCGAACTCGTGATCGCTCTGCTCCTGGCAACCCTTGCATTGCATTGGATCGCTGCGCGCTTGAGATTTCCACCAGCTGCAGCGTTGCTGGTCGGCGGTGGCACGCTAGCGTTCGTACCAGGACTGCCGACGATTGAACTCGATCCCGAACTCGTGCTGGTTCTGTTTCTGCCGCCGTTGCTGATGGACGGCGCCTATTTCACCGCCGTGGCCTCCTTCAGGCGGCATCTGGCGGAGATACTCTCGCTGGCGGTGGGCGCGGTCGTGTTCACAACCCTGGCGGTCGGTCTCGTCGTTCATTGGCTGGTGCCTTTGCTCCCATGGGCGGCGTGTTTCGCGCTTGGTGCAATCGTATCGCCACCCGACGCCGTGTCTGCCCGCGCCGTTCTAAAGCGCGTGTCGCTACCACGGCGCCTGAGCACGATCATCGAGGGCGAAAGCCTACTCAACGACGCGAGTGGCCTTGTCCTCGTTCGGTTTGCAGTCGCAGCTACCCTGACAGGAACGTTCAGCGTGACGGATGCCACCATGAGCTTCGGCGTTCTAGCGATCGGCGGCCTGGCGGTTGGCGGAGCTATCGGCGCGCTGTGGCTTTTCATCCATCGACATCTGCACGACGAGACGCTGATGATCGCCGCGTCGGTTATCCTGTGTTGGGCGGCCTATCTCGCGGGCGAGGCGTTGCACGTGTCCGGCGTGATCGCGACGGTCGCGGCTGGTCTGGTCTATGGTTGGTATCAACACGTGATCTTCACGGCGAGCGTCCGCATCCGCGGGTCGTCATTCTGGCACGTGATGGTCTTCCTGTTCGAGGCAATGGTTTTCATCCTGATCGGCTTCTCGCTGCGGGGCGTCATGCTCCGGGTCGGCGGGATCGAAACCGTGTTCGCGACGATGGCGGGACCGGTGGTCGGTGCGCTGGTCGCGATGACCGCCGCTCGGTTCGCCTGGGTGTTCGGTAGCGATGCGATCCTGACGTTGCTCGGACAATTGCATCTCACGAACCGCCAGCCGCTTGGTGCGGGGGCTGCGACCGTGTTGGGTTGGGCAGGCATGCGCGGCGTCGTCACGTTGGCAATCGCGCTGACTTTGCCGGAAACGATGCCCGGGCGCGATCTGATGCTGGTTACCGCCTTCGCAGCGATCCTCGTCACCGTCCTCGTGCAGGGATCGACTTTCGGGCTCCTCATTCGTGCGACACGGCTCGTCGACCGTGATCCACCGCCCCGCTTGAGCCTTGCCGCCGCCGAGGCCCAGGTTGCGCAGGCTCAGCTGGTGCAGGTGTCGGCGCTCGCGCGTAGCGATGACGGCGAACTGCTCCATCCTCGCCTTCTGGAGACGTACGAACGGCGTGCCAGACAGACTGGCGACTACTCGGCGGACGAGTCCGCTTTCACGGGTGCGATTAGCGCACATTTCGACATCGTCATCGCCGCCGTCGCTGCCGGGCGCGCCGAACTGGTCAGGTTGCACCGCGCCGATGACATAGGTGACGAGACCCTTCATGACCTTGAACACGACCTCGACCTTGAGGAACTCGCAGCCATCTCAGCGAAGGCCTAGGCTCCGCAGCGAGCAGTCAATAACCGCGGTCCAGCCCAAACCCGACGGGGGCGCACGCTCCGTTAGCCCGGAGGAACTCTGAAAACACAGTCATCACATTGGAGCGCCGCGTTACAGTAGCAAACCTTCGTGATACCATCGGCGTACTTCGTAGTATTGCACGATCCGGTTTGCCCGGAACTACACTGCGCGTGCTTCAGGTTAAATTCGTGCGATCTCGCCTCATCCTGCCGCTGAATTTTTTCACGGATAGGTTCGGGTAAATCCTCGAAGCGTCTGAAACCGGATTTCACGGCGTCGACGAAACTTTGGGGAAGCGACTCTTTGCCGGTCATGCAAGTCTCCTATTGGGAGGGTCGGCCTTGAAGCGAATTGGCGACGGCTTGTCCGATCAGGTTGGCGAGATGCTGATCGTCCAAGGATTTTAACGGCGTAGCCTTCCCGGCCACGTCCTCCTTAACTTTGCCCATCGTGATGGTAAGATCATCGGTATGGATACGTGAAGCGGCGAATAGGTTACCACTTTGATTTGCGGTTAGCTCGACCAGCTTCCATGCTGGCGTGATATTACCACCGGTCGTAACAATGAACTTCACCTGATACGTGAAAGTCTCGTACGGCGATTCTCCCGCTTTGCGCGTTACCGCGCCGTTCTGCATCGAGATATCCACCCCTTTCAATAGAAATTCGGCGATCTTGAGATCACTCGACAAGTACGGGCCGATGGACGGTTCGCATAGTTCGGGCTTGATTGGCGATTCAAGCAGTTCCTTGAACGAGTAGAAGAAGCCTATTGTCTCGGTACGTGTCGCGTCGGCGGACCACGTGAAGCCAAGACCGACGCTTCGATTCTGCGCTGTGGTTACGTCGCCGCTCCCAAAAACCGTCACTGCGTTCGCTAAGGGATGGTTGAGTGTAAGCCCGGGCGCAAAGGCGTTTTTGTTGTTCACAGACAGCACGAGACTGATCTTGGCACCCCATTCCGAAAGCCACTTGGCCCGCAATTCCGGAGGCTTATGTGCGTTCAGCTTATCGAACGCGACCGCCTGGTGTACGGCTGACGCAAGCTGGCATTGGATGTGATAGATAAGATGCTGTTCAGACAGCGTTTCATCTCTTAGGGTTTGCGAGCCGTTCCTAAGATTGGGGGTGGTTGTGGCACAGCCACCAAGCACCAGGATCAAGGTTAGGAGAGCGCACTGCGTAGATTTGTTTTGTCGCAAAAGTAACGCCCCCCCAGGCCGATCAGGAAGACGAATCGAAGTCTTCCAGCTTTCGGCCAGAGTGTTGCGCGAACTTTAAGCTCAGGCAAGTGACGATCATCGAGTACGTCGAGCCATAAGCGGGATGGCGGTCATTCAGGGGCGACCTATTCCAGTACGCTGGACTCGGATAAGTCGACAGAACTAGCGGGGGCGCTGATGCATGAAAGTGCCTGAGGCGATCGCGATCAGGGTTCCCGAAGCATCGATCAATTCGCCGCTTGCGAAGTAAAGTTTCCGCCCCGCCTTGGTCACGCGGCCGGTGGCTGTCAAAATGCCCACGTTGGCTTTGGCAAGATAGCTGACCGTCAGCATCGTGGTGACGGCATTGCCCGGTGCCGACTCCGCATCGCTCCAGAGGCCCGCATAGCCACAAGCTGCATCGAGGATCGTCGCGATCACGCCGCCCTGCAGGTTGCCGGCCCGGTTGAGGTGGCGCGCTTCAACGGCGATGCGGAACTCCGACTTCCCCGGCCCCCAGCGGACGAGCCCGATACCAAGATAATCCAGCAGCGGGTTCTCGTCATGAACCGGCCGCGCGCCGCGCTCGTTGCTTGTCATCTGATCAACATCCGTTGCCGAGCACGTCGTCATGTTCACCAAGCGTTGGCGATGAATAACGAGGCGGAATGGCTGTGCCGCCGATCGCGAAGCCCGGCATGACGACATCGCCGGCGATCGGGTGTATGCAAGTCACCAGTGTCCTAACAGCGTCGATCTGTGGAGAGTCACGCACGCCGGCATAGTCCGAAACCGGCGCGCAGATGACGTCATTCGCCTCGAGCACGCTCAACCATTCCGCGGTCGGTCGGCGCGAGAGGATCCCGTCGAGCAGGACCGTTAGCCTCTGACGGTTCGCCATACGGGCTGGTAGCTCAGCGTAGAGAGGGTCGGTGGCAAGATCCGGGACCCCGACGGATGCACAGAACCGGTGCCAGCGTTCGGGTTGGTAGGCCGCGATCAAGATATGTCCATCCGCGGTTTTGTACGCCTCATTCGGCGTAGCATAGGGAGCGCCGCTGCCGCACCGTTTCGGCGGCTCACCGGTTGTGAGGTAGCCCGCGAGCGGTATCTGCTGCAGCATCAGAGAACTGGCGAACAAACTGACGTCAAGATGACCGAGCGCCGCCCCGTGATCGCGCTGACGCAAGGCGGCCAGCACCGCGATCGTTGCCTGGAAACCAGTCACCATGTCGATCACCGGCGCCTGCACCTTGGAAGGCGGATCATTCTCTCCACCGGTTATGCTCATGAGACCGGTCACGGCCTGCAGCACGCCGTCGACACCCGGTCTGTCAGACCAGGGACCCGTCTGGCCATAGGCGGAGATCGAACAGTAGACGATATTCGGGAAAAGGGCGCAGATCACGTCATGACCGATGCCAAGCCGGTCGGCTACCCCCGGGCGGAAGCTCTCGACCAGAACATCCGCCGTCTCGATCAGACGGATGGCTTCAGCCCGCCCATCTTCGGACTTCAGGTTGATGACGACGCTGCGCTTGTTCCGGTTGAGCGACATAAAAAGAGTGCTTTCACCGTTCGCGAATGGCGGTCCCAGCGACCGGCCGACGTCTCCCGACGGAGGCTCGACCTTGATGACGTCGGCTCCCATGTCGGCAAGCAACATCGTGCATAGGGGGCCCGCCGCGATCTGACTGAAATCAACGACCCGAATGCCGTCCAGAGTGCCAGTGAGAGGGTTCGGCGGCGCGGTTGTCGAAACCGAGGGAAATGCGCCGCTCATCGACCCTTGAACTCCGGCGGACGTTTCTCGGTGAAGGCGCGTCGCCCTTCGGCCCGATCCTCCGTGTCCTTCAACATGCCGAACACCATCTCCGCCATGTCGAAGAGGGCCGAGCGCGGCAGCACCTCGGTCTCGCGCGTCACCCGTTTGGTAGCCGCGACCGACAGGGGGGCGTTGGCGGCGATTGTCGCTGCCAAGTCCGCGACCCGCTGACTGAACTCCGCCGCCGGCCATACGTCGCTTACCAGTCCGATCCGCAACGCCTCCGCTGCGTCGACCCTGGCACCGGTGAGCAGCATCTTCATGGCCGCCGCGGCAGGGATTGCGCGTGCCAGCAACGGACCGCAGACGCCAGCGACGCTGCCGACCTTGACCTCTGGAAGCGCGAAGCTTGCACTGTCCGCTGCAACCCTGAGATCGCATTGCAGCGCGATCTCGAGGCCGCCGCCCAAACAATACCCCTCGACGGCCGCGATCATGGGTTTCCAGATCCGTAACGGTTCGAAGTTCAGGAACCGGACATACGCACCACGAGCGACGGCCCGCTCGTCTGCTGCAACCCAGGCGCGGGCGTACGCGTCACGCGAGGGCGGTGTGCGCTTGAGATCCGCGCCGGTCGAAAATGCACGGTCTCCCGCACCCGCGATGACGATCACCCGGACAGTCTCATCGTCGCGTGCGGCAATCAACGCGCCCCGAAGACCGACTTGGGCCTCGACGTCCAGCGCGTTCAACGCTTCAGGGCGATCGATCGTGATGGTAGCGACGCTACCGTCGATGGCATAGCGGACGGGCATCACACGCTCGGACTCGAAAGACTGCGACCACCGCAAACGTACAGCAATTGACCGGTCATATAGCTCGACGCGCGCGCCGCGAAAAAGAGGACCGCATGCGCGATATCCTCAGGCGTGCCGATGCGCTGGACGGGAACGCTTTTCTTGAGCCGTTCCTGTACCTCGGGCGCGAAGCTCTGGAATAGGGGTGTGTCGACGATGCCGGGGGCGACAGCATTGACTGTGATGCCCTCCTTCGCGAGTTCGATCGCTAGGCTCCGCGTCAGGCTAACGACCCCGCCCTTCGCCGCCGAATAGTTGGATTGGCCAAAGCCGCCCAACCAGGCACGCGACGAGATATTTATGATCCTGCCATGCTGCCGTTCGATCATCCCTGGCACGACTGACTTGCAGGTCAGAAACTGAGACTTCAGGTTGGTCGCGATCACCGCGTCCCAATCGTCCTCGTCCATCTTCACAAGACGCTTGTCGCGAACAATCCCGGCATTGTTCACAAGAACATCAATGCGCCCAAAAGCGTGGTCGATGGTATCGAAGGCGGCGGCCACCTCATCCTTGCTGGTGACGTCGGCACGGACCGCGATGACGCGACGGCCAGTCCTGGTCGCAAGATCGCACGCCGCCTGTTTTGCGGTTGCCTCGTCGAAATCGACGATGGCAATATCGTGACCAGCGTCCGCCAATGCACTGGCGAGTCCGAGGCCGATGCCACGCGCTCCACCGGTGACGACGGCGATGTCGTTGTTCACCATCGCTCAGACCCCCAGCAGATGGACGGCGGAGGCGGCGTGATCGACGCCTGCGATGCCGCCACCGGTGCATTGAGCGAGGCCGACGCGTGCCCCCTCGACCTGACGGCCCACCGCGCGCGCCTGCAACTGCCAGACGAGTTCCACCATCTGCGCGACGCCGGTAGCGCCAAGCGGGTGTCCCTTCGCCAGCAGGCCGCCCGAGGGGTTCACCGCCACGCGGCCGCCAATCTCCGTCGCCCCGGACAACAGCAGGTCGGCACCCTCCCCGCGGTTCGCCAAGCCGAGCGCCTCATAGTAGAGCAGCTCGGCGATCGTGAAGGCATCGTGCAGCTCGACCACGTCCAAGTCCCGTGGTCCAAGCCCGGCTTGTTCGTAGGCCGCGCGTGCCGTCCGCGCAGTGATCTCAGCATCCAGGATGTCGTCGCAGCCCTCTTCGATATGCCCGGAAAGTACTGCAGACCCGAGAATCCGGACCCGCGGGCGACCACTTGCCGGTTTCTTGGCTGTCAGCACCAAGGCTGCGGCGCCATCGACTGCGGACGGACAACATTGCAGCAGGGTCAGCGGCTCGGCGATCGGCCGCGATGCCATCACTTCTTCCAAAGTGACCGGGGTGCGCTGCTGCGCCAGCGGATTACGCGCGCCGTTGGCGCGGTTCTTGACGGCGACGTGGGCCAGCACGTCCATACCGAGATTGCGTTCGTATAGGTAGCGCGAGCCGCGCATGGCGTAGACCGTTGGCAGCGTCATGCCCTGCTGCGCATAGAGCTCAGTCTTGTAGTCGTTACGCTGGAGTGGGATCGTACCGCCACCAAGCTTCGTGAGCTGCTCGACACCGAATACAATCACTGTGTCGTAGAGGCCAAGCTGCAATGCCTGGCGCGCCAGGTGGACGGCGGTGGCGCCGGAGGCACAGGCATTCTCGACGTTGTAGATCGGCGGCCCTGTAATGCCCAGATCGCGGAGCAGAACCTGCCCCAGAACCATGCCGCCATAGACGTTCGCGGCATAGAAGGCCTGCGCATCGTCTGGATCGATCCCTGCATCCGAGATTGCGCCCAGTACGGCGGCCTGGGTCAGGTCCTGCATGGACGAATTGGCGTGGCGTCCGAACGGCGTCATGGCCGCGCCGGCGATGTAGATCTCGCGGTTCATCCTACGGTCTCCTCTGCGGCAACGAAACGATAGGCAGGGTTAACGTCGCCGTCGGTTGCGGCTGCCTCGTCTGTCACGGCCCGAACGGCCATACCGATGCGCGGCCGATCGTCTCCGGCAAGATCAAGGCGGCCGAACACACGGACGTCTTCAGGGAAATCGGCATAGATCAACGCGAACGGCGCCTGGCCGGTCTTCGGATTGGGATGGATGACGGTGAAACTGTAAAGTGCGGCAACATCGGAAAGCGTTATCGGCTGAAACCGTGCGGCAGCAGGCGAATGCTCGGGAATCCTCGGGAATACGCCGTGCCCGGACGTCCGGTCGCGCGAGGCATGCAACGTCAATGAGGGACGCCGATCGGCGGACTCGTCCGCTGCCCCTACCTTCTCGATCATCGACACCGCTACCTCCCTATTCCGTTATCCTGAAGGTAGAAGGTCCCTGCCTCAGCGCAGAACGAGAACGCCGCGCGGCATCGTTGAGCGGGAGGCAACGAGCCATGATCCGGCGTTGACGCTGTACCCGGTTGGTTCCACACTGACCCCCCATGGATGGACTCCCTCCGCTTTATTCGCTGCGCGCCTTCGAGGCGGCAGGACGCCTGCAGAGCATCCGCCGTGCCGCCGAGGAACTTTTTGTTACCCCCGGTGCGGTGAGCCGCCAGGTCCAAAGTCTTGAGGCCTATCTTGGGGTGAAGCTCTTTCGACGGGAGCCGCGTGAGATCGTGCTGACCGCTGATGGAGAGCGTTACCTCGCGTCAATCGGCGAGCACCTCGACGGTATTCGACACGCAACGCAGCTGATGACCGGCAAGCGCACGGTCGAGATCGTCCGCGTGCGCGCCTACACCACCTTTGCAATGAAGTGGCTGATCCCCCGACTCAGAACGTTTCACGACGCTGATCCAAGCGTTGAGGTAAGACTTGAGACATCCAACGAGAATGTCGATTTCGACCGTGAGACGATCGATTGCGCGATCAGGCTCGGCGACGAACGATGGAGCGGGGTTGAGCGCGACCGCGTGCTAGACAATGTCCTCGCCCCTTTATGCAGCCCGGCTTTTCTTGAACGCAATCCGATCGACTTGCCAGACGACTTGTCAGCGGTAAGGCTGCTTCACTCGATTGTCCGGCCCGACGACTGGCGGTACTGGCTTGAGGCGTCCGGCGCGAACGGCGTTGATGCCTACGCCGGCGACAAGTTTGCGAGCTCGACCCTCGCCTATCAGGCAACTCTAGAGGGGTTTGGGGTGATGATGGCCCAGAAGGACCTGTTCAGCGACGATCTTCGCACCGGCCGACTGGTCCAGCCGTGTGCATTCGAACTCGATCGCGGCGACTTCACCTACTATCTCATCTACCCCCGCGACCGGTTGCGTAAGCCGGCCTTCCGGAGGTTCAGGACGTGGCTGCTCGACGAAATGGCAGGCGGCGGGCGTGGCACGGCCGCCGCCTGATTTGGCGCTACAGGCCGTCGATGATAAGGCCGCGATACTCACCGCCCGCCAGCCGATGCCTGATAACCGCCTGATACTCCGGACTGTGATACCAATCCTGCGCTTCTCGCATCGTCGGAAACTCGACCAGCACGACGCCGACCGGCTCGGACCCTTCGACAACCTCCATCGCGCCGTAATCCGACAAGAACTTCACCGGCCATTTCTCTAGTACCGCCTTGACCAATTGCCGATACGTGTTGAGCTCCGCCTGATCGACGGTCTTCTCACGAATAAATATGACATATGCGGGCATGGTGATCTCCGTGGTCTGGTCAAAAGCTAAACTGATGCGGATCATGAACGAATTGGGGGCCCGTCGATGTCTGCGGCGAGCACTTAAACGGGCAGACACACGAGCGCCATTCGACCACAACCCTCTCAGGTGTACGGGCACAGTGTTCCAGCCTGCTCCGCTATTAACGCCGCTAGTGTTTGGCGCAGCGTAAATAGCCAATAGATTACCGTGCAGAATGGGCAGGTCCCTAACGAGTGCCGTATCGAATTACCGAGATCGCTCGTAATGCCTCAATCATCTCCTAATCACCGAATTCGTAAGATCCGACGTTCTTCTGGCCGTCAAACGGCATATTAACGAGATCGACTACAGGCAGGTCGTTGACGTGAGTCCTGCCATCCTCGAGGCGATGCGCGAAACGCCCTCCACACGCCGGATCGTCGACCGACATGCCGCACTGTGCACCAGAGGCGCAGAGCCGGAACCTGTGGCACCGATGATCACGAACGGCGAGTCAGCTTGCGTGACGATGACAATATCCTTTGGCAATCCCATAGCAGCGAGAGGCCGCAGGTAGTGCCACAGCAGCCACGACAGCAGGATCGAGCCGCAGATCCCGTATCAAGGCAGGGTTATATCGCTGGCTGTCAATGCGGCACCCACGCGTGGCGGATGATCGCGAGGCCACCGCACCAGATACCGAAGGCGGAAAGGCCGCAGACGACACCCGAACCGTCTCCCGCGCGTGCTATCCACCAATGACGACACGGCACTCAAGGCCGTAGCGAGACCATGGTACAGTAGTTCAGCTCCACGCCCTTGCGAAGCAACTCAGGGAACCGGTCCATGAACGCCTTCGTGTAGGGCTGCTCGAAATGGGCATCGAGATCAGCGCGCGAGCGCCAGTTCTCATAGATGATCCAAACGGTTGGATCGTCATTGTCACGATGAAAATGATAATCGATCGACCCCTCCTCGGACCGCGTCTGCACCAACAGCGCAGAAAGGCCTTCGCCGATATCATCCGCCGTCTCAGGTTTGGCAGTCAGCTTTGCGATCAAGGTAAGCTGTTCGGGCATCATCGTTCTCCTCGAGGCATGACGGTCCACACCGGTCGATCAAAGCTCTAGCGAGCTCCATCAATTGCTATAGGTAATTACTTAGAGCTATGTCGTATCAGACATCTCCATCCAATGTAGAATGGCGTTACGCGCTTGTGCGGCTGTCGCCAGTCACCTGTGGTCGAGCCCTAGCTAAGTAAGCCTGCCTATTTCAAAGAGTAGTCATGTCAATGACGAAGCGATATTTGACGTCACCGTGAAGCATCCGTTCGAACGCTGTATCAATCTCGTGCATTGAGATGGGCTCGATGTCGGCGATGATGTTCTCGCGTGCGCAGAAGTCGAGCAGTTCCTGCGTTTCTGTGATGTTTCCGATCGCAGAACCGGAAATGCTACGACGACCGGTCAGAAGTGGATAGATCGCCGGAGAAGGATGCGGGTTTTCAGGCACACCATTCAGTACCAAGACACCGTCGACTTTTAGCATCGCAACGTAAACGTCGAGGTCATGCGAAGCTGCGACTGTGTCCAAAATAAGGTCTAGACTGCGGCTGTGCACGGCCATCTCGTCCGGTTTACTGGAGATGACTACCTCGTGGGCACCCAAGAAAAAGGCGTCCTGACGCTTGCTCTCCGACGTCGTGAACGCCACGACATGAGCACCAAGGGCCGCCGCCAGCTTGACGCCCATATGGCCAAGTCCCCCGATGCCTACTATTCCGACCTTGCTTCCAGGCCCGATCTTCCAGTGCCGAAGTGGTGACCAGGTCGTGACGCCCGCGCACAACAGCGGCGCGACGGCGGCCAAGTCCCGCTCAGGATGCGCGACCTTCAGGACAAAGTGCTCGTCGACAACCACTGCAGCGGAATAGCCGCCATAGGTGTTCTCGCCGCGACCAGAAGGGTGGCCGCCGTACGTGTTGACGAAGCCATCATCACAATACTGCTCGAGGCCAGCTCGACACGACGGACATGTGCGATCACTGTCGACCATGCAGCCAACGCCGACGAGATCACCGACCTGATGGCGGGCTACCTGATCACCGACATGAGTGACCCGCCCAACGATCTCGTGGCCCGGCACCATTGGGTAACGTTGCCCAGGCCATTCGCCGCGCACAGCGTGAAGATCCGAGTGACAGACGCCGCAATGGAGGACTTCGAGCCGGACATCCTTGGACCCGAGGCTACGTCGTTCAATGTCGAACGGCACAAGCGGGCTGCTTGGTGACAGGGCGGCGAAAGCTTTGATGGTCATCGGAACCTCTTCCGTGGATACGCTTCAATGTAAGTCCGAGCAGAGGACTACCCGGTCAGACGGTGAGCAGGGTTCAGCAGAAGTCAGCGACGCCTTCGCCTGAAACGAACACAGCGCGCCGTGAGCCTTAAAGAGAGCGGTACCGTGCCGGCGGCTGCCGCGCTCTCGCGATATTTCGGGGACTATCGCGATCTTGCGAAGACCCTCGCCGTAAGGTGCGGATCCTAGAGAAACTAGGATCTTGCGATCGCGGGCGTGGTCACTGCTTTCCGCCACTATTACGAACGCGTTGCACCAACCGCTCAACATGGCCAACTGGCGTGAACTGCCCGATTCCATGTCCAAGGTTGAAGACATGGGGTCGATCTGGGAAGGCCGAAAGAACCCGGTCGATCCCAGTATCGAGCGCAGGGCCACCGGCCGTTAACGCCAGCGGATCGAGGTTGCCCTGTACGGGCAGCCCCACCGGCAGCACAGCATTCGCCCAACGCGGATCGACCGTCTCGTCTAGGCCTACTGCGTCTACCTGAGTCTCGCGTACGTACGCTGGCAACTTGCCGCCTGCCCCCTTTGGAAAACCTATGATCGGGATATTAGGATGACGAGCACGAAGCTCCGTCACAATCGCAGCATTTGGAGCAATCACCCAGCGTTCGAACTGCGTTGGAGACAGCGACCCGGCCCAACTGTCGAACAATTGCACCGCCTCAACACCAGATTCAATCTGACGTCCGAGATACTCAATGGTCGTCGCAATTATCGCATCGACGATCGCTTGGAATGCCCCCTCATCGACGTAAGCGAAGTCCCGCGTCTCGGAGTGATCCTTTGAACCGCGTCCTGCCACCATGTAGGTTGCCACCGTCCAGGGGGATCCGGCAAAACCTAGGAATGTCGTTTCATCGGGGAGGGCAGCATGAACGCGTTCACATGTTGCGTACACTGGTTCTAGCCGTTGGGGTGCCTGTTCAAGCGCAGCAAGCGCATGATCTACGAGCGCCGGCGTCAATTGTGGTCCTTCGCCCGCTACAAAAGTCAGTTTCTGGCCCAGTGACCACGGGACCATAAGTATGTCGGAGAAGAGAATTGCGCCGTCAAAGCCGAACCGCCGGATCGGTTGCAGGGTTACCTCTGCTGCCGAACCCGGGTCGGTTGCCAGCGCAAGGAAACCGCCCTTTATTTCCCGTAACGCCTGGTATTCAGGAAGGTAGCGACCAGCCTGACGCATCAACCAGATCGGCGGCACAGCGGCCTTCGCACCCCGCAGCGCGGCGAGTAGTGGCTTAGTCATTATCTGCTTTCACTGCCATCTTCGAAAGACAACGGATTTACGACGGGGGTATCGCAATCGTGACGCTGCTCGACGTTTCGACTACGATTGTAACGAGTTGCTGACCGGGCAAATGGGGATTACGGCGTCGGAGCACGCCGACGGCCAGGCCCTCAGCACTGGGGTACGCCTTGCACCAATTTTCTAGAGACAGCGGTGAGCAGGGTGGATGTGCGCTGGCAGTAACGAACGTCGAGGGCTTGCCGTTTCATCTGGTGCGAGACCACGCCGGACATCTGCAACCCGGCCAACATACTGCCCAATTGGCTATGCACCCCTATCTGGATGGGCGGTCACAATGTCCTCGAAATGGCTGGGAAAACCGTAGGAACGGTGTGGCCGGTAAGAACGATCGAAGCCTTCGAAGGCACGGATGCTCTTCTTCGGACCCAGGCACACCACGGACGTGGTTGCTCGCTGCTTAGGAAGTGGTTCGCGGACTAAGTGCACGACACCAGAAGAAGAGAACGCGTTGCCGCCAGATCAGCGCCGCGCGAGACGCCGCACCCCTGATATGCCCGGGGCCCTGGATGCGATCGTCCGGACCGTCAAGTACAAGCACATATCTGCCCTTCGGGATGCCCCAAACCCGAGGTCCGGCCGCCGTTATAATCGTATCTTAAGCCCAATCCGAACCTGTCGCGGCTCGACCGCGCGACTATGAATGCCCTCTTCGCCGCCAAGCGGTTCACCGGGCAGACGGGAGGCGTAGAAATAGTCGGCATCCGCTCGTTTGGTGTCGAACAGGTTGAGGATGTCCACGCTGACGTCGGCGTTTCCGAACGTGCGCTCGAGGCGCGCGTTGGCAACCGTCGTCGCGGGGCCTCGTACGCTGTTGTCTTCAATCAACGGACGTGGACCGATGCGCCGGACGCGCAATGCGCCTTGCCAGCCGCGAGCCGAGATTGTCAGGCCGACCGACGCTGCGGACTCGAGAGCATTTGGAATGCGTTCGGCACCGGGGACATCGACGAAGCGTGCATGGTTGGTGGCATAGATCGCGTCGATTGACAGCCAGCGCAGCGGTCGAACGTACAGCGTCGTCTCCCAACCCCGGCGACGGCTCGGCCCACGTGGTTCCACGGTGCCACTGTCTCCCAAGAACACCAGCTCGCCGTCCGAGCGGAGCCACCAGCGATCGATGGTCAGTACGGCAGCCCCCCGCTCGACCCGTACCCCAGCTTCATACCCGGTTCCACGGACCAGAGCCGGCACCGGGTCGACCTCCGCCACGACAGCGCGCGCGTCGTTCGAGTGAAAACCCTGGCCGTAGTTCGCGTACAGCGCGACGCCCGGTGCGACGGTCAAGGCAGCACTGGCCTTGGGCGTGACCACTGTTGCACTGATCTCACCGTCGATCGCGGTGCCGGCACGGCCGATCGACCGGAAACGGACATGATCGGCGCGCGCACCTCCTGTCATCGTCAGGGTATCGGTCGGCTTCCAGCGGGCCTCGGCATAGCCGGAAAGCGCCGTCTCGCGGACGTTCGCCAGACTGCGCGTCGCGATCCGACGACCACCTTCGGTCTGATAGAAACCGAGGTCGTCGATGCGATCGGTCCGTGCGTCGGCGCCGATCAGGAACTGGAGACGGGTCCCGAGCGGAACCCGGTGTCGCACACGCCCGCCATAGGTCCAGCGCCGCTCGGTCTGTTGCAGCTCGTCGCCACGCACCGGATCATCGAGGAAGAAGGTGAAGTTGGAAAGGAGATCGAACACGTATCGCTGCGCGTACATCGATACGTCCGTCCGGTCCCCGTTCAGGGCGAGTGCCGCGATCCGGCGTGACGTGCGCCCGCGCAGGAACCGGTCGAGCGTTCCGAAACGATCGGGCAGCAGCGTCCCGATTGCGCGGACCGGCACCTGCTCTGTGGGCCGCCACTCGGCGTCATAGTTCGACAGGCTGGCGCGCAACGTGCCGAGACCGGTTGCTAGCGTGTATTTGGCGAAGGCGCCGGCGTGACGCAGCCGCTCGGGCAGGGCCCATACGCCGTTGTTCGCCTTCAGCTCGCCTGCGAGCAGAAGGTCGCCGCCGCCCAAGGGAATCGAGCCCACGCCGGCGATACGACGATAGCCATAGCTGCCGCCTTCCACCGCGATCGATGGACGGGCGCGGTCGAGCGTCGTCATCTCGGCCGCTGCGACGAGCGAGAAATCGCCGTCGCGCGCATCATAGGGCCCTTTGCGGTACTCGATCCGGTCGATCGTCTCCGGGATCAGGCCGTTCAGGTCGAGATAGCCCTGCGCATGTGCATGCGTCGGAAGGTTCATTGGCACGCCGTCCAGCGCGATGCTGAAGTCGGTGCCGTGATCGAGGTTGAAGCCGCGGATATAGTATTGCGCCGCCTTGCCCCCGCCGGAATGCTGTACGGCGAGGAGGCCGGGCACGGCCTCGGCGACTTCGTTGGTGCGTAGCAGCGGACGAGCCCGGATGTCGTCGCCGGACACGGCGCCGGCACTCGCGGCCCTGTCCTGACCGATCCAATGTTCCGCTCGTGCAGTCACGACGATGCCCGGATCGATTGCGAGCTCGTGCGATGTGGCGTCCGCGGACTTGGCCCGTGAGGCGTCCTCGTCTTGGCTTACCGAAGGCGATGGTTCAGCCGCCTGGACGCCAAACGCCACTCCCAGCATAACAAAGGCGCCTCCGATGATTCCCATGGTTCTAAATCTTAGCCTCGGCTAATCTATATGCAAGCTGGATATCTCGGGGTGGAAATGGCACGAAGGCTCATGGTCAACGATGCACAGCGCCGAGCAGCCGCCTTTCAAGCAACACGAGAGGCCCATGCCACCGAGATGATTGAGGATTATGCCGAATTGATTGGCGACCTGACGGTGCAGTACGGCGAGGCACGGTTGATTGATCTGGCCGCGCATATGGGGGTGACGCAGCCTACCGCCGCAAAGATCGTACAGCGGCTCAAGACGCAGGGACTTGTCGAGAACCGTCCCTACCGCGCCCTGTTTCTTACCGAGGAAGGGCGAGCGCTCGGTGCCCGATCCCGCGCGCGTCACCGTGTCGTCTCAAACTTCCTGCTCGCGCTTGGCGTCGATCAGGATACGGTTGCGCTCGACTCCGAGGGAATGGAACACCACGTTAGCGACGAGACGCTGGAAGCGATGAGGCGCTTCATCGCCATCCGGAACGAGCCAGTGACGTGAAGAAGGCTCGTCGCTGAAGTCACAAAACTCACAGGCATTCGTGACGTTCTAAAATCAGCAGATTTACGAGGCGACCGCTTTCCCGTTTTTTCAGTCATCACTTCACATCCTCGGGGATCTACGAGCCGCCGCCGGATGCGAACGATGTTACGATGGCCCAAACCGAGCTGGCGCTCTTTACCCTGAAACATTCGCTCCCCGGTGACGCATCGCTGTTCGGGCGGGCGGATATCGACACTTCCTACGCGCTTCGCGTCCGCGCGATCGCGCGGCCCCCGTCCCGTGCTCGGCTCTGGCCTTGCCCGCCTCGCTATGGGTCCCAATCCACGCAAAGGAAGGCAGGGTCTTCCGTTTTCTCGCTGACCGACTCTCTCGCAATGACCAACACCGCATTTGCGAACCAGTCGCAAATAAGCTTGCTACCACGTTCATAGTTGCTATTGCGAGCCGGTATCAAAACAACCGGGGGGAATATACGTGTTGGCTGGTCCTAGCCTGTGGTCGATCGCGTTTTTCATCGCGGGAGCATCCGCCTTTTACCCTGGTTCGGCGGGGGCATCGACCGCTGCTGCAAGCGGGGAACGAGGCGATGATCCCCAGGACCAGGACATCGTCGTAACCGGAGAAAAGGACGAGCGTCCGACAACATCCACCAAGTTGCCGCTGACGCTGAAGGAGACGCCGCAGTCGGTGACAGTCGTTGATCGCCAGCGGATCGAGGATTTCAACCTCACCTCGGTCACCGAGGTGCTGGCGCAGACGCCGGGCGTGACGATCTCTTCGACCGACAGCAACCGAACCAACTTCAACATCCGCGGTTTCGCGGTTCGCAACTTCCAGTTCGACGGCGTGCCGACGATCTACCAGGTCAGTGGTTACGAAAACAGCGCGGTTGGCGACATCGCCATTTACGATCGGGTGGAGGTAATCCGCGGTGCAGCCGGACTGGTTACGGGTGTCGGCGATCCATCGGCGACAGTGAATCTGGTTCGCAAGCGAGCACCGTCCGAGTTTCGAGGCTATTATTCGATGCAGGGAGGCAGCTTCTCAAGCTACCGGGTGGAGGGTGATATCGGCGGGCCGGTGACCAAGGACGGATCTGTCCGCGCCCGCATTGTCGCGGCCTATACCGACCGGGAATCCTATATCGATCTTCAGCACGACCGCATCCCGGTCCTGTACGGCACCATCGAATGGGATGTGACGCCACACACCCGGCTGCGCGTCGGTGCGGATTACCTGCGCACGGACTCGCAAGGTGCCGGATGGGGATCGATCCCGCTGCTCTACAGCGACGGCACGAAGACCAAATTTCCGCGCTCCTTCACCGGTGCGGCACCTTGGAACCAGTGGTTGCGCGAGACGACCACGGTGTTCGCGGCGGCCGAACAGGATATCGGCAGCAACTGGCTCGCCCGCGTCAGCTACAATGGCCGGCGGGGTCAGAACGACAGCACGCTGTTCAACATTCCCAACGGCTTTCCCAATCGTGACGGGACGGGGCTTGGCGAGCCCTTCAGTTTCTACGGCGAGGTCGACCAGAACGAGGATTCGCTCGACGCCTATGTGGCAGGCAAGTTCAAGCTCTTTGGTCGCGAGCAGGAAGTGGTCGCGGGCCTGAATCACTTCGAGCGCGACTTCGCGGCGGGTCGGACCGGGTTCGGTGCCACACCGGTCGGGTATCCAACCGCCGGCCGCTACGACATCGATCCCTGGAACCCTACCTTCGGTCCGCCGCCGATCGTCCGCACTGATGCCCTCCTGTTCTCCCAGGATCTCAGGCAGACCGGCGGATACGGCGTCGTGCGGCTCAACCCGGCGGATTGGCTGAAGATCATCGCGGGCGGGCGGTATACCGACTTTCGCGCTGATCGGAACGACTATGATGTCGCCGGCGCACTGATGCCGGACGGTCCCAACAGCGTTCAGCGGGCACGGAAGTGGGCACCCTATGGGGGTGTGGTGGCGGACATAACAAGCGCGGTCTCGCTCTACGCCAGCTACGCCTCCGTCTTCTCGCCCGTTTCCGCCCGCGACGTGAACAACGACATCCTGCCGCCGACGACCGGCGTCAATTATGAGGCAGGCGTCAAAGCCACGCCCTTCGGTGAAGGCTTCACCGTGTCGGCGGCGGGCTTCTACATCAAGCAGGACAACCTCACCCTCACCGATCCGAACGGCATCCCGAACTCGCTGCCCGGCAATCTCACGCCGTCGATCTCGGTGTCGGGAGTCAAGACGCGCGGTGGCGAGCTGGAATTGGCGGGCGAACCGCTGCACGGCTGGACGGTCAACGGCAGCTACACCTATGCCCGCACCGAAGACCGCCTCGGCGTCCGGGTGAACCCGTTCTTCCCGCTGCATGTCGGTCGCATCTATACGACCTACCGCCTGCTCGCCGATCGACTGACACTGGGCGGCGGCGTCACCGCGCAATCGCGGATCTTCGATCGTGGGAACGTGCCGTCCGGACGCTTCAACGCGAACGGATCGCCGGTGCTGGTGGCCGGTACGGTAGCGCAGGGCGCCTATGCCACCGTCGACCTGCTCGCGCGGTACAAGCTGACCGAGCGGGCGATCCTGAGCGTCAACGTCACCAACCTGCTCGACCAAGGCTATTACCGCAACGTCCGTTTCGCCTTTGGCGGTCCCGGCGGCTTCTACAGCGAACCGCGCCGTGTCGTCGGCAGCATCCGCGTCAGTTTCTAGGCGAAGGTCGGACGTAATGGCATCTGAGGTCAAGATCACGAGCCAGGACCGGACGATGTCCGACGCGTGGCGACGACGGGGGGACGCGGCGCTGCGCGTCATTGCCGCCGTTCCACTGGGCTACGCCGTGGCCTGCATCTGGGCCATGGCACTTGCCCGCCTGCTGCCGATGAATGCCGCCGAGGCGACGGTGACGGCGACGCTCGTCGCCTTCGTGATCTGCGCGGGCGCAGCCATGTGGGCCTATGCCGCCCCGAGCGGATGGCGGGCGGTCTGGAAACTGGCCGCGGCAGGTGCGCCGGCCGGCATCGCCGCGTGGCTCTCCATCACGGCGACGGGGCGGTTATGAGCAAAGGCTTCCGGCAGTCGCAGGCTGGCCTCCATACTTGGTCCGGCCTCCTGCTTGGCTGGATCCTGTTCCTGGTTTTCATGACCGGTACGATCGCGTTCTGGCGGGAGGGGCTTAACCGCTGGATGCGGCCCGAGCTTGCGCGCGTCGAGCAGCCCATGCGTGTGCTGGCCGGCGCGCAACGCTTCCTGCAGGGCAAGGCCCCGGACGCAAAAAGCTGGTTCATCACCATGCCGAGCGACGCCGCGCCTGGCGCGCAACTCTTCTGGGTGCCGCAACCAAAGGAAGGCGAAAGGCCGCGTCGCGGCGGTCGGCGCGAAAACCAGGCGTTGATAGGGGCCGATGGCGAGCCGGCGGTCGCGCGGGCGACGCGCGGCGGCGACTTCTTCTACCGCTTCCATTTCGACCTCCACTACGTTCCAGTGATCTGGGCGCGCTGGCTGGTCGGCTTCGCGACGATGATGATGCTGGTGGCGATCCTTTCCGGCATCGTCACGCACAAGAAGATTTTCCGCGACTTCTTCACTCTCCGGCGACACCGTGGCCAACGGTCCTGGCTGGACGGGCACAACGCGACCGCGGTCCTGGCGCTACCGTTTCATCTGATGATCACTTATACCGGGCTGGTCACGCTGATGGCGCTCCTGATGCCGTGGGCAGTCGTCGCCAATTACAGCGACGAGGCAAAGCTCTTCGATGCGCTGTTTCCACACAGCGAAACCATTGAACGAACGCACCGAGCTGCGCCTTTGGTCGATCTGACGACGGTGGTGCGCGACGCGGAACGCCGGCTGGGCGGATCCTCAGGTTTTGTCGAGATCGCCAACCCAGGCGACGCTGCCGCCCGGGTCAGCGTCAATCGCGCACCCTCGACGCTCCTCAATACACGAACGCCTAAGGTGACTTATGACGGGGTTACTGGGGCCGCCATTTGGCAGTCGCCCGCACCAGGTGGCGCGTCAGCGACGGCAGGCGTCATGATCGGGCTCCATGCCGGCCGCTTCGCCGACACGGCGCTACGCTGGATCTACTTCCTGTGCGGCGTCGCTGGAACGTTGATGGTGGCAAGCGGTCTTGTCCTATGGACGGTCAAAAGGCGCGAAAAGCTGCCCGACCCCGACCGGCCGCACTTTGGTTTCCGCCTGATCGAGAAGTTGAACGTTGCCGTCCTCGCCGGCTTTCCGCTCGGCATTGCGTCCATGTTATGGGCGAACCGCCTGCTGCCGACGGGTATGGCCGCGCGCGCGGAATGGGAAGTGCACACGCTGTTCATCGCTTGGGCAGCAGCACTACTACTGGTGCTGGCGCGGAAGCCGGCGTCGAGTTGGATCGTGCTGCTCGGCATCACGGGTGGCCTGCTCATCCTGCTGCCGATCTACAACATGTTCTGGACCGACCGCGGCGTCTTCGCCTCGCTGTCAGCAAATGATTGGCTTCCGATCGGCGTCGACCTCACCCTGCTGGTGCTTGGAGCCGCCTCCATCGCAACGGCACAGCGCGTCGCCCGATATCGCCCTGAGCGACGCCGATCACGCGACGATCGGCGGGTCGCCGCTGCTCGGCTGGGTAAACTGGCGCCCGCGGAATGATCCTCCTCGCGTTTATAGCCGCGGTCGTCGCGTTTGGACTGCTCGGGCTGGCCACGGACGCGCACCATGGGCGCTGGCTTCGCGCCCGGCCGTCCGGCACCCGCAAGCGATTGATGCGGCGCGGCGCGTGGTGCCTGATCGCTGTCTGCCTGCTCCTGTCGATCGCCGCGCGAGGTCTCGTGTTCGGGCCGGTCGCCTGGGTCGGTCTGGTAATGCTGGGTGCCGCCGTCGCGTTTCTGGTCATCAATCTCCTCGTGCCACGAGCGCGCCGCGTTCAGCACCCATCGCAACACGTCCATCAGGAGAGACAACCATGAAGAAGCTGATGCTCGCCACCCTGCTGGCGCTTCCCACAATGACGCAGGCGCATGAGGTCTGGATCGAACGTGATGGCAGCGGCCCGGCAAGAATATATCTCGGCGAGCCCGCGGAACCGCCGCCCGAGGGCGGTGATCCGGAGTTTCCCAAATTGAAAGCGCCTAAGCTGCTGTCCGGATCGCAGCCCTCGCAGCGGCGGATGGCCGGTTTCATCGAGGTCGATGCCCCGGCCGGCGACGTGCGTGCCTGGGATGACAACGTGTTCGCGCCCTGGGGCCCTGAAGGGAAAAAGGAGGGCGTGATCTATTATGCGCGCGCCGGTCGTAGCGACACGCGCGCGCAGATGCCGTTAGAGATTGTTCCTGCCACCGCGAACGGCGACCGCTTCATTCTAGTGCGCGACGGCAAGCCTGTTGCCGGCCATTCCGTCACGGTTGTCACACCCGACAAATGGAGCAGGACGTTCACCACCGATGAGTCTGGCGGCTTCTCTTTTCCTGTGCGCGGGAAAGGCCGATACCTGCTCTCCGGATCCACAAAGGAAACCGGACCGCATGCGACCGCTGCGGGTTCAGTGCAGGTCCTGCATCGAACGACCACCACGACGTTCGTCGCAAAGTGACTTCGGCATAATGATGGACCCCGTTCCCTCAATGCCAATAGGCTGGAGTGCGCATGTCGTCATACGATCACTTCGACGCTGGACCGCATGCCGCGCGACACACGATTCAGCAGTATGGCCTTTAGTAAAACTGGTTGGCGAACTGGGGGCGTCATCACACGCCGAGATCGCGCTTACGAGCCTGTTTCAGCTCGCGGAAGGAATGCTCGGCCGCCCACTCGTCGGCGCGTGCTACCGCGATCCAAGGCCAAGTCGCGACGACCGGGCGGTGCTGCTAATGCTAGGGCATACCCCCAATGCCGGACCAATCTAAAATTGCCCCCGATTCTCCACGGCTTGGAGGAACCGCTTGCTTAGGCGGCGCTGGGCATGCGCATGGCGGTCGGAATGGATAGCTGTACGGCTGATCGGCCCGTGGCCGCGCAACAACGGCATGAGCAACAGAAGTAATAGTCCGCCGCCTGCTCCTGCCTTGCCCGCCTCCATTTTTGCGAACACGTTGGCGAACTGTGTCTAGCGAGGCCCGCCGGGGCTGGGTAGAACGCGATGAATATGCCTACCCATCGCCTTTAGGCCGGTAAGAGGCTGGTCAAAGCTAACCTCTTCGAACCATCAACGTGCAAGGGCGCCCGAGAGAAAGCTGCGCAGCGGTTCGCCATAAGGCGGGTAAAAAAGCGCTGCAGCCTCCCTCGCTGGGCTTTGCCGATAAATCGCTCGCGCGTGGCTGAAGGTCAGGAAACCCGCTTCTCCACGATAGAAACCCATTCCGGAAGAGCCGACGCCACCAAACGGGAGATCCTCAGCCATGGCATGGGTCATCACGTCGTTGATGGTGACCCCGCCCGATGCAGTGCCGCCGAGCACTTTGCGGGTGCGTGCTTCATCAAGGCCGAAGTAATAGAGGGCTAGCGGATGCGGTTTAGATCGCAAGTCGGCAAGGACGTCGTCGAGAGATCGATAGCCAACAACGGGAAGGATAGGACCGAAGATCTCCTCGCTCATCACCTGCATATCCGGCCGCGCATTGAGGACGATGACAGGGTTCAGATACCGCCCCGGAGATTCCTCTCCCGCCGGGAAAACTTCGATAAGCTCGCCGCCCTTGGCTGTCGCATCCGCCAGCATCTCCTTCAGCCGCGTGAGGTGCCGGTTACTGATTATCGAGGAATAGTCCTTGGACGCGGCACCTTGAGGAAACATCCTCCTGGCCGCTGCGACGCAATGCTCGGCAAAGGCGCGCTCCCGCCCAGCCGGAACAAGCGCGTAATCAGGTGCAAGACAGATCTGTCCAGCGTTGCGGGCCTTCACCGCGATCACCTTCTCGGCAGCATCCGCGATGGGGTAGTCGCTGTCGATGACGACTGGAGACTTGCCACCCAGCTCAAGCGTCACTGGCGTGAGATTGTCGGCCGCCGCTCGCATCACCTGCTGTCCGACCGCTGTCGAGCCGGTAAAGATGAGGTGGTCGAAGGGTGCTGAGGCGAAGTGTCTCGCCTCCTCGGCTCCCCCCTGCACCGTCGCCACTTCGCTTTGCGCAAACGTCTCACTGATCAGGCGATCAACGAGCGCAGCCATGCCTGGCGCATTCTCGGAGGGTTTGATGACGGCTCTATTGCCCGCAGCGAGTATGCCCGCGAGCGGTGCGAAGATCGTGACGATCGGATAGTTCCACGCACCCATGACCCCCACGACGCCGAGCGGGACATGCTCGACGCGGGCTTCTGCGCCGAGCGCGAGCGCCGGATGAATGGCCGGCTCCATCCACACCTCCACCTTGGCTGCGGCAGCGCGCAACGCGACGACGGCACCGAAGATCTCGAGCCGCGTCTCGTCCGAACTGCGATACCCGAAATCCTGTGATACGGTTGCAGCGATTTCCTCACCGGCCTGAATCAGCATGACGGCAGCACGTTCCAGCCGATTGGCACGCGTGGCGGCCGTTGGAGGACCGTCAGCCAGATAAGCCGACCGCTGTACCGCTATGATGGCGTCCAAACGCGCCTTGACGCTGTAGTCGATCATCGATGACCTTCATCCGTTAGCCGTGCAGTGTCACGGGATTGCTGAAGCATAACCTGCTTCTTCGATGTCTCCGTGTTGGACTGTGCGAAGTCTTGCGGCCGCGTGCATATTCTACTTGATTTGAAGCCTGGCCTCGCGACCCAATGGCGGCAGGGTGCCAACGGCAGCAATCTCCTCGCGCAGCGCGCTCGGCGATCGTCCAAACGCACGCCGGATCGCGTGACTGAAGCTGGTGCCGTCCGGAAAGCCGTTCGCAAGCGCAATATCCAGCAGCGGACGGCCATCGTTCCTGGCGATGTCCTGACGTGCACGGTCGAGCCTGATACGGCGTATCAGCGCACCCGGCGTTGTTCCGAGCGCGCCTAGACGGGCGTACAGCGAGCGACGCGACATTCCGACGTCGCTCGCCAGGTCAGTCGGCCCGTAGCTCGCGTCGGCAATGTTTCGAACGATGGACAGGGCCGCACGCGCAAGCAAGGGAGGCTCCTGTGTCGCCGTCTCGCGCGTGCTAGCCAAGGCCAGATCAATCATGACACGCGCGGCGAGCTCAGCGGTGTGATCCCCCTGCCCCCGGGTCAGCAGGGCATTTATGCCTCCCGCCGCGGCATTGGTCCCGTCGCCACCCTTGATCCGGGTTCCAATCACGTCGCTGGCCAACGCAGACCATCGCGGCTCGTCCGCAGGGTCAAAGGCAATGAGAAGTGCGTCGTGCCCCTCGCGCATATCCATCCGGTAATCACCGTTCATCGGCGTCAGGATCAGATTACCGGGCTTGATGTCCAGGGCACCGCTCGCATCCTCGTATCGCGTCGTGCCGTCAAGCTGCCAGAGGAGCTTGAGATACTTGCCCAACCCCGCTGCGACGGACCTTTGACCGACTGTTTCAACAACCGTGGCAGGCGCTTGGAACCGCGCGATTGGATATCTGCCCACCCGCCGCGCGGTGATCATCCGATCCGGACGATCGTCCTGAACGTCAATCTCGAGATGTGGAAAGGCGGCATTGGCTAGCACCACCGCCCGTGTTGGCTCTAACATGAAGCTCGTGCCTTTCGGGGTTCACCGCGACTGACAATTTGGCCGTGCGAAAGTCCACGGGACCGGACGTTGCACCGCCGCTGCTCGCGATGAAACCCCATATAAGGACTACAGACCGCCGCATTCTTGCGCTCATTGTTCCCAAATTGCGGCAACCGCCAATTCGTCAAATTCCACCACGTTGCAGCGAAACTAAAACCAAGCCCGCTTTTGAACGGCTTCCTTCCATTGATCGCGTTACAGTCAGGCTTCCATACCACGACCAGCCAGTTACCACCGTAGTGGCGGACAAACCGCGACGGTCTCGCCTGAAGCTCGTTTGACCAGAGATTGTTGCCAAGTGGTATGTCAGCGGCGCCACCGTGCGGCGCCGATCGTGATGCCCCCGGTTCAGGTGATCCAATGCGCCAGTATGGAGGGCTGCACCTCCTACTCGCTGGCTTGGGGGGCATCGGGCATCGTCGGCTCGCCCGCGACGGCCGGCGCGCACTCTCGTCTTCCATATCAACCTAACCGGTTATGTCGGCGTCAGCGGAACCAACTGTCGCGTCCGGGCCGCTGCCGTGAGTTACAAACCGGCCTGCCGCCGTGCGACGCTCTTGCCGAAGAAGCGTCATCCCTGCACCGTCGGACGCACGATCAATTCGTTTACATCGACATCCGCCGGCTGCGAGATGGCAAAACCAATGGCTTCAGCGATGGCACCGGCGGGTATTCCGATGCTATCGGTCAGGCCTTGAAGCATCCCCCGTGTCTCCGGCGAGCGGATTGCATCAGACAGTTCGGTCCGGGTCAGGCCTGGGCTCACCAAAGTGACACGTAAGTCCTTGCTTTCCATCCGCAGCCCTTCAGACAGCGCCCGGACAGCAAATTTCGTGGCGCAGTATACGCCAGCGGTCGGGTTTACGTTGTATCCCGCCACTGACCCGATGTTTACCACATGGCCGCGTTGCTGCGCAGTCATAATCGGCAGCACGGCCGCCACGCCGTTCAGAACGCCACGGAGGTTGACGTCGATCATCAAGTTCCATTCGTCGATCTGCAGGTCGGCGAAGGCTGAAAGTGGCATCACACCGGCATTGTTCACGAGCACGTCGATCCGGCCGAACTGCCGGTGTGCCTCTTGCGCGAAGGTCGCAAAGTTCCACCGATCCGTCACATCAAGCCTGATCGCCAGGGCAGAACCGCCCTCGGCCATAATCTCCCGCGCTACGATCTCGATCCTCTCAACCCGCCGTGCTCCAACGACGACGGTGTGGCCCTGCTTCGCGAGATGTCTCGCCGTGGCCTCGCCGATGCCGCTGCTCGCGCCTGAGATGAGGATGATCTTGGACGTGTTCGACATGGGAAGCGCTCATATGTTGCGTTGTCTCCCGGGTATGCCTCAACTCGTCCGGCGCAGTTATCCGCATCCTCCATGATGCATGCACAATCCTCCGATTGCCGTACCGGCTTGTGGTATCCATGGAGACGATCGGGCATGCCAGACTTGTGCCGGGGGGTGCGGCACGAAGGGATACCAATGGTCAACAGCAGCGCCCTCATTCGCGAGATGGCAGGCATCGTCGCGAGGTTCGCCACCAATGAAGGAGCGTCGCCCTCCCTGATCGGGTGCCTCTACTTCGGTCGGAGTTCGACACCGACCAATCCGGTTTTTCAGACCCAGTGGCCGTGCTTTGCCATGGTCCTGCAGGGTGAGAAAAGCGTTACGCTGGGCGATGAGACCCATCGCTACGGCGTAGGCCAGTTCCTGGTCGTCTCGCTCGACCTGCCGGTTGCGTCTCGGGTTACGATGGCCGAGCCATCCAAGCCACATCTCGGGCTCGGCATCGCGATTAGGCCGCACATCCTACAGGGACTGATGCATCGACTGCCCCACAGCGCGGCCCCGAGGGCGACGGGCAACCCACTCGGGGTCGCTGTGAACACCGCCGGAAAGGATCTGCTGGAAGCGACTGCCAGACTTCTGCGGCTGCTCGATCGGCCTAACGACATCGAGGCGTTGTCTCCGCTCGTCGAGCAGGAGATACTGTACTGGCTGTTGCAGGGACCCACCGGATCTCGCCTAGTAGAGATCGCTACCGCGGATACCGCCGGCAACCGTGTCGCCCGAGCTATCAGCTGGCTGCAGGACAATTATATTCGACCGTTCCGAGTCGAGGAGCTTGCCGAAGTGGCCAGCATGAGCACGTCGTCGCTGCATCACCATTTCAAGCGCGCCACGGCCATGACGCCGGTACAATTTCAGAAACAACTGCGTCTCCAGGCCGCACGGCGCCTCATGCTCCTGGAGCGGCTCGACGTCGGCTCGGCAGGATTCGCAGTCGGGTATCAAAGCCCTTCGCAGTTCAGCCGAGAGTACAGCCGGCTCTACGGCGTGGCGCCATCACGCGACCTGAGAACTCAGCTGACAAAAGCACTTGCTGATGCATCATGAAAAGGACGAAACATTATAGGCTACTGTCGTAGTCCAAAATCCCCGCCGGGCAAAGCCTCTGCAACATGGGCTCGCCATCACTAGAGACCGCGGAATTCTTGCATCTCTAAGTTGGAGCAACCTCATGTTGGATCAAAGCAGAAAGCAAGCAGTCGTCGTCGGAGGTGGCATGGCCGGCCTATTGGCCGCCGCCGCCTTTCTGAGGAATGGCATAGACGTAACTCTCCTTGAGCGGGATGAGAATGAAACTCGGGGCGAAGCACGCCGCGGCGTGCCGCAAGGGCGCCATCCCCATTTGCTGCTTGCAGGCGGTTTGCTGGCGCTCCGGCATCTGTTTCCAAAGATCGACACGGATTTGATCGCCGCCGGCGGATTGGACTATTCATCATCGCGCGACATGCAGATCGAGATACCAGGCATCGCCACCCTTCCCCGGATTGACTTTGGAATGAGGAGCATCGCCGTGCGCCGTCCGGCGCTGGAAGCTGTCGTTTCGGCCCGATTGGCCGAACACCCAAACTTCATTCGCAGGTCGAAATCGAAGGCGGTGCGAGTCCGGACGAATGCCGCAAGAGACGCAGTGGCTGGCGTCGAATCTATCGATGAGGAGGGATCAGCCCGATTCGAGCCCGCTGATTTTGTCGTCGATGCATCTGGAAGAGGAACGCTGATCCTCTCCTGCCTGGATCAGATCGGTCGATCAGCCCCGCGCGAAGAAGTCGTCACGGTCGATATCGGCTATACGAGCGTTGTCGCGACCATTCCGATTGCTCACGCGCCAGACTTCACTTGCCTCGCGCTTAATTCCGTAAAAGACAGCGGACGGGCAGGTTACATGTTCCGCCTGTCTCAAGACCAATGGCATATCGCTTTGGTCGGGCGTGGCGCGGACCAGCCGCCCGCGACGATTGAAGAGTTTTCGCCCTATACGCACACGCTCGGCTCCACGACGATCGCCGACGCTCTATCCCGAGCGACCAAATTCGAGGAGCTCGCTCGGTTCCGGTTCCCGGCGAACGTACGTCGTCATTTCGGCGCCAATGGGGAGGTGCCAAACGGATTGTTCCCGATCGGCGACTCCTATTGCCGGTTCAATCCAGTTGTCGGCCAAGGCATGTCCGTGGCCGCGCATGAAGCTTTGATTTTGAGCGAGATGCTGGCAAGCACCGAGACCTCTCACGGGCAACGAGTGACAGACCGCTATATCGCGGCCTGCCGGCCGGTCATCGACCGGGCATGGTCTGCATCGGCCATCCCTGATTTCGCCTATGCGACCACGACGGGCGAGCCGCCGGTCGACCTTGATACCGTTCTGTCCCAGTCCATGGATCGGTTGCGAACCGCGCTACAGGATCGGTCCGCTCTCCTCGGTTTGTATAAAGCCCGTCACCTCGTCGACCTGTTGCCTGAGAAGATACAGGCGACGGCTTCGTTTAGTGTGCCAGCCGACTCTGACGGGCGCTAGAAACTTGCACCAGGACGACATCGTCCTGGCCGCTTGCGACCGAAAGGAACACAGATGCGTCACTTCGATATTCCGGCCGGCGGAATCAAGATTCATGCCGTTGAACATGGTGACGGACCGGTCATCCTGTTTTGCCATGGCTTTCCGTCACTCTGGTCCATGTGGCGCGCACAGATGGTCGCAGTAGCGGCGGCGGGTTGGCGCGCGGTCGCGATTGACATGCGTGGTTATGGCCTTAGCGGCGCCCCGGAGGCGGCGGAAGCCTATACGCCATTTGATACCGTAGGCGACCTAATAGCAGTGCTCGATCACCTTGGGGTAGAGACGGCACCTGTAATTGGTCATGATTTCGGTGCCAGCGTGGCGTGGAACGCAGCTATGTTGCGTCCGGATCGATTTTCGGCAGTGGCTGCTATCAGCGTTCCCTATCGACCGCTCGGAGGTGCCGGATTCCTCGCCGACCTTCGCAGTGCGGGCATGAGTAATTTCTACATGTTCGATCTGATAAAGCGGGAGGCCGACCTCCAATGGCAGAATGCCGCCGTCACTCTGCCCGGCCTGCATTACTGGTCGTCGGCGCAGGCACCTGATGAGACGCGATGGCACCCGTTCGATCCGGGACGAGGCCTGCTTCGGCCGGCGCCGCAGCACATCGACTGGATCGATCCTGAATATATGAAGGATCTAATCGATGTGTTCGCACGCACCGGGTTTCACGGCGGCCTGAACTATTATCGAGCGCTCGACACCTACTTTGCGATCGCCAGCCGCGCCTTTGCCGGAAGAGTGATTGGCCAACCCTCGTTTTTCATAACAGGCGCCGTGGATGGGCTCAACGATTTGTGGCCGCAGGACGCCGAGGCTCTACGCTCGTTCGTCCCAAGTCTTCGTTCAATCCTCACTGTGTCGGACGCTGGTCACTGGCCTCACCTTGAGAAGCCCGCTGTCGTTAACGAAGCGTTGGTATCATTCCTTTCGAGCTTGTGACAGCCTCACGGTCGGCGGAACTTATTGCGACTGGTCGCTCTTCCGCGCGACAGCGAGCGCGTCGACGACATATCCATAGATCCTCTTCCGTATCCGTCAGCTCCGGACCCTGTCGTCATTGACTCACGCCGAGATGATTGATTGATGGGAGAGCTTTGCCATAGATCGTGCGGCCAGCAACCGACAGCGCTGTGTTTTAGCGGCAGCCATCACGTCGCCGACCGTAACCAGACAAATCCACCGGAGGTGTTATGTGAAGCTCAGCCGCCATGGACGCGTGACGAGGCAAGGTTGGGCAACGCGCGCATGCCAGACCAGACCCCCGGACGACCTTAGGATACGTCAAGCCGTCCGTTCGCTGAGGTTCCTTTTCCAAGAACCTCCCGGACGACGTCGTTTCTGAGCCATAGGCCGAGCCATGCCAAGACGGCTACGGCTACCGCAATAAGCTGGGCAGGTGCAGCAAGCTCACCGACCCTGAAGTGCGCACAGATGGCGCCACCGAAGAAGCCTGTTATAAGGATTGCTCCAACGACCGAGGTGCGTGGAACCGCGTAGACAGCGGCACAAACCAACATGATGACGCCGAGGATGGCAGATGACTCAGGGGCAAATCCAACTTTTGCCTGTTCAACGACTAGTGTCTGCGGCGCGAAGAGGTTGATCGCGGCATCGGCGATCATGATCAGAACCACCAAGATCGTCACAGCATGGCCGGCCCATATCGTGTGGCGGGAAGTGTTTGACTGCACCTTGATTTCTCCTACTGGCCTAGAATTCGCCGCGGCTTCAGGTCCGTTCTGAAAGCGGATCGCAGCTGACGCATGGTGCCGATTTGCGCGAAGCTCGACGTAGTCTCTTCTCAACGGAAGGCACCTTCGCCGAGGCAGCCGTCGGCGGCGATACGATTTGGGCTACGCTTCCCCGGCACATCGCGCTCAGCCAAGCCACTTCGCTGGAGTTTGCCCTGTGCAACCCAAGCAGTGTCCTTCGCCCGCATGACCCCGAAGCGGATGAGAGTTCCTCCCGCGCCATTATCGTCAAGCAAGCCGCACTCCCGCAGGTTTGAAGTTGTCGCGACTGCCCGCATGCCGAAGTAGCCGCTTGCTCAGGAGTGCAGAAGCCTGGCGTCGCGTGCATTTCTCCGGAAGGTGTTTGCCTCCGTGGAAATATGTAACCCGGTAGGTTGTGGTGGTCCGGCGTATCTGCCTGGTAAGCCAGCTCGCCAACCCAACCGGCCGTAGCCCTGTTGAAGAGTGGATGCGGCACACACGGCCGGGTGTCGTGTTCCGCCATCGGGGGACCTCACACCGCGTCGAAAGGGAATGCGGCCTTGGGCGCGGTCTTCAAGAGGACCCGCCACGCAGCTTGAAACGCCGATGGCCGGGTTATCCCCCCTCGATCTCCAAAACCCGTCCCTGGAGTGTTCGCAATACGAGGCAATGGCTGAAACGGCGGTCTACGGCGTGCACGACTGCCCGCATTGCGGCTTGAGGACCCACGGAACCGCAAAGCGGCCAACTTGCTCCATGACCGCGGCATCCCCGTCCTCGGCGGCAGGCACCGGCCACGTAGAGGGAGTGCGGCCGACGGGATCCCAAAAGGCTGGCGATCGACATCGGCCCGTTGCCTTGGAGAGGACGGGGAAGCAACGTCGCGACGACGTCGTCAACCGTGCCGCTTCTGGCGTGACCCGCTTGCCCGCCGCGGTGACCAGGCAATTCTGCCGGATTACAAAGTTTGTCGTAGCTCGCTCGGTGCTTGCCCGTAAGCGGACCGAAACGCCCTGCTTAGGCCGGGCTGCCTGCAAAGCCGTTTGCCAACGCGATGTCGAGCAGACTGCGGCCCGGCTCCCGGAGGATGTCGCTCCGCACGCGATCCAGCCTCACCCGCTTGATGAGTCCGGCTGGCGTTATCCCGAACTGGAGTAGTCGCGAGTAAAGCGTGCGGCGTGACATGCCGAGCTCGCGTGCCAGCCGGTCAGGCCCAAAGCCCCGATCACCGACGTTGCGCAGAACGCTTAGGCTTGCGCGACCAAGGAACGGCGGCTCGGAAGCGTCTTGCGTATCATGGGACTGGCGGACGCTGCGAAGGGCAAGGTCGACCATAGCACGCGCCGCGAGCTCGCCGGAACCGTCGTTCCCCCCTGCACCGAGAAGCGCCTGGAGACCGGCGGCGGCAGTCTCAAGGCCCGCATTGGCTCCCGTCCTGGTCTCCAAAGCCTCACCGATCAGCATTGGCCATTCTGGTTCGGCAAGTGGGTTGAACGCAAGCACAAGCGCTTCATGTCCCTCCGCCATGTCGAGCCGATGATCGCGGGCACCGGCGGTCACAACGAGATCGCCGGGCGACAGGTCGATTACACGATTGACATCTTCGTACCGCGTACGGCCACGAAGTTGCCAAATGAGCTTCAGCTGGTCACCTCCTCCAGCATTCGCGGACCGATGTGCCGAAACCTCTGCAACGCTCGCAGGCGTACGGAGGAGAGCGATCCCGAAGTCACCCAACCGGCGCGCGCTCAGCGCTCGATCGGGACGATCATCCAGTAGCCTCACGTCGACATATGGAAAGGCGACGCTGGCCTGTTGGAGAACTTTCGGAACGGCGACCATGAACGCAGACCTTCGTGACTTTTTAAGCAGCATCCCGCGCTTGCACGAAATGTGCGGGATACAATGGAGAAACGGGACGAAGCGGCGCTGTGGGTCGACGCGTCGCAGTCGGCATATGGGTTTGGCGCCTCGGTTCCACAAACCCGGAGACCGGATGACCTCCGCGATGCCGCGCTCTGACGGAGCGCTTGCCGTCTTGATGATGCACCACGCGATGGCGCTCCAGCGTCCTCGCCGCAATGGCGCAACAATGGTCGAAACATCCGAACGGCGTGTCTTCCGAATCAAGGGCAGGAAGATTCCAGCCCAATTTGCAAACGACAGGATATCCGTGATGCCCATGCCTTCCATATTCCCGGCTGCAAAGACATCCAGTCCGTTCACATCGATGAAGGGCGATCACGCCGGCCTCCGGGTTCCCGACTTCAACGCTGCCATAGCGTGGTACACCGAGAAGCTGGACTTTCGTGTGATGCATACGTGGCCATATGGCGACATGAAGCTTGCTTATGTCGCGCCGTCCGTCGACGACTCGTTTAGGATTGAACTGCTGGCCGGCCCCGGCGCTTCCGATCGTCCTTCCTACTCCGACCTGGGCGACAGCCTCGGTTTGGGAGGCTGGCATCACATCTGCATCCGGGTAGACTCGGCGGACGAGACGGTCGCCGAGTTGCGCCGCCGCGGGGTCGAGATCGTGACCGAGCCGTTCGACCTGCCGGACATTAGCCGTAGGTTGGCGTTCTTCGCCGATCCTTGGGGGAATCTCTTCGAGCTCACCCAGCCGATCGACTGACCACTGTTGGGCACGGCTCAATGAATCACCAACGCAGCAGCGCATCGTCGCGACGTCTCAGGAGCGCCACCTCCGGGACGTCGGCGAGAGACGCCGCCGCGGTTCAAGGATCGAACTATGGCCAACTCAATCTTTATCGTCGGCACGGGTCCGGGTATCGGCGCCGCCACTGCTGAGCGCTTCGCGCGAGAGGGCTGGACGATCGTCCTTGGTGCCCGCAGCCGGACGAAGCTCGAGAGTGCAGCAGCGGACCTGCAATCCCGGGGGTACGAAGCTCACGCAGTTAGCGTTGACGCAACCGATGCCCGTCAGCTGCACATGGCGATCGCAAAGGCGGATGACCTAGCTGGCGGGCTGACTGCCGTGCTGTTCAACGCGGCCTTGGTGCGAGCGCAGGACCTGTTCGGCATGTCCGACAGCGAAATCGAGAGCGATCTCGCCGTGAACGTCGCAGCCGGCATGCATACGATCCGAGCGGCGCACGAGTTGTTCAGCGACCGTGGCGGCATCATCCTAGTGACGGGCGGGGGCTTGGCTGTTGCGCCGCACGCTTCGTATGCGAGCCTGGGCGCAGGGAAGGCCGCCCTCAGGAACCTCGTCCAGGGTCTTGCGCCGGACCTCGCGACGCGAGGCATCCGGATCGCGACGGCAACGATTGGAACGCTGGTCGCACCGGGGTCCCAAGAAGCAGCTGACGTCGCAGACATCTTCTGGGGGCTGGCGACATCCCCCGATGCCGAGTGGGAAGCCACCTATCCGGCGGCGTCCTGACAATACGGTACCAGGGGAACGCCGTGGCACACGAATCCTATACCATCCCGTCACCGCACGTGGCTTCGTCCGGCAATGCGCTTGGAGGGGCCGTAACGAGCCCTTCGGCGCAGAATGCGCAGGCGTCACAGCTCCGCGCCGGTTGGGCCTACGGTCTGTTGGCGGCGGTCATCTGGGGTGGATACCTTGCAGTCTCCCGTCACGGCATCGCAGCAGGACTCGGGGCAGCAGACCTCGCGTTCATCCGCTATGGGGTTGCGGGCCCTCTCCTGCTCCCATGGCTGCTGCGCCACTCTCCGTTGACGCTTGCAGGTATTGGGTGGCGCCAAGGTGTCGTGCTCTCCCTTCTTGCGGGTCCGTTGTTCGTGCTCGTCGGCGCCAGCGGTTTCCGCTTTGCTCCACTTGCGCATGGCGCGGTGATTCAACTCGGAACCGTCACGCTGATGAGTGCTGTCCTGGCATGGCTTCTCGTTGGAGAACGCCTGAGTGCGACACGTATACTTGGTCTTGGCATTCTCGTTGCCGGACTAGCAGTGATCGCCGGACCTTCCCTCGTCGCGGGTGGCTCGGACGCTTGGATCGGAGATCTACTCTTTGCCCTCGCTGGTATGATGTGGGCCTTGTTCACCGTCCTGCAGCGTCAGTGGGCGGTGCCGCCGCTCGCGGCAACGGCGGCCGTATCGGTCTTATCGGCAATCATCTATTCGCCGCTCTACTTGTGGCTGCATGGCACCACCGCGCTTCTGCGGGCCGACGCCGTGCTTATTGCCGAACAGATCCTCGTGCAGGGTATTCTCTCCGGCGTCGTCGCACTATTTGCTTTTGGCAGAGCCGTGCAAATCCTTGGTGCTGGCCGCGCCGCCCTTTTCCCCGCTCTGGCGCCAGCGGTAGCAATAATGCTCGGCATCCCGCTTACAGGCGAGATCCCGGACGCTACGCAGATCGCCGGCCTTCTCATACTTTCCGCAGGTTTGGCCATCGCGGTGCGCCGCGACCCCCCCATTCCCTCGACTCACGCTCAACTAGGAGACCCGAAATGACGATCATGCCGGCAACCGAACCCGCTCGCTACCAGTTCGGCGAACTCCTCATCGCCGGGGAATGGCGTGGAGGAAACGCTGGGACCACTTACGCTGACATCGATCCTTACACGGGGCAGACACTGGTCGAGATCGGGCAGGCAGATGCCGGTGACGTCGATGCAGCGTTTGCCGCAGCCGCAGATGCGCAGCGTGGATGGTCGGAAACGACCCCGAGTACACGCGCCGAGGTCCTTCGGCGTGCCGCGGACATCCTAGTTGCCCGGAAGTCGGAGGTCGTCGATTGGCTGATTCGGGAGTCGGGCAGCGTCCGCACGAAGGCCGAACTGGAATGGTCGGCTGTCCGTGCGATCCTCATTGAAGCCTCGACGCTGCCAAGCCACGCCCATGGCCGGATCATCCCCGGCGACATCCCCGGCAAAGAGCATCGCATCTACCGCAAGCCGGTAGGTGTCGTGACCGTGATCAGTCCTTGGAACTGGCCTCTGCACCTATCAAGTCGCGCCGTTGCGCCCGCAATCGCGCTTGGCAACGCGGTTGTACTGAAACCGGCATCCGACACGGCCGTCTCCGGCGGGCTACTTCTGGCTCGGATCCTCGAAGAAGCAGGTTTGCCGCGTGGCGTGCTGAACGTTATCATCGGGGACAACAAGGTAATCGGCGATCTAGTCGTACTGCACCCAGCGTCCCGGGTAATCTCGTTCACGGGCTCGACACCCGTTGGCAGACGCATCGCGGGACTTGCCGCCACAGGGCTCGCGCTGAAGAAGGCGCAACTGGAACTTGGAGGGAATAACCCTCTCGTTGTGCTTGATGACGCCGATTTGGATCAGGCGGTCCGCATCGCGGCTTTCGGCCGTTTCCTTCATCAAGGCGAGCTCTGCGTAAGTGCCAACCGGATTATTGTTGAGGAAGGCCTCTACGATCGCTTCGTCGAGGCGTTCGTCGAACATGTCCGCGGTCTCAGACACGGCAATCCCGACGATCCAGCGACCTCCATTGGACCAATCATCAACCATCGGCAGCTTGCGGGCCTACAGCGCATGATCGAGGAGGCACATGCGGATGACGCGGTGATGCGCTTGGGTGGACCAGCAGAAGGCCTCGTGTTGCCGGCCCACGTTTTCACAGATGTGACCGAACGGGTACGCCTCGGCAAAGATGAAATCTTTGGCCCGATCGCGCCAGTATTGCGCGCACATGACGAAGCGGAGGCCCTCCGTATTGCCAACGATACCGAGTTCGGCCTCTCCAGCGCAGTACTAACGCGAGATCTGGCTCGCGGCGAGCGGTTCGCCCATCGTATGGAGGCCGGCATGACGCACATTAATGACTTGCCCGCCGTTGATCTCGCGAACATGCCTTTTGGAGGCGAGAAGAACTCCGGTCTTGGCCGCTTCGGCGCGGACGGCGTGATCGAGGATTTCACGACGCAGCACTGGATTTCGGTCCAGCACGAACCCCGTTCCTTCCCGTTCTGACCGGCGAGGAGCATCCAATGCCCAAGTCATGGCTCATAACCGGCTGCTCGTCAGGCCTCGGTGCCGCTATCGCCGAGGAAGCGCTTGCGCGAGGCGACAGGGTAGCGCTGACTGCTCGAGATACTGAGAAGCTCACACGGATTGCCGCCCGATATCCGTCGACCACGCTCAGCCTACATCTTGACGTAACCGTACCTGGCAGCGTGGCAGCCGCTATCGCCACTGCCGAGCAGGCGTTCGGGCAACTCGACGTCTTCGTCAATAACGCCGGCTATGGGGTCATCGGCGCGGTCGAGGAGGTGTCGCCAGAGGAATATCGGCAGATGTTCGAAACGAACGTCTTCGGTCTGATCGAGGCAACACGCTTGGCGTTACCTGCACTGCGTCGAAGCCACGGGACCTTCGTCAACATGTCGTCGGGTTCCGGCATCGCGACCCGCGCGGGCTTCGGCCTCTACAGTTCCACCAAGTTCGCGGTCGAGGCGATATCGGAAGCGCTTGCACTCGAAGTGCGCCCCCTAGGCGTCCGCGTGGTGATCGTCGAACCAGGAGCGTTCCGCACGGATTTCCTTGGGCGCTCCATGACGATCGCCGCGACCCGCCTGCCAATCTACGACGAGACCGCCGGCGGCATGAGAACCTTGAGCGAAAGCATGTCGGGAAGTCAGCCCGGAGACCCGGTACGAGCCGCAAAGGTGATCGTTGCTGCGGTCGACGACGAGGCCGCCCCCCTTCGACTGCCGCTTGGTCCGGATGCTCATCGGAACATCAAGGCAAAGCTCGACTGGGTCTCGGCGGACATGGCCGCCTGGGGCGATCGCACCGCCGCGACGAGCTTCGAGCAGCTGGAGGTAAAGACCTAACCGAGGCACTCGTGATCCGCTTTCATCGCAATGGGGGCCCGGCGGCTCTGCGGAGTAACACGGGTGATGTACTGGCTCCGACCCTGGGCGAGTTCGGGGCCACACCGGTGCGCTCGTCAAAATCAAAAAGCCGGCGGCCTTTGCCTCGGCTCCGATTGGGCCTTCTGGAGAATTAGCAATTGGTCGCCACGACGTTCAAAAGCAGCCACTTAGACGCCCCTGCTATTCCCATGTGGATGTCCGGCCGCGACGCTCAGAAGCGTAGCGAATTGTCCAGCGCGACGGAGCTGCCCGTCGACCTCGCCCGCGACATAGCTCACCGGGGACCTCATCGCGAACATCGCAGCGATCAAATGAGTGGCAGTGAACGCTTGTCGCAATGGCTATGATGCAAGTCTCGGACGTCTCGGACGTCTCGAATGTCGCCACTTTTGCGACAGTGGCATGGCGCCAGGCGACGATCGCGAACGTCCGGGTTTGTAGAGCCTAGACGTTCATCAAAGGCGCGTTCCGGTCGATCCCGGGCGGAAAGATAGTCCGGCTGCGGCCCAATGCGGGCGTAAACGCCGTTTGCCGATAATCCCGGTATCAAGCATGAGCATCGACGTTGAAAGAGCAATCTACAACAAGGCGATCGATTTTTGTGAAAACGTACCGGTCGACGGACGAAAGAAGCAGAGATCGTATGTGCTTGCTCCACTATGCTTTCCCATCGCGAAAAGATTTATTACATCGCCTTGCATATAATAAAATAGCGTGACGCTTGAAACTCCAAGTTTTCCCGCTGACGCATGAAATGTCTGGTGGCCGTTGTGCATCAATGTGCCGTTCGATTTTCCAGCACCGTCGAACGCCTGTGTCAAAGCCTGGCTTAAATTGGTACGTTCAGTTCCTTCTACTAGGTTTTTCAAATATGCATTTGCCTGAACTTGCGTCTTGGGATTGGTGATGAGTCCATTGTAAGGAGGAGAATTCTTCAGGTGGATTCTTAAATGACTGGGCATGACCTCTTCTCCGATGATCCTTTGCAGGGATTTGCAATGTTTCATCTTAAATGAACCAGCACGCATTGTATTTAATACCGAATTTCTCAACTAGTACATGATTGGTCTAACTCGTTACCGCTGTAACGAACGGCTAAGGGAAACCCACGAGCATCGCGAACGTATATCTTGAGAGGCAGACGGGGAAACTGAACGCCGGAAGACCTGCTTCCACGTCTGAGGACAACTGATCTTTAGGTTCTTGCCTGATCATTTTCGGCCACACTGACAAAAGGCAGTCATCCCAGCGAGCAACGTCGATAGGCCGCCGAGGCATCCGCGTTCCTACATTTCTCCTCAACTTCACCCAGAATTACCACTCGCGGATGAAGAACGGCAGTAATCGCGCTTAACGGGCGGCGACTTGCCATAAGTAAAACGTTAACCTGAGCGTTCAGATGTGAGCGTTAAAGGACGGGTGGCTTTCTCGATCTGTTGACGTGCTCCCCGTATCGCGCATGTTATAGGTTTTGGACGTCTTGAATGTCGCTACTTTTGCGACAGCGGCATAGCGCCAAGCTACGATCGCGAACGTCTGGGTTTGATGGAAAGCGGTAGTTCGAGAGCCGGACGACACTATGCCAAAGCTATGGCGTCCCGCGGTTGCCAGTAGAACAAGGGCAAGCAGCGTGATCACCGCGCCCATCCTTCAGGCGCTGAATGTCCGCAAGTGGGCGGCAGCCTAACGGCAGCTTCCTGCTTGTGGCAGGGACCCCAACCGTACGACCGATTGCAGATGTGCGAGCTTCGCCAGTTGGTGCCGACAGTCGAACCGCCGGCACAACGTCAACCTACAGCTTGTCCTTCAGTCCCTTAGCGGCGGTGAAGGCTAGCTTCTTCGACGCTGCGATCCTGATCGCTTCACCGGTCGCCGGGTTGCGGCCGTCACGTTCCGGTCGATCCTTAACTGCAAACTTGCCGAAGCCTGGGATCGCGACCTCCTCGCCCTTGGCAACGGCACCGGCAATCTGATCGAACACCGTGTTGATCGCGGTTTTGGCATCTGCTTCGCTTGTGCCGGTCACGCCTGCGACGCCCTTGGCCAGTTCAGTGATGTTCATGCAAGTCTACTCCTTGGAAACCGATGCGACCATTACCCATGACAGGCAACGAGACAACGCCGATACGTCAGACTGGGGGCAGGAGCAGAATCGTACCACCGGGTCAGCGTTGCATTACGCAACCGCGCGCGCAGGCGGTCGTGCTTGCACGAGCAACGGCAGCCAAAGCAGATCGAGGCAAAACTTTCCAATGGCCTTCCGCCAGCAGTTTCAACGGCCGCAACTTGAAAGCACCTGACGTCGATCGAATGGTTTTTGCCCACTACGCTCAGTCCGCTTGCACTCAGCCTTCCTAGGGCCAAAACCCAATCAGGTTATCCTTGGTCATAGCTTCCTGGTTCGCAAATGCGTGACGATGGAGGCAAAAGTTTGCTGTTCTGCTTTTCGGACGAGGCGTGAACGGCGATCGCGCCACATTTGTCGAAGAACCAGCCTCGCGCCCCGCGGGTCGATGACGGACGGCTGATAGCGGGTACACGAGCAGAGCGTCGCGCGAACTCAGCCTACCCGATCAAATCGGCTACGTCGATCAGCACCCGCCTCATCCACGTCCGCGCGATCGCGACGAGCCGCCGTCTACCTGAGTAGCCGAAAGAAGGCCCGCAGTTCAGCCGCCAACAGGTCCGGTTTTTCCAACGCGGCGAAATGCCCGCCGGCCGGCATCTCGGTCCAGCGCCGCACGTCGAAGACACGCTCGACCTGAGAGCGCGGCGGCATGGCGATCTCCTTTGGGAAGACCGAAACGCCAAGCAGCGGTCTGATCCGCTCGCCCGCCTCGAAGACAAGGGGGCGCAACCGGTTCTCCTTTTAGAGTCTGAGCGATCCGGTCATGGGCTCGCCGAACCAGTAGATGGAGATGTCGGTAAGCACGTCGTCGAGCGAGATCACGCTCTCGGGGTCGCCGTTGCAGCCGCAATGCGAGCGCCGCTCAAAAGCGACGCATCTGGCCAAGCCCAACCCCGAGTTAAGGTAATTTTCTCACTAGAAAGCAAATGTTGCCATCGGCAGGTGACAGAACTATCTCCAATAATTGATGACGACCGTTCGATCTTTCAGCAGCCCCTATGTGCTTACGGAGCGCCGTATCGGTGCGTGGCAGCGGGATGGTCGGGGTGAGGGTGACGGCGCTGGCTATCAAGCGTGGCTTACCGTGCGGAACGTCAAGTCACGCGGACGTAAGCACCGCATGCGGGGCATTCTTCACGACCGTGTGCTGCATCTCATGTCGGACCTAGAGCGGAATGCAGTCCTTCACTTCGAGAGGCAGGGGGAGGTCGTGGATATCAGGGAGCAGTTTCCCCTCGACCGGGGAATTACCCGCGCTATCGCTAATTCTATGGGGGTTCGTCATCCAACCGATCCCGCCTCCAAGGTCCAGATCGTTATGACGACGGACCTCCTGATCACCTGCCGACCCACCAACGGACCACTCGTGTCTCGCGCCTTCTCCATAAAGGAAGGAAAGGATCTGTTGAGCACCCGGGTGATGGAAAAGCAGGAGATTGAACGGAGATACTGGCAGCGTCTGGGCGTCAGCTGGAATTTGATGTTGGACAACATCCTGCGCGACGGTCCGCGCTTCGAAGCAATTCGATGGATTCGTGATTGGTTTTACGTCGATGGGGTCGGTGGACACGACCCCCGGTGCTGGAATCGCCGCCGTCGGCGGGTCCTAGAGGCACTTTCGGTTGCAGACGGAACGACACTGGGTGAGTTCACGGCCTCCGTCAGTGCAGGTGGTGGCTTCGCCGCCGGAGAGGTTCTGTCGACGCTTCGGCATTTGGCCGCTCGACGGCTGGTTGGCTTCGACCCGTCGCTGGGCGTGCCCACCCTTTCCTCGCCTCTCAGTCGTTTCCAGCCCCTCGACCGTCCCCACTCCCTCGGCAGTCACTGGAGTCTGGCCGCATGAAGCTAAGGCGAGGGGACATGTTCGGCCCGCGTTCGGATGATCGACAGCCCGGCAGCGAGATGAACCGCGAGCTTGTCGTCTGGATCGACGAGCATCGGAATCTCATCGGGCTTATGCATCTCAAGAGGGACCGGTACCCTCGGTTGGCTCTTCTATCCGATATCACGCCGACGGTAGCATGTATCGACATCGTCCTTGAAGACAGCGCGCGCATCCGCCCGCGGTGGCTCGACCCCGAGATCACCGAGGATGAACGGGAAGACATCAAGCGGCGGATGGACGCGATTGCGCCCTTGGTCTCCGACGAGCCCGCCATCTTCGATCCCGCCGCGCGGGGAAAACTGATCGGGCAGCGCCACCGCGAAACCGGTATCTCACGAAACTCCCTCAAGCACTGGCTGCACGCCTTTTTCCGCTATGGACAATGCGCCAACGCCTTGAGGAACCACTACGATCGGTGCGGTCGAAAGAAGGGCCCGGCCAAAGAGGGATGGGCGAAAATCGGCCGGCCGGTCGATCGGGACACGGATCGAAAGGGCCACGAACCGGTTACCGTCGCCCTCATCCGTGAGTTCGAAAATGCGGTCGTGCGGGAACGCAAGTTTGCCGGAGACGCGTTCAGGATCTCCGGTGCCCACACTCGTTGGCATGACGAGAACTGCTACGACATCTCTGAGGATGCGGGAAGGCTCAGGAGCTCTTTAAAGGCAAAATATGCCAATATCGATCCTGCAGATTACGAGCAGTTCAGGAGATGGTATCACTCTAACGACAAAGCTGAGGAGACAGCGCGGCACCTTCTCAGCGATCCAATTTACGAAAAGGACAACCGTGCTATCACCAGCACTTCGACCGCGGAGACTTCGGGGCCCGGGTCGCGTCTTCAGATCGATGCTTCTGAAGTCAACTTCGCGCTAGGCTCGACGCTTAACCGTCACCGGTTGGTAGGCCGTCCGTATATCTACTTCGTGCGAGATGTTTGGAGCCGCTACATCTGCGGCTACTACCTCGGCTTCCAGCCTCCCTCGATGGTCGCGGCTTCGCTCGCGCTTATGAGTGCGTTCACGCGCAAGGACGCCGTTTTGAGAAAGTTTGACTTCGATCCCGTCGTAGACGCCTGGGACTGGCACTACGTCGGTGGTTCGCTTCTGCACGATGGCGGCGAACTTAGGGGTCATCAAGGCGACTGGCTGGTGGGCGAAACCTCGATGACGTTCGAGCAGACCGCGTGCGACCGCGGCGATCTGAAAGGCGCAGTCGAGACGCTGTTCCACTGGTCGGATGTCAAATGGTCCAGCAAGGTACCCGGTCGACGGCCCGATCCCCGTTACAGGGGTCGAGGCCGCACGCCGGACGACATCGCTCTCGCGCACGCCGGCAAGCTGAAGACCGTGTTCGAGTTCGAGCGGGAGGTCATCCTCTTCATTCTGCGCTTCAACGGCCACGTCTTAAAGGGCTACGACGCTGATCCCGACATGGTGGCGGCCGGCATCCCTCGGGTGCCATCGGAAATGCTTCACTGGGGAATCGAGCACCGTGGCGCGCCGCGCTCCTTCGATGATGAAGTGGTACGCTTTATGCTGATGCCGCGCGCCGACGTCAGTATCTACCCGAATGGCATTGAGTTTCAGAATGTCCGATTTACCTGCCTTGAGCTCCGTCCGCTTCAGGCAAGGGCTGCTGCTAGTGGTCGTAAAATCCGGGCCACGATCTCATACGACTTCAAGGGCGACGCCGTTTATTGGCATGACCCTTCCGCTCCAAATGGGTTTCGCCGCTGCGCGCGGGCCGATGCGCACCGGTGGGTCGACGGATTGTTGTTCGAAGAAATTGCCGAATTCGAGGCTGAGCGCAACAGGCTAGAGCAGGATAAGATCGTAGAGGAACGACGCGTCCGAGCCGAGGATGCGGCACGCGATAGAGCCGAGGCCGCACGCCGTGCTGCGGAACCATTGCCTCTCCTGCCGGCACAGACCCGTCCCGAGGCCAGGAAGGCCAAGACGCAGGCCCGTGCCAACGAGCTCGATGCCGAACTAAAGGAGAAGTTTGGCTCCCTTTTAGAAGGCGCGTCAGAGGTTGCCATCCCGAAGCCGGGTGGAGTGGTCGTTCCTATCAGAGCCGTCACAACTCGCAACTTCGCGGTTCCCAGTGTGGAGGATATCGAAGATGACGACGAGTGAGACCGTGCGGGGGGTGCCGATCCCAGAATACGCCGGCAATCCCTTCATCGAACGGCTGCCGCCGATTCTGAGCGCGAGAGCCCTTCAGCAGACGTTCGACCGGCCGCCGGTGCGCGAGGAGCACGACACGAGACGGCCAGCTGAGGAGCGTCTCCATGTCGCGCTTCGCCTGCTGCACTATTCGCAGCCCACCGCCACCGGGCGCGAATTGGCGCGGCGTGTCGAACAGATGATCTATCAGGGTTACATCGGTCGCAACCCGCGGACTTCAGACTGGATGCGACTGGTGCAAACCTGCGGACGCCGCGAGGTTGCAGCGAAGGCTGAGAAGACGCCTGCACGCAACGTGAAGGCCACGGAAGTTCTTGGTGACCTTATTCCTCTATGTGACACCTCCACCTCGATGCTCGTGGCCGGCGTGCCCGGCGTTGGAAAGACCCATAGCGTCGTGGTGGCATTGAGCCGGTTCAAGCAGGTGATCTATCACACGTCTCCGTTCGCGCTGGCGCAGATCGTTTGGCTACGCGTAGAGTGTCCACCAACAGGCTCGCTGGCAGCGCTGTGCACGTTCTTCTTCGCCGCAGTGGACAAGGCGCTGCATGCTGCCGGCGTCTCATCCACACTGGAGAAAGAGTACAAGCGGGCCAGCCTTGCTGCCTCACTAGCCGGAATGGCGCGCGTAGCGAATCTCCATGCGATCGGCTGCCTCGTAATCGACGAGATCCAGAACGTGAAGAAGGCTCACGGCGAGGTCAGTGAACTGCTTAATTTTCTCGTCACGCTTCGCAATACGATTGGGATCCCGATCGTGATGGTCGGCACCACGTCGTCGCTGCGCGTGGTTCAACGTAGCTTCCACGACGCCAGGCGCGGCGACGGATTCGGTTCAATGCAGTTCGATAGGATGCCGCCGGCATCACCTGAAGATACAGAGAATGACGTTGGCACCAATGCGGTGGACATTCCCGACGAGAAGACGGTGGCCAAGGTTTATGGCGCGGAGTTTGAAGGCTTCGCCACACGCATGTGGCAGCACCAGTACACCAACGTCTTCACGCCGGCGTCACCCCCTCTTCTTAACGCGCTCTACGAGGAGACTCAGGGCGTTGCCGACCTCATGGTCAAGCTGTTCCTTCTCCTACAACTTCACCTCATCTCGACGCCTGGCCGAGCTTCTGAAGTGATCACGCCGGAACTCATTCGTAGTGTCGCCGATCAGAAGTTCAATTCCGTACGCCCCTACATTCGTGCGCTTAGGAACAATGACTGGAAGGCCCTCGAGAAATTCGAGGACTTTATCGACTACGGCAAGTGGTTCGCGTCGCAGATCCGCGGCATCGTCGCCGGTGAGCAGCAGCCGGTGCAAGCCGAGACGCATGGCGAAATGCGTCTTCCGCCAATGATCGTCGATGGGTCGATCGACCGGAAGTCGGTCGAGGCGATCGTCGCCGGTTTTGGCGTAGGTCCGAAGGACATCGAGCGTGTCGTTGCGAAGCATGCGGTGCTGATCGAGACTGGTAACATCACGGGTCTTGTTGACGGCCTGCGTGCGGATCTGGTCGCGCGTCAAGCCCAGGGAAAGGATCGACCGAAGCGCGGGCCGAAGGCTCCCGCAATCGATGGTGATCTTCGAGCTCTGGCCGAAGGAGCAAAGGACGGGGACGAGGTAGCCAAGCGTCTTGGCCTATCCGCGCTCGACAGCGCCCTCGCTCCCTGAAAATGCCGTTGCCCGCGTTCTTCCCCTGCGTCAGGCCGGGCGAGCTCATCTATAGCGCCTTAGCTCGCCATTCAGTGGCCATGGGTGCGCTCGGTCCTAAGGGGGTGATGTCCGCATTGTTCGGCAAGGCCAACGCAATCGCAACGATGGACCTGCCTAACAACCTTGGTGCCCTGGTGGAAAGATTACCTCCGGGTCTTGGGATCGACGCCGAAACACTAGCGTGGGAGCATACGCTTTTCCCATATTACGCTCGCTTCCAGCAACCGGACGTTGCCCATCGCGCGCTTCACGCAATGGTGAATTCCGGGGGTGCCATCCATCTGATGCTTGGAATCAACACCTTCAGAACAGGTCGCCCCAGTCACCTACAGTTCTGCGCCGCGTGCTCGGAGGGCATGCTGATCGAGTTCGGTTCCCTCCACTGGCGATGTGCTCACCAATTGCCTGGGGTCCTAGTTTGCCCGGATCATGGAGAAATTCTCCGTCGCAGTAGTGTCCGCCTTGTCGCTAATAACCGTCACGAATTCATTGCGGCGTCGGAGGAGACCTGCGCGTCTGGTGGGGAGCCGCTGGTCGCCACCCTGGATGACGATGAGATTGCGGGCGCGGTCGCCATCGCCCGAGCCTCCGCAGCGTTATTGTGGCGTCCGACAACGCCCCGGTTAGGTGTCGAACTCCTTTCTGAATATCACGACGCCCTGCGAGCGGCGGGCTTGATGAAGGGGCGATTCAAGGTCAACCAGAGAGAGCTGGCATTCCGCCTCGAGCAGCATTGGGGAAAACTACTGGATCAGTTCGACGGTGTCCGCCTCAAGGACTGCAACGAGTCCTGGCTTGCTTCCTTGGTTCGCACGTCGAAAGGTGCGCAGCCGCCCCTCCAGCACTTGCTCCTGCAGATCTTCCTAGAGGCTCAACCTGCGGTGCCGCCCTCACCCACCCGAATCAACACGCCTAGGCACCGGCCATTCAGGGCCGGAAGAGCGAAGCCGGCAATCGAAACCCGCCTCGATTGGCAGACCATCGATGCCTCTTATGCGCGTGAACTCCGACGAGGCGCTTCAGCGATCTATAAGATGGAACCCCCCAGCAGAGTGACACTGGCAGCGGTCGAAAGGCTTATAGGACGTCGAGACTGGCTATCAAAGCGAAGGCGAAAGTTACCCCGTTCGTGCGCCGCAACTCTGAAGATCCAGGAGAGCGTAAGATCATTCCAAATGCGGCGCCTGCGCTGGCACGGCGCTCTGTGCCGCGCGGAAGGTTTGTTTGATCCATGGATCCTTCTGAGACGCGCAGGTCTCAGGGAGTCATTGATTCAAGCCGCTAGAGAGGAGTTGGGTCCGCTAGACATCGTTCCTATCCTTCAAGCCGCCGCGTAGCAAAACAAGGCTAGCTGCCCCACTCGGCGAACGCTTGCGTTCCAAGCGTGTTGTGCAGCAGATAAATTTTTCTGAGTCTGAACGCTAGTTGCGTCTTATGCTCCGCTCCAAACTAGAAGCCTCACGGAGAACAAATTGGTGAGCCACTCTCATATTCGAGACGAATGGGCGTTGGCAATGCCTGTATAGTTATCTGGGTCAACTCCAATCCTGGAGCTGCTCAACATCTCACGTGCTAGTATGTCCCAAACTTCCTGCTTGAGACCAGCCACGACCTTCCCACGGTAATCGGCGACCGGGTGCAGCTGCAGCAGGTGATCGTGAACCTTGTGCTGAACAGCGCGCAAGCTCTGGCTCAGGCCGGAATGTCTAACGGACACATTTCTCTTACTACGGAGGAGGACAAGGATGGCCTCATCTTCGAGATCGAGGATGATGGTCCGGGCATCGCGGACGAGAACATCGATCACATCTTCGACGGCCCCTTCACGACGAAGGAGGAAGGGATGGGGGTCGGGCTGGTCATCTGTCAGTCGATCGTCGCCTCGCATGGGGGCAGCATCGCAGCCTCGAACGAGTCGGAAGGCGGAGCCCGCTTCCGCCTGTGGCTTCCCTCCACGACGCTGGCTTCCCGACAGCCGACCTCCGTGATCCGAGACAGCGGAAGCGCCTCTGAACGCTATCATCCGGTATCGCAGGAGTTGGATAGACCTGACAGACGCCGCGGCTCAGACGTTCCTGCGGCCGACAGCGCCAGGAGGTGACCGGTGAGCACGGCCCTGCGGCGAAACGTGCGCGATCCCCGCTCATGGGTGCAGGGTTGAGAATCGGTCTAGTCGCCGATCGCAGACCGGCGTCCAAGTTTATCCTTTTGCCACGAAGCGTGTCGTCGCGCCGGCTGTGATCCCGCTTCGCAGGTCGTGTGACGGACGCCCCGCTAATCGTCGAACACCCGTCACACCACCTTCGGGCTATCATCGGGGAAACGGAGAAGACGCATGCACATCCACACGCTGGCGCTGATCGCAGGCCTTACGCTCGCCGCACCGTCCGTTGCGCAGGAACGCGGCGCCGAATGGCATTCCTCCGCCTACGGGGCGACCGACGAGATCGGCGCGGCCAATCTTCTGTCGCCCGAGATCGTTCTGCAGGCGAGCAGGCTCGTCCGCACGGGCAAGGTCTATCCGCTCGCCGTGCCGATCGACAAGCACCTGCCGGCCTATCGTCATCGCAGCTTCCACCTCTACAACGTCCAGCCCGAGGAGGCTGGCGGTAAGACGAGTGGCCCCAACAAGTTCACGCTCAACGACGAACTCGTGAACGGCTGGACCGGCGTCGGCACCCAGCTCAACGGGCTCGGTCACATCGGCATCGACAACGTCTACTACAACGGCAACCGAGCGCGCGACTTCGTTACGACCGAGGGCGTCACCAAGCTGGGGATCGAGAAGGTGCCGCCGATGGTCACGCGCGGCGTCGTGCTCGACATGGTCGCCCACTACGGGCAGCCGGTCGTCGCCGCCGGCACCGAGTTCGGCGTCGCCGATCTGAAGGCCGTGCTGAAGAAGGAAAACCTAACTCTGCGAAAGGGCGACGTGGTGCTGTTCAACACCGGCTGGCTTGAATTGATCGGCAAGGACGACGAGAAGTTCCTGAAGGTCGAGCCCGGCATCGGCATGGAGGCCGCCGAATGGCTCGCCGCGCAGGGCATCGTCGCGTTCGGCGGCGACACCTGGGCGACGGAGATCTACCCGGCCAAGGACGGCCGGGAGTTTCCGGTCAACCAGTTCATGCTGGCAAAGAAGGGCATCTACAATCTGGAACTGATCGACAGCCGCGCGCTGGTGCGGGACAATGCCTACGAGTTCATGTTCGTGCTGGGCCAGCCGCTCTACAAGGGTTCGACCCAGGTCAACGTCAATCCGGTGGCAATCCGCTAGGCGGCCGCGTGGGTTCCATCTTCGGCCATGAAGGCCCGGAGCCGGGGCACGAAGAAGTCGAGGAACACCTTGACCCGCATCGGCAGCCGCTGCGGACCAAGGTAGAGCGCGGCGACCTGCTCCTCGTCGCCGACCCCGGCCGCGGCGAGCACCTCGACCAGCCGGCCGGCAGCGATGTCCGCACGGGCGTGATAGTCCCCGAGGCGCGCCAGCCCGACACCGGCGACCGCCAGCCGGCGGACCGTCTCGCCGTTGTTGGCGAGCAGCGTGCCGGCCACCATCCGGTCGACGATGCGGCCCCCGGTGCGCATCGGCCAGACCGGTTGGGCGCGCTGGAAGTTGAAGCCCAGACAGTTGTGATCATCGAGGTCGTCCACAGTCTCCGGTATGCCCATCCGCTCGAGATAGTCAGGCGCCGCGACGATCATGCGTCGGGCGTTGCCGATCCTGCGCGACGTCAGCGATGAGTCCGCCAACCCGCCGACCCGGAAGGCGATGTCGGTTCGCTCCAGATAGAGATCGGCCATCTCGTCCGACAGCGACAGGTCCACGACGATGCCGGGATGCGCGCGCCAGAAGGCGGGCAGGAGCGGCTCGATCGCGATCGTGCCGAACGCGACGGACGCGTTGATGCGCACGGTGCCGCTCGCGCCTGCGCTGCCGGCCGCGAGATCGCGTTCGAGTTCCTCGAGATCGGTCAGCATGCGCCGGGCACGCTCGTTGTAGAGGTGGCCTTCGGTGGTCAGCGACAGGCGACGGGTCGATCGCTCGACCAGTCGTACGCCCAGGCGGACCTCGAGGCGTGCGACGAGCTTGGACACCGTGGACGGCGTCATGACGAGGCGCCGCGCGGCCGCGGAGAAGCTGCCGGCCTCCACGACCGCCACGAACACCTGCATCTCACCCGCACGATTGTCCATGTGAAGCCACCCAACTAGTGAAACCAGTTCCAAACTTATGTGGAACCGCAGCGGATTATCAATCACCAAGCGCAGGGCCACATCCGGTCCTTCAGGACGGATCGATCGAGACCGTAATCACCAACCGTCCCAAGGAGGCACCATGGATCTGCAACTCACCGGCAAGACCGCCCTCGTCACGGGATCCACCGCGGGTATAGGCCTGGAGATCGCGCGTCGACTCTCGTCCGAAGGCGCGGACGTGGTCATCAGCGGTCGCGACCAGGCCAAGCTCGACGCCGCCTCGCAGGAGGTAGGTGCGCGTGGCGTGCTCGCCGACGTCGCGACCGCAGAGGGTGCCGCGGCGATCGTCGCAGCCGTCCCGGACATCGACATCCTCGTGAACAACCTGGGCATCTACGAATCCAAGCCGTTCGCTGAAATCACCGACGACGACTGGCGCCGCTTCTTCGAGGTGAACGTGCTGTCAGGAGCGCGCCTATCGCGCGCCTACTTCCCGGGCATGCTGGCACGCGACTGGGGCCGCGTGATCTTCATCGCAAGCGAGTCCGGGGTGATGGTTCCACCCGACATGATCCACTACGGCATGACCAAGACCGCGCAGCTCGCGATCTCGCGCGGCCTCGCGGGTCTTACCAAGGGAACACGGGTGACGGTGAACACCATCATGCCCGGCACTACGCGCTCGGAAGGCATCGTCGACTTCCTTAAGAGCGTCGCCGCGGATCCGAACGCCCCCGCCGCGGAAATCGAGCGCGCCTTCTTCGCGAAAGACCGTGCGACGTCGCTCATCCAGCGTATGATCGAACCCGAGGAGATCGCGGCGCTCGTCGCCTATGTGGCCAGCCCGCTGTCGTCGGCCACCAACGGCGCCGCACTGCGCGTCGATGGCGGCATCACGCCCACCATCGTCTGACAACGGGTGGCGTCGGATCGGACCGGGTCGCTTGTCGACGCGGCGCCATACCTGTCCGCAGCCATTCGGGTCGCAGGTGCGCGAACCGACAAAATGAAGATTCGGATGTCGTGGCAATCGTCAGTGATACGATGATGGGAGATCAGCCGGGTCGGGAGCGCCTCAGCCGACAGCATCATGAACTCCGGCAGCCACGCACCCGACGGCGACTTTGCCGTCCAGGGCGTTGCGCTACCGGGCGGGGGCCAGTGCCACAATCCGGTGGCGCCGGGAAGCGGTTTCAAGAGCTGGACTGCGCTTATCTCGACCGAAGTTACCTCCTCTAAATCGTGATCACTAGAGTCGGGTCGAACGCGGGGTTCTCCACGCTGCCGCCTTTCCTCTTAGGCCCATACCCTTGGGGGTTGCAGACAACCCGGGTGTTACAGGCCTGATAATCGCATCCGGTGTGCGTGTGTCCGTGGATCCATAGGGCTGCCCCGCCCCCTTCGACCAGGCCGGAGAAATCCGACGCGAAGGCAGGCGTAAGCGGGTCAACTCGATACATCGTCGCTACCGAGCGGGGATGCGGCAGATGATGCGTAACGACGACGGTTGGTAGGTGGCATGGCTCAGCCAGCCGGTCGGCGAGCCATGACCGGGATGTAACGTGCCACCTAACCGTATTCTCAGCTGTAAGGCTGGGACCTCCCTCGATTGGGTAGATATACCGAAAGTCGTTCATTCGGCCGGCGGCTACGCTCATCGACGCAGAAGGCGTGCCGTGGATTGCAAAGTCGGTCCACAGCGTGGCGCCGAGGAAACGGATGCCAGCGATCTCAATCTCGTCGTCCATTAGCATGTGAACCCCTAGGTTCGCCGCAACCAACCGAGCCCGGGTTGCTTCTTGGTCAACGCCGAAGTGTCCCCGCGTTGCATACCACTCGTGATTTCCGGGCACGAAGACGACTGGACGACCATCTGCAAGCTCCGCCAGGCGCTCTACTGAGCGCGTGCATGGTGAATCAATGTCTCCAGCAGCCACGATGACATCGGTCCCGTGCGGCGGCTGCGGAAGGGTCCACAGGCTTTGCTCTGCGTGCAAATCCGAGAAAATCCACAGCTTCGTCACGCGTTTTTCCTCGTCCAGTTCGGTCTGTTCCTCGCACAAATCGTGAGGCCGTTCGATATTCCGGAACTACACGCCTGAGCAACTCGACCCACAAGCAGCCGCTTATGAGGTACGCGCGGCGTTCCGAAACCGGACGGTCGTTCATCTAACGATGTACTGCTTTATCATACCCTCAGGAAGGCCGGGTCCAGCGCAGAGCTCTGAACGACGTCTCGGTTCAAAAATAGGAGACGTTTACGAGTTGGTTGGAGGCGAACCCGAACACCTAAAGACGTCGAAAGGATTGCAATCGAAACGGCCTATCGGTCGGAAGTCGCTCTGAACCCTAGACTCAGCGGCTCTTTTTGGGCCTAATCTGTTCCGGCGTGTGAGGGGCAGCGAATGGCAACATTATTCATCGAGAACGAGGCGGAGCTGCCGGCCTCCGTCTTCCAAAGCGACCTGCCGGTCGACGAGAAGCTGGATCGCGCCCGGACCGAGCTTTTGGACCTTTCGGCAAGGAACCGACTGCTTAACATGCCGCGATCCTCGAAGGGCGCTAAGGCGGTCGAGATCGTCGACGAGGTCAGCCGCGAGGTGTTCCGCATGCTGGTCACCGAAGGGCGCCCCTTCACTTTCCTCGCCGGCAAGGCAGCTTCGGCGGGGGAACCGACTGGCGATGACATACCTATTGAGGAAGCGGACGAAATTGCCGATCTGGCTCAGCCTGAACATGACATCGCGGATGAGCGCGGGGTATTCTCCAGACATTCCGACACGCGGCTGCAGACGCGCCTGACGCCCAAGGGGCTACAGAAACGGCTGCTCGACCTCTACTTCGACGCCAGAACGCTCGAGGAAGAACAGGGCGTCAATATCCTATACCTTGCGCTCGGCGCATTGAAGTGGATCGATCCGAACAACGCGGCGAACGTCCGTTTCGCCCCCCTCGTGCTGATCCCCGCACAACTTGAGCGCGGCAATGCCGGCGAGAAGTTCAAGCTCCGGATGCGTCCCGAGGACTATGCGTCCAATCTGTCGCTCGAAGCCTTTCTCGACCGTGTACACGGGATACGGCTACCGGCCTTCGAAGCTGGTGAAGGTTTCACTCCCGACGCATACTTCGTCGAGGTCGCTGAGGCCGTGTCGTCGAAGCCGGGTTGGGAAGTGCAGCCGGACGTCATCGTGCTTGGCTTCTTCTCGTTCGCCAAGTTTCTGATGTACCGGGATCTTGATCCTGGGACCTGGCCCAATGGCGGACGCATCACGGACCGTGCGTTGGTGCGGGGACTGCTGTCGGACGGCTTCGAGGGCAGCGAGGGGATGATTCCCGAGGACGCGAACATCGATCCGTTCATCCCGCCATCCGAGATGCTGCACATCGTTGATAGTGACAGTTCGCAGGCATTGGCGGTGCACGAGGTACGGCGCGGTCGGGACATGGTAATCCAAGGACCGCCCGGCACCGGCAAGAGCCAGACGATCGCCAACATCATCGCGTCGGCCGTCGCCGACGGCAAGACGGTGCTGTTCGTCGCCGAGAAGATGGCCGCATTGGAAGTGGTGAAGCGCCGTCTCGACGCCACCGGCGTCGGCGATGCGTGCCTCGAGCTCCACAGCAACAAAGCGAACAAGCGTGCGGTGCTCGAGGAGTTGCGACGCACCTGGGAACTGGGCGCACCTCGACATCAGGATGCGGGCAGCCTCCACGCCCGCCTAGAAACTGCCCGCAATCAGCTGAACGATCACGCTGAACGGATGCACACTCCGCATCCGGCATCCGGACTGACGCCGTTTCAGGTCGTCGGCCAGCTGAGCCGGTTGCGGCTCGATGGCGAGAAGCCAAGCGACCTGACGCTCGTGGCGCCGGAGACTTGGTCGGTCGATGGCTTCTCCGAACGTCACGGCGTGATTGGGGAACTGGCCGAGCGCATCGGCGTCATCGGCAGGCCCAGCGAACACGCCTGGCGAGGGGTTGGCTTGTCCTCGATTCTTCCCACCGACGTCGAGCGGCTGGAGGAGCGGCTCGGGGGATTGATTGAGCGACTGGCAGAGATCGACGCTTCGCAGGCGGCGCTGGCGAACCTTCTGGAACTCCCGCCCATCAGCACGCTCGACGATATCGCCGTCCTCGTCGTCCTTGCGAACCGACTGGCGAACACGCCGCCGCTCGAAGGTCCGGCACTGGCGGATGTCACCTGGGACCGTGGGTTCGACAACATCGACCTTCTGCTTACGACCGGCTACCGGAGTGCGGAACTCGAGCGCAAACTCGGATCGAAGGTGACGGCGGATGGCCGGACCACGGACCTGTCGGAGACGATCGCCGCGCTGGACGAACTGCCGTCGAGCTTGACCGTCGACGGCTTCGGGCAGATCGCGTCGTTGGCGACCATGCTTCCCCGGCTGATGGCCGAGGCAGGCGCACTCGCCCGCGCGCTCGGACGGGATGCGCCGACATCCGTCGACGAGGCCCGCAAACTCGCCGCGATCGGCGAGCGCGTCGCCGCCGCTCCCGATACCGACCCCGATGCCTTTGCATCGGAGGTTTGGAATTCCGGAGTTGAGCGCGCTGCGGAGGTCGTCGATGCCGTAGCCGCTCTAGAGGGAGCCACCTCAACCACGATGGGCAATGTCACAGACGCCGCGTGGGTCGCCGATATAGGATCGGTACGGGCTACGCTCGCGTCGCATGGTACTAGCTTCATGCGCTTCCTCAGCGGCGAATGGCGAAGCGCCAACCGCCTCGTCCGCTCACTCCTGACCTCACCGGATTCTCCCCTCGAAGACCGCTTGGTGCTCCTCGACGCGCTCGCAAAAGGACAGGTCGCGAGACGGAAGATCGAGCAGGATGGCGACTTCGCCAGATCCGCGTTCGGTAGTGAATGGCGGGGGGATCGCTCGTTGTCGGCGCCGTTGCTGAGCGTCGTCGAATGGATGAGATCGCTTCGCGGCCTAGGCGCCGAGCCACGGATCATTGCGGCACGCCGTCCGGATCGGGGTGAAGTCGAAACTCGGGCGTCACGGACAACGGTCCTGATCGAGCAGCTGGATCCGGCACTGTCGGCGGTGTGGGATGCGCTCGGTGCCACCCAACCCCTGGCGTTCGGCGACGCGCTGAGAGCGGAGCGCGCTGATCTCGGTGCCCTGATGACGGTGATGGCGCGGATGCATGCGGCCGACGAAGAGACGTCGACGGTGTTCGTGAGCACGCCCGCCGCGCTTGACGATCGCCGCCGCGAATTGCGCAATCTGATCGAACTTCAAGAAAAGCTGGCTTGGATCGAAGGCCAGCGTGAGCTGGGCCGCTCCGCGTTCGCGGCATCGTGGCTAGGGCCCGCTTCGGACTGGACGGCGCTGCGGACTGCGGCCGAGTGGATCCGGACGAATAGCGACATCCGACTGCTGAGCAGCCGGCTCGTGGATCGCGAAGCGCCGGCGAGAGATGGGGCTGACGCCTCCGCCCGAACAACGGCGGTGCTGCAGGATCTCTCCGCTGTGGCTAGCCAACTGCAGCTCGCCCTTGTTGTTTCTCTTGGCCGGGAGACTTTTGGCGAAGTGCCGATAGCGGACCTGATGGCTCATCTCGAGCGCTGGAGGACTTCGGGCGAGCGGCTGTTCCAGTGGACCGCGTATCGTGACCGGGCCGAACGTGCGTCGGCACTGGGATGCAGCGACGTCGTGAATCGGTTGTCGGACGGCCGTCTGACGACCGATGGTGCCGTATCCGCTTTCGAGATGGCCTATTACGAGGCCGTCTATGCCGATCAGATCGCCGCCGACGCAGATCTCGGCACCTTCGACGGCACGCTCCACGGCCGCCTTGCCCGCGAGTTCGCCGACATGGATCGCCAGCGGATCGCGACCGCCAGCTTCGAAGTCGTGAAGGCACACCATGACGCGGTTCCGCCACGGGATGGCGGGGCGGTGGGCCCGCTGGGCACTCTTCGCGCGGAGATCGCACGCAAACGTGGCCATATGCCGATCCGTCGGCTGATGGAGAAGGCTGCACCCGCCGTCCAGGCCCTGAAGCCGGTGTTCATGATGAGCCCGCTGTCCGTTGCCCAGTTCCTGACGCCAGGCCTCTTCGACTTCGATCTGCTCGTGATGGACGAAGCTAGCCAAATCCAGCCCGTGGACGCGCTGGGTGCCGTCGCTCGCGCCAAGCAGGTCGTCGTCGTCGGAGACCCGAAACAGCTGCCGCCGACGGCCTTCTTCTCGAAGATGACCGGCGGCGGAGCGGAAGACGACGACGACTCGGGGAGCCGCGTCGCCGACATCGAAAGCATCCTCGGGCTGTTCACCGCGCGCGGTCTGCCAATGCGAATGCTGCGCTGGCACTACCGCAGCAAGCATCAATCGTTGATCGCGGTGAGTAACCGGCAGTTCTACGAGAACAAGCTCTTCATCGTCCCTAGCCCGTACACCGCGGAAGCTGGGATGGGCCTGCGGTTCCACCGCATCCCGCAGGGCGTGTTCGACTCCGGCGGCACGCGGATCAACGTCGTAGAGGCCAAGATCGTCGCGCTGGCGATCGTCGCCCATGCCCAGGAGAGTCCGGAGCTGTCGCTGGGCGTGGCGGCCTTCTCCGCAGCACAGCGACGGGCAATTCTCGACCAGTTGGAGGTTCTGCGGCGCGGACTGCCGCCTGAGGTCGAGAACTTCTTTCAGCTGCACCCATCCGAACCGTTCTTCGTGAAGAATCTCGAGAACGTGCAGGGTGACGAACGCGACGTCATTTTCATCTCCGTTGGGTACGGTCCGACGGTGCCGGGCGGGCGGGTGCCGATGCGGTTCGGTCCGCTCGGCAGCGAGGGCGGTGAGCGGCGTTTGAACGTACTCATCAGTCGGGCGAAGCAGCGCTGCGAAGTCTTCGCCTCCATGTCGGACGAGGACATCGAGCCGGACTTCGCCCGCACCCGAAAAGGCGTCCTCGCCTTCAAACTGTTCCTGCACTTCGCCCGGACCGGCAAGATGGTCATGGCGGAAAGCACCGGCCGTGATCACGACAGCGTCTTCGAGGAGCAGGTCGCCAAGGCGCTGCAGTCGCGCGGATACCAGGTACACCGGCAGGTCGGCCTCGCGGGTTTCTTCATCGATTTGGCCGTATCGGACTCTGAACGACCAGGCCGCTATTTGCTCGGCATCGAGTGCGACGGCGCGTCCTACCACGGCGCGCGGTCCGCCCGCGATCGGGACCGGCTTCGCCAATCCGTCCTCGAAAGCCATGGCTGGACGATCCACCGGATATGGAGCACCGACTGGTTCCAGCGACCGAACGAGCAGATCGATCTCGTCGTCGCCCGCATCGAGGCGGCGAAGGCTGAACACGACGCGCAGGCGGCCGGCGTAAAGGCCGCCCGGGCCGTACCGATCGAGATCGTCACCATCGACCGCGAGGGCTTCACCGAAATCGGTCTGACTGCAGCGGACGCGGAACCTGCATCTACCTTGTACGAGGAGATCGAGCTTTCGAGACCCCGGCATCTTGTCTGTGAGCTCCATGACGCGCCGCGCGGCGCGCTGTCGGCACTTGCCGAGGAGGTCGTTCGAACCGAAGGTCCGGTGCACGTCTTCGAAGTCGTGAACCGGATACGCGACGCATGGGGTCTCAAGCGCGCCGGCGGCCGCATACAGGATGCCGTGGAGTCCGCGATCGCTGTTTCCATCCGTGAGGGACGGGTCGAAGAGGATGGCGATTTCTTGTCCATTCCCGGCAAGGCGCCGAAAGTGCGCGACCGCAGTGCGGTTCGGTCAGCTTCGCTCCGGAAGTCCGACTCGCTGCCGCCTGCCGAGCTCGAGAGTGCGATTCTCGATGTCGTGCGGGCCAACTACGGCGCTACCGACGATCAGGTTGTGATGTCGGCCGCGCGTGCAGTCGGATTTAAGTCGACCAGCGCGCAGTTGCGTGAGCTTCTGGCCGAGGTCATTGCGGCGGCTGTATCCGGAGACAGACTTGCGCGGCGTAACGGGATGCTTGTCGTCGGCAAATCTGCGTCACCCGCCAAGACGCATAAGCGCCCAGCGAGTCCGCTTGTTCAACTCATCGCCGAGGGCGAAAGCGAGCGTGTCGAGTTCAAGGAAACTCTTCGGTGGGATGTCGTTCTGAAGGAGACCAACAAAAAGCTCGAAGACGTCGTCGTGAAGACGCTCGCAGGCTTCGCGAACCGGTCGGGCGGTACCTTGGTGATCGGAGTGGCCGACGACGGCTCCGTTCCAGGTCTAGAGCGCGATTTCGGTAATCTGGGCGGCAATAGTGACAAGTTTGAACTCCATCTAACAAACCTGATCGGAAAGCACTTTGGACCTGCGTTCCGGGCCGCTAGAATCAAGGTCTCATTTCCTCAACACGACGCCGTGGAGGTGTGCCGCATTGATGTCGAACCATCATCGACGCCCGTATTCGTGTCGATCGCTGATCGGGGCGGCACGATTGCCGAACGCTTTTTCGTCCGGTCTGGAAATTCGACGCAGGAGATGACGCCCAGCACGACGGCTAGATACATCGGAGACCATTTCCGCAACCAAAGCTGACGGTCGCGAATACGTGCCGGTTTTTGTTGCAAGCTGGCGAGATTGTTCTGGCAGGGTGAGGTCGCAATTTAGTCAGAAACCGACATTCAAAATTCTCAACGCGTTTCTAAGAATCAAGAGTTCGTTAATGTCGGTTGAGATTCCGATCCAAGGTCGATGAGCCGATCCGCGGCCTCGTGATGAATGAGACAAAGCCGTTGTTCCCAGCTCGTCGCCCGAAGGACGGCTTTCGGTAGAAGCAGGCGCTACCGCCGTGCACGCATGCCATGAACCATGGACCCACGTTGCGCGGAAGCCGAATGCTGCCCTGAAACATGCGCAAGTTGCGGTTTGCGCCAACCCGCTACACGCTCCGGACCGGCCGAAAATGGATAGCGACTTCCTCCAAGTTGAGCGCAGCCCGCATGCTGAACAAGTTCGTCGGATTGCGGTGTCTGCATTGATCCACGTTTTGCGCGTGGCTCGGCTTCATCTGCGGCCGCTCTGCCAAAAGCGTGAATTCAATTCCCATTCAGATATAAGCGGGAAACAAGTGAATCACAATCGGATCTTTGAGAGGCTCAAATATTCGACTGCTAAGCAGGGCATTGCTCTCATTTGCTCGGCGTCCTTTCGATCGATCAAGCGACCAAGTAATATGAAAGGTGTTTCCATCGGGCCTGCGCGTCGTGCCATTGATCGAAACCACGAGCGCTTGTAGGCCGTTGCCGTCGTCAATTGATCCAACGATTACACCTTCGCGTTGCGTTGGCAGCGCGCTCGCGTCCTTGGCGCTAGCATCAAGAGTGACATGGTCGGCAACGACGTCGGGCCATGTCGGCCGGATCGATACAAGCAGTCTCTCTCGTTCCGATGGATAAAGCTTCCAGCCAATGATGCTCATAAGCTCCACGATATGTTGCGCACCGTCCGCCGTTCAGCAGGACGCACTCTGAAGGCGACTTGCAAATATACTACGCATGATGTCTCTGCCAGCCGATGATGCCGCGACGTCCAAAGCAGATGCGCAAGCCCCCCCCCGTCGCGCCGAAGGTCCGGCCGGCTTCCGTTTCGCTGTCCGCAACAATTTTGCAACGGCTCGCAGCTCAGGCCACCTACGAGGGGAGTGTTCAGCACAAGGACACGATGAGCTTCGCTGGCGCCCCCTCACCCCGTCCGGGTGCCAGGCATGTTGGCGACGCTTCGGAAAGCCCCGATTGCATGCTTTGCCCACGCAAATGGGCGTGGGAACAGGCTGCGGCGACGACGTTGCTCCGTAGCGCCATTGAACGGGGCCAATTCGATGGAAGGTCGGGCAACAGCCTTCCCCAGTATGTCTGGGCTCGCGATCCTGTGGATACGGGCATCGTTTACGAGGCGCGACGATTGAGCCATCCCCCGAACGGCTATAAGGCATATCCGTTGACAGCGGCGCAAACTGCGCGGCTTGAGATTGACGTATGAGTGACGATCTTTTGATCCGGTTTGAGCAAATTGAGGGCGCGTTCGAGGATCCCGTCGAAGCCGCAACCTTCGCGCGTTTGTGGCTTCAAGTCGGCGACCGGTTTCTAAGCCGTAGCGTTAATCGCAAGACGGGCGCACGCGATTATCTGAAACTGCCGCTTTATAACCTTGCAACCGGCATCGCGGAAAACTGGTGGACCCTGCTATACGAGCCGTGGCGCCCTGAAGAAGCGACCCCGAAGCGAATGGCGCGCCACCATCTCGATGCTTTCGTAACCGGTTTCGTCTTTCCATCTTTCGGGATCTGGTCTGCCGGTGAAGAGGCGATCACGATCGAAACAGGCCGCATCCACCGTTTCAGTCGCGCTCCTGCGCGGGAGATGCTGCCGAGTGAACGCGAGGTTGCGGCTCGTGTCAGCCGCGCGCCTGCGGTCAGCCAACGTAGTCTTAGTCAAATTGAACTGGTCGACGAAAGCCGTGAACGCGTGACCGTGTCTAGGCAGCAACTCGAAAGCCAGTTGTTTGAACTCGTCGACACGGTGCTCGGTTGGATTGAAAGCGATGGACAGTCTGATCCGCAGCTTGCTGAACGCTGGGCCGGTGTTGTGCGCTCCCTCGAGGATCCGGAAGAACACAACTATTGTACCGCGGCAGGGCGCCTTGGTTTCGATCCCTATGATCCGGAGACGCCGGATATCAGCGTGTTTGCAGCCGAGCTTCCCGAGGACAGTTTTGATGATCTGTGCGAAGCCGCCCGATTCGACGAGCTCGCCCGCGCCTCGGCATGGGTCTCGCGAGAGCAATCGACTCTAGATCGGGCACCAGTCATTGACGTGAGCGACTTCGGTAAGAGACCAACGATCGATCCACGTATTCCCTCGTATGAGGCAGGGTATCGCGACGCGATCGCGCTACGCTCAAAGCTTTTGCTCGACGATGATCCCCGCAGAGCTACTAGGCGTCTGCTCGGGACTGCCGAGGTGGGGCAGATTGATGACGCTCCCCCGGTCGTGGAGGGTTTACTCGCTCGGGGGGACACCGAAATCCATGCCCGAGTAGCGGCAAGATCGACCGCGCAATGGCGATTTCGCGAATGTCGTGCCGCTTATCTTGGCTGGAACGCGTCCCCTGGCGATTATCCGTTGCTCACGACCGCCTCCACCTATCGCCAACAGGCCAGCCGGTCCTTTGCCGCGGAATTGCTATGCCCCGCCGACTATCTCCGTCACAAGGTCGGCAATGGCGCGCTGACGAGCGATCAGCTCAATGATATCGCAGGAGCACTCGACTGCCAGCCGATCATCGTTGAGCATCAAGCACGCAACCACAATATTCCGCTGCGCGGATTCTATTAGGCCGCACTTTCCAGGCCTCCGAAGTCTTGCGGGACCCAGCAGCCGTCGCTTAGCCCGTAGTTTCTGCTCCCATTGAACTTGCTATTTCTTTTAATACATTTTTGACGCGCCGGGTGCCAGCAGCACAAGGACGGGCGGGAGGCGAAGCCCCCCTGTTCCGCGAACCGTCATGGGACTTGCCCTTCGACGCAGGACGTGGTCGCTATGAGCGCGGTTTTGCTGGACGTGCTTGCCCCTGCGCGACAATGTACCTGGAACGGGAAACGGGGCCCCGGGGGGAGTTTGCGGATGACGGCGACGCTTGGGGACCTGGTCAGCGGCGATGAACTGCGTAGCGCATATGGCCTGCGCTCGAAGCGCGTCGACGAAAAGACGGTGACCGCCGCGTCGGCAACCGCGCTCAAGATGAAGCGCGAGGCCGAAGAGCTTGATGGTTGGAAGTTGGCAAAGGAGAACAAGCGCTCTCTACGCCTCCAGCGCGCCAAGCCCGAAGACCGCCAGCTTGAGGACGATGTCTGGACCCTTTTCTACCGGATGGGCTTCAAGGAGATGAACGCGGACCGTAATCTCATGGTCACTGGCAAGGACGGTTCGTCCAGACGTCAGCTCGACGTCTTCGCCAAGGACGACGAGACGGTGTTCATCGTTGAGTGCACGCACTCGCGCGACGGCGGCGCGAAATCGATCAAGGGTCTGCTGGACAAGATTGAGGCCGTTCGTGAGGATGTGATTGCCGCGGTCAAGGCCAAGTATGGCCGCGATAGCAAGCTAAAGGTCAAGCTAGCGATCGCCACACGCAATGTGGATATCCGGACCGCAGACCGCGACAGGGCGGCGACGGCCAAGGTGCCGATCATCACCGAGGCGGACCTAGAGTACTTTCAGCGCCTGACAGGCATCCTGAAGGTCGCAGCGCGCTACCAGTTCCTAGGACGGTACCTTCGTGACGAGAAGGTCGAGGGGCTGCGGACTTCCTTGCCCGCCACCCGGGGCCGCGTAGGCGACACGACCTTCTATAGCTTTCTCATCTCGCCCCACGACCTGCTCCGCATCGCCTACATCAGCCACATGGGCAGGTCGAACGACGACCTCGATACCTACCAGCGCATGGTCAAGCCTACGCGACTCAAGTCCATCGGCGCCTTCATCGACGAGGGCGGGACGTTCCCGACCAACATCGTGGTGAACATTAAGCGCGACGGCCTTCGGTTCGACCTCAAGGATCGTTTCGGCGACACGGCAACGGGCATGCTCGAGCTGCCCGGCCAATACGGGTCCGCCTGGGTCATCGACGGGCAACATCGCCTCTACGGCTATGCTTACGCCGGGCGGGATGCCGAGGAGGACCGTTCGGTCGTGTCGGTGCTGGCATACGAGAACCTGCCTTCGACGGCCGAGATCAAGATGTTCGTCGACATAAACACCCAGCAGGTGAAGGTGCAGAGCAACCTCGTGAAGGAGCTCGTCTCGAACCTGGACATCGAGGACGAGGATCCGGGCAAGCGGCTCGAGGCGATCTGCGCGCGGGCAGTGCTGAACATGGGTTCCGATAAGGCGTCTCCTTTGAAGGACCGGATACTACTGACCGGCGACGACAAGACTAACAGGAGATGCCTGACGCTCACATCGCTGGTCGATGGCATCAAGGGAACCAACCTCGTTGGAAAGATTCAGAGGCCCTCCGGTCGCAACGGCGCATCCGTGCTGCAGCCAGGACCGCTCGGGCACCTCTCAGCGAACGCGACGGACTCTATGCGCAAACTGCAGCGCGGCTTGCAGCTGTACTTTAACCTGTACGCGAAGGGTGCTCCGGACCATTGGGATCTTGGGGACGCCAAGGGGGGCTATCTCGGCACCAACCTCGGTCTGCGCGCGCTGCTCGTGTTGCTGCGAAAGATCGTGCACTTCGTGGAGTCGGACGGGACGAGGGTCGTCTCGTCGTCCGCCGAGGAACTGATCGAGCTCGTCCAGCCGTACGCGCAACCGGTCATCGACTTTTTCGCTCGCGCGACCACTAACGAGGTGACCTACTTCCGCGCGCGTGGGAGCTCGCTGACAAGCGTGGATCAGAACGCACTGCAGATGATGGCGATCGTCGCGTCCGCCAAGTCCGACTTCGACCTGCCCGAGATCAGGGATTACCTGGAATCACAGGACGCCGCCGGGACTGAGCAGGCCCGCGACATGATCCTCGAGATACACAAGATCCTGTACGACGACGTCGTCTCGACGCTGAAGGCGCATTACGGCGAGACCCGCGACTCTTGGTGGATCACCGGAGTGCCGAAGCAGGTCCGGATCGACTGCGATGTCCGCTACAACACTGAGGGGGACACCTCTCGTGACAGGTGGCAGTCGCTCAACCTGATCGATTACTCGCAGATCGTGGTCTACGAGGGCAACTGGGACCTCTTCAAGGAACACTACAACTTCTACGGGAAGGGCGCGAAGGCGAAGCTGGCGCGCTGGATTGGCAGGATCAGCCGCCTGCGCAATATCACGACACACGTCGAGAAGGGGCCGCTCTCGCGCGACCAGGTCGAGTATGTGCGAGATGTCTACGCCCTGGTTAAGCGACACATCGAGGGTAAGGAGCCGGTGGATGGTAAGACTCAGTTGCTATTCGACGAGCCCGAGGAGCAGCGCGAGGCGGCCTAAGTGGAAAAGGTCCGAGGCGAAAGCCTCGGTCAGCGCATGTGCGTCGATCGGTCGAGCCTTCGTCCTATGATCGGACTTGGGAACGGGACTATGAGCACTCGCCTGAACCTTAGCTCGCGGTTCTGGGCTGCAAGGTAGTTGAGGACCTTCAACAGGTCAGAGCGCGTAGCTTCCCAGCGTAGCACGCGGAGCTGATTCACCGGCTTCGTAATGCCCGAGCCGCCGAAGATCGCGTCGAGGATTACGAGCGCCAGGTCAAAGTAGTGATAGGAGAACTGCTCGTCGTTTGGCTTACGATCGAAGGACACAGCAAGGTATTGTGGTTCCGCCCGGCTCTTGCGCAGGATGTCGCGGATTGTCTCGTCTTCCTCCAGCTGGCCCTGGATGTCGCTGAAGAACTTCCGCTTCGTGTTCGCTTTGAACTCGCCCCAAAGCTCCTCGAACGCGATGTCGAAGCGGGACTTGCGCGGCATCCGGACTCACCCGCCCAGCAGGCCATGTCGGACACGCCGCGAGCTGCCTGTTGGGCGATCTTTTCTCACGCAATCTTCAACATTATGCGGTCGACCAAGCTCTTCGCCGCCGACCGGTTGGCCGAGCATTCGTATATCAGCGAGAACATCTCCTCGTAGAGCGCGCGGCGATTGGGACTCAGCCGATCCAGCGGCGAGGCAGCGGGGGCGTTGTCGCCGGCCAGCTGTTCGAGTTCGGAGCGCAGCCGCGCCACCTCGCCCCGGTCGCTGCCGTTGGCGTTGTCGAGCAGATCGGGCTCGCCGAGCAGCTTCTCGGCGCGCATGAGCGACAGCTCCACGCCGAGCGCCATGCGGTCGCGACCCGTGGCGTCGAGAGCGCCTTGGGCTAGCACCGCGAGACCCTCGCGCGCGGCCGCCTGCTCGAGTTCCAGGTCGCGCAGGCGCTTGCGGTCGCGCGAGCTGGTGCGGCAGCGGTTGGCGACGTCACGGCCGAGCGGCGCGAGGTGATTCTTAAGGTTCGCGAGATGCACGTTGCGCTCGAAATCGTCGCGCCTACCGTTTGGGATGATGCGCGGGTCGAGGACATGCACCTCGCCGACGGTCCAGGCGTCGAAGCGCGATTCTGGGAAGACGTCAGCGAGTACGCCGGCTTCGCCGACCTGCACGTCGCCGGCCCGGACCCGCAGGCCACGGACATGTGTGGACGGGTGGATGGCACCTTCGTAGTCGTGATGCGCGATCCACCCGATGGCGGCAATGCCGCCGTCGATGGATGGCACCTCTACGAAGGCGACCTCGCGCAGCCTAAGAGGACGGCCGCCATCGACGGAAAGCTCGTCCCGGAACGGACGCGTAAGCGGCTCGCCTCCATTGATTGTGATCGTCAGGTCGCCCAGCGACACGGTACCGCCGAGTCTCTCCGCGATGGCCGCCCCATGCGAGAAGGACGTATCGAGCGGGACCGGCGCGATCTCGCAGAGATAGTCGGCGACCGCACCCGGTGACATCACCCTGTCGTCGCCCTGCCGGGCCACGCCCTCGAGGCGCACTTCGAAATAGGGGGCGCCCGCTTCGTCGGTGACGGTGGTGGTCGTAATAGCGTCGATGATCGCCGCGAGGTCGCGCGTGTCGGTCGGATCGCGCAGCGCGGTGCGCAGAGCCTGGCAGTTCCACGTCATGGTCGAGACTCGGGCCTCCCCGGCTGCGCGCGACTGGAAGGTGAGCGACCGGGCGTAGGCGAGTCCTGAAAGGCGTCCGACGCCGCGGAAGCCGCGGGCGTCCGTCCCGCGCTTAGCGCTAGCACCGACCGAGGTGAGCACGCGCCGGAAGTCGGACGTGGGGATGCCCGCCGCGTCGTCCCGGATCGTCGCAGTCCTGACGGCGGCATCCAGTACGATCTCGACCCGCCGCGCGTCGTGGCCACTTGCCCGGGCCTGGTCGATCGCGTCGGCGGCGTTCTGCACGTACTCCCGGTAGATCGTGAGCGGATCAACGTACATCGCCGTGGACAGCAGCTCGAGCACGTCCTTCCCGACGATTGCCGGGCCACCTCCGACTACTTCGGATGCCTTCGCGAGGCGAATGGGCGCGCTCATGCGGCCTTCCTTGCGCGTGCCGGCTCCGCGACCGTGACGATCGGCTCCTCTTCGGCGTCCAGTCCTGCGTCCTCGACGCGCTCATCCTCGGGCACATTGAGCGCGTGGGCAACAGCGCTCCACTCTGCCTGCTTTCGCCAGATGGACATGAGCTCGTCCTTCGGACGAGGCATGTAGAACTGGAGGATCGAACGGATGCCCTCGTCGTCGGTTAAGGCCGGTAGTGTGTGGTAGTGGCGCGGGTCGCAAGACGACAGCAGCGTCTTGAGCTCGTGGCGTCGCTCGGGGGACAGCCGGTTGGCCTCCGCCAAGTACTGGTCGTACTCGCCTCGCCCGTCGAGCTTGTCGTACCAGTCGCGGTTGAAGATCATGTCGTGTGGCATCATCAGGATAGTCTCGTATTCGGCGACGGTGTCGCCGAAGGCGCGCCGGAAGAAGGTCGGCTCGCCGCTGACCACGCCGTGGGTCGCCTGCAGGATGATCTGCATCGAGCGCAGCTCGAAACGCGACCACTTGTCACCGATATGGCCGCGGTCCGGACGATTGGTCGGCTGGTAGCGCATCGGGAACGACCAGACGCGGATGTTGAGCTCCTCGTTCAGCGTGACGTTGAGGCGCATACGCGCGAACAGGTCGGCGGGGTCATCGTGGAAGTTGTAGAGCATGTAGTTCGAAAGCTCGGTCAGTCCGTGCTCGTGGGCGTAGCGGACCGCCTGCTCGTATGGCTTGCGGACGCCGAGATGGTCGAACGCGATGCGGAGCGGCTTGAGGCAGATTGTCGCCAGCTCGCGCAGGTACATCGGGTCCTTACACAGGATGCGCGCGTCGACGCCTTGGTTGAAGTCGACCCTACGCTGGACAGCCACGCGGGATCCCGGCCGCGTCAGCTTGGCGCCCGGCGTGAATCCTAGGTCGCGGATCTCGGCGATGATCTCCTTGAATCGCGGGCTGGCGACGACGTTGTTGTCCATGAGGATCAGGTCCTTCTTTGGACCGTACATCTCGTCGATGGAACGGACGATGTCGGTAAGCGATTCCACGTCGCGCTGCATGCCCTCGAGCTTGGGAACGCCGCAGAAGTGGCACTTCCGGATGCATCCGCGCGATGTATAGGCAAAGTAGGCGTCGCGAACCGGGTATTCGTAATCGATCTGGGAGAGGATGCTGTAATCGGGGACGAGATCCTCGATGGCTGTGTTGCTGTAGTCGTCCGAGTAGAGCTCCTCCGAAAAGTCGTCGAGCTGCAGCGCCTTGGCGGGGGGCCCCGTCAGCAGTCCCTTGATGAACCGCACACCCTGCCACCGACGCTCCTCGAGGAAGCGCTCGTGCATAAGCGACGCCGCGATGCCGCCGACGAAGACCTTGTCGGCCTGTCCGTTCGCGACCTTGAGAGCGTAGTCGATGCTCGTCGAAATCTTCGGGTACTCGAACGAGAACAGCGTCGTGACGTAGATCCGGTCCCAGGCCTGCGACAGTACGGACGGATCCTCGCCCTTCACGAACGTGACGTGGTCGTTTTTGCCGTTCGGCCCGTGATACTGGGCGATCTTCATCAATCCTAGCGGCGGATACTTGTTCTTGTAGCCGGGCTCGATGAGCAGGATGCGCTTGCCGGCCATCAGGCAACCGCCCGCATGGTCTGCTGTACGCGGATGCCGCGCAGCAACGTCACGGCGGCCGTCACTCCACCCTCTCCGCCAAGTCCCTTGAACGGCCCATCCGATGACCAGTCGACGTCGGCAGCGAGGTCGGAGAGGTGCGCGATCATGAGGTCGCGGGTCAGCGCGGAGCCGCTTTCGCGCCACATGTCCGCTGCGATGTCCATGAGGGCGTACACGCCGACCCCCTTCGCGAGGAGCGATCCCCGCGGCCGGGACCAGTCGTTTTGCATCGCGATGGATACAGCGATCCAAAAGTCGAGCACGACCTTTGCCGCCTCCTCAACCGAGCGCTGCTTCAGGATGGCGGACCTGTTGAGGAAGCGGCGTACCGCCTTCTGCAGGGTGCGCAGCGACGCCTTGCGCGTCATGCCGGACACCTTGTTGCCGCCCACGTCCAACTGGCCGCACCACGGAGACGCGGGATCGTTCGACAGGCAGAGCGCGATGAAGAGTTCGGGCCGGTCGTTCGCCAGGTCCTCGCAGAGCCGGGCATCATGGAAGTCGAGTAGACTGCGGCTGAGACCCTTGGCTTTGCGGTTGATGACCGTGAACACCGCCATCTCCTCCTCGACGGTGAGCCCCACGAAGCACATGAAGGGCAGCTCGATGTCTAGATCGGCGAGGTGGCCGAGGCGATGCTGGCAATCGACTTGCGCCATCACCGGCCCCGCCGCGGGATCGATGGTCAGGTGCGCTGCGCCGGAGCCGTTCTCCACCAGCGTCCAGCCACAGCTATCCGTCGCCCGAAGGTTGAAGGTCAGCGGGATGGTCGTGCTTCCGACCTCCCGGATATAGCGCCGGAAGTCGAGGCTATGTCCGGAATTGAAGCGGCGCTGATAGCCTTCGCCGCTCCGCTCGTCGAGCACGTCGGGAAAGCTAACTGCATGAAGGACTGACGCACGCGCGAACCCGAGAAGCACCTTACGGTCGCCAGACCGACCGGTGCTGCAAGTGATTTCGACTGTAGGCATCCGGCTACCTCGCATTGTGACACTGCGCAATTTGCATCGTCTCGATGCAGGTAGCGCATCGCTGCATCGCGATCTAGCCCGCCGCTGTCAATACACGATGGTGGCGCGCAGCAAATTCATGCGAATCCCACATTGCTCGCGTCCAAGTCCTACGTTAGCTCTTGCAAGCGGAAACGCGTTGCCGCACGGCGCGCGAAGAGCATAAAGGCGCCAATGCGCCCGGGGGGGGACGATCTGAAAGTCCACAAAAAGGTGACCGCATTCCGAAATTTGCTTCGGCGGACAGTCACAAACTCGCGACGCACAACGGAGGTCCCACGCCAAGGGAATCGAGACGCATCACTGAGGCTACCGATCGACAGCGAGGATATAACGGCATTCACCGCACGCGTCGATCTCGCGCTGCGAGCGCCGGGTAGTTACGTTTATATTGATACGTCGTTTCTGATGTGGTTGATCAAGATAAGCCCCGCTTCGCGGGCCGAATTTTACGGATGGCTCGAGGGGGCGTGCGCCGACCGTGTGGCCGTCCCCACTTGGTCGCTTCACGAATTGTACCGTCACCATGTCGAAGGCAGGATAACCATCGACCTGGACGAACATATCAAGAAGCTGACAAAAGTAATCGGCGAAAGCTTTCCGACAATGTGGACTTTGTTTGATGAGCCCCTCAATGGCGCATCAAGCGTTTCACTGCAGCGTGAACAGGCAAAAGATGCGCTCAGAGCGGTTAGGACGCTGACCGATCGGACAACGGCATGGAAAGCTAGTTACGAACGCAACGCTCGTGAGGTTATCGAGTTCGCTAATGCGAGAGCGATGAAGGGCGGGGAAATCTTCGACCGATTCTCTTCAATCGAGACGCTGGCCGACGCCCGCTTCACGGGCCGGGTGCCGCCTGGATTTCAGGACAAGCGCAAGAAGGAAACCGAAACAGACGATCATGACGGCAATGACGTCGTGATCGGTAGCAACCGGTGGGGCGACCTTGTCTTCTGGCAAGAGATTTTAGAACACGCGCGCGCCCACCGCGTCAGGACAGTCGCAATCCTGACTAAGGACGTAAAAAACGACTGGCGGATGGCTGGCAAGCTGCCCGTGCGGGGAGATAACGAAGGCAAGGCCAGTGGCGTCCAGCCCCCGCACCCAATGCTTAGTTTCGAAGCAGCGCGAACCGCCGACGCCCGTGAACTGGTGCTCCTCGACCAGGCTCGTCTGGCAGAAGTCATGAAGCGGGGACCGGGTGATGTCGCAGGTTTCGTCGCGGCCGCGCAACCACCCAGCCTTCCGCCCCCGAAGACGGATGCAGAGTTGCGGAATGAGGCACGAGAACGGCAGGAGCGTGAATTGGAAAGGATCGCTGAAGGCGCGGCTCGTGCGACCAGCGTCCGCTTCCTCGACCCTTCGAGCCTAACTGCGAGTGACGCGGTCGTGCAGCGCGCACTATATGACACCCGGGACGATGCCGCGTCTCCGAGGGGGCTTGAGGAATTCGAATCCAATTTCGGCAAAGCGCTCGCATCACAAGATGCCCTCGGCCTGATAACTAGCGGGGTCGCGGGAAGCCTTGGTGGCGCGGGTCTGGTTGGGTTTGCTCGTCGACTTCTCATTTCAGCTAATGGTGATACACAGCGCGCTGCGGTCGCGGCCGATCTCGCAGCCGCGCTGAGTTCGTTTCCGAAAGAGACAGCGACGTTCCTGTTTATGGGGCTCCTTGCCGGCACTTATCTCGATGGCAAAAACAAGCTGCTATGTACGCCGAATGGTCTCGTGGCGCAGAAGCTGCTTGTCATGCTCGATCAGCCAATCGCCCGGGCACCGATCGAGCAGATCCGAAAGAAGGCACTGTCGGCGCCTCGCTTGCCACTGTTCATACCCTCGGACCCGTTGCCAATATTTGCTGAAATTAAGATAGACACGGAGCTCGACCGAAACAGGGCGCTACGCGCAATCTGGATCAACGATCATAACCTGATCATCGACGTTCAAGCGGACCCGAAACTCCGAATCGCTCGCCGGTTCGGAAGCGCCCAGCTCACAGCCGAGCTTTTGCTGGACCATCTTGCTGATCTCTACGTTTTGCCGCGGCGCCAGCTCGGCCCCGCCGGCACAGCGATGGACGGTTATACATACGACGAACATATAGGGTTGCGTGCGCCGACCGATGTCTGGCGAGATGTCACCGGGGAGAAGAAGTAATGGCCGGTACCCGCAATATTGAGGTCGACCCGTATTTCGGCGGATTCGTTCTCGAGACGCTGACGATCGGAATGTACGAGGAGACCCGGAATGCGATTCGAGAGTATGTGCAGAACGGCTTCGATTCGATCCAGCGTGCGGTAAACAAGCTACACCAGCTCCGACCGTCTGATGGGCTTATCCGCATCATCTTCGACGCCGACGGTGCCGGTATCCGCATCCGTGACAATGGTGCCGGTCTGTCGTCTGACACTGCCGTGAAAACGCTCACATCGATCGGGGCATCCGCGAAAGACTTCTCGACCGATGCAGGATTTCGAGGGATCGGGCGCCTTGCTGGCGTCGCGTTCTGCGAGACGCTTACGTTCACCACAAAGGCAAGCGGAGAAAGCGCCTCTACGAAAGTCGTTTTTGATGCGAAGAAGATGCGTGAGATGATGTCGCCGGAGCGGGGCAGTCGCTACACCGCTCAGCAGCTCCTAAAAGATTGCGTGAAGGCCACTCAGGACGACGCGCTTGCTGCCGATCTTCCATTCTTTGAAGTCGCAATGCGCACTTTCGTTGAAGCGCCGAAAGAGGTGACATCCGCGACGGAAATGGCGCTTTTCCTCGAGCAAGTGTCCCCCGTGGATTACCGCGATGACTTCCCATTCGCCGATGCGATTCGGGAGTTTGCTAAGTCTGCGCCGGTGCCGATCGAAACTGTGAAGATTGTAATTGAGGAGCCCGGCCAACAGCCAAAGCCGGTGTTGAAACCGTTCACGGCAAAGTTCGCTATCCAAGACGTAGAAGCAAAGGTCGCGCTATCGGACAAGAAGTTCTACATTTCTCCCACCAAACAGTGGTGGGCATGGGTCGGCAAGAAGGAAGTACCTGGCTCATATACTGACGAAGAGGTGCGAGGCATTCGCGTTCGTGCGAAGAACATTCAGATAGACGGCACGGCGGTCGTTCGCGAAATTTTCCAGCGCCAAAACAAGTCAAATGGGCGCTATCAGGATTGGTTCATCGGGGAGATTTTCGTCGATCCTAAGGCGATTGTGCCCAATGCGCGGCGCGACGGCTTCGAAGACACTAAGGCGTGGACGACGATACGGGGGGAAATCGGTTCGAGCGTCTGCAAGGACGCCGGCACTTGGGCGCAGGACGTGTCCAATCAAGGTCAGCTTTCCTTGGAGAAGCTGACGCAGAGGACGGAACGGATGGTAGAGGACTTTGAATCCCTACGCCGCAATGCCTTCAGGAATGGTGACCGAACGCTCAAAGTTTCTTCGGATATGACAAAGCTTCACTCGGAGGTCAGCAGAGCATCACGCAACGCAGATGCGTCAACACTCAGTTCACTGCAGTCGCTCGGAGCTCGGTTGCTCGACATGAAGACCGAGGCGGTAGGCAAGCTCGCACCGCCAGCTCCTGAGATGGATACGGACAGGATCGAAAATGAAGCGCGCGACGCTTTGCTAGGCGAACTGATGGCTGTCTTCGAACAACATCTAGAATTGCCCTGTTTGACCAGCGTGCGAGGAATTGTACGTCGCGACTTCGGCTGGCCGCGGTCATAGAATTACACCGCAGAGCACCGATCGAATTATGTAATAATCTGTTCGGAATGCTAGCCGGATGAGTTAGCCAATACACTACGTGCCGTTTAGAGGATGGAGCAGGAGGGATTGGTCGTGCAATATTGGGGATCCCTCAAGCGTTATACGAGCACGCTCGCAGCGCTCGACACGTTGATCAACCGTCGCATCACCTTGCTGAACACGCTTGCTTGGGCGGATCGTAACGACCGTGAGCTGATGGACCTTTACGCCAGCACTACCCCAAGAGGGGTTGCCTTCGCGTATTGCATGGCAGAAGGAAACGAAACGGCGCATCATTGGCAGGTTTTCGCTGACCACGGCTTCGGTGTGTGCATCGCGTTCGATAAAGCGAGGCTTATCGAAGCGGTTTCGCTCGATCCCGCTATTAAGCACGGCTCAATGAGTTATGTGAACTGGCGAGATCTGAGCTTAGAGAAACCGTTTCATGCCCTACCGTTCATTAAGCGGCAAGTCTTTCGGGCGGAGCGAGAGTACCGGCTTGTAGCCGTTCCCGATGCACCTTTCGAAGAACCTAGTTATAATTTAGCAATCCCGCTCAATTGCATCACGAGCGTTGCCATGAGCGGGGAGGTCCCTGCCGCCCACTTCGAAACTTTCAGGCGGTTAGTCCGCACTCTTCCGGATTGTGGCAAACTATCCGTACGCCATTCCGGTCTCCTTCGTAACCGACGGTGGGCTGCGGCTGTCGATGCGGCTCGCACGTATCAAACCGTAGACGACGCCGTACCTGATCCAGCTTAAGCAACCAGATTCCCACGACGAACATGCAGACCCCCGCGCCATTGTCTAAACGAAGGTCCGTTAATCGCCGAGCGCTGCTCGAAACCGGCCATTCCGGGTTCCACCATTGCCATCGAGATGGTCGGTCGCCGATGAAGAAACCACGTGTTGATAGTAGGCTTGGCTCTATTGCTCACGATTCTCACGCTAAATATGGCGGGTACCAGTGCCAGATCGACGATACTGGCGCTGGTGGCCGTGCTCCTGATCGAGACCGCGGTCGCGATTCAGCGCCATCGTCGAGCGAAACTCATCGGCATTAGGCGCAGCATCAAGGCGTCGATTCGGGCGACTACGACATCGCTAGTTCGTTAACTCAATGTCCGGGAGCCTGCTCCTGTCGAGGAGAAGAGTGCGAGTGTTGTGCGTCCGGACGATCGCACCACTCACGATGCGGGACTTCGGGGTGCGGACCGACGAAGTAATTACTCGTCGTCCGTCCGGGAACCTTTCGCGCCGGTCCCGCGAGACGAGACCGACCACACGGACCTCGACCCGGGTCGGGTCAAACGGCTCGACCGACGCTGGCGCTACTGATCTTGCAGATGCCATGCACACGCGCGAGACAACAGACGCTGTTTGCCAGTCGGCCTGGCCTTCGGCGCTCATGCGTAGACCGGAGCTTCGTATGCGAATTGATGCAAAGCGCGCAGTTGGCTCAAAGCCTGGTCAGCTGTCCAGCAGTGCCGCTCAACCGTCGCAAGCCTTGAACTACCGACTTGGGCACGTTCGACAACGGCTCAGTATCGTCGGCTAGTCCGACGTAGCGAACGAAGCCTCTTCTACATATCATGTGTTTGATTAGTTCCGATTCCCATAAGCGCAAACTGGAAATTCGAGTCGATTGGCGACGATGGTTGCAAGCGGCTCGACATTGCGGTCATCTGCCGGGACTCCGAGCGGACTGCGATTTACGATCCAGTTGAGCTTTCGCGCTATTTCATGGCGCGGCGCTGGTCGATCCGGTCGCTCGACCCACGTCACTTCACTTGCCGCTTTCGGTCGCGTGACATCCTTGTGCAGGCGATCGGTAACGAGCACCGCCCCGACATGCCAGATCGCCCACCGATCCTGCAGCCGGTCTATCTGCGACTGGGCTATGGCTGGCGCAAGAACCACCTAACCGAACCGTTCGAGCCGCCGTCGGTGGCCCTGCTGCGTCAGTTGCAGGCGGAAGACCCTGCGCTGAGCTTTGCCTGGCGGGTCCGTCAGCTACGCGACTGCTTCCGCGCCGAGATCCGGTGCGCACCCGACATCGGGATCGGAGCCGGGTTCCACGGCGATGGCCCATCCCAGCGGGCGGCATTGTCGGTAGCGGTGTGCGACGCTGTGCGGAACTGGCGTCACACGGAGAGCCGGCGGCATCTGCGCCCTGAGATGAGCACTGCCGAGATCGACCTGTTGGACGCAGAGCGGATGGTTATGTCAAGCAACCTCAACGGGGCGCTCAATGCATCTGTCGGAGGATGGTCGAGGTCTTGCCTCACCGAATCAACATCGGATCAGCCCTTGAAAATCAACGGCGCAATCAAAAATAGCGGCACTCAGGCAATTACCGAAGCTTCAAACAAGTATTTAGGAACTCAGATAATTCTGTAGGTCGCACATGTGTCCGACCTTATTTACGGGTGACGAAGGATTTTAACGGGTGTCCGAACTTTTTTCAGGATTGCCACGCCGTTAGGAGCCCGAACGATCGTTCACTCCACCGTGACCGACTTCGCCAGGTTGCGCGGCTGGTCGACGTCCGTGCCCTTCAGCACCGCGACATGGTACGCCAGCAGCTGCACCGGGATCGCGTAGACGATCGGCGCGATCAGCGGGTGGACCTTGGGCATCGTGATCGTCGCCAGGCAATCCTCGCCCGCCGCCTGGATCCCGTCATAGTCGGAGATCAGCACCACCTTGCCGCCGCGCGCCTGCACCTCCTGCATGTTCGACATCGTCTTCTCGAACAGCGGCCCGGACGGCGCCAGCACGATCACCGGCACATGATCGTCGATCAGTGCGATCGGGCCATGCTTCATCTCCCCCGCGGCATAGCCCTCGGCATGGATATAGCTGATCTCCTTGAGCTTCAGCGCACCCTCCAGGGCCAGCGGATAATCCGGCCCGCGCCCCAGATACAGCACGTCGCGTGCCCCCGCGATCTGCCCGGCCACCACCGCGATCGCCTCATCATAGGCCAGCGCCGCGTTGATCGCCGCCGGTGCCTCCTCCAGGTGGCGCACGATCTCGCGCTCTTGCCTGGGGTCGAGCTTGCCGCGCGCCCGCGCCAGGTTCGCCGCCAGCGCCGCCAACACGGCCAGCTGGCACGTGAACGCCTTGGTCGATGCGACCCCGATCTCCGGCCCGGCATGCGTCGGCAGCAACAGGTCCGCCTCGCGCGCCATCGTGCTGGTCGGCACGTTCACGACCACCGCGATCTTCTGCCCCCCCGCGCGTGCATGGCGCAACGCCGCGAGCGTATCGGCGGTCTCGCCCGACTGGCTGATGAACAGCGCCAGCCCGCCTTCCTCCATCACCGGATCGCGGTAGCGGTACTCGGACGCCACATCGATCTCGACCGGCAGCCGCGCGAACCGCTCGAACCAGTATTTCGCGACCATCCCGGCATAATAGCTCGTCCCACACGCCACCACCGTCACGCGCCGGATGTCGGCGAAGTCGAAATCCGGGATCGGCAGCGCGACCTGCCCGTCGAGCGGCCGCAGGTAGCTGCGCAGCGTCTGCGCCACCACGATCGGCTGCTCGTAAATCTCCTTCAGCATGAAATGGCGGTGGTTGCCCTTGTCGATCTGCGCGCCGGACACGCCCGACAGCGTGATCTCGCGCTCCACCGGATTGCCGTCGCGGTCGTGGATCGCGGCCCCCTCGCGCGTCACGACGACCCAGTCGCCCTCCTCCAGATACGCGATCCGCTGCGTCAGCGGCGCGAGCGCCAGCGCGTCGGACCCGAGGAAGGTCTCGCCGTCGCCATAGCCCACCACCAGCGGCGACCCGAGCCGCGCGCCGATCAGCATGTCCGGTTGGTCGCGGAACAGGATCGCCAGCGCGAACGCGCCATGCAGCCGCTTCAGCGCCGCCACCGTCGCGGCCTCCGGCGTCGCGCCCGCCTCGACCTGCTCCGAAATCAGGTGCGCCACCACCTCGCTGTCGGTCTGGCTCTCGAACACCCGCCCCCGCGCGGTCAGCTCGTCGCGCAGCGCCTTGAAATTCTCGATGATCCCGTTGTGGACGATCGCGACCCGATCGGTCGCATGCGGATGCGCGTTGCTCGTCGTCGGCCCGCCATGCGTCGCCCAGCGCGTATGCGCGATCCCGATCGCCCCGCTCAGCGGCTCGGCATCCAGCACCCGCGCCAGATTGTCGAGCTTCCCCTCCGCGCGCCGCCGGTCCAGCTGCCCGTCATGGATCGTGCAGACCCCCGCGGAATCATACCCGCGATATTCCAGCCGCCGCAGCCCCTCGACCAGCCGCCCCGTCACGTCGCCCGCGCCCACGATCCCGATGATGCCGCACATGATATCGTCCTTTCATGACCCCGCGCGCGCGTGGGGTCGTCATCGTCATTGCGGCCCACCAAACCCGTTTGGTTCGAGCCTGTCGAGAACCCTGCGCCACCCGCTCGGTTCGAGCCTGTCGAGAACTCGCGCAGTTCTCGACAAGCTCGAACCGAACGGGGGTTAGGGATGGTTCACAACATCACCGCTTCGCCATCCGCGCCCGGAACCGCGCCGCCCAGCCGGGATGCGCCTCCTGCCGCCCGCGCGCCACGACCAGCGCATCGGCCTCGACATCGCGCGTCACCACCGATCCCGCCCCCACGATTGCCCCGTCGCCGATCACGACCGGCGCCACCAGCGCGCTGTTCGATCCGACGAACGCCCCCGCGCCGATCACCGTCCGCGCCTTGTTGTACCCGTCGTAATTGCAGGTGATCGTGCCCGCGCCAACATTCGCCTTCGCCCCCACATCCGCATCGCCGATGTAGGACAGGTGGTTCACCTTCGCCCCGGCGCCCAGCACGGCCTTCTTGATCTCGACGAAGTTGCCCACCTTCGCCCCCGCGCCGATCACCGCCCCCGGCCGCAACCGCGCATAGGGGCCCACGTCCGCCCCCGACGCGATCGTCGCCCCCGCGATATGGCTGAATGCATGGATCGTCACCCCGTCCGCCACCACCGCACCCGGCCCGAACACCACGTTCGACTCGATCGTCACGTCGCGCCCCACGACCGTGTCATGCGCGAACCAGACCGTGTCGGGCGCGATCAGCGTGGCCCCGTCCGCCATCGCCTGCACCCGCCGCCGCGCCTGCCACCCGGCTTCGACCGCGGCCAACTCGCCACGGCTGTTAATCCCGGCCACCTCCGCCGGATCGGTCTCGACCACCGCGGCATGGCCCGACAGCGCCAAGATATCGGTCAGATAATATTCGCCGGCCGCATTGTGGTTGCCGACGCGCGCCAGCAGGTCCCACAACGCATCGGATCGCACCGCCATCAACCCGCTGTTGCACAGGTCGACCATCCGCTCGGCCTCGTCCGCGTCCTTATACTCGACGATGCGGTAGACGACCCCGTCCGCCGCAATCACCCGGCCATAATGCGCCGCGTCGTCCGGCCGGAACCCCAGCACCACGACCGCGGGCGCATCCGCCGCGTGCAGCCGCGCGACCATCGCGCGCATCGTCGCCGACGACACCAGCGGCACGTCACCGTACAGGATCAGCACGTCGCCCTCGAAACCGGCGAGCGCCGCCTCCGCCTGCTGCACCGCATGCCCCGTGCCAAGCTGCGGCTCCTGCACCGCCACCGTCACGCTTTGCCCCGCGACCGCGGCCTCGACCTGCTCGCGCCCCGACCCGACCACCACGACCCGCTTTGCCGCACCGATCGCGTCCACGCTCGCCAGCAGGTGCGCCAGCATCGGTCGCCCGGCGATCGGGTGGAGCACCTTGTGCAGGTCCGATTTCATCCGCGTCCCCCGCCCGGCGGCCAGGATGACGGCCGCCAGCGGGCGGGGAATGGCGGCGGCGGCGGTCTGATCGGTCGACATGCGCACCGCTCTGCCATGTTACGCTTGCATATTCCATAACGGCCGGGTGACAGCGGCGTCATGCAAACGTCTCGCTTTCCCTTCACCGTCGTCGCCTTCGATCTGGACGGCACGCTCGTCGATACCGCGCCCGATCTCACCGCCGCACTCAACCATGCGCTGGGGTCGCTCGGCCGCCCCGCGATCGATCCGGAGTCGGTCCGCCACATGGTCGGCCACGGCGCGCGCGCGCTGCTGCGCCAGGGATTGCAGGCCACCGGCACCTGCGACGAAAGCCTGATCGACCGCGGCTTCCCGGTCTTCATCGATCACTATACCGCCCATATCGCCGACACGAGCCGACCCTATCCCGGCGTCGCCGAAGCGCTCGACCGGCTGGATGCGCTCGGTGTCAAACTGGCGATCTGCACCAACAAGGCCGAATCGCTGGCGCTCCGGCTGGTCGAAGCACTTGGCTGGCAAAACCGCTTCGCGGCGATCGTCGGCGGCGACACGCTCCCCGTCCGCAAGCCCGACCCCACCCCGCTGTTCGCCGCGATCGCCCGCGCCGGCGGTGGCCCCGCCGCGTTCGTCGGCGATTCGATCACCGACACCGACACCGCCCGCGCCGCCGCCCTCCCCTGCATCGCCGTCACCTTCGGCTTCCGCGACCGCCCGGCGGAGGAGCTCGGCGCCACCGCCCTCATCGACCATTTCGACGAACTGATCCCGGCACTGATGAAACTGCAATCACCCCAGATCTGAACCGTTCCCCGGCGCAGGCCGGGGTCTGGATGCAACCGGAACACCTAGACCCCGGCCTCCGCCGGGGAACATCTGCTTACCGTCGCGCCTTCGTCCACAAATGCCGCGCCAGCATCGCCGGCGGCATCCGCAGCCAGTGCGACCGCACATAGAACGCCAGCCGCGTGCCGCGCCGCACATCACGCCCCCACCCGTCCACCGCCAGCAACCGCCGGCGGAACAGCCGGTCCGCCACCGTCAGCCGCCGCCAGTCTTCGGGTACCGCAGTCCCGTACAACGCATGCGCCAGCCGCCCCGCCCGCGCCACCGCCGGCTCCAGCCCATGCAGCGCCGCCCGCGCCGACAGCCCGTCCGGGCCACTCTCCCCGATCAAACAGTGGATATCCCACAGATTGCGCAGCCCGCCGGCCAGGTCCCCATCCGCGAACAGATGCGCCGCCGCATGGACGATCCGGTCATGCGCGCTCAGCATGCGCAACCCGTCCGGCAGCACCACGCTGTCCGCCAGCATCAGCGCCGCATCCGGCGTCGGCCGCGCGGTCAGCGGCAGGATCGTGTGATGCACGTCGATCATCCGGTCGCGTGACGAGTGGATCAGCGGCGGCAGCTCGTGCATCCAGCGCCGGTAATAAGCGTCGTCATACGGATCGGGTTTCACCCACTCCCACCCCGCCGCCAGCAACGCCGTCTCGACCGCATCCAGCGCATCGCGCGGCACCAGGATATCGAGGTCACCGATCGACCGCCCCCGCCCCGCCGACAGCCCGCCCGCGGCATAGGCCGTCCCCTTCAGCAGCACGACCGGCACGCCCAGCGGCGCAAGCGCCCGCCGCGCCATCTCCGCCTCCCACAATGCCGACCGCCGCTCCTGCGCCGCCTGCACCAGCGCGTTGTCGCACCAGGTCGCGACCGTAGCGGGCACCGCCACCCCGGCCAGCCGCTCCGCCAGCGTGCCGCCCAGCCGCTCCGCCAGCGCCGCGCACAGCATCGCCGTCCAGCGCGCGTCGTCGAACCCGACGGCCCGCCCCGGCACCGCCAGCACCTGCGTCAGGTCGCGCGCCGCCCGGCTCACAGCGCGTCCCACAGCTGCTCGACCAGCGCCACCGCGGTCGCCGTATCGGGATAGTCCACCGCCACCGTCGGCACCGTCGTCACCAGCCGGGTCAGCGCGTCATAACCCGCCCGCCCCAGCGGCCCGTAATTGGTCGACGCCTGCGTCAGCCGGACGAACGCCTCGGCCGACCCCATCCCCTCGGCCGCCTCCGCCCCGCCATACTGCGGAAACAGGATCAGCGCCGGCATCGCCGGTTCGTCCATCCGCGTGATTGCCGTCGCGTCGGGCCGCAAATGCCGCAACCGCCCCTTCGGCGTGCCCGTCAGTTCCGCGCCGAACCGCGCCTCCGGCACATGGCGCAGCATCTCGTCGATCGCCGTATTCTTCAAACTCGTCGCGCGGGGAAACGCCCGCGCTGCGCCCGTCGCCAGGTCGATCAGTGCGAACTCGTCGCCCATCAGCCGCCAGCCGCGCGTCGCCAGCACCGCCGCTAGCGTCGACTTGCCCGACCCGGACTCGCCCGACATGATCAGCGCGCGCCCGTCGCGCTCCACGCCCGACGCGTGGAGCAGCAGCCAGCGCCGCTCGCCCAGCGCCAGTTGCAGGTTCATCCCGATCTCGGCCGCCAGCACGCCGTGCGCCAGGTCGAGCGGCAGCGCCTCCGGCAAGATGTAGTCGCCGCGCACCGCCACCGACGGCCGCACCCAGCGCCGCCACGGCCGCTCCGCCTCTAGCCTGACGGTGTAGTCCGGCACCCCGACCGGCGGCGGATAGTCGCGGTACAGCGAGCGTAACGCCGCGATCGGCGCGGCCCAGTCCGATCCCACCCGGAACGCGACCGGCCCGATCTTCAGCCCGATCGCATGCCTCATGCCGCGCGGACCAGCCCGCTCACGGTCAGTTCGTCCAGCCGCTCGGCTACCACCGCCGCAACGTCGGCTGCGTCCCCGCCGTCCATGTCATAATCGGCGCGCAACCGCGCTACGATCTCGTCCAGCGTCGCCGCCCCACGGTCGGGGGCGATCGCCGCCAGTATCTCCGGCACCGGCGACGCCAGCAGGTGCGTCGCGCCCGATGCGGCATGGTACACGACTGCAAAGCCCTCCATCACCACCGACGGCATCGCCGCGTCGGCAATATGACGACGCTCGGCCATGCGCCCGGCCGCTACTTGGCCCTGATCGAAACGAAGCAGGTGAAACCGCTTTGTCCATTCTGCAACCGCAGCATGTAGGCGGTATAGGCCTGCGTCTGCTCGCGCGTCGTGCCGGGGTAGAGCCTGCCCTGCAGCAGCGCCTCGCGAATTTCCTGACCCTTCAACGGCTGCGACGGCGGGCGCACCGCGTTGCGCGTGTACGGCGGCACGACGGTGCCATCGGCCATCAACCAGCCGCCCGACTGCCGCGGTTGCGGCACGGGGATCTGGCACGTCAGCACCGACGTCGCGGTCTGCGCCAGCGCCGGGCGGATCGTCACGACCATCGATGCGCCCGCCGCACCCATCATCAGCATGCGGCGACGCGAGGCACCCGGACCCGCGCCCTGGACGGCGTCGGTCGGCGCACCGCTGGCCGCCGCGTCCTGTGCCGCCCGGTCGTCGGCGCCGTCGGTCCTGTCTTCGCTCATCGCCATTCCTGCGCAGTATTCCGCCCGATGCCTACCAACGAACACCGGTGAAAGCGAGCCGCCGTTGGTCGGGTTAAGGACGATTATGGGACGATCATAGGATTGTCACAAAATCGGCCCTAATGTCGGCGCGATGCGCATAACTCTCGCCCTGCTGTCCGGTGTCGTCGCCGGGTTCATCGCCTGGCTGCTCGGCAGTCCGCTGGCGGCCCTGCTGTTCTGCGGCGGCATCGTCGCGGCGATGGCGTTCGTCGCCTCGGCGCCTTGGCCGACGACGGTCGGCGCGGTCGTGCCGGACGAGCCGGTGGTCGCCGAAATCGGCGTCGATCCGGTGCTCGACGCGATCCGCGATCCGCTGCTGGTGATCGAACGCCAGCATGTCCGCCACGCGAACCGCGCCGCCCGCGCGCTGCTCGGCGACCATATCGTGGGGGAGGATGTCCGCCTCGCCATCCGCCACCCGGCCGCGGCGGACCGGCTGTCGGGCCGCCGTTCGGGTGACGAGAGCCCCGTCGAACTGGTCGGGCTCGGCGATCATGCGCGCCGCTTCGCACTCACCGTCCACCCGCTCACCGCCGACGCGCGGCTGGCGCGGCTGGTCGATCGCACCGCGATCCACGCCGCCGAACGGTCACGCGTCGATTTCGTGGCCAACGCCAGCCACGAACTGCGCACCCCGCTCGCCACGCTGCTCGGCTTCATCGAAACGCTGGAGGATCGCAACGCAGCCGAGGACGGCCCCACCCGCGCGCGTTTCCTGAAGATCATGTTCGGTGAGGCGAAGCGTATGCAGCGCCTCGTCGACGACCTCATGTCGCTCAGCCGGATCGAGGCGGACAAGTACAGCCTGCCGCAGGACGCGGTCGCGCTCGACCGGCTGCTCGCCGACGTCCGCCGGGCGCTCATCGCCGGGCTCGAACTGGACGAGACGCGCATCGTGGTGACGCATGACGGCACATCTTGCGCGGTGGCGGGCGACCGGGCGCAGCTGTCCCAACTGCTCCACAACATCATCGGCAACGCGCTAAAATATGGTCGCGCCGGCACACCCGTCTCGGTCGACCTCAGCGGGTCGGGCGCGGGCATGATCCGGCTGACCGTCGCGGATCAGGGCGAAGGCATCCCGCCCGAACATCTGCCGCGCATCACCGAACGCTTCTACCGCGTCGATCCCGGCCGCAGCCGCGCGCTCGGCGGCACCGGGCTCGGCCTCGCGATCGTCAAGCATATCGTCGAGCGCCACCGCGGCCGGCTCGCGATCGACAGCGTCGTCGGCACCGGAACGACGGTAACCATCCTGCTGCCCGTCGTGGCGGAGTTGGAGAACGCGCCACCCCTGTCATCAATCCGTCATGAAACCGTCACAGGAGAAGAGCCGAAGCGACCTAGCGCGGCGTCACGGGACGCGGCGTGAGCCCCATGGAGCCATCGATGATCAGCAGGACGATGGGTGTGGCATGGGCGGCGCTGGCGCTGTCGGCCTGCTCGAACGGCGGTGCAAACGCCTCCCGCGATCAGATCCGCGCCGTCGGGTCGTCGACCGTCTATCCGTTCACCACCGCCGTCACCGAACAGTTCGCCCGCCGCCAGACGCAGTTCAAGGCGCCGATCGTTGAATCGACCGGCACCGGCGCGGGCATGAAACTGTTCTGCGCCGGCGTCGGCGCGCGCTTCCCCGACATCGAAAACGCGTCGCGCGCCATCAAGAAATCCGAGATGGACGATTGCACCAAGAACGGCGTACGCAACATCGTTGAGATCCAGATCGGCATCGACGGCATCGTCATGGCCGAAAGCCTGAAGGGCGAGGCGATGCGCCTGACGCCCGCCGACGTCTACCGTGCGCTGGCCGCCGATCCCTACGGCAAGCCGCAGACCGCAAAGCTCTGGCGCGACGTGAACCCCGCGCTGCCCGCCATCCCGATCGTCGTCTACGGCCCGCCGCCCACGTCCGGCACGCGCGACGCCTTCGCCGAACTGATCCTGCAAAAGGGCTGCGACGCGGACCCGGCGATGGACGCGCTGAAAAAGGCCGATGCCAAGCGTCACACCGCGATCTGCACCAAGGTCCGGGAAGACGGTGCCTATGTCGAATCCGGTGAGAACGACAATCTGATCGTCCAGAAACTGTCGGCCAATCCCGACGCGGTCGGCGTGTTCGGCTACAGCTTCCTCGAAGAGAATGCCGACCGCGTCCGCGGCATCCCGATGAACGGCATCGTGCCGACCTACGAGACGATCGCCGACTACAGCTATCCCGGCTCCCGGCCGCTCTACATCTATGTGAAGGGTCAGCATCTGAACGTCGTGCCGGGCCTGCGCGAACTGGTCGCCGAATATGCCAATGACTGGGGCCGCGGCGGCTATCTGTCGCGCCGCGGGCTGATCGTGGCACCCGCCGACGTGTCGGAACGCAACCGCCAGATCGCGCTGAACTTCACGCCGCTCGATCCGGCCACGGTGAAATAATCCATGTCGCCTGCGCTCTTCATCCTGCTCGTCGCCGGGCTCGCGTTCATCGGCTGGATCACCGGCCGCGCCCGCGCCGCGCGCTTTACCGGCACGGGCGCCAACCGGCCGCATAGCCTGCCCGGCTATCATGGCTGGTACGTGGCGCTCTGGGCGCTCGCCCCCGCCCTCCTCTTCCTCGCGGTCTGGGGGTTCGTCTCGCCCGGCCTGGTCGACACCGCGGTCACCGCCACGCCGCAATCCGCCGCGATCCGGCTTGACCCGGCCGATCTGACCGCGGAGGTCCGCGCGCTCGGCACCGGCGCGCTTACCACCGCCTTCCATCCGGAGGTCGTGCCGCTCGTCCCGGTGTTCCAGCGCGTCCAGACTCATTACGACGTCATCGGCGGCGTCATCGCGCTGCTGCTCGCCTTCGCCGGCGGTGCCTTCGCCTTCACCCGCGTAAAGCCCGACTTCCGCGCACGCACCCGCGTCGAACGGCTCGTCATGGCGGCGCTGCTCGGCGCATCGCTGATCGCGGTGCTCACCACGCTCGGCATCGTGCTGTCGCTGCTCTTCGAATCGATGCGCTTCTTCGCCCGCGTGTCGCCGATCGAATTCCTGTTCGGCACGCTCTGGTCGCCGCAGACCGGGGACAGCGGCACGTTCGGCGCAGTGCCCTTGTTCTGGGGCACGATCTTCATCGGCGCGATCATCGCCATGATCGTCGCGATCCCGCTCGGCCTGATGAGCGCGATTTACCTCACCCAATATGCCAAACCCTCGACCCGCCGCTGGATGAAGCCGATCCTGGAGGTGCTCGCCGGCGTACCGACCGTCGTCTACGGTTATTTCGCCGCGCTCACCGTGGCCCCCGCGATCCGTGACTTCGCGGCGTTCGTCGGCATCCCCGGTGCCTCGTCGGAAAGCGCGCTCGCCGCCGGGCTTGTCATGGGCGTCATGATCATCCCGTTCGTGTCCTCGATGGCGGACGACAGCATCGCCGCCGTGCCGCAATCGATGCGCGACGGCTCGCTCGCGATGGGCGCCACCACGTCCGAAACGATCCGCAAGGTCCTCGTCCCGGCCGCCCTCCCCGGTGTCGTCGGCGGCGTCCTGCTCGCGGTCAGCCGCGCGATCGGCGAGACGATGATCGTCGTGATGGCCGCCGGCCTCGCCGCGAACCTCACCGCCAACCCCTTCTCCAGCGTCACCACCGTTACGACGCAGATCGTCCAGCTGCTGACCGGCGACCAGGAATTCGACAGCGCCAAGACGCTCGCCGCCTTCGCACTCGGCCTCGTCCTGTTCATCGTCACGCTGTTGCTCAACATCGTGGCGCTCCGGGTCGTGAAGAAATATCGCGAGGCCTACGAATGAGCACCATCGCCCCCGTGATGCAGCCCGCGCCCAAGCCGCAGCCGGCGCGCGTGCCGACCGACTGGACGACCACGTCGATGCAGGGCCGCATCCGCCGTCGCTACCGCTCGGAACGGCGTTTCCGCCTGCTCGGCGCGGGCGCGGTGCTGCTGTCCTTCGCGTTCCTCGTCTTCCTGCTCATCTCGATGCTCGGCCAGGGACTGCGCGGCTTCACGCAGACCGAGTTGCGCCTGCCAATGGACTTCCCCGCCGCCCGCCTCGCGCTCGATCCGGCCACGCTCGCCGGTCCCAATGCGCGCGCCGCACTCGCCGCGGTCGATCTCGAAGGTGCCACCGCCCGCGCCGCGAACCGCGCCTACGGCACTGGCGGCTACAAATTGCTGTCCGATGGCGCGTGGCTCTCGGTCCGTTCGGCGATCCAGGCCGATCCGCAGATCCTGACCCGCCGCGCGGACATCTGGGTCCCGACCTCGACCGTCATCGATCTCGCCGCCAAGGGCGATGCGGATGCCGAAGCAGAGGCCGGCTACCGTATGCTCGACGCGCGCAAGGCGGTCCGCACCTCGTTCAGCATGGCGTTCCTGACCGGCTCGGACTCGACCGATCCGACGCTGGTCGGCATCTGGGGGGCGCTCAAGGGTTCGCTGCTGACGATGTTCGTCACGCTGATCCTCGCCTTCCCGATCGGCGTGCTGTCCGCCCTGTATCTCGAGGAATATGCTGCACGCAACCGCTGGACCGACCTGATCGAGGTGTCGATCAACAATCTCGCTGCGGTCCCGTCGATCATCTTCGGCCTGCTCGGCCTGGCGGTGTTCCTCAACTTCCTCGACTTCCCACGTTCGGCCCCGATCGTCGGCGGGCTCACGCTCGCGCTCATGACGATGCCGGTCATCGTCATCGCCGGGCGGAACGCGATCAAGTCGGTCCCGCCCTCGATCCGCGACGCCGCACTCGGCATCGGCGCGTCGAAGGTCCAGGTCGTGTTCCACCACGTCCTGCCGCTCGCGCTGCCCGGCATCCTGACCGGCACGATCATCGGCATGGCGCGCGCGCTGGGCGAAACCGCGCCGCTGCTGATGATCGGCATGCGCGCCTTCATCGCATCGCCCCCCGGCGGCCTCGCCGATCCCGCCACCGTCCTCCCCGTCCAGATCTTCCTCTGGTCGGACGAGGTCAGCCGCGGGTTCGTCGAGAAGACCTCGGCGGCGATCATCGTCCTCTTGGTGTTCCTGCTCGCGATGAACGGGATCGCCATCTATCTCCGCAACAGATTCGAACGGCGCTGGTGATGACAGAGACTTCCCTAAACGACCGCGCCAATAAACAGCAGGCCGCCCATGGCGGCACGTTGAAGATGACGGCGCGCGACGTCGACGTTTTCTACGGCGCGAAACAGGCGATCAAGAACGTCTCGATCGACGTGACGCAGGAAAATGTGACGGCCTTCATCGGCCCGTCCGGCTGCGGCAAGTCGACCTTCCTGCGCACGCTCAACCGCATGAACGACACGGTCGCCTCCGCCCGTGTCACCGGCGACATCACGCTCGACGGCAAGGACATCTACGGCGCCGACATGGACGTGGTGCAGCTCCGCGCGCGCGTCGGCATGGTGTTCCAGAAACCGAACCCCTTCCCCAAATCGATCTACGAAAACGTCGCCTACGGCCCGCGCATTCACGGCCTCGCCAGCGCCAAGCCCGACATGGACGCGATCGTCGAAAAATCGCTCCGCCGCGCGGGCTTGTGGGAGGAGGTCAAGGACCGCCTGACCGACAGCGGCACGGCGTTGTCCGGCGGTCAGCAGCAGCGGCTCTGCATCGCCCGCGCGATCGCGGTCGATCCGGAAGTCATCCTGATGGACGAACCCTGCTCGGCGCTCGATCCGATCGCGACCGCCAAGATCGAGGAGCTGATCCACGAACTGCGCGGCCGCTACGCCATCGTCATCGTCACGCACAACATGCAGCAGGCGGCGCGAGTTAGCCAAAAGACGGCCTTTTTCCACCTGGGAACGCTCGTGGAATATGGCGACACGTCCGATATTTTCACAAATCCCCGCCAAACGCGGACCAAGGATTACATCACCGGCCGCTACGGCTGAGGAGCGACGACATGGTCACGGGGCATACGGTCAAGGCATTCGACGACGAACTGGGGCAGCTGCGCGCGCTGGTGTCCGAAATGGGCGGCCTGGCCGAAGCCGCGATCTCGGAAGCGATCCAGTCGCTCGTCCGGCGCGATCTGGGCGGTGCGGCGCGGGTCGTCGACCAGGATCGCCGGATCGACGAGATCGAGGCGCAGATCGAGCGCGAAGTCGTCCGGATCATCGCGCTCCGCGCCCCCATGGCGGACGATCTGCGTGAGATCCTGGCCGCGATGAAGATCAGCAGCGTGATCGAACGGATGGGCGACTACGCGAAGAACATCGCGAAACGCGTGCCCTTGCTGCAGGACGCGCGCGGACTCGAACCGCTGTCGATCCTCCCGTCGATGGCGCGGCTCGTGTCCGAAATGGTCCACAACGCGCTCGACGCCTTCGTCGCACGCGATCCGCAGGCCGCCGTGGCGGTGTGCGAAAGCGACCGCGCGGTCGACGATTTCTACAACAGCCTGTTCCGCACGCTGCTGACCTACATGCTCGAAAATCCGCACACCATCACCTCGGCGACGCACCTCCTATTCATCGCCAAGAACTTGGAACGGATCGGCGATCATGCAACCAACGTCGCCGAAATGGTCTATTTCGCCGCGACCGGCCGACAGATGGTCGAACGCGCCAAGGGCGACGACACGCTCATCCCGGTGAAGGAATAACATCATGGCCCGCGCCCGCCTGCTGCTGGTCGAGGACGATGCCGCCCTCGCCGAACTCCTGATCTGGCATTTCAAGCGCGAGGAGTTCGAGGTCGAACATACCGCGGACGGCGAGGAGGCGCTGCTGCTCGCGCGTGAGACCCCGCCCGATCTCGTGCTGCTCGACTGGATGCTCGAAAGCCTGTCCGGCATCGAGGTCTGCCGCCGCCTGCGCCGCATGCCCGACACCGCCAACGTGCCGATCATCATGCTGACCGCGCGCGGCGAGGAGGAGGACCGGGTCCGCGGGCTCGAAACCGGCGCGGACGATTATGTGACCAAGCCCTTCTCCCCGCGCGAACTCGTCGCGCGCGTCCAGGCCGTGCTGCGCCGCGTGCGGCCCGCGCTGGCGGGCGAGCGGCTGGTCTATTCCGACATCGAAATGGACACGGTCAGCCACAAGGTCCGTCGCGACGGCGCCACCGTGCCGCTCGGTCCGACGGAATTCCGGCTGCTCAAGCATTTCCTCGAACATCCCGGCCGCGTCTTCTCGCGCGAACGGCTGCTCGACAGCGTGTGGGGCCGCGAAAGCGACATCGAACCGCGCACCGTCGACGTCCACATCCGCCGCCTGCGGAAAGCGATCAACGGCGAGAACCTGCCCGACATCATCCGCACCGTCCGCTCCGCCGGTTACGCGCTGGACAGTGAAGGCGCGGTCTGATTATCCGCATGTTAATGCAGCGTTCACCGCAATAGAGCCGGCCGGCAATACTGTCGGAATGCTGACGAACCCGTTGTAAAAGCGTTCAGCCGGCCGGGTCTAGTTCCTCTTCAACAGGAGGAACTAGACCGATGACCTATTTGATGACCAAGCGTGTCCGCCGCCGCTGGACGGACGAGGAAGATGCCGACCTGCGCAACCGCGTCGAGGCCGGCGAGCTCCTCCCCGTCATCGCCCGCGCGCTCGACCGCACGCAGATGGCGTGCAGCACCCGCGCCGAAAGCCTCGGCCTCCGCACGCGCAGCACCGCCCGCCCAGCGCGTGTGGGCATCCATCATGGTACGGAGGCGTGAACGGTCGCCCAACGCCCGCGCGCAACGAACGCGGGCGGTGGGATGATGCCCATCCGGATCCCGCCCGCCCCGCCCTCACCTGACGCGTAACGCGGGTTCGGACGAAACTCGTCATGACGTCCGAAGAACAACGGGCCTCTCACCAAGAAATTAACAATCCTGCAACAGACTCACATGTAAGGATTCGTCTCATGAGGCCCCACCCCGATCGCATGAGCCGGACGCCATCATGGTGAGGCCTATGTCCCCGCCGGCCACGCGACAGCGTCTGCACGTCGTAACACGACCGGTCCGGTCTGAAGTCTCATGACCCTCATATTGCTGATGCTCGCCGCCTTCCTGCCGCTCAATGGTGGGGCTCAGTCGAGGATCGGAAACCTGGAGCAGCGCACCCTGGCGGAACATAATCGCCAGCGCGCGATGCTTCATTTGCAGTCTTTGACATGGGACCCGGGCCTCGCCCGCGACGCGCGATCATGGGCCGAGCATCTGGCCGGCGTCGGCTACCTCGAACATTCCGAAAGTGATCCCGACGATCCGTCGCCGCAGGGTGAGAATCTGTGGGCCGGCACCGCCGGCGCGTATAGCCTGGGTTCGATGATCGACGCCTGGTCCGTCGAGAAGCGCAATTATCGAAACGGCGTTTTCCCGGACGTGAGCCGGACCGGCCAGTTGGAAGACGTCGGTCATTACACGCAGATGATCTGGGGCTCGACGCGTACGGTGGGTTGCGCGTTGGCGCGCGGTGGCGGCGACGAGTATTTCGTGTGCCGCTATGCCGAAGTCGGAAACGTCTACGGCCAGAAGGTATATTGAGCCGCAGGCCGTCCGGACGGCCGTCCTTGCCCCACAACCGACGAGCGTCCGTTCGCCCGACCGTTGCCTCTTCCCAAGCTCGCTTCCGCCCGCTACTTGACGTTCACGTAAAGCGTCAGACACGTAACCAGCAGGAGAGTCCGGGATGACCATCAGTTTCGAAGGGCGCGTCGCGATCGTCACGGGGGCGGGCGGTGGCCTCGGCCGGGCCTATGCGCTCGAACTCGCGCGGCGCGGCGCGAAGGTCGTCGTCAACGATCTCGGCGCCGCACGCGACGGCACGGGGCAGAGCGACGCCGCGCTGAAGGTGGTCGAGGAGATCGAGCAGGCCGGCGGCACCGCGATGGCCAATGGCGGCTCCGTCACCGACGAGGGCCAGATGATCGAGATGGTCGCCAAGGCCAAGGAAGCCTGGGGCGGCGTCCACATCCTGATCAACAATGCCGGCATCCTGCGCGACAAGTCGTTTACGAAGATGACGATGGACGACTGGCGGCTGGTCGTCGACGTCCACCTCACCGGCTCCGCCACCGCGACCAAGGCGGTGTGGGACATGATGCGCGAACAGAATTACGGCCGCATCCTGATGACCGCGTCGTCGACCGGGCTTTACGGCAATTTCGGTCAGGCGAACTACGGCGCGGCCAAGCTCGGCCTCGCCGGCTTCACCAAGACGCTCTACCTCGAAGGCGCCAAGTACAACGTCAAGGTCAACACCATCGCCCCGGTCGCCGGCACGCGTATGACCGAAGACATCTTCCCGCCGGAAGCGTTCAAGGCGTTCGCCCCGGAAAACGTCGTCCCCGCCGCACTCTTCCTCGTGTCGGAGGACGCCCCCACCAACCAGATTGTCGGCGCGGGCGCGGGCTTCTTCCACACCGCGCACGTCACGATGACCAAGGGCAAGATGCTCTCCACCGATGACCGCACCCCCGAAGGCGTCGCCGCGCACTGGGCCGAAATCTCCGACCGCGAGGGCGAGACCGTGCCGAAGTCGGGCGCCGACCAGTCGATGACGATCCTACAGTCTTTGCAGGGGTAACAGCTGCTCGATTGGGGCTACGTCGCCCCAAGCCAAGCCCCCCACCGTAACCTCCCCCCGATGGGGGGAGGGCTAAGCATCGACCAGGGTGAGACCAAACCCCCTCCCCCCACCGGGGGGAGGGTCGGGGTGGGGGGCTTTGGCTGTAGACGACGCCGCCTCAAGCCAACTCTACAACCGTATTGCCAAACCAACACAGCAAGCCTACCCCCGAGACCGAACAAGCGGGGGCCCACCAATGTACACCGACACAGACCTGGACGGCGCCGTCGCCGCGGGCGTGCTGACCCCCGAGGCTGCGCTCGCCTTCCGCCGCTACCTGACCGGCAGCGCCGGCGACGGTGCCGCGGACGAGGAACAGTTCCGCCTGCTTACCGGCTTCAACGACATCTTCGTCGCAATTGCCACCATCCTCCTGCTGTCCGCCCTCGCCTGGATCGGGTCGAGCATCGTGCTGGCCAGCATCACGACGCAGTTCGAAAGTCCGTTTGGTGTCAGCGGGCCAATGCCCCGCAACTTCACGCCGCTCGGCGGACTGTTCGTGGCAGCCGCCGCATGGGGCCTCGCCGAATATTTCACCCGCCGTCGTCGCATGGCGTTGCCCAGCATCCTCCTGCTGCTCGCCTTCGTCGGCGGCGTTGCAAAGACGGTCGTCGACGTCGCCGTCTGGATGCTGCCGTTCGGCGATCCTCATATGGAAGGCGTCGTCATCGCGCTGTCCGGTGTCGTGGCGGCAGGTGCGGCCTATTTGCACTGGCGACGGTTTCACGTCCCGATCACGATCGCAGCCCTGGCGGCCGGCGTCGTCGCGGTGGCAATGGGCGTCGCGCTCGCGCTCGTCCCCGCACTCGAATCCTATCTCGCGATCGTGGCACTCATCGCCGGACTCATCGTGTTCGCATTCGCGATGCGCTGGGATATGTCGGACACCGCGCGCACCACACGCCGCGCCGATGTGGCCTTCTGGCTCCACCTGCTCGCCGCGCCGCTGATCGTCCATCCCGTCTTCAAGCTGCTCGGCCTGCTCGACGGCGGCGCGACCGCGGGCGAGGCAGTCGTGGTGATCATCCTCTACGTCCTGCTCGGCATCGTCGCACTCGCGGTCGATCGCCGCGCGCTGATGGTCTCCGCGCTGTTCTACGTGCTCTACGCACTCGCGACGCTGTTCCGCGAATTCGGCGCCATCAGCCTGAACCTGGCGCTGACCGGCCTCGTCATCGGCTCCGCGCTGCTGCTGCTCTCCGCGTTCTGGCACGGCGCCCGCGCCGCGATCGTCAACCGCCTGCCGGACGACCTGCGCCGCCGCCTCCCCGCGGTGTCGGGCAGGAAGCCAGCGCTGGTCTGAGAAACCTGTCGTCCCGGACCCGGTCCGGGACGACAGCGTCCTACTCCGCCACCAGCTTCAACAGCTTCCGCTCGATCGGCGCCAGGATCGGCGCAAGCTCATGCCCGCGCTTCAACACAGTCCCGCCCTCGCCGATCAGCGCATACATTCCCTGCCGCCCGCGCAGCGCAGGGCGCTTCTCGATCCGGTATTCCGGCCGCTCGGTCGCGCGCCGGAATGCGGAGAAGGCCGCCACCTCCGCCCCCATCTCGATCGCATAGTCGCGCCAGTTCCCCGCCGACACCATCCGCCCATACAGGTCGAGGATCCGCATCATCTCGGCACGCTCGAACGCAACCTGCGTCACGCGGCGCTCGGGAAAGGGCGTCACGACCCCCATCAGCGGGTCCGCCCGACGTTACCGATCATCCGACGTCGCGCTCCTGCGGCCGCCGCGCATCGCGCTCGGCCAGCAGATCGCCGACGCACGCCCGCATCCGCTCCAGTTCGCAGCGCATGATCTCCAGCTTCTGCGTCGCCTGGTCATACTGCTCGGTGCAGGGCGTGCCGTAGGGGGTGAAGCCACGCGCCTTCTCGGTCGCGTCCATCGGCATCGGCTTGGCCGGAATGCCCACCATCACCGCACCCGGCGCGACCGCCTTGGTTACCACCGCGTTCGCCCCGATCCGTGCCTTCGTCCCAATCGTGATCGGCCCCAGGATCGCAGCACCCAGGCTGACGATCACGCCGTCTTCCAGCGTCGGGTGGCGCTTTCCGCCCATACCGTTGGTCGGGTTCGTGCCGCCCAGCGTCGCGCCCTGGTAGATCGTGACGTCGTCACCGATCTCCGCGGTCTCGCCGATCACCACGAAGCCGTGGTCGATGAACAGGTTACGGCCGATCTTCGCACCGGGATGGATGTCGATCGCGGTCAGGAACCGCGCGACGTGGTTCACGAACCGCGCCGCGAACCACATCTCGCCCTGGTACAGCCAGTGCGCCACGCGGTGCAGCCCGACCGCCAGCGTCCCCGGATAGAGCAGGATCTCCCACAGCGATCGCGGCGCCGGATCGCGCGCCTTGATCGACTGCAGATAATCGGCAAGCCGGGTCAGCATGGGCGGTCTCCGGGACGGGTCATGATCGGCAATATATGCCCCGCCCCGGCTTTTACGAGTCGCTTCAGGCCACCATCGTGCCGTGGACGGTCGCCAGCGCGGTCATCACCGCACCCACGCGCGCCGCGGCCTGGATGATCTCCGCGTTCACGCCGTGCTGCTTCAACACCTTTTCATGGCTGTCGATGCACATGCCGCAGCCGTTCTGGGCGGACACGGCCAGGCTGAACAGCTCGAAATCGGCCTTGTCGATGCCGGGGCTGGCGATCACGTTCATCCGCAGCTTGGCGGGCATCTGGCCATATTCCGGGTTCGATGCGAGGTGGACGAACCGGTAATAGACGTTGTTCATCGCCATCACGGCGGCGGCGGCACGCGCGGCGTTCGCGGCTTCCGGGGTCAGCTTGCCGGCCGCATCGGCCTCCACGGCCTCCACCAGCGGGCGGTAACCGGAACCGTGCGCGCAGGCGAGCAGCAGGCCCCACTTGCGCTGGTCGCCCAGCGTCTGGTCGTTGACCAGCGACCCCGCGTTCAGGCGGATGTCCTTGGCGTAATCGGGCAGGGTATCGGCAAAGGCCTTGAGCGACATGGGATGTTCCTTGTTCGTCGGGCAAAAAGAAAGGCGCGGAGGTCATGCCCCCGCGCCCTGCGTGCGGACCCCCGGCCGGATCGGCCACGGCATCCGCATCGTCATGGGGTCAGGCGGCCGGGCGCAGGACCTCGTCCTCGGGCGTCCAGTTGCACGGGCACAATTCGTCGGTCTGCAACGCGTCGAGCACGCGCAGCGCCTCCTGCGGGTTGCGGCCGACGTTCAGGCCGTTGACCGTCACGTGCTGGATGATGTTGTCCGGATCGATGATGAACGTCGCGCGGTACGCAACGCCCTCGTCCGGGTGGACGATGCCGAGTGCGGTCGCCAGCTTCTTGCCGTTGTCGGCGATCCACGGGAAATCCGCCGCGGCCAGCCGCTCGTCCGACTTGCGCCATGCGAAGTGGACGTGCGTCGTGTCGGTCGATGCACCGATCAGCACGGCGTCACGGTCGGCGAAATCGGACTTCAGGTCGGCATAACCGACGATCTCGGTCGGGCAGACGAACGTGAAGTCCTTCGGCCAGAAGAACAGGATCTTCCACTTGCCGTCCTTCTTGCCCAGGTCGATCGTCTCGTCCGCGGGCAGCGCGGACACGCCCTGCTGAACGGGAAGGACGAATTCGGGGAGCTTGTCACCAACGGTCAGCATGGCGAATTTCCTTGTGCGAAGAGAATGGGTTGCGCCGCCTGTCCCGGCGGTTTGCTGCACTGCAATAACATTTGCGCGCGATGTAGCAAATCGATTATTCCAACGAGGCGTGATCGATGGAGACGATCTATGTCGACCTACCTGCCGACGCTGAAGCAGCTGCAATATCTCGTCGCGCTGGAGGAACAGGGCCATTTCGGGCGCGCCGCCGAAACCTGCTTCGTCACGCAATCGACGCTGTCGGCGGGTCTGCGCGAACTCGAATCGCTGCTCGGCACGATGCTGGTCGAACGCACGCGCCGCGTCGTGCGCTTCACCCCGCTCGGCAGCCGGATCGCCGCCAAGGCGCGCCGCGTGCTGCGCGAGGCGGAGGAACTGGCCGACATGGCGCGCGCCGCGGGCAAGCCGCTGTCCGGCGACCTGCGCATGGGTGTCATCCCCACCATCGCGCCCTTCCTCCTGCCGCGCATGCTGCCCCGGCTGCGCGCCGAATGGCCCGACCTGAAACTGTATCTGCGCGAGGAGACGACCGGCGCCGCCTGCGACTCGCTCCACCGCGGGCATCTCGACTGCGTGCTGCTGGCGCTCCCCTACCAGTGCGGCGATGTCGACACGCTGAAGCTGTTCGACGACCGGCTCTACGTCGCCTTCCCCGGCGGCCAGGTGATCGACCCGCCACCGCGCATCGCGCCCGACGCGATCGACGAGACGCAGCTGCTGCTGCTCGAGGACGGCCATTGCCTGAAGGACCACGCGCTCGCCGCCTGCAACCGACCCGAACTGCGGTCGGAAGCGTCGATGCTCGGCACCTCGCTCCACACGCTCGTCCAGATGGTCGACAATGGGTTGGGCGTCACGCTGCTCCCCGCCATGGCGATCCGCGCGGGCATCCTGCGCCACACCCAGGTGGTCGCGGTCCCGCTCGATGCCGATCATCCGTCCCGCCAGATCGCGCTTGCCTGGCGACGCGGATCGCCGCGCGAACGCGAGTTTCAGCTGATGGCGGAATCGCTGATCAGCGCCGCCGCCTTGGACGGAATGTCCACCTGATTCGCCCGCTCCGCGCGCAACCCCGTCCCGCCGCTGTGCGTATTTCCGACTAGTCGCCCGGCTCGTCGGCGACGCTTAGCGGAGATGCCCGATGTCCATGATGAACCGACTGATGCTCGCCACCGCCCTCACCCTCGCGACTGCCCCGATGGCGGTGTCGGCCAAGGTGCCCACCGTCGGCGGCGCGCCGATGTACCCGACCAAGAACATCGTCGAAAACGCCGTCAACTCGAAGGATCACACCACGCTGGTCGCCGCGGTAAAGGCCGCCGGCCTCGTCGACACGCTGTCCGGCCCCGGCCCGTTCACGGTGTTCGCGCCGACCAACGCCGCCTTCGCCAAGCTGCCGGCCGGCACGGTCGACACGCTGTTGCAGCCGGCGAACAAGGCGACGCTGACCTCGATCCTGACCTACCACGTCGTCTCCGGCCGCATGACCGCCAAGGACCTCACCAAGGCGATCAAGGCGGGCGGCGGCAAGGCGACGCTGACCACCGTCGCCGGCGGCACGCTGACCGCCTCGATGATGGGCAAGCAGATCGTGCTGACCGACGCGAAGGGCGGCATGTCCCACGTCACGCAGGGCGACGTCATGCAGTCCAACGGCGTCATCCACGTCGTCGACACCGTGCTGATGCCCTGATCAGTGTCCCGCCGCTGAACCGGTGGCGGGAAACCCGTCCGAAGGGACAAACGAAGCCCCGGAATGCCACCGCATTCCGGGGCTTTGCGCAAAATAGAGCCCGCAGAACCAGGCTGAACGACTGCTACCCCCAAACCGTCATCCCGGCGAACGCCGCGATCTCCCTCCGGTGAAGCGCGCCCAAAGCCAGGGGCCCCCCGCCCGCACCTAGATCACGAGCAAAGCGGCTGGACGACGACTTAACAGACGGGGTCTCAACCGAACCGGAAAGACGAGACGAAGTTAATCCACCTGGCCCCCAAACCGTCATCCCGGCGCAGGCCGGGACCTCCCTCCGGTGAAGCGCACACCCCTAGCCCAAGGGAGATCCCGGCCTGCGCCGGGATGACGATACTGAGGGAGAAGCGTCAGCCCCAACTGCTCCGCTCGCGGGGAACTTGGCGTACGCCTGCGATCGGCTGAGATCGTCATACCGCCCAGCCGCTCAACCCAACGACCAACCCGCCAGCCTCAACTCCGCTCCGGCAACCGGATCAGCTTGCCCGAATAGATGACCGGCCCGGTCGGCGCGCCCGTCTTCGACCCGCCCAGCGGTTCGACCGACACCGCGATCGTCGCCGATTGGCCCGGACGCAGCGAGCGCCCGTCGATCCAGCGCGCCTCGTTGCCGATCAGACCCAACGAGCGCGGCCCCTCGCCCTCGACGATCAGCCAGAGCTGATGCGCGTGGACCGGATCGACGTCCATCGTTACCGGCCGCACCTCATAGCGACCGCTGGCTTCGTGCCAGCCGACCAGCACCGCGGGCGTCGCGCCCTCGGGAGTCAGCGTCGCCATCGCGTCCATCTTCGTCGCGACCGTCCGCGTCACGACCCGCGTTTCGGGCGGCCGCTGCCAGCCCATCACCGCCAGCCCGGAACTGACGCAGGCGAGCAGCGCCGCCGCGACCGCCGCCCCGCGCCAGCCGCGCGCCACGCCGACATTGTCGTTCGCCGCCTCCGGCCGTGTCGCCGCCTCGATCCGCGCCCACAATTCTGGCGACGGCGTCACGTCGGGCGCGATCGCATCGAGCAGCGCCAGCCGCCGCTGCCACGCCGCCACTTCGGCCACCGCCTGCGGGTCGTCCATCAGGACGCGTTCGAACGCCGCGCGCTCGTCCGCGTCCAATGTGCCGAGCACATATTCGGCTGCGGTCATGTCCATCGGATCAGTCATCGCTCAGACACGCTTTCAGGGCCGCCAGGCCACGATGCAGCCAGGATTTCACGGTTCCTACCGGCCGCGTATGGCGGTCCGCCAGTTCCTCCCGGCTCATCCCCTCGCAATAGGCCGCCACGATCATGTCGCGCTGTACCGGCTCCAGCACCTCCAGGCATCGCCTGAGCGCGAGCGCCAGTTCCGCGTCGATGCCCGGCGCGGCCCCTCCCAGGTCCGGTTCATACACCACCTGCCGGCCCAGTCCACGCGATGCCTCGCGCCGCCGCACGTCGATCGCCAGATTTCGCGCGATCGCCGCCATCCACGTCACCGGCCGCCCGCGCGATGCTTCGTAACCGGCCGCACTGCGCCAGATTCGGACGTAAACATCCTGAAGAACATCGTCTGCCAGTGTCATCTCGGGCAAGATACGGCGCACGATCCCGTTCAGTTTCGCGGACGTCCGCTCGTACAGCAGCGCGAACGCGGCGCGGTCCTGCTGCCCGACACGGTGCAGCAGCTGTTCCAGATCATCCATGTGCCGCGCCCCATCGCTCCGCCGCGGCATCGTCTGCCGGGCGGGCCTCCACCCATGTCTTGCGCCCGTCCGCAAAGCATTCCTGCTTCCAGAAGGGCGCCCGTGTCTTCAACCAGTCGATCAAGAACATCGTCGACTCCAGCGCCGCTGCGCGATGTGGCGACGCCGTACCGACGAACACGATCCGCGCTCCCGGCTCCAGCCGCCCGTGACGGTGGATCACCGTGACACCCAGCAACGGCCAGCGCCCCGCCGCGTCATCGACGATCTGCCGCAGGGTCGTCCCCGTCATCACCGGATGATGCTCCAGCACCAGCGCGGACAGACCGTCCCCGCCGCGCACGATCCCGGTGAAGCTGCCGACCGCTCCGCCGCCCAGCGCTTCCAGCGCGCCAAGTTCGGCGCCGACGTCGAAATCGTCGGCCTGCACGCGGACATCGATGACTGGATGAATCGCAGCCACGCTCAGCCCCCCGTCACCGGCGGGAACAACGCGATCTCGCGCGCTCCACCGATCGACGCGTCCAGCCCCACGAACCGGTCGTCGATCGCCGCCCGGATCCGCCCGGCATCCGCGAACGCCGCGGCATGACCGCCCGACCGCGTCGCCAGCCAGCCGATTAAATCCGCCACCGTCGCGACGTTGGCGGGCGGATCGACCCGCTCGGTCCCCACGCCCACCCGTTCGCGCACCCAGGCGAAATACAACATCTCGATCGCCACAGCCGTCAGTCCATGTGCTTCAGGCCGACGCGCAGATAATCCCACCCCGTCAGCAGGGTCAGCGCGGCTGCGGCCCACAGGCTGAACAGTCCGACCAGCAGGATCCAGTGCTGCTGCGGCAACGCACCGGCCAGGATGATCCCGCCCAGCGACACCAGCTGAAACGTCGTCTTCCACTTCGCCAGCTTCGACACCGGCACCGACACGCGCAGCTCGGCCAGGAACTCGCGCAGCCCGGACACCGCGATCTCGCGCAGCAGGATCACCAGCGCGGCGATCACGTGCCACCCGTCGATATCGCGCGTGAAGATCAGCATGACGATCACCGCCGCCACCATGATCTTGTCCGCGATCGGATCGAGGAACACGCCGAGCTTCGACACGGTCCCCTGCGCCCGCGCCAGGTAACCGTCGAAATAATCGGTGATGCCCATCAGGCAATACAGCCCGAACGCCAGCGCGTAATCGGCTCGGCTGGGCAGCCACAACAGGAACACCAGCAGCGGCATCGCAAAGATGCGCGACAGGGTGAGGATGTTCGGGAGGCTCAGCATCGCCTGCTTCTAGCGCGCTGCAAGCCCTTTGGGGAAGTGCCGTTCCATACGACCCCAGGCGAGATGAATCAGATATTCGGATACCCAGCCGACGACCGCCCCGGCCGCGATGTCGCTCGGATAATGCGCCTGCTTCGGGATCAGCGCCGCGGCGGTGGCGGTCAGCGCGGCGCCGGCCGGCACCGTGGACCCGGGATATTCCCGCGCCAGCGCCCGAACAACCGCCACCCCGCCAGCAGTGTGACCGGACGGAAAGGACCGCATGTCCCCCTCATCGCTCTCGCCCGGTTCCATCCGATAATCGCCGTCGTCGACCAGCTTCTTCGGCCGCGAGCGGTCGACGCGGTTCTTGATCACGCCCTTGGCAAACGTCGCCAACGCGTGCGACGCCAGCATCCGCAGCCCCGCCCGTGCCAGCCGCGGATTGCGCGTCGCGAGGCCCGCCACCGCGGTCAGCGCGGAGATCGCGACGAGCGGCGGCTGGTCCAGTATCTCGGAAAAAGCGGACGTCGCGCGCACCACCATCGTATCGCGCAACGGCGCCACGCTGGCGTTCACCTGCGCGTCTGCCCGCTCCACGGCGGTGCGGCCGGCCGTCGCGCGCTCGGCCTGCGATTGGTGCGCCTGTCTGTCCATATCCATCCGCGTTCAACCGGGCGGCGATACGAAAGTTGCACCGGCCGCACGGGCATAGGTCGCCACCGGCCGGCCATGATACTCCGCGCTGCCCGACCCGACATAGCCGACCCGGGTCGCCAACCGGTGCGACGCATGATTCTCCAGGCCGATCATGCACACCGTCCCCGCCCGGCCCGGCCCACTGTCCAGCCACGCGAGCACGGCACGCACCGCCTCCCCCGCGATCCCCGTCCCGTGGACGTCCGGGACGAACCCCCAGCCCAGCTCCGGCAGGTCGCCGAACCCGCCGCCGATGCCACGGCGGAAATCCATCGCCCCCGCCTCGCCCAGAAACCGTCCGCTCAGACGATCCTCGACCACGAAGAACCCGAATCCGAACACCGCCCAGTGCCCGATGTAACGCAGCACCCGATGCCAGCTTTCCTCCTCGCTCGCCGCGGTACCACTGGTGAAACGGTAGAAGTCGGGCATCGCACCCAAGGCCGCCCGCGCCGCGAAATCGGCCACGCCGTAGGGGCGCAGCCGCGTCCGCGCGGTCGTCAGCACCGGCCCCACGCCCGGCTCAGTCACCGCGCCCGCATCCGGTTTGGCATGGGGCCCAAGGATGCGCTATGTCGCGGCTTCCCCGGAACGATGTGACTCCATAAATCCGCATGACACCTTCCTTCCGGCTCCTCGCCGAACGCCGGTTCCTGCCGCTGTTCGTCACCCAGTTCCTGGGGGCGTTCAACGACAATCTGTTCCGCACCGCGATGATCATGCTTGTCACGTTCGAGGTGTTGAAGGACCCGACGGCGGAAGCCTCCTTCTCCGCAGTCGCGGGCGGGCTTTTCATCCTGCCCTTCTTCCTGCTGTCCGCACTGTCCGGGCAACTGGCGGACGGGCGCGACAAGGCGAAGATCGTCCGGCTCGTCAAATCGGTCGAAATCGCGATCATGGTGTTCGGCGCGGCCGGCTTGCTGCTCGCCAACATCCCGCTGATGCTCGCCGCTTTGTTCGCGATGGGCGTCCACTCCACCTTCTTTGGCCCGATCAAATACGCCATCCTGCCGCAACATCTCGAATCGGACGAAGTGCTCGGCGGCACCGGGCTGGTCGAGGCCGGCACGTATGGCGCGATCCTGCTCGGCACGATCGTCGGCGGCATCGTGCCCGCCCATATCGCCGCGGTGCTCGTGCTGATCGTCGCGGTGCTCGGCCGCATCGCGGGTCAGAAGGTGCCGCCTGCCCCGTCCGAGAACCCCGATGTGCGGATCGATTTCCACATCCTGCGCGCGTCGATCCGACTGGTGCGCGACACGATGCACATCCGCCGGCTGTTCCTGGCGATCACCGCGATCAGCTTCTTCTGGATGCAGGGCGCGATCCTGGCGGCGCAGTTCCCCCCGCTGGTCAAGAACGCGCTGTCCGCGAACCAGTCGGTCGCCACGCTGTTCCTGTCGATCTTCTCGATCGGCGTCGCGGTCGGGTCGATCATCATCAATCGCCTGCTGAAGGGTGCGGTGTCCGCCCGGTTCGCACCCGCCGCCGCCATCCTGATGGGCCTGTTCGTCTGCGACCTCTACTGGACGGTCGCACACTGGCCGCCGACGGACGGCACGCTGCTCGACCTCCGCTCGTTCGTGGCGCTGCCGCATGCGGACCGCGTGCTGATCGACCTGTTCGGCGTCGCGGTGGCGGGCGGCATGTTCGTCGTGCCGCTCTACGCCTTCCTCACCACCACCGTGCCCAAGGCGCAGACCGCACGCACCGTCGCCGCAAACAACATCGTCAATGCCGGCGCGATGGTGTTCGCCACCGTCATGCTCGCGGGGCTGGTCCATTTCGGGGTGTCGATCGCCGGAACGTTGCTGCTGGTCGCGGTCATGAGCATCGGCGCGGCGCTGCTCGCCTATCGCCTGCACCTGGCCTGCGATCGCCACGCGGCCGACCTGCGCGCCGCGGCGCTGCGCGACTAGGTCAGCTTAGGATCGTCAGGAACAGCGCGAACCCGCCGGCATAAGCGCGCAGGAAGAAGCGCAGGTCCGACATGATCGGCACGGACATCGTCTCGGGACGCTCGGCCGGCTCACGGGACAGGATGGTCGCTGCGTCGATCATGTCGACGGGTTAACAAGCCGCTAACCTTTCTGTCCCGCGTAAAATCGCAAGGGTGCGGCACTGTCCCACGACGGGACGGTGCCGCACGCCAATCAGACCGCGTCGTCCTTCGCGGCCATCATCTCACCGATCGTCGGCGCCGGCGTCTCGCCGGGTGCCACGGTCACCGTCTTGCGCGGTGCGGGCAGACGCGCCGGCTTCTTTGCCCGGCGCGCGCCGGACACGGCGACGAAACCGGCGATCAGCCCCACCGTCGCGGCCGCCGCGCCGATCGCCGCACCACGTGGCTTCGACACGGCCTTCACCGCCTTCGTCGCTGCCGTCCGAACCTGGTCGACGGCGTTCGCCACCATGGTCCCGCCCTTCGCCGACGCCTTCGACTTCTTGCCGGGCTTCCCCTCGCCCTTCGGCGGCTTCGGCGGTTTGGCGGCCTTGGGCTTGTCCTTCGCGGCCGGCTTCGGCGGCTTGGGCTTGGCGGTGTCCAACTTGTGGGCGGTGGTGTCGTTCGGTGTCTCGGTCGCCATGGCGGACCTCCTGATGAATATGATGTTCGCTCCAACCGCCGCCCGTCCGCTACAGTTCCGTTACAGCCCATAGCCGCCCCGGATGGACCGACCGCCCCGGATCGTTCATTGCGACGACTCGCCACCCCGTCCGGAACATCCCATCCCGCCCGCACCCGATCTCGCGCTCGCCCTCGTCACGCTCCGCCGCGGCACCCGATTCCTCGGAAGCGGGCTGCGGTCCGGCCCGGCCGACGCGACCGCAACCGCAATCACCGGCCACGGCCGCGCCAAGGTGATCGGCAACGGCCTGCGCGAGGTCGATCGCTTCCTCAGCCTGCTGATCGACGCCATCGCGGCCAACGTCGCGACACTCGAGGAACGCGCGGCACTCGACCGGCTCGACAACACCGCCCGCAAGCTCGCGATGCTCCGCACCGTCATGGCGCTCGCCAGTCCGGACGACGCCGCGTTGCGTGCCATCGGCCGGTCGCGCAACTGCCTGTTCCACACCGGCGGCATCGTCCGCGCTGGTCTGCCTGGCTCCGTCCCGACGCTCGGCTGGGCCGCCCCGGACTCTTTCGTCTCGATCGCCCGGCCTGCCCCGCTGCCTGCCGGATCGCAGCTTGCGGTCACCCCGGACGACCTCCGCGCGATCTGCCGATTCTACGATCGGATCGCCGACGAACTGGTCGCCGCGCTGGCCGGCCCGTTGCCGCCGCCACGGCAATCGATTGATTAATCACGACCATTCTACTATATGAAGATTGCACACGTCGCCTGCGACGGAATTTGATGCCCGCGGGCGGACCTTTCCTTTTCTTGCTTCCTGGCTCCCTGGGCACGCTGTCCGGGGTTTCCTCGTTTCTTTGAAAGGAAACACTCATGCCAATCGGCACCGTCAAATTCTTCAATTCCGACAAGGGCTATGGCTTCATCGCAGCCGAAGATGGTTCGGGCGACAGCTTCGTCCACATCACCGCCGTCGAGCGCGCCGGTATGCCGACCCTCAACAAGGATCAGCGCGTCAGCTACGAACTGGAAACGGATCGTCGCGGCAAGCAGTCCGCCGTCAACCTCCAGTCGGCCTGATTTCGTCATGGCCAAAGAGGAGTCAGTGACCCTCGATGGCCTGATCGACGAGATTTTGCCGGATGGACGCTTCCGTGTCGTGTTGGACAATGATCACAAGATCATTGCCTACACGGCCGGAAAGATGCGGCGTTACCGCATCCGTTCGGTGGTCGGCGACCGCGTTCAAGTCGAGATGACGCCTTATGATCTTGAAAAAGGTCGGCTCGTCTATCGCGAACGAACGCCGGGCGTCGGCCCCGGACAGCGTCGCGGCACACGCTGAAGTGTCGCACTTTATTCTTATATCTTGATACCGGCCGCCCATCGCGCGCGCCGAAGGACCTTATGCACCACACGACGACCGACCGAACGACGTACCTACCCTGGAACAGCCGCCCCGCGCGGTTGAAACGCACCGTCCCGGCCCTCCGGCCGACATTGTCGCGATCCGAATTACGCCATATCGTGGCGGAGGTCCTTGGCTGACCCCACGACAGTCCCTGCCGTATCGAAAGGACCCCCGCCCATGTCGGTCACCAGCGAATATTACATGGCCCGCGCCGCCGAAGCCGCCCGCGATGCCGAAGCCGCCACGCTCGACAATGTCCGCGACCGCTGCCGCCGTTCGGAGGCCGCCTGGCTGACCATGGCCGGCCGCATCGCGCAGGGCGAGGAAATGCGCGACACGCTGGCCACCGAAAAGGCCGCCCGCGGGGGCTCCCCGCTTTGAACCGTCCGTTCCGCAAGCGGTTCGACGGCGTTCGCCTCAGCCCCGAGGCCGCCGAACGCCAGGGCCGCGTCACGCGCCTTGCGTTCGAGGCTTTGCGCGACTCGGCGAAGGTCGTCGCCTTCCTCAACACCGAAGACGCCGACCTCGGCGGCCGCCCGATCGACCTCGCCGTCGCCAGCCCCGAAGGCCTGGCCACCGTGGAACGTGCGATCGCCGAACTGGCGTAAGGCTCACGCCGTTTGGCTCGAGCCTGTCGAGAACCTAACTCAGCATCTCTCCAGACCCAAACCCCTCACCCCGTTCGGTTCGAGCTTGTCGAGAACTCAGCGCTGAGTTCTCGACAAGCTCGAACCAAACGGGGTTAGTTCCGTCCATCCCGAGCGAAGTCGAGGGACCCTTCGAGCGAAGCCGAGAAGCCGACGCCCGAAGCGCACACACCCCCTCAATAATCCTTAGAAACCCGCACATTGGCACTCTGCCGCCCGACCGTCGAAATCGTCGACAGCAACGAAAGCCACCGCGTAATCCGATACTCCAGCCGCGTCGCGCTATACCCCTGCCCATCAGTGATGACCTCCAGGTAGGTCCGCCGCCCGATATATTTCCCCGCCGCCACCGACGTCCCCTGCCCGGTTGCCACGTCGGCCGGCAGGATGCGCAGCCGGTCCAACCCGGCCGCGCGGCGGATCGCATTGATCGGGTTCAGGTTCATGCCCCCCCCGCCATCCGCACGCAGCGACGCCACCGCCGCCGCCAGCTGCAACGCCTCGGGCGCGGACAAGGTCGTGATCGACGACCCGAACAGCAGCCGCGACAGCAGCTCGTCCTCCGGCAACGCCGGCACGCTCGAAAAATCGACCTGCGGACGCAGCCCGGTGCCCGACACGCGGATGCTCGCGCTCAACCCCTGGATGTTCGCGTTCGCCACGATGTCGAGCACCGGATCGACCGGCGTCTCGCCCTGGAAGCGGATCGACCCGCGATCGATGTCGAACCGCCGCCCCGCAAACTCGTAATTCCCACGCAGCAGGTCCGCCCGCCCGGTGATCTGCGGACTGTCCACTGTGCCGGCAATACCCAGCTGCGCCCGCCATTCGCTGTCCAGCCCCAGCCCGCTCACGATCATCCGGGTGCGTGCGTCCGCCTTCAGGTCCAGCTTCCACGGCGCGGTCGCCGCGGGCAGGTCGGACACATCGTCCGGCCGGTTGATCTCCCGCACGTTCAGCCGCGGGATCGACGCCGCCGCGGCGCGCCCCAGCCGGTACCGCGACTGGTCCAGCTTCACCGTCCCCGAAATCGTGCCGCCCACCCCGTCGGACTGGATGCGCAGCGGCCCCGTCACCGTCGCACCAATATCGTCGCGCGCCAGCAGCACCGCCTTGTTCGCATCCAGCGCGATATCCATCCCGAACCCGCGCGCCGCCGCCAGATCGAACGTCGCGCGCCCGGCCACCGTCCCGCCGCGCGGCGTGGCCCCGCGGAAACTGTCCATCACCAGCCGCGAACCGTCGAACCGCCCGGCCGCGACGATCCCCTGGATCACCGTGCCGGTCACCGCGCTCTCGAGCCGTGCGCCGCTCGTCCGGATCGACCCGCGGATCACCGGGCTCGACACCCGCCCGCCGATATCGGCCCCCACCGCCACCGGCCCGGACAGGTCGATCGTCTCGACCCCTGTCAGCCGCCACAACGTATCCGCCGGCCCCGTGTAACGTAGCTGCGCAAAGATCGGCGCGGCGCGCAACCGCTCGGCCAGCCCGGCGCCGCCGCCAAGTGGCCCGATTCGCCCCTGCGCCCGGCCGATGATCGCACCGCCGCTCGCCACCACCGATCGCGCCGCCAGCCCGCGCGCGTCCAGCACCATCGCCAGCCCGACATCGATCGGCCGCGACGACAACACCAGCCCCGACCGCGTCAGCCCGCGGATCCGCAGGTCCGCCCGTCCGGTCGGCACCTGCCCCCCTCCGGGCAGCCGGTACGTCAGCTGCCCACTCGCCAGCCCGCTGACGCCCAGCTGCGGAAACGCCAGATCGAGCAGCGACATCGGCATCCTCGCCAGCGTCGCATCGACCGTCGCGTCCCCCGCGCCGAACCGCCCGCCCACCGTCGCGGTGCCGCCATCATAGGTCAGCGCGGTCGGCGCCACCCGCCAGCCATCGCCCTCGCGCGTCAGCACCGCCGGTCGGCTCAACCGGATCGCCTTGCGGTCGAGCGTCCCTGATCCGATCAGCTCGATCCGGTCCGGCGCAACCTGCGCCACCGTCTGGAACTCGAACGCCCGCCCGCGCGATCCGGCCACCGACGCACGCACCGTCCCGCGCCCGCCGCGCAGCCGCGCATTGCCCGCGATCCGCGCGATCGACACATCGCCGCGCCGCGCGCCCGCCGCCGTCGCGGTCGCCTCCACCGACGTGCCCGCCGGATCGAGCAGCAGTACCGCGTCCAACTTGCCGCGCCGCAGCTCGACCGGCACCGCCATCGCCAGCCGCGCCGCGGCGAAGCCCAGATGCATCTCGATCCGCTGCACATCGCCGACCGGGCTGAACAGCAACCGCCCGTCGATCCCGCCGCCCGCCGTCGTCAGCACGCCCGTGAACCCGCCCGGATCGGACCGCAGCGCGCCGACGGCGGTCGTCCCCGACACGTTCAGCGCGGCTACCCGCACCACCGCCGGCGCCCCGCTCGGCAGATCGATCCGCCCGCGACCCGCAAACGGCCCGAGCGTCGACCCACCCGCCGCCTGCCACTGATACCCGCCCGCATCCGGCAACAACGTCGCGCGCACCGCCGCCAGCCCCAGCGGATCGGCCGGCGCCGCCAGCAGCAACTCCACCCGCGGCCGAGAGATATCCCCGTCCAGCCCGATGTCGAACGCCCCATACCGCGCCTGCCGCCCGCTCCCCGCAAACTGGAACGTCCCGTCGCGCCGCCGCATCCCCGTGCCGCGGATCGTGATGGTCGGCGCGGTCAGCACCAGGTCGCTGAACCGCAGGACCCCGTCGCGATCGCGCACCAGCCGCGTGTCGATCCGCGGCAACCCGCCCGCCAACCCGGCCAGGAACGCATTGTCGAGCCGCAGCACACGCCCCTGCCCGCGCCCCTCGACACGCGTGCCGCGCCCGCTCGGGTCCGGTACCACGCTCAGGTCGCTCGTCACCTCGACGATCCCGAGGCCCGGGATCAAATACCGCCGCAACTGCCCCGAGATCGTCACGTCGTAACGCCCGGTGACCAGGTCGACGCGCAGCGCCAGCTTGCCCTTCAGCTTGTCCGAATCGAACGCCAGCCCGGTGCCGGTCAGCGTCCGCGCGGTCGCCTGCACCTGCCCCGCGACCGACAGGTTCGCGAGGATCCCGCCCGCGACATCGCCCACCCCGGTCACGCGCCGCGCGGTCAGCCGGATCGGTACCGCCACCGGCCCGTTCGGCGACAGCCGTCCGCGCCCCGCAGCACGCACATCCTCGAACCCGGTCGCATCGAACGCCAGCCGCGGCGCGGTCGCCAGATAATCGAACGCCGCGGTCTTGAACGGACCGTCCAGCGTCAGTTTCAGGCTGATCTTCTGCCCCGTCATGTTCGGGAACAGCGCGGCGGGCTGCAACAGGTCGGCGCGCACCGCCATCGCCCCGAACCGGCTGCGCGTCAGGTCGACCGCGCCCTTTGCATCCAGCATCAGCGCCCGGCTGCGCAGCTTGATCTCACCCGCCAGCCGCCGATCGACCAGCGTCCCCGACCCGCGCACCGTCACCGATGGCGACGACAGCCGCTGCAGCTTGCCCGACAGGAACGGCGCGGGCGCCACCCGACCGTCCAGCGCATAACGCCCCGCCGCCGCGCGCAACGCCAGCTGGCCGATCGACCGCCCGGACAACGTCGCCTGCGCCCGCCCGCGCCAGTCGGTCCAGCGCCCGTCCCCGTCGATCCGCAACGTCACCGGCCGCGGCGTGCCCAGCCAGCGCCCCGCAACCGACCCGGCCGGCGCATCCAGCGCGACGTCGACATCGAACCGGTCGCTGTCCGGCCGCGCATCCAGCCGCACGCGCAGATTATCGCCGCCCGCCTTGCCCGCGCGCGTCACCGCGGCGTCGAGCATCACCATCGCCCGCCCGTCGCGGATATCGGCAGACCCCGTCATCCGCCCGGCGCGCACCCGCCCGCCGGTGATCCCTGCGCCCAGTTCCAGCCGCGTGATCGCCAGCCGCCCGACGCGCAGGTCGAACGACGGCAGCACCGCCGGCTCCGCACTCGCCCGCAGCACCGGCAACCGGTCCAGCGTCACCAGCGGCGCGGACAGGATGTTGACGTCCAGCACGTTGCGCATCCACGCCGCCGGGTTCCAGTCGAGCCGCACCTCGGGCGCCTCCAGAAACTGCCCCTTCAGGTCGTAGAGCCTGAGGTCGCGGATCGTCGCGCGGTTCCAGATCGATCCGTCGATCCGCCCGATCCGCACACGCAGGCCGGACTTGATCGGCAAGGCCGCGATCCGGTCGGTCAGGAACCGGTGCCCCGGCCCGGTATCGATCGCCCACACCGTCACCAGCGCCAGCGCGGCGAGCGCCAGCAACAGCCCGCCCAGCCAGCGCAACGGCCGGAACCGCGGCTTGCGCGCGACCGCGTCGCTCAAAACGCCTGCCCCAGCGAGACATAGACCGCGACCCGCGCCTCGCCGCGCCGGCGGTTGAGCGGCGTGCCGACATCGACCCGGATCGGCCGGAAATTCGTATAATAACGCGCGCCGATCCCGGTGCCGAAGCGCAGCCCCGTGAAACGCGGCAACGGCGAGGTGTAGAGATTGCCCGCGTCGAGGAACGGCACGATCCCGAAATCGCCGACCCGCACGCGCGCCTCGATCGAAAACTCGGTCAGGCTCCGCCCGCCGATCGGGTCCCCGTCGATATCGACCGGCCCCACCGCCTGATAGCCATAGCCGCGGATCGACGCGCCGCCGCCCGCGTAGAACCGCCGCGACGGCGCGATGCTGTCGCGCTCCGCCCCCACGATCGTGCCCAGCCGCGTCCGCCCCGCGATCGTCACCGCCTTGGTGACGGGCAGATACGCGCTGCCGTCCACCTGCGTCCGGGCATAGCTGAACGTCCCCGACTGCAACGACAGTTCGGGCGACAGCCGCCCCGACAGCCGGAACCCGCGCGTCGGGTTCAGCAGGTCGTCCGACCCGTCATAGCCGAGCGTCCCCGGCAGGGCCGCGATCAGGAACGTCCGGCGCCGCGCCTGGCCGGTCGCCACGATCGTGTCGCGCTCGTCCGACGCGAGCAGTTCCGCGCCGACGCTCCAGGTCCAGGTCTTCTGCCAGATGATGTTGCTCTGCCGCTCCAGCCCGCCGGACAGCTGGAAGGTCCGCGCGTCGTACGCGTTGCGGTTGATGTTCGCCGCCGTCACGTTCGCAGTCAGCACGCGGTCGCGCGCCTTGAAGTTGTTGCGGCGCAGCGACACGCCCGCCTGCTGTTCGCGCGTCCCCAGCACGCCGCGCACCGTCACCGCCCCCTCGGGCGCGATCAGGTTGCGGTGCGTCCAGCTGACCTCGGTCGAAATGCCCTCGCCCGTGCCATAGCCCGCCGTCCCGGCGATCGTCCGCGGCGGCGCGGGTTCCAGCGTCGTGGCGATATCGACCGTCCCGGCATCCGCGCCCGCCACCGGTACGGCCTTCAGCGTGGACACCAGCCCGGTCTGGATCAGTGCGCGGCGATAATCCTCCAGCAGCGCCGCGTCATAGGGCTGGCCCGGCCTGAACCGCGCGATCCGGCCGAGATGCTTGGCACTGAACAGCGGCGATCCCTCGACCCGGATCATGCCGAACCGCTGCGCCACGCCGGGGTTCACCGCGATCGCCAGCGTCGCGGTGCGCGTATCGTGATCGATCACGACCTCCGGCTCCGCCACCGTCCCGAACGCGAACCCCTGCCGCCCGAGCGCGGTCTTCAACGCATCGCCCGCCGCCAGCACCTTTTCCGCATCGACCGGCTGGCTCTTGGTGACGCCGTACGCATCGGCCAGCACGGGCGCCTTGCCCCCCGCCGCCGAGAGCCCCGGCAATTCCACATCCGCGAACCGGTACAACGCCCCCGGATCGGCGGTCAGCGTCACGACCACCCGGCGCGTCGCGGGATCGGCCTCCACCCGCGCATCGACACTGGCGTCGTAATAGCCGTAGGAGCGCAGCAGTTCGGTCAGCACCCCCTCATCCTCCCGCGCGCGCCGCTCGATCTGCGCGACGTTGGCCGGCGATCCCGATCCCTGGACCAGCGCGGACGCGATATCGAACCGCGGTCGCAACCGCGCATCGCCGACACCGTTCAGCCCGTCCAGCACGATCCGGTAGCGCTGCTCGGCCGCCGCATCGACGACACCCGCCCCGCGCCCCGTCGCCGCCGCGGCCGCCCCGGCCTCGGTCGGATCCGACACCGCCAGATCGGGCCAGGCGACGCCCAGGTCCGCCATTGGCGCCAGCGGTGAATTGGGATCGAGCAACTCGACCGGGCCCGGCGCGACCGGCTCCGGAACGGCCGCCGGGGCGGGCTGCGACGCAGGCGACGGAGCTTGCGCGGCCAGCGCCGCCGGTTGTGCCAGCAGGGCGGCCATCGCGAAACAGGCGTGCTTGCGCCGCGGGCTGACGGGAACCATGATGCCCCCTGCCTAGCGACGCAAACCGCGCCCCGCCAGCGGCTTCTACGCGCACCCGGTTCGACCCGGCGCACGAGGCCCCCCGGCCACCGCGACCCCCTCCCGCACACCGCACGACTGGCGCCGGTTCGCACATGCTGGCATGAACATGGCCATGACACCCCCAGCCAGCCCACCCCGCTCCGGCGGCGGCGTCTTCCTTGCGCTCGGCGCGATCGTCGGCGCGGTGGCCGGCATGGCAATGGGCCAGACGACCGCCGGCCTGCTGATCGGCTTCGGCGCCGGCCTGCTCGTGGCGCTCGCCCAATGGATGATCCAGCGCCGCGGCTGACCGAAGCCTAAACCCGCCCATCCCGAGCGAAGTCGAGGGACCCCGTCGAGCGCAGCCGAGACGGCCGACCTTACCCCAAACGCCGCCCGACCCACACGACCCGCCCCACCACCGTCACGTCCGCAAGCGCCCGCTCACCCGGATCGACCGCCGCGGGATTGTCGCTGGTCAGCACCACCCGCGCCGCATCGCCCGTCACCGCAACCCGTTTCACCACCAGCGCATCGTCGAGTCGCACCACGTGGATCCCGTCGCGCAGCGGCCGGTCCGCAGCACCGCGGTCCACCATGATCCGGTCGCCGTCCGCCAGCGTCGGCGCCATCGAATCGCCCGCCACCCGGATCATCGACAGCGCGGCGGGGTCGCCCCCGGCCAGCCCGCGCAGCGTGCGTTCGTCGAACGCGATCCCGCCCGCCGCGGCCTCGTCGCCCGCCACCGCCCCCGGCCCGGCCGACGCACCCACGTTGAGCATCGGCACCTGGCGCAACACCGGCGCCACCCGCTCCGGCACGGGCGGCCCACCGAACGCCGCCTGCGACACGCCGAAATAGCGCGCCAGCGTCGCGCGGTCCGCCTCGTCCAGCTTCCGCGGGCTCCCGCGCCGCACGAACTGCTGCACATAAGCTGGATTGCGCCCCAGCAACCGCGACAGCCCGGCAAAGTCCTCGCCACGCTCGCGACACAGCCGTTCGATCGCGGCGCGGGGGTCTTCGTTATCCACGGATTCTCCTACCGCTAGGATTTTTCCTAGACAAGTAGGAATTGATTGAGAACAAAGCACGAACATAATCACCGGGACGCTAGGAGCGAGCACCGTGCATCTGTTGTCGACGATCGAACGCCATCTCCGCCGCACCGGCCTGCCCCCGACGCGATTCGGGCGGGAGGCGGTCGGCGATCCGCGCTTCGTGACGGACCTGCGCCGCGGCCGCGAACCACGCCCGCGCACCATCGCGCGCGTCGTCGCCTATCTCGCCGCACAGGATGCCGGCCGATGATGATGGCTCCCTTGCGCGGCCCCGAGCCCGGCCGACTGCTCGCCGCCGCCCTGCTCGCGCGGCTCCCCGCCGGCACGCAGCTACTCGAACAGGATTGCACGCCCTGGGCCAGCGCGACGTTCGTCGGCACGCGCCACCGGCTGCTGTTCAGCTGTCCCGACCGGCCCGCGGCGGATGCGTTCGCCGCGACCGTGGCGGAGGACGACTTCGCGCTGCGCGGTCACCTGCTCGCCGGCATCACCGCCGATGCGGACGCCGACACTTTGCTGGTGGAGGCCCTGACGTTGGTCGAGGCCTGACGCGCGGCGCTCAGCGCCCCGCCGTCATCCGCCGCAGTTCGTCCAGCGCATCGCGCAACCCGCCATCGGCGGCCGCCTGCTGCGCCATCGCACCACCGCCGCGCCGTTCCAGCCCACGCTCCAGCCGCGCCATCAACGCCGCGATCGTCTCCTTCTCCGGCACCAGATCGTGCTGCGGATCGATCACCGCGTTGTCGTCAGCAACATCCGGCGCGACGCTCGCATAACTCTCATCCAGCAACAGCGTGTCGGGGTCGTCCACGACCTCCTCCGCCACCGGTACCACGGGCGCCACGAACAGCGGCGGCCGCCCGAACGGCAGCGGTTCCGGATCGATATCGTCCATCGGCGTGCCCAGGTCGGATGCCGCGAACAACGGCCGCCGGGCGGGCGCATCCGGATGCGCATCGGCCCGACGCAGCTGCGGCGCCGGCGCGGGCGCCTCGACCTCCTCCGGCGCGAACAGGTCGATCTGCAGCTCCGCCTCGACCGGCTGCCGCGGGTTCTCCAACCGGTGGAACAGCCACCACACCGCGCCGCCGGCGATCAACGCCGCCGCCAGCATCAGCACCGCGCGCGGCGTCGTCCCGAACGACCCGACCCGCGCGATCAGCGGCGCGACCCCGGTCATCCCCACCGCGCGCACCATGACCGCAGCCGGCACCGCGAACGCCAGGAACGACGCCGCCGCGGCGGTCAGCAGCGCCATCGGCACCGCCAGCGGGGTCCGTTCGATCGCGTCGATCATGCGACGCGCATTCGGCCTGGTCATTCGCCTGTCCTCATATCCGTCCGCGACTCGCCAACCTTTGGTAAACGGGATCATAGCGTGATATATTTTCCGACCAGTTACGATCCCGTTCAACAAATGCCCGCGCCGTCGCGCGCCGCGCCTCCCATCCGCTGCGATCGGCCAGCAACGCGGCCAGCGCCGCCGCCAGCGCCGCAGGATCGTCCGGCGGGAACAGCGTGCCAGTCACCCCGTCCTCGATCAGCTCGCGGTGCCCGCCGACGTCCGACGCCGCCACCAGCCGGCCCTGCGCCATCGCCTCCAGCGGTTTCAGCGGCGTCACCAGATCGGTCAGCCGCATCCGCTTGCGGGGATACGCCAGGATGTCGATCAAACCGTAATAGGCCTCCACCCGGTCATGCGGCACGCGTCCGACGAACCGGATGCGGTCCGCCACCGGCGATGCCGCCGCCTGCGTCCGCAACGCCGCCTCCATCGGCCCGCCGCCGACCATCAGCAGCATCGCCGCCGGCCGCGCCGCGACCAGCGCGGGCATCGCCGCGATCAGGTCGTCCAGCCCTTCATAATCGTAGAACGACCCGACGAAGCCGATCACCTCGGCCCCATCGAGCCCTAGTTCCGCCGCCAGCGCCCGGTCCGGCGGCGGCGGCGACCCGAACAGCCCCAGGTCCACGCCGTTGGGCGACACCATGATCTTGTCCGCCGGTATTCCGCGCGCCACCAGGTCGCTGCGCAATCCCTCGCAGATCACCGCGACCGCGTCGGCCCGCTCCACGGCACGCGTCTCCAGCCAGCGGATCGCGCGATATTTCAGCGATCCTTCGGTGCCCGTCCCGTTGCCGACCGCCGCATCCTCCCAGAATGCGCGGATCTCGTACAGCAACGGCAACCCACGCCGCCGCGCCACCCGCCCGCCCGCGATCGCGGTCATCACCGGCGAATGGGCGTGCAGGATATCGGGCTTCCACGTCGCCGCCAGCGCATCGACCTTGCGTTCCAGCGCGGCGATGTCGCGCCACTCGCCGATCGGCGACGGCGCGCGCGATCCGCTGCCCGCGCGGTGGAAGCGCAGCCCGTCGACCACCTCCTCCGTCGGCCCGGCCGCCACATGGCGCGACCCGGTCACCGCCATCACGTCCCACCCACGCGCCACCTGCGCCTTCAAGATCGCGCGGGTCCGGAACGTGTAGCCGCTGTGCATCGGCAGGCTATGATCGAGGATATGGAGAATACGCATGGGCAACTCTGTGCCATGACGGCGCTTAACGACGTGTCAACCGCTGGACGATATCGTCGACCCGACCACGCAGCCGATCCGGAAAGGGGAACAGGCCATGATCGACCTGTTCTCGCTCGCGCTCAGCCACGGCCTGCTGCTGTTCGCCGCATGGCGCATCGTGCGGCGGCCGGATCTGGACCGCGAGCCCGAACGCCCGGGCACGCCCGATGCGTGACCTCGGCCTCATCGGGTTCCTGACCGCGCTGATCCTGCTCGGGTTCCGCCGCCCGTTCCTGTTCGTGCTCGCCTATGCCTATGTCGACATCGTCTCGCCGCAGCGGCTGGCTTATTATCTGCTGAATTCGGTGCCGGTTTCGCTGATCTGCGTCGCGCTCGCGGTGCTCGGCTGGGCGGTGGCGGACGACAAGAGCGGCGCGCGGTTCGGCGTCCGCCAATCACTGATGCTCACGCTCCTGCTCTACTGTTTCTGGACGACGCTGACCGCCGATTTCCCGGTGGAAGCGCTCACCAAATGGGGCTGGGTGTGGAAGGCGATGGCCTTCGCGATTTTCCTGCCGCTCACGCTCCGCACCCGGCTGCGGATCGAATCGATGGCGCTTTTCCTCGTGCTGTCCGCCTCGTCGATCATCGTGGTGGGCGGGATCAAGACGGTCGTGTCCGGCGGCGGCTACGGCGTGCTGAACCTCATGATCGACAACAATAGCGGCCTGTACGAAAGCAGCACGATCTCCGCCGTCGCGGTCGCGATCATCCCGCTCATCCTCTGGCTGGCGCGCTACGGCACGATCTACCCGCGCGGCAAGCTGGTCACCGCCTATGCTGCAGCACTTATCTTTGCCTGCCTGCTGATCCCGGTCGGGACGCAGGCGCGCACCGGGATCATCTGTATCGCGGCGCTCGCCGTCCTGATGCTCCGCTCGGTCCAGCGCCGCGTCCTGTACGTCGCGGGCATCGCGGTCGCGCTCAGCATCGCCGTGCCGTTCCTGCCCGAAAGCTACACGCAGCGGATGGACACGATCCAGGGCTACAAGGCGGACAACAGCGCCTCCACCCGCATCGCGGTGTGGAAATGGACGCTCGGCTATGTCGGCCAGCACCCGTTCGGCGGCGGGTTCGAGGCGTACCGCCAGAACCGTCTGGTGATCGACGAGGTCAAGACGACCGCCACCGCCGACGGCACCAGCACGTCCACGACCCAGGCGTTCGATGCCGGCCGCGCCTATCACAGCAGCTATTTCGAAATGCTCGGGGAACAGGGCTATCCCGGCCTGATCCTGTGGCTCACGCTGCACGCGCTCGGCCTGATCCGGATGGAGGTCCTGCGCCGCAAATATGCCCGCGCGGCGGAAGAGGACGGCTGGATCGCCCCGCTCGCCACCGCGCTCCAGCACGCTCACCTGATCTACCTGGTCGGCGCGCTGTTCGTCGGCATCGCGTTCCAGCCGTTCATCTACATGCTGGTCGGACTCGAAATTGGCTTCGACGCCTTCCTCCGCCGCACCCGTTCGCCGGCGAAGGTCGGGTTCGCAAGGCCAGCGCCGAAGGTTCGCAAACCACAGCCGGTCTGACACGGGGGCCTCTACCCAACCCCCAAACCCCGTTTGGTTCGAGCCTGTCGAGAACTCCGCGCTGGGTTCCCGACAGGCTTAACCCCTCAAGCCTCGTCGGCGTCGTCCATGCCCTCGATCATCGCGATCAGCGCGTCGGTGAACGCCGGCACGTCGTCCGGCTTGCGGCTGGTGATCAGGTTGTCGTCGACCACGACCTCCTCGTCCACCGTCGTCGCCCCGGCATTCTCCAGGTCGGTGCGCAGCGACGGCCAGCTCGTCACCGTCCGGTCCTCGACGATGTCCGCCTCCACCAGCAACCACGGCCCGTGGCAGATCGCGGCGATCGGCTTGCCCGCATCGTCGAATGCCTGCACGATCTCGACGGCCACATCGATCGTGCGCAGCGTGTCCGGGTTCGCGACGCCGCCGGGAATGATCAGCGCGTCGTAATCGTCGGTATCGACCGTATCCAGCGTCATGTCCGGCGTGATCGTGTCGCCCTTCTCGTCCTTCTCCATGCCCTGGATCGGGTCCATCGCGGGCGATGCGAGCACGACGGTCGCCCCCGCGGCGATCAGGCGGTCGCGCGGTCCGAACAATTCGGCCTGCTCGAACCCGTCCGTGGCGATGATCAGGATCTTGGCGTCGGCGATGGCTGGCATGGGGATATCCTCGAATGTCTTGGGGGATGTCTTGGGGTCGGGGCCTGAACGGGTGCCGCCGCCGCCTGTTCCGGCGCGAAGCCGCCCGATGCGCCAGCCGGAACGATCGCGGGGGGCATGCCGTTATTCCCCCATGACCGGACCGAACCACCGCTTATGCTGAGCTATGTCGACGATGCCCTGCCCGGCATCACCCGCCGCAAGCTCCGCGGCCACTGGGCCTATTTCGACCCGCACGGCGAACGGGTCCGCGACCGCGCGGAGATCGACCGCTTGAACGCCACCGCGATGCCGCCCGCCTATGTCGATTGCTGGTTCTGCCCCAGCCCGGACGGCCATATCCAGGCGGTCGGCTGGGACGACAAGGGCCGCAAGCAATATCGCTACCACGCCGATTTCCGCGCCACTCAGGAGGCCGCGAAGTACGACGCCTGCGCCGATTTCGGCCGCGCCCTCCCGCTGCTCCGCGCCCGTGTCGAGGAAGACCTCACCCACCGCGCGCTGGACAAGGACGCCGTCGTCGCCGCGATCGTCCGGCTGCTCGATCTCGGCCGCGTCCGGGTCGGCAACGAAACCTACGCCAAGTCGAACAACAGTTTCGGCGCCACCACGCTGCGCGCCGATCATGCCAAGGTCCGCGGGTCCAAGCTGAAACTTGAGTATGTCGGCAAGTCCGGCAAGCTCCAGCGGCTGACGATCGAGGACCAGCGCCTCTCGCGGATCGCCCGCCGTTGCCAGGACCTCCCCGGCCAGCATCTGTTCCAGTATCAATGTCCCGACGGCAGCGCCCACCCGGTCGGCTCGGCCGACATCAACGCCTATATCAAGGACGCCACCGGCGGCAGCTTCACCGCGAAGAGCTTCCGCACCTGGGGTGCCAGCGTCATCGCCTACCGCACGCTGGTCGAGGCCGGCGACACCCCGATCACGCTGAAACAGCTTCTTCAACCCGTCGCCGACGCGCTCGGCAACACGCCCGCCATCGCGCGCAAATCCTATGTCCACCCCGCGCTGATCGAACTGGCGCGCAGCGGCGTCCCGGTCGGCCGGGTCCGCTTGCCGCGTGCCACGCGCTACGCCACGCCAACGGAGCGCGGGCTGATCGCCTTCCTCGACACCCTGGGCGCGGAACATTGCAGTAAGGCCGCCTGCGCATGACGATCGCCAACACCGCCGCCGTCGCGGTCCGACCCACTGCCGCCGTCCATGACTTCGCAGCCGACATGAACCGCCTGACGCGGGAGATTACGACCTGGCTTGCCGGCAACTGGCTCCAGGTCGCGATCGCACTCGCGATCGGCGCGGCGATCGTGCTCGCATTGCTCGGCCTCCGCTCGCTCGGCGGTCGGCTCTGCCGCGGGCATGACGAGACGATCCAGTGGCGCACCATCGTCGGCCGCGCGATCACGCGCACCCGGATGTGGTTCATGGTGGCGCTCGCCGCCCGGCTGGTCGAAGGCGGCGCCAACACGCCGGCCGGCGTCACCGCGGTCATCACCGCCGTCTTCACGATCGCCGTCGCCCTCCAGGCCGCACTTTGGGCGCGCGAGATCATCCTCGGCTTCGTCGAACATCGCGCAGCGGGCGACACGGAAAAGGGCGCGATCGGCTCCGCGATCGGCATCATCCGACTACTCGTCACCTTCGCCTTGTTCGCGATCGCGGGCGTGCTCATCCTCGACAATCTCGGCGTCAACGTCACCGGCCTGATCGCTGGCCTCGGCATCGGCGGCATCGCGATCGGTCTGGCCGCGCAGGGCATCTTTGCCGACCTGTTCGCCGCGCTCGCGATCATCTTTGACAAGCCGTTCCGCCGCGGCGATGCGGTTAGTTGGGACAGCACATCCGGCTCGGTCGAACGGATCGGCCTCAAATCCACGCGCATCCGGTCGATCACCGGCGAACAGATCATCGTGTCGAACAAGAACCTGCTCGACAAGGAATTGCGCAACCTCGCCCGGCTCGACCGCCGCCGCATGACGCTGTCGATCGGCGTGATCTACCAGACCCCGGTCGACGTCTGCCGTGCGATCCCGGACCTGCTCCGCACCGCGACCGAAAGCGTGGACAAGTGCGTCGTGGTCCGCACCGGCATGACCGCGTTCGGCGCGTCCAGCCTCGACTATGAACTGCAGTTCGACGTCCGGTCGGAGGTGTGGGACGTCGTCTACGCCGCCCGCCACGCGGTCTGCCTCGCGATCCTCGACACCTTCACCCGCGAAGGCATCGAATTCGCCTACCCAACCCAACTCAACTTCACCGGCGGCCCGGACGGCCGGGCGGTGTTTCCGGACTGATTACCAACCCCGTTTGGTTCGAGCCTGTCGAGAACTCTGCGCAGAGTTCTCGACAGGCTCGAACCAAACGGATCAGTACACAGTCGGAAGCCCCTCAGATCCCAACCTCTTCCAACGACAACAAAGTCGCATTACCGCCCGCCGAGGTCGTATCGGTCGACGTCACCCGCTCCGCCGAAAACCGCGGCAGATAATGCGGCCCGCCCGCCTTCGGGCCGGTCCCGGACAGACCCTCCCCGCCGAACGGCTGCGACCCGACGATCGCGCCGATCATCGACCGGTTGACGTATAGATTGCCGACCTTCGCCAGCGCCTCCACCGTCTCCGCGCCGCGCGCGATGCGGCTATGCAGCCCCATCGTCAGCCCGAACCGGCCGGCATTCACGCGCTCCACCGTCTCGGCCAGCGCGCCTGCCTTCCACGTCGCGACATGGATCACCGGCCCGAACCACTCCTCGGTCAGCTGCTCGATCGTATCGATCCGGATCACCGTCGGCGGCACGTACAGCCCGTCCGCCGGCACCTGCACCGTATGCACGGTCCGCGCGGCCATCGCCGCCCGCCGCGCCATCAGCCGGTCGTAGGACGCCTGGTCGATCACCGGGCCGACATCGGTCGCCGGGTCAGCCGGGTCGCCGATCACCAGCGTATCCATCGCGCCGGCCAGCATTTCCAGCGTCCGCTCCGCGATCTCCTCCTGCAACAACAGCAGCCGCAGCGCGGAACAGCGTTGCCCCGCGGACCGGAACGCGGACGCCACCACATCGGCCACCACCTGTTCCGGCAACGCCGTTGAATCGACGATCATCGCGTTGATCCCGCCCGTCTCGGCGATCAGCGGCACCAGCGGCCGCGCGTCATCCTCCAGCAGCCCGCGTGCGATCCGCCGCGCGGTGCCCGTCGATCCGGTGAACGCCACGCCCGCCACGCGCACGTCGGCGATCAGCGCGGCGCCCTCCTCCGGCCCGCCCGGCAACAGCACCAGCGCATCGGCCGGTACGCCCGCCTCATGCGCCAGCGCCACGGCCCAGCCCGCGATCGCCGGCGTCTGCGGCGCGGGCTTCGCCACCACCGCATTGCCCGCGACCAGCGCGGCTGCCACCTGCCCGAGGAAGATCGCCAGCGGGAAATTCCACGGCGCGATGCACGCCCACACGCCGCGCCCTTCGTGGCGCAGCACGTTGCGCTCCCCCGTCGGCCCGGGCAGCTCCTGCGGCGCCAGCACGCCGCGCGCCTGCAACGCATAATAACGGCAGAAATCGACCGCCTCGCGCACCTCGCCCAGCGCATCGCCGATCGTCTTGCCCGCCTCCTGCACCGCCACCGCCATCAGGTCGCCGCGATGCGTCTCCAGCAGGTCCGCCAGCCGCTCCAGCGTCGCCGCGCGCTGCTCCAGCGGCGTCCGCGACCAGACCGCAAAGCCCCGCACGGCCCGATCGACCGCCGCCTTGGCGGACGTCTCCGTCCCCCCGCGCCCGGCCGGAACCGCGTCGGTCCGTGGCGCGGGTGTCTTGGCAACGACCGCCGCCACCTCCGCCAGCACCGTCCGGTCCTGCAGATCCAGCCCCGCACTGTTCCGCCGCACCCCGAACAGGTCGATCGGCAGCGGGATCGACGGATGCCGCGTCCCGCCCACCGCCCGGATCTTGTCGACCGGATCGGCCAGCAGCTCCGCATCGCTCAGCCCCTCGTCGGCCAGCTGATGGACGAAGCTGGAATTCGCCCCATTCTCCAGCAACCGCCGAACCAGATAGGCGAGCAGATCGCGATGCCCGCCCACCGGCGCATAGATCCGCGTCTTGTACCCGCGCTCGCGCACCAGCGTCTCGTACAGCCCCTCGCCCATCCCGTGCAGGCGCTGGAACTCGAAATCGCGCGCGTTGCCCGCCCATTCCATGATCGTCGCGACAGTCAGCGCATTGTGGCTGGCGAATGCCGGATAGATGTTGGTCGCGTCCAGCATGTCGCGCGAACATGCCATGTACGACACGTCGGTCGCCGCCTTGCGCGTGAACAGCGGGTAATCGCTGAGCCCCGCCTCCTGCGTCCGCTTCACTTCGCTGTCCCAGTACGCGCCCTTCACCAGCCGTACCGCGATCCGCCGGTTAGTCGCCGCACCCAGCTCGTTCGCCCACGCCACCGCCGGCCGCGCCCGCTTGCTGTACGCCTGGATCGCCATGCCGAACCCGTCCCAGCCCTTCAGCTTCGGCAGCCCCGCCACTGCGGAGATGATCGCGAAGCTCATCTCCAGCCGTTCAGACTCCTCGGCATCGACGGTCAGGCCGATCCCCGCATCCGCCGCCTGCACCGCCAGCACCTCCAGTTTCTCGGTCAGCGCGGGGACGCACGCGTCCCACTGCCCGACCTCGTACCGCGGGTGCAGCGCGGACAGCTTGACCGAGATCGAATGGCCCTCCTTCGCCGCACGCCCGACCTCGGCGATCGCATCCTGGTAGGACCGGAAATAGCGCTCCGCATCCGGATAGGTCCGCGCCGCCTCGCCCAGCATGTCGAAACTGGCGGTGAACCCGCGATTGTCCTTTGTGCGCATCCGCTTCAGCGCCTCGTCGATGGTCCGCCCCATGACGAAGATCTCGCCCATCATCTTCATCGCGGCGCCCACCGCCTGCCGCACGAACGGTTCGCCCGCGCGCGATACCAGCCGCTTCAACGCGCCGCCCTGCCCGGCATCGCTCACCAGCGCGCGGCCGATCACCAGCCCCCAGGTCGCCGAATTGACCAGCGACGAATGCGACTTGCCGGTGTGCGCGCGCCAGTCCGCATCTCCCAGCTTGTCGGCGATCAAGCGGTCCGCCGTCTCTGGATCCGGCACGCGCAGGAACGCCTCCGCCAGGCTCAGCAACGCGACGCCCTCGGACGAATTCAGCCGATATTGTTGCAGGAACTGGTTCACCCAGCCCTCGCGCTGCGCGGTGCGCAGGTCGCCGAGCAACCCCATGCTGTGCGCCACCACCCGTTCGCGACTCGACGTGTCGAGCGCTGCGGTCGGCAACAACGTGTCGAGCACGTCCGGCTCCGGCGCACGGTGCAGTGCGCGCAACGAGGACAGGACGGCGGGGGACGCGGAAAACATGGGCGCGGTGGTCCTTGCGACGGATCGACGCAGTTGACGTAAACGTCAAGCTACGCCTAGAGACAGTCAAGCCATAGCCCCAAGGATCGCCGCCCGGAAGATGGCGGCACCGAACAGGAGTGAGACCGAATGCCCACCGTGCAGGATCTGCAAGCCAAGGTCGGGGAGGTCGTCGGCACATCCGACTGGATCCAGATCGACCAGCCCCGCATCCAGGCATTCGCCGACGCGACGGACGACCACCAGTTCATCCATGTCGATCCCGAACGCGCGAAGATGACCCCGTTCGGCGGCACGATCGCGCACGGCTTCCTGACGCTGTCGATGCTGACCGCACTCGCCGAACGGCTGCCCGACAGCCGGATCGAGGGCGTGAAGATGGGCATCAACTACGGCTTCGACAAAGTCCGCTTCCTCACCCCCGTCCCCGCCGGCGTCCGCATCCGCGGCACGTTCAAGCTCCTCAGCCTGGAGGAAAAGCGCCCCGGCCAGTGGCAGCAGACCCAGGAAGTGACGGTCGAGATCGAGGACCAGAAGAAGCCCGCGCTGATCGCCGAATGGATCGCGCAGTTCTTCATCTGAGCTGTCCTGTTCGCCGCTCCCTGCCCGACTGCCGTCACCAGCACATCTGACCCGAGGACCCCACCATGCGTGAAGCCGTCATCGTCGCCACCGCCCGCACCCCCATCGGCCGCGCCTATCGCGGGGCGTTCAACGCCACCCCCTCCCCCACGCTTGCCGCGCACGCCATCCGCGCTGCGGTCGAACGCTCGGGCGTCGCGCCCGACCAGATTCAGGACGTCGTGATCGGCGCCGCGCTGCAACAGGGGGTCCAGGCCACGATCGGCCGCACCGCCGCACTCCGCGCCGGACTTCCGGTGACCGTCGCCGGCATGTCGGTTGATCGCCAGTGCGCCTCCGGGCTCCAGGCGATCGCCATCGCCGCGTCGCAGATCATCGTCGACCGCGCCGACATCGTCGTCGCCGGCGGCGTCGAATCGATCTCGATGGTCCAGACCCCCGACATGCGGCTCGGCCCCGATCACGAGCTGATCGCGATGCATCCCGACGTCTACATGCCGATGCTCCAGACCGCAGAGATCGTCGCCAGCCGCTACGGCATCTCGCGCGCCCGGCAGGACGCCTACGCCCTCCAGTCGCAGCAGCGCACCGCCGCCGCACAGGCCGCCGGCCGCTTCGACGCGGAGATCATTTCCGTCACCGCGACGATGAACGTCGTCGACAAGGCGACCAAGCAGGTCTCTCAGAAGGAAGTGACGCTCACCAAGGACGAGGGCAATCGTCCGGAGACCACGATCGAGGGCCTGAACACGCTCGGCCCCGTCATGGGCCCCGACGCCAACATCACCGCCGGCAACGCGTCGCAGCTGTCCGACGGCGCGTCCGCCTGCGTCGTGATGGAACGCGCCGCTGCGGAGAAAGCCGGCAAGGCCCCGCTCGGCCGCTATGTCGGCATGGCCGTCGCCGGCACCAAGCCGGACGAAATGGGCATCGGCCCGGTCTATGCCGTGCCCAAGCTGCTCGAACGGTTCGGCCTCACCGTCGGCGACATCGGCCTGTGGGAACTGAACGAGGCGTTCGCCGTCCAGGTGCTCTACTGCCAGGACGTGCTCGGCATCCCCGACGAACTGCTCAACGTCGACGGCGGCGCGATCTCCATCGGTCACCCCTACGGCATGTCCGGCGCCCGCATGGTCGGCCACGCCCTGATCGAAGGCAAGCGCCGCGGCGCCAAGCACGTCGTCGTCACCATGTGCGTCGGCGGCGGCATGGGCGCAGCCGGCCTGTTCGAAGTCCTGTAAGCGAACTTCTAAAGCCCCCTCCCTTTCAAGGGAGGGGGTTTGGGGGTGGGTGCGACAGCACCACAAGCGCGCCAGCCGGGGCAGCACGCAACGCCCTTGCCACCCCGATCCCATCATGGTGCATTCCGCACCATGCGCCATCGCCCGCCTTTCCGAACCCTCGCACACGACTGGCGCGCGCCCGCTTTCCTCCTCGCGCTCATCGTCGTCGCGCTGGTCGCGGGCCGCTTCCTCGACATCCACCGCGCCTCCCTCGCCGGAACACGCGAAGATGCCGCACGGCGCGCTGCCACGCGCACCCATTATGCCGTCCAACCGCCCGCCCGTGGCGACGGCGTCCCGCTGCTCCCCGACATCACACAGCTGGCGCCCGACGGCCTGCGCATGGTCGTGGACACCAGCTTCCTCGATACTGCGTGGGCCGTCGCCATCCGCCATCCGTTGCCGAACGGGCCCGCATCCGGCGAACTCCTCGTCATGCGCGATGCTCCGGGCACGTTCGCGCGCCAACCGTTCGCCCGTAGCGCCTTCACCCTGTCCGGGCGCGACCACAGGATGCTCACCCGATCGATCGACCTCACTTTGGCAAACTATCCGGGCGAGGCCGGCTTCTGCCTCGACGGCACGCACGTCTGGATCGAACGCGCCGCGAACGGCTCTTATGCCTCGATCGACAGCAACTGCGCCGCGATCGGCGAAACCACGGCCAAGATCCTGCTCACGACGCTCCTGAAACTTCCGTCCAGACAGGCAACCCCGTCTGCATCCGGCTGGGCCGACCGCACCGCACTCGACGCCGTTCTCGCTGCGAAGGAACCGCGCACACTCAAACCGGTTCTCCCCGTAACCAATAGCCAAGGAGAGCCATCATGGCCGACGACGCAAGCATCGAAGCCCGTTTCTGGAAAGACCTGAAGGCCAGCCCGTTCGTCATGCTCGGCGTCGAGGGAACGCGCGACGGCCATACCCAGCCGATGACCGCGCAGTTCGAAGGTGAGTCCGGCCCAATCTGGTTCTTCGCGACCAAGGACAACGGCCTGACCAAGGCGCTGTCCGAATCGAACCGCGCGATCGCGACCTACACCGGCAAGGGTCACGACCTGTTCGCCAGCATCCACGGCACGCTGTCGGTCGACACCGACCGCGCGAACGTCGATCGCCTGTGGAGCCCGCAGGTCGAGGCCTGGTACAAGGGCGGCACGGCCGATCCGAACCTCGCGCTGCTCCGTCTCGATACCGAGCGCGCCCGGCTCTGGCTCGGCGGTTCCTCGTTCGGCGCCGCGATCGAACGGCTGTTCGGCAAGGATCCGAAGGACAGCTACAAAGACAATGTCGCCGAAGTGACGCTCTGATCGTCCTTCCTGACCGTCGCTAAGCAAAAGCGCCCGCCCCGCATCACCGCGGGGCGGGCGTTTCCTTATCCGATCGACCGGACGATCAAGCCGTCGGCACGCCCGACCCGCCCGCCCGCGGGATCGCCCGCGGTTCCGCCGCCGGCCGCAACGCCTGCGGCAGGATCCGCGCCCGCTTCTCGAACGCCGCCGCCACCGCCGGCCGCTTCAGGAACGCCGTCCACAGCGCGCGCAACCGCGACCCGTTCCGCACCCACAACGCGTCCTCGGGCTGGAACTGGTCCGCGATCATCGCCGCCCCGTCCGCGGTCGCCAAAGTTGCGACCGCGACGGTCTCGGCCGCCCCGTCCTCCTTCGCGCACAACGACGCCTCGATCGCCGCCGCCGGATTGTCGTCCGGCTTTGCCCGCAGCGCCGCGGTCACGACCTTCGCCTCGCCCGCCCGACCCAGCGCCGCCAGCGAGCAAGCCTCGGTCCGGCGCAGCCATGCCGCACCCCACGGGCTCAGCGCCGGCCCGCCCTGCGTCAGCCCCGCCCGCGCCGCGGTCAGCGCGTCGGCCGCGCGGTCCGCCTCGTCCAGCGTCTCGGCCAGCGCGATCATCCCCGACACCGCAACCGGTGTCCGGACGAAATCGAGCGTCGCGAACGGCTGCAACCGGGCGATAGCCGCCGCCCGCCCGCCGGTCATGCCCAGCGCCTGCGCATCGAGCCGCACGGTCGACACCGCATCCTCGCCCATCCCGTTCGCCACCGCGACGCTCGCCGCCGTCTCGGACGCCTCGCGATACCGGCCGAGCAGCACGAACGCGCGCACCGCCCCCAGCCGCGTCTGCGGATCGTCGGGTTGCGCCGCGAACGCCGCCAGCCGGTCAGTCGCGAACGCATCGATCGCGCGCCCCGACTGCGGCCCCATCTGCTCCTCAAGCTGGGGCCAGATCGGCGCATGGTCGCGCAGGATCGCCAGTTCGAACAGCGACTCGGGCGATGTCACGCGCGGCAGGATCTGCCCCGCCTCGACCACCTCGCCACGCCGCACCAGCACCGACACCGCCGCCTCGGCCACGTCGCCGCGCAATTCGGGAAGGTCGGTCGGCTGCCAGTCCGCGCGCGCCAGTGCCACCGCGATCCGGTCGCGCAACGCGATGTCCTTCGACTCCGACAATGTCTGGTTGATCGCGCGCCATAACCGCCCGGAAATGCCGCTCAGCCCGTCCGGCGTCTTCTCCGCCAGCACTGCGAGCTGCTCGCCCGCGCCCTTCATGTCGCCCGCGTCCGCCGCGATCAGAATGCCGAACCCGCGCACGATCGGGTTCGTCGGTTCCGCCTTCACAAGCTCGGCCTGCACCGCGGCCAGCTCGCCACCGCGCCCCGCCGGTGCCAGGCAATTCAGCCGCAGCAGCTGCACCGCATTCCGGTCCGCCCCCGGCGCCAGCCCCGGCACCACCGGGTCGAGCCGAGCCAGCAACCCGGCGCAATCGCCCTTCTGCCCCAGCGCATAGGCCTCCGCGATCGCGGTCCGCACATCGCCCGACGGCTTCGCGACCCCCGCCTGCGGCACCGGCACCGGCACCGGAACCGCCCCGGCCGCCGTCCCGCACAGAATCAGCGCCAGGAACGCCGCACGGTCAGCGCGCATCATGCGCGACGATCCAACCCTCGACCACCGGCGCGATCACGTCGCGCCACCGCCGCCCGTTGAAGATCCCGTAATGGCCGACCCCCTCGGCCATGAAATACTCCCGGTGTTCCTCCGGCAATGCGGTCGCCAGCGTCAGCGCCGCCTTGGTCTGCCCGATGCCGGAGATATCGTCGCGCTCTCCCTCGATCGCCAGCAGGCCGATGTCGGTGATCGCACCCGGGTCCACGCGCCGCCCGCGGTGATAATATTCGCCCTTCGGCAGGGCATGCTGCTGGAACACCAGGTCGATCGTCTGGAGGTAGAATTCGGCGCTCATGTCGCAGACCGAACGATATTCGTCGTAGAACGCCTTGCTCGCGTCCGCACTGTCACCGTCGCCCGCGACCAGATGCTTGAACATGTCGAAATGGCTGACCAGGTGGTTGCCCAGGTTCATCGCCATGAACCCGGTCAGTTGCAGGAAGCCCGGATACACGCGCCGCCCGCCGCCCGGATAATAATAAGGCACCGTGGCGATCACATTCTGTTCGAACCACGCATGCGGCCGCTGCGTCGCGACCGTGTTGACGCTCGTCGGCGCCTCGCGCGTGTCGACCGGCCCGCCCATCATGGTCAGCGTCGCCGGCCGCGCCGGGTGCCGGTCCGCGGACATCAAAGCCGCGGCGGCATAGGCCGGCACGGACGGCTGGCACACCGCCAGCACATGCGCACGACCCGATCCGTCGGCGCTCATCGTCTCCAGGAATTGCACCAGATAATCGACATAATCGTCCAGATCGAACGTCCCGTCGCTCAGCGGTACCAGCTTCGCATCGCGCCAGTCGGTGATGTGCACGTCATGCCCCGGCAGCATCCGCTCCACCGTCCCGCGCAGCAACGTCGCATAATGGCCCGACATCGGCGCGACGATCAACAGCTTGGGCGCACCCTCGACGCCCTCGCGCCGGAACCGCTTCAGCTGCCCGAACGGCAGGCGCAGTACGATCTCCTCGGTGACCGCGACCTCGCGCCCGTCGACCACCGTCTTGTCCAGCCCGAACGCCGGTTTGCCGTAGGTCGCCGACGCATGCGCAAAAACGTCGAAGCCCGACGCCACCACCGGCCCGAACTTCGTATGGGCCATCGGGTTGACCGGGTTGGCCATCCATTCGGCACCCAGCGTGGCCAGCGCACTGGCCCCCGCCATCATCGTCCGCTGCATCTCGTAGGCGGCGTAAAGCATCAGGCATCCTCACATCGGCGGTCGCCCGTCCGGACGATCAAGATAACAACGCCGAATACACCGATTTGATGCACCGCACCACAGACCGCCCGCGGGCGTGCCTTATCGTCCCAGTCCCCAACGTCGCGCTTACCGCCCTGCCGCCTTCATGCTAGGCGGCGGCATGGACAAGCCCGACGTCGCCCCCGCCCGCAAGATCGGTTCGCTGCTGCTGGTCTGGCGGTTCGCCACCGTCTACAAGGGGCACCTCGCCGCCGCGATCCTCGCGCTCATTGTGGCCGCCACCGCGACGCTCGCGATCCCGAGCGGGTTCAAGCTCGTCATCGACCGCGGCTTCTCCGCCGGCACCGGCGATATCGGCCGTTATTTCCAGTATCTGCTGCTGATCGTCGCGGTGCTCGCCGCCGCCACCGCGCTGCGCTTCTACTTCGTCTCCTGGCTCGGCGAACGGGTCGTCGCCGACGTCCGCACCGCGACGCAGCGCAACCTGCTGGCACTCGCCCCGCGCTTCTTCGAGGAGAACCGCCCGTCCGAAATCGCGTCGCGGCTCACCGCCGACACGTCGATCATCGAACAGGTCGTCGGTACCACCGTCTCCGTGGCGCTCCGCAACATCGTCGTCGGCATCGGCGGCATCATCTACCTCCTCACGCTCGCGCCGAAACTCACCGCCATGCTCCTGCTCGGCATCCCGTTCGCGATTCTGCCGATCGTGTTCATGGGCCGCCGCGTCCGCATCCTGTCGCGTTCGACGCAGGACCGGATCGCCACCGTCGGCACGATCGTCGCCGAAACCCTGGGCGCGATGAAGATCGTCCAGGCATTCGGTCAGGAAAAGCGCGAGGGCGACCGCTTCGCCACCGCGGTGGAGGATGCGTTCCAGACCTCGCGCCGCCGCATCCGGCTCCGCGCGATCATGACCGCGATCGTCATCCTCGTCATCTTCGGGTCGATCGTGCTCATCATGTGGCAGGGCGCGCTCGACGTCGCCGCGGGCCGCATCTCCAGCGGCACGATCGCCGCGTTCGTTTTCACCGGCGGGCTCGTCGCGGGCGCATTCGGCGCGCTGACCGAGGTGTACGGCGATCTGCTGCGCGGCGCGGGTGCCGCCGGCCGCATCGCCGAACTGCTGTCCGAAGTGCCCGAGATCCGCGCACCCGCGAACCCCGTGCCGCTCCCCACCCCGTCGCAGGGCCGGCTCGCGTTCGACCGCGTCTCGTTCCGTTACCCGACCCGGCCGGAGGTGAAGTCGCTCGACGATTTCACCCTCGCGATCCGCTCCGGCGAAATGGTCGCGCTGGTCGGCCCGTCGGGTGCCGGCAAGTCCACCATCTTCCAGCTGGCGCAGCGTTTCTACGATCCGGGCGAAGGCACCGTGTCGATCGACGGCGTGGCACTCCCCGCCACCGATCCCGCCATGATCCGCGACCGCATCGCGATGGTGCCGCAGGAAACGGTGATCTTCGCCGCCTCCGCCCGCGACAACCTCCGCTACGGCCACTGGGACGCGGACGATGCCGCGCTCTGGTCCGCCGCCGAAACCGCCAACGCCGCCGAATTCCTCCGCGCGCTGCCCGACGGGCTCGACACTTATCTCGGCGAAGGCGGCGCGCGGCTGTCCGGCGGTCAGCGCCAGCGGCTCGCCATCGCCCGCGCGGTCCTGCGCGACGCCCCGCTGCTGCTGCTCGACGAGGCGACCTCCGCGCTCGACGCCGAATCCGAACGCCATGTGCAGCAGGCGCTCGAACGGCTGATGGCCAACCGCACCACGCTCGTCATCGCGCACCGCCTCGCCACGATCCGCATGGCCGACCGCATCGTCGTGATGGACGGCGGTCGCATCGTCGAACAGGGCACCCACACTGAACTGATCGGCGGCGGCGGCCTCTACGCCCGCCTCGCCCGCCTCCAGTTCGACGACGCCGCCTGATACCTCAAGCCGGCGTCGCCACCACCTCGACAACCTCGAACGCGTAGCTCCGCCACCCGCGCACCTTCGCCGCATCCGCCGCCGCCGCGCGCTTGCCTTTCGCCTCGGCCAGCGACTTGGCATGCCCCCAGAACACCTCAGTCCGGTCCCCCTCCAGCACCGCGACGATCCGCCAGTAATGCGTGAACGGCATGCCCGTCGGCCCGATCGTCTTGACCGTCCCGTCCGGCAACGTCGCCGTCAGATACTGCTTCCGCTTCGCCATGGTTACGCCATCCCCGCGATCGCCCCCGATCGCAAGCGGCCGTTGTTCGGTCCTGGGTCCGGCGCGACGCATCCGACCGTCATTTGGGACCGCGCGACGTTCCCACTTTCCAATGTATGATCGATAACTTCGAGAAAGCAGAAACGGGGACAGATTTCGAGACTTTGCAGCCTGTCCGTAGCCGTAACGGCGAACCGAGGAGAGCTTTTCGATTCTACGTTCGTTTGCGGAGAACGCGATCCGGCCGCTGTCTGCACGACACGGCCGCGGGCTATTGCCTACCGGGCCGACGATGCGCAGGTGCCTGCACGGGGGCCGACACATGGAAGAAGTCAGGATCAAACGGGGATGGGGGTGGCTGCTACTGGCCACGCTCATTCTCTCGACCATCGGCGATGAAATCTCGCTGATCACACTGATGTTCCGCACCGCCGGCGATCGCACCCCTTTTGCCGTGCCGATGCTGCTTGTTGCGCAGTTGTTACCGGGACTGGCGGCGATGCCCTTCATCGGGCGGCTCGTCGACGACCGCGATGCCGGAAAGCTGTTGGTCGCAACCGCGCTGGCCAACGCCGTCATCCTCACCTGGATGGCTTGGCATCCTGACCAAGTCTCCACCATATTGGGGGCTGGCATCCTCAGCATCTCGTTCGCGGTCGGCGGCGCGGCCAGCTTCGCGCTCATACCCGTCCTAGCCGCAGGTCTTGGCATATCGCTGTCGAGGGCAAACGCGGTGCAGGAGTTCGTACGCAGCGGCGGGATGTTGGCAGGACCGGTTGCAGGCGGCGCGTTGGTCGCATGGGGCGGCACCGCAAACGCGCTGCTGATCGATGCCGCCAGTTTTGCGCTCCTGGGTGCGGTCGTACTCGGAAGCGGCGTGCGCCGTCCTGTCGAACCGACGGGAGGAGAAGCGCGGACGCTCTTGTCCGAGTACCTGCCGATCCTGCGCAACCGCAGGATTACAGTCATGGTCGGCGCTCTGACGATCGGTGTCTACGCGACCGCGATCGCCGATGTCGCGTTCGTGTTCCTCGTCACGGTGTCATTGGCAGCAGGACCAACTGCCTTCGGTTTGTTGACCGCCTGCTGGGCGGGGGGAATGATGGTCGGGGCCGGTCTCGCCGGTACGGTCTCGATGGATCGTCCTGCGTCGATTGCGTTTGTTTCCATCACCGTGATGGGTGCCACGATGTTGGCAATCGGGGTCGCGGGAACCACGATGGTGGCCGGTCTTATGCTTGTTGGGATCGCATTCGTTATTGGCGGCGGCGCGAACAGCGCTCACAATGTCGCGGTACGGACGATGCTCCAACAGGAAGCGCCCCCGGGGGCACGTGGCAAGGTCGCAGCGATCTACGGGGCCGCAACGAGCACCGCGAGCATACTCGGCTACATGACCGGGGGCCTGTTCACGCCAGACAACGCGACTGGTGCCTACGTCCTGGGCGGCGCTCTCGGCGTCCTGGCCGGGCTCCTCGGTTGGCTGCTCTTCAGTTTAGCTAGGCCGAAAGACACCTGACCGCGGTCCAGCGAACATGGCCATTCCCGGAACTTAATTCCCCGCGGGGAAACAGGACATCGGATCGGAGGAGATTTTTCGCTCTCGATCTGCTTTGAATTAGACGGAGTACAGGTCACCGAAACGGACCGTCACGCCATTCGCGGTAAGCCACCTAACCCCCCAAAGCCTTCTGCCGCCGCCGCTGCACGCTCGACCCCAGCCCGATCGCCTCGCGATATTTCGCCACCGTGCGCCGCGCGATGTCGAACCCGCGCGCCTTCAGCAGGTCGACCAGCGCGTCGTCGGACAGCACCGCTGCGCCCTCCGCCGCGATCAGCCGGCCGATCGCGTCCTTCACCGCCTCCGCCGATGCCGCCTCGCCGCCGTCCGCCGACTGGATGCCGCTGGTGAAGAAGTATTTCAGCTCGAACAGCCCGCGTTCGCAGCTCAGATATTTGTTCGACGTCACCCGGCTGACCGTCGATTCGTGCATCCCGATCGCATCCGCCACGGTACGCAGCGTCAGCGGGCGCAGGTGCGTCACCCCGTGGCGGAAGAACGCCTCCTGCTGCTGCACCAGTTCGGTCGCCACCTTCACGATCGTACGCGCGCGCTGGTCGAGCGCCTTTACCAGCCAGTTCGCGCTCGCCACGCAGTCCGCCAGCCACGCCTTCGACGCCTTGTCCTGCACGCCCCCCGACAGCTCGACATAATAGCTGCGGTTCAGCAGCACACGCGGCAACGTCGCGCTGTTCAGCTCGATCGCCCAGCCGGCCCCGCGCCGCGCGACGAAGATGTCCGGCGACACCGCCTCGATCCGCCCCCCGCCAAACCGCAGCCCCGGCTTCGGATCGTAGCGCCGCAGCTCGCGGATCATGTCGACCAGATCCTCGTCGTCGACCCGGCACAGCCGCCGCAGCTGCGCCATCGATCCGCGCGCGACCAGGTCCAGGTTCGCGATCAGCGCGGCCATGCACGGGTCGTACCGGTCCGCCTCGCGCGCCTGCAACGCCAGGCACTCCGCCAGCCCGCGCGCTGCGACCCCGGTCGGCTCCAGCCCCTGCACCACGCCCAGCACGCGCTCGACCGCCGCGACCGGCAGTCCGAGCCGCTCGGCCACCTCTTCGATCCGCCCGGTCAGATACCCCGCCTCGTCGATCAGGTCGATCAGATGGCCCGCAACGATCAGGTCCGTCCCCGCCAGCACCATCCCGGCCTGCGCCATCAGATGATCGTGCAGCGACAGGTCCGCGACCAATGTCGCCTCATACCCCTCCCCGTCCGCCGCCAGCGCCGCGCCGGACCGCGTGCCGTCCATCCCCAGCGCACCGTCCATGCCCGGCCCCGCATCGGTCGGCCCGTCGTGGATGAAGGTCTCGGCATCGTAATCGACGTCGAGCGGCTGGTCCGCCGCGCCCTCGCCCGCCGCGATCAACTGGTCCGCGGTCGCCGGCTCGGCGGTTTCGACGACCACCGCGTCACGCTCCACCTCGGGCGCATCGCCCTCCTCGCGCCCCGCCTCGAGCAGCGGGTTCTTCTCCAGCTCCTCGGCGATGAACCCTTCGATCTCCAGGTTCGACAGCGCGAGCAGCTTGATCGCCTGCTGCAACTGCGGCGTCATCACCAGCGACTGCGACTGGCGCAGGTCCAGTCGCGGGGCCAGGCTCATGACGTGGCGGGCCCCCCAGCCATCCCGCTAGAGCGCGAAGCTCTCGCCGAGATACAGCCGGCGGACATTCTCGTCAGCCACCAGCGCCTGCGGGCTGCCCTGGAACAGCACCTTGCCGTCGTAGATGATGCAGGCCCGGTCGACGATGTCGAGCGTCTCGCGGACATTGTGATCGGTGATCAGCACGCCGATGTCGCGCCGCTTCAGGTCCTTCACCAGATCGCGGATGTCGGCGATCGAGATCGGATCGATGCCCGCGAACGGCTCGTCCAGCAGCATGATCGACGGGTCCGCGGCCAGCGCGCGCGCGATCTCGCACCGCCGCCGCTCGCCGCCCGACAGCGCCATCGCCGGCGAATCGCGCAGCCGCCCGATGTGGAATTCCTCGAGCAGCGTCTCGAGCTTCGCCGCGCGCGCCGCCTTGTCCGGCTCGGCCAGCTCCAGCACCGCCATGATGTTCTGGGCGACGGTCAGCCCGCGAAAGATCGACGTCTCCTGCGGCAGATACCCAAGCCCCAGGATCGCGCGGCGATACATCGGCAGCCCGGTGATATCCTCGCCGTCCAGCAGGATGCGTCCCGCATCCGGCTTTACGAGCCCCATGACGGAGTAGAAGCACGTCGTCTTGCCCGCACCGTTCGGCCCGAGCAGGCCCACGACCTCGCCACGCGCCACGTCCAGCGACACGTCCGACAAGACCTGCCGCCGGTCGTACGACTTGGCGATCGAGACGATCGACAACCCGCGCGCCACCGCATGGCCATCGCTGCTCGCATCCGCCAGGATCAGGGTCTCGCTCATCCCCGCTGCCTAGCGGAGGCGGAGCGCGCCGACAATCCATGCGCGACGTCGCGGAAGGCCGGGCGGGGCCTGCACTGTCGCCTATGCCAACTACCAGACCGGTCGCCATGCCGCCGTCCACCGCAATTCTTATCCGTGAACCAGCCTGCCTTGATGCAAAAATCAAAAGTTTTGCATCAAGCCGGTGGGCATGGAAGCGCCTAATTGCGGACATTCGGGCTGCTGCGTAAGCTGACGTATGCCTCCAAAATTTCAGACTGTTTTTGATCTAACGCAGCACATCGGGCTCATCCGACCAGCTTATTGGTTTATGGCTATCTTCGTGTTCGCCGGCGTTCTCCTGGCGGTGCTGGCGTGGTTGGCAGTTCGGCGGCGCTGGCGCTGGCGTCGTTCACTTCCGATATTCGCGACGGTATGGATCGTATTGTGCACGTACTTGATCGTCCTGGACGTACGCTACACGGCCGCCATACGCAGTGCAGTCGCGGGCGGAAAAGTTCAGACGGCGGAAGGCTGTTTAGATTATTTCCGGCCCGGCTCTCCATACGGGACTAAGAATACCGCCGGTGACGAGGAATGGAGTGTTGGCGGGCTTACGTTTAGCTACGGCGCGGGTGAGGTACGGCCGGCTTTCCATTTAGTCTCTACGGCGGGAGGTTTGGTTAGACCGGATTCGCGAGTACGAGTGACGTTCGCCATCAGCCCCGCGTATGGACGGCGCGAGATCGTCAAGCTTGAGCTTGCTCCGCACACATGTCCATTGGCGCGTCACGTTGAAGCGTTTGAGCAGCCGTAAAACAACCGTCCACCTTTCACCACTTTCCGCTCCCACGATGCAAAATTCACAGGTTTCGCATCACTGAGGAACGCCAGAACCGCAGCACTTTATCTGATGCGCAAGTCCGATGCAGCATTGGCTTGACCGTTCAAACCATTTGAACCCGCTGCCGCCATTTGGTTCGAGCCTGTCGAGAACTCGGGGCGGCGTTCTCGACAGGCTCGAACCAAACGGAGCTGATGTCAGGTGCGCCCGGTCACAACTTAGTCCGGCGGAAGCATGCGGGATTGCTCCGACGCCTACTTCCGGTCCGGTACCGTAAACCGCCCGGTCACCCGCCCGCCCTGCGCGCCGCCGTCGACGTTGGCGCGGCCGGAGGTCAGGTCGTACACCAGCCGCTGGCTGCGTACCTGGTTGCCGCCCTGGCGGGTCAGCACGACGCCGCCCAGCATCGTGATCACCCGCTTGTTCAGGTCGTAGATCGCGAACTGGCTGCGCGCGGTCTCGGTCGGTGCAGTCACCGTCACGCCACCGCTCGCGTCCAGCCGCTGGATCTGCGGATTGCCGGCCACCGTCAGATACGTGATCGTCGCGCGGTCCGACGTCAGTTTCAGGTTCCCCTGCACCACGCGGACATTGCCGTTCAGCACCGCGCGCCCGTCGCGGCTGGCCAGCGTTCCCGAGTCGGACGTCACGTCGATCGGCCCGCTGGTGTCGAGCCCCGCCAGCCCGGTGGAGGTCTGCGCCACCGCGGCCGTGCCGATCAGGAGGAGGACGGGGGCGAGGGTGCGGATCATGGCGGTCACTTGGCCTCACGCCGCGGGATTTGCAACCGCACACCTTGGGTCAGCGTCACGACCCGCGTGTTCAGGTCGCCGGTCAGGTGCCCGCCCTGGAATGTGCCCAGCTCGCCCTTGCCGTCCACGGCACCGCCCGATGCGATCTTGCGCGTCTTCAGGTCCACCGTCACGTCGCGGGTCTGCATCCGGTATCCGTTGGCGCCGCTGAACAGCACCTGCCCGTCGATCGCGACCCGTTCCGTATCCATGTCGTAGCGGCCCTTGCGCGCCACGATCGTCGCGGGTCCGTCGTCCAGCGCGATGCGCGCCGACAGGTCGTCCATCCGCACCACCGGGTCGCGCGACGTCTGCTGCACCGCGGATGCCGCGCGCAGCTGGAACGGCTGGCCCTTCGCGTCCTGCCCGCGGTAGTTCGCCTCGGTCACGCGCATCCGCTCGCGCGCCACGTCGACGCGGTCCTTGGCCAGCACGAAGCTCACGTCGCGTCCGCCCAGCAGCGGCGCCACCGCCAGCAGCACGAACAGCGCGGCGATTGCGATCGGCAACGCGATGCGCAGCAGGCCGATGACCCGGTCGTGGCTGCCGCCGCGCGCCGCCCATTGCTGGCGCTTGCTTCGCGCTTTCGCGCCTGCCTCAGACATGGGCGAAGATATCGACCTCCGCCCAGCCGGCGATGTCCAGCGCCGCGCGCGTCGGCAGGAAATCGAAGCACGCCTGCGCCAGGCCCATCCGCCCCTCGCGTTCCAGCCGCACGTCCAGCTTCGCCTTCATCGCGTGCAGGAACCGCACGTCGGACGCCGCATAATCCTTCTGCGCATCGCTCAGCTCGGGCGCGCCCCAGTCGGACGATTGCTGCTGCTTGCTGATGTCCTGCCCCAGCAGCTCGCGCACCAGCTCCTTCAACCCGTGCCGGTCGGTATAGGTACGGATCAGCTTCGACGCGATCTTGGTGCAGTAGATCGGCGCCGCCGTCACCTCCAGATAGTAGCGGATCGCCGCCACGTCGAACCGCGCGAAGTGATACAGCTTCAGCCGTTCCGGATCGGCCAGCACGGCGCGCAGGTTCGGCGCGGCATAGTCGCTGTCGGGGCTGAACCGCACGAGATGCTCGTCGCCGCCCCCGTCGGAGATCTGGAGCAGGCACAACCGGTCGCGCGGCGTCATCAACCCCATCGTCTCGGTATCGACCGCGACGGGTCCGGGGGCGAGCACGCCGGCCGGAAGATCTTCTTCATGGAAATGGACTGTCATAGATCAGCGCATAGGCGGTGCCGGACGCGGGCTCAATCGCAAAGCGCGGGCGACGCGCGATGCCGGACGGGATGGCAACCGGGACACAGGGCAAAGTCCATCCACCCCGGCACCGCACCGCTCCGGCGAAACGACTCGCCGTGGCCACCGAAATACTTTATGGCGATTCTTTGGCACGGCCTTGGCTCGTGCTGGACAGTGCGTACGCCTCGCCCGGCGTGCATGCTATTCACTGCAGGGGCGACCGGGAAAGATTTACTAGGCATGAGTTTCGATCGAGGACGGCGCGGGCAGCGCGGCGACAAGGGCAAGGGCAACTTTGGCGGCGACGATAGCAGCAGCTATGGTGGCGGCAGCTCCTACGGTGGCGGCGGCGGTTACGGCGGCGGCGGCGGTGGCGGCGGCTATGGTGGCGGCGGCGATCGCTTCGGCGGCGGCGGCAGCTCCTACGGCGGCGGCGGCGATCGCTTCGGCGGTGGCAACAGCGGCGGCGGCGGCGGTTACGGCGGCGGCGGTGGCGGCGATCGCTTCGGCGGCGGCGGCGGCGGCGGTTTCCGTGGCGGCGGCGGCGGTGGTGCCGTCGGCGGCGCGCGTGGCGGCATGCCCGCGCAGGTGATCGGCGAAGGCAAGGGCGTCGTGAAGTTCTTCAACGGTCAGAAGGGCTTCGGCTTCGTCGTCCGTGATGATGGCGGCGAAGACGTGTTCGTCCATATCTCGGCCGTCGAACAGGCCGGTCTCACCGGTCTGGCCGAAGGTCAGCCGCTCGAGTTCACGCTCGTCGACCGCGGCGGCCGCGTCTCCGCGACCGACCTGAAGATCGACGGCGAGCCGATGCCGGTGACCGAGGACCGCGGCCCGCCGCGCGATCGCGATGCCGGTGGCATGGGCGCCCCCCGCGGTGCGCCCGCCGGTGGTGCCGGTGCCGGTGGTCCGCAGCGCCAGCTGACGGGCGAGAAGGCCAGCGGCACTGTCAAGTTCTTCAACGCGATGAAGGGCTTCGGCTTCATCCAGCGCGACGATGGACAGCCGGACGCATTCGTCCACATCTCGGCCGTCGAACGTGCCGGCATGACGAACCTCAACGAAGGCGACCGGCTCGAATTCGAGCTGGAGGTCGACCGTCGCGGAAAGTACGCCGCGGTGAACCTCACCTCCCTCGCCTAACCCCGGCCCGCATCCGCGGTGCCGAACAACAGCCCGGTCCTCCACACGGAGGGCCGGGTTTTTGCTGTCCGCCGGCCCGGACGCCCAACCCGAGCGAGGACGATGACCAGCCGCCCGCACCTCCCCGGCGCAGGCCGGGGCCTGGTTGCTTCCTCTCGTCACGCCCGCATCCCAACCCCACAACAAACACTTCCCTCCCGCCCCCACCGCGCCGATAACGCGCCCTCCTCCCCGGTCACGGAACCCGCCGCATGCGTCTGCTGTTCTGCCTGCTTCCCCTGCTTGGCGCCTCGCTGGCCTGCTCGGCGACCCCACCCGCACCCGCCCTGGAGGACCGGCCCGTCGATACCGCCCGCCCTGCCGACGCCGCGCCCGCACCGATCGTCGTCCCCACCGTCGTCGCACGTTACCCGCACGACACCGGCGCGTTCACGCAAGGCCTGCTCTGGCATAAGGGGTCGTTCTACGAGAGCACCGGCCAGGTCGGCCAATCCCAGATCCGCCAGGTCCGGCTGGCCGATGGCAAGGTCCTGCAAAGCGCGGCCGTTCGCGCCGACGTGTTCGGCGAGGGCATGGCACTCTGGAAGAACGACCTCGTCAGCCTCAGCTGGCAGAACGGCACCGGCTGGCGCTGGGACCGCGCGACGCTGCGCCAGAAGTCCGAATTCCGCTACCCCGGCGAAGGCTGGGGCCTGACGCAGGACGGCCGCCGCCTGATCCTGTCCGACGGCACGGCCGAACTGCGTTTCCTCGACCCCGTCACCTTCGCCGAACAAGGCCGGATTCGCGTGACCGCCGACGGCCAGCCGGTCATGAACCTCAACGAACTGGAATATGTGAAGGGCGAGATCCTCGCCAATATCTGGCAGACCGCGATGATCGCGCGGATCGATCCCGCCACCGGCCGCGTGAAGGGCTGGCTCGACCTGCGCAGTCTGGTCGCGCAGGTTACGGTCACCGATCCCGACGCGGTGCTGAACGGCATCGCCTATGACGCCGCAAAGGATCGGCTGTTCGTCACCGGCAAATACTGGCCGTCGCTGTTCGAAATCCGTATTCCGAAATGACGGCGTTCCCGGCGTTAAACACCTGAACGCAACTCTATGTTAACGCTATGGCGATGTTTCGCGGTGTAGTCCGGGGTACGAAAGGACTATGCCGATGACCGAACCCGCCGCCGTTGACGCCGCCAGCACCGTGCCTTCCACCGACGAAGCGCACACGCCACGCCGCACCGAACGCACCCCGGCGGACTTCCCGGTTTCGTTGCGCCGCCAGGGTCTGCAACGCTTCTCGGTCCGGCTGGTCGACCTGTCGCCCGGCGGCTTCTGTACGGAGGTCGACGATCCGCCGCGCGTCGGCACCACGCTCTGGCTGACGCTCCCCGGCCTCGCCCCCATGATGGCGCGCGTCGCCTGGGCCACCGGGTTCCGCATCGGCGCGGAATTCACGGCCCCGATGCACCCCTCCGTCCTGCAGGCCGTGATCGACCGGAACAGCTGAGCCCGCCTAGCCGATCATCCGGCGCAGCGTGTCGATCCGGTCCGCCTCCGCCGCAGGCTTGTCGCGCCGGATGCGGCTGATCCGCGGAAACCGCATTGCCAGCCCGGACTTGTGCCGCTTCGATTCGTGGATCGAATCGAACGCCACCTCCAGCACCAGCGTCTTCTCGACCTCGCGCACCGGCCCGAACCGCCCCGTCGTGTTGGTCCGCACGAACTTGTCGAGCCACTTCAGCTCCTCGTCGGTGAACCCGGAATACGCCTTGCCGACCGGCAGCAGCTCGCCATCCTCGGTCCAGCATCCGAACGTATAGTCGGAATAGAAGCTCGATCGCTTGCCCGACCCACGCTGCGCATACATCATCACGCAGTCGCAGCTCAGCGGATCGCGCTTCCACTTGTACCACATCCCTGCACGCCGCCCGCCGACATAGGGACTGTCGCGACGCTTCAGCATCACCCCCTCGATCGCCGCATCGCGCGACGTGGCGCGGATCTCCTCCAGCGCCGTGAAGTCCGCCGCGTCGATCACCGCCGACAGGTCGAACCGGTCCGGGTCGAGCGCCCCCGCAAACGCCTCCAGCCGCGCGCGCCGCTCGGTCCAGGGCAGCGCGCGGACATCCTCCATACCGTCGAGCAGGATGTCGTACACCCGCACGAACGCCGGATAATCCGCCTGCATCTTGGCCGACACCAGCTTACGTCCCAGCCGCTGCTGCAACGCGTTGAAACTGGCCGCACCCCCGCCATCCTCCAGCGCGCCGCCCTGATGTGCGCCCTTGACCAGCAGCTCGCCGTCCAGCGCGCCGTCGTGCCGCACCGCCGCCGCCACGTCCGGAAAACTGCCGGTGATGTCGTCGCCCGCCCGGCTGTACAGCCGCGTCTGCCCCGCGGTCCGCACGATCTGCACGCGGATGCCGTCCCACTTCCACTCCGCGACATAGTCCGCCATGTCGACGATCGCGTCCTCCAGCGGATGCGCCAGCATGAACGGCCGGAACACCGGCACGTCGGCCGGCGTCGGCTGCTCGCCGCGCCCCTCCGCCCACGCGAACAGCGCGGCATAAGGCGGGTCGATCCCGTGCCAGATCTCCTCGACCGCATCGACGTCCAGCCCGAACCCGTTCGCCAGCGCCGTCTTGGCCAACCGCGCCGACACGCCGACACGCAGGCCGCCGGTCGCCAGCTTCAGCAACGCATAACGCCCCGACGAATCGAGATGGTCGAGCATCCCCGCGATCGCGCGCGGCCCCTCGACCCGGTTCAGGCTCCGCAACCGCTCGATCACCGCCGCCAGCCCGAGCGACCCGTCGTCGATCTCCGCCGGCTCCCCCGCAGGTGCTGGCCACAGCAACGCCACCGTCTCGGCCGTATCGCCGACATAGTCGCGGCTCATCCGGAACAGCACCGGATCGACCCGCTCCTCGACCAGCGCCCGGATCGCCGCCGACTTCACCGCCGGAATATCGAGGTCACCCGTCAACGCCGCCATCGCCCACCCGCGATCCGGGTCCGGCGTGGCCCGCAGATAATCCGCGATCAGCTTCAACTTCGCATTGCGCGACCGCGTATAGACAAGACTGTCGAGAAGCTGAGAAAACGCCCGCATCCCCGCACAACGACCCGACGCCCGTCCGGGTCCGACGGGAAACGCAAGGTCCGCGGGCTACCCAAACCCGTTCAGTTCGAGCCTGTCGAGAACGCCGCGCAACACCCGTTCCAACGCGTTCATCCCCCCAACCCCGTTCGGTTCGAGCCTGTCGAGAACCCGCGCTACCCCCAAACCCCGCACATCCCGAGCGAAGTCGAGGAACCCTTCGAGCGAAGCCGAAGGCCCGTATCGAAGGACCCGACCCGCCCGCTAGGCCATGCTTCGATACGACCCCTCGATACGCGCAAGAGCGCTACTCGGTCTCTACTCAGCACGAACGGGAGTCTGGAAAGTGCGGATCAACAGCCGCTTCGAATGTCGCACGACCAAACCTAAGCCCGAGGCTTCATCCCCAACCACTCCCGCATGACCCCAGTCACCGCCTCCGGCGCCTCCCAGGGCACGAAATGCCCCGCATCGATCCGCGCCACCGTCAGGTCGCGCACCACTGCATCCAGCCCATCGAGCTGCGCCGCCAGCAAGGCCCGGTCCCGCATCCCCCACACCACCAGCACCGGCATCTCCAGCACCGGAAACGCCGCATCGACCCACGCAGGCCGCGCAACATCTTCGTCCATCGCCGGCACCACGATCGGCGCCGCACGATACCAGTTCAGCATGCCCGTCAGCGCACCCGGCTGGCCCCATTCCGCCAGATACTCCGCGCGATCCGCCGCCGTCACCCGCGCCGGATCGACATGCGGCGCAAAGCTCCGGTCGTAAAACCCGTCCAGCCCCATCTCCGCGATCCGCGCCTCGATCCCCGGATCGCGGAACGCCCGAATATACTGGCTCGCCGCACGCTGCGCCGGATCGTCGATCAGCGCGCGCTGAAACAGCAGCGGATGCGGCGCATTGGCGATCACCAGCCGCTCCACCCGGTCCGGATGGCGCAACGCCGTCGCCCAGCCGACCGCCCCGCCCCAGTCATGCGCCGCCAGCGTGAACCGCCCGATCCCGAGCGCATCGGCCAGCGCGATGACATCCGCCACCAGCCGGTCGATGCCATAGTCCGCCACCGCCTCCGGCTTCGAAGACCCGGCATAGCCGCGCTGATCCGGCGCGACGCAGTAATGGTCTCCGGACAACGCCGAGATCTGATGCAGCCAGGTCCGGTGCGACTCCGGAAACCCGTGCAGGAACAGGATCGCCGGCGCCGCCGGATCGCCCGCCACCGCGACGTCGAGCGATACCCCGGTCGACAGCGTGATCCGCCGCAGCCCGCTCACGGATAGCTGACCGTATTCGGTACGGGCGGGATCGGGATGTACTCCGGATCGCCCGGCACGGTCGCGAACTTGCCCGCGGTCCAGTCCGCCCGCGCCTGCCGAATCCGCTCCTGCGAGGACGACACGAAATTCCACCATACATGCCGCGGCGTCGCGAACGCCCCGCCACCCGCCAGCATCACCCGCGCGCCGCTCATCGACTTCAACGTCGCGGTGATCCCCGGCCGCAGGACGATCAGCGCCATCTTGGCCAGCGGCCGTCCGTCGATCGTCGCCTCGCCCTCGACCAGGTACAGTCCGCGTTCGTCGGCGTCCGCATCGATCGGCACCTGCCCGCCCGGCTCCAGTGCGATGTCGGCATAGATGGTCGGCGCATGCGCGGTGACCGGCGACGTCTGCCCCCACAACGTCCCCATGATCACCGTAGCGCGCGCCCCGCTGTCGCCGAACACAGGCAGCGCGTCCGCCGCGACATGCTGGAACGCCGGGTCGATCTCCTCCCGCCCGTCGGGCAGCGCCAGCCAGGTCTGGATCCCGGACAGCGGCGGCCCCTTCGCACGCTCCACGATCGGCGACCGTTCCGAATGGACGATGCCGGTGCCCGCGGTCATCAGGTTCACCGCACCCACCCCGATCGTCTGCACCGTGCCCAGCGAATCGCGGTGATCGATCGCCCCGTCGAACAGGTATGTGACGGTGCTCAGCGCGATATGCGGATGCGGCCGCACGTCGATCCCCTCGCCCTGCGGCAGGTGCGCCGGTCCCATCTGGTCGAAGAACACGAACGGCCCGACCATCGTGCGGTCCTTGTGCGGCAATGTGCGATGCACCTTGAACCCGCCCAGATCGTGCGTGACGGGCAGCAGCGTCTGCAACACCGTGTCTTCGTTCTGCATCGACGCTCTCCTCTGGGTCATCAGCCTAACCCGGAACGGAACCCCGCTCCACCCCGCCGCATGAACCGCAGCTAACATCACCACTCATCGCGGGTTCAACGCGCCCGGCCGAAAGGAGCCGCATATTCCAACAGGAGCAGGACCGATCATGACCATCACGCGCACGATATTGACCACCACCCTCGCCGCGCTCACGCTGGCCGCGGTCCCCGCCACCGCCTCCGCGCAGGACCGGTTCGACTTCGGCGGCGGCCGGCGCGGCGAACGCGACATCCTGCTCCAGGGCAACGGCGTGCCGATCCTCTACCCCGAACTGCGCGCCACCAACCGCGGCCGCGCCTTCGTCCTGCGCAATTTCGACGCCAACGACGACGGCCGCATCAACCGGCGCGAGGCGGACGACGCCAACGCCGCCTTTGCGCGCATCGCCGGCGCAGACCGCCGCCGGTTCGATTGGGACTCGCGCGACGTCGTGGTCGCCGTGCCGGTCGCACCGCAGGGCGGCGGCTGGGATCGCCGCGGCATGCGCGACTACCGCATGAAGCAGACCCGCTACGGCGCCACGCTCGTGCTGCAGGACGTGCTGTTCCGTACCGGCAGCGCGGAACTGCGCCCGGGTGCCGAGGCGCGACTCCGCCCGCTCGCCGGCTATCTGCGCGCCAACCGCAACGTCCGCGTCCGGATCGACGGCCACACGGACTCGGTCGGCGGCGCCGCCGCGAACCAGCAGTTGTCGGAACGCCGCGCCAGCACGGTCCGCCAGGCGCTTGGCACGATGGGCGTCGAGCGCGATCGCTTCCGCGTCCAGGGGTTCGGCGAAACCACGCCGGTCGCGACCAACGCCACGCCGGCAGGTCGTCAGCTCAACCGCCGCGTCGAAGTGACGCTGATCGGTCAGCAGGCGCGCAGCTTCGACTATCGCGACTGATCGGGCGTTCCGGGCGGCCCGTCGATCGCTGGTTTCTTCGCGGCGGGTCGTGCAGGATCGGGGTTGGGGGGAACACCCCAACCCCGAAACGGTTGACGCCCCGAAACCCAGGAGACCGCGCATGACCCAGCCCCTCGACCTTCCCGCCGAAGACGTCGATTTCCTGATCTCTTCGCACAAGGTGGACGGCACGCCCGTCCGCACACGCGACGGTGTGGCGCTGGGCGCAGTGTCGACGTTCAAGATCGACCGCCGCACCGGCCAGGTGACCTATGTCGTGCTCCGCATCGGCGGCCTGCTCGGTATCGGCCAGACCTTCTATCCGGTCCCGTGGTCGGCGCTGACCTACGATGCCGAAAATGTCGGCTACGTCGTGTCGATCGACAAGCGCTTGCTCGAAGGCGGGCCGAGCTTCAGCGGCAGCACCGAACCAGTGTTCGACCGCGCCTATGCCGGCCGCGTGTCGAGCTACTACGCCTCGGTCGCCTGACCGCAGTTTGTCGGGCGACGCGCGACTGTCGGAGTTTTTCGTTCCACGATACCGCCTCCCCTGTTACGCCGTTGAAATATGTTCTGGGAGGGGCGGTTGGACGACCTGAAATCCGATGCGGACGTGGCGCCTGTCGAAGACAAGCTGCCTAACCCCGTGATCGAAGCACCGGCCGCGGTGGCCGCCCCCGCGTCGCGCGGCACCGGTCGTCGCCTGCACGGCGCGATCGCGCATAAACTCGGCGTGGCCATCCTGTCCGGCGAATATGCGCCGGGCGACGTGCTGTCGGGCGAGGTGGTGTTCTCGGAAGCGCTCGGCGTCTCGCGCAGCGCGTATCGCGAGGCGGTTCAGGTGCTCAGCGCCAAGGGTCTGGTCGAAAGCCGTCCCAAGGCGGGCACCCGCGTCCTGCCGCGCAACCGCTGGAACGTGCTCGATCCCGACGTGCTCGCCTGGGCGTTCACCGGCGAACCCGACATGCGGTTCATCCGCGGCTTGTTCGAACTGCGCGGCATCGTCGAGCCTGCCGCCGCCGCGCTCGCCGCCGAACGCCGCGAACGGTCCGACCTGAAACTCATGAAGGATGCGCTCGCCGGCATGACGCGTCACACGCTCGCCAGCGAGGCGGGGCGCGCCGCGGACCGCGATTTCCACGACGCCGTGCTGAACGCGACCGGCAACGACTCACTCGTGGTGCTCAGCGCCAGCATCGGCGCGGCGGTCCACTGGACCACCAAGTTTAAACAGCGTTCGCAGGGCCTGCCGCGCAACCCGATCCCCGACCACCGCCGCGTCTACGACGCCATCGCCGCCGGCAACTCGGCCGCGGCGAGCGAGGCGATGCGTGTCCTGGTCGATCAGGCGCTGGAAGACACCAAGGCCGCAATGAAACCGGCCTAGTTACCTACCCCGCCCATTCCGAGCGAAGTCGAGGGACCCGCCGAGCGCAGCCGAGACGCCGACACCGCCACGGGCCTAAGCTCCGTGGCACATGCGCCACGCACCAATCCGTTTGGTTCGAGCCTGTCGAGAACCCTGCGCAGTTCTCGACAGGCTCAAATCACGCCGAGCTTGCAAGGCCGCGGACCAACCGCGGCCCCCGGCATCACGCCACCCGAGCATCCGGCAACGCATCCGTCACCCGCGACCCCACCAGCGCGTAGAACAGGATGTACGCCTCGCACGCCACGGTCAGCAGGAACGACCATTGCAGGCCGTACGCATCGGCCAGCCAGCCCTGCACTACCACCAGCGCGCCGCCCGCGATCGCCATGATGAGCAGGCCCGACCCTTCCTCAGTTAACGGCCCCAGCCCCTTGATGCCCAGCGTGAAGATCGTCGGGAACATGATCGAATGGAACAGCCCGACCGAGATCAGCGCCCACATCGCGACATGGCCGGTCGTGAACGTCGCCACCAGCATGACGATCGCCGCACCGATGCTCGCCACCGCCAGCACCTTGGCCGCGTCGACCTTCTGCATCACGAACGCGCCGACCAGCCGGCCGATCATCATCCCGCCCCACAGCAGGAACAGATAATTCGACGCCTGCTGATGCGTCAGGTTCCCGATGTCCGGCTGCGACACGAAGTTGATGAACAGGTTGCCCACCCCGATCTCGGCGATCAGGTAGATGAAGATCGCCGGGATGCCGAACACGAGGTTGCGGTGCGTCCACAGCGACAGGCCCTTGCGGTCCGCCTTGGCCGACCGCTGCGTCGCGGCCCCCATCGCGGGCAGCGGGAAGCGCGCGATCACGATCGCCAGCACCGCCAGCACGCCCGCCACGATCAGGTAGGGCAGCACCACCGACTGCGCATCGGCCAGCCGCTCCGCCGGCGTCAGCGCCGCCGCACCGGCCGCCGCGGTGCCCGACGTCGTCCGCCCCAGGATCAGGTACCCGCCGAACAGCGGGGCCAGCGTCGCGCCGGCCGAATTGAACGCCTGCACCAGGTTCAGTCGCGACGATGCCGTCTCCGGACTGCCCACCACCGCGACATAGGGGTTGGCCGCGACCTGCAGCAGCGTGATGCCGCTGGCGATCACGAACAGCGCGAACAGCGTGACTTCGTAGGACGGCATCCGCGCCGCCGGCACCATGATCAACGCGCCGGCCGCCATCATGCCGAGCCCGACGACCATCGACCGCTGATAGCCGATCCGCTCGATCAGCTTGGCCGACGGGATCGATGCGAAGAAATAGGCGATGAACCACACGGACTCGATCAGCGTCGTCTGGGTGTAGGACAGCTCGAACACGCTGCGCAGATGCGGCAGCAGCGTGCCGTTGATGACCGTGATGAAGCCCCACATGAAGAACAGGCTGGCGAGCAGCGTCAACGCCGCCCGGTAACTGGTCCCCGGCGCATCGCTCGCCGCGCTGGCGACCCCGCCGCCTGCCCTGGATGTCTGGATTGGCATCGCCATGCTGTTCACCTTCTCCGTCCCGGGTGCCTACGTCGTGCTCGCGTGCGCGCGGCTTGCCCTACTCGATGTTGTCCGACTATATACCGACACAAGGCGCGTCAACGGCGCCATCGGTTCACGTTGGGGATGTCGGCATGCGAACTCTGGGTCTGATCGTACATACGGCCGCGTTGCTGGCCGGCATGGCCGGAACCGCGCAGGCGACCACCATTGCTCGCGCCCCCGCCGGCACGCTGGCGGACGGCACCGCCATCGAAACCATTACGCTGACCAATAAGGCCGGTCTCACTGCGCGTGTCCTCACTTACGGCGCGACGCTGCAAGCGGTCATCGCCCCCGATCGCAACGGCCGCATGGCCGATGTCGTGCTGGGTTATGACGATCTGAAATCCTTTGTCGACCACCCCAATTTCTTCGGCGTCACGGTCGGCCGCTTTGCCAACCGCATCGCCGGCGGCACTTTCACGCTCGACGGCAAGCGCTACCAGCTGCCGCTGAACGACAAGACCAATTCGCTGCACGGCGGCGGCAAGGGGTTCGACAAGGTCGCCTGGCGCGTCGTGTCGATCACGCCCGGCCCGGTGGCCAAGCTCGTCCTCGCCTATACCAGCCCCGACGGCGAGTCCGGCTATCCCGGCAAGCTCGACGTCACCACCACCTATACGCTCGACGAAAGTGGCAGCCTGGGCATCGCGTTCGATGCGAAGACCACCAAGCCGACCGTCGTCAACATGACCAACCACGGCATCTTCGACCTCGGCGGCGAAGGGTCGCCGACCGGCGCGATGGGTCATCTGCTCACCATCCCGGCGCGCGCGATCACCCCCGTCGATGCCAAACTGATCCCGACCGGCGAACTGCGCCCCGTCGAAGGCACCGCGTTCGATTTCCGCGCCCCGCGCGTCATCGGCCTTTCGCTGCGCGACGGCCGCGACCAGCAACTGCGCTACGGCCAGGGCTACGATCATAATTTCGCGCTGGACAAGGGTGTTACCGCTACCCCGGGCCTCGCCGCCCGCCTGATGGATCCGGCGTCGGGCCGGGTGCTCGAGGTGCTGACCACCGAACCGGGCGTACAGTTCTACACCGGCAACTTCCTCGACGGCACGTTCGTCGGCAAATCCGGCCATCTGTACCGGATGGGCGACGGCATCGCGCTGGAACCGCAGAAATTCCCCGATGCGCCCAACCAACCGACGTTCGTGTCCGCACGCGTCGACCCGGGCAAACCCTACCATCACCAGATGATCTACCGCTTCTCCGTACAACGCTGATCCGACCGGAACCCGCATCATGACCGACACCCGCTTCCCCCCGCTGCGCTCGCGCGCGTGGTTCGACAATCCCGACAATATCGACATGACGGCGCTCTATCTCGAACGCTATCTGAACTTCGGCCTGTCGCTGGAAGAACTGCAATCGGGCAAACCGATCATCGGCATCGCGCAGACCGGGTCGGACCTCAGCCCCTGCAACCGCCACCACCTCGTGCTCGCCGAACGGCTGCGTGAGGGCATCCGCGAAATGGGCGGCATCGCGCTGGAATTCCCGGTCCACCCGATCCAGGAAACCGGCAAGCGCCCGACCGCCGGGCTCGACCGCAACCTCGCCTATCTGGCGCTGGTCGAGGTGCTCTACGGCTACCCGCTCGACGGCGTCGTGCTGACCATCGGTTGCGACAAGACGACGCCGGCCTGCCTGATGGCCGCGGCCACCGTCAACATCCCCGCCATCGCGCTGTCGGTCGGCCCGATGCTCAACGGCTGGCACAAGGGTGAGCGCACCGGCTCCGGCACGATCGTCTGGAAGGCGCGCCAGATGCTCGCCACCGGCGAGATCGACGACGCCGGTTTCATCAAGCTCGTCGCCTCCTCCGCGCCGTCGACCGGCTATTGCAACACCATGGGCACCGCCACGACGATGAACTCGCTGGCCGAGGCGCTCGGCATGCAGCTGCCCGGTTCCGCCGCGATCCCGGCGCCCTACCGCGATCGTCAGGAGATCGCGTACCTCACCGGCAAGCGGATCGTCGACATGGTGGCCGAGGATCTGAAGCCGTCCGACATCATGACGCGCGACGCGTTCCTGAACGCGATCGTCGTCAACTCCGCGATCGGCGGCTCCACCAACGCGCCGATCCACCTCGCCGCGCTCGCGCGCCACACCGGCGTCGAACTCGATCTGAAGGACTGGCAGACGCACGGCCACAAGGTGCCGCTGATGGTCAACCTCCAGCCCGCCGGCGAATATCTCGGCGAGGATTATTACCACGCTGGCGGCGTCCCCGCCGTGGTGGGCGAGCTGATGAAGCAGGGCCTGATCCACGAGGATGCGATCACCGCCAACGGCCGCACGATCGGTGAGAATTGCCGCGATGCGACGATCGAGGACGAACGCGTCATCCGCCCGTTCGCGACGCCGCTGTTGCAGGATGCCGGCTTCGTCGTGCTGTCGGGCAATTTGTTCGACGCCGCGATCATGAAGACCAGCGTGATCGGCCCTGAATTCCGCGACCGCTATCTGTCCAACCCGAACGATCCGGAGGCGTTCGAAGGCCCCGTCGTCGTGTTCGACGGGCCGGAGGATTACCACCACCGCATCGACGATCCGGCGCTCGGCATCACGTCCGAAACACTGCTGTTCATGCGCGGCGCCGGCCCGATCGGCTATCCGGGTGCGGCCGAGGTCGTCAACATGCGCCCGCCCGCCTATCTGATCCGCGAAGGGGTCCATGCACTCCCCTGCATCGGCGACGGGCGGCAGTCGGGCACGTCGGGCTCGCCCTCGATCCTCAACGCCTCGCCGGAGGCCGCGGCCAATGGCGGCCTCGCGCTGCTCCGCACCGGCGACCGCGTCCGGATCGACCTGAACAAGGGCACCGCCGACGTGCTGCTGTCCGACGCGGAACTGGCCGAACGCCGCACCGCGCTGATGGCCGACGGCGGCTACCGCTACCCCGCCTCGCAGACCCCGTGGCAGGAAATCCAACGCGCCACGGTCGGTCAGCTCAACACCGGCGCGATCATGGAAGGCGCCGAGAAGTATCAGCGCATCGCCCAGACCATGGGCCTGCCGCGCGACAACCACTGAGGCAAACGGGGGAGGCGCGCTGCCTCCCCCTACCCCATCGCGACAAGCTGCGTGCCCAGCCGCTCCGCCTCCGCGAGATCGTGCGTCACGTACAGAATGGGCAGGCGCAAATCGTCGCGCACCCGTTCGATCACCGCGATGATCTCCCCGCGCCGCGACGCATCCAGCGACGCCAGCGGCTCGTCCATCAACAACGTCCGCGCACCCGACAGCAGCGCCCGCCCGATCGCGACACGCTGCGCCTCGCCGCCGGACAGCGACCGCGGCCAGCGGTCGAGCAGCTCGCCGATCCCAAGAAACGCCACCACCTCGTCCAGCCCGATCCAGCGATCCGCCTCCGCCGCCAGCCGCCAACCATAAAGCAGGTTCGCCCGCACGCGCAGATGCGGAAACAGCCGCCCGTCCTGGAACACATAACCGATCCGTCGCCGCTCCGGCGCCACGTCCACCCGCGCGGCGGCATCGAACAACGTCGTGCCGCCGACCCGCACATGCCCGGCATCGGGCGTCAGCAACCCGGCCACCATGTTCAGCACGGACGTCTTGCCCGCCCCCGACGGCCCGAACAGCACCGTCAGCCCATCGTCCGCCTGAAACGTCAGCGCGATGTCGCGCGCCCCCAGCCGCCGGCGCAGCGCGATGTCAAAGGACATGGCCGGCCCGATCGTCCTGCCCACGCCGCGCCAGCCATTCGGACACGACCAACGCCGCCAGCGACAGCGCGACCGACAGGCCCGCCAGCCGCCACACCGCATCGTCGTTCCCCGGAATCTGCAACGCGCTGTAGATCGCGATCGGCAACGTCCGGGTCTCGCCCGGAATGTTCGACACGAACGTAATCGTCGCACCGAACTCCCCGATCGACCGCGCAAAACCGAGCACCAGTCCCGCCAGCACGCCCGGCAGGCACAGCGGCAGCGTGATCGTCGCAAAGGTCCGCCACGGCCCCGCGCCCAGCGTCCGCGCCGCCCCCTCCAGCCGCCGGTCGACCGCATCGATCGACAGCCGGATCGCACGCACCATCAACGGCAACGCCATGATCCCCGCCGCGATCGCCGCCCCCGTCCAGCGGAAGATCACCGACACCCCGAACGCCGCCTCCAGCCAACCACCGACCGACCCGTTCCGCCCGAACGCCAGCAGCAGCAGCCACCCCGTGACGACCGGCGGCAGCACCAGCGGCAGATGCACCACCGCATCGACCAGCGACCGCCCCGGAAACCGCCCGCGCGACAGCAGGTACGCGAGCCCGAACGCGACCGGCAACGTCACCGCCATCGCCACGCCACTGACGCGCAGCGACAGTGCAACGATCGCCCACTCCTCGGGCGTCAGCATCGCGCGATCACCGCGTGCCGAACCCGTATCGCCGGAAGATCGCCTTGCCCGCGGGCGAGATCAGGAACCGCCGGAACCGCTCAGCCTCCGCGCTGCCGCCCTTCAGCAACGCAACCGGATAGGTGATCGCCGGATGGCTCCCCGCCGGGAACGTGCCCACCACACGCACGCCGCGCTCCGCCCGCGCATCGGTGGCATAGACGATCCCGTACGGCGCCTCGCCGCGTGCGACCAGCGCCAGCGCCGCCCGCACGCTCTCCGCCCGCACCACGCGGCCCGCCACCGCCGGCCACACGCCGAGTGCGGTCAGCGCCGCCTTCCCGTACCGCCCGGCCGGGACCGCATCCGGGTCCGCCATCGCCAGCCGCCCACGGCCCAGCGCGCGCGCCAGCGGGAACCCGCGCCCGATCGTCATCCTGGCCCCACGCCCGGCCGGCGCGATCAGAACAAGCTGGTTACGCAGGAACGACACGCGCGTCCCCGCCCGGACCATCCCCTTGCGCTGCACATCGTCCATCCACGCCTCGTCCGCCGACACGAACAGGTCGGCCGGCACCCCCGCCTCCACCTGCCGCGCAAGCGCCGACGATGCCGCGAACGACAGCACCGGCCGCTCGTGCCGCCGCGCCGCCCAGGCATTGGCGGCGGCAGACAACGACTCCTGCAAACTCGCCGCGGCCAGCACCAGCGGCGGCTTGGCCACGGCGGGGGCCTGCACCGCCGCCAGCAGAATCGCGGCCAGACCCAGGATCGTACGGTGCATCGTCTTCTTCATGACCATCCGCCCTATACGCCGCCACCGCGGACCGAAACCCCCGCCGCCGCATCGCCCACGGGCGGCAAGGCCCAGTCGATCTCGCCCCGCCCCCGCGCGGTCAGAAACGCATTGGCCTGCGAAAACGGACGGCTGCCGAAGAAGCCGCGATAGGCCGATAGTCCCGACGGATGCGCCGAGCGGATCACCAGATGCCGTTCCTCGTCGACCAGCGCCGCCTTCGCCTGCGCCGGCTTCCCCCACAGCATGAACACCGCCGGCGGCCCGCGATCCACCGCCGCGATCACCGCGTCCGTAAACGCCTCCCACCCGCGCCGCCGGTGCGCGCCCGCCTGCCCCTCGACCACAGTCAGCACCGTATTCAGCAGCAACACACCCTGCCGCGCCCAGGCCTCCAGATACCCATGCGTCGCCGGCACGACCCCCAGATCGTCGCGCAGTTCGGCATAGACGTTGCGCAACGACGGCGGCACCCGCACCCCCGGCCGTACGCTGAACGACAGGCCGTGCGCCTGGCCCGCCCCATGATACGGGTCCTGCCCCAGGATCACGACCCGCACTGCGCTCGGAGGGGTCAGGTCCAGCGCGCGGAACAGGTCGGGCACCGCCGGAAACACCGTCCGCCCCGCCGCCACCTCTGCGGCCAGGAACGCGCGCAGGTCCGCCAGCGCGCCCGGCTCGGCCACCGCACCCAGCGCGGATCGCCACTCGGGCGACGCGATCGCAGGCATCTCGAACATGCGGCTCATCCTTTCAGCTGCCGGAAATGCGGTTGCGCTATTCCAGCGCGCAGGACAGGAACAGCGCATACCGCGCCGCGTTCCCGGTGCCGAACGCAGGAGACCATATGGCGCACGCCAGCAACATCGTCCTTTGTGCCGGCCCCGACGCGCCCCACGCGCTCGACAATGTCCCGATCCAACCGCGCAACGGCGCGCTCGACGCCCTTTGCCCGATCTGCCGCGGCCATGGCCAGTGGAACGCGCAGATCGACCTCGTCACCTTCCGCTGCATCCGCGCGCTATGCGATCACTGCCACGGTTACGGCTGGGTCGAAACCGGCAGCGATCCGGTCGCGGTGCCCGACATCGTGATGGCCCCCGAAGGCTATCCGAAATGGATCGTCCGCTATCTCGACGCGGCCACCGTGCCGGGTAGCTGATCCCCCCCGGCCACCTGCGCCATGACCATCGCCCGCACATCGACCCGTGCCTTCAGCCGCGCCGCCAGCAACGCCGTCCCGCTGATCTTGCGCTGCACGAACAGCGTGTCGATCGACGGCAAATGCCAGCTCTCGCGATCGCGCACCATCTCGATCCCCTGATCGCGCAGCGCGCCAACGAACGCGCGGTCGCCGAAATCGAACGGTCCCGGCCGGTTCAGCTCCGTCAGCACCACGTCGATCATCGCATCGATCGTCGCGCGGTGCCGCACCACGATCGCCTCGCCCAGGAACCCGACCGACAGCGCCGCGTCGCGCACCGCATCGCGGTCGCCCGACAAGCCCGCTAGCAACAACCGGCGATACCCCGCCCCGACATCCGCCGGCACCGCCCGCGCCGCCCCGAAATCGAGCAGCACCAGGCGCCCGGCCTCCGTCTGCCAGCGGTAATTCGCGAAATTGGGGTCGGTCTGCATCAACCCCCATTCGAGCAACTCGCGCAGCACCAGTCCGATCAGCGCCTGCATCGCCTGGTCGCGCACCTCCTGCGATGCGGTCTCCAGCGTCTCGACCGCCACGCCCTCGACGAAATCCATCGCCAGCACGCGCGGCGTCGTCAGCTCCGGCACCAGCGCCGGAACCACCAGCCCCGGCGCATCGCCGACCAGATCGCGGTACCGCGCCAGCATCGCGCCCTCGCGGATATAGTCCGCCTCCTCGTGCAACTGGCGCTTTGCCTCGCCCAGCAGCCCGGCGATATCCAGTTCGCGCGGCAGCATCCCCGACACGCGGAGCAGCGTCGCGACATTGTCGACATCCGCGTCGATGCTGTCCTTCACGCCGGGATATTGCACCTTGATCGCCAGCGTCCGGCCATCGCGCATCCGTGCCTTGTGGACCTGCCCGATCGACGCCGCCGCGATCGGATGCGCCTGGAAATGCGCGAACTTGCGCCGCCAGTCCTTGCCCCATTCGGCGATCAGCACGCGGTCCAGCTGTTCCGGCGGCATGTGGTGCGCCCCGTCGCGCAGCTTCGCCAGGATCGCGGACAGTTCGGGCGGCAGCATGTCGCCCGAATCCATCGACACCATCTGCCCCAGCTTCATCGCCGCCCCGCGCAGGTGCGACAGCTGGTCGGCGACCTTCATCGCATTGGCCGGCGTCAGCAGCAGGTCGTTCATCTTCGGCCGCTCGCCATTGGCCAGCCGCCGCGCGCCCTCGGCCACCACATTGCCCGCCACGCCGCCCGCCATCCGCCCGAAAATGCCGAGCCGCGCCAGCCTCCCGCTCGGTACGGATCGTCCCTTGCTCGTGCGGTCGTCGGTCATGCTGATCCTGTCGGGGTCGTTAGGAACAGAAGATGGTGCGCCGCGCCATGCCGATCAATCGCCGGGCAAATCGTCCACCCCGGCGCCGTTTGCGCCACTCGACGGCCATGCTACCGACCGGGCATGTCGCACACCAAAGTCACAGAACTCGCCTACCAGGACGAAACGCTCGCCACGCTCGACCTGCCGAACGGCACGCTGCGCGTCACCCGCGGGCTCGGCTCCGGCCTCACCCGCCGCGCCGGCGACCCGCCCGGGATCGTCTGGGCGATCGGCGATCGCGGCCCGAACCTCAAGATGCCGCTCGCGATCGGCCGCTACGGCATGGACCTCGGCGCGCACGCCGACACGCCCGGTGCCAAGCTGATGCCCTGCCCCGAAATCGGCCCGGCGATCACCGAACTGCATGTCGGCGACACCCATGTCACCGTCCGCCGCACACTCCCGCTCCATGCCGCGGACGGCCGGACCTTGTCGGGCCTGCCACCCGCCGGCACCGATGCGCGCGATGCAGAACCGGCGATCGCCCCCGACGGTCGCCTCCTGCCGCCCGATCCCGGCGGCGCGGACACCGAATGCATCGCTGTCACGCCCGACGGCGGCTTCTGGGTGGGCGAGGAATATGGCCCCTCGCTGCTCCGGGTCGCCGCGGACGGCACGGTCCTCGCGCGCTGGGTCCCGGCCGGTACGGAGGCGCTGTTCGACGGGGCCGGCTACCCCATCGTCGGCGCATTGCCCGCGCTCGCTGCGCGCCGCCGGCTCAACCGCGGGTTCGAAGGGCTCGCCCTCTCGCCCGACGGCACGCGGCTCCACGTCGCGTTCCAGAGCCCGCTCGCCCACCCGAACGAGGACGCCGGCCGCCGCGCGCGCCACGTCCGGCTCTGGACGCTCGACACCAGCACCGGCGCGCTGCTCGCCGAACGGCTCTACCCGCTCGACCGCCCGCGCAGCTTCGACCGTGACCGCGCACAGGGCGACGTCGAGCGCGCCGATGTGAAGCTCTGCGACCTCGCGCTCGCCGACGACGGCCGGCTGATCGTGCTCGAACGCATCTCGGCCTCCGCCAAACTCTACGCGGTGATCTTGGACGACGACACGATCCTCGACCCAAGCTGGCACGACCCCGCCACAACGCCCACGCTCGAACAGCTCAGCGCCGACGACGCGCTCGACCTACCTGTGCTGGCCAAGACCCTGATCTTCTCCACCGACGACCATCCGGAGATCGGCGCGGACATCGAAGGGATCGCGCTCATCGACGCCCAAACGATCCTGCTCGTCAACGACAACGACTTCGGCGTCGAGGGTGCCCCCACCCGCTTCTGGCGGATCGAACTCTAACCCTCACCCGACCGCGCAGCACTTCTTCGACTTCCGCCCCGATCCGCACGGGCACGGATCGTTGCGCCCGACCTTGGCCGCCGGCACCTCCGCCGCGACGACCGCGGCCGGCGCCCCGTGCAACCGCCCGAGCAGCTCCACGATCCGCACCGGCGCCACATCGCACAGCGCGTTGATCGCCTCCCCATCCAGATCGCTCGCATCGCGCGCCACGTCGATCAACGTGCGCAACTCCGCCACCGCGGCACCGTCGTCGCCCGTCGCATCGTCCCAGCGCTCCGGCTGCTGCTCCATCCCGAAGGCGAACCCGTCGATCCAGATCTCCCACATCACCTCGCCGTTGCGCTCGTCGATGTCGAAGATCGGCTGCGGCTTGGCGCGGTCCAAGTCGCGCTCGATCTCGCGGTACCGCGCCAGCACCATCTCGCCGAACAGCCGCGCGTCGGTCGCATCCTCGAACGGCACCGCGTCGCCGGCCGCCCCATCCCAGATCGGCGGCATCCAGAGCGCGGGCGGCGGCGGCGCGGGGCACAGCGCGATCGCGGTCAAATACCCGTCCAGCTCGCTCAGCAGCATCGGGTCGTCCATCGGCAGGTCGGCGAGGATCCCGTCGAGCCGGCGGAAACGGGAGGGGAGACTGGGCATCGCTTGGCTAACCTGCTGGTTCGGGATCGCGCCGCTCTGGCCGGTTTCGGCTCAGTGCGCCACCGCCGGTCGCAATACCGGCCCGTCCGACGTCACGACCGAGATCGCCCAGAACAGGAACCCGCCCAGCGCCAGCGCCGCGCCGACCCACCCGGTCGACGTCCAGCCATAGCCGGCCGCGATCGCCATCCCGCCCAGCCACGGCCCCAGCGCATTGGCGGTATTGAACGCACTGTGGTTCAGCGCGGCGGCCAGCCCCTGCGCACCCTGCGCCACGTCCATCAACCGAGTCTGCAACACCGTGCCCAGCGCCCCGCCCAGCCCGACCGCGAACACAGCGATCAGGATCGACCAGAGGTGCCCCGTCGACACCGTATAAAGCGCCAGCGAAGCCGCACTCCACAGCAGCAGCAGCCCCGCAGTCGGCATCAGCGCCCGGTCCGCAAAGCGCGGGATCACCAGATTGCCCACCGTCATCCCCACGCCGAACACCGCCAGCACCACCGGGATCATCGTCGCCGACGCACCGGTCACCTCGGTCAGCGTGGAGGCCAGATAGGTGTAGACCGCGAACAGCCCGCCGAACCCGATCGCCCCGGTCGCCAGCGTCAGCCAGACCTGCCCGCGCTTCAGCGCCTGCAACTCGCCCATCGGGCTCGCCTCCGGATCGGCCGGCTGGCGCGGCACGAACGCCAGCACCATCGCGACCGTCGCCAGCGCCAGCACCGCGACCACCCCGAACCCCCAGCGCCAGCCGAGCGCCTGCCCCAGCCAGTTCGCGAACGGCACGCCGACGATCGTCGCGACGGTCAGGCCCAGCATGATCCGGCCCACCGCCTGCGTCCGCTTGTCCGCGGGGACGAGCGACGCCGCGACCAACGACGCGATCCCGAAATAGGCGCCGTGCGGCAACCCGGCCAGAAACCGGAACAGCAGCAGGCTGTGGAAGTTCGGCGCCAGCGCGCTCAGCCCGTTGCCCGCCGCGAACAGCGCCATCAGCACGACCAGCACGATCCGCCGGTCGAACCGCGCCGCCGCGACCGCCAGCAACGGCGCCCCCACCACCACGCCCAGCGCATAGGCACTGATCACATGCCCGGCGGTCGGCGCATCGATGTTCAGCCCACGCGCGAAGATCGGCAGCAGGCTCATCGTCGCGAACTCGGTCGTCCCGATCGCGAAGCCGCCCAGCGCCAGCGCGAAATGAACCAGGCCGACGGGATATCGGTGTGACGGTTGTGAAGCCATGGGAACCACTTCGATGTTGCAGTGCAGCAGCGACGCTATGTGGGATCGGATGGCCGCAGGGCAAGGATCCCCGCGTCGCGCGCCCCGAACCTACTGTGCCAGGCCGGGGCAGGACAAATCTACCAGCACCGCTGGTGCTTCCGGATCACGCGCACCGCGACGGACCGGGGTACAAGGGCGACTGACACAAATGAGGTGACCCCGTCATGAAGGACGAAGACTGCGACATGGCCATGGACGATGACGGCCAGGATGAAACCGCCTATCTCGAACAACGTGCGGCATGGCATCGTGATCGTGCAAGCGAGGCGCGAGAGGATAGTACGCGGGCACTGCACGAAAAGTTTTCGCGGATGTACGATGCGCGTATTCAGTCCCGTACTAGTACGTTTGACCTATAAATCGACGCATAAATACCAGGAACATCGGAACCCGGACATGCTTTATGCTCCCGGCTTCGTCGCGACATCGCGGTCGAAGGAGTTTGGAGCACAGCATGAAGCGCATCATCGGTATCGCGGCCCCCCTGGCCGCCCTTGCGGCGCTCGCCGGCTGCGCGGCCCCCGCCACGCGCATCTCGACCGGGCTGCAGCGTTACGGGCTGGACGCGACCCGTGCCGATTGCGTCGGGCAACGGCTGCAGTCGAACCTGTCGCTCGGCCAGCTCCAGCGGCTCGGCAAGGCCGCCGCTGCCTACAAGCAGGGTGACACCACCCCCGGCGTGCTGACCCCGTCGGATCTGATCCGCGTCGGCACCGAACTGCGCGATCCGGCCATCGCGCTCGAGGTCGGCAAGGCCGCGGCCGGCTGCGGCGTCGTTCTCTGACGCACCGGCCCCATCCCAATTCAAACGAAGGAAGCAGGACGTGAACAAGGACGAGATTCAGGGCGGCGCCCGCTACATCGGCGGTAAAGTCGAAAAGGCAGTGGGTGACACCGTTTCCAGCCGCGATTGGCAGGTCGACGGCGTCGTCGATCAGGTCGCCGGCGGCGCGCAGAACCTCTACGGTCGTGCGAAATCCGCGATCGAGGACGCCGTCGACGGCGCACCCGAACTGGCCGACCGGATCGGCGACGATGCCCGCGACGCGGCCGACCGCGCCGCCGAACTCGCCCGCCGCGGCGCGCGCTCGGTCGAGGCATCGGCCGAGGACGCACCGTTCCTTTGGGCACTGGGCGCCGCGGCGATCGGCTACGGCCTCGCCTGGCTGCTCCACGGCCGGCACGACTGATCCGGTGAGCGCGGTCCCCGCCCTGAAATCGCTCCGCGACTCCGCCGATCTGCGCCACTTGCGCCAGATCATCGCGGGGCTCGACGAAGGCGTCATCCTGGTCGATCCCGACCAGTCGATCCTGTGGGCGAACAACGCCGCACTGGGGATGCACGGCGTCGAATCCGTCGATGATCTCGGCGCGACCGTCGACGATTATCGCCAGCGGTTCCAGCTGCGATACCGCAACAACCACCGGCTCGACGGCGCCGACTACCCCATCGAGCGCGTCGTGTCGGGCGAGGCCTTCTCGCAGGTCGTGGTCGAGGTCGCCGTGGCGGGCGAGAACGAACCGCGCTGGGTCCACCAGGTGCGCAGCCTCGTCTTGACCGACGACGCGGACGAACCGGAATGCCTGGTGCTGGTCATCCAGGACGTGTCGGCACAGTTCGAGGCGGAGGACCGTTTCGAACAGTCGTTCAACGCCAATCCGGCCCCCGCCGTCATCTGCCGCCTGTCGGACCTGCGGTTCGTCAAGGTCAACCAGGGTTTCCTGGACATGACCGGTCACGACAAGGACGCCGTCCTGTCGCGCACCGTCTACGACATCGACGTCATGGCGAACGCCGACAAGCGTGATCTCGGCAAGCAACGCCTGTCCGAAGGGCGCACCATCCCGCAGATGGAGGCCGAGATCGACCTGCCCGAGGGCGGTACGAAGCTTGTCATCGTCGCCGGACAGCCGATCGACCTTGGCGACCAGCCCTGCATGCTCTTCACCTTCGCGGACCTCGAACCACGGCGGAAGGCGGAGGCGGCGTTGCGCCACAGCGAGGAACGCTTCACGCGTACCTTCTCGCTTGCCCCCGTGGCGCTGGCGATCGGCGCGCTCGACGGCCACCGGCTGTGTGACGTGAACGAGGCTTTCACCACCCTCACCGGCTATACGCCCGCGGAGATCATCGGCCGCCCGCTGGGGCAGGTCGATCTGTGGGAAACACCCGCGCTGCGTCACGCGATCGAGGCGGACATCAGCGCCGGCCGCGCGATCCGCGACCGCGAGGTTCGCGTGCGCCCCAAGGACGGCGACATCATCGACTGCATCGTGTCGACCGAACCGATCCAGCTCGGCAACGACGCCTGCGTCCTGTGGGCGATGCGCGACATCAGCACGCGCAAGGCTTCCGAGCGCGAACTGGTCGGCGCGATCGACGCGGTGATGAAGGATACCAGCTGGCTCAGCCGCTCGATCATGGAAAAGCTCGCCCGCATCCGCGCGCCACAGTCGGAACCGACCGGCGTGGGGCTCGACGAGCTGACGCCGCGCGAACGCGAGGTGCTGGCGCTCATCTGCCGCGGGCTGGACGACAAGTCGATCGCCCGCACGCTCGGCGTTTCCGGCAACACCGTGCGCAACCATGTCGCGCGGATCTATTCCAAGATAGGCGTCAACCGTCGCAACGCCGCCGCCGCCTGGGCGCGCGCGCGTGGTTTCGACGGGGATTCGCTGCTCGCGCAACGCGCCGCCGCCCCCGCCGCCGCCCCGCGGCAGACCGCGGCATGACCCGCGCGAAGGACGTTCCGCCCGCCGCAAAGGCGCGCGCGGACGAAGGTCGGACGCGGCAGGCCAAGGGCTCGGTGCAGGAGGCGATCGGCAAGATCATCGGCGATGCCGTGGTCGAGCAGCACGGCGAGCGCGAGCGCAAGGCCGGCGCGAAGCAGGCCGATCCGAAACACCCACCCGAACGGGACGACGCCGAGTGACATCGTCACGCGCCGCCCGACGGACATCGTTAAACAGGAGACTATCATGAGCATCACCACCGAACCCGGCTACGCGCCCGTCCACGAAGGACGTCTTCCCAAATCCCCCGCCCGCATTTCGTGGGGCGCCATCTTCGCCGGTGTCGTGCTCGCCATCGCGGTTCAGCTCGTGCTCGGCATCCTCGGCACCGGCATCGGCATGACGCTCGTCGATCCGGTCGAGGGCACGACCCCCGGCGCGGCCGGTTTCGGCATCGGTGCGGGCATCTACTGGCTGATCACGACTGTCGTCGCGCTCGGCGTGGGCGGTTATGCAGCATCGCGCCTCGCTGGCGCGCATGACCGGTTCGACGGCCTCGTCCACGGCCTGGTTGTCTGGGGCGTCACGCTCATCCTGACGCTGTACCTGCTGACCTCCGCGGTCGGCGGCATCATCGGCGGTGCATTCCGCACCGTCGGTTCGGTCGCATCGGCCGCCGGCACCGGCATCAGCGCCGCCGCGCCGAAGGTCGCCAACGTCGCCGACATCGACGTCACCGACGTGCGCGCCGAAGCGTCGCAGTATCTGTCCGACGCCCCGTCCGACCCGGCCCTGATGACGCCGGAGCAGGCGCAGAAGGAAATCGCCAAGGAACTGCCGGCGCTCGCCCGTGGCGGTCAGGACGGCGTGCAGGCCGAAGGCCGGATCGTCGACATCGTCGCCGCCCAGCGCAAGATCAGCCGTCCGGAGGCGCAGGCCCAGGTGACGCGCGCCAAGGCACAGTTCGTCCAGACGAAGAACCAGGCGATCGCAACCGCCAAGTCGACCGCCGACAAGGCCGCAGGGGCCGCTGCCGGTACCTCGTTCATGGTCGTGTTCGCATTGCTGGTCGGTGCCGCCGCTGCAGGGGCCGGCGCCATTGCCGCCACCCGCCGCCGCCGCGTCTGACCTGACGGGGGACGCCGCCTGAACAGCGCGGCGTCCCCAAAGAACAGACTCAACCAGAACCGTTCCCCGGCGCAGGCCGGGGCCTAGACGCAAGGTTGCATCTAGGCCCCGGCCTGCGCCGGGGAACGGTCATTCGGGGAAACATCCCTAGCGCCGGCAATCGTCATGATCCTCATCAAGACCCGGCCCGAAGCCGGCGCTTTCCGCCATGTCCGACGTTCCAGATCGCCGACCTAACCGGCGCCTGAAAGGACGAACACCATGGCTGTGAAGTTTGCAGGAACGATGAACGCGATCAACCGCGGCCTCGACGGCACGAAACCCGCCAAGGGCGCGACGATGATCGAGGATTGGGAAGCGGCCCTCGCCGAAATCGACACCGTCGGTGCAAAGGGCATCCTTCGCGACCTCGGTTCGCTGCGCAAGCAGCTCGAGCGTGACGAGCCCGACGCCGACCGCGTGCACGCGCTGATCCACCGTCTCGGCGTCGCCACGACGAAGATCGCCGACAAGGCCGACGGTTCGCAGGAAAAGCTGAAGGCACTGGGCGAAGCGCTGACCGAAGCGGGCGAAGATCAGCCCGACGAGGAAGAGGACACGGTGGCGGCCGCCGCACCGAAGCGGGCCCGCAAGAAGGCCTGACGCAGACGGGGCGGGTGCGTTTGCATCCGCCCCGACACGCTTGTTACGCCGCCTTCGGCTTCAGATAGCCGTGCATCCCCAGCCAGCGCGAGAAATCGCCGAACCAGCCGGTGCTGGTCGTCGCCTTCTGGTACATGCCGAACCCGTGACCACCCTGTTCATACAGGTGGAACTCCACCGGCCGCTTCGCCGCGGTCCAGCTTTCGATCAGCCCGAACCCGCCATTGGCGAAGAACGGATCGTCCGCCGCCAGCGCCACGAACAACGGCGGCGCACCGGCCGGCACCTTCACCGCGGCCAGCGGGCCGTAGATCAGCCCCATGAACGCCGGCTTCGCATCCTGCCCCGCAAGCTCGGTCGCCAGCGTCAGCATCGCGCCCGCGGAGAACCCGACCATCCCGATCCGGTCCGGATCGATCTTCCACCCCGCGGCGCGCGACCGCACCAGTGCGAACGCCGCCCGCGAATCGGCGATCTGCGGCGCGATCCCGGCGATCTGCGCCTCCGGTGTCGGTCGCGCCGGCCGCGCGACGGCGGAGAACATCGCGCTCATCGACTTCTCGAACCCCGGCATGTCGGCCGGCGTCTGGTTGAGCCGATACTTGAGCACGAACGCCGCGACCCCCTGCGCCGCCAGCGCGCGCGCGACATCCCAGCCCTCATTCTCCATCGACAGCGTGCGGAACCCGCCGCCCGGCGCCACGATCACCGCCGCCCCGGTCGCCTTCGCCGGATCGGGCAGGAACGGCGTCAGCGTCGCGGTCGTCACATTGCGCGCGAACACGCTGTTATACTGGCTGTGCCACGACTCCGGCGCCTTCGCGCCGGGCAGCGGACCGGTGTTCAGCGTGATCGCATCCGGCTGCGCCGGGATCGCGATCGGCACCATCTTGTCACTGGGCGCCTGCGCCTGCGCCTGCGCGGGCCCCGCCGCGACACACGTCGCCGCCAGCGCCATCATCGCCGGCCGCAACCACGCGCGCCCTGCCCTCGTCTTGCTCGTCGTCATCATCGTCTCTCCCGTTTTTGTTGTCGTTGATCGAAGCGCTCTTACGGCGCCGTCACGCCCGCATCGGTCTGCGCCACCGGCCGCATCGTCCCGTCGGGATTATAGTGCAGCCGCTCCACCGTCACCGCGCGCCGGCCGATCGCCCCGCTCATGTCGCCGATCGCCAGCGTCGCATTGTGCAGGAACAGGTAGGACTGCCCCTTATAGTCCACGATGCCGGGATGGATGGTGAAGCTGTACTTGCCCGATCCGGTCAGCTCGCCGCGATACGTCCACGGCCCGCGCGGGCTCGCCGCGGTCGCATAGGACACGCGTTCGTCGCGGTGCTTCGACCGGTCGAGCGAGGCATAGGTCAGGTACCAGAGCGCGCCACGCTTGTGCAGCCACGGCCCCTCCTCGAAATGCGGCGGCGTGATCTCGGTGATCGGCCCGTCGATCTCGATCATGTTGGGCTTCAGCTTGGCGATATACGCCTGCCGGTTCCCCCACGCGATCCAGGTCGTGCCCGCCTCGTCGGTGTACACGGTCGGATCGATATCCTCCCAGCTGTGCGTGCCCTTGGGCGTCATCTGGTTGGTGACCAGCGCGGAACCCTTCGCATCGACGAACGGGCCGGTCGGCGTGTCCGCCACCGCCACCGCGATCGCCTTACCCGGATGCGTCGCGTCATGTTCGACCGCGGCGTAGAACCAGTATTTGCCGTTCTTCGCGATCGTCTGCGCCGCCCAGGCATCCGCCTTGGCCCAGCGGAAATCGGCCACCTTCATGATCGGCCCGTGATCCTGCCAGTGCCTCATGTCGGTGGTCGAATAGACCAGCCATTCGCGCATGTTGAACATCTCGTCGCGCTGCGCCTGGTCGTGCCCGACATACAGATACAGCCGGTCACCGACGACCAGCGGCGCGGGGTCGGCGGTGAACTTGTCGCGGATGATGGGGTTCGATCCCGGCACCGCGCGCGCCGCGACCGAACCGGTCTGGCCGAACGCCGCCGCCGCCATGCCCGCCGCGCACAAAACGGCCGCCAACCTGCCTCCAGCGTATCGCACGCACCCTCTCCACTCATTCTCTGCCCGGAGTAAAGCATAGTATCGAGGGGCCGTCATCAGCGACAATCCCCTTTTCCCGCCCGCGCGGGATGGCGTAGGCAAAGGAATGTCAGACACTTCGCCTCCGGCGTCCCCCACGCGATCGACCGGCCGCCCCACCATCCGCGACGTCTCGCGCCTCGCCGGCGTCTCGTTCAAGACCGTCTCGCGCGTCATCAACGACCAGCAATATGTCAGCGCGGAAAAACGCGAACGCGTGCTGGCCGTCATGGCGGAGATCGGGTTCCAGCCGAGCCAGGCCGCGCGCGCGCTCGCCGGCCACCGCTCGCACCAGATCGCGCTGATCTGCGACAATCCGAACCCGTGGTATGTGTACGAGGTGCAGGCCGGCGTCCGCGAACGCTGCGGGCGCGACAATGTCCGCATGATCGCGCAACCCTATGACCGCGCCGCGCCCGCCTTGCTCGACGCCATCGTCGCGCTGATTGATCAGGCGCATCCCGACGGCCTCGTCCTCGCCCCGCCCGCCTGCGACGATGCGCGCGTCATCGCCGAACTCGAACGGCGCCGGATCCCGTTCGTCCGCCTGCAACCCGGCGGGCCGATCGACGGCGTCCCCGCCACATCGATCGACAACGATCAGGCCGCGTTCGACATGACGTCGCATCTCCTCGGCCTCGGCCACACGCGCATCGGCTTCGTCGTCGGCGACCGCAGCTATGCCTCGTCGGACCAGCGGCTCTCGGGCCACCTCCGCGCGCTCGGCCAGGCGGGCATCGCACCCGACCCGGATCTCGTCCGCCAGGGCATGTTCGATTTCGCATCCGGAAAAGCCGCCGCCGACGCGATGCTCGATCTGCCGCATCCGCCCACCGCGATCTTCGCGGCCAGCGACGACATCGCCGCCGGCGTGCTCGTCGCCGCGCATCGCCGCGGCATCGCGGTGCCCGCCATGCTGTCGGTCGCCGGGTTCGACGACGCGCCGCTCGCGCAGGTCGTCTGGCCGCCGCTCACCACGATCCGCCAGCCGGTCCGCGACCTCGCCATCGCCGCGGCCGACCTGCTGCTCGCCCCCGGCGACACCGTCGAACGACGGCTGGACCACAACCTGATCGTCCGCGAATCGACCGCCCCGCCACCCGCGGCTTGACCGCAGCATGGGGTTAGGACACCGTTGTCCTAAACAAGAAGGAGATGTGGGGATGGAGCAGCCCGTTAACGGCCGACGCTGGGCGATCGTGGTCCTCGCCTTCACCGCGATCATGCTGAACTATGTCGATCGCCAGGTCATCGCGCTGCTCAAACCAATGCTGCAGGACGAATATGGCTGGTCCGATCGCGACTACAGCCACATGGCCTCCGCGTTCCAGTTCTGTGCCGCCGTCTCGTTCCTCGGCACCGGCTGGTTCATCGACCGCATCGGCCTGCGCCGCGGCTTCGCGATCGGCGTCGCGGCGTGGAGCCTCGCCGGCATGGCGCACGCGTTCGTCTCCACCGTGTCGGGCTTTATCGGCGTCCGCGCGCTACTCGGTGCCGCCGAATCGATCGGCACGCCGGCGCAGGTCAAGACCGCCGCGACCTACTTTCCCCCCGAACAACGCTCGCTCATGCTCGGCATCGGCAACATGGCGTCCAATTTCGGCGCGGTCGCCGCCCCGCTGGCCATCCCGCCGCTCGCCCTCTGGCTCGGCTGGCGCGCCGCCTTCCTCATCACCGGCGGGCTCGGCCTGGTCTGGGTCGTCGTCTGGCTGCTCGTCACGCCGCGCACCGCCCGCACCCCCGACGGCGCCGTTGTCGACGCCCCCGCCGACGCTGTCCCGTGGGGCCGCATGCTGCGCGACCGACGGCAATGGGCGATCGTCGCGGCCAAGGCGCTGAGCGATCAGTGCTGGTGGTTCCTGCTGTTCTTCATGCCCGACCTGTTCCACCGCATGTTCGGCCTGTCGCAGGGCCAGCTGGGCCTGCCGATCGCGTTCATCTATTTCCTGGCGGCGCTCGGCTCGCTCAGCGGCGGGCTGCTGCCGACCTGGCTGCTGCGTCGCGGCGTCCCGATGAACCGCGCGCGAAAGGGATCGATGCTGCTCTATGCGATCCTGATCCTGCCCGTCCCCGCCGTGCTGCTGACCGCCGACGCCTGGGTCGCCGCCGGCTTGCTCGGCCTCGGCCTGTTCGCGCATCAGGGATTCTCGACCAACGTGTTCGGCATGACGGCGGACATCTTCCCCGCCCGCATGATTGGCACCGCGATCGGCATCGGCGCGTTCGCCGGCAATCTCAGCGGCATGGCGATGATCGAGGCGGCCGGCTTCTCGCTCGACAACGGCTATGGTTACGGCCCGCTGCTCATGGTGTGCGGCGGCTCCTATCTGGTCGCGCTGCTGCTGGTCCACCTGCTCGTGCCGCGGCTCACGCTCGCCGAACCGGGCAGCTTCCGCACCGTGCCGACCGGCCACTGACGCAAAAAGGGCGGCCCCGGATCGCTCCGGGACCGCCCTTCTGGCACGTTCGCTAACCTTAGAAGTTCACGCGCCCGTTCACCCCGAAATAGCGGTCGGCATCGCGCGGGATCTGGTAGCGGTACGACCCTGCCGGCCCGCCATTCTGGATCGCCGCAGCAAAGCTCTGGTCGAGCAGGTTCTTCACCTGGAACGTCAGCCGGTACCGGTCCTCGCTGTCGCCCACCCCGGCGGACAGGTTGATCAGGCCATAGCCGTCGATCGTCCCCAGCCGCCGCTGCACCGCATCGGGCGAGAACAGCGCGAGCTGCTTAGACTGGTAATTGCCCTGCGCACCCAGGAACAGGTCGTACGACCCGCCGGTCCGCCAGCGATAATCGACGCCCAGCGACCCCTTCCACTTCGGCGCGAACGGCAGTGACGTGCCGGCCGGAATCACCGCCGTCACCGCCGCACCCGGCGCCTGGAAGAACCGGTCGACCTTCGCATCGGTGTAGGCGATGCCGCCCGACATCGACAGGTCGTCGACCGGCCGGAACACGATGTCCGCCTCCGCGCCGCGCGTCGAAACCTTGCCCGCGTTGGTGAACCGCGTGACGACCACCCCCGCGACCAGATCCGGGTTGTTCGCCTGGAAATTGTCGTACTTGGCGTAGAACGCGTCTAGGTTCAGCGTCAGCTTGCCGCCGAACAGCGTGTTCTTCAGCCCGATCTCGTAGCTGTCCGACGTTTCCGCCGCGATCGCGTTGGTCCCCGTCGCGGTCAGGTTGAAGAACACGTTGAACGCCGGCCCCTTATAGCCGCGGGTGTAGCCGCCATAGGCCGTGACGTTCGGCGTCACGTCATATTGCAGCGACGCCTTGCCCGACACGTTGGTGTTGGTCGTCTTGCCGCGGAACACGTTGCCCGGCGTGCCCGTGCCGGTCGCCGTCGTCGGGAAACTCGGCTGGATGCCGGGGCCCGCCAGCGTCGTCGTGCGGCTGTGGAACACGTCCAGCTGGTCCGCGGTCCAGCGCAGCCCGCCGATGAACCGGAACCGATCGGTGAAGTTCGCCGTCCCCTGCCCGAAGGCGGAGATGTTCTTGAACACCGAACCGAAGTTGGCGACGCCGAACGGCGTGGTCGTGGCGCCCGCCCCGGCCCCGCCGCACGGTACCAGCGTGGTCGCCTGCGTCGCCGCGCTGCACACGACGTCCGACCGCGAATAGGTCCGCTCGGACTCCGCCCGCGAATAATAGACGCCGACGACGTACGACAGGAACTGCCGCGCGGGTGACGTCAGCCGCAATTCCTGGCTGAACGTGTTGCCGGTCTGCGGCCCGACATCGTGTAGCTGGTTGAACCCGGCATAGGCGCGCGGCAGGAAATCGCCGTCGCGGATCTCGGTGTTGCGGTAATCGCGGTACGCGGTGATGCTCGTCACCGTCTGCGTGCCGAGCTCGGTGTCGAGCTGCAGCGACACGCCGTAACCCTCCTCCTTCGTCCGGGTGACCAGGTCCTGGTTCACCGTCCGCGTCTCGTCGCCCTGCGGTGTCGGCAGCACGGAGAACACCGGGCTGCTGATCGCCTGACCCGCGGCGTTCAGCGCGCCGGTGCCGATCACCTCGGCACAGCAATTGTCCTGGTTGCGGTGATAGTCGCCGATCAGCGCGATCGTCGTGGCATCGCTCGGCGTCCACTTGATCTGCGCGCGGCCGCCATAATGCTCGTACCCGTTCACGCGGCCGCCGCCCGTCGCCTGGTTACGGATATTGCCGTCATATTTGCCGTAGAAGCCGGTGAACCGGGTGAGCAGATTATCGCTGACCGGGATGTTCAACGCCCCGCGCACGCGCCGCTCGTTCCCGCCCGTGAAGAACCCGCCGTCGACATAGCCGCCGAAGTCGCGCGTCGGCTGTACCGACACGATGTTGACGACGCCCGCCGACGCGTTCTTGCCGAACAGCGTCCCCTGCGGCCCGCGCAGCACCTCCAGCCGCTCGATATCGACCAGATCGCCGAACGCCTCGCCCGACCGTGCGAACACCACGCCGTCGACGACCGTTGAAACGGACGGCTCGCCCGCGATCGAGAATGTCGTGGTCCCGACCCCGCGCAGGAACAGCGACTGGTTGAGCGCGGTCCCCGACTTCTGGAAATTCAACGCCGGCACCAGGTTGACCGCACCCTCCAGCCCCGGCCGCCCCATCATGGACAGCGCCGCCCCGCTGACGACCGACACGGCGACCGGCACGTCCTGCAACCGCTCGCTGCGCTTCTGTGCGGTGACGACGATATCGCCGGCTTGCGACGGTTCGGCGGGGGCCGGTTCCGCGGCCGTACCCGGCGCGCTCGTCGCCGCGGCATCGGCCGGCGGGACGGGGCCGGCGGCGGGCGCGATATCCTGCGCGGACGCGGTGCCTGCGATCATCGCTGATCCCGCGCATAGCAGCATCGCGATCCGTTTCGTCCTAGGCGTCATATCGATCCTCCTCCACTGCCGGCCTGATGGCCTCTTATCGTTCGCCGCGCCCGGATGCCGCGCAGCGATGCTATCGCTGCTGCAACCCCGATGATCGCCGCTTTCCCTTTTGGGTCTTTCCTTTATGCCGATCCGGCGGCATAAGACAACGGTGTCCTACATCATCCCACCGCAATCCACCGTCGCCCTCGGCGATACCGGCCTCACCGTCAGCACCATCGCATGGGGCATGTGGCGATATGCGGGGGACGACGTCGCCGCCGCCCGCGCTCGCGTGGAGGCAGCGCTCGACGCCGGCATCACGCTGCTCGACACCGCCGACATCTATGGTCCCGACAATGGCGAACCGTTCGGTGCGGCCGAAGCGCTGCTCGGCCGCGTGCTGGCCGACTCGCCTGGGCTCCGTGACCGCATGGTGCTCGCCAGCAAGGGCGGCATCAGCATGGGCGTGCCGTACGACTCGAGTCCGACCTATCTCGCCGGCGCTATCGACGCCTCGCTGACGCGGCTCGGCTGCGACCGGATCGACCTGTACCAGATCCACCGCCCCGACCTGCTCACCCATCCACAGGAGGTTGCGCGCACGCTCGACGATGCCCGCACCGCCGGCAAGATCGTCGCGGTCGGCGTGTCCAACCACACGCCGGCACAGACCGCCGCGCTCGCCGCCTTCCTCAACGTCCCGCTGGTCAGCCAGCAGCCGGAATTTTCCGCGCTGACCACGACCCCACTGTTCGACGGCATCATCGACCAGGCGATGGAACGCGGGATGGCCGTGCTTGCCTGGTCCCCGCTCGGCGGCGGCCGGCTCGCCGATCCGCAGGACGCGCGCGCCCGCGCCGTCGTGGCGCTGCTGGACGCAAAGGCTGCCGAGGCTCGCGTCGATCGCGCCGCCGTCGCCTACAGCTGGATCATGGCGCACCCCGCCCGCCCGATCCCGATCGTCGGCACGCAGAACCCCGCCCGCATCGCCGCCATCCCGGACGCCTACACGCCGCGCTGGACGCGGACCGAATGGTACGCCGTCCTCGAAGCGAGCCTCGGAGAAAAACTGCCATGACCGGACCTTGCGAAGTCAGCTGGTTTTCCGCGCTCTGCGACGACGACTATGAATTTCTCGGCGTGCCGGATCCGAAGCTGCGGTCCAGCTGGGAACATTGCCGCGATATCGTGCTGCAGGCCGAAAGCGGCGGGTTCGACAACATCCTGCTGCCGTCGGGCTACGCGCTCGGCATCGACACCACCGCGTTTGCCGCCGCGATCGCCACGATGGTGCAGCGGATCCGCCTGCTCATGGCGGTGCGGATCGGCGAAAGCTGGCCGCCGCAGCTCGCGCGCCAGATCGCCACGATCGACCGCATCCTCGGCGGGCGGCTGACCGTCAACATCATCTCGTCCGACCTGCCGGGCGAGAAGCTCGCCTCCGCCCCGCGCTACGCCCGCACGCTGGAGGCGATGCAGATCCTCAAGACGATGCTGAACGGCCAGCCGCTCGACCACCAGGGCGAGTTCTGGCAGCTGAAGCTCGATCCGCCCGCCGTCACCACCGTCTCCGGCACCTGCCCCCCGCTCTATTTCGGCGGGTTGTCCCCGGACGCGCGCGAGGCCGCGGCGCAGGGCTGCGACGTCTATCTGCTGTGGCCCGACAAGAAGGAGGTCGTGCGCGAGATCATGGACGACATGATCGCCCGCGCCGCCCGCCACGGCCGCACGCTCAAATTCGGCTACCGCGCCCATGTCGTGGTCCGCGATACCGAGACTGAGGCCCGCCAGGCCGCCGACCGGCTGCTGTCGAAACTCGACGCGGCGGAGGGCGAGGCGATCCGCGCCAAGTCGCTCGACACCAACAGCGCCGGCGTCGCGGCACAGGCCGCGCTGCGCGAAAATGCCGCGAACGACGGCTATGCCGAGGAGAATCTCTGGACCGGCGTCGGCCGCGCGCGCTCCGGCTGCGGCGCCGCGATCGTCGGCGATCCGGACCAGGTCCTCGCCAAGCTGGCGATGTACCAGGACATGGGGATCGATGCGTTCATCCTGTCGGGCTACCCGCACGCCGCGGAGGCCGACCTGTTCGCCCGCCACGTCCTGCCCCGCATGCAGCACGGCCCGCTCACGCTCGACTGACCACCACCCCGGACGTCACGCCAGCCGCGAACGGAGCGACGATGATCGCCATGGACTCCCGCCCTCTCGTCGCCCGCCCCCTCGTTGTCGGTCTCGGCGGAACCACCGTCGCCGGCTCCTCCACCGAGCGCGCGCTCGCCATCGCGCTGCGGTCAGCCGCGGATCACGGCGCGGAAACGCTGCTGTTCGGCGGCGCCGACCTTGCCGCCCTCCCGCTCTACACCCCAGGCGCCGAACGGCTGCCGGGTGAACTCGCGCTGGTCGATGCGATCCGCTGCGCCTCGGGCGTCGTCATCGCCAGCCCCGGCTATCATGGCAGCGTGTCGGGCCTCGTGAAGAACGCGATCGACCTGCTCGAGGAAACCGCCCGTGACGAACGGGTCTACCTCGCGGACCTCTCGGTCGGCGTCATTGCCACGGCCTACGGATGGCAGGCCGCCGGTTCGACCGTCGCGGCGCTCCGCGCGATCGTCCACGCGCTACGCGGCTGGCCGACGCCCTATGCCGCGGCGATCAACAGCGCAGAATGCCGGTTCGATGCCGACGGCGGTTGCAGCGACCCGGTCGTCTCCGGCCAACTCGCGCTCGTCGGTCGGCAGGTCGCGATGGCCGCGATGCGCGACCACCGCGCGCGGATCGCCGCATGACCGTCGTCCGGCTGATCCCGGCAGGCGACGGGTTCGACCTGATGGCCGGCGACGCGCTGCTGCTCCGCCACCGCGTCGCCAGCCCCGCGCTATTCGTCGGCACCGGCACCGCCGACGTCGATGCCTATCGCGGCAACTATGTCCTGTCCGACCGGCTCGACGCCCGCATCCCGCTCACCCACAGCACGATCGACTCCACCCCGGCCGGCGCGGTCATCTGGCTGGCCGCATCCGCCGGCACGCCGCCGCTGCTCCGCATCGCGGTGGACGACGCCGGCCTCGCGCTCGCCGCACTCGATCCTGCGCTCAACCGCTTTTGGCTGCGCTGCGTCGCCGAACCGGGCGAGCGGCTGTGGGGCGGCGGCGAACAGCTCTCCTATTTCGACATGGCCGGCCGGCGCTTCCCGCTCTGGACGTCCGAACCCGGCGTCGGCCGCGACAAATCGACGCAGATGACGTTCCAGTGCGACCGCGACGGCCGCTCCGGTGGCGACTATTGGAACACCAACTATCCGCAGCCGACCTACGTCTCCTCACGCCGCTACGCGCTCCACCTCGACACAACCGCCTACAGCTGCTTCGATTTCCGCGATCCGACCTTCCACGAACTGGAGGCGTGGGAGGTCCCCGCGCGGATCGAGCTGTTCGCCGCGGATCGCTTCGCCGCCATCGTCGGCCAGTTGTCGACCCGCTTCGGCCGCCAGCCGCGCCTGCCCGCCTGGTCCTACGAAGGCGCGATCCTCGGTCTGAAACAGGGCGTGGAGAGCTTCGCACGGATGGAAGCGATGATCGCCGCCGGCGCAGTCGTGTCCGGTCTCTGGTGCGAGGACTGGGTCGGCCTGCGCGTCACCAGCTTCGGCAAGCGGCTGTTCTGGGACTGGAAAGCCAACGAAACGCGCTACCCCCATCTGCGCGAGTGGATCGCCGCACTGGCGGACCGCGGCATCCGCTTCCTGGGCTATGTGAACCCCTATCTCGCCATCGACGGGTCGCTCTACGCCGAAGCCCGCGCGGCCGGCTACCTCGCGCTCCGCCAGGACGCGGACGAGCCCTACGTCGTCGATTTCGGCGAATTCGACTGCGGCGTCGTCGACTTCACCAACCCCGCGGCGGCCGACTGGTTCGCCGACCGCGTCATCGGGCGCGAGATGCTCGACTATGGCCTGTCCGGCTGGATGGCCGATTTCGGCGAGTATCTCCCCACCGACGTCCGGCTGCACGACGGCACCGACGGCATGCTCGCGCACAATGCCTGGCCGACGATCTGGGCGGAGGTGAACGCCCGCGCCATCGCCTCGCGCGACCGCACCGGCGATGCCTTGTTCTTCATGCGCGCCGGCTTCACCGGGGTCGGCGCGCACTGCCCGCTGCTCTGGGCGGGCGACCAGTGCGTCGATTTCTCGCGCCATGACGGGATCGGCACCGTCATCCGCGCCGCCTTGTCGTCCGGCATGATGGGCAACGCCTATCACCACAGCGATCTGGGCGGCTACACCAGCCTTTACGGCAACGTCCGTACGCCAGAACTCCTCATGCGCTGGAGCGAGCTCTGTGCCTTCACCCCCGTCATGCGCAGTCACGAGGGCAACCGCCCCGACGACAATCTCCAGCTCGACGGCGATCCCACGGTGCTTTCCCATTTCGCAGCGATGACCCGCGTCCACGCCGCGCTCGCGCCTTATGTGGCCACGCTATGCGATGAAGCCGCCAAGACCGGCCTGCCCGTCCAGCGCCCGCTAATGCTCGATTGGCAGGACGACCCCGACTGCTGGGGCATCGAGACGCAATATGGCTATGGCCGCGATATGATCGTGGCCCCGGTGATCGAGCCCGACCGCGACCGCTGGACCGCCTATCTGCCCGCGGGTGCCACCTGGATCCACCTCTGGCCCGGTACGCAGCATGACGGCGGCCGCACGGTCGAGGTCGCCGCGCCGATCGGCCAGCCGCCCGTCTTCTGGCGCGCGGGCAGTCCGCATGCCGCGCTGTTCACGGCGATCGGCCACATGGCATGATCGCCCCGCCGCTCGGTCGCCCGCTCGCGGCGGACCTGTTCAACGATCTCGATCCCGAACCGCCACGCCGCTGGACGGCGGTCCTGCCCGGGCTGATCGTCGCGGCGCTCGCGACGATGGCCGCCGGGTTCGTCGCGGATCATTACGGCGCGCCGCTCACGCTGATGGCGCTGCTGATCGGGCTGGCGCTCAACTTCCTCGGCAACGATCCGCGCATGGCTCCCGGTCTCGGCTTCGCATCCCGGACGCTGCTGCGCTGGGGCATCGTGCTGGTCGGTGCGCGCGTGACCGGCGGGCAGATCGCGGCGCTCGGTCCCATGGCGCTGCTCGCCGTCGTGCTGATCCTGCTCGTCACGCTCGGCGTCGGCATCCTCGCGTCGCGCGCGTTCGGCATGTCGTCCGCGTTCGGCGTGCTGGCCGGCGGATCGGTCGCGATCTGCGGCGCGTCGGCGGCGCTGGCACTCGCCACCACGCTCGGCGAACGGCGCGTCAACCAGGCGCAACTGACGCTCGTGCTGGTCGGCATTTCCGCGGCCAGCGCCACCGCGATGTTCTTCTACCCGCTGATCGCGCACCAGATCGGCCTGTCGGACCGGCAGGCCGGGCTCATGCTCGGCGCGTCGATCCACGACGTCGCGCAGGCGATCGGCGCCGGCTACTCCTTCTCCGACGAGGCCGGCGCGGTCGCCACGATCGTCAAGCTCACCCGCGTCGCGCTGCTCGCCCCTGTCCTCGCGCTCATCGCCGCCTGCTTCCCCGGCGCGGACGGCACGAAGGCGCGGCTGTCCGTGCCGTGGTTCGTCACCGGCTTCTTCGTGGTCGCGGCGCTCAACTCGGTCCTGCCCGTCCCCGCCACCGTCGGCCGCTCCGCACAGGTCGTGGCGACCGCCTTCCTCGCCTGCGCCGTGGCCGCAACCGGCATCCGCGCGCCGATGAACGCGTTGCTCGGCACCGGCGCGAAACCGATCCTCGTCATCGTCGCCGCCTCGCTGGTGGCCCTCCTGCTCTCGCTCGCCGCCGCGCTGCTGATCTTCTGACCCGCGCCGTTTGACCGCTCGGCCAAACCGCCCGATGCTGACGGCAAGGACGGGGCGGCGTGAGAGGGTGACGATGCGGAACTTCCGGAAGCGGCTGCTCGCCGTCATGCTCCTGCTGCCAGCACCGGCGATCGCCCAGCTTCCGCCGCCGCCCGCCATTCCCCGCATGCCGCCGCACACCACCATCGTCGGCCCGCACCGCATCGTCATCCCCAACCGCCCCGCCCCCGTCCCCGTCGTCCTCCACGTCGCGACCACCGGGTCGGACGACGGCGACGGGTCCGCCTCCCGCCCGTTCGCCAGCTTCGCGCGTGCGCAGGCCGCGGTGCGCCGTCTCAACCGCGATCATGACGTCACCGTCCGGATCGCGGACGGCACCTACCGGCTCGCCGTCCCGCTGCGCTTCACCGCGGACGACGGCGGCCAGAATGGCTTCGTCGTGCGGTGGGAGGGGGCGGAGGGCGCCCACCCCATCCTGTCCGGCGGCGTGCCCGTCACCGGCTGGCGCATCGCGGACCGCGCCCGCGGCATTTGGTCCGCACCGATCCCGAAGGGCAGCGACCCGCGCCAGCTCGACGTCGGCGGCCGGCTCGCCCAGCGCGCGACGGTGGAAATCCCACGCAGCGCGGTCGCCTTCCACCCCTGGGGCCTCGCCATCACCGACCCGGCATGGCGCGCCCTCGCCACCCTGCCCGACCAGAACCGAATCGAGGTGGAGGGCACCAGCTGGTTCACCCACCGCCACGCGATGGTCGAGCGGATCGAGGGCGACCGCATCGTCATGCAGCAGCCCGGCTGGCGCAACAATCTGGTCGGCTACGATACAGTCGCGCGGCCCGTTTCGGCGGAGGTCGCGCGCCTGTTCCTGGTGAACGCGCTCGCCTTCCTCCGCGAACCCGGCCAGTGGTACGCCGATCCGAAGGCCGGCACGCTCTACTACAAGCCGCGCCTCGGTGAGGACATGCGCCGCGTCGCCGTCGTCCTGCCGCGGCTCGAACGGCTGGTCTCGATCGCCGGCAGCTACGACCGCCCGGTCCGCGATCTCGAATTCCGGCGGCTCGCCTTCCGCCACACCAGCTGGCTGCAACCCTCCGGCCCCGAAGGCTATGCCAGCCAACAGAGCGGCTCCTATCTCGCAGGCGCACTGACCGACTATCCGGCCGATCCGATCCGCGACTGCAGCTGGGGCTGCCGCCCGTTCGAGGCGATGCGCAACCGCTTCGCGCAGCAACCCGCCGCGGTACAGGTCGCCGCCGCCACCCGCATCACGTTCGACGACGATCGCTTCTCACAACTCGGCCAGGTCGCGCTCGGCATCGGCAACAACGCCGATGCCAACGACAGCGGCATCGGTCTCGGCACCAGCGCGATCTCGGTGACGCGCAACCTGTTCACCGATCTGGCGGGCGGTGCCATCATGGTCGGCGGGGTTCAGGCCGACGCGCACCATCCGTCGCGCCCCGAAATGGGGCTGCGCGACATCCTGATCCGCGACAACCGGATCAGCGGCGTCTCGCACGACTATAAGGAACAGTCCGCGATCCTCGTTACCTATGCGTCCGGCACGATCATCATGAACAACGACGTGTCGGACACGCCTTATGACGGGATTGACGTCGGCTGGGGCTGGGGCACCAACGATCCGGGCGGCAGCGCGGAATATTGGCGCGGGCAGCGTGGCTACTACGACGCGCCCGGCAACATCATCTACGACACGCCCACCACGCTGCGCGACACCGCGATCGTCGGCAACCGCGTGACGCGCGTGAAACAATGGTTCCCGGACGGCGGCGCGATCTACCATCTGTCGGCCGATCCCGGCGCGCTGATCGCGGACAACTACATCGCCGACGTCGCCGGGTCCGGCGGCATCGCGATCTACCTGGATGAGGGGTCGCGCTACGTCACCGTCCGCAACAACGTGATCGACCGGGTCGGCGGCGTCTGGCTGAACCTGAATTCGCAGGATCACATCGCGCCGAAACGCACCGCGATGGACAATCTGGCGACCGGCAACTGGTACAATAGCGGCCGGTTGCAAGGGTCGTGGACCGACTATCTGAACAACCGGGCGGACGGCAACATCGCGGTCACCGGCAACGCCTGGCCCGCCGCCGCACGCAGCATCATCGCCGAAAGCGGCGTGCGGCCGGACGCAAAGTGAGGACAGGCTTGCGCCGCCACACCCGGCCGGCGATGATACCGGTCACATAACAAGAACAATCCGGGAGACCCTGATGCGCCGCCTGCTCCTCCTCGCCTGCCTGCTGGCGGCGACCCCGTCCGTCGCGCAGGATCCCGCCCCACAGTCCGAGCCACGCTACGAAAAGATCGCGCTCTGGCCGAACGGCGCACCCGGATCGGCCGCGCGCCGGACGGAGCCGGAGGTCGCACGCGACTATTGGGTCCGCAACATCCACGATCCCTCGCTGATCGCCTTCCCCGCCGCCCCCGCGCACCGCAACGGCGCGGCGGTCGTGATCATGCCCGGCGGCGGCCACAAGCTGCTCGTCTGGACCAACGAGGGGACGAAGGTCGCCACCGCGCTCAACCGGATGGGCGTTACCGCCTTCGTCCTGAAATACCGCCTCGCGAACGAGCCCGGCTCGCCCTACTCGGTCGAGCGCGACGCCGCCGCCGACGCCCGCCGCGCGATGCGCTGGGTCCGCGCGCATGCCGCCGACTATGGTATCGATCCGGCCCGCGTCGGCGCGATGGGCTTCTCGGCCGGCGGCGAACTCGTGACGCTGATCGCCGACAATCCCAAGCCTGCCGCAGCACCTATCTCCGACGCGATCGACCGCCAGCCCGCGCGCCCCGATTTCCAGATCCTCGTCTTCCCCGGTCCGCGCGGCCTCCCCGCAAAGGCCGTCACCAGCGCCCCGCCCGCCTTCCTGGTCGCGGGCAGCCGCGACGCCTGCTGCGCCGCCCCCACGGTTGCGCTCTACGAACAGCTCCGCAAGGCCGGCGTCTCGGCCGAACTCCACATGTATGCGGACAGCGACCACGCCTTCAATCTGGACGAATCGAACCGCATCTCGATCCTGCACTGGCCCGACCGGCTGAACGACTGGCTCGCGGACAGCGGCTGGCTCAGCCCGCGCACGCCCGCGAAATAAGGCTCAGTCCTCCGCCCAGCGCCGCAGCAGGTTCGACTGCGTCTTGGCGAGCAGGTCCAGCTCCGGCGTCTTGCCCAGCCGCTCGAACAGCGCATGGCGCGCGGTCTCCAGGTCGAACAGCAGCTCGCGCTCGCCCGCATCGCGCACCAAACTCCGCACCCAGGTGACCGCCGCCCGCCGCTCGCCCCGGGTCACCGGCGCCACGCGGTGCAACGACGTCGTCGGGTAGAGCACCGCCGAACCCGCCGCCAGCTTCACGTCCTGCTCGCCCGCCGCGGACTCGATCACCAGCTCGCCGCCGTCATATTCGTCGGGTTCGGACAGGAAGATCGTCACCGACACGTCGGTCCGCATGCCGCCCATGATCGCGTCGTCGACATGGCTGCCATATTCCATCCCCGGCTCGTACCGGCTGAACAACGGCGGGCGGACGACATGCGGCCGGGTCGCCATCCGGAACAGCGGGTTGGCGAGCAGCCGGTCGATGACCAGCTCCTGCATCTCCTCCAGCAACGGGTCGCCGCGGTCCACCTGCTCGTTATTCTTCACCACACGCGCCTCGCGCCCGGCGGTCTGGCGCCCGTCCACGAACCGCGTCTGTTCGAGATTTTTGCGTAACCATCGGAGATTGTTGGGATCCAGGACGTTGGCGATCATGATCAACATGGATTTCTCTCGGTTCCGACATGGAGCGGGGACCATGGCCCTAGGGGTATGGCGGCACGGCTGCCAAGCCTCGATCAAGTCAGGAGCAAGTTTATGCGTACCAAATTATGGGTCGGCGTCGGTGCCTTCGTGATCGCCCAGACCGGCCCCGTCATGGCGACCGAAGCCGCCGCCGCCACGCCGTTCGCGGCCACCGCGGACCAGCCCGGCGAAGGCGGCGAGAACGAACGCGGCGAAGGTGAGGGCGAAGGCGAAGGCCGCCGCCGTGCCACCCCGCCGCCCCGCGCCCGCCATATCGTCAAGCACCCGCGCCGCGCCCGCGCCGTCCAGCAGCAGCGTGGCCAGCGCGGCGAAGGCGAGGCCGAGGGTGGCGAAAACGAACGCGGCGAAGGCGAACGCTGACCCCACCGAGGCCCGCCGCTCCCAAGCGGCGGGCCTTTTCCTTGCCCGATGACCCAGGCAGGCCAGCCCTGAAACTCTTTTCTTGAGTAATTCAAGATTAGGCGTATAACCGCCACATGCTGGCAACCCCCGTCCCCTCCGAAGACCTGATCCGCGCCGCCGGCATGCGCGTCACCCGCCAACGGGTTGCGGTCCTCGACGCGGTCACCGCCCGCCCCCACGCCAGCGCCGCCGCCGTCCTCGAATCGGTCACCCGCGCGCTGCCCGGCGTGTCCCACCAGGCGGTCTATGACTGCCTTGGCCACCTCACCGTCGCGGGCCTCCTGCGCCGCGTGACGATGGACGGCGGCCCGGCGCTGTACGAGACGCGGACCCGCGACAATCATCATCATCTCGTCTGCCGCAGCTGCGGTCTGGTCGTCGATGTCGATTGCGCGGTCGGTGCCGCTCCCTGCCTCCAGCCGAGTCATTCGGCGGGCTTCGTCATCGACGAGGCCGAGGTCATCTACCGCGGCCAGTGTGCGCAATGCGCCGCTGCCGCCACCCCCAGTTCCACCCCCGTTTCCGACGAAGTAGGAGAAGCCTGATGGCCGAAGTCAAGCATGACGACGCAGTCGAAGCCGAAATGAACACCGACGGCGCAGCAGCCGCCGGTATGAAGTGCCCGATCGCGCATGACCGCGTTGCACATCCGACGCAGGGTTCGCCCACCCAGGAATGGTGGCCGAAGAAGCTCAACCTGAAGATCCTCGCCAAGAACCCGCCGATGTCGAACCCGCTGCCGGACGACTTCGACTATGTCGCGGAATTCCAGAAGGTCGATCTCGACGCGCTGAAGGCCGACATCGCCACGATGCTGACGACGTCGCAGCCCTGGTGGCCAGCCGACTTCGGTCACTACGGCCCGTTCATGATCCGCATGGCCTGGCACAGCGCCGGCACCTACCGCGTGGCCGATGGTCGCGGTGGCGCGGGTGCGGGGCAGCAGCGCTTCGCCCCGCTCAACAGCTGGCCGGACAATGCCAATCTCGACAAGGCACGCCGCCTCCTGTGGCCGATCAAGCAGAAGTACGGCCAGTCCGTGTCGTGGGCCGATCTCATCGTGCTGACCGGCAACGTCGCGCTCGAGTCGATGGGTCTCCAGACCTTCGGCTTCTCCGGCGGCCGCCCCGATGTGTGGGAGCCCGACGAGGACGTCTATTGGGGTCCGGAGAACACCTGGCTCGGCGACGAGCGCTACACGGGCGACCGTGAGCTCGAAACCCCACTCGCCGCGGTGCAGATGGGCCTCATCTACGTCAATCCGGAAGGCCCGAACGCCAACCCGGATCCGGCGGCATCGGCCCGCGACATCCGCGAGACGTTCGGCCGCATGGCGATGAACGACGAGGAGACCGTCGCGCTGATCGCCGGCGGCCACACCTTCGGCAAGACGCATGGTGCTGCCGATCCGGCCAAGTACATCGCGCCGGAGCCGGAAGGCGCCGGTCTCGAAGAGATGGGCATGGGCTGGCGCAACAGCTACGGCACCGGTCACGGCGGCGATACGATCACCAGCGGCCTCGAGGTCACCTGGACGCAGGAGCCTACCAAGTGGACCAACCTGTATTTCGAGAACCTGTTCAACCACGAATGGGAACTGACCAAGAGCCCGGCCGGCGCGCATCAGTGGGTGGCGAAGGACGCCGCGCACGACGTGCCCGACGCGCATGATCCGTCCAAGAGCCACCGCCCGACGATGCTCACGACCGACCTCGCACTCCGCGTGGACCCGGCCTACGAGGTCATCTCGCGCAAGTTCCTGAACGACAATGCCGGTTTTGCCGACGCGTTCGCCCGCGCCTGGTTCAAGCTGACCCACCGCGACATGGGTCCGAAGACCCGCTACGTCGGCAAGGAAGTGCCGGAGGAAGTCCTGCTCTGGCAGGATCCGCTTCCGGTCGCGACCGGCCCGGCGATCGACGATGCCGACGTCACGACGCTCAAGCAGCGCATCACCGACAGCGGCCTGACCATCACGCAGCTGGTCACCACCGCCTGGGCATCGGCCTCCTCCTACCGCCACAGCGACAAGCGCGGCGGGGCCAACGGTGCCCGTCTCCGTCTGGAGCCGCAGCGCAGCTGGCCGAGCAACGACATGGCCACGATCGGCCCGGTCATCACCGCGCTCGAAGGGATCGCCGCCGACTTCAACGGCGGTGCTACCGGCGGAAAGACCGTCTCGGTCGCCGACCTGATCGTGCTCGGCGGCAGCGTCGGCATCGAACAGGCCGCCAGGGCTGCGGGGCGTGACCTCACCGTGCCCTTCACCCCGGGCCGGGTCGACGCGACGCAGGAGCAGACGGACGTCGAGTCCTTCTCGCAGATGGAGCAGCGTGCCGATGCGTTCCGCAACTATAAGAGCCCGGACAGCCGGCTCCCCGCGGAATATCTGCTGATCGACCGGGCCAACCTGCTGAACGTCAGCGTGCCGGAAATGACCGCACTGATCGGCGGTCTTCGCGTACTCGGCGTGACGCACAAGGGCACTACCCAGGGCGTCCTGACCGATCGGGTTGGCACGCTGACCAACGACTTCTTCGTCAACCTGCTCTCGCTCGGCACCACGTGGCGCCCGCTCGATCGGCAGTCGGAGACGTTCGAAGCGACCGTCGACGGTGTCGCCAAGTGGACCGGCACGCGCGCCGATCTGGTGTTCGGCTCGAACTCCGAACTGCGCGCCGTGGCGGAAGTCTACGGCAGCAGCGACGGCGAGGGTCGCTTCGTCGATCATTTCGTCGCCGCCTGGGTCAAGGTGATGGAAGCCGACCGCTTCGACCTGCACCGCTGAGCCACATCGGGGGGGTCGCATCCGCGGCCCCCGTCGGACCTGGAATGTTAACTGTATCAGTTCAGAGCCGGCTGAGGTTTCAAACTAAACTAGATTAATACTTCTAATATCGAACAACGAAGCCCCCCGGCGACCTCCCTTGGATGGTTGTCAGGGGGCTTTTTCATGTCCCCCGAACATGTTGCCCCTCCGCGCCTCATAGTTCGTCAGTATGACATTTCGTCTCATTGAACAGCTGCGCCTGCCTATCCGTCCCAGCGACAAGGTTACCGCTACCGCTTTGTGTGTGTTTCTAACTGCACACATCATCACAAAGACGACATAGCGTAATTGACAACGCTTACCGGCGTGGTAGCAGGTCCGACGTAACGCCGAAAATAATCGGCGATGTTAAGTATGACAAAAGCGGCGACGAGCCGTAACGGGAGGGGTTATGCGGGGTCCTAAGTTCTTGAATTTGCTTGTTCGCTCGACGTCGGTCGGCGCGATCGCCATGGGCATCGCGATGCCCGCGCTGGCACAGCCCGGCGGAATCGACCAGAACGCGCCGGCGACCAATGCTCAGCCCGGTGCCGAAGCAGCGCCGGCCGTTGCACAGGTCAACACGCCGGCCGATGCCGGCACGGCGGGTGACGAAATCGTCATCACCGGTGTCCGCGCCTCGCTGAACCGCGCGATCGACATCAAGCGTAACTCCGCCGGCGTCGTCGATGCCATCTCGGCCGAAGACATCGGCAAGTTCCCCGACACCAACCTGGCCGAATCGCTCCAGCGCATCACCGGCGTGTCGATCAACCGCGTCAACGGCGAAGGTTCGCAGGTCGCGGTCCGCGGCTTCTCCGGCGGCTTCAACCTCGTCACCGTCAACGGTCGCCAGCTCCCGGCGTCCAACGTCGACACCAGCGGCGGCAATGCGTTCGCGCGCGGCACCGGCCGTTCGTTCGACTTCCAGAACCTCGCATCGGAAGGCGTCAGCACGCTGGAGGTCTACAAGACCGGCCGGTCAAGCATTCCGTCGGGCGGCATCGGCGCCACGATCAACATCATCACCCGCAAGCCGCTCGATTCGAAGGAAAGCGGCTTCAACGGCTCGATCGGCGCCAAGGCGCTGTACGACCTCTCGGTCGAAGACGCCGAGGGCAAGAAGCGCCGCGTCACGCCGGAAACCTCGGGCGTGCTGAGCTGGTCCAACCCGGACCAGACGTTCGGCGCCTCGCTGTTCGGCAGCTACCAGCTGCGTCGTTCGACCTCGGTCAGCTCGACCCCGAACTACTGGAACGTCGTTCCGACCGACACCTTCTTCAACAGCGGCACCTACGTCACCCCGACGACGCAGATCACCAACCGTCCGGGTGCCGACACGCCCTACGTGCTGATCCCGAACGACAGCCGCTACGCATTTTCGGAAAACCGTCGTGAGCGCATCAATGCGCAGGGCGTCCTCCAGTTCAAGCCGTCCGATCGCCTCGAATTCACGGTTGACGGCCTGTTCGCGCAGAACAAACTGAGCGAGCAGCGCGCGGAGCAGACCAACTGGTTCAACCGTCCGTTCAACCAGGTCACGTTCGACACCGGCAAGCCGTTCGCCAGCGCGCTCATCATCCAGGAGAACGAGAATCCGACCAAGGACGGCGGCTTCGAGCAGCAGTCATTTGCCACCAAGACGCAGCTGAAGTCCTTCGGCGCGAACGCGAAGTGGGAGTTTGCCGACAACCTCACACTGACCCTCGACGGCCATCACTCGACATCGAAGTCGACGCCGGACAACCCCAATGGCACTTCGGCCACGCTCACCTCGCTCGCGGCAAACGTGATCGCGTCGCAGTCGGTCGACTTCACGACCGGCTTCCCGCAGCAGGCGAACACGATCCTTGATAACGTCAACGGCAACAACAACGGTGTTCTGGATCTGGGTGATCTGGGTTCACAGATCGCCCGCACGGTCACGGCACAACAGCGCCAGCGCATCAACGAAGGTCGCGCGCAGCTCGGCTGGGATCTGGGTGAGGGCAGCCGCTTCGACTTCGGCGGCAACTATCTCGATACCAAAATGCGCTCGACCAGTGCCCAGACGCAGCAGACGCTGGGCAACTGGGGCGCTACCGATGCCGATGTCGTAAACCGGCTGGTCCCTGATCTGGTCCAGACCTACTGCCTGACCTGCAAGTTCAACAAGTTCGACCCGAACTCGTCCGGATCCAGCTTGACCGCGTTCCGTGGTAACGCCATCGACATCCTGAATGTCTTGTCGCCTTATTATGCGGGCCTTGGGAATGCGATCACCGGTTCCGGCAATGCGGACGACACCGTCGGCGAGAAGACCTGGGCCGTGTTCGGTCAGCTGACCTGGAACGGCGAAATTGCCGGTCGTCGCGCCAACCTGCTGATGGGCGCTCGCTACGAACAGACGCGGGTCCGCTCTTCGTCGCTCCAGTCGGTCCCGACCGCGATCATCTGGCAGGGGGACAACGACTTCCTGGTTCAGTTCGCCAATCCGGACACCGTCCCGGTCAGCGGCCGCGGCAAGTACAGCAACCTGCTCCCGGCGGTCGATTTCAACATCGAAGTCGTCCAGAACGTCAAGGCACGCGCCTCGTTCAGCAAGACGCTGGCCCGCCCCGACTACGGCAACCTGTTCGCATCCGCGACCGCCCTTGCGCCGCCACGCCCGACCGGGCTTGGCGGTACCGCAACCGGCAACTCGCAGAACCCGAACCTGCAGCCGCTGGTCTCCGACAACTTCGACGTGTCCGTGGAATGGTACTACAAGCCGTCGAGTTTCGTTTCGGTGGGCTTCTTCGACAAGCGCGTGAAGAACTTCATCGGTACGGGCATCGTCAACCAGACTCTGTTTGGGTTGCGCGATCCGACCTCGACTGCGGCCGGCTCACGGTCCGGCATCGCTCGGGCACAGCTTGCGGCGACCAATTTTGCGCTGACCGACGTGAACCTGTTCTCCTACACCGCCTTGCTGGCGCAGAATGGCGGCAACGTCGCTGCGGCGAACGCAACGTTCCTCGCCAATTCGAACGGTGGCGTCTTGAACCAGGCGTTCGTCGACGCGACGCTGACCGGGGTGGATGTCATTGCCAACGATCAGGATCCGCTGTTCAACTTCGCGGTGTCGCAGCCGATCAACAACCGCGAGGGCAAAATCCACGGTTTCGAAATGGCGTGGACCAACTTCTTCGGCAACACCGGCTTCGGTTACGCACTGTCCTACACGAAGGTCAGCGGCAACGTGAACGTTGACCCGTACGCCGATCCGACCGTCAACATCTTCGCGTTGACCGGCCTTGGCGACAGCGCAAACGCCACGGCGATCTACGACAAGAACGGCCTGTCCGCGCGGGTCTCGTACAACTGGCGTGCCAAGTATCTGAGCGGCACCAACGCAGGTGACGGTCGCAACCCGACCTTTACGGCCGCGTTCGGGACGCTCGATGCGAACATCAGCTACGACATCAACGACAGGTTCGCCGTGTCGCTCGAAGGCATCAACCTGACCAGCGAGAGCGTTCGGACCTACGCCCGGACCAAGGAGAACCTCGTCTTCGCTCAGGAACTGCGTCCGCGCATCCTGATCGGTGGTCGCTACCGCTTCTGAAGCGGTGGCCCGACGCCGGAAGTAAAGGAAAGGCCGCTGTTCGCAGCGGCCTTTCTCTTTCCAGCCCCGCGGCGGAGGCCTAGACTGCCAACGACCGGCGCGGCCCACAGACGAACGCTGCCGACAGAGGATGCGCGCACGCCATGAACCCGGTTCTCGTCAACAATATCGACCATGCCGACCTGCACGTCGCGATCCGCGCTGGCGCCGAATATGGCGACAGCGTCAACCAGATGCCGATCTTCCCGTCCGAGTTCGAAGAGGCACAACGCTCCTTCCCTATCGTGTTCCGCCGCGGCGACGCCGGGGTGCAGGCATTCGTCTTGCTCGGCCTCGACCGCGATGAAAACCTGTTCCTGTCCGGCGATCGCTGGACCAGCGCCTATGTCCCCGCGATCCAGCGCCGCGGCCCCTTCTCGATCGGCGTCGCCCGCCCGGCTCCGGGTACCGACACGCCCGGCGAACCAATGATCCATGTCGACATGGACGACCCCCGCGTCGGCGGCGACGGCGGCCTGCCGCTGTTCCTCGAACAGGGCGGCAACGCGCCGCTGCTCGATCACATGGCGGGCGTCCTGCGCGTCATCTACGAAGGCATGGAAAGCGCCCCCGAAATCTACGCCGCGCTGGAGGATGCCGGCCTGCTCCAGCCGATCAGCCTGCAGATCGCGATCAACGATGAGCAGGGCTACGAACTGCCCGATCTGATGGTCATCGATCAGGAGGCGCTCGCCGCACTCTCGGGCGACACGCTGACCGACCTCCACCGCCGCGGTCTCCTGCGCGCCGCGATCATGGCGGCCTCCTCGCTCGGCACGATGCAGCAGCTGATCGACCTCAAGAACCGGCAGGCCGCCACCGCATGACCGCCGGGGCCGCCTCGCTGCCGATCACGGACCGCCGTGTGCGGGAGATCGACGCCGGCGCGACACCGCCCGACTACCGCGCGCTGGTCGCCGCGAACGAGCCGGTCATCATCCGCGGCCTCGCCGCCGACTGGCCGCTGGTCGCCGCCGGCCGCCAAAGTCCGCAGGCCGCGGTCGACTATCTCCTCCCCTTCTACAGCGGCCGCCCCGGCGCGGGCTACACCGCCGCCCCAGCCATCGCCGGCCGCTACGGCTACACCAACGACCTGAGCCGGCTGAACTTCGACGCCGAACGCGTCCGGCTCGACGACTATCTCCACCGCATCCTGGCCCATCTGGACGACCCGGACGCCCCCTCCTTCTACGTCGGCTCGACCGATCTCGATCTCTATTTCCCCGGCCTCGCCGCACAGAACCCGCTGCCCGGGGCGGCGTTCGACCGCGCCCTGACCAGCATCTGGATCGGCAACCGCACCACCGCGTCCGCGCATCACGACATGTCGAACAACATCGCCTGCGTCGTCGCCGGCACGCGCCGTTTCACGCTGTTCCCGCCCGACCAGGTCGCCAACCTCTACCCCGGCCCGCTCGAGCCCACCCCCGGCGGCCAGGTCGTGTCGCTCGTCGACTTCCGCGCGCCCGATCTCGCGCGCTTCCCCGACTTCGCGAAGGCGATCGAGACCGCGCAGGTGGCCGAACTCGGCCCTGGCGATGCGGTCGTCTACCCCGCGCTCTGGTGGCATCATGTCGAGGCGCTGTCCGGCTTCAACATGATGATCAACTATTGGTGGAACGACGCGCCCGGCTTCATGGACACGCCGATGAACACGCTGCTCCACGGCCTGCTCAGCCTGCGCGACCGTCCGGCGGCGGAGAAGGCCGCGTGGCGCGCGATGTTCGACTATTATGTCTTCGGCCCCGCCGATCGCCCCGCCGCGCACCTGCCCGAGGCGGCACGCGGCGACCTAGCCCCGCTCGATACGCTGTCGGCCCGCCGCCTGCGTGCCAAGCTCCTGCAACGGATCAATCGATGACCGACACACCGCGCCCCACCCGTATCGTCATCGCCGGCGGCGGCACCGCCGGATGGCTCGCCGCCGCGATCCTGACGCGACAACTCGGCCAGCTCGCCGACATCACGCTGGTGGAGTCGGAGGAGATCGGTACCATCGGCGTCGGCGAATCGACGATCCCCACGATCCGCGCGTTCCACACGCTGATCGGCGTCGACGAACAGGAGTTCATGGCCGCGACCGGGGCCAGCTTCAAACTCGGCATCTCGTTCGAAAACTGGGCGCGCGACGGCGATCGCTACATCCACTCGTTCGGCGACGTCGGCAAATCGACCTGGATGAGCGAGTTCCAGCATTTCTGGCTGGAGGCGCGCGCGCAGGGCGTCGCCGGCCCGCTCGGCGACTATTGCCCAGAACATCAGGCCGCCGCCGCGCACCGCTTCGCCACCGGCCCGGACGCGCCGCTTAGCTACGCCTATCATTTCGACGCCGGCCGCTACGCCCGCTTCCTGCGCCAGCGGTGCGAGCAGGACGGCCTGACCCGCGTCGAGGGCCGCATCGGCCGGATCGAGCGCGACGGCGAGGGTGGCGACATCGCCGCGATCGTCATGGAGAACGGCACGCGGATCGAAGGCGACATCTTCTTCGACTGCACCGGCTTCCGTGCCATGTTGATCGATGAGACGCTCGGCATCGGATACGAGGACTGGGCGCACTGGCTGCCGACCGATCGCGCGGTAGCGATGCAGACCGCCTCGACCGGGCCGGCCGTGCCCTACACCCGCGCCATCGCGCACGACTGCGGCTGGCGTTGGAAGATCCCGCTCCAGCACCGCGTCGGCAACGGCCTGGTCTACTGCTCGGCCTATCTCGACGACGATGCCGCCCGTGACCGCCTGTTGTCGCAGGTCGAGGGCCGCAAGCTGATCGAACCGCGCCTCATCCGCTACCGCACCGGCCGGCGCAAGGAAGCGTGGCACCGCAACTGCATTGCGCTCAGCCTGGCCGGCGGCTTCGTCGAGCCGCTCGAATCGACCAGCATCCACCTCATCATGATCGCGCTGATCCGCTTCCTGCAGCTCTACCCCGGCGGCAAGATAAGCGAAGCCGCCATCGCGCGCTTCAACGAACAGTCGCGGACGGAGATCGAAAGCGTCCGCGACTTCATCATCCTGCATTATCACCTGAACGAGCGCGACGAGCCCTTCTGGCGCGAACGCCGGGAGATGCGCATCCCCGACAGCCTTGCCGAACGGATCGACCTGTTCCGCGAAAGCGCCAACGTCTATCAGGCGAGCCACGACCTGTTCCGCGTCGCCTCCTGGACGCAAGTCATGTTCGGCCAGCGGCTCGAACCCGTCCAGCACCACCCAGTCGCCCGCCTGATGCCCCCCGGCGAACTGCAACAGATCCTCGCCTCGATCAGCGCCCAGGTCGCCGCCACGGTCAGCAAGCTCCCCCACCACCAGACCTTCCTCGACCGCTACTGCCCGGAGGCGAAGTCCGCCGCGGCCGCATAAGGCCAACCCCGGGGTTTCAGGAACAGCCCCGAACGGCCGCAGCGGCGGCAAGCGACGGCACGCCCGGTCGAGCGTGAGCTCGACCGGCCGGACCGCTTCACCCGCCTAAGTCGGTGTCAGAAACGAAACGCGCCGAGGAAGAAGTCGGGCTGCTCCGGATCGCAGGATCGATCGAGCACGGTCGGGAAAACCTCGTCGCTCGTGCCGGTCCAATAGACCGCGCGATTGGCGAAGCTGACCTCCATCACGTCCGGGAAGATCACGTTCGCCAAGCTGGAAATCCCGCCCCAGACATTGGCATGCACATGCACCGTCGCGAACACGGAGCCCAGCTTGGTCAGGCAACGGTCGAACAGATCGCGGCTGCCCGGATCCGCCAGTGCCTGGAAATGGTGCATCTCGCACACGATCCAGGCCAGCCGCGACAGGAGCTCGACGGGGGTATCGTCGATGACGGCCCACTCGGACTGCTCGATGTCCATCTTCAGGATGATGTTCGGCTTCACATGCCCGCGGTCGTTCTGGCGGATCAGGTCGGCAAGCGACACGCCGCCTTCGCCGACCCGCCGGGCCTCGAACACCATGCGCGGATCGTCCGGCGCCGGGTCGGAAACGGTGTGGTCGAACTGCAGGATCTTCAAACCGCGATCCGCGGCGTCGAGGTCCCAGCTGATGTCGTCGTTGATCCCGAACGACAGCGCCGTGTCGATCCCGTCGAAATCATCGATGCAAACATAACCACCGTCCGCCTCGTTCCCCAGGCGCACCTTGCGGTGGTCGAGCAGGCGCTCCGGTGACAGATGGCTCAGAATGCGGCGCGTGTCCGCCGCAAGCGCCGACGCATCCCGGCCGCGCAGCAGCGCATCCGACACCGGCTCGTCCAGGACGCCCGACACGCGCGTGAACACCGGATCGGATCCGACGATCAGCTTCGTGGTCCCGTTGGTATGGACGCGATATTCGATGACATGGATCGACCGCAGCACGAACAGCAACGTGAACGTCGTCGGTTCCGTCGACAGCTCGCTTGTGCGGATCTGCCGCTCGACGATGGTACGATTGCCGTAGTCGGCGCTGATATCCAACGTTGCGCAGATCATGTCGGCTTGCGTGCCGCCATCCGGCAGCGCGATCGTGAAGTCGACCTGATAAACGCCGTGGGTCAGCTGCCGGTACGGACCGAAGACCACATGGCCTGCCGAACCGATCTCGGTCACCCGGGCGGGCTCGCCGTGCAACGTGGTGCTCTCGCTCATACTGTCGTTAATCAATGCTCGGGCCTCTCCGTCGATATCAGGTGGTAGGTGCAGCATGCTCGTTACAAGCGCAACCAAGCCGTCGTGCTAAACCTCGACTGCCGCAATCTGCTGACCGACCATCCGTGGATAGTCGGGCAAGGCCCCCCGCAAGCCGAGGCGGGTCTCGTACCGGTCGTCCGGCGATCCGAAGCCTCGTGCGATCCGGAAGGGCGCAAAGGCCGGCGAGCCGAGCGTTTCCAGACGTGCCTGGATACCCGTATGCAATGGCGCCAGCGCCTGCGCCTGCAACAGGATGGCACGCGCCTGCACAAAATCGCCATTTTGCGCGTGGATCGTCCCGAGGATCTCCAGCTCAAGGATATCACCGGGGCGCAACGCGACCGTTGCGGCTTGCGCACGCGCGGCGATGTCATACGCCCCGATATCAAGTGCCGCGTCGCGCAGGTAAAAGATCGTGGCCAGCTCGATCGTGGCGGGCCGCCGGGCCAGCGCGCGGACGACCATGGCGTCCAGCGCCGCGGTCTTGCCGTGATCCGCCAGGTCGTCGGCCACGTGCAGAAACAGCCATTTCGGCAGCCGGCGGGAGAGCAATCCGACCCAGGCGGACCAGCTGTCCTCGTCGCCGTCGACCGCTGCCATGCGTGCCAGATCGAACAGGTCGTTGCTGTCACGAATGATGTTGGGGACGTTGCGGAACCAGGGGCCAAGCCCATGCCGATCGAGCCGCGCGCTTTGCCATAACAGTTCCGGTGACCCGAATGGCGGGAGCGCCAGATCGCGGACATCCGAGGCGAAATCGGCCAAGGCCGCCGTTGCGATCACCGCGGCCAGGCGTCGCGGAGACGCATCCGCAGAGCGCCGATAGTCCAGCATCGGCAGGCGGCGGGCAAGCTCGAGCGCATCCTCCACGGCGTCCGCCAGGGCCGGCGCGTCCGGTTCCGCGCTTCCGAGCAGCCGCACCAGCCGGGCTGCCAGTTCTGCCGGGTCGGCGGGAGGGGTCCGCGCGGGGATGCCGGGTCCGATTCCCATCGGTGAGTCCGGCCGTCCCGAGAATGTCGGTTCGGACCGCTCGCGCAGCGAAAGCGTCCGTCCGCGGGCAAGCTCCAGCAAACTGGCCCGCGCCACGTCGACGGTCCACGCAACGCTCACTGGGCGCGCGGACGCCGCCGGAAAACCCTGGATCAGGCTGGCGCAGTCACGCAGGACCCCGCCATGCTCGCCGAGCCGCGTCGCCCAGTCGAGCAGATCGAAGGCATCCGGCACGACGGGACCGGCGCTGCGCAGCGCTTCCCGCCAGATCAGGTCCATGCTGATATCGTCGGGATCAGACATAGCGTCGCACCGCGCCGTAAACGTCGTCCAGCGTGATGGCCGTGATGCAGGTGAAGTCCTTCCCGCAATCATCGACGTCGTGATAGATCGAGCAGCCGGCACAGGGCAGCTTCCGGGTGATCACCACGCCCGTATGCTCCTGGCCCCACTCGCTCCAGTTGATGCGCGCGGAATGGATGCTGACCACGGGCACGCCGCGCAGCGATGCGAGATGCTTGGGCCCGGAGTCGTTCCCGACATACACGCTTGCGAATCCCAGCACCGCGTCGAAATCGTCGAACGGCAGTTGCCGGTCGATCACGATGAACCGGTCCGACCCGCGAATATCCTCCGGCAATTCGTCGAGCAGCTTGGCCCGATCGGTGAACAGCAGGATCTTCAGATCGGTGTCGCGGTGCAGGCGTTCCGCCAGCTTCGAATAATGCGGCCAGCGGCTGAAGATGATTCGCGCGCCCGTATGGAGCACGGCGTAACGCTCGTCCGCACCAATGCCGAACTGCTCCAGCCGCGCGCGGTCGAGATCGGTCCGCTTGATGACCTTCGCGCTGGTCTTCAACAACGCGGCCAGTCGATCGATCATCGTCACGATGCGCGTCGAATGGCTGGCGCTTTCCCGCCGGTTCTTGGGATCGTAGAACGCATCGTCGACCGCCGCCGACAATCGCGGCCAGTTCGGATCCTTGAAGCCATAGGTGAACGGCGCACCCGACAGGGCGAGCAGCGACCGGGACATCAGGCTCTGCGACAGATCGATCGCGATATCGAACTTGAAGGGAGCAAGCTGTTCGCGCAGCCGCTCCTGCGCTTCCCAGGACAACACGCGGGTGCGCAATTCCATGCTCTCGCGGAAATCGACCACGACCAGGTCGTCGAACACGTTGAGCGAACGAGCCAGATCGACGTTCGCGGGCCCCACTGCGCCGACCAGCTTGGCGGTCGGGAACAGCTCCCGCAGCCGCAGGATGCCGGGAATGGACGCGACCATGTCGCCGAGCTGATCGACCCGCATGACCAGGATGCTGCCGATCTCGGGCAGCATGTTGGGACGCACCGCCTCGTGGATCGCGCTGGGTCGCGCGGCGATCCGCTCCTCCAGCGTTCCGTCGCCGGGCGGCAGGTTGACGATCGCATCGGACTCCGGGTGATCCTCCTCGCGAAGCGGCGCCTCGACGACGAAGGGCTCACCAAGCGTCCGCCATTCCATCATGCTGTCGAGGAACCGCAGCTCGAGGTCATAGTGACCCGGCACGAACGCCGAAAAATCGATCCAGATATTGAACACATATTTGTGGATGCGCCCGCGGTCGGGCTCGTACTCCAGGTCGTACGGCCCCTTCATCGGCCCCCTGTGGACGGGCAGGCCGTTGACGAAGGCGACAACCTCGGTCAGCGGCTCGGTGCTGATGCAGAAGCCGCGCACGACCTCAATGCCCCGCGCAACGCGCAGCAGCCCCCAATAGGTATTGAGCCGAACACCGAACTGGATGAGGTTCTGCGACGGCTCGCTACGGCGCACCATCTCGCGAAATGGTCGCGGCAGCTGCGCCGGCGCCATGGTCGCGAAACTGCGGGCGACTTCGGGATCGAAGGGGTGACGCGCGTCCTCCCCGCGAAACGGGTCCACGGTCGGTGCGCGATAGGCGCCGGGCTCGTTCAGCGTGCCCAGGCCGGCCCGGCGCATGTTGGCCAGCTCCTGCTCCGCCGCACCCAGACCGGGCTCGATCGACAGCGCGCGCTGGTAGCTGTCCACCGCAGCCCCCAGCCGACCCGCCGTCTTGTAGAAATGGCCGAGCTGAAGCGCCAGATCGGCATCGCCGGGCATCAATGCCCGCGCCGCGTCATAATGCCGTTCGGCCTGCACGAGATCGCCGGCTTCCTTGAACATGTGGCCGGCCTGCACATGCAGCGGGCCGTTCGACGGCTTGATTTTCAGGGCCTCGACGAACAGGGCGGCCGCGTCCCGGAAACGCTTTTCCGCGCACGCCACTTGCGCATGCCGGACGAATATCTGCGCGGGTGCGTCAGCAGAACCCCGCTTCAACCAGCGTGTCATCGACAAAGTCCAGGCCCCTCAAGCAAAATCGCCGCCCCTCGGTCGGCCAGGGTCGGCCAGGTGCGGCAAGCACCATGATCCCTTGACCGATTCCGCTATGGATTTCAAATGCCCGCCACGGATCCTGGCGATCCGATCCGTCGGTGTCGCACGCGCAGGATCAGTTCGACGAAAGCTCGGCCCGCCGCCGCAGAAGCGTCGCGGTGGTCGCGGTGTTCAGGCGTCGAATCTCGTCGAGATCGACCGCCGCCTGCTTTTCGACGCGCGCGATCGCGGCGCGGCCCTGCGCCATCGCTTCGTCCTGCTTGTCCATCCGCTCGGCAAGCCGTTCGACGTCGTGCCGCTGCGCCCCGACCGCCGCGTCCTGCTCCGCGGCGGCATGCACCGCCCCGTCGAGCCGTCCGCGAAGCTGCTCAAGCTCCGCTTCGGCCGATGCCGTGCGCTCGGCCTCGACGGACAGCTGAGCGGACAGTGCAGCGACCTGTGTCGCCAATGCGGCGAGCTGCTGCTTGAGGTCCGCCATGTCCTCCTGCATGCCGCGGACAAGGTCCCCGCGTCCGAAATGAAGGATCATGCCCCGATCTCCTGCTCTTGATGCTGCGTCGCGGCCATCCGTCTCGTCGCGAGCAGCACGGCATCGCGGACCTGGCCGGGGTCGATGTCCCACAGACACGCCTTGCCGTATGGACTGGCGTGGCCGTGGTCCAGCTGGCAGGGCGAACAGCTGATCGTGCGGGACAGCACCACGACGCTGCGACCCCGCGGCCGCCATTCCGTCCGGGAATGCGATCCTCCGAAGACGCAAACCGTCGGCGTGCCGTAATAGCCCGACACATGGGCGATGCCGGAATTGTTACCGATCACACAGGCCGCCGAGCGCAGCGCGACCAGCACGGCTGGCCAGGTCAGTCGCCCACAGGCGTTGATGACGCGTTCCGGCGAATGGAAACGGACGATCTCACAGGCGGCGAGCCGCTGGTTCGGCGTCCCGATCACGTGGATCATGCCGGTGACCTCGGGTTCGTCGAGCAGCATGCCGATCAGTTTCGCGTAATGCGCCGCCGGCCAGTCGCGGATTGCGCTGTTGGAAAAAGGGGCGACGATGATATCGTTCATCCGGGCAGGACATCTTGCATCGCGCCGAAATCCTGGACGCGCATCTTGACGAATTCGATGAGCAGCGCGGCGTATTCGCTCTGATGGAGCACATTGCCGGGTGCCTGCTTGATCAGTCGGCCGCCGTAAAAGCTGAAACTGATGCTCGGGTGATCGTCCACCGTGAAGATGCGTGCCTCGAACGTCGTCCCGGGCTCATCGACCCGAAAGCGCAGGTGGAAATTCCCGGGGCCGGAGACGAACATCTCGGCCACCCGCCGGCCGTTGTTCAGCGCGACGTCGAGATGGAGCAGGCCGTCGCCGCGCTCGTCCTCCAGATCGAGGTAGAAGTCGAAGACATAGTCGCCCGGCTCGAGCACGATGTAGGGACCCCACAGGATCGCACAGTCGCGCTCGACCGTTTCCTTGTCGGAATGCAGCCCGAAATGGGTGCGCCGCGCGCTGCCCTGATGCGCGAAGCCATGCTGACCGATCGTGTCGTCACGCGCACGTTCGGCTTCGTTGCGGGTGCTGTCGAGCGGCAGTGCGATGTCCAGAAAGGGGAAACGCCCCCGCGTCCCGATCCCGGCCTTGATCGACGCCTTCACCGCGCGGAGCAGCACACGCGTATCGATATCGGCACGCAGGTCGATCGCCAGGTCATACTGGTCGGTGATGCTCGCGCGGAACAGGCCCAGCGTCGCCTCGACATTTGGCTCCTCCTCGGTGCTGTTGCGCGGGAACGCGTCGAACGCGATGATCCGATCGGCCACCCCCAGCTCGGCTGCCATGTCCTTGTTCCAGGACCCCACGACGAGGTCGATCCGCGCGTCGCTGAAATATCGGCGCGCCAGTTCGAGCGCCGGTATCCCCATGATCAGGTCGCCAAGATGGTCCAGTTTCATGATCAGGATGCGCTTGGGTGAGGAGCGCACCTCCCGCTCGATGCGGGTCCGCTCCGTGTCGAAGTGAACGCGTGCCTTCTGCGGCATTTCCCACGCCGCGCGGACGGGCGGGTCGGGCAGCAGCCCTGCCGAGGCCTGCGTCCGCTCGATCACCACCGCGATGTCGCTTGCGCCCTGCGGCTCGACGCCGGGCGGCAGGTCATGATCATAGCCATCGTCGAGGTCGCCCAGCCAGCGCACCCGGTAGCTGTCGGGCGCCAGCGCCTCCTCGATCTCCGTGAGGAGGGACCCCGGCGAGTAGAGCCGGCGTTGCGCAGGCAGCCACTTCGACGGAAGCGCCAGCTGGCGATTGTATAGAAAGAAATGCGGAACGGCGATGATCAGATAGTCGCCGACCCGAAGTCGCGCGTGCCATTCGCGAACTACGGCGCGATAATCCACGATATCCTGCAACAGGCGGAACGACAGCAAAGCTGCGCCACGATCGCGAACTTCATCGACATTGTCGCTCGCGACTGTCTGATCCTGCACATCGGTGATATCGCGCCCGGCAACAAGCGCCCGTATCGATTCATTCCGCAACACGATGTACTCGGGCCGCACATGCGAGCCGGATTTCTGATCTGACGACAAGCGTGGCACCTCTAGTTCGCCTCATCCGCATAGGCCAGCTTGCCGAACACGTCTAGCAGTCTGGCCGGCCGCCGGTCACCACGCGCACGGTTGCCCGCTATGTCGAACACCCGCCTTCGCACGCGCCCCACACCGTCAGGCCGCGTCGATCACCACATCCTCCAGCAGGTAGACCAGCCGGCGCGGATCGTCCGCAGAGCCCGGCGCCACGAATTTCGGCCGGACCGACAGCGTCTGCGTCTCCGCATCGGGAAGCTGCACGTCGACCTCCTGAAGCATCAGGATATCGTCATGCAGCGCGGCGGTCGCCACCAGCGCTCCGCTGGCCGTGAAGATCTGGAGTTCCTGGTCCGCGATGCTGTTGCGGACCTGGAGTTTCAGCCGCGACGTCGATTGGGTCAGGCGGATCTGGCTGTCGCCGTCGATCGCCCAGCGGAACGGCCGGTGGATCCCCAGGCTCGGCACCGGATGCTCCAGGATCGAAAAGCCGAAGCCCACCTCCCATGGCGGCGCCTTCGCCAGCACGTCGATCATCGACAGGCTCGGGTCCGATACCGGGCCAGCATCCTGCTCGACCGACAGGTCATGGATCAGCAGGTACAGGTCCCTGCCTCCGCCGGGCGTGGTCCACCGCTCGCCGAATTCCAGTTCGACGAAGTTATGGCCCTGCTCCAGCTGCAACGAATGTTCGACCACACCCGATTGGCTGAACGGTGCATCGTCGAACATGACCCGGCCCGACGGCCGACCGTTCACGCGGACCAGCGCGCTCTGCTGCGTGCAGGGCGTGCGATACTCCAGCCGCAACCGCCCCTGTCCGGTCTTGTTGCGCTCGACCACGATACCCGCGGTCGGGGCCAGGACCCAGCGGAACGGACGATCGATGTCCTGGTCCCGGCTCGGCGGTTCCTCCGCCCCGACGCCGGAACTCAGGTCCCAGCGGATACCGTCGTCGATGGGTACGGTGTCGTCGCCCGGCGGCCGCAGCCGCAACCCGACGAAGATGAAGGCGAGCCGGCGCGGATCCGTCGTCGACTCCAGCTGCCGCTCGGTCTCGATCGTTACCGTGTGGAAACCGATCGCCTGCGTCGACGTGCAACGGATCACCATGTTCTCGCTCATCGACCCTTCGGCCATGAACCAGGAACCGACCGGCTCGTCGTCGATCCGGATCGTCATGCGCTGCCCCGGATGCGGGTTGCGGATCGTGAATTCCCACACCCGCGGGCCGGTGTAGCCGCAGAAGACCTGCAACGTCGCACGGTCGCCGACCGCCCAGTGGAAACAATCGGGCAGCCCGATGTCGGGATACGGCCCCTCCTCGGGATCGAAGCCCGCCACCACCTCGCACGTGCCGTCGCGCGGCCCGGTCCGCTGGTCGGGCATCGCCGGCCAGATGTTGATCTCCTCGACCAGCATCGTCAGGTCGCGCGGATTGTCCGGGGATTCGTCGCGTCCGACCGCGAACCGCATGTCGATCAGGTTGTCGCCCTTCGACAGCATCACCGGAACGTCGATGACGCGGGACGACTGGAAACTGGCGGGCGGCAGGTTGACCGTGATCGCCGGGCCGAAATTGACGAGGAACGACAGCGCCTGCCCCTGCAGGTCGCTGCGCAGCTTCAGCTGCAGCGTATGCGCGCCATATTGCGCGGCGCGGACCAGGAACCGGCATGCCGGCCAGCTCGCCCACCAGAACCGCTCCGGCAGATGCGCCAAGTCCGCGGTGGCATGTTCCTCGTTGATGTTGCGGATCGCCAGCCATCCGGCCGGCGTGGTGACCGGCGCGCCGCGCTGCGACTTGATCAGATACTGCATCGTCAGCGTCTTGGGCGGATCGGCCGCCAGCGAAACGCACGGCGACAGGTTCAGGCCGAGCGCGGGTTCGTTGACCAGGATCGCGGTCAGCTTCGCAGCACTGGCTTCCAGGCTGAACATGTTGACCGCATGGAGCCGCGCCTGCGCCCCCATCCGCCGGCGCCGACCCGGATCGGATCGCAGCTCGACGATCGCGGCCCCCAGCGCGGTCGCGCTGGCCTCCTGCACCAGAATACCCGTTTCGCCGTCGAGGACCGCGTCGCAGACCCCGCCCACGTCGAGTGCCACCGACGGGATGCCGCACGCCCCCGCCTCGATGTAGACCTGGCCGAACGCCTCGGCCAGGCTCGGTCCCGCCAGGATGTCGGCCGCCTGATAATGCAGCGCGACGAGCTCCTCGCTCGTGACATAGCCGGCGCGGCGCACCTCGAAGGGCGTGTCGACGATCGGCTCGCCGAAACCCACGATGAGCAGCAGGATCTCCTCCGGCCGGTCCAGACGCTCCAACGCGTCGAGCAGCAGGCGCAATCCCTTGCGCTCGTCGGCCAGGCTGGCCGCGGCGGTGATGACGATGAACCGGTCCTGCGGCAGGTCCAGCAAGGCGCGCGCATGCCACCGGCTGCCCATCTTGAAGATGTCGGTGTCCAGGCCGATCGGCGCGACATGGATCGGCGGGCGGCCCGGCTCGGCGATCGCGTCGGTCAGGAAATCCTGCATGTACCGGCTGTTGGTCAGCACCGCGAGATGCTGGCCCGGTTTCGGGGCCAGCATGGCGCGCTTGCGGTCATAGGCCGGCGCAACCCTGTCGCGGTCGAGCTTCGGGTAGGACCCGGCCGTCGGGCATGTCGCCGTACACCGCGCCCGATATTGCGTGCAGTCGCCGGGATAGGCGCAGCGCCCCGTGCCGATCCACTGGTCGTGCGCGTAGAAAATCGTCGGCACCCCCGACGGCAGCAGCGCGCCGAGCAGATCATAATCGGCGGCGATCGAATGCAGGTTGCCGATCACCACCAGGTCGGGGCGGAGCGCCAGGATGCCGGCCGCCGCCTGGTCTGCGTTCAGGACGATGTCGGGCTTCTCGCGATCGAAATCGGCGTAGGCGACCGCGACGACGTCATGCCCCGCCGCCGCCAATGCCAGCGCCAGCCGCCGGTGCGCCGTGCCCGCGCCATATTTGAAACCATAGTCGTTGAAGAACACGATGCGCAGCCGGTGAGTCACGTCGCCCTGCGCCGGCATCGGTGCCAGCCCGACCTCGCGCCGCAACTTGGTGGCGTGGGCGATCAGTTCCGGGCGATACGCCTCGGGCGTGCTGGTCTTCTGCGCCGGATGCATGCGGTACCGCGCCACCGTCGCGCCGATCACCTTGATCGTCGCGTTGTAGCGCGCCATCCGCACCCACAGGTCGTAATCCATCGAATAGAACAGGTCTTCGTCGACCGCCGCGCCGATCCGCTCCCAGATCCGGCGCGAAAAGAACACCTCCGGCTGATGGAAGAACTGGCCGCGGATCCAGTGGTTCTCGATGTCGAGCAGGTCCTTCAGCGGCAGCGGCCCGTCGACGATGCACGGCATATGCCGGTGCGTCGTGCGATTGGCTTCGTTGAACACGTCGCAGACGCCCGCGACCATGTCGGCACCCGAATGGATGAACGCATGCGCCACAGCATGCAGCGCACCGTCGGCGAGCAGGTCGTCGCTGTTCAGCCAGCTCAGAATTTCGCCGGTCGCGGCGCGGAAACCCTTGTTGATCGCGTCGCTTTGCCCGCGATCCGGTTCGGCGATCAGGTGCGTGATGTGCGGCGCGAAGCTGCGCAGGATCAGCGGCGTCGCGTCGGTCGACCCGCCGTCGACCACGATCAGCTCCAAATTGGGATATCCCTGCCGGATGATCGAATTGAGCGTATCCTCGATGAACTGACCCTGGTTGAACGTCGGCACCACGATCGAGATCATTGGCCAGTCCCGCCCGGCCGGCGCCGAAATCCGGCTGGCAAGCGGGATCGGCGTCGCCGCGACCGGCACCACATGACGCCCCGCGGTGGGCGGCAACTGGCGCAATTCCCAACCGATGACGAGCAGGTAGCTGTCGGTGACCGGCTGGTCGACGGAGATGGTGATGATGTGCGGCCCGTCGCTGAACACCGCCTCCACCGACAGTTCGATGTCGCGGCGGTGGCTGTACGGCGTCACCGCGACCGTGCCAATCGGCCGGCCATTGTCCAGGAACGTGACGACCTGCCCCGCGATCCACGAACGGCAGCGTACCACAAGACGATAGCGCCCCGCCTCCGGAACCAGCACTTCGCCGCTCGCCGTCGGACCGCTCATCCACCGGATACCGCCCGGCAGCGCGAACTCGACATACGGCCCCTCCGCCGTCTTGAAACCGGAGATCGGCCGGATCGTGTGGCTCTCGGTCGCGCCCGCCACGGACACCAGCTCCGGCGCGCTGGCCATCGCACCGAACCCGTCGATCCACTCCCACAGCCGGGTGGGCATGTGATAGCGGACGATGACGCCGGAATGCGCGCTGGCGCGAAACTGCTCCGGATCGACCTTGAGCATCTCATGCTCGGCATGCGCGGCCTCGCGCGCGGCGCGCAGCAGCGCGACAGACCCGAACGTGCCGTCCGCCACGTCGAGCCCGTCGAGGATTTCGGGCAAAGGCGGCGCGTCGGCTGCGTCGAGCGCCTGATCGACCTCGGCGTAATAGCGGTCCATCTGTTCGGACAACTGACCCGGCCGCCGGCGGTGGAAGCCCAGCAGGCTGTCGGCGCAGACATAGCGTTCGTACGCCGCGATCCGCCGCCACAAATCCCAGTCGCCGGCCAGCCGGAACCGCGTGTCGAGGCCGCCGATCTTGCGCCAGACGTCGGCGCACCAGAAGCTGCCCTCCTGCATGATGAACGGCATCGTGCGCCCATCGTACAACCCGGCCGCCATGCAGCGTTGCGAAAACGGCATCAGCGGCTCGACCCGCGTCACGCTGCCGGTGTGATCGAGCAGCGCGACACGCCCGCCGATGAAGCGCACCTGCGGAAATTCGGCGCGGATGTTCATGATCGTCGCGAAGGCACCCGGCGCGATCCGGTCGTCCGCGGCGATCCAGCCCATCACGACATCGTCGCCCGGCGGCAGCGCGCGCGCGAACCCCTTGTTGATAGCATCGTACATGCCGCCGTCCGGCTCGGACGCGCATGTAAAGGTCAGCTTGCCGCACAGCTCCGGCAACTGCGCCGCACGTTGTATCCAACGCCGGACACGCTTCATCGTGTCGTCGGTCGATCCGCCATCTTGCACATGATAATGGAGATTAAAGTCGCCGGCCTGCGAAAGCACCGAATAAATCGTGTCGTCGATATACGTCGCACCATTAAAGACGGGCGTCACAATGCACACGCTCGGCAGACCGGGCGCGATCTTGCGCTTTCTCCAAAACATTTTTTTTTGCATTCCCAGACATGAACCGCGCAGCCTTGCGACCATCGTCGACCCTAGTTCTTCGCCGTCCACAAATCGAGCAGCACGCGGGCCTCGCTGCTATTTTCTTTCAACGTCGTGGCAAACTGCAACACTGCGATCGCCTCGCCTCGCTCGCCGCGCGTCGCCAACACTTCGGCAAGCCCGATATGCGCCCAATAGTCGGTCGGGTCCGCCGCGACGGCCGCGTGCCAATGGCCGAGCGCCACGTCGTCCTGACCCAACTGCATCGCGATCTCGGCGAGCGTGCGGAACGCCGCCGAAAAGCGCGGATCGATGCCGACGGCGTGCAGGCACAGCGCCTGCGCGACGTCGAGATCCCCGCGCGCGACCGCCTCGATCGCCGACCGCAGAAACGCATGCGCACGTTCGGGGGCGGGACCGGCGCTGCCCGTCCCGACCATCGTCTGCGCAGCCGGGATCGCGCCGAGCAGATCGCGATGGACGTACCAGTCGTCCCACTGCGAAAAATGCTCGAACACCCGGACGAAGCCCACGCCCGTCAGCAGCTCATGGATCTGCGCGCGTTCGTCGGTCCAGTTATGCTCGACCGTCAGGCAGTTGATCCGCGTCCGCGTGAAGTCGAAGGTCTGCAGCACCTCGAACTCGACACCCTCGATGTCCAGCGACAGATAGTCGATCGTCGTGGGGCACCCCTCGCGCTGCAGAAGGTCGTTGAGCGAGATCGTCGTCAGGTGGATCTCGGTATAATCCTCCGCGCGGCGCGGCTGATGCAGGTCGTCGGAACTGTCCGAGATGGCGGAGAATTCCGGCTCCGCGGTACAGCGGAACGTGACCTGCCGTCCGCTAACGCCCAGCACGCAATCGGTCGCGATGCGGCAATCGCGATGCCGTTGCAGCGCCGGCAGGAACGCCGGGCTCGCCTCCACCACCAGCCCCGACCAGCCGAACGTCTTTTCGAGCAGGTAGGTGTTCGAGATCAGCTTGCCGTCGCCGGCCCCGACCTCGACGAAATAGCCGCCACGCTTCGTCCCGTTGAAAAACAGCGCGAACACATCCTGGAAGATCTGCGCCTGCGACATGTCGGCATAAGACAGCGTCGCATGGGCGAACTCCGCCAGCAGACTGCCCGACGCGCGCCTCCGGTCGGACGCCAGCGCGAACGCCGCCTGTTCCTTGACCGTCTCGTCGACGCGCAGCCCGACATCGACCAGCACCGGCGCACGCTGCGCGGGATCGCGGATCGCGGGAATGTCGATGGCCGTCACCGGGGGCGCGGTCGTTTCGGCATCGCCTGGATCGGCGGTGGTCTTGGGCACGGGTTTCGCCTTCTTCGCTTTCGGGGCCGCGCCGTCCGGCGTGGTATCGCTCGTGCGGGTGGTCGTCTTTCTAACCATTGCGATACGGGTCGTAGATGTCGGCGATCATGTCGATCAACGGTTCCTCCGCGCTGCCGATCGCGGTCGGCGACAGCGTCTGGACCCACAGCGCGCGATAGTTCGAATTATGCGGGAACGCGCGGTGTGCGGCGCCGAAGGCCCGGTGCGCATCCTCGTTCCGCCCGATCGACAGCAGCGCGGTGCCGTAGCTGCCCCAGACATGCTTCGACATGTCGGGCTGCTCCAGCAATTGCTCGTGCAGCGCGCAGCTCGCCATGTCGTCCCCGCGCCGATGCGCCGCGACGGCCTCGCTCCACGCCCGGTACCAGCCATCCTGCGCCCAGCTCAGGCCCAGCCCGCGCACGACATCGTCGCGCAACGGGTGCTCGCAATAGAAGTCCAGCATCTCCGGCATCGACGACAGGGTGTTCTCCGCCCCGTAATCGCCGAACTGCCGCAACCCGTCACAGATGATACCGTAGAGCCGGCGCATCACGCCCAGGTCCGGATGGACCGGCATCCAGAACAGCGGACGCTCCGCCGCGGACTGCTCGATATAGGCGGACAGCGCGGTGTCGAGGCCTGCCGCCGCCTCCGACCGGCGGAGCGACGCGAGATCCAGGTTCCAGAAGCGCCGCAGCCGGTCGGGCGTCTGTTCGTCCGGGTTCTGCGGCCACCAGGATTGCAGCTGCACATGCGGGAAGCGGATGCGCGGCACCCCCGGCAGGTAATCCGCCGGCAACGGCGGCGCCAGCGGCGTGGCCTGCTCGACCAGCACGACCGGCCGGCCATAGCCGCTAATCCGTTCGGCGGTGGCGGGTGCCTCCTCCATCGACAGGATGAATGGCTGAACCCCGAAACAACTCGGCCGGAACCCGTAGACGCGGTGCAGGATACACACCGTCCCCGCCCCGCTCGCGGCGAGCACCGCCGCCAGCACATGCGCCTGGCAATTGCCGTGAACGAGGATCAGCGGCTCGCTCATCGCGGCGGCCCGTTCGCCGATGCTATCAATGTCCCGAGGTCCGGCGCATCGAACGCCGCGGCCGGATCGAACGCGACACCCAGCGCATCCTCGATATCCAGGATCAGTTCGGTGTGGCGCAGCGAATCCCAGCCATTGACGTCCGCGGCGGTCAGCGTGGCCGTCACCGGTCCATCATATTTCGGGAACATGCGGCGGAAGACCGCGACCACTTCGGCGGGTATCTCTTCGGTCATCGACTGTCCTGCCATGATGTCAGCTCCCCTCGTTCGAACCGCGCCCGGTTCTCGCTGCGGCTGATCTTCCCGCTGGTCGTCTTGATCAACGTGTCGAGCGGTAACGGCACGATATGCGCCGACGACACCAGCACCGTCCCCGCCAGCCGCTCGCGCACCGCCCGTTCGACGCCAGTGTCGTCCGGCGACAGGAGTTCGGCCAGCACGACCAGATCCTCCGTCCCGGTGTCCGCGTTGGCCACCCCGAACGCGCAGACGCGACCGGGCTTGATCCCGTCCACCCGCGACACCTCTTCCTCGATCTCATGTGCATAGAGCGACCGCCCCGCCACGATGATCAGGTCGTCGAACCGTCCGGCCACATACAGCTCGCCCGCGTGCAACGCACCCAGATCCCCCGTCGCATACCAGCCGTCGCGCAATCGCCGCGCGGTCAGTGCCGGCTGGCCGCGATAGCCGTCGAACAGCGATGGCCCGGCCACGTGGATCTCGCCGACCGCATCCTCGCCCAGCGCTGCGCCGGCCGCATCGCGGATCTCGACCTGCACCGTCGCGATCGGCGGACCGCACGATATCAACGGCCGCTGTGGCTGCGTCCCCCCGCCCGCGTCGGGCTGCGCGGTCGGCGTCCAGCGTCGCGGCGCCTCGCCCAGCCGCGACTGACTGACCGCGAACACCGTCTCGGCCATCGCGTAGCACGCCTGGACATGCTCGGGCCGCACCCCGCGGCTCGCCAGCGCATCGACGAACCGGTCGACCGTCTCCGGCTTGCACGGCTCCGAACAGTTGATGAACCCGCGAATCCCGTCCAGCCGCAGGTCCGGCGGCACCCGGCTGATCGTGCGCGTCATCGATGCGAACGCGAAATTCGGCAACCAGCTGAGCGCGTGCGGCACCGCCGCCATCTCGGTCAGCAGCCGCCATGGCTGCGCGAGCCAGTCGAACGCGCCCATCACGGTCAGCGGCGTCCCGGTCACGAACGGCAGCACGGTCGCCGCGATCAGCCCCATGTCGTGATACACCGGCAGCCAGCTGACGATCGTCTCGCCACCGTCCAGGTTCAGCGCGGCGCCGTAGCCGTCGATCTGCGCCATGATCGCGTCGTAGCCCAGCACGACGCCCTTCTTCAGCCCGGTCGTACCCGAACTATGCTGGAGCAGCGCGGGGCCGTCGACCGCATCGAACACCGCCCGCACGTCGGCGAGCGAAACGTCGTCGAACGCGTCCAGCATCAGCGTCGGCGCATCTACATCCCCCAGCGCTGCCGCCGTCCGCTCGTCGACCAGGATCAGCGCCGGGTTCAGTTCGGCGATCAACCGCGCGTGGCTTCCGCGGAACAGCGCGGCGTCCTGCCGCGCGTTCATCGGCGGCATGAACGACGGGATCGCCCCGATCAGCTGCGCTCCGAAAAAGCTCGGCAACAGCCAGCGCTGGTGCGGGTGGAAGATCAGCACGACGTCGCCGCGCCCGATGCCGCGATCGGTCATCATGTTCGCCGCCGCGTAGCACATGCGGCGAAACGCGCCCCACGACACGGCCTCGCGATCCGCCCCGGACAGCAGGGTCACGAACGGCGCGTCGTCCGGCGCCGATCGGAACGTCGCAAAATACCGGGTTACCGCATTCATCGTGAAACCCGGCCTCCGGCGCTCGATTGGACGTGGCAGGCCTTACCGGCGGACCGGATCTTTAGCTAGTCCGCGCGGGGTTCAGGGCGATCGATGCGCGCGGCTCACCTCCGTCCGGCGACGTCCAGCCGGCGCAGGCAGACGCCCAGCAACCGCGTATCGCCGGTCTCGACGGGCGGCTGCGCGACAACCTCCGGCGCGATCGTGACACGGTTGATGCGGCCCGCCGCCCAGGGCGCACGCGTGCAATCGATCTCCAGCATGACCGGCGCGCCATGGTCGGACTCCGCACTCGCCACCGTCTCGCCGTTCACGCGCAGCACGATCGGCTGGCGCCCGTCCGGCACATGCGGATTGCCGCCCATGTCGAAACGCAGCGTGCCGGCGTCCGCCGATGCCTTGATCCACAGGTCGGACTGCGCACCGATCGACCAGACATGGCTGTCCTCCGGCTGCGCCCAGCCCGTGCCCAGCATCGGCAGCAGCCGCATCTGCATATCGTGGCGGAACGGCAGGCTTTCGCCGACCAGCAGGCCCACGTCGCGCGCCGAACCGGCCGCATGGAATTCGAACCGGCGCAGCAGGAAACCCAGCGCCGCATCATGTTCGCCCGGCGGAGCGTGATGCAGCGGCCGCACGGTCACCAGACTGCGCGCCGGCACCGCATCCGCGAAATCGATCTCGACGCGGTAATCGCCGCGCGGCAAATCGGCCGACCCGACGACGGTGCCGTCGACCAGCACGTCCGCGCGCTGGTCGGCGATCCCGTTGTGACCGCTCAATTCGATGCCGCCCGTCGCATGGTCGGGCGACAGCAGCTCGCCGCCATCGGCGATCACCCAGTCGCCCTGGTCCCCATAGTCAGTCCTGATGCGATCGGCCGGCACCAGCCCGGCCAGCCGCAGGCCGGTGCGCGCGGTGTGGCGCGGAAACGGCGCGCCCTGCGGAAAGAAATAGCGATCGACCGCCTCGGGCCGGTCGCTGAACCGGCGGTAGGTCGCGGCACATTCCAGCCGGGTCCGCTCCCCCATCTGCATCGAGAAGCCCCCGCCATAATAATGCGCCACGACCTCGTCGACATAGAGCATCGACGCGCCCTGATCATAGGCGCGGAACAGCAGGTCATGGTCCGCGCAGACCTTCAGCCGCGTATCGAACCGCAACGTCCGGAGCAGGTCGGCGCGGCAGAACGTCGCCTGATGCCCGGGGATCGACTCCTGCCAGACGCCGTCGATCGCCCCGGTCGCCAGCTGCCCCGCGATCAGGTCGAACGACGCCGAGCGCTTCAGCACGTCCAGCTGCCCGGCGACATAGACATGGTTGCCGTAGAAGATGTCTGGCGTCCCGGTCAGCCCGCGCACCATCCGACTGATCGCGTCCGCGCAGTAGAAATTGTCCCCCGCATTCATGAAGATGACGTACTCCTTCGCCACCTCCGCCAGGGCATCGTTCATCGCGTAGTAGATTCCGGCGTCGCTCCGGACCACATGGCGGTCGATCACGTCGGCATAGGTGTCGAGCACGGTCGCGGTGGCGTCCCAGCTCCCGCCGTCCACCACGATCACCTGCAGGTCGTCATGATCCTGTGCGGCGATACTCTCCAGCGTCAGCGGAAGCGCGCTGGCTGCGTTCAGCGCCACCGTCACGATGCTCACGCCGATCCGTGACGGGGTCGGCGGGGCGATCGCCGGCCCGGGCCATTCTTGCATGGGCGGCGCGTTGGATATCGGTGACGAAAGTCCCTGAGTAATCGTGCCTGCTCCACCGTGTTCCGTCGTCCGCGACGACGCTAATCAGTCGGCGAATGTCCTTCAACCAACTTCGCCGCCCCTCTTCCGCCTTGCGCCGCGCCGCAATGCTCATCGCCGCAAGTCGCGTCCGATCGAGCGGCAGGCGCAGCGCCAGGTCCGCGCGGTCGGCCGGCTCGTACAGCAGTCCGGACGTCCCGTGCGCGACATATTCGTTCAGCGTCGGCCGCGACGGCCCGACGACGATCTGGCCACGCGCCATCGCCTCCAGGCTCGCCATGCCGATCCCCTCCAGCTCGCGCGGCGCGAAGAAGAACAGCGGCGTACCCGCGACGTGGTCATACTCCTCGCGCCGGTCGAACCAGCGCGACGTGGACAACGCGACGCCCTCCGGGTCCGCCGCCGGCGGGCCGACGTCGTCATCCGCAAAGTCGGGCACCGCATGGAGATGCAGTCGCGAAATCCCGAGCAGGCAACATTGTGCCAGCACCCGCTCCCGGTTCACCGCGGACCGCGGCACGCGTTCCCAGAAGAAGCCGTCGAGCCTGTCGGTCACTATCGCCCGCGCCGGCGCGACACCCGGATCGGGGAAATACTGAAAATGATGGCTGACGCAGCCGATCCGCTGCAGCGCCTCATGATGCGCGCGCGAAAAGGACAGGAAGCGCGATTTGACGAAGCGTTGCCAGAAAAGCTCGGGCAGCCGCGCCACCGAATCATACATCGGCACGATGATGCACCCCGGCAGGTCGAGCGGCAGCAGCCGTTCCGCGACCCGTTCGGTCTGCCAGAACAGGATCCGGTCGAACCGCTCCGCGGCCAGTCGCCGGATCAGCGCGTCGTCGCAGGTCGGCGATCCGTCCGGGTCGGAATACAGCTCCGTCACATCGCCCAGCCGCCGCAATATGTCGGTGAAGAAGGCGTGCGATTGGGTCTTCTGGTGGAAGACATGGCCGACGAAACAGATTTTCACGGGGTCCATCCTGGATGATCGAGGATCGCTAGGCCCTTCGCACGCTGACGGCAAGCCGGAACCCCGCCTCGATCAGAACCGCAGCGCGTCCAGCGTTTCCTCGTCGCACACGATGTCCGTCGGTTGCGCCATGCGCGGGGACACCGGCGGTCGCGGCGCATCGTCCGGCGCATCCTGCCCCGCGCCCTCGACGAAATTCGCGACGAAGCATCGCATCGCATGCGCGACGCCCAACCGGTTCACCTCGCGGTGGTCGTCCTCATAATAGAGCCCGCCCGAAAAGCTGCCCGTGATGATCTCGTAGGACGGGAAATAGTCGACCCAGTCGAACCGCCGCAGCGCCTCGTCGGCCGCCACGCGCAACACCGCCTTGCTGTAGCTCGTCGAAACCAGCACGCTGCGCGGCTCGTAGGTCGCGATCAGCGGCACCGGCGACACGGTCAGCACGACGCGGATGCCGGGGTTGATCTCCTTCAACGTCGTGAGCAGCGCGATCAGGCCGGCGCGCACCGCATCGATGTCGAAAAAAATTGACGAACTCGTCGCGCTCTGGATCGAACGCCCCCGCAACCACGCCTGGCGCGGCGGAGTAGACCGATCCGTCCGACCGCGCGCGCCACCCCTCGGTCAGGCCCAGCGTGAAGACGAACACGTCCGCCTCGCGGAACATCCGCTCGACCGCCGCCAGGTGCAGCGCGCGGTCCGCACGCAGATCGTCCAGCGTGGCGAAACCGTCGGGCTCGACCTGCTGGCGCCATGGGTCGACCAGCCGCCCGTCGGGCCGCACGAAATGCGTCTGCTCCGGCGTCCGGCGCCCCAGGCACTCGTCGAGCAGCTGCCGCAGCTGCGCGGTCGTATAGATATTGCCGAATCGCGCCGAAAACACGCCATAGCCATGCTCGCGACGGCTCGCCTCGGGCAGATGCTCGCCGCGCTCCGTGATGTGGAAACCGTGCCCGATCTCGACCAGCCGCCGGGCGATATGCTGCGCGAAACAGCTCCCCGCCGTCACGACGCGGTCACCGGCGCTCAGCCGGAACCGCGGCGCGATCATCGGATCGACCCGGTGCGTTTCGACCCGCGCGATCGACCGGCGCCAGAATTGATGGTTCGGCAACGCCTCATACGGGCTGGTCATGCCGCCACCGCCACGTCTTGCAGGACGGCCGCGACGCGGTCGTGGCTCGCGCGCGACTGCTCGTGAACCGCCAATGTGCCGGGCGCGTGGCGATCATACACCGCGAAACTCTCCTCGATGAACTGCCGCAGCCCGATCTGCGTATAGGCGTTGATGCGCTTGAACAGGTAGGACCCCGGAACACCCAGCGCCTCACCGATCTCGGGATAGACCGGGAACACGCCGCTCATCACCAGATTGTCGTGCGGCATCACGTCCGACACCCGCGTCGCATAGCCTTCGCGCTCCAGATAGATTCGCGCGATGTCGTGCAGCACATGGATGCGCGGATGGTTCGTGCTGTACATGAAGGCGCCGCTGCGCCCCCAGCGCCGCACCGCATCCGCGACGTCGAAATTGAGATGGTTGCAGTACCAGACCAGATTGTCGCGCGCCGGCCCCCAGCAATCGAGGTAGCCGCTCGCCGCATAAGTGGCCGCGTCGAATAGTGGCAGCGTGTCGTCGACCGAACGTCCCGCACCGTGCGCGACGAACGCGATTAGCGAATGATAGGCCCCGATCGGCCCTTCGACGATGGCCGCCCCGTCCATGATGTAGGCCAGGTCCGGGTGGTAGGCGGTGAAGACCAGCTCCGGTACCTTGTCGACCCGTCGCGCCGCCGAGAAATCGGCACCCGGCACCGCCTCGGCCCCAAGCCCGATCAGGACGCGATCATAATCGCCGAACCCCGCATTATAATGGCCGACATGCGCCTGATACTGGCCCATATCGACCGGCTCGACGACGATCCCGTCCGCCAGCATCTGCAGGCAATGTGCCAACCCGTAGGTCTGGCAGTTTGAAATCAGGATCCAACGTTCTGCTGCCGACATTCGAAGCCCCAAACCCGCGCGAGAGCGTCTCGCGCGATCCCGTCGCGGATGCGTCTACGGCGTCCCGCACCGAATTGGAATGACTGCGGACGATTGCCGGACGGACTGCCGCGAACGCAGGCAAGCGCGCGTAGAGCACTCAGGTCAAAGGATAAACGGATCGCCGATTGTCGCGCTGTGGTGCCCGGAGACGGATTCGAACCGCCGACACCGTGATTTTCAGTCACGTGCTCTACCAACTGAGCTATCCGGGCGGACAGGGTCGGAGCGGGGCCTATAGACAGCCGATCGCCCGCCTGTCCAGCGCTTCATGTATCCTGCTGGTCGGAATCCTCGACGGGCGGTCCGGGCACGCGATATCCGTCGCCCAGCCATTGCAGCAGGTCGCGGTCGCGGCAGCCCTGGCTGCAGAACGGATCGAATGCGGGCGTCACGGCCGCGCCGCAGACGGGGCAGCCGCTACGTGCGCGGCGGGGGGTGATCGGTCTGGACATAGCCTTGCGATATGGCCCGCGCCGCGTCGGCCCGCAAGGCGACCGCCGTCCCGGTGCGCCGCGCCAGCGCCTCGGTCCAGTCGGGCCGCTCCGCGATCCGCGCGATCACCGCGGGGGCTGCCACCAGCGTCCGCGTGCCGATCCCCGCCGCCCGCTCCGCCTGCCGCAACAGGCCGAGCGCGGCGGTCAGGACCGGGTCCGCCGCCAGCAGCTCGGGCAGGCTCGCCCGCACCCGCCGCCGCACGATCTGGAGGAAGCCGAACCCATTGACCGCGGTCCGCTCGTACGGCTGCGGCAGGATCGCATCGACCGCCGCGGCCACCGCCTGCCGCACCGCCTTGTCGGACACGGTCGGCAGGTCGATGCCGATCGATCCGCCAATCTCCATCCGCTGGATCGCACGCGCCGCCGCCTGCGCCCCCGCCAGTGCCAGCGCGGCCGGCGGCAACACCCCGTCGATATCGAACAACGTCATCGCCGGCGTCACCGACAGACGCAGCGCCCCGCCCGCGAAATCGATCGCCCCGCCGGTCGCCTCCTCGATCAGCTCGGACCAGCCCGCCGCCTCCAGCAGGTCCGGCCCATGCCCTGCCATCCCCGTCGCCACCGCGCGGAAGGGTATGTCACCCGCCGCAAGCTGCGCCGCCAGGTCAGGCCCGTCGCCGATCTCGGCCCCCTCCGCCGCCGCCCGCGCGCGTGCCGGCTTCGGCCGCCCCGCCTCGGGAATCGCCTCGCGCACGATCTGGATCAGCAGGCGGCCACCCTCGGCGACACCCGGGGGCAGCGGCTCCAGCACCGCTTCGCCATCGTCGAACGTCGCCAACCCGCGCCGCCCGGGGGCGGTGATCCGCGCCAGCCGGGCCCGCCGCACGCTCCCGGCCCGCAACCCGCCTTCGCGCGCGACCCGCGCCTCGACGATCACGCCGCCCTCGACCAGCGCAGCCCGCGCCTCGCCGATCCCGGCCTCGTACAGCCACTTAGCCAAGCAGGCCTGCCGATCCCAACAACGCCCGCGTCTCGAACAGCGGCAGCCCGACGACCCCCGAATGGCTGCCCGACAGGAACCGGACATAGGCCTCCGCCGCGCCCTGGATGGCATAGCCGCCCGCCTTGCCGTGCCACTCGCCGCCCGCCAAATACGCGTCGATCTCCGCAGGCGTCAGCACCTTGAACGCCACGATGCTGGTCGAAATCCGGTGCCGCGCGGTCCCGTCCGGCGCGACCAGCGTCACGGCGCTATGCACCCGGTGACGACGGCCGGAGAGCAACGTCAGGCACCGCCGCGCAGTCGCCTCGTCCTCCGCCTTGGGCAGTATCCGAATGCCCGCACCCACCACCGTGTCCGCGCCCAGCACATAAGCATCGGGATGGCGCGCTGCGACCAGCTCCGCCTTCGCCGCGGCCAGCCGCCCGGCATGCGCGGGCGGTCGCTCCGCCTTCAGCGGCGTCTCGTCCAGATCGGCCGGGTCCACCGCATCCGGCACGACCCCGATCCGCGCGAGCAGGTCCAGCCGACGTGGGGACGCGGATGCGAGGATCAGTCTGGACATCGCACTCTCACATTTGGGCTGTCGGGCCGACCACAGTTCCCCCGCGGATGCGGGGGTCCAGCTAAGTCACGAACGCAGCGCAGGAGGCGGGCACAACGACCACCACCCCCGGCACCACACGCCCTGGATCCCCGCCTGCGCGGGGATGACCTTCGGTCGCCGTGGCGACCAAAGGTCACTTGAACCGGTAGGTGATCCGGCCCTTGGTCAGGTCATAGGGGGTGAGTTCGCACAGCACCTCGTCCCCCACCAGCACGCGGATGCGGTTCTTGCGCATCTTGCCGGCGGTGTGGCCGAGGATCTCGTGGTCGTTCTCGAGCTTCACGCGGAACATGGCGTTGGGCAGAAGCTCCACCACCTGGCCACGCATTTCGAGCAGTTCTTCCTTAGCCAAACAGGCCTCTTGTTCTGGAGCGATGGAAATCGAAGCGCGCTGTACTGCGTCCCGGCCGAAAAAGGAAGCACGTCGCCGCATCGGCCGGGCGCAGCGCGACCCGACCGCCCGACGCATTCGCGCGAACAGGCCGTGCGACGTCGGCGGACCACGTCACGCGACCCGCCTCAGATGGTAACGATCGCCCTCCGCCGCAACATGGCCCAGGCGCTCCAGCGCCGACAAGGTCGCCACGATCCGCCGCTCGACGCGTTGCCCCTGGCTGTACAGCCGCGCGATGTCCGCCCCGGCCAGCGCCGTCCCACCGCGCAGCGCGACCAGCACGGCCGCCGTCTGGCCGATCGCATCGCGCGGGAACGCCGGCTTGCGCACTCGGCCGGTGTCCAGCGCCGCCTCGATCTGCACATCCGCCACCGCCGTCGGCAGCTGCGTCACCCCGGCCCGCGCCAGCTGATAGTCCGGCCGCAACCACCGCACGACCCCGCGCCGCTCCTCCGCATGCCGCTCCGCATTCAGCGCCACCAGCCGCGCCACGATCGTCGCATCGTCCAGCACTCCCGCCCGCGCGTCCGCCCCCCACCCATAAGCCTCCGCCACCGCCAGATCGATTCGGTCATGCAGCTCGATCAGGATATCCACCCGCCCCCGCCGCCGCTGATCCTCCTCGACGAGGTCGAGGGATGCACCGCCGCGCACCTTGTCGCGCAGGTTATAAAGCCCCGTCAGTGTCAGATCGCCCTCGGCAGTGAGGACCTCCTTGCGCATCGCATCGAGTTCCTCCGCCAGATCGCCGATGACTACGCATTGCTCGACACTGGCGTCAGGAAAGGGAAACGGGTCGAAACAATTGCCCTTCGTATATCGCGGCCGATCCTCGAGTGTACCACCCTGCGCGCTAACCCACGCCCCATGTAAACGAGACGACAGGACACCCAGATCGTGCGCGTTAGGTAGAGCAGCGCACACCAGCATGTTATCCGGGAGTATCGCGGCATCGAGAAACTGGAAGGTTCGGTGCTTCGCAGTCTCCACCGTCACGACGTAGCGATCGGTTCCCGCAATCGCCGACCGCAAGTCAGACCGGGCCTTTCCTAAGACCCACCATTCCCGAAGATACGCGACCGCATCCGCCGTACCGGACTTGGCCACCTGCTCGGAGCGCGCGACCTTCACCGTCACCAACAAATGCTGATAGACTTCAGGAAAGCGCTTCCGGACCCCGGCCTCACTGAGCCCCAAGAGATCGATGACCATGACGTCGCGCGATCGCGCCGTGACGTCACGGCCATGCCGATAGGGACGTATGTGCTCCTCTAACCCTGGGCGAGTGCCGAGCCCGAGCATAGCTGCCTCACGTGGTGAAACGATGAACCCCGCCCCATGCAGCTTCACTCCCGGCGAAGCGATCCAGGCGTTCGCCCGCAACGCCTTCACCTGGGTCACGTCCGCGCCGGCCGTCAGGTTTGCATGGATACGACCGCCAGTCTCCCGCAACACGATCACCGGCGCATCCGTATCGAGCCCGGCCTCCCGCTCGACGTCCAACAGCACCCCCTCCCCGCTCCCGGCCTCCACCACCGTCATCGCGATGCGCACCGCGGCGGCATCGCGCGTTGCCTTGGTCCAGGGGTGGTCCGGCACCGCCATCACCAGCCGGACCGGCGCGCGCGCATCCAGCCGGGCGGCGATCACACGGCGGCTGAATTCCTGCGTGATCGAATTGGTCGTGACGAACCCGAACCGCTTCAGCCGCGTGCCGCGCTCGGTCAGCCGCTCCGCCGCACGGTCCCACCAGTACATCACGAAATCCGCGGACTTCGGCATCTTGGGATGCGCCTTCCACAGCGCGGTCGCATAGCCCTCGCCCAGCCGCCCGCGCACGTCCTTGCCGCCGATGAACGGCGGGTTCCCGACGATATAGTCCGCCTCCGGCCACACCGGCCGCCGCGGATTGTACAGCGCGACGCCCGTATCGCCCTGCGGCGGCGCATCATGCGCCAGCACCGCATCGCGCGCCTCGATATTGCGCAGCGTCTCCAGCACCGGATCGGACACCACGCCGCCGTTCCGGATCTGCCATTGCAGATAGCCCAGCCACAGCACCAGCTCGGCAATCGCCGCCGCGCGCGGATTGAGTTCCATCCCCAGGAAGTTGCGCGGGTGGACGGTCTCGGTCTCCAGCGCCAGCACCTCCTGCCCGCCGAGGTCGGCCAGCACCTCCAGCACGTCGCCTTCCAGCCGCTTCATCAGCTCCAGCGCCACGTACAGGAAATTGCCCGTCCCGCACGCCGGATCCAGCACGCGGGTCCGCGCCAGCCGGACGTGAAAGTCGTGCACCGCCGCGATCGCCGCCTTGCGGTCCGCGCCGCGCTCGCGCTCCACGGTCCCCAGCACGACGGTCTCCCACTCGCGCTGCAACGGCTCTATGACCGTCGCGATCACCAGCCGCTCGACATAGGCGCGCGGCGTGTAATGCGCGCCCAGCCGCCGCCGCTCCGCCGGGTCCAGCGCCTGTTCCAGCAGCGTGCCGAAGATCGCCGGCTCCACCTCGGTCCAGACATGCAGCGACGCCTGGTACAGTTCACCGATCTCCTCGCGGTCGAGCGGAATCGCCCGACTGTCGGCGAACAGCCCGCCATTGAACCGCCGGACCGTCCGGCGCAGCACGGGCGACAGGCCGCCGACATCCATCGTCCGCCACAAATCCTCCAGCAACGGTGCGAACGTCCGCGGGTCGGCGCGCGTCTCGTTCAGCAACTGCGTGAAACACCCCGGTTCGAGCAGGCCGGTATCCTCCGCGAACATTGTGAACAGGCACCGCATCAGGAAATGCGCGACCGGCTCGGCGGCATGCCCGCGGTCCTCCAGATGCTTGCTCACCGACGCCAGCCGCTGCGCGATATCGCGCGTCACCCGCGCCGCATGCCGTGCCGGGTCCAGGCTGTGCGGATCGCGCCAGATCGCGCGCAACCGATCGCGGATGGCCGGTTTATGCAGATCGTCCAGGTAAATCCGGTATCCCCCACGGTCCGGGAACTGCCGGTAATTCTTCCCCTGCCCCGAAAAGTCGGCGAACACCTCGAACGCGTGCCCCACGTCGCACACCAGGATGAACGGCGGCCAGCCATGCGTGGTCGGCAGCGCGCGGGCATATTGCTCCGCCTGTTCGCGCGCGTTGCGCATCAGCACGTCCCACCCGCGATGCGCGCTCCGCCGCCCACGCACCCGCCCCGCCTCGAACCCCGGCAGGTCCGTCTGTTCGGGCAGCGCCACGGCCTTCGCCCCGCCCGGCTCGCGGCTCTGCTTGGCCTCCAGCACGAAACAGCCGCGGCGATACAGGTCGATCCGGCCATGCCCGGTGCGCCCCGCCTCGTCATGAAACCGCACCGCGCGTTCGAACACATAGTCGTTATGGTCGTGCGTCGCCCCCGCCGGGTCCGGCCGCGGCAGATCGAGCAGCGCGCACAATTCGATCAGGAACGGCGGGAAGTTGGCACGCTCGGCACCCCCCTCGTTGCTGGCCCAGCGGGTGATTAAGGCGTCGATGCTTGCGGAGTCGCTCATCGGGGCGAGCGTCACGTCCGGGGAATGCGGAGTCCCAAGCAGGTGCAGCCATAACGGACTAACTTAGACTCAAGTTTTTCATCCGATCTGGAGAGAACCCGCCCCCCAAACCGTCATCCCGGCGAAAGCCGGGATCTCCCTCCGGTGAAGAACCCACCCCAAGCCCAAACGAGATCCCGGCCTCCGCCGGGATGACGAAAGAGGGTAGCGAGAAACACAACCAGACTGGAACAAACCCGCACCGCCGCCCATATTCCCGTCATGCCGATCCAGATCCGAACCTCCCTCGCGGAACCCGAAACCGACGGCACGTTCGTCCCCCACCGGCCCGCCCGCCCGCCCAAGCATGACGGCGGCCGCGCCTTCCGGCTCGAATCGGAATATCAACCCTCGGGCGACCAGCCGACCGCGATCGCAGAGCTGTCGGCGCAGGCGCGCCAGGGCGAGCGCGACCAGGTCCTGCTCGGCGTCACCGGTTCCGGCAAGACCTTCACCATGGCCAAGGTCGTCGAGGAGCTGCAGCGGCCCGCGCTCATCCTCGCCCCCAACAAGATCCTCGCCGCCCAACTCTACGGCGAATTCAAGCAGTTCTTCCCTGACAACGCGGTCGAATTCTTCGTCAGCTACTACGACTATTACCAGCCCGAAGCCTATGTCGCGCGGTCCGATACCTATATCGAGAAGGAATCGTCGATCAACGAGACGATCGACCGGATGCGCCATTCCGCCACCCGCTCGCTGCTCGAACGCGACGACGTGCTGATCGTCGCCTCGGTGTCCTGCCTCTACGGCATCGGTTCGGTCGAAACCTACTCCGCGATGATCTTCGACCTGAAGAAGGGCCAGACCGTCGACCAGCGCGAGATCATCCGCAAGCTCGTCGCGCTCCAGTACAAGCGCAACGAACAGAGCTTCACGCGCGGCACGTTCCGGGTCCGCGGCGACACGCTCGAACTGTTCCCGTCGCATTATGACGACAGCGCCTGGCGCATCTCCTTCTTCGGCGACGAGATCGAGGACATTGCCGAATTCGACCCGCTGACCGGCAAGACCGCGGCCAAGCTGCCCTCGATCCGGGTCTATGCCAACTCGCACTACGTCACCCCTGGTCCCACGATGCAGCAGGCCGCCGCCGCGATCCGCCACGAACTGACCGAGCGGCTGAAGGAGCTGGTGATCGAGGGCAAGCTGCTCGAGGCGCAGCGGCTGGAACAGCGTACCAATTTCGATCTCGAGATGATCGCAGCCACCGGCAGCTGCGCCGGGATCGAGAATTACAGCCGCTTCCTCACCGGCCGCCTGCCCGGCGAACCGCCGCCCTCGCTGTTCGAATATCTCCCCGAAAACGCGCTGCTGTTCGTCGACGAGAGCCACCAGACGATCGGCCAGATCAACGGCATGTCGCGCGGCGATCACCGCCGCAAGATCACGCTGGCCGAATATGGTTTCCGCCTGCCGTCCTGCATCGATAACCGCCCGCTGCGTTTCAACGAATGGGACGCGATGCGCCCGCAGACGGTCTATGTCTCGGCCACGCCCGGCCCGTGGGAGCTGGAACAGACCGGCGGCGTGTTCGCCGAACAGGTCATCCGCCCGACCGGGCTGATCGATCCGCCGATCGAGGTCCGCCCGATCGAGAGCCAGGTCGACGATCTCGTCCATGAATGCCAGGCGACCGCCAAACTCGGCTACCGCTCGCTCGTCACCACGCTGACGAAGCGGATGGCGGAGGATCTGACCGAATATCTCCACGAGGCGGGGATGAAGGTCCGCTACATGCACAGCGACGTCGAGACGTTGGAGCGCATCGAACTGATCCGCGACCTGCGGCTGGGCGTGTACGACGTGCTGGTCGGCATCAACCTGCTGCGCGAGGGGCTCGACATCCCCGAATGCGGCCTGGTCGCGATCCTGGACGCGGACAAGGAGGGCTTCCTGCGCTCCGAAACCTCGCTGATCCAGACGATCGGCCGCGCCGCCCGCAACGTCGAAGGGCGCGTGATCCTCTATGCCGACACCATCACCGGATCGATGGAACGTGCCATGGCGGAGACTGCGCGCCGGCGCGAGAAGCAGGAGGCGTACAACACCGAACACGGCATCACGCCGGCCACGATCAAGCGCAACATCACCGACATCGTCGGCCACCTGTCGTCGAAGGACCAGGTGACGGTCGAGACCGGGATCGAGGACCGCCCGCACATGGTGGGCCACAATCTGCGCGGCTATATCGAGGAACTCGAAGGCAAGATGCGCCGCGCCGCCGCCGACCTGGAATTCGAAACCGCCGGCCGCCTGCGCGACGAGATCCGCGCGCTGGAACAGGAGGAACTCGGCTTGCCGCCCTCCGAACACAAGGCCCCCGTCCGCGGCAACGCCATGGCCGGCAAACCCGGCACCCGCACCACCCGCTACGCCAAAGCCAAAGAAGCCCGAGCCCAAAAACGCACCCGCGGCGCCGCCTGACGAACGGGAAAAGCCCTCCCCCCGCTGGTTGGAGGGTAGGGTGGGGGGGCTTAGGCCTGACGCCCCCAAGTCCCAAACGAGACAGAAAAGCCCTCTCCCTCCGGGGAGAGGGTTGGGAGAGGGGAACAACGCCAAAGACACCCCGAACGCCACCCCAAACCCCGACCACCACCAAACCCCCTCACCCCACCCCACACACCCTTCCCAACCCTCCCCCACTCCGCCACAACACGACGCATGCGCCGCATCCTCATCCTCACCCCACTCATCCTCTCGCTCGCCGCATGCGTCGCGCCGCCACCACCGGCCCCACCACCCCCACCGCCCCCCGCACCACGGCCAACCCCCACACCACCCCCGCCACCCGCCGTCGCATGGCAGGACGGCCCCGCCACCCCCGGCACCTGGCGCTGGACCCGCGAAGCGCGCGGCTCGGTCGCGACCTTCGGCATCGCGGGCCAGGACCCCAGCTTCACCGCCCGCTGCGACGCCGACCGCCGCACCATCACGCTCAACGCCGCCGCCACGCCGGGCACCGCACTCACTATCCAGACTTCGGAGGGCGCGCGCAGCTTCCCGACGACCGCGATCGGCACGCCACCCCGCGCCGGCGTCGCGCTCTCGGCCAGCGACGGTTTCCTCGACCGCATCGCGTTCAGCCGCGGCCGCTTCCGCGTCCAGTTCGCTGGCGCCGCCCCGCTGATCATCCCCGCCTGGGCGGAGTTCGCCCGCACCGTGGAGGACTGCCGCGGCTGATCGGTAGAAGTACCGCTGTCCGACGCCGCAGACCCAAACCCAAACCCCAAAACCGTCATCCCGGCGAAAGCCGGGATCTCCCTTCGGTAAAGCGCCCACCCCCAGCCCAAGGGAGATCCCGGCCTCCGCCGGAATGACGACCGTGGCAGGGGGGGGGGAACAACTCCCGCATTGCGCCACCCGTCCACCCTGTCACGGAACGGTCACAGGAACGACGCGTTCGATTTCGACGGACAGGTTGGGAGACGATCGTTGCGCATCATCGCGGCATCACCGGCACGGGCGGCCTGACATGGTGCTGCGTCACTGGTCGCGTTCCGCCGCGCTGCCCGGTCCCGCGCCGAGCGAGGACCTGTTCCTCGGTCCCGACCCGAAACGCATCGCATCCGCGATCAAGGCGTTCGCCGAAGCCCGCGTAGGCCTACGCACCTCTCCGTTCCGTTCGGCCATGTCGATGCTCACCTTCCACATCAACCGCGCCGGCGACGCGCTGTCCCCCGAACGCCGTCGCATCTTGGAAGCTGCCAAGGACGAATTGCGCCGGGCATTCGGCAGGAAGTGAGATAATTCGGTCGAGTGGGGTTGCCGAATGCCACGCGATGAATCATGTTCCGTTCTGCCCATCAACGTAGCGAAAGGAGGTGATCCGATGTCTCATGGTTCAGAATTGAGGTCGGTTCAGTCCGTTCGGGGGACGCGCGCCTGAAAAGGCCTGCGCCCAGGTCTCCCGGGCCGAACTCCGGCCGCTGACCATGTAAGGAGGCCGCCGTCGCATCATCATGCGGCGGCGGCCTTCTTCACGTCCGGCCCCGATCGATCGGGGCTCACTCGCCGAGCAGGTGCAGCACGATCTCCCGCCGGTGCGGCCGCACCCGATGTTCGAACAGGTAGATCCCCTGCCACGTCCCCAGCGCCATCCGACCGTCCAGCACCGGGATCGACAGGCTGACCGCGGTCAGCGCGGTGCGCAGATGCGCCGGCATGTCGTCCGGCCCCTCGTCGTCATGCACATACTCGCGGCTCTCCGGCGCGATCCGCGCGAAGTACCGCTCGATATCGCCGCGCACCGCGGGTGCCGCATTCTCCTGGATCAGCAGCGACGCCGACGTATGGCGGCAGAACAGCGTCAGCAGCCCCTCCGTCGTCCCCTGCCGCGCCACCCAGTCCGCCACCGCGTCGCTGATCTCGACCAGCCCCTGGCGCTGCGTCCGCACCTCCAGCCTGTCCGTCGCCTGCCGCATCATCCACTCCCTCGCGTCCGTTCCGCATGACCAACGCACCGCGCTACCCCACGACGCCCGACGGCCGCTACTTCGTCGTGCGCGGCCGGCTCTGGCGCTGCGCCAACCCCGCGCTCAAGGAGGCGGACCGCGCCCGCCTCGTCTCCGACCTCATGACCGCCCGCGGCGCCGTCGCCCGCGCCCGCCGCGCGCAGGACCCGGACGCGGAGGCCGCCGCCCACGCCGCCGTCGACATCGCCAAACGCGCGCTCGGCGAACGCGGCCCGGTCTGGTGGGACGACGGCGCCCCCGACCTCAACCGCCACATGGCCCGCACCGGCCCCTATGCGGACTGGTTCGCGGGGCTGGACCAAGAGAAACTCGCTCCCTGACCCCGAACGTTCCCCGGCGCAGGCCGGGGCCTAGACGCCACCGCTTCACCCAGGCCCCGGCCTACGCCGGGGAACGACAGCGGCACGTCACACCACAGCAGCGATCAACCCCAGATCCCGCGCGGTGTTCGCCTCGATATACCAGTTCGCCGAAGCCCGCTCGAGCACGTCTTCCATCGTCACCTTCGTGCCCCGCACGAGGTTCTCGAACCCCTCGTTCTGGATCTCGATCGAACATTCGATCTCGTGCAGCAACGCCTTCACCGCCGCGACGCAGGTCGTCAGCGGCCCCTCGACGTTCAGCTGTTTCTTCAGCTTGCGTTCGTGGATCATCAACCGCGTGCCGCGCGTCAGATAGCGGTTCTCCGGCAGGAAGAAGCTCATGAACGTCGTCCCCGCGGAATAGATCGCGGCCTTGCCCAGGAACACGAAGCGCTGATCCGGCGCGATGTCGCTGTGATAGCGCACATCCTCGCCCATCATCCGCGCGACCTCCGGATCGCCGCCCAGCGTCGACAGTTCGATCACCACCGGCCCGCTTTCCGGCGCGGTATCGAGCGCGGATCGGAACCGCTCGTACATCGCATAGTCCACCGTCCCGGACAGCCGGATCGCCGGCATCCGGAACATCGTCGCGTCGAACGCGCCGTCGCCGGCCGTCGTTGTCGTGTCGGTCATCAAGCTACCTCCTGTTCGTCGCCTCCAACACTGAGGGCAGCAAACCGATCCGCAACCCGGCACGCCCGCCCGAAGCACGCCTGCGCCGGTGCCGCCTCCGCGAACCGCAGGTCGACGATCAGCCCTTCCGCCGCGACATCGTCCCCCGCACCGACCGCCACATCCGCATCCGCCCGGATCCGCGCCAGGATCGCCGCCGGCACATCCGCCGCATGGCGCACCACGTCCGCCCCGCCCAGCCAACGCGCCTCACGCAGCGTCAGGTCGTCCGGATCGCCCGACCGCAACCGGATCGCGACATTGCCTAACTCCGCCCCCGCATCCCCCGCCGCGACCCAGCCCGCGATCCGCTCGGCACCACCCGCCGTCAGCGGATCGAGCAGCCCGCCCGGCGCCAGCGCCGCATCGATCGCCCGCCGCCGCACGTCATTCTCCGGCCAGCGTGCCTTCACCGCCGCGCGCGCCGCGAACAACCCATCGGCCAGCGTTCCGAGGTCGGCGGGCAACAGCATCTCCAGCCGTTGCCGCAACGCCTTGGCCAGCCCGGCCGACGCCCCGCCCGTCCCGATCGCGACCAGCACGGCCCCGCGCTCCACGATCGCCGGCAGCGTGAAATCGCAGAGCGCCGGCCGATCGACCGCATTCACCAGGATCCCGCGCGCGCGCAACCGCGCGACCGCCGCGGTCGCCTCGTCCGCATCCTCGATCGCCACGATCGCCAGCGCCGCGGCCGCATCCTCGCCCACCGGCACCGCGCCCGCGCGCGTCAGGATGCGCCGCTTGGCATCGGCCGCCCCCCCCTCGCCCAGCAGGATGACGGGGCGGCCGGACAGCCGGAGCAGGATCGGAAGGCTATGCAACGTCATGCGGGCTGTATCCTACGCCACACCCGCCGACGCCAGCCCGATCAGAAGAACAGCTTGCGCACCGACAGCCGCACCTCGCGCCCGATCGGGTCGAGATAACCCGGCTGATAACCAAGCGGCGTTACGCCGGCCACGTCGCGCACGCCCTGCCGCTGATTGAACAGGTTGTTGACCGAGAAGCTGACGCGCATGCCACGCGCGAACCGGTACGGCACCAGCGCCGGGATCTGCGAGAAATCCGCGAACAGCCGCAGGTCGACCGTGGCGAGCGAGGAGAAGAACAGGTCGCCGTCGCCCGCTCCGGCCGCGGTGCCGCCCGCCCGGACGAACGTCTTGCTCTGCCAATCGCCCGACAGACGCGCGCCATATCCGTTGCGGAATACGCCGGCCTGCACCTCCACCTGATGCCGCGGTGCGCCGCCGCCGGTCCCGCTCGCCGCACCGTCCAGCAGGTCGAGCACCGGCACGCCGTCGCGGATCACCACGTCGTTGCGGAATTGCCAGGTGTGGTAGACCGCGAACTGCACGCGCCCGCCACCGCCGCCGCGACCACCGCCACCACCACGTCCGCCACCGCCGCCGAAACCGCCAGCCCTGCGTCCACCGCCGCCGTCACCGCGCGCGCCGTCCGGCCGCCCGCCGCCCGCCGGCCGGTCCGCCGCCGTCCCGACCGCACCCTCGGGGCGGCCACCCGGTCCACGCGCCGGCACCGTCTCGCCACGCGCGATCCGCGCGTCACGATCGGCACGATACGCCTCGAACAACGCCTGGTTGTTCGCCTTCAGTGGTACCGACAGGTTGAACCCCCAGCGCAGCTGCTCGCGGTTCTGGCGCTGGAAGTTGACCGGCCGGCTGTCGATGCTGAGCAGCGCGCCGTCCGCATTGCGGATGAACCGGTCGGGGAACGCCGCCTCGATCGCGGCGGTCGGCGCGGGCAATGCCGAACTCGCATTCTTGATGCGCGTGCTGACATAGTTGGCGACCAGCGACAGGTCGGGCTTGGCGAACGGTTTCCAGTTCGCGCCGAGCTTCAGCACGCGGCGGTTGTCGGACAGCAGGTCCGGGTTGCCGCCGCTGATCTGCGTCACGCCCACCGTCTGCCCGGTGCGGTAATCGAACACCCGCACGTCGAACGTCGAAATCTGCGGATTGCCCAGCTGCTGGACGGTCGGCGCGCCCTCCTCCTGCGTTTGAGACGCGATCAGGCTCAACCGCCCGGTCGGCCGCCAGTTCAGCCCGTAGCCGAGCTTGGTCAGCGTCCCGAAATCCGAAAGCCGGTCGACCGACGCATTCACATTGGCCGACACGTCGCCGATCGCGCCCAGCACATCGGCGCGCCGGCTGGTCAGCGGGATGTCGATATTGCCCTGCGCGTTCGCGTTGCTGCGGTTGAGATTCGCCGACTGCACGACCCCCGAACGCACCGACCGCGTGTCGAACGCGTTCAGCTCGCCCCCGACCTTGAAGGTCGTGCTGATCGGCCCGGCCGGCAGGCGCAGCGGCGATCCGCTCGCCACCAGCTCGACATCGCCGCTGTTGCTGACCGATCGCGCGCGGTCCGCGGTGCGAAGCGTGTAGAGATCGCCCGGCAGCGCCCCGAACGGGTTGAGCGTCAGGCTGCCGGCGTCGAGCAACGCCTGCGCCGCACTCCCGTCCAGCCCGGTGTCGCTCCGCGTCCGCGATACCGCGCGGTCATAATTGCCCGTCGCGGTCAGGTTCCAGCTGTCGATCGTCTTGTTCAGCGTGAACCCGGCATGCGCCGTCTCGCCGCGGTTGTTCTGGCCCAGCACCGTGTCGCCATCGGGGTATCGATAGACCGAAACCGCCTGCCCGAACGGTGAATAGGGGTTCCCCGCCGGCAGGTTCAGCCGCGATCCGGCCAGCCCGCGCAACCCGTCGCTGCCGGTCGCACCGTAATTGGCGTTGATCGTCGCCGACACATCGCCGAAGATCGTGCGGTTCAGCACCGCGTTCAGCGCCAGCGTGTCGCTTGCCGCGCGCAGCGTCCGGTACCGGCCCACATCCGTGACGTTCGCGGTGCCTGCCGTGCCCGCGAACTGGCCCAGCGTCGGCCGCCCGGTCACCCCGGCCGGCACGCCCGCCACCGTCACCGTACTGCCCACCAGCGCACTCAGCGCCGGATCGATCTCGGTCAGCCCCGCCGCCGGCCCGACATTGCCGACCCGGTCGAACAGCTGCCCCGACGCGGCCGGCACGATGTCCCGGTCGCTTTCCAGCAGCGACCCCTGCTTGCTGTAGTCGACCGACAGGTTCAGCCGCCCGGCGGTGGTGATCTTCAGCAGGCTGCTCTGGATCCGCCCGCTTTCCCCGCCACCCTGCGTCGACGTGCCGCCGCTCAGCTCGCCCGTCACCGCGTTGAACCGCGGCCGCAGCACGAAATTGACGACCTTCTGATCCGCATTGTAGCCGTATTTCAGGGCGACTTCTTCCGGCAGGATATCGACGCGCAGGATCGCCTCGGTCGGGATATCGCGCAGCTCGCCCGGTCCGGAAATCCGCTTGCCGTTCAGCAACGTCACCGGCTGGCCACCGTCGCGCCCCTGCCCGCTGCCGGTCTGCGCGGCGAGCTCCGCCAGCAGGTCGGTCACCGTGCTGACGCCGTAGGACCGGATGTCGGCGGGCGACAACGTCACCTCCGGCGGGATGCTGCCGACGACGCTGCCCGGCGGGCGCTGCCCGGTGACGGTGATCGTTTCCTCGTCGCCTTCGCCCTCCGCCGCCACATCGCCCTCGACCGGCGCGGGCGCAGGGGTCGCCGTCTCGGTCGGCGGCGGCGGCGAGGCCTCGGTCGCGACGGGCGCATCGGCACCGACCTGCCCGCCGGCACTCACCGCCTGCATCGCATAGGCACCCTGTGCCCCGCCCAGCAGGAGCAACGCCAATACCCCGCCCGGTACGCCCGGGACCTTGTCATGCATCATCGAATTCATCCGCCTGTTCGGGCCTGCTGTAGCGTCGGTGGATGAACGGATGTTGCATCACCAAAGGAATATTACGCGCCCGACACGCTCCGCAGGCTCCGCGCGCGCCGCAGCTTCAGCCCGACATACAGCATCGTCGGCCAGAACAGCGTGTTGACGAAGTCGGACGACGTATCGGCCCACCGCCACGATCCGTAATGCAGCCGGTCGAGCACCTCGTTGCCGACCTCCGCGATCAGCACCGCCAGTAGCGGCCACGGCGTCGACAGGCTCCGCCGCGTCACGACGCGCGTCAGGAACATGACCGCCATCCCGGCATGGACGTGCAGCAGGCTGTCCGCCATGCCCGTCCCGTCGCCGATCGCCAGGATCATCTTGGTATAGAGCGCGGGGATATCCATGACCGCGACATGCCCCAGACCGCGGCCCCGAGTCGAGCCGGATCGCAACGCCATGTCCGGCCGCTGGCACCCCCCACCCCGCCACCCCATATCGCGATCTCCGGACTGGAGACCCCGATCGATGTCGCATCCCGTGCCCGACCAGCCGCTGCCCCACCAGGAAAGCGTCTGGGACTATCCCCGCCCCGCGATCGCCGAACGCAGCGCCGCGCATATCCGCATCGTCCACCACGGCATCGTGGTCGCCGACACGCGCCGCGCGGTCCGCACGCTGGAAACCAGCCATCCGCCCAGCTGGTACATCCCGCCCGACGACATCGCCGCCGATGCGCTCCGCCCCTCGCCCGGCGCCAGCTTCTGCGAATGGAAGGGGCACGCCCGCTATCACGACATCGTGGTCGGCGACGAACGGCTGGTCGGCGTCGGCTGGTCCTACCCCGCGCCGACGCCGCCCTTCGCGCTGCTCCGCGATCATGTCGCCTTCTATGCCGCACCCTTCGATGCCTGCTATGTCGATGGCGAACGCGTCGTGCCGCAACCCGGCGGCTTCTACGGCGGCTGGATCACCTCCGCGGTCGCCGGCCCGTTCAAGGGTATCCCCCGCAGCCGCTTCTGGTAACAGCGGGGCCATGCTCCCGCGCACCCTGATCGACAGCACCGAAATCGCCGGCGGCGGCACGCTCCACCTGATCCGGCGCGGCGACGAATGGTCGATCACGCTCGCCAACAACGAATTGATGAACAGCCGGACGAGCGGGTCGGAAGTGGCGCTCGCCACGCTCGGCTGCGACCCCGTCATTCGGCGTCGCGCGCCGAAAGTCCTGATCGGCGGCCTCGGCATGGGCTTCACGCTCCGCGCCGCACTCGCCGTCCTGCCGATGGATGCGGTGGTGGAGGTCGCCGAACTGGTCCCCGCCGTCATCGCCTGGGCACGCGGACCGCTGGCGTCGCTCCACGGCGACGGCCTCACCGACCCGCGCACCCGCCTGTTCGAAGGCGACGTGCTGGTCCCGATCCGCGCCGCCCGTGGCAACTACGACGCGATTCTACTCGATGTCGACAACGGCCCCGACGGCCTGTCCCGCGCCGGTAACGACGCGCTCTACGACGCCACCGGCCTGCGCGCCGCGGCCACCGCGCTCCGCCCCGGCGGCGTCCTCGCGGTCTGGTCCACCGCCCCCGACGCCGCCTTCGTCCGCCGCATGGCCACCGCCGGCTTCGCCGTCACCGAACACATCGTCCGCGCCAACGGCCTCCGCGGCGGCGCCCGCCACATCGTCTGGGTGGGCGTGCGCGGCTAAGTCTCTCCGCAGTCACCACCGAAACCCGTTTGGTTCGAGCCTGTCGAGAACCCTGCGCAGAGTTCTCAACAGGCTCGAACCAAACGGCGTGGTGAGTACGGGAATTAACAACAAGCCCCCTCCCTTTTAAGGGAGGGGTTGGGGGTGGGTGCAACAGCTCCCCAAGCGTAACGCCGCGACTAAGACATCCCCCAGCGAACCCCTACTTCTTCACCTCGGTATGCAGCTTCACCACATTCGGCAGCTTCTTCCCCTTCGTCCGCCGCGAGGGCAGTTGCACCGGGTTCTGCTTCTTCCAGTCCGCCCAGCGCATCGGCCCCTCGGGCGTATCGATCATCATGTCGTCCATATCGTCGGTCCTTACCGTCCACTGACTCAACGAAACCCGTCACGCCCCCGATCGCTCCCCACGGCCGTTCGCGAAGACCCGGCTACCCCTCGATGATATCGAGATACGCGATCACGTCGTCCGGCGTCTGGATGAACAACCCGGCCTGCACGTCCTCCGGCTGCTGCGCCGCCAGCGCCAGCGCCTCGGCCAGCGGCGCATAGATCAGCGTCTCCGCCACCCCGCCCTCTCCATCGTCCAGATAATAGAGCCGCACCGAGATATCCGCCGCCGTCGTCCGCATGTCGATCCTCGTTAACCAAACCCGCAAGATGCCGGCTCTCGGCCCGCTCGTCCAGACCACACACCGGAACCCGTGCCCCGAACCGGCGGTTACCCCGCGCATATCCCCAAGATCGGAACCCGCGCCATGAAGACGATCCACGCCGCCCTCATCGGCACCGCCGCCGTGGGCCTGCTCGCCGCCGGCACCGCCATCGCCGCCGACGGCGCACCCAAGCTCACCCAGGTCGCCACATTCGACCATCAGGTCACCGGCGTCACCGTTGCGCCCGACGGCCGCATCTTCGTCAACTTCCCGCGCTGGACCGACGACGCGCCCGTGTCGGTGGCCGAGGTCCGCGGCGGCCGCATCACCGCTTACCCCGACGCGACCTGGAACGCCTGGCGCAATGCCAAGGCGCAGACCATGCCGGTCGGCGAACATTTCGTCTGCGTCCAGTCGGTCGTGGCGGACGGTCGCGGCGGCCTCTGGGTGCTCGATCCCGCCGCGCCGGGGAACGAGAAGATCCTCGAAGGCGGGCCGAAGCTCGTCCGGATCGACCTGGCCACCAACCGCGTGACAAAGGTCGTGCGCTTCCCCGGCGACGTCGCGCTGCAGGGCACCTACCTCAACGACATCCGCTTCTCGCCCGACGGGCGCACCGGCTACATCACCGATTCGGGCACGCGCGGCGCAATCATCGTCGTCGATCTCGATGCGGGCACCGCGTTCCGCGCGCTCGACGGCCACCCCGCGACACAGGTCGAGAAGGACGTCACCGTCACCGTCGACGGAAGGCCGCTCGTCCGCCCCGACGGCCGCCAGCCCGCCTTCTCGGCGGACGGCATCGCGCTGTCGAACGACGGCCGGACGCTTTATTTCCAGGCACTCACCGGCCGCACGCTCTACGCCATCGACACCGCCAAGCTGAAGCGTGACACGCCAAAGGCCGAGACCGAGGCCGCCCTCCGCAAGGTCGGCACCACCACGGTCGCGGACGGCCTCTGGATGAGCAAGGCGGGCGTGCTCTACGTCACCTCGCCCACCGACAATTCGGTCAAGCGCTGGACCGGCACCACGCTCGAAACCGTCGTGCAGGACAAGCGCCTGCGCTGGCCCGACACGATGTCGGAGGGGCCGGAAGGCACGCTCTACGTCACCGCCAGCCACATCCAGGACACCAACTGGTTCAAGCCCGGCGCGCCGGCATCGATCAAGACCGAACTCTTCTCGTTCAAGCCCACGCGCTGACGCCCCACTCCGGCGCGGGCACGGGTCGCCAGACCCGGTCCGCGCCGCTATGCGCCACGCCCATGATGTGGCCGATGGATAATACCCTATGACGATGGACCTGGCCGGCACGATCGCGCTCGCCATTGGCGCGGGCGTGCTCGGCGGCGCGATGAATGCGCTGGCCGGCGGGGGCAGCTTTGCCACGCTCCCCGCGCTGATCGCGATCGGCCTGCCCGCCAACGTCGCCAACGCCACCTCCAACGTGGCGCTGCTGCCGGGGGCAGGCATGAGCGCCTGGGCATTCCGTGACGAACTGCAACCGATCGGCGGCGTCCGGATTCGTACGCTGGCCGGGATCACCTTCGTTGGCGGGCTGATCGGCGCGATCCTGCTCGCGGTCACGCCGTCGCGCGCGTTCGATCTCATCATCCCCTGGCTGCTGCTGTTCGCCGCGGTCATCCTCGCCTGGGGCCCGCGCGCCGCGCTCTGGCTGAAGTCGCGCGTCACCATCGCCCCGCCCGTGCTGATGGTCGCGCAGGCCTTGCTCGGCATCTACGGCGGCTATTTCGGGGGCGGCGTCGGCCTGATGACCACCGCGATCTACGGCCTGCTCGCCAACATCAGCCCACGCGCACTGTTCGCCCCGCGCACCCTCATGCTCGCCATCGCGAACTTCGCCGCGACGATCGTGTTCGTCGCCAGCGGCCTCGTGAACTGGCAGTCCTGCATCCCGATGCTCGCCGGCGGCATCCTCGGCGGCTGGCTCGGCGCCCGCCTCGGCAAACGCCTGCCGCCGAAGCCAGTGCGCATCTGGACGCTGTTCGTGACGATCGTGACCACGGCGGTCTTCTTCAACCGCGCTTACGGCTAAGTCGCGAGGCGCGCCTCACCCTCAACCCCGTTTGGTTCGAGCCTGTCGAGAACGCCGCGCTGAGTTCTCGACAGGCTCGAACCAAACGGGAGGGTTATAAACCCCCGCTTATCCCGAGCGAAGTCGAGGGACCCTTCGAGCGCAGTCGAGAAGCCCACATCGCCCCTCGGCTACGCTCGGGGACGGTCCCTCGACTGCGCTCGGGATGGACGGACGAATGAGGCGGGGTTCAACCCCAACCCCCAACTTACTCCCCAAACGGCCGATCCAGCGTGATATGCCCACGCTCCTTCAGCACCGCGATCGCGCGCTTCACTTCCTGGCTCTCGCCGCGCGGCATGATCAGGATCGCGTCGCCCGTCGCCACCACGATCAGGTCGGACACACCCACCATCGCCACCAGCGGCCCGTCCGTGCGGATCAGGCAGCGCTGCGTATCGATCGCCACCACGTCGCCGTGCTGCGCATTGCCCGCGATGTCGCGGTCCGCCAACTGGTGGATCGCGTCCCAGCTGCCGACATCGGACCAGCCCATCGCCACCGGCACCACTACCACGCGGTCCGCCTTCTCCATCACCGCATAATCGACCGAGTCGGACGGCGAGCTGGCGAACGCCACCGGATCGGGGAACAGCCGGTCGTCCTCGCGCGCCGCACCCGCCACCGCGGCCCGCGCCGCCTCGGCCATCTCCGGCGCATGCGTGTCGAGCGCCGCCATGTAGGTATCGGCGCGGAACAGGAAGATGCCGCCGTTCCAGTAATGCCCGCCCGCATCGAGATAACCCTGCGCCGTCGCCCGGTCCGGCTTCTCCACGAACCGCGCGACGCTGAACACGCCGTCGGCCAGCGTGTCGCCCGCCTGGATATAGCCATAGCCCGTGTCCGGCACGTCGGGTTCGATCCCGAACGTGGCCATCGCGCCGTCGCTGACCAGCGGCAGCGCGCGGTCGATCGCGGCACGGAACGCGTCCGGGTCGGCGATCACATGGTCCGACGGCATCACCAGCAGCACCGCGTCCGGGTCCGCCGCGACGGCCGCCAGGGCGATCGCCGGCGCGGTGTTGCGCGCCATCGGCTCCAGGATCAGCAACGCGCCTTCGACACCGGCAGTCGCCAGCTGGTCGGCGATCACATCGGCATGCGCGGCATTGGCGACAACGATCGGCGCCCCGAACCGCGCATCCTGCGGCGTCCGCCGGGCGGTCAGCTGCAACATCGTGTCGGCATGGGTCAGCGCGAGCAGCTGTTTCGGCCGACCGGTGCGCGACAGCGGCCACAACCGCGTGCCAGATCCGCCGGACAGGATGACGGGGACGATCTTGGTGGACGGCATGCGCATACTTCCCCAGCAGGAACGACACGCCACCACGACGCGTCCCAGCCCGGGCGTCCGCCATAGTGCCGTAACGGACAGGATCGGATCGCGCAGGCGCGTCCGCTCGATACCGGAGCGCCCCGCACGCGACAAGCCGGCTTGGAATACCATGCGCCGCGCCCCTGCACCGGTAGATCGCGCCCCGTCCACCCCGCATATTGCAATGATCTTGAAATATCGCACTAAGCGACCATCTCTAACCCATGGCCCGGCCGTTCCACCATCCCGCCGAAGCGGACATGACGCTCGACGGCGTCCTGCACGCCCTGTCGGACGGCACGCGCCGGTCGATCGTGGCGAAACTGATCGCGACGGGCGGCCTCAACTGCGGGCAATCCTGCGGCGATCTGCCCGCATCGACCATCTCGCACCACCACCGCATCCTGCGCGACTGCGGGCTGATCCGTTCCGAAAAACGCGGCGTATCGGTGTTCAACAGCGTGCGCACCGACGAACTCGATCGCCGCTTCCCCGGCCTCGTCGCCAACATCCTCGCCGCATCCACCCCGGCCGCCGCATCCAGGAGTCCCCACTCATGACCGCGCTTTCCATCCTCGATCTCGTCCGCGTCACCGAAACCACCGATGCGAAGGGCGCGATCGACAATGCGCGCGACCTCGCGGTCCATGCCGAGCGCTGGGGTTATGAACGCTTCTGGGCGGCCGAACATCACAACATGGTCGGCATCGCCAGCGCCGCGACCTCGATCGTGCTCGCCCATGTCGCGGCCGGCACGAAGCGGATCCGCGTGGGGTCCGGCGGCGTCATGCTGCCCAACCATGCGCCGATCGTGATCGCCGAACAGTTCGGCACGCTCGCCACGCTGTTCCCCGGCCGCATCGACCTCGGCGTCGGCCGCGCGCCCGGCACTGACCAGCATACCGCCCGCGCACTTCGCCGTTCGCTGGAGGGTGGCGACGATTTCCCGCAGGACGTGTTGGAACTCCAGGCCTATTTCCGCGCCGCCCGCCCGAACCAGGCGGTGCAGGCGGTTCCGGCCGCCGGCACCAACGTGCCGATCTGGATCCTCGGCTCCAGCACCTACGGCGCACAGCTCGCGGCGGAACTGGGGCTCCCCTACGCGTTCGCGTCGCACTTCGCGCCCGGCATGCTGATGTCCGCGCTCGGCATCTACCGCAGCCGGTTCAAGCCATCCGAGCAGCTCGCCCGCCCGCACGCTGCGGTCGGCGTCAACATCATCGCGGCCGATACCGATGCTGAGGCGCGCCGCCTCGCCACCACGCAGCAAATGAGCTTCGTCGGCATGTTCCGCGGCACCCGCGGGCTCAGCCAGCCGCCGATCGACGATATCGACAGCTTCTGGTCGCCGGTCGAAAAGGCGCAGGCCATGTCGATGCTGTCCCGCTCGATCGTCGGGTCGCGCGAAACGGTCCGCGCCGGCATCGCCGCGCTCGTCGCCGAAACACAGGCGGACGAACTGATGATCGTGTCGGACATCTACGACCACGCCGCCCGCCTGCGCTCCTACGAACTGATCGCGGAGGCCGCCGCCGACCGCCGCGACCTGGCCGCCTGACATGACCGAGACGCCCCCGCCGTCCAAACTCACCGCCACCAAGCGCGACTGGGCGGCGGAGGGGCGTTTCCTTAAAGACGCACCCGCCGATCCGGCCACGCGCCTCCCGCCCGGCCAGCATCTCGTCAAGAACTGGCCGGTGCTCGATCTCGGCCAGCAACCCGACATCGCGCCGGAGCGCTGGCGGCTCCAGATCGGCGGCCTCGTCGACCGCCCGGGCGTCTGGGACTGGGACGTGTTCCAGCGCCAGCCGCGCTCGCGGATCGTGTCCGACATTCACTGCGTCACGACCTGGTCGCGCTACGACAATCGCTGGGACGGCGTCGCCACGCGCGACCTGGTCGCCTTCGCGGAGCCCCGGCCGGAAGCGCGCTTCGTCGCGTTCGAATCCTATGACGGCTACACCACCAACCTGCCGATCGCCGACTTCGCGTCGGAACATGCGCTGCTCGCCGATCGCTGGGAAGGCGAGCCGCTGACCCGCGACCATGGTGGCCCGGTCCGGCTGGTCGTGCCGCATCTCTATTTCTGGAAGAGCCCGAAATGGCTCAAGCGGATCGACTTCCTCGCCGACGACCGCCCCGGCTTCTGGGAGGTGAACGGCTACCACGCCCGCGGCGATCCCTGGACGCAGCAACGCTACACCAGCGACTGACACCCCAAAAACGCTTGGAGTTTCCATCATGACCGGCCCCGCTCTCTTCCAGCCGATCACCGTCGGCGGCCTGACGCTTGCCAACCGCATCGTCATCGCCCCGATGTGCCAATATTCCGCGGTAGACGGCTGCATGACCGACTGGCACGCCCAGCATCTCGGCCAGCTCGCGCAATCCGGCGCGGGCCTGCTGACGATCGAGGCCGCCGCGGTCGTGCCCGAGGGTCGCATCACTTACGGCGACGTCGGGCTCTACGACGACGCGACCGAGGCGGCGATGGCCCGCACGCTGGAGTCCATCCGCCGCTGGTCGCCGATGCCGGTCGCGATCCAGCTGTCCCATGCCGGGCGCAAGGCATCGACCGAGCTGCCCTGGCATGGTGGCAAGCAGATCGCCCCCGATACCACCAACGGGTGGCAGACCGTCGCCCCGTCCGCGCATCCGTTCGATGCGAAAGAGAATGCGCCCCACGCGCTGTCGATCGACGAATTGACCGCGATCCGCGACGCCTTCGCCGCCGCCGCGGTCCGCGCCGCACGCCTCGGGATCGACGCGATCCAGCTCCACGGCGCGCACGGCTACCTGCTCCACCAGTTCCTGTCGCCGCTGTCGAACCACCGCGATGACGCCTATGGCGGCTCGCTCGAAAACCGGATGCGCTTCCCGCTCGAGGTCTTCGACGCGGTCCGCACTGCCTTCCCCGCCGACCGGCCGGTGACGATGCGGATGTCCGGCACCGACTGGGTCGCCGGCGGCTGGGACGTCGTGCAGAGCGTGCAGTTCTCGCAGGCCCTCGAAGCGCGCGGTTGCGCCGCCGTCCACGTCTCCAGCGGCGGCCTCGATCCGCGCCAGGAAATCCCCGCCGGCCCGAGCTACCAGGTCCCGCTCGCCCGTGCCGTGAAGCAGGCCGTCGGCATCCCGGTCGTCGCAGTCGGACTCATTACCGAACCCGAACAGGCCGAAGCGATCGTCTCGACCGGCGACGCCGACATGATCGCTCTGGCCCGCACCATCCTCTACGACCCCCGCTGGCCCTGGCACGCCGCCGCCCAGCTCGGCGCCACCGTCCATGCCGCGGACCAATATCTCCGCTGCCAGCCCCGCCGCTTCAAGACGCTGTTCGACGACTGAGGCAAGCCGTTCTCCGGCGCAGCCCCCGAAGTGCCCCGGCGCAGGCCGGGGCCTAGACGCCACCGTTTAACCTAGGCCCCGGCCTCCGCCGGGGCACTTCGCGCAATCACCAACCGCTAGGCTTGCCCTTGTTCTGCTGGTCCAGCCAAGCCTTCAGCGGCGCGAAATACTCGACCAGCGCCTTGCCCGACATCTGCCGCGTCCCCGTGAACGCCTGCAACGCGTCCGGCCACGGCTTCGACGCACCCATCGTCAGCATGGTGTTCAGCCGCGCGCCGACCTGCTTGTTGTCGTAGAAGGAACAGCGGTGCAGCGGCCCCTTCCACCCGGCCTGGTCGCACGCTGCCTTGTAGAACTGGAACTGCAGAATGCGCGCCAGGAAGTAGCGCGCATAGGGCGTGCTCGCCGGGATATGGTATTTCGCACCCGGGTCGAACCGCGTCTCGTCGCGCGCGACCGGCGGCTTGATCCCCTGATATTGCAGGCGCAGGTCATCCCAGCCCTTCTGGTACCCGCTCGTCGGGATCGCGCCGGAAAACACGCCCCACCGCCACTTGTCCATCATCAGCCCGAACGGCAGGAACGCGACCTTGTCCATCGCCTGGCGCAGCAGCAGGCCGATATCCTTGTCCGCCCCCGGCACCTTCGCCGGATCGAGCAGCCCGATCTTCACCAGATAGTCGGGCGTGATCGACAGTGCGACGAAATCGCCGATCGCCTCGTGGAACCCGTCGTTGGCGCCACCCTGATACAGCAAAGGCTGCTTGTTATAGGCGCGCTGGTAGTAGTTATGCCCCAGCTCGTGATGGATCGTGGTGAAGTCGTCCGCATTCACCTTCGTGCACATCTTGATGCGGATGTCGTCCTTGTTGTCCAGGTCCCACGCCGACGCATGGCAGATCACCTCGCGATCGGCCGGCTTCACGATCTGCGACCGTTCCCAGAACGTCTTGGGCAACGGCGCGAACCCCAGCGAGGAATAGAAGCCCTCGCCCGTCTTCACCATCCTGATCGGATCATACTGCTTGGCCTTCAGCAAGTCGCCGACGTCATAACCCAGGTCGCCCGCCCCGGCCGGCGCCACGACGTCATAGATCCCGCCCCATTCCTGCGCCCACATATTGCCGAGCAGGTCCGCGCGGATCGGCCCCGTCTTGGCCTGCACCGCATCGCCATATTTCGCGTTCAGCTTGGCGCGCACATAGGTGTGCAGCGACAAATACAACGGCTCGACTTCCTTCCACAGCTGGTCGGTCAGCTTCGCGAAATCGTCGGCCGGCATGTCGTAGCCCGACCGCCACATCGCGCCGGTGTCCTTGAACCCCAGCTCGCGCGATCCCTCGTTGGCGATCGCCGCCATCTTGGCATAATCGCCGCGCATCGGGGCGCCGACATTGTCGTGCCAGCTGACCCACATCTCCTTCAGCTCGGCCGGATCGCGGCTCGTCCCCATCGCGGCCTCGATGTCCGATCCGTTGATCGGCTTGCCGTCCTTCAGCCCACGGCCCTTGCCGTAGCTCGACGACATCTTGGTCGACAGGTCGGACAGCGTCTGCGCCGCTCCCGGCGTCGTCGGCGCGGGCAGGGTCAGGCCGTTCTTCAGGATATCAAGCTTGCGCCGCGTGTCGGGCGAAATCCCCTTCACCCCGTCGAACTTCGCCGCACCCAGCGCGAACCGCACCGCCATCTCGGTCCCGACCGCACCGGACTTGGCCGCCAGCGCATCGGTATCGTCGGTGATGTAGGTCGCATTCACCCACGCGATCCGCGACGCGTCGAGCGAGTATTCCTGCGACTCCTTCTGCACCTGCTCGACGAACGCATCGGCCCCCGCCGGTGTCGCGGCCGGCGCGGCTGCGACCGGCGCGGCGGCCTGCGCCAGGACGGGCGTCACGGCGGTTGCGGACAGGAGAAGGGCGAACGCGGAAAGTCCGTTGCGGATCATGCGGATGAGAGACCTAACTGGATCGGAAAACGCCAGACTGCACGGCCGAAGCGCATCCGGTCAAGCACCGTCCCAAACCAATGTCCGTCCATGCCGAGCGCAGTCGAGGCACCCTCCCCCGAGCGCAGTCGAGGGGCGCGCCACAGGGGCAACGCAAACTAGGAAACCTCCAAAGCCCCCACCGCAACCCCCAACGCCCCCGCCAGCTTCGCGCGCGTCGCCGGCGTCCCATGTCCCGCCCCCATCTCAATCCGGCTGATCCACACCCGGCTCACCCCCGCCCGCGCCGCCAGCGCATGCTGGCTCAGCCCCCGATGCCGCCGCCACGCCGCCAGCGGATGCGCACCCCCCGCGATCGCCGCCGCCACATCCGCCGGCGGCAACGCCTGCAGGGCTTGCGCCGCCAGCTCCCGCAACCGGTCGTAGATGTCCGCCGGCACCATCACCATCTCACGCCCATCCCGCCCGCGGAACCGCATCAGCGGATCGTCGCCCAGCATCACGCAGCGCTCCACCAGTCGAACGCCGCTCGCTGCTCCGCCGCAACCAGCGCGCGCGCCTCCGCCCCCGTCCAGTCGCCGACATGGCCCAGCATCATCGCGCGCCCGCCGGTCCACCAGCCCTGCCCCGGCAACCCGTCGCTCGCCCGCACCACCAGCACCGCGAGCCCGGGCTCGCCCGCCGCGCGCCCGTCTTCGTCGATCCGGTCCATCGTCCGGCACAGCGCGCGCATCCGCGGCCGCGTGAACCGCAGGGCCAGCGCCGCCAGCATCTCGGAATAGGTCAGCGCCGTCCCCGCGCGCGCCGCCTCGACCAGCACGGCACGGACCCGCTCGACATCGCCGATCCGGTTTGCGACATCCGTCCCGTCCACCGCGTCCAACATGCCACCCCCACCAGGAACCCGCATCATGTCCAAATCCCGACCTGGCACCATCCGCGTCGGCATCGGCGGCTGGACCTACGCGCCGTGGCGCGGCACCTTCTTCCCCGACAAGCTCCCCCATACGCGCGAACTGGAACATGCCGCCACCCGGCTGACCGCGCTGGAGATCAACGCGACCTATTATGGCCGCCAGAAACCCGAAACCTTCGCCAAATGGGCCGCCGCCGTGCCCGACGGGTTCCGTTTCGCGGTGAAGGCCTCACGCTACAGCACCGCGCGCAAGAAACTCGCCGACGGCGCGGAGTCGGTCGCGATGTTCCTCGACCAGGGGCTCGACCACCTCGGCGACCGGCTCGGGCCGATCCTCTGGCAGCTTCCCGCGACAAAGGCCTACGATCACGAAGACCTCGCCCGCTTCCTCGCCATGCTCCCGCGTGAGATCGCCGACCGCCCCGCCCACCATGTGATCGAGGCCCGCCACCCGAGCTTCGCCGACGCCGGCTTCGTCGACCTCATGCGCGACCACAATATCGCCATCGCCCATGTCGACCGCGACGACGCACCCCCGATCGACGCGGTCACCGCCGACTTCAGCTACGCCCGCCTCGAACGCGCCACGACCGCCGAACCGACCGGCTACCCGCAGGCAGACCTCGACAGCTGGGCCACCCGCGCGGCGGAAACGGCAGAGGCCGGCCACGACGCCTACGTCTTCTTCATCGCGGGCGACAAGGTCCGCAACCCGCAAGCCGCCGAAGCGCTCATCGCCCGCCTCGCCGCGTCCTGATCCGGACCGCAATCCTCCCGAGTTCAAGCAGGGCAACACTCAGCTAACCCACGCCCCAACCCGTTTGGTTCGAGCCTGTCGAGAACTCCGCGCAGAGTTCTCGACAGGCTCGAACCAAACGGAACAGTAGGTGCAACCCTACAAAAGCCGTCCATCCCGAGCGCAGTCGAGGGACCCGTCGAGCGCAGCCGAGACGCCAACAGCACCTCCTTGACTACGCTCAGGGGAGCGTGCCTCGACTGCGCTGGGCAGGGACGATCTTTAAAGTAAAACGAGGTCCACCACGCGGCCCCCGGATCACCGCTTCTTCACGAACTCACACCGCAGCACCAAACCCTTGATCCCGTCGGTCCGGCAATCGAACTCGTCCGGTCCGGTCAGGCGGATATTCTTCACCACCGTCCCGCGTTTCAGCGTCTGCCCCGCGCCCTTCACCTTCAGGTCCTTGATCAGGACCACGCTGTCGCCATCGGCCAGTGCAGTCCCGTTGCTGTCCACCGCTTCGAAATCGGAACCCTCAACCGCCACGGCATCCGCCATCGGCCGGTCATTCTCCCAGTCCCACTCCACATCCTGCGTCACGCCTGCACTCCCCGTCCGATCAGCCGCAGAGTCGCCTCGTCCGCACTGCCGAACAGCCGCGCCAGCGCCGGCGCGAACGGCTCGTCCGCCCCACCCGCTTCCGCGAACAGAGTCAACGACGAGCGCAGCTTCATCGCATCGACCGACCCGAACATCGCGTCCGGCGACCCGTCCGAGATCGCCTCGACGCACTCGCGCAACCGCGCGCCCAGCACCGGATGCGCGAGATACGCCCGCGCCTCCGCAATCGACGCGATCGCATAGGCCCGTGCCGTCGCGCTCCGCCCCAGCCCGTCGATCTGCGGAAACACGAACCACATCCAGTGGGTCGTCTTGTCGCCCGCGCGGATCTCGCGCAGCGCGCGGTCGTACACGTCGGCCTGCGCGTCGACGAACCGCTCCAGCCCCGTCACGACGTGACCTTAACCCCGCGCCAGAACGCGATCCGGTCGCGGATCTCCGCCGCCGCCTCCTTGGGCTCCGGATAATACCATGCCGCATCGGGGTTCGCCGCACCGTTCACCACCACCGAATGATAATGCGCCGTGCCCTTCCACGGGCACACGCTCGTCGTGTTGCTCGGCGCCAGGATGCCCGGCACCACCGCGTCACGCGGGAAATAGGCGTTGCCCTCGACCGTCACGATATCGTCCGATCGCGCGATCACCTGTCCGTTCCAGCTTGCTTCGGCCATGTTCTGTCTCCTCGAAACGGCCAACGCACCGCCGCGGCGATCGCTACCGCGGCACGCCCGCCCGGTCCAGTTCCGCGCCCAGCCGCCCGGTCAGCCACAGCCCCCACATCCGGAAATCCGCCGCCAGCGACCATAAGGGATGCTTGAACGTCGCCGGCCGGTTCCGCTCGACCAGATAATGCGCACCCCACGCAAAGCCGTACCCCGCGACCGGCACCAGCCACCACAGCCACGACACGCCGGACAGTAAAGCCGCCAGCGCCAGCGCCACGACCAAAGTCGTCCCCGCATAATGCAAAGCCCGCGTCTGCGGCCGGGCATGCTCGCGCAGATAATAAGGCCAGAACGCTGCAAAACTCTCCATCACCCGCTCCCGATCGCGGCCCGGTCTCCGGGTCCGCCTGGGATCAGGTTAGCGCGGCTGCTTCTGCAGGTACAGATAGCCGGGATCGAACTCCGCCAGCCGCGCCAGCCCGGCATTGTCGGTGATGATCACCTCGCCCCCGCGAAACTCCAGCAGCCCGCGGTCGCGCAGTTCGCGCAGCATCCGGTTGACATGCACCGGGGTCAGCCCGGTCGCATCCGCGATGTCGATCTGCGTCAGCGGCAGGGCATAGCGCTCCTCCGACGCCAGCCCGACGACCTCCAGCCGCGCGCGCAATTCGCAGAACAGGTGCGCGATCCGCCCGACCGCGGACCGCCGCCCGATCGACAATATCCACTGCCGGTGGATCGCCGCGTCCAGCAACGTCGAAAACCACAGCATCCGGGTCAGATGCGGCCAGCGTTCGCTGATCGTGCGCAACCGTTCGTGCGGGAACACCGCGATGCGCACCGGCGTCAGCGCGGCGAGGTTATGTTCCAGATGCTTCAGCAGGAAGCTATGCAGATCGGCGAAATCGCCCGGCACGTGCAGCGCCACGATCTGCCGCCGCCCGTCGCGCAGGTCCTTGTAGCGGCACAGATAGCCTTCCAGCAGCAGGTGACTGTTATGCTGCTCGGTCCGTTCGCGCACCACGATTTCGTGCGGACGATATTCGCGCACCTCGCCGACCGCCTCGACCAGTGCCCGCCGCTCGAAATCGGCCAGCGTGTCGCGCCGTTCCAGCTTGCGGATCAACGTCTCGATCAATGCCCGCCCCCAGAACTACCCACGCCGCAACCGGCCCGGCGCCTTGGCGCCACACCATTTCCGTTCCCCTATTGTCCTACATGTAAGCGGGGTCAAGCACCCGGCCGCAGATCGCCCGCCGCGGTGCGCACCGGCCCCGCCTCGCCGACCGCCATCAGCCCGGCCAGCACGCTGCGAAACCGCGCCAGTTCGGCGCCCGCCAGTTGCGACGTCGTGACGAAACTGACCGTCGCCGGGTTGATCGCCGCCCCGCCGCGATACACCTCGTAATGCAGATGCGGCCCGGTCGACAGGCCGGTCGACCCGACATAGCCGATCAGCTGCCCCTGCGCGACGTTCGCCCCGGCCGGCACCACGATCCGCGACATATGGCCGTACCCGGTGCCGAGACCCCCGCCATGCTGGATCGACACATATTTGCCGTGCCCGCCGTGCCAGCCCGCGAACCGCACGACCCCATCCGCCGCCGCCACGATCGGCGACCCATAGGGCGCCGCGAAATCCATCCCCTTGTGCAGGCGGGAGAACCCCAGCACCGGGTGCCGCCGCCAACCGAACCCGGACGAGATCCGCCCGATCACCGGCTGGCGCATCAGCCCACGCCGTTCGCCTACGCCCGACGCAGCATACCATTGCCGCCGCCCGTCGATCGTCCATTCCAGCAGTTGCACGCGCCCGCGCGCCTGATCCAGCCCGGCATAGAGCAGCTTGCCCAGCTGCACCTCGCCCGTCGCCGCGCGCGTGCGCTCCACGATGATGTCGAACCGGTCGTTCGGATGCACGTCGCGCCCGATCGACAGGCGCGATCCCAGCGCGCGCAGATACGCCTCGACCGCCTTGGCCGGCGCCCCCGCCGCGCGTGCCGCCATGTAGAGCCCGGACCCGACCCGCCCGCGGATGCGCAGCGGCGTCGCGTCGATCGCGATCGGCGTCCGCACCAGCCGCAACCGCCCGTCCACCCGCGTCACGCCCAGCTTCAGGTCGATCCGCGCGCGGAACGCCAGCGCCTCCAGCGGCCGCGCCTGTCCGCGGTCGGCCCGCTGGCCCAGCGTCACGTCCAGCCTCGTGCCCGGCGCGATCTCGGCCAGCGGCACCGCCTGCGCCACCATCGCCGCGACCGCTTCCGCCTCGCCCGCCGCCACGCCCGACCGCTCCAGCACGCGCACGAACCCGTCGCCGCGGCCCAACGTCGCGGTCAGGTCGATCGTCGGCCGCTCCGGCGTGTCGAGCAACGGCCGCACCGCCGCCGTCGCCGCCAGCCGCCGCCCGGTGTCCGCGCCCAGCGCCAGTGGTGCCACGCCGATCGCACGCACCTCCTGCCACTCGGCCGTGCTCATCGCCGCGGGTGCCGCCGGCGTCAGGAGGGGCAGGTGCGGCCAGAAAGCGATCGCCGACGCGCACAATGCCGTGCACGTCGCAAGCCCGCGCCACCACTCGCGACTGCCAATCCGCGCGCCCAGGTCGACGACCAGCTCCAGCCGCGCAACCTTCTCCTCGACACGCCGCCCGAACTCGGCGGCCCTTGGCGGCACGGCACCGCGCGGACGAAGCACCGCCGTGCCGCCCCCGCTGTCCTGTTCGCTGTCGCTCGTCCGATACAAAAATAGGTTTCCCGTGGTTCGACGCCCGTCTCTGGACCCGTACGGTTAAAGTCAATTTAACGGGCCCGCGCCACCGCCCCATGCGCGACGGATCGGGGCAAATCCGACACGGGATGTGGACGCGCGCCGGCTCGCCCCGACATCGCGATCAGAACCGCTTGCGTTTCGACGCCCCCGCCCCGACATTCGGATCATGGCGTCGTCGGACAGTAAGCTTCTCGCCGTCCTGGGGCCGACCAACACCGGCAAGACGCATCTCGCGATCGAACGGATGTGCGCGCATAGCAGCGGCATGATCGGCTTCCCGCTCCGCCTGCTGGCGCGCGAGGTCTATGACCGCGTCGTGCGGATCAAGGGCGAACGCTCGGTCGCGCTCATCACCGGCGAGGAGAAGATCCTGCCGCCCGAGGCGCGCTGGTTCCTGACCACCGCCGAATCGATGCCGCTCGACCGCGATTTCGCCTTCGTCGGGCTGGACGAGGCGCAGCTCGGCGCGGACCCCAACCGCGGCCATGTCTTCACCGACCGTCTGCTCCGCGCACGCGGGCGCGAGGAGACGATGATCCTCGGCTCCGACGCGCTCCGCCCGATGCTGAAGGCGCTGACCCCCGACGCCGACATCATCTCGCGCCCGCGCTTCTCGACCTTGTCGTTTGCCGGCTCGACCAAGCTGTCGCGCCTGCCGCCGCGCTCCGCCATCGTCGCCTTCTCGGCGGAGGAGGTCTACGCCGTCGCCGAAATGCTGCGCCGGTTCCGCGGCGGTGCCGCCGTCGTGATGGGCGCGCTCAGCCCCCGCACCCGCAACGCGCAGGTCGCGATGTTCCAGGCGGGCGAGGTCGACTATCTCGTCGCCACCGACGCGATCGGCATGGGCCTCAACATGGACGTCACCCATGTCGCCTTCGCCTCGCTCCGCAAATATGACGGCAAGCGCCAGCGCCGGCTGACCGTGGCGGAGATGGCGCAGATCGCCGGCCGCGCGGGCCGCCACCAGCGCGACGGCACGTTCGGCACACTTAGCATGGAGGGGTCGCGCGGCGCCGCGTTCGAGGAGGAGGAGGTCCATGCGATCGAGGAGCATCGCTTCCCCCCGCTCGAACAGCTCTACTGGCGCGACGGGCAACCGCGCACCGACTCCGTCGACACGCTGATCGCGGATCTCGAGCGTAAGCCCGACCACCGCGTCCTGCGCAGCGCACCCGAGGCGATCGACCTCGCCGTCCTCAAACGGCTCGCCGAGGAACCCTGGGTGCGCGACCGCACGCGCGGCGACCGCATGGTCCGGCGGCTCTGGTCCGCGTGCGGACTGCCCGATTTCCGCAAGACCGGCGTCGATCCGCACAGCCGCCTCGTCGGCCGCGTCTACCGCCATCTGACCGAGGGCGAGGGCTATCTCCCCGCGCCGTGGTTCGCGGAGGAACTGGCGCGCCTCGACAATGTCCAGGGCGACGTCGAAACGATCGCGGACCGCATCGCCGGCGTCCGCACCTGGGCCTATATCGCGCATCGCCCCGACTGGCTGGCCGATCCCGCCAAGTGGGCGGAACGCACGCGCGAACTGGAAGAGCGGCTGTCCGACGCGCTCCACCAGCGCCTGACCCAGCGGTTCGTCGACCGCCGAACCGCGGTGCTGATGCGCGATCTCGGCGCACGCGGGATCGATGCGCTGCCCGTCGCGATCGACGATGCCGGCATCGTGTCGGTCGCGGACGAACCGATCGGCCGACTGGAGGGGTTCCGCTTCCACGTCGATCCCGATGCGAAGCTGCTCGACAAGAAACGCCTGCTCGCCGCCGCCGAACGCCGGCTGGGCGACACGCTCGGCGGTCGCGCCCGGTTGCTCGCCGCCGATCCGGACGACCAGTTCACGCTCGCCACCGATCCCGGCCGCCCGGTCGCGATCTTCTGGCGCGGCGATGTCGTCGCGCGGCTCGAACGCGGGCGCACCGTCCTGTCACCGCGGATCGTGCTCCACCGCGCGCTCGATCTGCTCCGCACGCCCGACCGCATCCTGGTCGAGGATCGGCTGATCGCCTGGCTCATGACCACGGTCGACCGCGTCCTGCGCCCGCTGTCCGCGATCGCCACCGCCGCCACCGATCCCGCCCGCCCCGCGCAACTCCGCGCGCTGCTCGCGCCGCTGGTCGACGCCGGCGGCACCATCGAGCGCGCCACGATCGCGCCCACCGTGGCGGCACTCGACCGCGACGGTCGCCGCGCCGCGCAGGCGCTCGGCGTCCGGATCGGCACGATGGACGTGTTCCACACCGGTCTGCTCAAACCCGAACCGATGCGCTGGCGGCTGGCACTCGCCGCGATCCGCAGCGGGGAAACCATGCCCGGCTGCCCGCCCGCCGGCTCCGTCACGGTGGCCCTGCCGGAGGCGGAGCCCGACCGCACCGCCTATCACCGCGCCGGCTACCGGCCGCTCGGCGGCCAGATGCTGCGCGTCGACATGATCGAACGGCTCGCCCGCATCGCCCATGACGGCCGCCCGGACGCCAAGGGTGGCCGCGCCGCGTTCGTCCCCGATCCCGCGCTCGCCACCTCGCTCGGCCTCGCCCCGGACGGGTTCGACCGGCTGATGCACATCCTGGGCTTCCGCGCAGCGGCCGAAGGCTGGGCCTGGCGTGGCCGGCGTGCGGACACCGCGCCCGCACCCGCGGCACCCCCGCGCCCCGGCAATATGTTCGGCGCGCTAGCGGCGTTGAAGGCCAACAATGTCTGACGCCCATGCCTGACGGCGGCCTGCGCCTCGACAAATATCTCTGCTATGTCCGCATGGCCAAGACCCGCTCGCTCGCCGCCGATCTCGCGGCGGAGGGGCATCTCCGCATCGACGGACGTACCGTCGCCCGCGCCCACGCCCCCGTCCGGATCGGCAACGTGCTCAGCTTCGCGCTCCACGGCCGCGTCCGCATCCTGCGGGTCGAGGCGATCCCCGTCCGGCGCGGTTCCCCGGCGGAGGCGCGGGCCTGCTACACCGATCTGTCGCCACCGCCGGTGGTCGCCGCGGGCAACCCCACCCCCGAAATCGCGCCCGTCGATGCACCGAAAACTGTGCCGGACATAATGTCCCCATATGCCAGCTTCCCCGCCGCAAAGCCCGCCATCGGTTGACGCGCCTGTCCGCGCCTCATAGCAGGGCGCGATCGTCCAACCGGGAATCGCCAATGACTTACGTCGTCACCGACGCGTGCATCCGCTGCAAGTACATGGACTGCGTCGAGGTGTGTCCCGTGGACTGCTTCTACGAAGGGGAGAACATGCTCGTCATCAACCCGTCCGAATGCATCGACTGCGGCGTGTGCGAACCGGAATGCCCGGCGGAGGCGATCCTGCCCGATACCGAGAACGGCCTCGAAAAATGGCTCGAACTTAACACGACCATGTCGGCGAACTGGCCCAACATCACGCGCAAGCGCGACGCGCCGGCCGATGCGGATTCGTTCAAAGACGTACCCGATAAGTATGACACGCTGTTCTCGGCCAACCCCGGCCAGGGCGACTGATCGGACCGTACGCGCGTCCGGCCGACCTATAAACGGCAGGATCGCTGGCTTTTCGCCGGAATTTCCGTTATGTACCTCGTTGACCGGCGGATGTTCCTCGTCCGCCGACCGAGGAAACAGTTAGACGTGCCTGCTGCCGCGCCCGCGCGTCCCGACCGGGATGGATCGCTGCCGCGACGGTTCGGGCGTCGGCATGGAAAGGCTTCTACATGGCTGCAAAGGCGCTGAGCTTCGACGTCGGCGATTACGTCGTATACCCCAAGCACGGGGTCGGTCGCGTGATCGAACTGCAAAGCCAGGAAATTGCCGGCACGAAGCTCGAACTCTACGTCCTGCGTTTCGAAAAAGAGCGCATGACGCTCCGCGTGCCCACCAACAAGGCCGAAAGCGTCGGCATGCGCAAGCTGTCGTCCAACGTCACGATGGACGAAGCACTCGCCACGCTGAAGGGCAAGCCCAAGGTCAAGCGCACCATGTGGTCGCGCCGCGCGCAGGAATATGAAGCCAAGATCAACTCGGGCGACCTCGTGTCGATCGCCGAAGTGGTCCGCGATCTGTTCCGCGCCGACGATCAGCCGGAACAGAGCTATTCCGAGCGCCAGATCTTCGAAGCCGCGACCAGCCGCCTCGCCCGCGAACTCGCCGCGATGGAACAGGTCGACGAGCCCAAGGCATCGGAAAAGATCCTCGACATCCTCCGCGCCGCCGCCGCGATCCACAACAAGTAAGGCTCCGGCCCCAAGCGACAAAACGCCCGCGCAGTCCCCTGCGCGGGCGTTTTGCTTTTCAGACCTCTGGCAGCAGCGAACTCGTCCTATTTTTCCTGCGACGGCGGTGGCTCTGCGACAAAGCTTACCTCTTTGAAACCTGCTCTCTGCAACGCGAAAATGGCGCCGCCCACACATCGATAAGGCGTCTCCGCCATATTCGAGTCGATGAACGCCCGCCGCCCTGGCTTCGCTTCCGGACGGGCAATCGCCAGCAGTTCGTCCATGCCAACCTCGCGCCCACCAACCTCGACGCTGCATGACGACGCCGGTCCTCGAACAACGACGTTGAACGGCGCCACCGTCGCGCGGCTTCCGCATCCCATGACAGGAATCATGAGAACCAAGGCCCTGCTTGGTCGTAACCGTCGCGTCATCCGTCCGTGATGGAGCGGCGGCCCCTGTTCTGCAACGCTGGCTTTTCTCTTAACTCGAACCGTCCACACTTTGGGCGAGTAAGGGATTGCTTCCAAACATTTGCGGACGACCCCGCTTCATGACAGCATCCCGCAAAGCCGACGATTGGAAGTCCTTTGCTCTCGATTCTCTTCATCCTCGCCGCCGCCACACAGCCGCCCTTGCCGTTGCAATGGGCTCAGTTCCGCCGTGCAGGTGCGCTTAGTCGCGTCAGCGAGACGGTCGACGTTGCGACAGGCGGCAAAAGGATCGGCGCAGACTTCCCGTATCAGCTTCGTTTTACGAAGGATGCGCTTGGCGAGAAGCCTCAGATCAAGTGGGCCGACAGCGCCACCTGTCCCGCGGTCCGTTCGGTGATCGCAAGCATGACGAGCATAAAGATGCCGTCTCCGGCGCCATATGGCGTACCAGGCGAGCAAATGATGATAACGGTCGACGGAACCGGCTATTCCCTCACGGCGCCGTCGTCGGACAACATGGGAGAGATAACGATCAGCTCCAACGTCGGGTCACCGCTCGCGGCGTGGATCGACGCTTCCTTCAAACAGCTGGCACCTTGCTGGAAAACATCGGCTCCCTGACCAAACGGTCCCGGCGGCCGACCCTCGCTTACCCAGAGTGCGTGTGTTTAATCTTGCCCTGTCCGATCACAGGTGTATTATATCAGCATAACACCTAGCGGAGTCTCCCGTCATGCGTCGCCTCGCCGCCCTGCTCCTGGTCCCCGTTCTGCTTGCCGCATCGCCATCCAGCGCGGCTGATGCTCTCGTCACGCGGCGCTTCCCGGCGAGCGGGTTCGCGCAGATCGACCTGCGCGGGTCGGACAATGTCATCGTCCGCGTCGGTCCGGCCTTCTCCGTCGTCGCGACCGGCCCGGCCGTCACGCTCAAGACGCTGACCGCGGAGGTCCGTGGCGGCACGCTGGTGCTGGACCATCACGGCAACAGCTGGAGCTGGCGCAAGACCCCGCCCACCACCATCACCGTCACCATGCCCGCGCTGGCCGGCGTCTCGCTGTCTGGCTCGGGTGACATGACGGTCGGTCCGTTCCGCGCGCCACGCTTCTCCGGCGCCCTCGCGGGCTCCGGCAACCTCCGGCTCGCGCGGATCGAGGCGGGCCAGGTCGCGCTGTCGATCGCCGGGTCGGGCGACCTGGTCGCCGCGGGCCAGGCGGGCGCCGCGAAGCTGTCGATCGCGGGGTCGGGCAATCTCGACGCCGGCGCGCTCGCCGTCCGCACGCTCGCCACCTCAACCGCCGGGTCGGGCGACATGATCGCGCGCGCCGCGGGCACCGCCAGCGTGTCGATGGCCGGGTCGGGCGGCGTCACCGTCCACGGCCCCGCACGCTGCACCGTCAGCAAGGCCGGATCGGGCGACGTGCGTTGCAACGCAGCCTGATCGCGCTCCTCGCGGCGGCCGCCGCGCTGCCCACCCCGGCGGCGGCCGCGACGCGCAGCTATTCGGTCACCAGCTTCGACCGCATCCGGGTCGAGGGGCCGTTCGCGGTCACGCTCATCACCAGCGCCGGCTCGTCCGCCCGCGCGGAGGGTCCCGACGCGCGCATGCTGGGCGGCGTCCGGCTCGACATGATGGGCCGCACGCTCGTCATCCGGCGCGACCGCGACGCGACGCAGGGCGGCAGTTTGCGCGGCATCCGCATCGCGCTCACCACGCCGGCGCTCCTCGGCGCGACGGTGCTCGGCGCGGGCAGCCTGACGGTCGCCACCGGCCGCGGCGCGCGGTTCGACGCCGGCGTTTCGGGCGCGGGCTCGCTCGGCGTCACCGGGCTCGACACCGACCTGCTCAACGTCACGATCACCGGCGCGGGCAGCACGAAACTCGCCGGCCGCACGCGGGCCCTGCGCGCGGTGGTGCAGGGCGCGGGCGTGATCGACGCGCCGGACCTGGCGACGCAGGACGCCACCATCGTCACCGCCGGCAGCGGCACGATCACCGTCGCCGCCACCCGCACCGCAAAGGTCAACGCCACCGGCGCCGGCGCGATCACCATCCTCGGCACCCCCGCCTGCACCGTCGCCAGCGAAGGCACCGTCGACATCACCTGCGACGGTCCCAACGCCCGCTAGGCCATCATAGCAAGGACAGCTCCGCCAGCTCCCGGATCAACGCCGCCGGCATCGCGGCACCCTCGTTCGAGCCCCCATCCAGATCGTCAGGCGCATCGTCCGCCGTCAGGTAACGCCACCCCTGATGCGCCCGCTTCGGCCGGGCCCGCACGGTCACCAGCACCGGGTCCAGCCGGATCAGGCAGCGCCCCTCCGGCGTCTCGTCGAACCCGATGATCCGCTGCCGCACGACCAGCTGGTGCTTGATGATCCAGAACAACGATCCGCCGATCAGCTCGCCATGCCGCGTCGGGCGGTACCGCGTCTGGATCGGCGCCTCGCCGTCCGCGGTCCGGTTGCGCGTCCGCTCGGCCAGCGCCTCGACATCCTCGCAACCGACCGCGACCTTGGTGATGTTCAGCGCATGCATCGACCCGAAATGGCGTCCGCCCGCGGCCGCTTCAACCCGCCTCTAGCTGCCCAGCCCCCACATCGCCGCCAGCCCCAGGAACGAGAGGAACCCCAGGCTGTCGGTACAGGTCGTCACGAACACCGACGACGACACCGCCGGATCGACGTTCATCTTGTCCAGCGTGATCGGCACCAGCACCCCCGCCAGCCCCGCGACGATATTGTTGATGAACAGCGCCAGCGCGAACACGATCGCCAGCCCCGGCACCCCCGACCACAGATAGCATCCGGCCCCGACCACAAGCCCCAGCGCGACGCCGTTGGCCGCCGCGATCCGCAGTTCGCGCATGATCATCCGCACCGAATTGGAACTGGTCAGCTGGTTCGTCGCCAGCGCGCGCACCACGACGGCCAGCGTCTGCGTCCCCGCATTGCCGCCCATCCCGCTGACGATCCCCATCAGCTGCGCCAGCACCGCGTACTTCGCGATCCGCTCGTCGAACAGCCCGACCACCGTCGCCGCCAGCATCGCGGTCGGCAGGTTGATCAGCAGCCAGGTCAGCCGGGTCCGCACGGTATAGCGGATCGGCTCGTTGATATCGCCTTCGCCCGCGCCCGACAGCCGCAGGATATCCTCGCCGGCCTCCTCCTGGATGATGTGCACGATGTCATCGACCGTGATCATCCCGACCAGCCGCCCGGCCGCATCGATGACCGCCGCGGAAATCAGCGCGTATTTCTGGAAGCGCAGCGCCACCTCTTCCTGGTCCATGTCGACCGGGATCAGCGTCTGTTCGCGCGCCATCACGTCGGCGATCGCCACCGACCGCGGCGTCCGCAGGATCCAGCTCAGCTTGCACGTCCCGATCGGCCGGTGGCTCGGATCGACGACGTAGATTTCCCAGAAATCGGTGGTCAGGTCCTCGTTGCGACGCAGATAATCCAGTACGTCGCCGACGCTCAGATGCTCCGGCACCGCGATCAGGTCGCGCTGCATCAGGCGGCCGGCGGACTCCTCCGGATATCCCAGCGCCTCCTCGATCGCGGCACGATCGTCGGGCGCCAGCGCGCGCAACACCTCGCGCTGGTCGTCGGCGTCCATGTCCTCAATGATCGCGACCGCGTCGTCGGTATCGAGCATGGTTGCGATGTCGGCGACCTCCTGGGGGCCCAGCGCCTCCATCAGCTCATCGCGGACCCAGTCGTTCATCTCGGCCAGCACGTCGCCGTCGATCATGCCGTGCAGCGCGGACGCGATCGCCTTGCGCCTGTCGCCGGGCGCCAGTTCGAACAGATCGGCGATGTCGGCGGGGTGCAACGGAGCGACCAGCGCACGCGCACCCTCCACGTCGCCGTCCGCCACGGCATCGACCACGGCACTGACGAAATCGGAATTCAGCCGGTTGTCTTCGTCGTGCGTCGGCTCGGCGATGGTCTTTTCCATATCCTGCTGCTCGGCCATGTTCGTTCCCGTCTCATCCGAACCCGCCCGGATGACGTCGCCCGCCGCCCTCGTACGCGCTCGCTCCGCCGATGTCAGCCTTGCGACGCGGGGTTCTTATCCGCGCCCAAGCTCCCTAGATAGGCGCGCACCAACCATGATCCGAAGGAACTGCCGATGGCCGACCAGAAAACCCTGACCCTGACGCTCGACAGCGGCGGCGACGTCGTGATCGCACTGCGCGACGATATCGCGCCGGGCCATGTCGCCCGCATCGCCGAACTGGCGAGCGAAGGCTTCTACGACGGCGTCGTGTTCCACCGCGTCATCCCCGGCTTCATGGCGCAGGGCGGCGACCCCACCGGCACCGGCATGGGCGGATCGAAGAAGCCCGACCTGAAGGCCGAATTCAACAGCGAACCGCATGTCCGCGGCACCTGCTCGATGGCCCGTTCGCAGAGCCCGAACTCGGCCAACAGCCAGTTCTTCATTTGCTTCGACGATTCGCGCTTCCTCGACAACCAGTACACCGCCTGGGGCAACGTCACGTCCGGCATGGAATTCGTCGACGCGCTGCCGAAGGGCGAACCGCCCCGCACCCCCGGCAAGATCATCAAGGCGACCGTCTCCGCCTGACCCGAACCGGCGCGGCATCTGACAAAAGGTGCCGCGCCCAACTCTAATCGCCAACAGTTCCCCGGCGAAGGCCGGGGCCTGGACGCAACCGCTTCACCCAGGCCCCGGCCTCCGCCGGGGAACAACACTCAGCCAGCCTTGGCCACCCGAACCGGCTCATCCCCCGCGGTCGCCACGCTGCTGAACAGCCAGTCGTGGAACACCCGCACCGCGCGGTTCGACATCGCCGACCGCCGGCACACGAACCAGTAGCTGTAGTCGCTCTCCACCTCGCGCCCGAACAGGTTGGTCAGCCGGTCGTCATGCGCGCCGTCGAGATGCGCATCGAGCATGAACGCCACGCCCAGCCCCTGCGCCGCGGCATCCAGCATCAGATGCCCCGAATCGAAATGGTCGATCGCCGCGGGCTGCAGGTCCGGCCGCCCGATCCCCGCGCGCCAGATCGCGAACGTCTCCGGCATGTCGCGGTGGACGAAGATCGTCATGCGCTTCAGATCGTCCGGCCCGGTCACCGCGTCCGGCCCCTGGGTCAGCGAGCGTAGCGCGATCGCGCTCACCCGGTTGCGATCGATCCGCCGGCCATAAAGCGCCGGGTCCGGTTCCGCCCCCAGCACGATCGCCGCGTCCAGGCTCTCGCCCAGCCGTGCGGTCGGATGCGGCGCGGTATCGATATCGACATGGAATTCCGGATGCGCCGCACGCAGTTCGGGCAACCGCGCCATCAGCTTTTGCGACGCGAACAGCGGCAGCACGCCCAGCCGCAACTTAAGCGCATCCTGCTGCCCCGTCGTCGATTCGATCGCCTCGGCCAGCGCGTCGATCGCCGGCGCGATCCGGGCGAGCAACCGCTCGCCCGCCGCGTTGGGCAGCATCGCCTGATGCCGCCGGTCGAACAAGGACTGCCCGACGAATCGCTCCAGCGCCTGCACCCGCCGGCTCAGCGCAGGTGACGACAGCGCCAGTTCCTGCGCCGCCGCCTTGACGGACCCCAGCCGCGCGACCTGCACGAACGCTTCGACAGCAGTCAGCGGTGGCAGACGACGCATATTTCCCCTCCCGGTCCCCGCAACTCACGATTGCACGCCCTGCATGCGTGTCTCACAATTATGCATTTGCGACAATTGTCGCGGTGCAGCAAAAGGATCGGGCCTTTCAGGCATCCTCTCCTAAAACTTTATGGGCTGCCCCTCGGGGTGGCCCTTTTTTTTCGTCCACGGCCAACCGAACGGTTCGTGTGGCCAGCGAGAGGCCAAGCCGATCGGTGCGACCGGCCCGGCACTTATCGCCTTCATTGCCGTTACGTAACGAGACAGGGCGGTTTCCGCCATGCCTGCGACTTGCTATTGGCCACGTCTTTTGCGAACGGTGCCGACTGTTCTGCTGCGTCTTCCGGGAGTTTCCATGCCTTCATCGTCCGCAGACCAGGTGCTCGCCGATCCGACCAAGCGGCGCGAGCCCGGTCCTTTGGGGATGTTCTTCCGGGAATTCCTGAAACATCCGGTCATGGTCGGCTCGATCATCCCGTCGTCGGACAAGCTGATCGCGCGGATGCTGAAGCCGGTCGACTGGGCGAACACGAAACTGTTCGTCGAATATGGCCCCGGCGTCGGCACCTTCTGCCCCGCCATCCTCGAACGCATGGCCCCCGATGCGCAGCTGATCGCGATCGACACGAACCGCGATTTCGTCGGCTATCTCGGCCGCCGCTTCACCGATTCGCGGTTCCGCCCGGTGCTCGGTTCCGCCGCCGACGTCCGCTCGATCATCGCCGATCACGGCCACGACCATGCCGACTACATCCTGTCCGGCCTGCCCTTCTCGACGCTGCCCGCCGGCATCGGCCCGCGGATCGCCGCCGAAACGCACGATGCGCTCCGCCCCGGCGGTGCGTTCCTCGTGTATCAGTTCAGCCCGCGGGTGAAGGACTTCCTCGTCCCGCATTTCCGCCGCATCGACCATGCGTTCGAACCGATCAACATCCCGCCCGCCCAGCTCTACTGGTGCTGGAAGGACTAAGCGATCAGTACCGGACGGCCGATCAGCGGCCGTCCACGCCGAAGTTCAGCCGCCGCGTCACGTTCCCGTCGATCACCGCGACGATGAAATAGGCCACCCCCCACTGCACGCGGCGGAACCAGCCGACCCGGTCATGCTCCGCCATCGTCACCACATGGCTCTCCGCCGCCTCGCCCGCGAAATACGTCCGCATATGCGCGGCGAAGGCCGGGTCCTCGATCCGCAGCATCATCTCCAGGTTCAGATACAGGCTGCGCACGTCGAAGTTCGCCGATCCGATGTGGACAACATCGTCGATCACGAACAATTTGCTGTGCAGCTTGGTCGCGCCATATTCCAGCACGCCGACCCCGCGCTTCAACAACCGCTGATAACAATGCCGCGTCGCCGCGATCGTCGCATTGTTGTCGGACTTGCCCGCGGTCATGACGGTCGCCTGGCCGCCACGCTTCACGATCCGCTCGATCCGCCGCAGCATCGCCGGGTTCGGTGCGAAATAGGCGGCGATCATGTCCAGCCGCCGCGCCCGCGCCATGTCCCACTTTACCACCAGCGCCCACGGGCTCAGCCGCCGCGTCGGCCCACCGAACAGCCAGCGCAGCCGCCCGCCCGGATGCGTCTCGCTATGCCGCTTCAGAATCGTGCGCAGATCGCGGAACTTCCCCGCCGGCGCCCGCGTCCAATCGAGCAGCGCGTCGTAATAACCCGCCAGCCGCGCCGCTGCGTCGCCCTCGACCAGCAACCCCAGGTCGCGCCACGCCCCGTCCGCGACCGTCCCGAAATAATCGTCCTCCACGTTGAACCCGCCGATCAGCGCGCGCGCCTCGTCCGCCAGCGCCAGCTTCTGGTGGTTGCGCAACAGATAGCGCCGTCCGAACCGCGCCTCGTACCGGCACACCCCGCCGCCCGCCGCGACCAGCGCCTCGAAGAACCCCGCCCCTGCCGCATCGCCGAACCCGTCGACGATCATGTCGACCTGCACGCCACGCTCCGCCGCGCGCACCAGCGCATCGCGCACCGCGCGCCCCGCCCGGTCGTCGGCATAGATATAATAGAGCAGCCGCAACGTCCGCCCCGCCCCGTCGATCAGCGCGATCAACGCCTCCAGCCGCTCCGGCCCGTCGGGCAGCAGCGTCAGCCGGTCACCGTCGACGGTGAAGGTGGGTCTCTCCTCGCTCATCGACACCGCCTAGCACCGTCACCATGTCGGTACGACTACGCAACGCCCGATGGTGCCATTCCTTGCCTTTGCGCGCTGATGCTGCTAACCGCCCGCGCTTGCATTCATGCTCGAAACTATAGCGGAGCGACATCATGGCGCGCGTCACTGTCGAAGATTGCGTCGACAAGATTCCCAACCGCTTCGACCTGGTCCTGGCCGCCGCACAGCGCGCGCGCCAGATTTCGGGCGGTGCCGAACTGACGATCGATCGCGATCGCGACAAGAACCCGGTCGTCGCCCTGCGCGAGATCGCCGAGGAAACCGTCGTGCCGCACGATCTGGAAGAAGGCATGATCCAGGGCCTCCAGCGCGTCCGGATGGACGATGACGACGCGGTCGACGAAATGGGCTCGCTGTCGCAGTCGGCCGAGGCGCTCCGCCTCACCGCCGCCGCACCGCCCCGCAACCAGAATGTCGGCGGCGACTACGAGTAATCGCTTCTAGGCCCCTCCTCTCCGGAGGAGGGGTTGGGTGGTGGCGACATGGCGGGCTCGATGCCAAATTGTCGCCAACCAAAGTATGACATTCTCCCCACTCCCACGCTTTCCCGTTGCATCCCGGCCCCACCCCGCCACATGGTATGACGGTGCTGAGACAATATGAACTGGTAGATCGGGTCCTGGACTACGATCCACAAGCCGACGAGGCGATGCTCAACCGCGCCTACGTCTTTTCGATGCAGGCCCACGGGTCGCAGAAACGCGCCAATGGCGACCCCTATTTCAGCCACCCGATCGAGGTGGCCGGCATCCTGACTGACCTGCGGCTCGACGACGAGACGATCGTCACCGCCATCCTGCACGACACGATCGAGGATACGGTCGCCACCTACGACCAGATCGAGAAGGGCTTCGGTACCTCCGTCGCGCGGCTGGTCGACGGCGTGACCAAGCTGTCGCGGATCGAGGCGCAGACCGAGAACGAGCGCGCCGCGGAAAACCTCCGCAAGTTCCTGCTCGCCATGTCGGACGACATCCGCGTCCTGCTCGTGAAGCTCGCTGACCGGCTCCACAACATGCGCACGCTCCACTTCATCCCCAAGCCGGAGAAGCGCCGCCGCATCGCGCGCGAGACGATGGAGATCTACGCGCCGCTCGCCGAGCGGATCGGCATGTATGAATTCATGAAGGAGATGCAGACGCTCGCCTTCCGCGAACTCGAACCCGAAGCCTACGAATCGATCACCAAGCGGCTCGAGCAGCTGAAATCCGGCGGCGGCGACCGCATCGCACGCATCTCGTCCGGCATCGTTACCCTGCTCGGCCGTCAGGGCATCGTGGCCGAGGTCACCGGCCGCGAGAAGCATCCCTATTCGATCTGGCGCAAGATGGCCGAGCGCCACATCAGCTTCGAGCAGCTGTCCGACATCATGGCGTTCCGCATCGTCGTGAAGGATGTGGAGCAATGCTACCGCACGCTCGGCCTGATCCATCAGCGCTGGCCGATGGTCCCCGGCCGGTTCAAGGACTATATCTCGACGCCGAAGCGCAACGGCTACAAGTCGCTCCACACTTCGGTGATCCATTCGGAAAAGGCGCGGATCGAGATCCAGATCCGCTCGACCGACATGCACGACCAGGCCGAAATCGGCCTCGCCAGCCATTGGGCCTACAAGCAGAAGGAAAGCGCCGACACGCAGGTCAGCTGGATCCGTGACCTCGTCGAAATCCTCGACCATGCCGACACGGCCGAGGAGGTCCTCGAACATACCCGCATGGCGATGTACCAGGATCGGATCTTCGCCTTCACCCCGACCGGCGAGCTGATCCAGCTGCCCAAGGGCGCCACCCCGGTCGATTTCGCCTACGCGCTCCACACCGATCTCGGCGACCAGACGGTGGGTGCAAAGGTCAACGGCCGCGTCGTGCCGCTCCGCACGCCGATCCTGAACGGCGACCAGGTGCAGATCCTGCGGTCCAAGGCGCAGGAGCCCGAACCGGGCTGGATGAGCTTCGTCACCACCGGCAAGGCGCGCGCCGCCATCCGCCGCTTCGTCAAGCACAAGGAACGCGACGAGACGGTCGCGCTGGGTCGCAAATTCTACGAGGAGATCGTCAAACGCCTCCCCGCCCAACTCGGCAGCGAGGCGCTCGGCAACGCAGTCAAGCGCCTGCAACTGGCCGACGGCGACGCGCTGATGGAGGCGATCGCGCGCAAGCACCTGACAGACGAACAGGTGATGGAGGCACTGATGCCCGGCGCGGGCGGCGGCGACGTTACGGTGGTCCGGCCGCAACGCGAGGCGATCTCGATCAAGGGCCTCACCCCCGGCGTCGCGTTCAAGCTCGCGACCTGCTGTCACCCCGTCCCCGGCGACCGCATCGTCGGCCTGCGCCGGCCCGACGCCGCGGTCGAGGTCCACGCGATCGACTGCCCCGAACTGGCGGACGGCATCGACGCCGACTGGGTCGACCTCGCGTGGGGCGATGGATCGGACGGCGGCACCGCGCGGCTGTCGGTCATCGTCAAGAACGAACCCGGCTCGCTCGGCGCGATGTCCAGCATCCTCGGGTCGCAGGGCGCCAACATCATCAACCTCGCGCTCTTCCACCGCGACGCCAGCTTCCACACCTTCCACCTCGCCCTTGAGGTTCGCGACCGCCCCCACGTCATGCGCATCCTGGCCGCCCTCCGCGCCGCCGACGCCGTCGCCCAAGCGGAACGCCTATAAAAAAGCGCAACAAAAAGCCCCCTCCCTTTTAAGAGTTGCACGTCCTGTCAGGTTGGGATTGCCACCGGCAATCCCTGAAACAGGCCGGGGGCCTGTTTCACCTGACAGGACGTGCAACTGGGTTGGGGGTGGGTGCCACAGCACCACAATCGTTCCCGCAGCATAGGCACCGCCTTGGACATTGACAGTTCTCGACAGGCGGCGGCAGATGCCGAACGAACGAGGAGCATATCAATGTCGAGAAAGCCCACATCGCTCTTCACGCCAATGAACTTCATCGTTCTTGGCTTCATGGCGCTCGCGTTCCTGGGGATTATCGCATTAAGCGTGCTACCTGAAACCGGGGGGAAGCCGGCCAACGGCATGGACCCGGCCGCACCCGGGGCATCGGCACCGGCCGCAGGTGGCGAACCGCCCGCAACGGCACCGACACCGTAGTCGGTCCTCCTGCGTCAGGCCGCCCGCCCTCGGCTCGAGAACGAAGTAAGAGGACGCTTTTTTTCGATCCCGTGATCGTGAAGAGCTGTCACCGGTCGGCAACAAGCCCGCGGTCGCACCCGCGCCCCGCGACATCTCAATCCATCATCCCCAGCCATTCCTGATCGGCAAAGTGGGCAGACCGCAAGCGCCCAAGAGCAGTCATTCAGCACACTTTCTCGACAGCAACCCTCAATGAAGCCCCGGCACAGTTGACCCATAACTCTACATATGTTTCTTTTAGCACGATCAGCTGTTCAGCAGCGACGAGGCGGAAGAATGCCGCACGGAAACTGAACGTGCTGCAAAGGTCAGGGAGTGGAGCACTGATGAAAGCCATGGCCAATGTGTCCCGCCGCGTCGCGCTGCGGCTGTTGACGGCCCTGCTCCCGCTTGTCGCGACGGGCGTCGCCGGCCCCGTACAGGCGCAGCAGGCGAGGACGGTCGGTCCCGCAGCTCGCACGATAGAAACTCGCATCCCATCCGAACCGGGTGTTGTGCTGGCGGGAACGCTGTACCTGCCAGCAGGGCACAGCAAGGGTCCCTATCCCTTGGCCGTGCTGATTGGGGGGCAGGGACCCTATGCCCGTGGCGGCTATTCCGAGATCATCAAACGACTGGCCGCCGACGGCATAGCTGCACTAGAATATGATAAGCGTGGGACCGGGCAGTCGACTGGCACCTACGAGGAGGATCCCGAGCGGCTGACCGCGGACGCCGCCGCCGCCGTCGCGGCGATGCGCCATCGCTCGGACATCGTCGCCAGCCGCATTGCGTTGGTCGGCCATAGCGGGGGCGGTGTGATCGCGCCGGCAGCGGCGGCTGCCGATCCCGACATCGCGGCCGTGGTGACGCTGGCGGGCAATGTTGGCGACGGGCTGCCTTACGTCCGGACCGGAATTTACAGACAGATGAAGAAGATGGTCGTCGGCGGCCGTGACGCCCTCGTTGGCCCGGCGGTGGATGCGGTCATGGATCTGCTCCAGGCTCGCTTGGACAGCAGAGATACGGAAACGATCGCCCGCCTTCGTGCGAACGTCGTCGACCGGTTCGAGGCAGCGGGGTTCCCGCGCCCGCAGGCGGAACAAGCGCTCGCCATGATTGACGTTCCAGAAGCCTTGAAGGGAAGCAAGTTACGCTCGGCCTCCGATCTCAAGGCCCTGCACATACCCGTTCTCGCAATCTACGGGACCAAGGGTCAGATGGCGCTGGACGACGCACCTGCGGCACGGGCTGCTTTAGCGAGCAACCGCCGCGCTCGAATTGTGATGCTGGACGGACTCGGCCACTCGTTCCAAGAAGGCAGCGCCACAGGCACGCCCAATGAGGTGTCGAACTTGGGCCCGTACCTCGGATCGCCTCGCCTCGTGACGCTCGTTGGCGACTGGCTTCGAGACACGCTGTCGTCGAAACGTGGCAAGGGGATGGGACAAGTGCGGTAACACGTACCGCGTCGCCGCTCGACTTAACCGAGGGCTGCTTCTAGGCGCCGGCCCTTAGCCTCAGAACGGTCCATCGAGGCGCCAAGCCGTTGCCCGAGCTGCGCACCAACCTCAGAAAGCAGCAATCCCGGTAATCGCCCGCCCCAGGATCAACGCATGCACATCATGCGCGCCCTCGTAGGTATTCACCGTCTCCAGATTCATCATATGGCGCATCACGCCATACTCGCCGGAGATCCCGTTCCCGCCGTGCATGTCCCGCGCCGCCCGCGCGATATCGAGCGCCTTGCCGCAATTGTTGCGTTTCACGATGGAGACCATCTCGGGCGCGAACCGGCCCTCGTCCATCAACCGCCCGACGCGTAAGCTGGCCTGCAGCCCCAGCGCGATCTCGGTCTGCATGTCGGCCAGCTTCTTCTGGAACAACTGAGTCGCCGCCAGCGGCCGGCCGAACTGCTTGCGGTCCAGCCCATATTGCCGCGCCGCGTGCCAGCAGAACTCCGCCGCGCCCATCGTGCCCCAGCTGATTCCGTAACGCGCGCGGTTGAGGCACCCGAACGGCCCCTTCAGCCCGGCGACGTTGGGCAGCAACTGCTCCTCGCCCACCACCACACCGTCCATCACGATCTCGCCGGTCACAGATGCGCGCAGCGACAGCTTGCCGTCGATCTTCGGCGCGGACAGCCCGGCCATGCCCTTGTCCAGGATGAACCCGCGGATCGCGCCGTCATGCGCGTCGGACTTCGCCCACACCACGAACACGTCGGCGATCGGCGCATTGCTGATCCAGGTCTTGGCGCCGGTGATGCGATATCCGTCCGTCACCTTCTCCGCGCGCGTCGTCATGCCGCCCGGATCGGACCCGGCCTCCGGCTCGGTCAGCCCGAAACAGCCGATATATTCCCCAGTCGCCAGCTTCGGCAGGTAGCGCATCCGCTGCTCCTCCGATCCGAACGCATGGATCGGGTACATCACCAGCGACGACTGCACCGACATCATCGAGCGGTATCCGCTGTCGATCCGCTCCACCTCGCGCGCGACCAGGCCGTAGGCGACATAGGACGCGCCCACCCCGCCATATTGCTCCGGCACCGTCGGCCCGAGCAGGCCCAGCGCCCCCATCTCGCGAAAGATCTCGGGGTCGGTATGTTCGTCACGGAACGCCGCCACGATCCGCGGGGCCAGCTTCTCCTGCGCATAGGCCGCGGCGGTATCGCGCACCGCGCGCTCTTCGTCGCTCAGCTGATCGTCCAACAGGAACGGATCCGCCCAGTCGAACTGCCCCATGCCACCTGCCGCCACACCCATGCTCCTCGTCTCTGCTTTCGGCCTAAATCGGGCTTTCGCAGCACAAGTGCAATGGGCGCGGCGGCCCGGCGGCGGGCGGGGCTTAGCCCACGCTCACCCCATAGTTGCGCGCCAGCGGGGCGAGCCCACCGGCATAGCCCTGGCCGACCGCGCGGAACTTCCAGTCGCTGTTGTGGCGATACACCTCGCCGAAGATCATCGCCGTCTCGGTCGATGCGTCCTCCGCCAGGTCGAACCGCGTGATCTCGCGCCCCGTCGCGTCGTTGGCGATCCGGATGAACGCGTTGGCGACCATGCCGAAATTCTGGCGCTTGGTTTCACCTTCGTGGATCGTGACGGTGATCGCCACCTTCTGCACGTCGGCCGGCACGCGGCTCAGGTCGACTTTCAGCGCCTCGTCGTCGCCGTCGCCCTCGCCCGTGCGGTTGTCGCCGGTATGCTCGACCGCACCGTCGGCGGACCTCAGGTTGTTGTAGTAGATGAAGTCCGCGTCGCTCCTCACCCGGTCAGTCCCGCTCAGCAGGAACGCGCTGGCATCCAGGTCGAACGCGCTGCCGTCGGTGGACCGCGTGTCCCACCCCAGCCCGATCAGGATCCGGGTCAGCCCCGGCTCCTCCTTCGACAAACTGACATTACCGCCCTTGGACAGACTGATCGACATGGTTCATTCTCCTTGGTGAAGCGGATGGCCGGTGGGTCCCACCGGAACTGGCGCGCGCCGGTTGTGCGCGACGGAGGCGAGGAACGAGACGCCGATCAGCCCCGCGCCGATCAGGCCGGTCACCGTCTCCGGAATCTCGAACCGCGCGGACAACAGCATGATGATCGCCAGCGCCAGGATCGCGTAGAACGCGCCATGTTCCAGGAAGCGGTATTCCGACAGCGTCCCCTGATCGACCAGCATGACCGTCATCGACCGCACGAACATCGCCCCGATGCCGAGGCCCAGCGCGATGACGAACAGGTTGTTGGACAGCGCGAACGCGCCGATCACCCCGTCGAACGAAAAGGACGCGTCGAGCAGTTCAAGGTACAGGAACGAGGCGAAACCGGACCGCACGACCATGCCGGTCGCGTCCTCCGCGCCCTCCATCAGCCCGCCGAACGCATCGACCGCGATATAGGCGACCAGCCCGAGCAGCCCGGCGGTCAGGAACGTCAGCGCATCGGCCGGCATCACCACGCGCGACATGGTGTAGAGCGCCAGCAGCACGATCCCGATCCGCATCGCCGGCACATGGCCCAGCCGCCCCAACCCGCTCTCGACCCCGCCGATCCAGTGGACGTCCTTCTCGTCGTCCAGGAAGAAACTGAGCCCCACCATCGCCAGGAAAGCGCCGCCGAACCCGGCGATGCCGACATGCGCGCCGGTGATGATCCGCTCGTACGTCTCCGGCTCCGTCGCGGCCAGCCGCAGCGCGTCGACCGGCCCCAGCCGTGCCGCGATCCCGACGATGATCAGCGGGAACAGGATGCGCATCCCGAACACCGCGATCGCGATGCCCCACGTCAGGAACCGCCGCCGCCACACCGCGTCCATGTCGCGCAGCACGGTGGCGTTCACCACCGCATTGTCGAACGACAGCGACACCTCCAGCACGCCGAGCACCAGCACGATCCACACGACGGACAGCATCCCGCCCAGCGTCCCGCTCATCCCCCAGCCGAGCCACGCGGCCAGCGCCAGGCTGACCCCCGTGAACAGCAACGATCCCTTGTAATAACGCAGCACCGGCATTCCCCCGTTGATACCCCGGCCACGCAGGGCCGGCCCGTTCAGTCCTTGCGCCCCGCGGTCCAGCGCAGGCCAAAGCCGAACCGCTTGTCCAGCGCCTGCTGATCCGCGAAATACTCGACGATCCGCGTGGCTTTCAGCGCGCCGCGGTCGTTCTCGATCATCGCGACACCGCACAGCCGCTTGGCGTTGCGGCCCTCGGTCATGCGCACCTCGATCGGCGGCTGGTCGGGCATCGTCACCGTCACGACGCCGTCGGTCGCCTGCCAGTTCGGCACGCCGTCGTAGATGTTGGCGAACAGCATGATCCGCTTGATCTTGGGCCAGTGCGCGCCGTTGATCCGGATCGTCTCGCCCGCCGAAACGTCGCCCGTCCGATCGTCGCCCGACAATTCAATATACGGTTCCCGGTCGTAGCTGCCGAACGCATCGCCCAGCGCCTGCACCACATGCGTCCGCCCGTTGGTCAGCTCGAACAGACACCCCAGGTCCAGGTCGATCGCGGTCTTCGCACCGAAGATGCCCTTGGCCGGAGCCGACCAGTTCAGGTTGACGACGATCTCGCCGAAATCCGCGCCCTTCTTGGCCAGGCTGACGCTCTGCCCCGCCTTCTCCAGCGACACTTTCTTCAACGAAACCGGCGGCGCGGGCGGCGGCGGTGGCGCAGGCCGCGCCCGCTCCTCCGCCACGTCGATCCCGAACGACCGCGCCAGCGCCGGCAACCCGCCATTATAGCCCTGCCCCACCGCGCGGAATTTCCACGCGCCCTGCCGGCGGTACAGCTCGGCAAAGGTCATCGCGCTCTCGGTCGCGCCCGACAGTTCCGGCCGGAACGTCAGCGCCGGCGTCCCGGGCGTCGCCGCCGACGCCGCGGTCACCACCGCGGCGGACAGCATGGCCAGCGTCTGCCCGCGCGCCGCCGCGTCGTGCACCGTCACGCACAGCGCGATCCGCTCGATCTCCGCCGGCACCCGCGCCAGGTCGATCGCGAATCCCCCGCGCGCGCCGATCCCCGCATCGAACCGCACCGCGCCGCCCGCCCCCGACGGCTGGTTGTAGAAGATCATGTCGGCATCGCTGCGCACGCGCCTCGCCGCGGTCAGCGGATAGGCGGAGATATCCGCCTCCACCGCGCGCCCGGTCGGCACGTCCCATCCGAACGCCAGCACCAGCCGGTCCCCCGGCACGGCCGCGTTCCCGCCACGGACCAGATCCGTCACGCCGCCACCGCCCGTCGCCGGGCGTCCCCCGATCTGTTCATACCGCCCCCCCGCACCGGCATCGTCGCCGCGGCAGTCAAATTCCACGTCGGCCGGCCGCTGGGAAGTCCTGTTCTATCAGGAGAAATGTCCATAATGGATGTAGTATAGTATACCGTCGATCCCGGCTTGACCAATGCTTGTGGATATCTATCGAGATGACGCTACAGGCCCGCGCAGGGACTTGTCACCGGGGGGTCCGCGCGCGCGATGACTATCGAACATGATCGACTGGTCGCGCTGATCGACTATGTCGCCGCGACGGAACACGACCGGCTGACCATCGTCAGCGACGTCGCGGACTATAACGGCCTGCGCGCCGCGGGGGACGATGTCGCGCGGATGCCCGGCGTCGTGGTCGATGCGCGGACCAACGACGACCCGGTCTGGCTCAGCGTCGACCGGCTCGCCCGCCACGCGCCACCCGTTCCCGCCGACGCCGAACTCGCGCTCTGGATCGATCAGCCCGACGCGATCGACACGCGCCCCACGCTCCACGACGCACGCCCGACCGACGCACTCCGCAAGGCCGGACTGATCGGCGCGGACGACCTGCCGGGCAGCGCACTCACGACGCTCGCCGACTATCCGCACCGCGACCGCGTCACCGCGCGGCTGGCCGATCATGTCCGCGAAACCTGGAACGGCTGGGCGCTGGAGGAACGCCCGCGCCGCCGCGCGATCGCCTTCTACAACGCGCTGTTCGCGCTCCGCCAGGCGCTCGACGGGGCCGCGGCCGCACCGGTCGAACTGGTCTGGGGCATCGGCCCCGCACGCTGGGCCCGGCCGCAGGGGCGGCTCCACCATCCGCTGCTCACCGTCGCGATGGACCTGAGCATCGACCCCGCCACGCACGTCATCCGACTTCGCCCGCGCAGCGCGACACCGCCCGGCATCGAAAGCGACCCGCTCGACGCGCTCGAACTGCCCGCCGTCGACGAATGGCGGCGCGCCACGCGCATCGCGCTCGACCGGCTGGCGACGGACGAGGACGGCGACGGCCTGACCCCGTTCGACCCCGACGGCTACGCGCCGATCCTGCGCCACGCCGTCGCGCTGTTCGATGCGGACGGGCTGTACCTGCCCGATCACGACGGCGTCTCGCCGCCCGGCGACGGCGTGCTGTCGGTCGGTTGCGGCTGGATGCTGTTCGAACGCACGCGTCGCGCCACGATGCTGATGGACGACCTGCGCGCCTTCCGCACGCAGCTTGCCGACCCGACCGACCCGGCCGAGATCCCGCCCGCGGTCCGCGCACTGCTGACCGATCCCGACACCGCACGCGTCGATCCGCCGCAGGCCGCCTATCGCGGCGTCTCGACCGTGCCCGGCGTCACCAGTTCGGACGGATCGGGCGCGGACCTGTTCTTCCCCAAACCCTTCAACCGCGAACAGGTGGAGGTGATCCAGCAACTCGCCCACCGCCCCGGCGTGGTGGTGCAAGGGCCGCCCGGCACCGGCAAGACGCACACCATCGCCAACATCGTCAGCCATTATCTGGCACTCGGCAAACGCGTCCTGGTTACCTCGCAAAAGGCCCCCGCGCTGAAGGTCCTGCGCGCGCAACTCCCCGCCTCGGTTCGCCCGCTCGCGGTCAGCCTGCTCGACAGCGACCGCGACGGCCTGCGCCAGTTCCAGGAATCGGTCGATATCATCGCCGAACGGCTGCAACGCATCCGCCCCGCCGAAAACACCCGCCAGATCGCCGACACCGACGCGCGCATCGACCTGCTCCACCGCGGCCTGGCGCAGGTGGACCGGCAGGTCGAGGACATCGGCCGCACCGCCACCGCGACGGTCGAAATCGACGGCAGCATGATCGACCCCGCCAGCGCCGCGCGCGAACAGATGGCCGATCCGGCGCTCGCGCTCTGGCTGCCCGACCCGATCGACACGATCCGATCGCACGAGGCCGGGTTCGACGATGCCGACATCACCGAGCTCCGGGTTGCGCGCAAATCTGTCGGCCCGCGGTTGAACGCACTCGGCCTCATCCTGCCGTCCGCGCTGCCCGACGACACCGCGCTGATCGCGCTGCACGATGCGCTGGCGGAGGCAGAGGCGATCCGCCGCGAAACCTCCGCCGCCGCGGCCCTTGCGCCCGACGCCACCCCCGAACGCATCGCCGACGCTGCGCACGCGCTCGCCCGGCTCGCCAATCTCCACCGCGAGATCGGCGACGGCCCGCATGGCTGGACCGCTGACGTCCTCGCCGACCTGCGCCGCAACCAGGCCGCGGACGGCCTCGTCGCGCTCGAAGGGTTGTCCGACGACATCGCCCACGTCGTCGCCGAAACGCGCCACTTCCTCACCCGCCCGGTCGACCTGCCTGACGGCGCGCTCGACGACCGCCCCCTGCGCGACCGCATCGCCGCACTGGCGCAGGGCGAAGAACCCGGCTTCCTCACCGGCCTGTTCGCCCGTGCGCTGAATCAGCGCGTCGCCGCCATCCGGCTGGTCGGCCACCCCCCGGCCGACGCAGCGGACTGGGCCGAGGTCGAACGCCATCTGATCGCTTCCGACGCCGCGCTCCGGCTCCGCGCCGCCTGGAACCACGCCGCCGCACACGGCCCGCTCGACCCGGTCGCCGCCACAGGGCCCGGCGTCGCCGAACCGATGCGCCGCCAACTCGCCCGGATCGCGCTGCTCCGAACGCTGGTCGAACAGGAACGGGCGGTCGATGCCGAACTCCGCCGCCTCGTCCCCGGCTGGCGCGGCACCGTCATGGGTGGCACGATCGGCGACGGCGCCGCGATCCGCGCGATCACCGACACGCTCGATCGCTACCGCCAGCGCATCCACCTCCTCGGCGCTCAGACGCAACGCCAGGCGCTGCTCGCGACCCTAAAGCCCGTCATCGGCCCGCTCGGCGACAACTTGCGCCTGCTGGCGAAACGGGTCGGCAACCCCGACACGGACGCCGCCGCGCTCCGCACCGACTGGCGCGCGCTGCTCGCCGAACGCGACGCCATCGCCGCGCTGGCTCCGCATTTCGCCACCATCGCGCGCGTCACCGAGCTGATCGCCGAAAGCGGCGCCCCCGCTTGGGCCGAACAGCTACGCACCGATCCAGTGACTGGCATCGAGGACCCGCTCACTCCCGGCGACTGGCGGCAACGCTGGCGCCTGCGCCGCATCGCCAGCTGGCTCACCCGCATCGATCGCCACGGCGCGCTGGCGGAGGCGGGCCACCGCCGCGGCGAACTCGAACAACAACTCCGCCGCGCCTACGAGGAGGCGATCGAACTGCGCAGCTGGGGCCGCCTCGCCGAACAGGCGAGCGACCAGGTCCGCGCCGCGCTCGCCGCCTACGCGCAGGCCATGCGCCGCATCGGCAAGGGCACGGGGATCAAGGCCGGCCGCTACCGCGAGGACGCCCGCGTCGCCGCCGACCGCGCGAAGGCAGCGCTCCCTTGCTGGATCATGCCGCATTACCGCGTGTCCGAATCGCTGCCCCCCGAACTCGGGCTGTTCGACCTCGTCATCGTCGACGAAGCGTCGCAATCGACCGTCGCCGCGCTCCCCGCTTTGCTCCGCGCCAAACAGGTGCTGATCGTCGGCGACGACCGCCAGGTCACGCCCGACGCCGGCTTCCGGCCGGAGGCGCGCATGAACGAACTCGCCCAGCGCCCCCTGTCGGATCAGGTCCCGGACTACCGCCCCGTGCTGCGCGAGGAGAAGTCGCTCTACGACCTCGGCACCGTCGTGTTCGCGGGCGGCGCGATCATGCTGAAGGAGCATTTTGGCTGCGTCGCGCCGATCATCGAATATTCGAAGGCGCAGTTCTACAGTCACCAGCTTGTCCCGCTCCGCCTCCCCTCCGCCTCGCAACGCCTCGATCCGCCGCTGATCGACATTCTGGTCGAAGACGGCGTCCGGCGCGGCAAGACCAACCCGGCGGAGGTCGACTGCATCGTCGAGGAGATCGGCCGTATCGTCGCGGACCCGGCAATGGCGGGCCGCTCGATCGGCGTCACCACTTTGCTCGGCCACGAACAGGCCGCCGCGCTGTTCGTGGCCATCGAACGCACGCACGGCGTCGACACGATGATGGCGCACGACATCCGCATCGGCGAACCGAGCGCGTTCCAGGGCGACGAACGCGACATCATGTTCGTGTCGATGATCGCCGACCGCAGCAGCAGCGCGCTGTCCGGCGCGGCCTACGATCAACGCTTCAACGTCGCCGCCTCCCGCGCCCGCGACCGCATGATCCTGGTCCGCTCGGTCGAACCGGAGGATCTGAAGCCCGCCGACCAGCTCCGCCGCGCGCTGATCGACCATTTCCGCGCCCCCTTCGCCACCGACCCCGCCGTGACGGAGGCCGCGCGCGACCGCTGCGAGTCCGGCTACGAACGAGATGTTCGATCTGCTCGTCCAGCGCCGCTACCGCGTCGACACGCAGGTCCGGGTCGGCAACAGCCGCATCGACATGGTGGTGGAGGGCACGGACGACCGCCGCCTCGCGATCGAATGCGACGGCGACATGTGGCACGGCGCGGATCGCTGGCCCGACGGCATGGCGCGCCAACGCATGCTCGAACGCGCCGGCTGGACGATCTGGCGCTGCTTCGCCAGCCGCTTCGTTCGCGACCGCGACGCCGCCATGGCGGACCTCGTCGCGACGCTCACCGCACGCGACATCCACCCCGTCGCTCACGGCCAGGACCGTCCAGCGACCCGCCACACCGAACATCGCCGCTGGCGCCCCGGCGGCAGCGAACCGGTCGAAACGCCAGAGGCGGAGCACGTCCCCTACGCACACCTCGTGCCGATGGACGCGTTCTAAGGGGGCGTCACGGCCGCACGGACTGCCCCCATCCGCTCGGTTCGAGCCTGTCGAGAACCCGACCTAGTCGCAGGTCCCACCAGGTCACAAACCTTAATCCCGTTTGGTTCGAGCTTGTCGAGAACCCTGCGCAGAGTTCTCGACAAGCTCGAACCAAACGGTGTTGGATATAGACGGAAGAGGACGAAGCCCGGACATTCAGCCATGCCGCCGAACCCCCAAGGACAAAATGACAGCACCCCTTTCCGCCACCCCGCGTTAAACGCCCTGATGCCTCCCCGCCTCCTCCTCACCGGCCTCGCCAAGTCCGTCCCCGGCGGGCGCACCCTGTTCCAAGGCCTCGACCTCAGCGTCGGCCCCGGCGAACTGGTCGCGATCATGGGTGAATCCGGCGTCGGAAAATCCACTCTGCTCAACATCATCGCCGGCCTCGACAAACCCGACACCGGAACCGTCTCGGTCGAAGGTGCCGCGCTGTCCGAAATGGACGAGGCCGCCGCTACCCGCCTGCGCCGCGACCGTATCGGCTTCGTGTTCCAGGCGTTCCACATCCTGCCCTATCTCACGCTCCGCCAGAACGTCGCGCTCCCGCTCGCGCTCGGCCGCACCGCCGCCCGCGCCGCCACCGCGCGCGCCGATGCGATGCTCGACCTCGTCGGCCTGCCCACCCGCGGCGCGGACTATGCGCGCGACCTGTCGGGCGGCGAGTTGCAGCGCGTCGCCATCGCCCGCGCGCTCGTCCACGATCCCGCGCTGATCCTGGCGGACGAGCCGACCGGCAATCTCGACCCCGAAACCGCCGACCGCATTCTCGCGCTGTTCGCCGATGCGGTGCGCAGCCGCGGGGCCGCCGCCGTCATCGTCACGCACAGCCTGGTCGCCGCCGCCGTCGCGGACCGCACCCTCCGGCTCACCGCCACCGGCCTTGTCCCCCATGACGGCTAACCGGGCGGCGGGCGGCATTGCCCCGCCTCGCGCGCTCCGCTGGATGATCCTCGGCGAATGGCGCGCGCATCCCGCCCGCGTCATCACCGCCGCACTCGCCATCGCGGTCGGCGTCGCACTCGGCTTCGCGGTCCACCTCATCAACGGCTCCGCGCTCGACGCATTCGGTCAAGCGGTCCGCGCGGTGAACGGCGCGGCCGACTTCCAGGTCCGCGCCGCCACCCCGGCCGGCATGGACGAGACGCTTTACCCAGAGGTCGCCCGCCACCCCGGCGTCGCCGATGCCAGCCCCGTGGTCCAGCTCAAGGCCACCGCCGCCGGCGCCGACCTCACCCTGCTCGGCCTCGACATCCTGCGCGCCGGACAGGTCACCCCAGCGCTCGTCGGGCAACCGATGGGCGGCCCCGGCAGCGCGTTCGATCTCGGCGCGCTGTTCCTCTCGCGCGCCGCACTCGACGCAGTCCACCAGCGCGTCGGCGCAACCGTCACGGTCACCGCCGCCGGTCGAACCTTCCCCCTCCGCATCGCCGGCGTCCTCCCCGGGGTCGAGGCCGGCCGCCGGATCGGCGTGATCGACATCGCCGCCGCCCAGTGGCGCTTCGGTCGGATCGGCCGCATCGACCGCATCGACCTGAAACTCGCGGAGGGTACGGACGCCGCCGCGGTCCGCCGCACGCTCGCCACCGCACTCCCCTCCGCCGCCACGCTCGCCGATGCCGACAGCGACGCCCAGCAAGGCGCCGCGCTCAGCCGCGCCTACCGCGTCAACCTCGACATGCTCGCGCTGGTCGCGCTGCTCACCGGCGGCTTCCTCGTCTATTCCGCACAGTCGCTGTCGGTCACCCGCCGCCTGCGCAGCTTCGCGCTTCTCCGCACGCTCGGCCTCCCCCGCGCCGGCATCGTCGTCCAGGTCGCGATCGAAGGGCTCGTCGTCGGCCTCGTCGGCACCGCGCTCGGCCTCGCGATCGGCTACGCACTCGCCTCGGTCGCGCTGACCCGGTTCGGCGGCGATCTCGGCGCGGGCTATTTCGGCGGCGTCGCCCCCGCACTTGCCTTCGCCCCCGGTGCGGCCTTGCTATTTGCCGGCCTCGGCCTCGCGGCGGCCCTCGCGGGCAGCATCATCCCGGCCCGCGCCGCAGCCCGCGCGGCCCCCGCGGTGGCCCTCCGCAACGCCGGCGACGTCGTCGATCCGCGCACGCCCGTCGCCTGGCGCATCCCCCTCGCGCTCGTCGGCGCAGGCGTCGTCGCGGCCCTGCTGCCCGCAATCGGTGGCCTGCCACTGTTCGGCTATGCCGCGATGGCACTCGTCCTGGCCGGTGGCGTCGCGGCGATGCCATGGGCGGCACGACTCCTGCTCGCCCCATTCGACGCGCACGCCACCGGCCGCCCGGCCTTCGACCTCGCCATCCGCCACCTGCGCGGCGCGCCCGGTCAGGCGGCGGTCGCGCTCGGCGGTATCGTCGCCAGCACCGCGCTGATGATCGCGATGGCGGTCATGGTCACCAGCTTCCGCGGCGCGGTCGACGACTGGCTCGGCGACATCCTCTCCGCCGACCTCTACCTCCGCGTCGAGGGCAGCACCGGCGGCTTCGACCCCGCCGCCCAGAAACAACTCAGCGCGGTCCCCGGCGTCGCGCGGATCGCCTTCACCCGCCAGGTCCCGCTGACGCTCGATCCCGGCCAGCCCGCCACCATCCTGATCGCCCGCCCGATCGACGCGACACTGCCGCTGATCGGCCCCACCACCGCGGTCCCGGCCGGCACCGTCCCCGTCTGGCTCTCCGAGCCCGCCTCCCGCCTGATGCACAAGTCCCGCGGCGACACGCTCCCCCTCCCGATCGGCCGCAACACGCGCTTCGCCGTCGCCGGCATCTGGCGCGACTATGCGCGGCAACAAGGCGCGATCGCGATCGACACCGCCACCTACAGCCGGCTGACCGGTGACACGCTCCGCGACGAGGGCGCCGTCACGCTCACCCCTGGCGCGGACCCCGCCCGCGTCCGCCGCGCGCTCATCGCCGCCGCCCCGCCCGCGCTGGCTGGCCAGGTCGAGGTCGCCAGCCCCGCCACGCTCCGCGCCTTCGCGCTCACCCTGTTCGATCGCAGCTTCGCGATCACCTATGTGCTCGAAGCGGTCGCAGTGCTTGTCGAGCTCGCCGGCGTCGCCACCACCGTGTCGGCGCAGACCATCGCCCGCATCCGCGAATTCGGCATGCTCCGCCACATCGGCGCGGGCCGGCGGCAGATCGTCACGATGCTGGGCGCGGAGGGCGCGCTTCTCGGCGCGGTCGGCGGTGTCGCCGGAATCGCACTGGGCCTGGGCCTCAGTCAGATCCTGATCCACGTCGTCAATCCGCAATCGTTCAATTGGACCATGACCACACGCGTCCCCATCCCGCTCATCGTCGGTGTCGCCGCCTCGCTCATCGTCGCTGCGGCGGCCACCGCGATGCTCGCCGGCCGCCGCGCCGTCGCGGTCGATGCGGTCCGGGCCGTGCGGGAGGATTGGTGATGCACCGGCTCTGGACCCTCCTCGCGCTCCTGCTGCTCGCCGCCGCTGCCCCCGTCGGCGACTTTCCGGTCGTGCGCCCGGGTGTGCCACTTGCCTTCCCGGCGGACCACGGCGCGCACCCCGCCTACCGCACCGAATGGTGGTACGCGACCGGCTGGCTGCGCACCGCGGACGGCCGCGACCTGGGGTTCCAGGTTACCTTCTTCCGCTCGCGCTTGCCCGTCGATCCGCGCAACCCCAGCGCGTTCAACCCGTCGCAGATCGTCTTCGCCCACGCCGGCCTGTCCGATCCCGCCACCGGCCGGCTGCTCCACGACCAACGCTCCGCCCGCGCCGGCTTCGGTCTGGCGCAGGCCGCGACCGGCGACGCCGCGGTCGCGATCCGCGACTGGACGTTCCGCCGTACGCCCGCCGGTCGCTTCGAAACGCGCATCCCGGCCAAGGACTTCACCCTCGCGCTCAGCCTCACCCCTACCCAGCCGCCGTTCGCCCAAGGCGAGGCCGGCTACAGCCGCAAGGGCCCGAACCCCGCCGACGCCAGCCGCTATTACTCGGTCCCGCACCTGAAGGTCGCCGGCACCGTGCTGCGCGGCGGCCGCACCGTTCGCGTCACCGGCGAGGCCTGGCTCGACCGCGAATGGTCGTCGAGCTACCTCGATCCGCGCGCCGCCGGCTGGGACTGGACCGGCCTCAACCTCGACGACGGCTCCGCGCTCATGGCGTTCCGCATCCGCGCCAAGTCCGGCGGCACGCTCTGGGCGGGCGGCTCGCTCCGCCGGCCGGACGGTCGCATCGTCCGGTTCGCGCCCGGTGACGTGGCGCTCACCCCGCTCCGCCGCTGGCGCTCGCCCGGCACTGGTGCTGTCTATCCGGTCGAACAACTGCTCGCCGTCCGCTTGCCCGAGGGGATCCGCCGCTACCGCCTCACCCCGCTGTTCGATGCGCAGGAACTCGACGCGCGCAGCGGCGGCCTGCCGGTCTATTGGGAGGGCGCGGTGCGCACCCAGGGCGGGCGCGGCTATCTCGAACTGACCGGCTACGTCGCGCCGCTCGCCATCTGATTTTCCCCCACCCCCGTCACCGGACCGCGGATCATCCGCATGGTGTCGTGCCGCCCCGTGCGCTAGGATCGCCCGATAATGGGAGCAGGCATGATGACGCGCACCGGCCGGCACAGGTCGGGCCTCATGAATCGGATCGGGCTGGCGGTTGCGGTCGCCGGCCTGCTGCTGTTCGCCGGCCTCTGGATGGGCGCCCGCCGCGAAGCCGCCGCCCTGCGCGACTGGCAGGCCGCTATGCTGGAACGGATTGCTCAGGCGCAGGCCAAACCCGGCGCATCCGCCCTACTCCCGAACGAAGCCGGCGAGGCGTTCGACCGGATCGTTGCCGCACGCGACGGCGCGATCGCCCGAACTACGCTCGCCAGCGGCGCGTCCGGACCCGACCCCGCCCGCCCCACGCCCGCTGCGAACACCGAGGCCGAGATCTCGCGCCTCCGTGCCACACAAAGCACCGGCACCGCCGCCGGCGACGCACGCATCATCGAACGCGACAGCCGCGCCGCCTGGACCGGCTGGAAATGACCGGTCGCCTTGTCCTGGCTACGATCGTGGCATGGCTCCTGACCGGTTGCGCCACAAAGCCCGTCCGCCCGGCCGCGAACATCCCGGTCCTGCTCGTCGGCCCTCCCGTCGCGAAGGTCACCACCCGGTCCAAGCCCGCCAAGCCAGCGGACACGGCAGTCACGCGCTGCCCCACCGCCGCCGACGTCCGCCGCCTCCGCGCCGCCCGCCCCAAGCCGCTCCGCCAGCAGACCATGCCCACCAGCCCGGCCGAGCGCGTCGCCCGCACCGCAGCTCAGCTCGGTCTCTACGAGGCGCGCGACGCCTGGGCCGACCAAGTCGAGGAGGCGCTCGCCCGCTGCGAACGCTGACGGGCGGCCTCGACTGGCCGCCGCGCCATACCGTTCTGCCGCGTCAGCCTTTTGGACGTGCGCCGCAAGACCGGGTCGGCCGTTCCAGTCCCGAACTTATCCCAGCGAAGGAAACCGCCATGTCCGTTGATCCGATCTACAAGACCACCGCCACCGCAACCGGCGGCCGTGACGGCTCCGCCAAATCCGACGACGGCTCCGTCGACGTGAAGCTTGTCGTGCCCAAGGAAATGGGCGGCCCCGGCGGCGTCGGCGCCAATCCGGAGAAGCTGTTCGCGGCGGGCTATTCCGCCTGCTTCCTGGGCGCGATGAAGGCCGTCTCCGGCAAGGAGGGCGTAAAGGTCCCGTCCGACGCCACCGTCACCGCCGAAATCGGCTTTGGCCCACGCTCGGAAGGGGGCTACGGTATCACTGCCGACCTGACCGTCTCGCTCCCCGGCGTCGATCGCGCGGACGGCGAAAAGCTGATGAAGGCCGCGCACGAGGTCTGCCCCTACTCCAACGCAACGCGCGGCAATGTCGATGTCGGTCTGACGTTGGCCTGATCATAAAGACCGGAGTTGCGGGAACAGTCCCACAACCCCGGTCTGGTCGCGCACTTGTTCCGAACAGTCTCCCTCAGGCGACCGCAGCCAGCGGCGGATCGGGCATCACGATCGTCGGCAGGCACCGAAAACCTGGTCGCGCCAGCAGATACCCTTGGAAATATCGCACGCCGATCTCGCGCAATACGTCATACTCCGGAACGGTTTCGATCCCCTCTGCGATCACCCTGATATCCAAAGACTCGGCGATCCGCACGACACCCTCGACGATTAGGCGACGCGGCAGGCTGGCGTCGATCCCGCGGATCAGGTCCATGTCCAGCTTGATGAAATCCGTCTGGAAGTTCGCGAGCAGCCGCAATCCCGCATGCCCTGCCCCGAAATCGTCGATCGCGGTGGCGAACCCCATCTTTCGATAACTCTCGACGATGTTCGCGACATGGTCGGTGTCCGCCATCTCCTCGCTCTCGGTGAACTCGAAGATCAGCCGGTCGGTCGGAAATTCCGTTGCATGCGCGGTCTTCAGCGTCAGTTGGATACAGGCGACGGGCGAGTAGACGGCATTGGGCAGGAAATTGATCGACAGCCGCGCCTCTGTATCGAGGATCCCGGCCGCGACTGCATCCTCGATCGCCGCCACCCGGCACTGCTGGTCGAACGCATAACGGTCCTCGGGTGCTACACTACCCAGCACCTCACCCGCACCTTCGCCATTCGGCCCACGCACCAGCGCTTCGTAGGCGAACGGCAGTCCCGTCTCGGCATCGACGATCGGCTGGAACGCCATGGCGATGTCGAATGTCCGACGCTCCGTCCGACACGCTACGCACCCGGTCTGCATGTTCCGTCCTTCCATATTCTACGGACGTAACGCACGGAAGCTAACAACGGGTGAACGGGCTCGGGACCGCGAAGCCAACTTGCTGCAATGTCACGGAAAAGCTGGCCAGGCAGAGTGTTCGGTCTACTCTCGTGGGCCCTGTCGTCACCAGCTATCCAAGCGAACCTGTTTACTCCGCGCTGCCCGGCTCGGCCATGTTGCGGTGCATGTGCGCCAGGATCGGCGCGGGTGTGACATGCGCCATTGCGACCTGGATCTTGTTCTTCCAGCCGGACACGACGCTGTCCTTGCCCGCCATCACCGCGTCCCAGCCGTCGCGCGCCACGTCGCCGGCCTCGCTCTTGCTCTCCGACGTGCCGACCGACGTATCCATCATGTCGGCGCGGTCGAAGAACTCGGTCTCCACCGGGCCCGGCATCGACGTCGTGATCGTGACGCCCTTCGACTCCTTCAACTCGTCCCGGATCGCGTCGGTGAAGCTGTCCACGAACGCCTTCGTCCCGTTGTACACCGCCTGATAGCTGCCCGGGATGAACCCGGCGATCGATCCGGTGACCAGCACCTTGCCGTCGTCGCGCGCCACCATGTCGCGCAGCACGGACTGCAACAGATACAGCGTCCCGGTGATATTGGTGTCGACCACCCGCCGCCAGTCGGCGACGTCCTGATCGAGGAACCCCTTGCCCAGCCCACGCCCGGCATTGGCGCACAGCAGGTCGATCGTCCGCCCGTTCGTCGCGGCGACCAGCGCATCGACGCCCTCAATCGTCGACAGGTCGGCCTCGAGCGACTCCACCGCGCCACCATGCGTCTGGAAATCGGCGGCGGCCGCCTCGATCAACGCTTCGTCCGCCACGACCAGGATGTCGTAGCCATTCTCCGCGGCCAGGCTGGCCAGTTCGAAACCGATGCCCGTCGAGGCCCCGGTGATCACGGCATATTTGCGTTCGGTCATGATGGGATCCTTCAAGCGGTGGCGGCGGCGGCCGAAGCCATGCCGGGTTTCAGCACGATCTTGGTCACGTCATTCTGTTCGTCGTGGAACATGCGGTACGCCTCGGCGCCGTGTTCCAGCGGCATCCGGTGGCTGATCAGGAAGGTCGTATCGATCTTCTCCTCCATGATCGCGTTCAGCAGGCCGGGCAGGTAGCGCTGGACATGGGTCTGACCCGTCTTCAGCGTCAGCCCCTTCTCCATCAACGCACCGAGCGGAAACTTGTCGACGATCCCGCCATAGACCGCAGGCATCGACACACGCCCGCCCTTGCGGCACGCCACGATCGCCTGGCGGATCGAATGGATCCGGTCCGTACCGAGGAACGTCGATTTCTTGATCTGATCGACGACATTGTCGACGAACAGCCCGTGCGCCTCCAGCCCCACGCTGTCGATGCACGCGTCCGGGCCGATCCCGCCGGTCATCTGCATCAACGCGTCGTAGGTCGCGGTCTCCTCGAAATTGATCGTCTCCGCGCCGAACCGCCGCGCCAGTTCCAGCCGCTTGGGGAAATGATCGATCGCGATCACCCGCGCCGCACCCATCAGGAACGCAGACTGCACCGCGAACAGCCCGACCGGCCCGCAACCCCACACCGCGACCGTATCGCCCGGCTCGATGTCGGCATTCTCCGCTGCCTGCCACCCGGTCGGCAGGATGTCCGACAGGAACAGCACCTTGTCGTCGTCCACCCCGTCCGGGATCACGATCGGCCCGACGTCGGAATAAGGCACGCGGACATACTCAGCCTGACCGCCCGCGTAGCCGCCGGTCATGTGGCTGTACCCGAACAGCCCGGACATCGGCTGCCCGTACAGCTTCTCGGCGATGTCCTGATTGTCCGCCGGATTGCCGTTGTCGCACGCGGAGAATTGCTGCTTCCCGCAATGGTAGCAGGACCCGCACGCGATCGTGAACGGCACGACGACGCGCTGGCCCTTCTTCAACGTGCTGCCCGGGCCCGTCTCGACCACCTCGCCCATAAATTCATGGCCCAGGATGTCGCCCGCCTTCATCGTCGGGATATAGCCGTCATACAGATGCAGGTCGGAACCACAGATCGCGGTCGACGTGACCTTGATGATCGCATCGCGCTTGTTGACGATCTCCGGATCGTCGACGGTGTCGACGCGAACGTCGTGGCGGCCGTGCCAGGCAAGTGCGCGCATCTCTTAAGCCTCCTTGGCCGCGGCCTGCGCCGGGTTCATCGCGTTGGTGCTGATCTCGCCGGTTTCCATCAGCTGCTTGAACCGGCGCAGGTCGCGGCGCGCCTGGATCGCGGGCTCGCGCTGGAACAGTTTCGCCACGATCTTGCCGACGACGCCGGCTGGCGGATCGTACAGGATCGTCGCGGTCACCACCGTGCCGCGCCCGCCCTGCGCCTCGACGAATTCGATTCGCCCGCTGTTCGGCACGTCCGCCCCCGGCGCGCTCTCCCACGCGATCAGCGAGCCGGGTTCGTCCTCGGTCACCACAGCGTCCCATTCCACCGTCTTGCCGGCGGGGGCGGCGACCACCCAGTGCGAGGTCGTCGCGTCCTTCACGTCGATCCGTTCGACATTCTCCATGAACATCGCCAGGTTCGCGAAATCGCGCCAATAGGCATAAAGTTCGGTCCGCGGCCGGTTGATCGTCACCGCACGCGACGTGATCTGGTCGCCCACCGTATCGCGCATCCGCCCGCCGGTCTCGCCCGCCGGGTCGCCATGCTTGGATGTCGCGAGCGGCGCATCGTCCTGCCCGCTGTTCGTCGCGCCGTCGGTCATCGCGAATGCCCTCCTGTTGCAAAGCCTAAACCGGTGCCGCCAGCGCCCGTTCCGCGCGAATGTCCCAACATGGATCAGCTTCCACCGCCGTGATCCGCCGCCTGCCAGTTCCGCCTTGCCGCATCGCACAGGACCGGCGACATGCACTTCGTATAAAGTCATCGCATCATCAGGAGCCCCCCGATCCCCGACGATCCCACGCCCTCGCCCGCATCCCAACCGCCGATCGTCGATCATGTCGCGATCGTCGGCGGCGGCTTCGCGGGCGCATTGATGGCCGTGAACCTGCTGCGGCACGAGGGGCCGCGCGCAACCTTGATCGAACGGCGCGCCCGCGTCGGGGTCGGCGTCGCCTATAGCGCCGCGCATCCCGACCACCGGCTGAACGTCCGCGCCGGCAACATGAGCGCGCTTCCCGACGATCCCGGCCATTTCGATCGCTGGCTCGGCGTCCATCATCCCGACCATGTCGGCGGCTTCGCCCCGCGGCTCGTCTACGGCCAATATCTTTCCGACATTCTGGCCGAAGCCGCCGCCCGCTCCGACGGCCGCCTCACGATCGTTCAGGGCGAGGCCACCGGCCTGACGCTCGACGACAACCAGGCCGTCGTCACGCTGGCCGACGGCACCGCGATCGCCGCCGACGCCGTCGTGCTGGCATCCGGCAACCTGCCGCCCCACACCCCGCCCGGTATCGACCCGGACGCGTTGACGCGCGATCACTACGCCCCCGACCCATGGGCGGCCGACGTCGCAGACGGCCTGTCCGACGACGACACCGTCCTGCTGCTCGGCGGCGGCCTCACGATGATCGACGTGGCGCTCCTCCTCGAAGCGCGCGGGTTCCGCGGCCGCATCGTCGCCCTGTCGCGCCGCGGCCTCCTGCCCCGCCCGCACGGCGATCTTACCCCTGCCCCGCTGTCCGAACGCCCGCGCGGCCGCCCCTCCGCTCTGCTCGCGCAGGTCCGCGCGCATGCCGCGACGGTCGGCTGGCGCGCCGCGGTTGATGCGCTCCGCCCGCATACCCAGGCGGTGTGGCGCGCGACCGACCCGGCCGACCGGATGCGCTTCCTCCGCCACCTCCGCCCCTGGTGGGACGTCCACCGCCACCGCCTCGCGCCGCAGGTCGCGGACCGCATCGCCGCCCTGCGCGCCACGGGCCAGCTCGACATCGTCGCGGGCAAGCTCGTCGCGGTCGCCACGACGGACGCGCAACCCACCGTCACTTTCCGCCCGCGCGGTTCCGACGACACGACCACGCTCTCCATCCGCCGGATCGTCAACTGCACCGGCCCGCTCGGCGACATCGGCCGCACGACCGAACCGCTGCTCCGCGACCTGCTCGCCCGCGGCCGAATCCGGCCCGACCCGCTCCGTATCGGGATCGACGTCGATCCGCAGTCCGCGGTGCTGGAAGACACCGGCCGCGCGTCGGACCGGCTCTACGCAATCGGACCGATGACGCGCGGCACCTTCTGGGAAATCGTCGCGGTGCCCGACATCCGCCACCAGACCTGGTCGCTCGCCCGCCGGCTCTCCAACGCGATGTGGGTCGGCGGCGAGGGGCTATAGCGCCGCCGCGTCCTCGGCCGCATCCAGCTCCGCGATGATCCGCCCGGCCTCGGCAAACCCGGTATTGGCGGCCGGCACCCCGGCATAGATCGCGGTCTGCATCAGCACCTCCTTCAACATGTCGCGCGTAAAACCACCGCGTGACAGCCCGGCGCGGACATGCAGCCCGAACTCCTCCCACCGCCCGAGGCTCGCGGTGATCGCCACGACCAGCAACCGCCGCGTCGCATCGTCCAGCCCCGGCCGCCCCCAGATCTCGTTCCACGCGATCCGCGTGATCATCGCCTGGAACTCCGCGTTGAACGGCGTCCGCCCGGCGAGCGACGTGTCCACCCACGCATCGCCCAGCACGCGCCGCCGGTTCCGCAGCCCCGCCTCGAACAGCGTCTCGGCCGCCCCTGCCACCGCATGGTCCTTCGCCAGGAACGCCACGATCACCCCGGCCAGCGCCGCCGGCACCTCGATCGGCGCCAGATGCGCGCAATCCAGCTGCGCCACCTCCGCCCCCGGAATCGCCGCCGCGATCCGCGCGCCATGCCCCTCGAACGGGGTCGAAATATCGCGGTCCCCGCCCACCACCAGCACCGGCAATGCGAGCCCCGGCAACCGCCCGATCACATCCATGTCGCGGATCGCCGCACCCGCGCCGGCATAACCCGCATCCGCCATCGCCACGATCGCTCGGTGCAGCGACGCCGCCACCGCCGGATGCGCCGCGGCGAACTGCGGCGACAGGAACCGCCCCATTGCCAGGTCCGCGATCGCCGCGGTCCCGCCCTGCCGCACGGTCGCGATCCGCTGCGCCCAGGCACCCGCATCCATCGTCGCCGACGTGCAGATCAGCGCCAATGCGTGGACCCGCGCCGGATGATCCAACGCCGCCTGCATCGCGATCATCCCGCCCAGCGACACGCCCGCCACCGCCGCCCGCTCGATCCCGGCCGCATCCATCGCCGCGATCATGTCCGCCGCCAGCATCGGCAGGGTATAATCCCCCTCCGGTGCATCCGACGCCCCGTGCCCGCGCGTATCGATCCGCAACACGCGGAACCGCCGCGTCAGCGCGGGCAGGCACGCGTCCCACAACGCCATGTCGGTGCCGATCGAGTTGAGCAGCACCAGCGGCGGCGCGCCATCGTCGCCGTCCAGCTTCCAGTAGATCCGCACCGCGCCCCGCACCGCAAACGGCATCGCTCAGTCCCTTCCCATCCGGATCAGCGCATCGACCAGCGCCGCGCTCTCGCCGATATCGTCGCCCTGCCCCGCCGCCGCGAGGTTGCGCGCGATCGCGGCCGGATCGATCTCCAGCCCCTCCGCCACGGTCACCATCGCATCGACCGCGCCCGACGCGATCAGGAACAGGTCAATCAGCATCGGGCCCTCCGCCTGCCACCCGCCGATCCCGCGTTCCTCCTCGGCCGGCAGCGCGGACAGGATAGCCGCGACCAGCCCCGGCGCGCGGACCGCGGCGGACAACGCGACCTGGCACCCGGTCGGGTTGCGCTTGTGCGGCATCGTGGACGATCCGCCGCGCCCCGCCGCCGCCGGTTCATGCGCCTCGCCGACCGCGGTCTGGCTCAGCAACGCGACGTCGCGCGCCATCTTGGCCACCGCGCCGATCAGGATGCCCACCGCCGCCGCGATCCCCGCGACGCCCTCGCGCCGCGCATGCCACGGCGGCGCATCCGCCAGCCCGAACGCCCGCGCCAACCGCGCCGCCACCGCCGCCGCGCGCCCGTCCTGGTCCGGCCGCGTCCCCGCAGCACCACCCCACTGCAACGCCGCCCCGCTCGCCACCTCGCGCTCCAGCCGCGCCGCCGCACCTGCGATCCCCGCGTGCCACTGCGCGATCCGCAGCCCGAACCCGATCGGCCGCGCATCCTGCAACAATGTCCGCCCGATCGCCGGCGTCGCGGCATGCGCCCGCGCGCTCGCCTCCAGCGCCGCCACCAACCGCACTACATCGCCCGCCAGCAACCGCGCGGCACCCCGAATTTGCCCCATCAGGACCGTCTCCGCGACATCCTGGCTCGTCGCCCCACGATGCAGCGCGCGCGCCGCATCCGCGCCTAGCCCCGCCCGGATCGCCGCGACCAGCGGGATGGCAAGCGTCCCGGCGAACGCCGCCTCCTCCGCCAGTTCCGCAGAATCGAACCGCACCGTCGCCGCGACCGCCGCGATCTCGTCCGCGCACGCCGCCGGGATCACCCCCTCGTCCGCCTGCGCCCGCGCCAGCGCGACCTCGAACCGGATCGCCCCCGCGATCGTCGCGACATCGTCGAACAAGGCGATCATCGCCGCCGTCGCGACCGTCCGGGTGCGCAACTCGCTCACAGCGCGAAGAACACCGTCTCGGCCGGACCGCCCAGACACAGGTCGAGCCACCATTCGCCCTCCCCGCGCGGTTCGGCGATCAGCGTCGCGCGCCGCGCCGCCGGCACGCACGCCAGCACCGGATCCTGGTCGTTCCCGGCCAGCCCGCCGAAATACATTCGTGTCGCCAGCCGGTTGATTAGCCCACGCCCGAACAGCGACAGCGCCAGATGCGGCGCCTGCATCGTGCCGCCCGGCCCCGGCACGCGACCGGGCATGATCGTGCGGAACCGGTACACGCCCTCCGCATCGGTCGCCGCCCGCCCGAACCCTATGAAGTGCGGGTCGATCGGCACCTCGTCGCGCGCGTCGTCCACGCTGCGATACCGCCCCGCGGCGTTCGCCTGCCAGATCTCGACCATCGAGTCCGCGACCGGCGCCCCTTCCGCATCGAGTACCCGCCCGGCGACCGTGATCACCTCGCCCGCCGGCGTGCCGGTCGGCGCGGACAGGTTCAGCACCCAATGCTCCTCCGCGAACAGGTCGGGCCGCGCGCCCATGTCGGACTTGCCGACCAGGTCCGCGCCGCCCTTCCACGGCAGCCCGTAGTGAAAGAACGGCCCGACCGTCTGGCTCGGCGTCTGGCCGAACAGGGCGGGGTCCTGATTGTCCTGCCGCGCATCCGGCTGGCGATCGGCGGGATCAGTCATGATGATCATCCTCGAACGGCGTCTGCATGCGCCCCTTCAACACCACGTCGAACAGATACCCCAGCGCACGGTTCGGCTCGGTCGTCGCCAGGTCGAACCGGCTCACCATCCGCTGGCGGTACGGCATCGGCACCGCATTCGCGATCGGGTCGATCTCGATCAGCGGATCGTCCGGAAAATACAGCTGCGTCACCAGCCGTGTCGCAAAGGCGGGGCCGAGCAGCGACAGGTGGATGTGCGCCGGCCGCCACGCATTGTGGTGATTGCCCCACGGATAGGCCCCCGGCCGGACCGTCACGAACCGGTACCGCCCGTCCGCATCGGTCACGACCCGGCCCGCCCCGGTAAAATTCGGGTCGATCGGCGCATCCCACTGGTCGCGCGCATGGATGTAACGCCCCGCGGCGTTCGCCTGCCAGATCTCCATCACCGTGTCCGGCACCGGCCGACCCTGATCGTCCAGCACCCGCCCCGACACGATGATCCGCTGCCCGATCGGCGCGCCGCCATGCTGCGTCGTCAGGTCGGCCAGCGCCGACCCCATCATCCGGTCCCACACGCCGCCCGGTCCCGTCGTCTCGGTCAGCGTCTGCGGCGCCTGCACGCGCGGCTGCGACGGCGCACGCAGCGCGGTCGACCGGTAATCGCCGTACCGCGACGGCGGCGCCCCGGCATCGTCACTCGAATAAGGTGCAATGCCGGTCATACCGCGATCCCCTCTGCCACCGTGAACGCCGCCCCGGTCCGCGCCCGCACGAAATCCAGCGTCACGCCCGGCGCCAACTCCACCAGCCGCAGCCCCGGCTTGTCGCACGCCATCACGCACAGATCGGTGACGATCATGTCGACGCACGCGCGGCCGGTCAGCGGCAACGTGCATTCGTCCAGGATTTTGGGCTCGCCCGCCTTGTTGGCATGGTCCATCACCACGATCACGCGCTTCACGCCGGCAACCAGATCCATCGCCCCGCCCATTCCCTTCACCATCTTGCCGGGGATCGTCCAGTTGGCGATGTCGCCCGCGACGCTGACCTCCATCGCGCCCAGCACCGCCATGTCGATATGCCCGCCGCGGATCATCGCGAAGCTGTCCGCGCTGGAGAAAAAGCTCGACGTCGGCAGCGCAGTGATCGTCTGCTTGCCCGCATTGATCAGGTCCGGGTCGACCGCATCGCGCGTCGGGAACGGCCCGATGCCCAGCATGCCGTTCTCCGACTGCAACGTCACGTCGACGCCGTCCGGCACATGGTTCGCCACCAGCGTCGGAATGCCGATGCCCAGGTTCACATAATATCCGTCCTGCAATTCGCGTGCGGCACGCGCCGCCATCTGGTCGCGGGTCCAGCCCATCACGCCTCCTCCCCTTCGCGCAGCGTCAGTTTCTCGATGCGCTTCTCGTTCACCGTGCTCAGCACGATCCGGTCGACATAGATGCCCGGCGTATGGATGCAGTCGGGGTCCAGGCTGCCGGCCGGCACGATCTCCTCGACCTCCGCCACCGTCACGCGCCCCGCGGTCGCCATGTTTGGATTGAAATTCCGCGCCGTCTTGCGGAACATCAGGTTCCCCGCCGGGTCCGCCCGCCACGCCTTCACGATCGACAGGTCTGCGCGCAGCCACGTCTCGCGGACATACTCCTCGCCGTCGAACGTCTCGACCGGCTTGCCCTCGGCCACCACCGTGCCGACGCCCGTCTTGGTATAGAAGGCCGGGATGCCCGCCCCGCCCGCGCGGATCCGCTCGGCCAGCGTCCCCTGCGGCGTCAACTCCAGCGCCAGCTCGCCGCTCAGATATTGCTGCTCGAACAGCTTGTTCTCGCCGACATAGCTCGCGATCATCTTCGCGATCTGCCGGCTTTCCAGCAACATCCACAGCCCGAACCCGTCCGCCCCGGCATTGTTGGAAATCACCGTAAGCCCGGTCACCCCGCTCGCGCGGATCTCCGGGATCAGACTTTCCGGGTTGCCCGAAAGGCCGAAGCCGCCCGACATGATCGTCATCCCGTCGAACAACAGCCCGTCGAGCGCGGCTGCCGGCGTATCGTAGATCCTGTTCTTCATGCTGCCCCCATCGGTAGTCCGACATAATTCTCCGCAAGCGTGCGCTGCGCCGCTTGCGATCCGCGGATGTAGTCCAGTTCGGCCATCTGGATACGCCGATCGAACCCGTCCATTGTCGGAAAGCGGTGCGTCACCGATGTGAACCACCAGGAAAAGCGCTCCGCCTTCCACACCCGTGCCAGCGCGCGCGCCGAATATCCGTCGATCCCGGCGTCGGACCCGTCGCGGTACCGCTCGACCAGCGCCTTGCCCAGCATCGTCACGTCCGACACCGCCAGGTTCATGCCCTTCGCGCCCGTCGGCGGCACGATATGCGCGGCATCCCCCGCCAGGAACAGCCGCCCCCAGCGCATCGGTTCGCACACGAACGACCTGAGCGGCGCGATCGTCTTCTCGAACGACGGCCCGCGCACCACCTTCGCCGCGGTCTCCGGCCCCAGCCGCACGCACAGCTCGTCCCAGAACCGCGCGTCGGACCAGTCGGCGATATCCTCGTCCACCGCGCACTGGATGTAATAACGGCTACGCGTCGGCGACCGCATCGATGCCAGCGCGAACCCACGTGCGTGATTGGCGTAGATCAGCTCATGATCCGCCGGCGGCACATCCGCCAGGATTCCCAGCCAGCCGAACGGGTAGACCCGCTCGTACGTCCGCAGCACGTCCGCCGGGATCGCGCCGCGGCTCACCCCGTGGAACCCGTCGCACCCGACGACGAAATCGCAGTCCAGCGTGCGGTCCACGCCGTCCGCCCGCCACGTCACCACCGGCCGGTCGCCGTCCAGCCCGGACAGCGCGACATCCGCTGCGTTCCACACGATCGGCAGGTCCGCCGCCTCGGCCGCATCGAACAGGTCGCGCATCACCTCCTGCTGGCCGTACACCGTCACGGTCGTCCCACCGGTCAACGCCGCCATGTCGATCCGGAACACATCGCCGTCCAGCGCCAGCTTCGTGCCGCCATGGATCAGCCCCTCGCGCAGCAGCCGCGCGCCGATGCCCAGCCGGTGCATCAGGTCCGTCGTCACCGGTTCGAGCACGCCGGCCCGCACGCGCCCCTCGACATAGGCCCGGTCGCGCCGCTCGATCACCACCGCGTCGATCCCGGCCTGCCGCATCAGGTGCGCCAGGAACATGCCCGCCGGGCCTACACCGATGATCGCGATCTGGGTTCGCAAGATCCTCTCCGTGGCGGTCGATCCGCTCTCGGAGCCGAAACTGTGCCAGTCCGCCCCGCCCGACCATGGCAATCCCGTCCGATAAGTTGGACGATTCGCCGGACCGCGGCTATCGTCATGCCGTGACGAACGCGGCCATTCCCAGCTTCTATCTCTACGGCGAACCGCACCGGGCGGTCGCACCCGATTTCATCCATGTCGAACGGCTCGACGCGCGGTCGCGCCCCAGCGAATGGATGATCCGCCCCCACGCGCATGCCGATCTCGTCCAGATCTTCGTCGTCTACCATGGCGGCGGATCGATGCTGGTCGAAGGCGGAACGCTGTCCTACGCGGCGCCCGCGCTCCTGCTCGTGCCCGCCGGCGTCGTCCACGGCTTCGCCTGGACCCGCGAATCGACCGGTGCCGTGGTCACGCTCGCCTGCGCCTGCCTCGACCGGCTCGTTGCGCGCCACCCCGATCTCGCCGCCGTCTTCGCGCAGACCCGCGCGCTACGCACAGACAGCGAAATCGCGTCCGCGATCCGGTCCGGCATCGATACGCTCGACCGTGAACTCGGCTGGTCGGCGACCGGCCATCACGCCGCGGTCGAGGCCGGACTACTCGCGCTGCTCGTCGGCGCGCTCCGCGCGATACCCGCAAAGTCCGACGCCGCGGCCCCCGATCCGGGGCAGCAGGCCGCGCTCGTCGCGCGCTTCCGCGCCCGCATCGAACAGCGTTTCCGTCTGCGCGAAAGCGTCGCCGCGCATGCCGCCGCGCTCGGCACCAGCGACACCAGCCTGCGTGCCGCCTGCACCCGCATCGCCGCCCGCCCGCCCGCCGCCATGCTCGACGAACGCGCGATGCTGGAGGCGCGCCGCGCGCTCCTCTACACGAACCTGTCGATCGCAGAGGTCGGCTACGCGCTCGGGTTCGCCGACCCGGCCTATTTCTCGCGCTTCTTCACCCGCCACGCCGCCCGCTCCCCCCGCGCCTTCCGCCGCGATCGCGGCGCCTGCCGGAGCGATTCAGACACAGGCCAAGAGCGCCCGAACGCAAACGGGCATCCGAAGATGCCCGCTCTACACGCTGAAAATGCTGGTGCTGCCGGTGAGGATTGAACTCACGACCTCAGCCTTACCAAGGATGCGCTCTACCACTGAGCTACGGCAGCATGCCGGGGCGGGCCCCTGACAGGAGGCGGCCTATGGCGGAGGGGACGGCGGGCGTCAAGCGTCCGTCTCGGCACATCCCCATTGAAAGGCCGGGCGGGGCTGGTCCGCGGGCACCCACACCCCTATGCTTCCGGTGATGAGCAACGGCCAAACCGATCGCGCCGAACGACTGGCCGCCGCCCTCCGCGACAATCTCCGCCGCCGCAAAGCGCAGGCGCGCGAAATCCCCGCCGCGGCAACTCCGGAAGAAACGTCCGCCGGGCCGCCTGTTACCGACGTGACCGAGTAGCTTCTCCCCCTTGGCCGTCATCCCGGCGAAAGCCGGGATCTCCCTCCGGTCAAACCGAACCCCAAGCCAGAACGAGATTCCGGCCTCCGCCGGAATGACGCGGTACGATCCGTCGCCGCGGCTCACCCCACCGACCGCAAACCCTGATCAGGCCCGCGCCGGACGCGCCTTGATCGCGGTCGTGATCGCGGTGTTCAGAGCCGGATCGGTCGGCTCCGTCGTCGTCCCGAACGCCTTGATCAGCCGTCCGTCACGCCCGATCAGATATTTGTGGAAATTCCAGCGCGGGGTATTCTCCGCGCCCACCTTGGCCGCCGCCCATTTGTAGATCGGCAGAGCGCTTGCACCCACCACGGCGGACTTCTCCGCCATCGGGAACTTGATGCCGATCGTCTGGCAATTGTCCGCGATCTGCTTGTTGGACCCATATTCCTGGTCCTTGAAGCTGCCCGACGGCACGCCGATCAGCGTGAAGCCCGCCTTGCCGTAGCGATCCTGCAGCTGCTGCAGGCCGGCAAACTGCTTCTTGAAGCCGCAGAAGCTGGCGGTGTTGACCAGCAGCACCACCTTGCCGCGATACGCCTTCATCGGCATCGGCTCGCCGTCGATCGCGACCAGATTGAAGTCCCACGCGGTGCGCCGCGCGGCCTCGGCCGCCGGCATCGGCGGGGTCGCGGGCGGGGTCGGGAAACCGACCGCCAGCGCCGCCACCGCAATGCCGCCGGCCGCCGCCAGGCCCAGTCCGAACTTCGCCAGTTTCCGCATCTCTCATCCCTCTATCGTCGCCTTCGCGGCGCAACGCTCAAGGTCCGATCATGGGCCCGCCCCCCGGCCCCACGCAAGCGGACATTCCGCCTAGCCGAGCGGCGCCGTCACCGCGTCCAGCCACGCCTTCGCAGCCCCATCAATCAAAGGCCCGACCACCTCACGCACCTGCGCGTGATAGCCGTCGAGCCACGCCCGCTCGCCCGCATCGAGCAGCTCGAGATCGACCAGCGTCCGGTCGATCGGCGCAAAGGTCAGCGTCTCGAACGCCAGCATCGCGCCCTCCGCGCCCGGGATCATGCGCCGCTCGACCAGCAGCAGGTTCTCGATCCGAATCCCGTATTCGCCCGCCTTGTAGTAGCCCGGCTCGTTCGACAGGATCATCCCCTCGCGCAACGGCTCGGCCCCACCTGACTGACTGCTCCACGCCGCCGAGATGCGCTGCGGCCCCTCATGCACCGCCAGGAAGGACCCCACGCCGTGGCCGGTCCCGTGCGGGTAATCCAGCCCCGCCGCCCACAGATATTGCCGCGCCAGCACGTCGAGCTGACCACCCGACGTCCCCTCCGGAAACACCGCACGGGCGAGCGCGATATGGCCCTTCAGCACGCGCGTGAACCTGTCGCGCATCTCCGCGGTCGGCGCGCCCACCGCCACGGTGCGCGTGATGTCGGTCGTCCCGTCGCGGTACTGCCCGCCCGAATCGATCAGGTAGAGGCTGTCGATCTCGATCGGCCGGTTGCTCGCCTCGTCGACCTTGTAGTGGCAGATCGCGCCGTTCGGCCCCGCCCCGGAAATCGAATCGAAACTCAGGTCGATCAGCCGCGCGTCCTCGCGCCGAAACGCCTCCAGCCTGGCCGCGGCGGACAATTCGGTCAGCCCGCCCTTCGGCGCCTCGATCGACAACCAGTGCAGGAACCGCGTCACCGCCGCCCCGTCGCGGGCCTGCGCCGCGCGCTGCCCGGCGATCTCGCCCGCATTCTTGCACGCGCGCGGGATCACGGTCGGGTCGCGCGCCTCCATCACCTGCGCACCGCCCGCCTCCAGCTCGGCGAAGATCGCCGCCACCGACTGCGCCGGGTCCACCGCGATTCGCTGGCCTCCGAGTGACCGCAGATGATCCGCGAACGCATCCCGCGGATGGACCCGCACCGCATTGCCCAGATGCTGCGCCACATCGTCGGCCATCTTCTCCGGCGCCACGAACAGGTCCGCCGTCCCGTCCGCGCTCACCACCGCATAGGCCAGCGCGACGGGCGTATGGTCGACGTCCGCCCCGCGGATGTTCAGCGTCCAGGCGATCGAATCGAGCGCCGCCAGCACCGTCGCATCCGCACCCTTCGTCACCAGCCAGTCGGCGATCGCCTGCCGTTTGTCCGCCGACGTCCGCCCCGCATGCGCATCGCTATGCACCACCAGCCGCGCATCGGACGGCGCCGGCCGGTCGGCCCACACCGCATCGACCGGATTACCGTCCACCGCCACCAGCTCGGCCCCGCGCGCCGCCAACGCCGCGGTCGCCTGCGCCACCCAGTCGCGCGTGTGCAGCCAGGGGTCGTACCCGATCCGCGCCCCCGCCGGGGCATGCTCGGCCAGCCAGCGCGTGATGCTCGTCTCCGGCACCGCCTGGTACGACCAGTGCGCGCCGTCGACCTGCTCGCGCACCTGCAACGTATAGCGTCCGTCGGTGAAGATCGCGGCGTCCGCGGGCAGCACCACCGCCGCCCCGGCCGATCCCTGGAACCCGGTCAGCCACGCCAGCCGCTGCGCATAGGCGCCGACATATTCCGACATATGTTCGTCGGTCAGCGGCACGACGAACCCATCGAGCGCGCGGGTCGCCAGTTCGTCGCGCAGCAGCTTCAGCCGGTCTTCGTAGGTGGACATGGCCCGTCGCCCTTCTATCTAGCGTTGACGCCCAGATAGTCCCGCGCATGCCCCCGCGCCAGCCAGACCGAGACCGCATCTTGTCCGATACGCCCGCCGCAATCGCTCCCACCACCACGGCGATGCTCCCGCCGCCGCCCGTCGCCGCAGTCCGCCCGCATGCCACCACCGCGCACGGCGTGACGATCGAGGACCCGTATCACTGGCTCAAGGACGCCGGCTACCCGAAGGTCGAGGACGCCGAGATCCTCGACTACCTCAAGGCCGAGAACGCCTATTTCGAAGCCGCGATGGCCCCCAGCGCCACGCTGGTCGACACGCTGTTCGAGGAGATGAAGGGCCGCCTGAAGCAGGACGACGCCTCCGTGCCGCAGGTCGACGGCGACTATCTCTACTGGTGGGCATTCCAGACCGGCGGCCAGTACCGTCTCTGGTACCGCCGCCCGGTCGCCGGCGGACCCGACGAACTGATCCTCGACGAAACCGCGGAGGCCGCCGGCCACGACTATTTCCGCGCCGGTGCGCTGGCGATCAGCCCGGACACGCGCCTGCTCGCCTGGAGCGCGGACACCAGCGGCGCCGAACGTTTCACGCTCAAGATCCGCGATCTCGCCACCGGCACAGATATCGAGACGGTCAGCGAGGTCGTGAACGGCGGCGTCGTCTGGTCGGCGGACAGCACCCGCATCGCCTATGCCGAGGTCAACGACAACTGGCGCACCTTCCGCGCCCGCGCGCACCGGCTGGGCGACGACCCCACCGCCGCCCCGACGCTGTACGAGGAACCTGACCAGGGTTTCCGCATCGGTCTCGGCCGGACGCACGACCGCAAATATCTGCTGATCGGCACCGGCGACAACCAGACCGACGAGATCCGGCTCGTGCCCACCGCCGACTTCGACGCCGCGCCGCTGCTCGTCAGCCCGCGCCAGGTCGAGCGGCAATATTCCGTCGATCACGCGCACGACACGCTCTGGATTCTGACCAACGACACCCACGTCAATTTCCGCATCGCGCGCGCCGACCCGACAACGCCCGGTGAGTGGACGACGGTGATCGAGGGCTCCGACCAGGTTTACCTGACCGGCCTCACCAGCTTCGCCAAGCATCTGGTGATCGCCGAACGTGTCGAGGGGCTCGACCAGATCCGGCTGCGCACCTACGCCGGCGATGATCACCGCATCGCCTTTCCGGAGGCGAGCTATACCGCCGCACTCGGCTCCAACCCGGCCTTCGATCCGCCGCTGTACCGGATCGGCTACACCTCAATGGTCACCCCCGTCACGGTGTTCGACTACGACCCCGCCACCGACACGCTCCAGACGCTGAAGGTGCAGGAGATTCCGTCCGGCTACGACGCAAGCCGCTACGCCACCGAGCGGCTGATGGTTCCCGCGCGCGACGGTGCCTCGATCCCGGTGTCGATCGTCTACCCGGTCGGCTTCCCGCGCGACGGGTCCGGCCCGCTGTTCCTCTACGCCTACGGCGCCTACGGCCACGCCATCCCGCCCAGCTTCTCGACCGGCCGGCTCTCCCTGCTCGACCGCGGCTTCGCCTTCGCGATCGCCCACATCCGCGGCGGCGACGATCTCGGCTACGACTGGTATCTCCAGGGCAAGGCGACGCAGCGCTGGAACACGTTCCACGATTTCGTCGATGTCGCGAAGGGCCTGATCGCCGAAGGCTTTGCGAGCCCCGGCCGCATCGCGATCAACGGCGGCTCGGCCGGCGGCGAACTGATGGGCGTCGTCGCCAACACCGATCCCGACCTCTGGGGCGCGGTGATCGCCGACGTGCCGTTCGTCGACGTGCTCAACACGATGCAGGACGAGAGCCTGCCGCTCACCCCCGGCGAATGGCCTGAATGGGGGAACCCCATCACCGACAAGGCCGCGTTCGACCTGATCCACGGCTATTCGCCCTACGAGAATGTCGGGCCCCAAGCCTATCCGCCGATGCTCATCACCGGCGGGCTGAACGATCCGCGCGTCACCTATTGGGAACCGGCCAAATGGGCCGCCCGCCTGCGCGCCACCCGCACGAACGACGCGCTCCTGCTGCTCAAGATCAACATGGGCGCCGGCCACGGCGGCAAGTCCGGCCGCTTCGACGCGCTCCGCGAAGCCGCCGAAACCTACGCCTTCGCGATCAACCAGCTGGGGTAAGACGGGGCCCAAGAACGCGGTCGGTAGAATCCCCCTCCGAACCCCGCCCATCCCGAGTGAAGGCGAGGGACCCCGTCGGGCGCAGCCGAGACGGCCGACAGCGTCCCCCGCCCAAAACCCGTAAGGTTCGAGCGTGTCGAGAACTCCGCGCAGAGTTCTCGACACGCTCGAACCTTACGGACCTGTATCGCCGGGTTCGGCGCGCCCCCACCCCACCGTCATCGAACCGACACGGAACCTTCACGAACCTGACCAGCGCCCCCGGCAAGGGCTCCCTTGCGCGAAAGATGCATCGGCACCCGCGCTCAAAGGGGACCATCCATGATCGCTCGCCGCGCCTGCCTGCTTGCCGGAACCGCCATCCTCGCCATGTCGGGCACCGCCCACGCGGTCGCCGCACCGGCTGACACGGCCATCGCCACCGCCACCGCCGACGTTCCCGCGGACGCCGCCGCCGCGGACCCCGCCGACGGCGCCGAAATCGTCGTGCTCGGCTTCGGCCAGGCGCGTTCGGTCCAGACGATCACCGCGCGCGACATCGCGGTCCTCACCCCCGGCACCACGCCGCTGAAGGCGATCGCCAAGCTGCCCGGCGTCAATTTCCAGGCGGCCGACGCATTCGGCGCCTATGAATGGTCGTCGCGCATCTCGATCCGCGGGTTCAATCAGAACCAGCTCGGCTTCACGCTCGACGGCGTGCCGCTCGGCGACATGAGCTACGGCAACAGCAACGGCCTGCACATCAGCCGCGCGCTCATCTCCGAAAATATCGGCGCCACCTCGGTCGCGCAGGGCGCCGGCGCCCTCGGCACCGCCTCCACCGGCAATCTCGGCGGCACGATCATGTTCGAATCGCGCGACCCGTCGAACGACCTCGATCTCGCCGCATCGGGCACCTACGGCAGCGACGCGACCTATCGCGGCTTCGTCCGGCTCGACAGCGGCGACCTGACCGGCAACGGGCTCAAGGGCTATGTCAGCTACGGCTATCTCAAAACCGACAAGTGGAAGGGTTTCGGCGAACAGCGCCAGCATCAGGCGAACGTCAAGCTGGTCCAGGATCTCGGCGATCGCGGCAGCCTCACCGGCTTCTTCAACTTCTCAGACCGGCGCGAGCAGGACTACCAGGATCTCAGCCTCGACATGATCGACCGGCTGGGGCTGAAGACCGACAACATCTCCAACGACTTCCCGCTCGCGACCCGCCTGGCGCAGATCTACCAGAACCAGGCGACGCGCGCCGGCTCGGCCACCGCCGCCCTCCCCTACCCGACCGTCGGCCTCACCTTCCCGGCGCCGTACGAGACGGTCGATGACGCCTATTTCGACGCCGCGGGCCTCCGCCGCGACTATCTCGGCGGCGCGACCTTCGACGGGAAGCTGACCGACGCGCTGTCGGTGAAGCTCACCGGCTATTTCCACAACAATCACGGCCAGGGCCTCTGGTTCCTGCCCTACACCCCGACGCCGGGCGGCTCCGCACTGTCGGTCCGCTCGACCGAATATGACATGACCCGCGGCGGCGCGCTCGGCCATGTCGCGTGGGAGGCCGGCCCCAACCGCCTCGAAGTCGGCGGCTGGTACGAATCGAACGCGTTCCGCAACGCGCGCCGCTTCTACGGTCTCGCCGACCAGGCGACACCGTCGCGCGACGCGCTGTCGTTCCAGTCGAACCCCTTCGCGACGCAGTTCGACGTGAAGTTCGATACGACCACTGCGATGTACTATGTCTCCGACCGCCTCGAACTGGGCGCGCTGACGCTCAACGGCGGGTGGAAGGGCTACAAGGTCACCAACCGCGCAAAGCAGCTCGTCGGCAACCTCGCCTCCGGCACGATCGACGCGAAGGATTATTTCCTGCCGCAGGCCGGCGCCGTCTACGCGCTCGGCGGTTCGACCGAACTGTTCGCCACCTTCACGCAGAACATGCGCGCCTTCACCTCGGCGGCGGTCGGCGGTTCGCCCTTCGCCACCACGCAGGTCGGGTTCGACCTGATCCGCGACACGCTGAAGCCCGAGAAGTCGGACAGCTACGAAGTCGGCGGCCGGTTCCGCGCCGCCGGGTTCCAGGCCTCGGCTGCGGCCTATTATGTCGACTTCACCAACCGCCTGCTGTCGCTGGTCAACGGCGTCGCCTCGGTCGGCAACCCGACGACGCTCCAGAATGTCGGCGACGTCCGCAACTACGGCTTCGAAGCGACCGCGCTGTACAAGGTCATCCCCGCGGTCTCGCTGTTCGCGTCCTACTCCTACAACAAGTCGGAATTCCGCGACGACGTGCTGAACACCAACGGGACCGTCAACACCGCCACCGCGGGCAAGACCGTGCCCGACAGCCCGCGCCACATGGTGAAGGGCGAAATCGTCTATAACGACGACCGCTTCCTCGCCCGGATCGGCGCCGACTATATGTCGCGACGCTTTTTCACCTACGAAAACGACCAGTCGGTCGCCGGCCGCGTCCTGCTCGACGCGACGATCGGCTACACCTTCGCCACCACCGGCCCGCTGAAGGGCTTCGCGATCGAAGGCAGCGTCACCAACCTGACCGACAAGAACTACGTCTCCACCGTCGGCTCCAACGGCTTCGGCGCCCGCGGCGACAACCAGACCCTCCTCGCCGGCGCCCCCCGCCAGTTCTTCGTAACCCTGCGCCGGGGTTTCTAAGCACCACTCCCTCCCCCCACCGGGGGGAGGGCCGGGGTGGGGGGCGTGGCCTGGGGAAACGTCGACCCACCAAAGACCGCGTACCCATCCCAAACCTCACTCCCCACCCCGTTCGGTTCGAGCCTGTCGAGAACTCGCACACCCCCCACCCCCGCCCATCCCGAGCGAAGTCGAGGGACCCTTCGAGCGAAGTCGAGAAGCCAACAGCACCCCTCAAGCCAAGCTCGCGGACCGCAAAACCCACACACCCACACCCCCGTCCATCCTGAGTAGCGACTGAGCGCAGGCGAAGGCGCGTATCGAAGGACCCGCGCTACCCTCCTTCGGCACGCCATATCGACAAGCTCAATGGCCACTCGGGACAAACGGTTATACGACACCTCCAGACGGCAAAGACCGCAGGGAGGATCGCACGAAATGCGCAGGAAAGGCCGGCACCGCACAACGGTCGCAACCAAGATCGCCCCAGATCCGCAATGCGCACCCCGCCCCACCGCGGGACCAAACCCATGACCCACCCCCCCACAGGCCCGCTCTTCGGCCTCCGCGTCCTCGACCTTTCCCGCGTCCTCGCCGGCCCATGGAGCACGCAGATCCTCGGCGATCTCGGCGCCGACGTCGTGAAGATTGAACAGCCCGGCCACGGCGACGACACGCGCCGCTGGGGCCCGCCCTTCCTCGACGACGGATCGCGCGACTCCGCTTATTTTCTCTGCGCCAACCGCAACAAGCGCTCGGTCGCGATCGACATGGCCGACCCGCGCGGCGCGGACCTGATCCGCCGGCTCGCCGCGGACAGTGACATCGTGGTCGAGAATTTCCGCGTCGGCGGCCTCGTCAAATACGGCCTCGACTATGCCAGCCTCAGCGCCGCGACACCCGAGCTGATCTACTGCTCGATCACCGGGTTCGGGCAGGACGGCCCCTACCGCGCCCGCGGCGGCTACGACTTCATGATCCAGGGCATGAGCGGGCTGATGTCCGTCACCGGCCGCCCCGACGACGAACCCGGCGGCGGCCCGATGAAGGTCGGCGTGCCGATCACCGACCTCACCACCGGGCTCTACGCCACGGTCTCGATCCTCGCCGCGCTCGCCCACCGCGACCGCACCGGCATCGGCCAGCATATCGACATGGCGCTGCTCGATACGCAGGTGGCGCTGCTCGCCAACCAGGCCTCGTCCTGGCTCAACGGCGGCGTCGTGCCGGTCCGGCGCGGCAACGACCATCCCGGCCTCGTCCCCTACCGCGACTATGCCTGCGCGGACGGCGACATCCTCGTCGCCCTCGGCAACGACCGCCAGTTCCGCGCCTTCTGCACGCTGCTCGGTCTGCCCGACCTCGCCACCGACCCGCGCTTCGCCGACAACGCCGCCCGCAACGCACACCGCGCCGCGCTCCAGTCCGCCCTCGCCCCCGCGATCGCAACGTGGCGCGCCGACGACCTCCTCGCGGCGATGGACGTGGCCGGGCTTCCCGCAGGCCGCGTCAACACCATCCCCGACATCCTCGCCGACCCCCACATCGACGCCCGCGGCCTCGTCCAGCCCATGACCCGCACGGACGGCACGCCGGTGCAGGTGCTCGGCTATCCGGGGAAGTTCTCCGAAACCCCCACAGACTACCGCCGCGCACCGCCGCGTTCGGGCGAGGACAGCGGGGATGTGTTACGCGAGCGGCTGGGGCTGGATGAGGCGACGTTGGCGGAGCTAATCGCGGCCGGCGTCGTGGCGGAACGGTTAGGGTAAGCCCAACTCACCCACCAACCACACAAAACCCGCTCATGCTGAGTAGGGACCGAATAGCGCCACTTGGCGCGTATCGAGGGCCAGTATCGAAGCACGGGTACTGAGCCCGAGGCCAAGATGTCAGGACCGATCCTTCGATACGGGTCTTCGACTTCGCTCAGCCCCTACTCAGGACAAACGGGTGAGTTTGAGGTGGCCGGTGGGGTGAGAGGTTTGCCCTCAACTTGATCCCACCCCCCACACCCGTTCGGTTCGAGCCTGTCGAGAACCCTGCGCAGCGTTCTCGACAGGCTCGAACCGAACGGGTGTGGGGGTGCTGGAGCCAGTCGCAGCCCAACCCTCACCCCTGCGGCTCAACAACCACCAAAGTCACCCCAGACCGCGGCACCACCACATCGACCACGCCACGAGCGCCCACCACAGCCATAGGCACAGCACTCTCCGCCAACGCCGCCGCCTCCAACAGAGCCGCCCGCTGCACCGTCGTCGGCGCGAGCGGAGACCCCATCCCCAACCACGCCGCATAGCTATTGGAATGCCCCGGATCGACCCGGTACTGCGTCACCTTCGCCCCCGCCCGCAACACCCGCGGCAACCGGGCCAAAGCCACCCGCACCGCCGCATCCGGCCCGGCCACATCGTCGTCATGATAATGCCAGACCAGCACCGCCACCCGGTCGCCGTCGATCGCCGCGATGCTGCCGATGTCGGCCGCCCCGCGCACCCCGTCAGCCATCACCGCGTCGAGCGGCTGCTGATGATCCGACACCGCCGGCAGCTCCTGTCCGCGCAGCTTGGCGAACAGTTTGAACACGTTGATCACCGGCAGGTCGATGCCCCCCGAGGTCAGCTGGCGGAACCCCGCAAACGGTGCCTGGTCCTCGAACTCGAACGCCCAGGTCAGGATCCCTTCCAGGTTCAGCCCGCGCCGTTCGGCGAGAGCCTGCAACCGCACGAACGACGCGACCGTGTAGCTCGAATACATCGTCCCGTTGCGATACGCGTTGGCCGGCCCCTGGCACGCCGCGCACCCCTCCGGATCCGCCTCCCCGATGATGATCGGCTTGCTCCGGAACGCCGGGTTCGCCGCGATCTGCGCATATTCATGGTCCGCCGCCTTCAGCTGCGCCGACAGTCCCATCCGCACATGGCTCGCCGCGCCCGTCCCCACCACCGTCGGGTTGCCCTTGGCATGGAAGGACAAGAAATCGGTCGGGGTCCCCGCCTTCGCAGCATGCGCCATGAACTGCGTCAGATACTGGTCGCCCGCGCCAGCGATATCCGGCCCGCCGACGCGCGCCTCCGGCAACGCCCGCCGGACCGCGCGCACCGTCGTGTCGTGCAGCTTGAAGAACTCGGCCTGCGTGCCCCCCCAATAATATTGCGGCAGGTTCGGCTCGTTCCACGTCTCGAAATACCAGCTCGCGACCTCCTGCCGGCCGTACCGCTCGACACAATGCGTGACCCACGCGAACACCAGCCCGTCCCACTTCGCATAATCCGTCGGCGGATAAGCCCAGCCGGTGCGCAGGCTCCCGCTGCCCGGCCGCCAGTCGTGCTGATACGGCACCGGCTTCGATGAAAGCGCCTCCGGCATGAACCCGACCTCGACATAGGGCCGCACGCCGCGCGCGCGGTACGTGTCGAAGATCCGGTCGACGATCGTCCAGTCGTAACGCGGCCGGCCCTCGGCATCCTCCGTATACGCGTTGGTCGATCCCCACTTCAGCGCCGCCGTCCCGTCCCCCGTCGTCAGCAAATTGTGCGTCCGGAAGTACACGCGGTCGGGCGCGAGCTTCCCCAGCGTGGCCAGCGTCGTGCGCCCGTCCTTCATCGTCGCATAATTGGGCTCGTCCGCGCCGAAGAACCGCCACACCGGGTTCACCGGCTTGCCCGGCCGCCCGACATCGACCGCGACCGTCACCGGGATCGCCGGCGCAGCGCCGACCGCACTTCCGGCAAAGGCCGCGAACAGGGCCAGCGCGCCGGCGAAGGACGACAGGCGCAGCACCTTAGCGAACCAGCGCCGCGTCGGCCCAGTCGACCGCCGGCGGATCTCCCTGCGCGCCGTCCGCCCGCCGCGCGACCAGTTCGACGATCTTCACGCCCGTCACGTCCGCCGCGATCGGCACCGCCGCCTCGCCGAACTTGACCGCGCGCGACGTCGCCAGCTTCCGCCCGTCGCCATACACCTCGAACCGCACGGCCCCGCCGGCCGGCGACGCACTGTCGTCCACGCCCACCGCCGCGGTGAAGCGTGTATAGCCCGCATTGCGCACCTCCAGCCGCGATCCGGCCAGCACGCCGATCCCGCTGTCGTAGCTCCGCGTCGCAACGCGCAGCACGTCGCCATACGCCGCACGGTCCGCCTGCGCCCCGCCCCAGCCGGCATATTGCGGATGCTCGCCCGGTCCGCGCGTACCGGCCCACGAAATCACCGACTTGTGGATCGTCGGGTCCACCCGCGGCGTCACCACCCCGTCCACCGCCGGGTTCACGCTTCCCGGCTGCTCCGACAGATACAGCCCGTTCGCCAGGCTCCGCTGCCCCGCCGCGCGGAACACCAAAGTCTCGTGCGGCTTCAGCGTAAACGCCTGCTCCTTCGTGAAACTGCGCCGCGCGCCCGTCCACAGATCGGTCAGCGCGACCGGTGCCGTATCGACCAGCTTCAGCTGCGCCGCCGTCAGCATCACCGGTGCGGGCGACGCGGTCCGGTTGAACAACGCCACCGCCTTGCCGCCACCCGCCAATGTCTTGACGAGAATCTGCACGTCGTCGGACTGGTACGCCACCACCGCCTGATTGCCCGCCGGATCCTGGTTCAGCGCCACCACCGCCGCATTGCCGAAGATCGCGCGCTGCTCGGGCGTCAGCTTGCGCAGGTCGTACCCGATGAACAGCGGCGCGTTGATCATCGCCCACATGCTGAAATGCGACCGCGCCTCGACCGGGTGCGCCGCGTCGAAATCGCCCGTCCCCACGAACAGCATGTCCGGGTCGTTCCACGATCCGGGATGGGCGTACAACGGCCGCGTCACCGCACTGTCGAAATTGCTCAGCATCCGCCCCCAATGCGGGGAGATATCGTCGCTCGTGCGGCTGATATTGCCCATGTCCTTGCCCCACGCGCGCACGTCCGACGACCCCCACAGGCACAGCGAATAGGTATAGTCGCCGTCCGGGTTGTAGCGCCGCAGCGCCGTATCGACCGACCCGTACAGCGCCTTCACCGCGCCCACGTCGGTGCGCGCCATCGACTGCATGTCGATCAGCGGCGGCAACGCGCGGTACAGCCCGCTCTTCACCCGCGGGCTATCGGCGGGCAACCCGCGTACGCCGCATCCGTCGACCTTGATCGTGTCGAACCCCCACTCCTCGAAGAACAGCCGGATGTCCTGGTCGACATGGCCGTACAGCCCGACCTCGCGCTCCGCGACCGTCCCCTCCGGCTGGTTCTTGAAATCGGGGGTGTAGATCTGGCCGCAGCTATTGCGCCCGATGTCGGAATAGATCCCCGCGCGCAGGCCCATCGCATGGATCCTGTCGGTCAGCGGGCGGAAGCTCGTGTCCGTGCTGCCGGGCTTCCCCGCGGACGGGAATTTCGCCGTCCGGATCACCAGCCGCCCGTCGCTCTGCCGGCGCTGCTGCCACCAGCCATCGTCGATATTGACGTTGCGGTAGCCGAGCTTGGCCAGCCCGCCGTCCACCAGCACGCGCGCCGACGCCAGGATCTTCTCCTCGTCGATGTCGCTGTTGAACGCGTTCCACGTGTTCCACCCCATCGGCGGCACCGGCGCGCGGCCGCCCGTATTGGCACTCCACCGCGCGGTCGGCGCCAGCGGATCGGGCGCGGCATGTGCAGAGGCCGCGCCCAGCAAGGCCGCCGTTATCATCAGCGGGGCAATCGGTCGCATGGTCACTTGGCTCCCACCAGGTTGCGCGTGAAGAACGGCATGACGAAATCCTGGAACCGCTCGGCGACGTTGCTGACATGGTCGCCCGGATACACCGTGAAACTGTTGGCGATCTTGTACCGGTCGAGCGCGGCGTGCAGCTTGGCCGCATCGTCCTTCAACCCGTCGCGGTCGCCCACGTCGATCGCGATCGCCTTGTACTGCCGCAGATTGCCGACATACTGATCGATCATCGCCAGCGGCGCATTCGCGGTCCAGCGCGCCAGCACCTCGGGTTGCACCACCCCGCCCTTCACCGGCAGGTCGAGGTACAACGGCCCCTTGCTCGGATTGGGCGACCACGCCGCGGCACTCGCCAGCTGCGCACGCACCATGAACGGCAGGCTGGCGGACTCCGAAGGCGACTTCACCTTCTCCAGCGCCGCCATCGCCTCCGCGTCGAACATCGCCGGATCGCGCGGCGCCAGGCAGCACGGGCTCATCATGTACAGCGCGCCGAACATGTCGGGGTGCTTGAAGCCGATCCGCGTCGTGCCGTATCCGCCCATCGAATGGCCGGCCAGCCCGCGGCTGCGGCGGTCCGCGATCGTCCGGTAATGCCCGTCGATATAGGCGACGAGGTCGCGCGCGATGAACGTCTCGAAATCGCCCGTCGTCACCGAACTGGAATACATCGATCCGTTGTGGATCGTCTTGCTGTCCGGAAACACCACGATCATCTCGCGCGCGCCCTTGGCGAATGCGCCCGCGATTGTCTGCGGCACCTGGATCTCGCGCGTCCACTGCTCCGCCCCGATCGAATAGCCGTGCAGCGCATAGACCACCGGATACCGCCGCCGCGGGTTCGCCGCATAGCTCGGCGGCAACACGACCAGCACGTCGCGGTCGGCGGTCTCGCCCTCCAGGTTCCCGCGGATCGCCGGCGAGTTGACCTTGATCTGCTCCACCTTCAGCACGGCCGCGCCCGGGACCGGCGGCACCGCCTGCGTCGCGACCTGCGCCGTCGCCGGGACCGCGATCGCCATTGCGCCGGCCAGGGCCAGTCCGACCTTCAGGCCGATATGCGTCACTGAACGTCCCATGTTTCCACTCCTCACGACCTTGTGATCAGGCCTGTTTCAAATCCGGTCCGCGCAACCGCACCGTGCGGCCGGGCGACAGCGTCACACGGCGGCGCTGCCCGCCCAGTCGCACGACATGCGTGCCCGCTCGATCACCGTGTAGCACGACGCCGTCCAGCCGGCCCGCGCTCCAGTCGATATCGACCCGCACCGCACCCCGCGCGCGCAACCCCGTCACCCGCCCGCGCGCCCAGGCCTTGGGCAGCGCCGGCAGCAGCAGGATCTCGTCGCCTTCGCTCTGCATCAGCATCTCCGCGATCGCGCGCGCCCCGCCGAAATTGCCGTCGATCTGGAACGGCGGGTGCGCGTCGAACATGTTCGGATAGGTCCGCTCCGGCCCCAGCAGGAAGCGCAGGATGCGGTGCGCCCGCTCCCCGTCGCGCAACCGCGCCCACAGGTTCGCGCGCCACGCCGTCGCCCAGCCGGTCGCCTCATCCCCGCGCAGCTCAAGCGACCGCCGCGCCGCCGCCGCCAGCGCCGGCGTCCGGTCGACATCGATCTGCGCACTCGGGAACAGCCCGTACAGGTGCGACACATGGCGGTGATGCGGCTCCGGCGCGCCCGCGTCCCAGTCCTGCTGCCATTCCTGCAACTGCCCCTGCGCGCCCACCTGATCCGGCGCCAGCCGCGCCCGCGTCGAGATCAGCCGCCGCACATAGTCCGCATCCACCCCCAGGATCGCCGCGGCCCGCGCGGTCTGGTCGAACAGGTCGCGCAGGATCTGCTGATCCATCGCCGGCCCGGCGCAAACCGCCACCCCCTTGTGATGCTCGTTTTCCGGCGAGATCGACGGGCTCGTCATCAGCCGGCCGGTCGCCGAATCGGTCACCAGCGTATCGAGGAAGAAGTCGCACGCCCCCTTCATCAACGGATACACCATCGCAAGGTAGGCGACGTCGCGACCGTAGTCATAATGGTCCCACAGATGCGTGCAGAGCCACGCCCCGCCCAGCGGCCACAGCCCCCATTGCGCCCCGTCGACCGGTGCGGTTCCGCGCCACAGGTCGGTATTGTGATGCGCCACCCAGCCGCGTGCGCCGTACATGCGGCCCGCCGTCCGCGCGCCCGTCACCGCCAGGTCGCGGACCAGCGCCACCAGCGGCGCGACGCATTCCGGCAAGGCCAGCGGCTCGGCCGGCCAGTAGTTCATCTCGGTATTGATGTTGATCGTGTATTTCGATCCCCAGGGCGGCGTCGTGCTGTCGTTCCAGATCCCCTGCAGATTGGCCGGCTGACTCCCCGCCCGCGACGAACAGATCAGCAGGTAGCGCGCATAGTTGAAGTAGAGCGCCGCCAGCGCCGCCCCGTCCGCCGCATCCCCGCTCCGGATCCGCACATCGGTCGGCCGCTCCGCCAGCGCCGTCCGCCCGAGGTCCAGCGTCACGCGCCGGTACAACCGGCGATGCTCGATCGCGGTATCGGCCGCCAGATCGCGATAGGCCCGCCGCGCCGCCCCCGCGATCCGCGCGTCCACGATCTTGGCCGGATCGCCCGCGACATCGTCGAACCGGCGATAGCTCGTCGCCACCCCCACCAGGATCGTCACCGCATCCGCCCCGCGCACGCTCAGCGTCGCGCCGGCCCGCGTCATGCGCCCACCGGTCGGCATCACCCGCACCCGCGCCGCGATCCGCAACGCGCCCGGCACACCCTCCGCCGCCGGCCCGCGCCCGTCCATCGCGAGGCCGTCCGCCGTCGTCACCACCGTCGCCGACTGCGGCGTCTCCAGCGCCACGTCCAGATCGATCGCCCCCGCCCGGTCCGCGGACAGCCGCACCGCGATCACCTCCGCCGCCGGCGACGCGATCACCTCGCGCGCATACGCCACGCCACCGGCCACGAACCGCGTCGTCGCACTCGCCGCATCCAGATCCAGCTCGCGCCGATAGCCCGACACGTCCGCGCTCAACGCCGGCATCCGCAACATCAGGTCACCGACCGTCTGATACGGCATCTGCCCGCGCGGCTTCCCGATCAGCGTCGCGTTCGCCAGCGCTTGCGCCTCCGCGAACCGCCCCGCCGCGATCAGCCGCCGCACCTCGGGCAACGCACCCGCCGCCGCGGGATTGACCGGATCATAAGGCCCGCCCGCCCAGAACGAGTCCTCGTTCAGCTGCAACCGCTCCGCCGCGGTCCCGCCATACACCATCGCGCCCAGCCGCCCGTTGCCGATCGGTAGCGCCTCGGTCCACACCTTGGCCGGCTGCGCATACCACAACCGGTCACCACCGGCCGAAACCGGCGGCGCGGCCTGCAGCGCGTCCGGCAGGACCAGCCCAGCCGACGCCGCCACCGACGCCCCCAGCACGCCGCGCCGGCTCACCCCATCGCTGGATGCGCCGGTGCCACCCGGCGCGTCCATGCTCAGCGCAACGCCAGCACGAGCACCGACTTCGCCGGCAACGTGACGGTCAGCGTCCCGTCCGCCACCTGCGCACCGCTGAACGCCGCCGGCACCAGCGCGTTCGGCTGGTCGAAGCTGTTGTGCGCGTCCATCGTCGCGGCGGTCAGGATGCGCCCCGTCGCGGTCGTCGCCTGCACGCCCGTCATTTTCACCGACACCGGCACCGCGTTGTTCGGGTCCAGATTGACCAGCGCGACATGCACCTGACCGCTCGCATCGCGCACCGCGGACGCGCTGACCGACTGCACCGCGACCTCGTCATAATGATAATATGGCGACTTCACCGTGATCGGCAGCGTCGTGGCGTCCATCCACGGCTGGTACATGTCGAACACGTGATAGGTCGGCGTCTTCACCATCTTCGCGCCGTCGGTCAGCAGCATCGCCTGCAACACGTTCACCATCTGCGCGATCGCGGCCATTTTCACCCGGTCGGCATGATGCGCGAAGATGTTGAGGTTCAGCCCGGCGACCACCGCATCGCGCAGTGAATTCTGCTGCTGCAGGAAACCCGGGTTCGACCCCGGCGTCGGGTCGTACCACGTGCCCCATTCGTCGACCGCCAGCATCACCTTCTTGTCCGGATCATATTTATCCATGATCGCGCTGTGCTTGGTGACGAAATCCTCCATCTGCAGCGTGTGCGCCATGGTGGTCGCCCATTCGCGCTCGGGGAAACCCAGCGCCGGGCCCTTGTCTTCCCACTTCGTATCGCGCGGACGGGTGTAGTAATGCAGCGCCAGACCGTCGATATTCTTGCCCGACAGCTTCATCAGCGTCTCGGTCCACTCGTAATTGCTGTCGCTCGGCCCGCTGGCGATCTTCAGCATCTTGCCGCTGGTCGACTTGGCGAACTGACCGTACCGGTTGGTCAGGTCCGCGGCATATTCCGCGCGCATGTTGCCGCCGCACCCCCACAGCTCGTTGCCGATGCCCAGATACTGGACCTTCCACGGCGCGGGATGCCCGTTGGCGGCGCGTTCCTTGGCCAGCACGGTCGTGCCGGCCGGCGCGGTCAGATATTCCACCCACTGCGACGTCTCGGCCGGCGGCGCACTACCCAGGTTGGCGGAGACATAGGCTTCCGCGCCCAGCCGCTCGACGAAGCCCATGAATTCGTGCGTGCCGAACGCATTGTCCTCGGTCACGCCGCCCCAGTTGGTGTTCACCTTCACCGGCCGCTTGCCGCGCGGGCCGATGCCGTCGCGCCAGTGATATTCGTCCGCGAAACAGCCGCCGGGCCAGCGCACCATCGGCACCTTTATCGCCTTCAGCGCGGTCATCACGTCGCGGCGATATCCGGCGTCGTTCGGGATTTTGGAATTGGGGCCGACCCAGATGCCCGGATAGATGCCGGTGCCGAGATGTTCGGCGAACTGCCCGAACACCTGGCGGTTCATGCGCGGACCCGGCCGGTCGGCGGACAGCGTGCCCGTCGCGGCGGTCATCGACTGGCCCGGCACCTGCGCCGGGGCCTGCGCCAGCGTCGGCACGGCGGCGATCAGCGCGACGGCCGACACGGCCTGCCCAAAACGACGATTCAACACATCTCTCTCCCCTGATCGGCGATGCGATGCCCCTGTCCGGGTGCATCCCTTTGGTGGCCAAGAAACCCCAATTGTCCGACTTAAGCAAGTGGAAACCGGCCCTCCGCGATGTTAGGACCTGGGTAAGGGAGAGAAGAAATGGCGTACGGCGCACTGGCTTTGTTGATGGCGACCACGCTGCTGCCCGCCGCAGCTACGCCGTCTTCCGCACCCCGCACCTGGACCGCGGACAACGGCAACGGCACCTTTACCAACCCGCTGTTCTTCGACGAATTCTCCGATCCCGACATGATCCGCGTCGGCGACGATTTCTACATGACCGGCACCACCATGCACACCATGCCCGGCCTGCCGATCCTCCATTCGCGCGATCTCGTGAACTGGACGTTCCTCGGCTACGCGCTGGACAAGCTGGACCTCGGTCCCGAATATCGGCTCGAGGGCGGCAAGCACATCTACGGCCGCGGCATCTGGGCGCCCAGTTTGCGCTACCGCGACGGCACCTTCTACATCTTCAGCAACGTCAACGGCCAGAACACGCAACGCTTCACCGCCACGAACCCGGGCGGCCCGTGGACCCGCACGCCGATGAAGCGCAGCTTCCACGACCTGTCCGTCCTGTTCGACGACGACGGCAAGGCCTATGTCATCTGGGGCTATCAGGACATCCACATGGCGCAGCTTGACGCCAGCCTGACCGACATCGTCCCCGGCACCGAACGGATCGTCATCCCCAAGGGCGCGGGGATGGGCGAGGGGTCGCATTTCTACAAGTTCGACGGGCGCTACTACATCACCAGCGCCGAATATGCGGTCCGCTTCCGCATGCCCGCCGCGCGCGCCTCCTCACCCTTCGGCCCGTACGAGGTGAACCCGGAGATCAGCGCCGACGAGGAATTCGGCGAGACCGCCGGCTGGCGCGTCGCCGGCAACAAGGAACCGCTCACCCTGCGCGGCCCCGACCCCAAGGCACGCGGCGGCCTCGCCATGCACCAGGGCGGCGTCATCCAGACGCCCGCCGGCGAATGGTGGGGCTGGTCGATGTTCGAAGGCAATTCGGTTGGCCGCCTCACCGCGCTGTCGCCGGTGACGTGGAAGGACGGCTGGCCCTATTTCGGCCTCCCCGGCAATCTCGGCCGCTCGCCGCGCACCTGGGTCAAGCCACGGCTGGCCGCCTCGCCCGATCATGCGCCCTATGAGCGATCGGACAGCTTCACCGGCCCCGCGCTCGGGGCGATCTGGCAATGGAACCACGTCCCCGTCGCGGCCAACTGGTCGCTCGCGGCCCGCCCCGGCGCACTCCGCCTGACCACGCTGCCCGCCCCCGGCTTCCTCCAGGCACGCAACACGCTGACGCAGCGCGCGATCGGCCCGCAGTCCACGCCGGTCGTCGAACTCGACGTCGCCGGGCTCCGTGCGGGCGACGTCGCCGGGCTCGCGCTGCTCAACCGGCCATTCGCCACGATCGGCGTCGAACGGTCGGCCAAGGGTCTCGAACTGGTCATGACCGACGAACTGGCCGGCACCGTCCGCCGCCCGCTCACAGCCACGCATCTCTGGCTGCGCGCCACCGCGGACCTCGCACACGACCGCGCGCAGTTCGGCGTCTCGACCGACGGCCGCGCCTTCACCGACTTCGGCACGCCGGTGACGATGCCGTTCCAACTGCTGACGTTCCAGGGCGTCCGCTACGCGCTGTTCGCCTACAACGGCGCCGGCCGACCCGGCGGCCATGCCGACTTCCTCGACTTCAAGGTGACCGAGGGCCAACCCGAAAGCCGCCCCGACATCCCCTATGGCCGCACCATCAGCCTCACGCCCATCGGCAGGCCCGCCGCCCCCGCACTCGCCGGCCTCAGCGTCGGCCAGCACCCGCTCGGTCGCGTCTCGCTGACCCGCGGCGGCCAGTCGCTCACCACCGCGTCCGACGGCTCCGTGGCGCTGCGCCGCACCGACGGCAGCCCCGCGCAACAATATCAGTGGATGGAATCGCTCAGCGGCGGCGCGGTGCTGATGTCGCTCGTCACCAACCGCTACCTGCATGTCGCTTCCGACAGCACGCTGCGCGCCGACAGCCTGGGGCCAAGCGCGGACAATGCCGACGGCAGCCGCTTCCGGGTGCAATAAACGCGACGGGCGTTGTTCGACGCTAACAATAGTCTTACAAGACTTCCAAACAACACAAGACGACAGGGGAGACGGGGATGACGCGCGGATCGCACTCGCAAAGGCACGTCCTGTGGGCATCGGCGGCGATCGGCCTCGCGCTCGCCACCGCCGCGACCGCGCAGCCCATCGCCCCCGCCCCGGCCGTCAGCCCGGTCCACGCACAGGCCGATCGCATGGCCGCCGCACTCGTCGCGCGCATGACGATCGAGGAGAAGCTCGACCAGCTCCTCAACGTCGCCCCCGCCATCCCGCGCCTCAACGTCCCGCGCTACAATTGGTGGACCGAATCGCTCCACGGCGCGCTTGGGCCGACCGAGACGACCAACTTCCCCGAACCGATCGGCCTGGCCGCCACCTTCGACGCGCCGCTCGTCCGCAACGTCGCCGCCGCGATCGGCACCGAGGTCCGCGCGCTCCACACATTGTCGCGCCAGACCGGGCGCAACGGCCGGATCGGCACCGGCCTCGACACCTGGTCGCCCAACATCAACATCTTCCGCGATCCGCGCTGGGGGCGGGGCCAGGAAACCTACGGCGAGGATCCGTATCTCGCCGCGCGGACCGGCGTTGCCTTCATCGAAGGAATGCAGGGTCCGAACCCCGATCTGCCGCAGGTCGTCGCCACGCCGAAGCATTTCGCGGTTCACAGCGGCCCGGAATCGACCCGCCACGAAGCCAACGTCTTCGTCTCCGCGCACGACTTGGAGGACACCTACCTCCCCGCCTTCCGCGCGGCGATCGTCGAGGGACGCGCCAACTCCGTCATGTGCGCCTACAACCGCATCGACGGCCAGCCCGCCTGCGCCAGCGACCTGCTGCTCAAGGATCATCTCCGCGGCGCATGGGGCTTCACCGGCTTCGTCGTGTCGGATTGCGACGCGGTGAAGGACATCGCCGACACCCACAAATATTCGCCCGACGGCCCGACCGCGGTCGCCGCCGCGATGCGCGCCGGCGTCGACAGCGAGTGCCACAACGCGACCCTGTCCGACACGTCGGGGCTCGAAGACCGCTACCGCGAGGCGCTCCGCCGCCAGCTCATCACCGAGGGTGAGATCGACACCACGCTCGTCCGGCTGTTCTCCGCGCGCTACCGCACCGGCGACCTGCCCGGCCTCGCCGGCACGCCCGCCACCATCCCCGTCGCCGCGATCGGCGCGCCCGCACAGGACGCGCTGGCGCTGACCGCAGCCGCCAAAAGCCTCGTGCTGCTCAAGAACGACGGCATCCTGCCGCTCAAACCCGGCATCCGCGTCGCGGTGATCGGCCCGCTCGGCGATGCCACCCGCGTCCTGCGCGGTAACTATTCCTCCGGCCTAACCGGCACGCCCGTGTCGGTCGTCGATGGCCTGCGCCGCGCGATGCCCGGCGCGCGCGTCACACTCGTGCCGTTCGGCGCGTCGCTGACCGATGGCGACCGCGTGCCGCAGCAGATGCTCCGCACGCCGGACGGCAAGCCCGGCGTCCTGGTGCGCTACTACAACCCGCTGCGCCCCGCCCCCACCGCATTCGCGCCCGGTACGCGCGACGCCGCGATCGCCGCGATGCGTTACCAGACCAAGCCCGTCGTCACCCGGATCGAACCCGATGTCGGCGACCGCAACCTCCAACTCGCCAAGCTGTCCGACATCCACCGCGTCGTCCGCACCGGCTTCCTCGTGCCGGCCGAAACCGGCACCTACCGCGTCGGCCTGACTGGCGCGGGCGGCTCGGCGCGGCTCGACGGCAAGCTCATCTCGGATCGCGCCAAGTCGCGCTGGAACGACCTCGCCACGTTCGAAACGCTCCAGCTGCAGGCCGGCCGCCGCTACCCCTTCACGATCGAGGGCGAGGTTTCGCTCGTCTGGAAACGCATCTCGCCGAACCCGACCGCCGATCTCACCCGTGCCGCCGCCGATGCCGACGTGCTCGTCGCGGTCGTCGGCCTGACCTCCGACCTCGAAGCGGAGGAAACCGGGATCAAGGTCCCCGGCTTCGAAGGCGGCGACAAGACCACGCTCGATCTGGCGCCGGATCAGCAGGCGATGCTGACCGCCGCCCGCGCCACCGGCAAGCCGATCGTCGTCGTCGCCATGAACGGCAGCCCGATCAACCTGGCCTGGGCAAAGGACAATGCCGCCGCGATCCTGGAGGCGTGGTATCCGGGCCAGGCCGGCGGCACCGCGATCGGCGACGTCCTGTCGGGCCGCACCAACCCGGCGGGCCGCCTGCCGCTGACCTTCTACCGCAGCGTCACGGACCTGCCGCCGTTCGACGATTACGCCATGACCGGCCGCACCTACCGCTACTTCGCCGGCACGCCGGTCTACGCGTTCGGTCACGGGCTCAGCTACACGAAGTTCGACTATGGCGCGCTGAACCTGACCCCCGCGGCGGGCGGCGCCGGACAGGGGCTGCGCGTCACCACCGAACTGCGCAACACCGGCGCCCGCGCGGGGGACGAGGCGGCACAGCTCTACCTGAACTTCCCCGACACGCCCGGCGCGCCGCGCATCGCGCTGCGCGGGTATCAGCGCGTCACGCTCGCCCCCGGCGAACGCCGCACGCTGACCTTCGACCTGTCACCGCGCGATCTCAGCAGCGTCGACGTCGACGGCACGCGCCGCGTCGCCACCGGCCGCTACCGCGTCACGGTCGGCTCCGGCCAGCCCGGCCCCGGCGTGGCCAGCAAGTCCGACCGCTTCGACGTCCGCACCGCGGTGGCGGTCGCGAAGTAAGGACGCCAACCGTCAACCCAACCCGTCCGGTTCGAGCCCGAACGGACGGAAGCAATCAAACTCAAACCCCGCGCAGCAACCGCATCACCATCGCCCGGATGCGCCCGGAGTTCCCCGCCCCCAGGATCCCGTGCCGTTCCGCCGGGAGGTGCGCCAGCGGGTGCCCGTCCGGCCGGAAGACATAATGGTCGAAGAACGCCCGCCACGCCGCGCGCTCCCCCGCCGGCCGGTCCGCGATCGCGACCATCGCCAGCATCATCGCGCTGTGCGGCTGGTCCGGCCCGCTGCTGCTCGCATCCCACCAGTAATTGACCAGCACGTTCAGCCCCCCCGTCGCCTCGACCTGATGCCACCACAGCTTGGGAATATAGAGCGCGTCGCCCGGCTCTAGGTCCACCACCAGCGCGGTGTCGCGGATCGCCTTGAACCGTGGATAGCGCGGGTCGCCCGGCGTGCTGCCCACCGCCAGCGCGACCGGCTGCCCCGCCATCGTGTGGTCGATCGGCCCCACGTAAAGCCCGCCGATCGCCTCGGGCGGGTACAGCGTGAACCGCCGCATCCCCGCCACCACGCACGCGATATTGTCCGACGTATCATAATGGCAGGCGACCGATGACCGGTGCCCCAGCCAGATCCGCGGCTGCACCGTCGGCAGGAACGCCAGCCCGTTCTCCGCGGCAAAGCCCGGGAGATACCCCTCGGTCGACAGCGACCCGACATACATGGTCGGGGCCTCCGCCACGCCCGCCGTCGCGACGATCTCCGCCAGCGCCTCCCCGAACCGCATCGTGCGCCGCTCGAAATTGAACCCGCTCAGGTCGTCGCTATAGGTGTAGCGCCCGGCGATCGCCGGCGCCCCGACGAACACCTCCGCCGGCCGCCCTGCATCCAGCCGCGCCAGATACGCCGCGAGATCGCCTTGCTCGGCCGCCGCCCGCACCGGCCAGTCGCGCACCGCACCGCGCAACACCACCGGGCGGCACGCGGCCACCACCTCCGCCCGGAACCGGTCGGGCGACGTCAGCGCATCCGCCGCGACGTCCGCCACCCGCCCGGTCATGCGCCGGCCAGCCGGTCGTTCCGCACCCGCGCCATCCGCGCGATCTGCCGCACCGACTGGATCTGCGTATAGCAGGCCGCCAGGTCGCCTTCGTGGAACATCGCCAGCACCGTCGCGTCCGGCAACGCGGCCACCGCGTCGGCACTGATTGTATAGAGGTCCTCCAGCCGGAACCGCGTCCCGTCGTCGAACCGTAGGTCGATGTCGATCGGCTCCAGCAGCGACCGTTCCAGCAACCGGGCGATGAACGCGTCCGTCGCCGGCAGGCCCGCGTGCAACCGCCCCAGCGCCCGCTGGACGCGCTGCAACGCCGCGCTCTGCACCCCGTCGCCCTCGAACAGCGGCGCGCCGCTTCCGTCCACGAACATGGGCAGTTCGCGGTCGATCACGATCCGGTCCTGCTCCACGAAGAACCCCTCGCGCTCCAGATCCGCCGGGCGATAGCCGCGCAACCGGCCGCTTTCGTCCAGGTTCGCATCGTCGCCCGGCTGCAACCGCAACAGCGCCCCGGCGTAGAACCGGCCGGTCTCCGGGCTCTTGGCGAACAGGATCGGATAATCCGCCGCCGCCGGCCCGAACTCCCCGACCACGATCTGCACGAACAGCCGTTCCGCGTCGCCCGACGCGCGGATGCCGAGCGTCCCGTGCTGCTCGAACCCGAGCACTTCCCATGCCGCCACGCCGTCGTCCTCATCCTGCGGGCACATGCCCTGTCCATTCCCGACCGTAGTCGGTGAGAGCGTTACCGCCAAGCCACGGTCGGATAGCGTATTTCATTACACCGACAAACAGCTTGCATCGCGGTTTAGCGCTACCTAAGCCACGGCCATCACGTCCGGTTGCCGGTTTCCGTTTTAATGCGGTCCGCACAAGAGACACAACGCGGCCGGCCAACGGCCCATCTAGAAAGGGAGAGGGCATGAAGATCATCATTGGCCAATTCGGTTCACGCTGGAACAAGGCCCGTCGCTCGCCGCTGATCGGCGCCTCTTCGGTGCTCGCGATCGCGCTTGCGACCCCCGCCTATGCCCAGGCGCAGACCCCCGCCGCCGCACAGCCCGCCGCCCCCGCGGCCGGAACCGTGACGACCGGAACCGCCCAGCCGGCCGGCGTTCAGCCCGCCGTTCCCTCCCCCAATACTCAGGTCACCGCCGAACAGGCCGGCCAGCCGCAGGACGCCGCAACCGCGCCGGTCCCCGCGAACGGTCAGTCGATCGCGACCACCGAGGCGGCGCCCGCCGACGAAGGTCAGGAGATCGTCGTCACCGGTCTGCGCGGTTCGCTCCAGCGCAATCTCGACATCAAGCGCACGTCGCAGGGCGTCGTCGACGTCATCTCGGCTGAGGACATCGGCAAGTTCCCCGATTCCAACGTCGCCGCCTCGCTCCAGCGCCTCCCCGGCGTGTCGATCCAGCGTTCCGGCGCACGCGGTGAGGCCACCGGCATCACCGTCCGCGGCTTCGGCGGCGATTTCAACACGACGCTGTACGATGGTCGCCGCATCTCGACCGCGACCGGCGGCCGCCAGATCGATTTCAGCACCGTCGGTGCGGATTTCATCGGCCAGCTCAGCGTCCTGAAAACGCCCGACGTCTCGCTCGCATCCAGCTCGATCGGCGCGACCGTCGACATCGCCTTTCCGAAACCGTTCGACCACAGCGGCTTCCGCCTGGCCACCACCGTCTCCGGTTCGCTCCAGGACCGTGCCGGCCGCGTTGTGCCCACGGCCGGCCTGCTCGTCAGCGACACGTTCGCGGACGACACGTTCGGCATCCTGGCCGACGTGATCTACACGCGGCGTGATACCGATACCAACCGCGTCTACGTGTCCGGTTGGCCGGGCGGCTACTATGCACCGTGCCAGCTGACCCCGAACTGCACGGCCGACCAGCTGTCGACCGCAAACAAGACCGTCGTCGGCTGGTTCCCGCAGCAATATGGCGCGGAGCAGCAGCAGGTGAAGGACGAGCGGATCGACGGTCGCGTCGCGCTCCAGTGGCATCCGTCGGAAAGCCTGATGGTCACGCTGGACAATAACTTCTCGCGCCAGAAGATCACGACCGACGTCTACGGCTTCGGCGTCTGGTTCAATCAGAGCGACCTGCGCAACGTCACGCTCGACGACAACGGCACCCCGACCAGCTTCACGCAGGCCGGAACCCCGACCGACTTCACCTCGGCGATCAACAAGCAGATCCTGCAGACCAACCAAACCGGTCTGAACATCAAGTACGACGCCAGCGAGAACCTGTCGTTCGAAGCCGACGGCTCCTACGCCAAGAGCTGGCTGAACCCGGGCGACGTGATCGGCAGCAGCAACGCCGACATCGGCTATTCGGGTCTACTGTCGAACACCACCGGCCTGTCGATCAACGGCAACAGCAGCAGCGCGTTCCCTGTCCTGACCAACTATGGTCCGGCGGGCGACGAATCGCGCTTCACCGATCCCACCGTGATCGGTTCGCACGTCACCGTGCTGCAGACCCAGAACAATACCGACGTTCTGAAGCAGTTCCGTGGCGCCGCGACCTGGAAGCAGGACGATCTGACCATCAAGGTCGGCGGTCAATATTATGACGACACGTTCCGGCTGTCGAACAAGAGTACGTTCACGAACAACTACTGGCAGGCCTATGCCGGTTACGGCGGCCCGTCCGGCGGCAGCACCGGCGTCTCGCCGCTGCCGTCCAGCCTGTTTCAGGGCAATATCAGCCTGAACAACTTCATCCCCGGCTTCGACGGCACGCTGCCTTCTTCGGTGATCAAGTTCGATCCGGCCGCCTATCAGGCGTATCTCAGCAGCCTCGGCAACCCGCAGGCCGGCAACGTCGCGGGCTACAACTATCCCGGCGTCACCGGCTTCACCGGCTCGTTCGATCAGGCGGTCGATCCGGGCAGCGTGCTGCGCGTGAACGAGAAGACCTGGGCGCTGTTCATGCGCGTCAACTTCGATGCCGAAGTCGCGGGGATGCCGTTCCACTTCAACGCCGGCGTCCGGAACGAGAATACCCACCTGACCGCCACCGGTCAGGGCCGCCAGCCGGTCTCGATCGTGCGCAGCGCCGCCGATCCGACGCTGCTGACGCTTGCCTTCACCGATACGCAGGCGGTGACGTCGAAGAGCGACTACTCCTACCTTCTGCCGACGCTCGACATGCGGCTGGAGTTGACGGACAAGCTGCAGGCCCGGTTCAGCGCATCGCGGACGCTGACCCGCCCAAGCCTCAGCCTGCTGAACCCGGTCACGACGCTCGGCAACGGTCAACGTGTCAACGCGCTGTCCGCCAGCGGCGGCAACCCGAACCTGAAGCCATACCTCGCCGACAACTTCGATCTCGCCGGCGAATGGTACTACAAGCGCAACTCCTATCTGTCGGTCGACTTCTTCATCAAGAACGTCAGCAACTTCATCGTCGGCGGCGTGACGCGTCAAACGATCAACGACGTGATCGATCCGACGACGGGGCAGGCCGCGGTGTTCGCCGTGTCGCAGCAGGTGAACGGCCCGGACGCCACCGTCCGCGGCGTCGAGCTGGCGTTGCAGCATGTGTTCGGCGACACCGGCTTCGGGTTCCAGGCAAATGCTACGTTCGTCGAAACCAACAAGCCGTACGATGCGAGCGACATTTCGCAGACCGGTTTTGCGGTCACCGGCTTGGCGAACTCGGCGAACTTCGTCGGCTTCTACGACAAGAAGGGGTTCCAGTTCCGGACCGCCCTCAATTGGCGTGACGAATATCTGGCCGGCTTCGGGCAGAACCAGAACACCGGTTCGTTCGGGTCGGAGCCGACGTTCGTTAACTCCAGCTTCCAGGTCGATCTGAGCTCGAGCTGGGACATCAACCCCAAGTTCAGCGTGTTCGGTGAAATCCTGAACATCAACAACAACCAGCAGAGCACGCACGGCCGGTTCAAGAACCAGCTGCTCGACGTGTTCGACTATGGCCGCCGCTTTACGCTCGGCGCGCGTTTCCGCTACTGATCGACTGCCAACGGGGTTGCCGGACGTTCCGGCAACCCCAGATATCGGGTCCCCGGCCTGTGAACGATAAGATAACGTGAGAGAGATCAAGCACATCGTCATCGTCGGCGGCGGCACCGCCGGCTGGCTGACCGCCGGCGTCATCGCCGCGAAGCATCAGGCGCGTCGTGCGCATGGCTTCACCGTGACGTTGATCGAATCGCCCAATATCCCGATCATCGGCGTCGGCGAGGGGACATGGCCCACGCTGCGCAACACGCTGCGCCGCATGGGCATCTCCGAAACCGAACTGTTCCGGCAATGCGACGCCTCGTTCAAGCAGGGCGCGCGCTTCAACCGCTGGACCACCGGCGCGCCGGACGACGGCTACTACCACCCGCTCATGCTGCCGCAGAATTTCGGTCAGGTGAATCTCGCCCCGCACTGGCTCGAAACGCCGGACGCCACCAGTTTCTGCGACGCGGTCACGCCGCAGGGCCGGGTCTGCGATGCGGGCCTGGGGCCGAAGACGATCGCCACGCCGGAATATGAGGCGGTCGCAAACTACGCCTATCATCTCGATGCCGGCAAATTCTCCGGCTTCCTGCAACGCCATTGCTGCGACGTGCTCGGGGTCCGCCACGTCCTCGCCGATGTCACCGAAGCGGTCGTCGACGAATCCGGCGACATTGCCATGGTCCGCACCGAACAGGCGGGTGACATCCCCGGCGACCTGTTCGTTGACTGCACCGGCTTTGCCGCCCTGCTGATCGGCCGCACGCTGGGCGTCCCGTTCAAGAGCTGCGCCGACACGCTGTTCTGCGACACCGCGCTCGCGATCCAGGTCCCCTACCCGGACGACGAGGCGCCGATCGCCAGCCACACCATCTCCACCGCGCAATCGGCGGGCTGGACCTGGGACATCGGCCTGCCCACCCGCCGCGGCGTCGGCCATGTGTTCTCCAGCAGCCACATCAGCGTGGACGAGGCCGAACGCGAACTGCGCGCCTATATCGGCGATGCCGCCGGCGACCTGCCGGTCCGCAAGCTGTCGATCAGGGCCGGCCACCGCGAGATCTTCTGGAAGAACAACACGGTCGCCGTCGGGCTCGCCGCCGGCTTCCTCGAACCGCTCGAGGCCTCCGCGATCGTCCTGATCGAACTGTCGGCCAAGCTGATCGCCGACCAGCTGCCCGCCTGCCGCGAGGTGATGGACGTCGTCGCGCGCCGCTTCAACGAGACGACGCTCTACCGCTGGGGCCGGATCATCGATTTTCTGAAGCTCCATTATGCGCTGACCCAGCGGACCGACACAGACTTCTGGCGCGACAATGTCCGCCCGGAATCGATCCCGGACCGGTTGCAGGGCCTGATGGAACTGTGGCGCTACCACGCGCCCTGGATGCTCGACGAATTCGACCGCGCGGAGGAGGTCTTCCCCGCCGCCAGCTACCAATATGTGCTCTACGGCATGGGCCACCGCACCCACGTCCCGCCGGGCGTGGCGGCGACGGACGTCCGCGCCGCGGACCGCGCGATCCGCGAGAACCGGGTGCAGACCGAGCGGCTGATGGCCGGTCTGCCGCGGCACCGCGACCTGATCCGCAAGATCACCGAATATGGGCTGCCGACCATTTGACGCCCCGCCTCGATAGGATGCTCCCCGCCATGCCGAACCGTCCCGCCCTGGCGCTGCTCCTGACCGCGCTCGCCGCCCCCGCCGCGGCCGCTCCCACGCTCGACGGCATCTTCGGCGACCATGCGGTCGTCCAACGCGGGCAGCCGATCGCGGTCGCCGGCACCGCGATGCCGGGCGAAAGCATCATGATCGGCTTCGCGGGCCGCAGCGTCGTCACCACCGCCGCGCGCGACGGCCGGTTCCGCAGCAGCTTCCCCGCCATGCCCGCGGGCGGCCCCTATGAAATGTCGGTCGCCGCCCCCAGCGGATCGACGGTGTTCCGCGACATCCTGGTCGGCGACCTGTTCCTCTGCTCCGGCCAGAGCAACATGGAATTGCAGGTCGGCCAGGCGCAGGACCTGATCCCCGACGCACACGCGCCCGCCGACCCGCAGCTCCGCCTACTCACCGTCGCAAAGGCGGCCAGCGCCGCCCCGCTCGCCCGTTTCGGTCAGACACCGAATTGGTCGATCGCCGCGCCCGACACCGTCCCGACCTTTTCCGCCGCCTGCTACTACATGGTCCAGCAGCTCCGCCGCACCGCGAAGGTGCCGATCGGCGCGGTCCATAGCAGCTGGGGCGGATCGCGGATCAGCGCCTGGATGGGCGACACCGCGCTTCGCACCGCCGGGCTGAAGGGCGAGGCCGACCTGCTCGCGCTCTACCGCCGCGATCCGGCCGCCGCCAACCGCCGCGCCTCGACCGAATGGGAAACCTGGTGGCGCGGCCAGAGCGGCGACACCGCAGGCCGCGAACCGTGGCAGCCGACCGCCGCGCTCGACTGGAAACCGGTGCCCGCGATCGACAATTTCGAACGCTGGGGCATCCCCGCGCTCGCCGACTTCAACGGCATGCTGTGGTACCGCCGCGTCGTCGATCTGACGCCAGCGCAGGCGCGCGGCGTCGCCACGCTGGCGATCGGCATGGTCGACGATGCCGACCGCACCTGGGTCAACGGCGTCGGCGTCGGCGGCAGCAGCCTGGCCAGCCAGTCGCGCGTCTACGCCATCGCCGCCGGCACGCTGAAACCCGGCCGCAACGTCATCACCGTCAACGATCAGGATGTCTACGCCTATGGCGGCATGACCGGCCCGGCCGACACGATGCGGATCACGTTCGCCGACGGCAGCAGCATCCCACTCGGCACCGACTGGGAATATTCCGTCGCGCGGGACGTAAAGGGCAGTGCCCCGCGCGTGCCCTGGGACGACATCAACGGCGCCGGCACGCTCCACAACGCGATGATCGCACCGCTCGGCGCCACCCGCTTCGCCGGCATCGCCTGGTATCAGGGTGAATCCGACACCGGCATCCCCGGCTACGACCGCCGCCTGGCCGCGATGCTGCGCGACTGGCGCACCCAGTTCGGCCAGCCGACGCTACCGCTCGCGGTGGTCCAGCTCGCCAATTACGGCGCGCGCGCCTCCACGCCGCAGGACAGCGGCTGGGCGTATGTCCGCGACGCGCAACGCCGCATGACCGCGGCGGACGGCCATTCCGGCATCGCGGTCAGCCTCGATCTCGGCGACCCGCTCGATATCCACCCCGGCGAAAAGCATGAGGTCGGCCAGCGCCTCGCCCGCGTCATGCGTGCCACCGCCTACGGCGAGGCGATCGCTCCGTCCGGCCCGGCGATCGCCAGCGCCGCGCGCGGTCCGAACGGCGGCGTGACGCTCCGCTTCTCCGGCGTCGCGGGCGCCCTGCGCGCGATCGGGGCCAACGACGCGATCGGCTTCGAACTGTGCGACGCCGCCAGCTGTCGCTTCGCCCCCGGCCGCCCGAACGGCAGCGACGTGACGATCGCCGGCGATGGCCGCCCGGTGACCAAAGTCCGCTACGCCTGGTCGGACGCGCCCGCGGTCAATCTCGTCGATGGCGATACGCTGCCGGTCGGCACTTTCGAAATCGCCGTACCTTAGTTTTCGCTGCCATTGCCCCCGATCGGAATCATAAAGATGAACCGTCTGTCGAAGCGTCTCGCCTTGGTCGCAGCCCTGCTCTGCTCCACCCTCCCTGCCGCCACCGTGGCGCAGACCGCCGCCGCCAAGGCCACACTCGCCTGGGACCCCGCCGGCTATCTCCACACGTCGGGCGTCGACATGCTCGTCTTCAGCAACTGGTATGACGGCCTGTTCGCCGATTCCAAGATCGGCGGGATCGAGATCATCCAGCAGGGCGTCCGCACAGCTACCAACGGCGACGTGCGCCTCCAGGCGACGCCCGGACAATGGGACCCCGCCGCCAAGTATATCAGCCGCACGGTCGACCAGAAGACGGGCGTCGTCGTCACCACGCTCGAATATCCCGCCTACAACTGGCGCTACACCGTCCGCGTCGAACCGCGCGGCACCGCCGCCGCGATCACCGTCGACCTGACCCAGCCGGTCCCCGCGGCGCTGGTCGGCAAGGCCGGGTTCAACATGGAATTCCTGCCGTCGGCCTACATGCACAAGAGCTACATGGCCGACGGTCGACCCGGCACGATGCCGCTCCACCCCGCCGACGCGATGGTCCGCACGCCCGATCGCAACCCCGCCAGCGGCCGCGCGGACGGGATCGGCGCCGAACCCCTTCCGATGGCGTCCGGCACGCGGCTCGTCCTCGCGCCCGAGGATCCCGCCCGCCGCGTGACCCTGCGCAGCGACGGCCCGCCGATCGCCCTGTTCGACGGTCGCAACCAGGCGCAGAACGGCTGGTTCGTCGCCCGCTCGCTGCTCCCCGCCGGCCGCACCGGCCGCGTGCTGACCTGGACCGTCGAGGCGAACAGCGTCCCCGGCTGGCTCCGCGCGCCCGTCATCGCCCATTCGCAGCTCGGCTACACACCCGCCGCATGCAAGCTCGCCACCGTCGAACTGGACCGTGCCGACACCCGGACCGGCCGGCTCCAGCTGATCCGCGTGGGCGAGGACGGCAGCATGACGCCCGTCGCCGTCCCCGCCGCCAAGCCCTGGGGCAATTATCTGCGCTACCGCTACGTCCAGCTCGATTTCAGCGCGGTGAAGCAGCCCGGCACCTATCTGCTCGACTATGCCGGCACGCGCACCGCCACGTTCCGGATCGCCGACGACATCTACGACAAGGCCTGGCACCCGACCAACGACGTCTATTTCCCGGTCGCGATGGACCATATGGCGGTGAACGAGGGCTACCGCGTCTGGCACGGCCCGGCGCATCTCGACGACGCGGTCCAGGCGCCGCTCAACCACGAACATATCGACCTGTATCGCCAGGGACCCACCGCGCCGTTCAAGCCTGGCCAGCACATCGCCGGCCTGAACGTCGGCGGCTGGTTCGACGCGGGCGACTTCGACATCCGCACGCAATCGCAATATCAGGTGATCCGCCAGCTCGTATCCGCCCGCGAACGCTGGGGCCTCGACCGCGACACGGTCAGCGTCAACGACGCGCGCCGCCAGGTCGAGATCCACGTGCCCGACGGCATCCCCGACATGGTCCAGCAGGTCCGCCACGGCACGCTGCAACTTGTCGCGCAGTTCGACGCGGTCGGCTACGCGATCAACGGCATCGTCGAACCCGACGTTGCGCAATACACCCACCTCGGCGACGCGGGCAGCAAGACCGACCGGCTGGTTTACGACGCCAAGCTGAAACCCGGCGAGGAGCGGAACGGCCGCAGCGGTATCCCCGACGATCGCTGGGCGTTCACCAGCAAGGCCAGCGCGCTCAACTACGGCTCGATCGCCGCACTCGCCGCCGCGTCCCGCGTGCTGAAGGGTTATGACAACGCACTCGCCACCAAGGCGCGTGCCATCGCCGAACGCACCTGGACACAGGAACAGGGCCACGCGCCCGACCTGTTCAGCCACGGCAACACCACCGGCGGCCCGGTGGTGCAGGAGGAATTCTCCGCCGCGGTCGAACTGCTCCGCACCACGCGCGACAAACGCTATGCCGACCGCATCATGACGCTCTGGCCGCAGATCGCGCCCAAGTTCGACGACATGGCCTGGACCGCCGCCGAAGCGATCCCGTTCATGCCCGCCGCCTACCGCGCCGCGATGCTGCCGGTCGTCCAGGCCTGGCAGACGCAGGCCGACACCGCCGCCCGTGCCAATCCGTTCGGCGTGCCGATCACCACCGGCGGCTGGGCGGGCAGCGGCACCGTCATGGGCTACGCGCTCAACAGCTACATCCTGCACCGGGAATTTCCGGAAATCGTTGACGGCCGCGGCGTGCAGCGCGGGATCGACTTCATGCTCGGCCACCATCCGGCGTCCGACATCTCGTTCGTCTCCGCGGTCGGCACGGTGTCGAAGGAAGTCGCCTACGGCAACAACCGCGCGGACTTCTCCTACATCGCCGGCGGCGTCGTGCCCGGCGTACTGGTCATCAAGCCCGACTATCCGGAAAACCACGAGGACTGGCCGTTCTTCTGGGGCGAAAACGAATATGTCATCCCCGAAGGCTCGATGTGGATCACGCTGGCCAACGCCGCCCGCGAAATGGCGGGGCCGCAGGTGACGAGCGGAGCGCCAAACGCGGACTAAACCTCACGCCACCCTCCTCTCCACCACCCCCACCCCCGTTCGGTTCGAGCCTGTCGAGAACGCCGCGCTGAGTTCTCGACAAGCTCGAACCAAACGGGTGGGGAGCGCACCTGATCTCTCAAACCCCGTCCATCCCGAGCGAAGTCGAGGGACCCTTCGAGCGTAGTCGAGAAGCCAACATCACCCCTCGGCTGCGCTCGGGGGGAGCGTGCCTCGTCTTCACTCGGCATGGACGGGAGGGGCAGCACACCACCCCCCAATCAAACCCTCAGAACGAGAACCGCACGCCCGCCCGGTAACTCCGCCCGATGATGTCATACAACGCCGGGTTCGCATTGAACGGCGACGTCGCCGGATCCTTGTCGAACAGGTTGTCGATTTTCACATACCCCGTCACCTTCTTGGTGAAGTTGTACGACGCGCCGATGTCCATGTAGAACGACCCCGGCATGAACGCATTGTCCACCGTCGGCGCATTCACCGTCGACTCCGGGCAGCTTCCCGGCTGGCACTCGACATACTGGTTGCCGATATTGCCGTCGCTGAACCAGCGTTCCTGGATACTGAACCCGAACTTCTCCGTCTCGTACGCCTGCACCGCCAGCCACTTCCAGTCGGGCGTCGACCCGATGTTCACGCCCGCGCTGTCGACCGGAACCGTCCCCGGCAGGCCGGTGTCGGTGATATATTCCCGGATATGCGTCGCCAGCGCGCGCAGCGTGAACGTGCCGTCCAGGCCCAGCGGCCGCTGCCAGCGATAGCTCGCCTCGATGTCGAACCCGCTCGTCTTGATGCTCGCCAGGTTGAACGACTGCACGTTGACGAAATTCGGACCCGTCTGGTTGTTCAGGTCATAGGTCCCGCACGTTTCGGGCAGGATGTTGCGGTAGCACAGGTCGACGATCTGCGCCGCGCCCAGGCTGCTGATCACGTCCTTCACCTTGATCTTGTAATAGTCGAACGACACGCTGAACCCGGGCAGCCAGGGCGGGTTGGACAGCACCGCACCGAAGGACGTGTTGCGTGCCTTCTCCGGCGTCAGGTCCGGATTGCCGACCTGGTTCTGGATCACCACCACGTTCACGTTCCGCGCCGGGTCGAGGAAGTTGGGCAACGTCGTCGTCACCGGCGCCGCGAACAGCTCGGACAGGTTCGGCGCCCGCACGTCGCGCGACGTCACAGCGCGCAGGCGCAGCCCCTTCACCGGCGTGTCCCAGTTGCCGCCGATCTTCCACGTCCACACCGTCCCCGACGTGCTGTAGTCGGTATAGCGCGCCGCACCGTTCAGGTTCGCGCGACCCAGCGCGTCGGAATTGACCAGCGGCAGGTCGAGTTCGACATACGCTTCCTTGACGTCATACTCGCCGTTGCCGTTCTTGTAGTTGCCGGCATACCAGTTGTTGCCCAACGCCAGCAGCGTCGGGTCCGCCGGGTACGCCTCGGTGTTCGGGCTGATCTCGCTCACCCCCGCGCCGTACGCATCGGCCCGCACCGTGTAATATTCCTTGCGATATTCCGCACCGAACGCGACCGACAGCGGCCCGGCCCACAGGTCGAACGGCGATCCGCTGAAATTCGCGCTGACCACGTCCTGGGTCAGCTTCATCCGCTGGTACGGCCCGTTCTCCGGCATGACATATTCCAGTGCCGCGGCCGACGGCGTCGCCCCGCCGATGATGTTGAGCGGCTGGCATCCGTTGGCGCGCGCGGTCGCATCGGCGCACACGATCTGGCCGTTCAGGTTGATCGCGTTGATCGCCTGGTTGTAATGCGGCGTCAGCAGGACATTCTCGACATCGACCGCGATCTTGTTCACGCCGCGCTCGTAATAGGTGTCGTAGGACCAGTCGGATCCACCCACGTCGAACTTGCCCTTGGCGCCCACCACGAACCGGTACTGGCGGCGGTCGGTGAACACCTTGGTGTTCGGCAGGTTCGCGTTGCTCGTCCCGTACTGGAAACTGGTGATCCCCGCCGCCGCGCACTGCGCCTGCACCGATGCCGGGACATAGGCGTTGGCGCACTGGATGGTCAGGCCGGGGCGGTTCGCGCCATTGGTCGGCTGGTTGTTCGTCTTCACCTGCCCGACGTTGACGGTGGCATAGATCTCGTTGTTCTCCGCGAAATCATAGCCGATCCGGCCATAGCCGACCAACCGCTGGATCGCCGACTGCAACGACCGGCCCGTGTCGATATTCCCCGACAAATCGCCGCCCACGCAATAACCGGGGTAGCAGCCGTTGACCGTCCCTGCCGCGTTACCCGATGGCGTTCCGTTCGACCCGTACTGGAACGGGAACGGGTTGCCCGCCTGGTCGAACGCGGTCCCCTGCAACGGTCCCGCGGTGATCAGCCCGTATTTCGTGAAGCCCGTGCTCTGCGTATTGTCGAGCAGCAGATATTGCGGCGACCCGTCGTTCGTGACGTTGCGATTGACCAGCGACGTCTGCTTGAACCAGTTGCGGCTCCCGGCCAGGTCCAGCCCGAAATCGCCTGGCCCGACGCCCGCCTCCTTCGCATATTCGCCGCTCGCCACGATGTGCAGCCGATCTTCGAGGAAGCTCCTGCCGACCGCCAGCTGCGCCAGCCCCTGCTCGTTGTCGCCGTAGGTTGTGATGCCGCCCTGGACGTTGCCCTTGATCCCGGTGAAGCGCGTGTCGGTGATGAAGTTCACCACGCCGCCGACCGCGTCCGATCCGTAGGATGCCGACGCGCCGCCGTTCACCACATCGACCCGCTGGATCAGCAGCTGCGGAAACTGGCTGACGTCGGTCACGCCGGTATAATAAGCGCCCACCACCCGCTGCCCGTCGAGCAGCGTCAGCGTGCGGATCGTGCCGAGCCCGCGCAGCGACAGCGAACTCAGCCCCTGCTGGCCGCTCGACGTGCTGAACGTGTTGGTCGCGGAGCCACTCGATCCCTGGAGCGAGGGCAGCTGCGCGATCGTCGTGAACACGTTCGGCTGCGCATTGCTCTGGATCTGCGCCGCACCGATCACGGTGGTGGGCGTGGGGGCCGCAAAGCCGTTGGACACGATGCGCGATCCGGTCACCACGATGTCGCCGTCGCTGGCGTTGGTCTGCGCCGGGCCGACCGCGGTGGTCGCCGATACGCTGCCGGGTGCGACCGCTTCGGCCGGGGCTGCGACCGGGCCGGCGGCCGGGACGGGATCGGGGGTCGGCGCGGGCGCGACCTGGGCCAGCACCGGGCTCGCACTGATCGCACAGGCCAGCGCCATCAGGCCGGCGGACAGCTTCAACGATCGGGTCCCGGTGCCTGCGGTCGAGCGTAGCGTGCCTTGCGTCATGTGCATCATATCCTCCCTTTGATCGACGGTCGGCGTCTTCGCGCCTGACTTCGCTCGCGATCCGCGGCCCCGGGCGGACCCCGTGATGCTACGTTGCGTTAACGTTACCACCTCGGGTATCGCGCAGTTCGACGATAGTCAATACTCCGACTTGATTGACATTGATGATCGTTATTCGTCATGCAGACTGGCGTTTGAAGCAGCGTCGCGGCATATCGGACGGCGATCCGGCTGCACTGGACGGCGCGACGCTGCGATTGCGCGACGGTCGAGGTAACGTTAACGGGAGTGGATATGATACCGCCAGCCGCAGTCGACCTTGGCGGACGACGCCGGCCCTTCCCCTATGTCCGCTGGACGATCATCGCGCTGTTCGTCGGCGCGATGATCCTGAACTATCTCGCCCGCTCGGTGCTCGGCGTCGCGGCCCCCGTGATCCTCAGCGAACAGGGGATCTCCAGCGAGCAGTATAGCTGGGTGACCAGCGCGTTTCAGCTGGGCGTCATGTTCCAGCCGGTCGTCGGCTACTTCCTCGACGGGTTCGGCCTGCGGCTCGGCTTCACGCTGTGCGTCGCGGTCTGGTCGCTCATCACCATCGCCCATGTCATGGCGCAGGGCTGGCCCTCCTTCGCCGGCCTCCGCCTCGCACTCGGCCTGGCCGAAGGTTCGGCGCAGCCGGCGGGGCAGAAGGTGATCGCCGAATGGTTTCCCGCGCGCGAACGCGGGCTGGCGGGCGGTATCTACAATATCGGCGCGTCGTTCGGCGCGGTGCTCGCCCCGCCGCTGATCGCCTGGGCGGTCATGACGCAAAGCTGGCGGCTGGCGTTCGTCGTCACCGGCGGGCTCGGGCTCGTCTGGTGCGTCTTCTGGCTGCTCTGGTACCGCAAGCCCGCCGATCACCCGCGGCTGGGCGCCACCGAACGCGCCCATATCGAAGGCGGTCAGGAACAGCGGCTGTCGGGCGCAGGCAAGCGCCAGCGGATCGGCGCGCTGCTCCGCCGCCGCAACCTGTGGGGCATCGCGCTCCCCCGCCTGCTCGCCGATCCGGTCTGGGGCATGCTCTCCTTCTGGATGCCGCTCTATCTGGCGCGCGAACGCGGGTTCGATCTGACGCAGATCGCGATCTTCGCCTGGCTGCCGTTCCTCGCTGCCGATCTCGGCTGCCTGTTCGGCCCCGCCGTCGTCGCCTGGCTGCAACGCCGCGGCGTCGACCTCATCGATGCGCGGCGCTGGGCGTTCACGCTCGGCGCGGTGATGATGATGGGCATGGCGTTCGTCGGCATGGCGACCAACCCCTATGTCGCGATCGGCCTGCTCTGCCTCGGCGGCTTCGCGCACCAGACATTGTCGGTCACCGTCATCACCATGGCGTCGGACCTTTTCCACCGCGACGAAGTTGCGACCGTCACCGGTCTCGCCGGGCTGGCCGCCAATCTCGGCGTCCTGCTGTTCACGCTGCTGCTCGGGCGGATGGTCGATCAGGTCGGCTACGAACCCTTCTTCGTCGTACTCGGCGTGCTCGATCTGGTCGGTGCCGCCATCCTCTGGACCCTGGTGCGCAAACCCGCATGACGCATTTCCGCAACCCCGTGCTGCCCGGCTTCAATCCCGATCCGTCGATCCTGCGCGTCGGCGACGACCTCTACATCGCGACGTCGACGTTCGAATGGTTTCCCGGCGTCCAGATCCACCACAGCCGCGACCTCGTGAACTGGCGGCTCGCCACCCGCCCGCTGACCCGCGCCAGCCAGCTCGACATGCGCGGCGATCCCGACAGCTGCGGCGTCTGGGCGCCCGATCTCAGCCATGCCGACGGCCACTTCTGGCTCGTCTACACCGACGTCAAACGCTACGGCCAGACGACGGTCAACGGCGCGTCCGGCGCTTCGCTGCGCGATTTCCACAACTATCTCGTCACCGCCGACAGCATCGACGGGCCATGGTCCGACCCCGTCCTGCTGAACTCCAGCGGGTTCGACCCCGCGCTGTTCCACGACGATGACGGGCGCAGCTGGCTGCTCAACATGCTGTGGGATCACCGCCCCAACCATCCGCGCTTCGCCGGCATCATCGCGCAGGAACTCGACCGCGCCACGCTCCGCCTCATCGGCGATCGCCGCACCATCTTCCACGGCACCGCGCTCGGCTTCACCGAGGGGCCGCATCTCTACAAGCGCGACGGCTGGTATCACCTGCTCGTCGCGGAGGGCGGCACCGGCTGGGACCATGCCGTCACCATGGCGCGGTCGCGCTCGCTGTTCGGCCCGTACGAGGTCCACCCCGACGTCGCGGTGCTGACCGCCGCCGGCCGCCGCACCGGCGAAGTGACCCGCGCCGGCCACGGCGACCTCGTCGAACTGGCCGACGGCACGACCTGGATCGCCTATCTCTGCGGTCGCCCGCTCGATGTGCGTGCGCGCTGCGTCCTCGGCCGCGAAACCGCGCTGCAACCGATGATGTGGGGCGCCGACGGCTGGCTCCGGACGCTCAGCGGTGATGCCGCGCCCGATCCGACACCCCCGCTCCCCGGCCTGCCGCCCGCGCCATGGCCCGCCGAGCCCGCCAGCCCGCCCTTCACTGCGGACGGCCTGCCGCCGGTCTACCAATGGCTCCGCACGCCCGACCCGGACGCGCTGTTCAGCGTCACGGCCCGCCCCGGCTTCCTGCGTCTCTACGGTCGCGAGACGGTCGGCAGCCAGTTCACTCAGGCGCTCGTCGCGCGCCGCCAGGAACATCTGTCCTACACCGCCACGACGCGGCTGGAATTCGACCCCGAGCATTTCCAGCAGTCCGCCGGGCTGATCTGCTACTATAACAGCACCAAATTCCACTATCTCCACATCACCCGCGACGTCGGCGCACGGCAGCTCCAGGTCATGACCGCCAGCCCCGACGACGGCCGCTGCACCATCACGCCCGCGGTTGCTTCAGTCCCCGACGGCGCGATCGACCTCCGTGTGTCGGTGAATCTCGACCAGCTCCGCTTCGCCTGGCGCAGCGCGGACGCGACCGACTGGAACTGGCTCCCCGACGTCCGCGACGCCAGCATCCTGTCCGACGAAGCTTCGCTCCCCGGCCTCCCCAACTTCACCGGCACCTTCGTCGGCATGGCCGCGCAAGACATGGCCGGCACCGCCCGCCCCGCCGACTTCGCCTTCTTCCACTACGACGGAAAAGACGAAACCTGACTCCCTCCCCCCCACCGGGGGGAGGGTTGGGGAGGGGGGCGTGGCTTGGGGTAAGCGGGCCTTACTCAAACCCCGTGCCCTAACTCACCCCCCAGGCGCAGCCGTAGACTGCCGCCGCACCATGCCATGCGCCAGCACCCGGTCCGCCCGCTCCACCGCGTCCCCACCCCCCGCGATCTCGGTCGCGAGCAACCCCAGCGCCTCCGCCGCCAGCCGCCGGACCGGCTGGTGCACCGTGGTCAGCGGTGGCCACAGCATCACCGCCGCGGTCGTGTCGTCGAACCCCACGACGGTCAGCTCACCCGGCACATCCAGCTGCCGGCGGTGCGCGACCGAGACGATCGCCGCCGCCATGTCGTCGTTGCTCGCAAAGATCGCGGTCGGCGGCACCGCCGCATCGAGCAGCTGCTCCCCCGCGACCAGCCCCGACGCGTAGCTGAAATCACCCTGCGCGACCGCAGTCTGCACGCCGTCCACCTCGCGCACCGCCGCGTGGAACCCGGCCAGCCGCTCCGCACTCGCCGCCTGGTCCGGGTTGCCCACGATGAACCCCAGCCGGCGATGCCCCAGCGCGATCAGTTCCCGCGTCATCTCGTACGCCGCCTGCCGGTCGTCGATCCGCACGCAGATCGTGTCCGCCACCTGATGCGCGCCGACCGACGCCATCGGCACCCCCGCCTCGCGCAGCACGCGCAGCACCGCGGGCGACTCGCCCAGCGGCGGCGTCAGGATCACGCCCGACACGCCCGACGCGATCAGGTCGCGCAGCGCGCCCTCCGCCGGCGGCCGCCCGCCCTCACCCTTCAGCAGCACCAGCCGCGCCCCGCGCGCCGACGCTTCCTCGAACACGCCCGTCAGGAAATCGCTCATGAACGCCGCACTGGGGTTCGAATAGACGACACCGATCTTCAGTTCGGCCGACGTCACCAGGCTGCGCGCCGCCACGTTCGGGCGGTATCCGAGCGTGCGAATCGCGTCCTGCACCACCAGTCGCGTGTCGGCGCCGACGCCCGATCGGCCGTTGATCACGCGCGACACGGTCATGGGCGAAACGCCGGCCTTCGCCGCCACGTCGATGATCGTCGTGCTGCGTCCGGCTCCCGCCCTGCGTGCCATGCCTGCCCCCGCCCCTGCTCGTTCCGACCGGCCTAGCCGATTCCCGCGGCGTGGCAATATCGTTCCGACAAGGCTGTCAGCCGGCTGCCCCGCGCCCGCGATACAGCTGCTCGCTTTCCACCAGCGCCACCTCCCGCACCATCGCGTCATGCCCGCCGAACTGATAGCCGAGCTGTGACGCATAGGCCCCGCACATCGCGGTCCGCGCCGCCCGGTCGTCCGCGCTCAACCGGTGGCTCCGCACCGGCGGCAGCGCCGGCCGCACCGCCGACCGCCTGAGATACGGCCAGTCCTCCCACAACAGAGCACCGGGATCGACCGCCTCCAGCGCATCGCGCACCTGCCAATGATCGACATGATCGCCGATCGCCAGCGGCCCCATCACCAGATCCGCCGCCAACCCGTCCAGCAACTCTCCCAGCGCCACCGTCAGCGGCCCGAGCACGCCATCGTCCGCCCGCCGCCCCGCGAACAGCTCGGGCGCGCTCGCATACCCGCGATGCGGCGCTTCCAGAAACGGCAGGTGCACCGCCGCCGCCCCGATCACCGCGCACGCCGCGACGTCCTCCGCCCGACGCAGCACCATATAATCGACCTCCGGCCCCAGCCCCTTGTCCGTCTGGCACGCCAGCGCGAACCCGGTCGGCCGCGCGACGTTGCCCGTGAAACAGGTCACCACCGTTACCCGGTCCCCCGCCCGCGCATGCGCCGCCAGCAGCCCGCCGACCGAGAAAGCCGCATCGTCCAGATGCGGCGAGATCGCGACGACATGCGTCACAACAGGTGCGGCTCGCTGCGGAACCGGCACGGCGTCACCGGAATCTGCTCGTCCACCCCGACCAGCGCCGGCGCATCCACCACCGCCGCATAGATCCCCTGGATCTGCCGCCCGACCGCATGCCAGCTATAGACGCGCCGGCACTCCGCCAGCCCCGCCATCGCCAGTCGCCCGCGCAACGCGGCGTCGGTCACCAGCCGCGTCAGCATCGCGGTCAGCGCGGGCACGTCGCCCGCCTCGGTCAGCAACCCGTTCTCCCCGTCGCGCACGCAATCCACCACCCCGACCGACCGGCACGACGCCACCGCCAGCCCCGCCGCCATCGCCTCCAGGATCGTGTTCGAAAACCCCTCCGCATAGGTCGGCGACACGAACACGTCGTGGTCACGGTACAGCCCCGGCACGTGGTCATAGTCCGCATAACCCGTGAACGTGACGCGCCCGTCCAGCCCCAACTCGGTCGCCAGCGCGCGCGCCGGCTCAAGATCCGGGCCTATGCCCGACACGGTGCAGGTCCAGTCGCCCCCCACCGCCGGCAACGCGTGCAGCATGTCCAGCACGCCCTTCCGCCGATCGACGCGCCCATGATAGAATAACCGCACCGGCCCTTCGGCGAGCTCACCCGGCACGAACCGCTCGGTATCGACGGCGCCCGGCACGATCGTGAACCGCTCCAGCGCGGTCCCCAGCCGGTCATGCACCTCGCCCGCAAAACTCGCGCCGCCGATCAGCACCGCATGCGCATGATCCAGCACGCGCTCCATCGCGATCCGGTGCGTGGCGCAGCACGACCCCACCCAATGTCCGTCGCCGCCCTGGATCGACACGACGCACGGCAACCCCAGCCGCTGCGCCGCGATCAGCGCCGCCCAGCCGGTGGGATAACCATATTGCGCGTGCAGCACGTCGAACGGCGACTGCGCATGTTCCGCCGCGATCGTCGCTGCCATCGTCTCGACATCGCGCTCGAAATCGCCGCCGTCCTGCTCGCCGACTGCCTCCAGCCCGATCACCCGGACCCCCGGCACCTCCGGCGGCGGCCCGCCGCCATAGACTTTGCGGCGTTCCGGATCGCCATAATATTGGCTGATCATCGTCACGTCGTGCCCGCCCGCGACCAGTTGCCGCAGCAAGTTGATCGCATAGATCGACATGCCGGAAATCGCCGGAAAGAACCGGCGCGACACGAAGCAGACCCTCACGCGCCGATGCTCCGCAGGAACGCGATCGACTCCGGGATCGCCGCATGCGCGCGCGGGCTCTCGCGCGACATCTCGACGCACACCAACCGCGCGTAACCGATATCCTCCAGCGCGCGAAGCACCGCGGGAATGTCCATGTCGCCCTGTCCGAACGGCAGATGCGTGTGATCCCCGCGCCGCATATCCTCGATCGCGACGGTCCCGATCCGGTCGACATAGGCGTGAACCGCCAGGTCCGGCGCGATATCCTGCGTCACCAGGCAATGCCCGGTGTCGAGCGCCAGCCGCAACCGTGGGTGCCGCTCCGCCAGCCGCGCATAGTCCGCGACCGTCTCGATCAGCATGCCCGGCTCCGGCTCGAAACTCGCATCCACGCCGCACCCTTCGGCATAGTCGAGCACGCGCGCCAACCCCTCGTCCAGCCAGCCATGCGCCGCCTGCGCGTCCACGCCCGGCTTCGGCACGCCGGCCCAGAACGACATCGTCTCGCTGCCCAGCATCGCCGCGATGTCGAGCGCCCGGCACAGGAACGCCACCCGCCGTGCCCGCCCGTCCGCCGCCGCCGTCACTAACGTCGGCTCGTGCTTCTCACGCGGATCGAGCAGGTAGCGCGCGCCCGTCTCGATCACGCTGCCCAGCCGCAACTCCTGCAACACCCGCGCCACCCGCTCCGCCTCACGCGCCCAGTTCGGCGCGAACGGATCGAGATGATGATGGTCGAGCGTCAGCGCGACCCCATCATAGCCGCAGTCCGCGATCAGCCGCAGCGCGTCGTCCAGCCGGTGGTTGGCCGCCCCGTTCGTATTATACGCATAACGCAGGCTCATCGCGCAACATCCGCCGCGGCGACATGATGCGCCTCCGGCTCCCGGTACAGCGGATAGAGCGGCCCCACGATCCGCTCCGCCGCCGCCACATCGAACAACGGATGCCTCAGCCGCTCCGCATCCTCCGGGGTCAGCCGGATCCGGCGCAGGCTGTCGGTCTCCGCTCCGAATCCGATCAGCGGACTGTCCACCGCCAGCAGCTTCTCGGTGTTGCGCGCGCCGATCCGGGCATAGCTCATCGTCTCCACCTCCATGCCCGGCACGATGACCTTCACCACCGTGACCGACCCGTCGGGCGGCGACATGTCGACATACAGGATGTCGAACCCCGCCGCCTCGACCGCCGCGCGCGCCCGCGCGGCACGCGCATGACCGTCCGCCGCGGGCTGCGACGGCAACGCGTCGAACCGCATCGTCGCACGCTCGGACAACACACTGTCGGTCAGCCACCCACGCAGCTCGCCCGCATCGCGCCCGGTCCAGTCGCGCATCGCGTCGAACGCGCGGCTGTCGCTCGATTTCGCCGCACCGCCCGATTGCGCCAGGAACCGCGCGACATAGCCCTCCGGCGCCACGCGCGCGACCAGATCGGCCGGCCCGTGCGCGAACGCCTTGCGCGCCCGGCTCGCCGCGAATTCGGTCAGGCACTTCTCCAGCGCCTGCACGCGGTCGGCGTGGCACGCCTCGCCGCAGGCCGTCACCATGATCGGGGCGGCCGGCGGCGCCGCCTCGTCGATCCCGACGCAGTACAGGTTGGGCAGCCCATACTGGTCGGTCGCGAACTTCGGCATCGCGCGGATGCCGGCCCGTGCGAACCGGTCGAGGATCGCCGTCGTCGACGCGGGCAATGCTCCGTCCAGGTCCAGCATCACGCCCTGGTCGAGCGCGCGGAACACCAGCCCGTTGCCGTCGCGCTGCAGAATCTCGCACAGCCCGTGCCCGACCGCCCAGTCCAGGTCCGGCCCCGCGCCCATCCCGTTCGAAATGATCGTCGTGAACGGCCGATACCCCGGCGCCAGCTCCTTCGCGGAATAAGCAGCCAGATCGATCGGCACAAGCACGGTCGACCCATCGGCCCAGCGCTTCGCCTCCACCCAGTCGAGCACCGTCTCGCGCCCGACCGACGACCCGGCCGGCAGGCAGAGCGTCAGCGGATCGGCCACCGCCCTTTCGCCGAGGCTGGCGACCAACCCGGTATAGCTCCCGCTCGTCTTGGCGCGCGTGCCCAGCGTCAGCGTCGGCCACACCATCTCGGCGATCTCGCCCAGCCCGCCCAGCACCGCGGCTTCCTCGGTCGCGCCATAGCCAACGCCGTACGGCATGATCCCGGCCAGCGCCGGATCCTCCGGGAACAACGCCACGACCCACACCGGCAGGCCCAGCCGGTCGAGCGGATCGATCGGGAACGCGACCACGTCCCCCGCCGGGAACGCATCCAGATAGCGATGCGCCGCCGCACCCAGCCCCTCGGGCAGGCCCGACCTCACAGTCCCAACCTCCGCACGCCGGGCATTCGCGCCAGCCCGTCGTCCAGCGCCGCCAGCGCGACCATCCGGTCCACCTCCGGCGCATATTCGAACGGGGTCAGCACCGCGTCGAACTCAAGTGGAGCGATCGCGGCGCGGTACTGCGCCAGTTCGGCATGGGTCAGCGGAATATCCTTGTGAAACGCCTTGTGGCTCGAAATCGCGGTCGATCGCCCGTCCGCATCCTGGTCGATCTTGAACATGTCGCCGCAGAACAGCCGCAGGCCCGGCGCATCGTGCAGGCACGCCTGCCCCTCATAATGCCCGCCGACATGGTGCAGTGTGTAACCCGGCGCCAGTTCCAGCGCGTCGTCATAGGGCACCGTCACACGGAACGCCTTGGTCATGCGCAGGTCGTCCTTCTGGATGGCGACGACCTCGGGGTCGAACCGACGCTGCAACTGGAACAGCGCGCCGTACCCGTGCGCATGACTCGCCGCGAGGAACGCGATCCCGCCCAGCTCCGCGATCTTGTCGAGCATCGCCTGCGAATAATAAGGCGCCGCCTCGAACGCGATATTGCCGCCCTCGCGCACGATCAGCCAGCCCGTGCCCGCCAACCCCAGCGCAGGCGTCGTGGTGAACGCCCACAAGCCCGGCGCCACCTCGCGCGCACCCCCGTCATGCGTTGCCGCCACGTCCGCCTCGGGCAGGAACCGCCAGCCGTCCTCGGGCAGGTCGTTGCGCACGTCGGTGCAGACCGGGCAGTCCGGCGGCGAGAAATGGCGCTGCCAGAACCCGCAATTCGCGCAGGCGAACATTGTCAAAGGCATCGTCTGGCATCCTGATAGGCAGCGTCGAACAGCCGCATCAACGCAAGGTCGCGCGGCATCGAGAAATCATGAGGACCACCCCGCACCGCGGCCATGAACGCGGCCGCCTGCGCGCTGAACGGCGACGTCCCCGCATCGAACGCGACCGCCGTCTCGACGCCGCTCTTCGCGCAACGCCGCGTCAGCGCACCGCCCGCCGTCTGCCCCATCGTGTCGGTCGCAACCAGCAGGCCATGTTCGCCCAGCACCTCCAGCCGGCGGCGCGGCAGGACCTCCGCGGTGTTGTACGCGACATGGCTCTGGAAAAGCACACCCGCCGCGGTCCGGCCGGTCAGCATCCCGCCATCATCGACCGGATAGGCGTGGATCCGCCGCTGCAGTATGATCGACAGATCGACCAGCGGCTTGCCGAGCAAACGCTCCGCCAGATCCAGCCCGTGCAGCGCCAGGTCGATCACCGCCCCGCCGCCCGCCCGCACCGGGTCCGCTCGCCAATTATCATGCGGCCCGCCATCGGGCGTCCAGTCCGGCGCGACCCAGCACGCATAGACGATGCGCACCGCCACCGGCCGCCCGATCTCGCCCCCCGCGATCGCGTCCGCCATCGCACGATGCGCCGGATGATGCCGCTGATCGAACGCCGTCCCGTACAACGGACCGCCCGCCACCGCGTCCGCGAGCGCCTCCGCCTGCGTCAAGGTCGCGGCGATCGGCTTCTCGCACAACACCGGCACCCCCGCCCCCGCCGCCGCCCGCACCGGCTCGACATGCGCATCGTTCGGCGTCGCGACATAGACGATGTCGACATCCCCCGCCGCCAGCATCGCGTCCGCCGTCTCAAACGCCGCCAGCCCAGCCGCCTCCGCCAGCGCGCGTGCCGCCGGCGAAGGATCGGCCACCGCCGTCACCCGCCCGCCCGCCGCGCGGATCGCCGGCGCCATATGATCGCGCGCCACCCAGCCATAGCCGGCAATGCCCCACCGCATCACGCCCACCTTACCAGCGCTCCGGCAAGTCGACGACGCGCCGCAACCGCACCGGATCGGTCGTCGGCAAATCCGCATCGTCGCGCGCCCACAGGCACCCGCTGCCATATTCCTCGCGGTAAAGCTCGGACGGCCACCGAACCCCATCGGCCGCAATCAACGGGTTCGGTCGCAGGGGTGCGCCCGGCATCGGCATCGCAACGCCATCCGCCACGACACGCCCCTCCCGGCCGCCCTCCACCAGCGACCACGCCTCGACCTGCGGATCGTCGTGCCAGCCGACCGTAGCGGGCGCCGTTTGCGTCATCAGCGCGTCGAGCAACACCGCTTCGTCATGCACGTCCGCATGCGGAAACAACGCCCCCCACGCCCCCGCGCTCAGTGCCGGCCCCTTCGCCCCGCCTTCGAAACCCGCATTATGCAGGTGACTGATCGCCAACACGCCGCCTGCGTCGGTCACCGCGCGCAACCGCGCCGCGATCCGCGCCTGTTCGGGCAGGAAATAGAATGCGTCGTGACACATCACCAGGTCGAACCGCGCCTGTCCGACCGGCCAGGACGGCGCCGCCGCATCGAACACGACATAGTCCGCCAGCGGCGCCACCCAGTGCTTCGCCAGCCAGCATTTCGCGAACACCACGTCCGCCCCCGTGCAAGCCACCCCGCGCGCGCCCAGTTCGCGCAGATAATGCCCGATCCCGCACGCCAGTTCGAACGCGCTCGTCGGCGCCGCCCAGTGCGCCTCGATCAGCGCGAGCCCCGCCAGATAGGTCGGGTCGCTCCAGCGATAGGCGAAGTAATCCGCTACAGGCCCCATCCGCAGCAGCGCCATCGCCTCGCGCAGCGACAGCATGTCGCGCTCGCGCACCAGCCGCTTCAGCTCGCGCAGGTCGGTCGCCGGACCGGTCCACCACGCATCCTGATCGGTCAGCAATGCGACCAGCGCATCGTCCGGGCACCCGGCGTCGAGATGGTCGAGCGCCACCGCGACCAGCCCCTCGCTCTCGGTGCGCAGATACGGGATGCCATCCACCACCGGCCACCGCTCCCCCGGCGCCGCCAGCGAATGCGGTGTATCGGGCATCAACACCCGACCGGTCAGCGGCGAACGTAAGGTCACGCCCGACCCGACAGGCCGGTCGTCGCCAGGATCTCGTCATGGAACGCCTTGACCGGGCCGTCATGGACCAGCCCGTAATCGTCCAGCACCACGCCCATCGTCAGCTGCGCGGCGCGCAGATGCTGTTCGATCTCCAGCACGCGGTCCAGCACGTCGGCGACATGGAACGCGCGCGCCTCGGGCGTCTCGTCCCCACCGATCGGCGCCAGCGCGGCGCGCACATCGGCCTCCAGCTCCGGCACGTCGGCCAGTTCGCGAAACGCCGCCTCGCGCGCGTTCACGATGACGGTATCCAGCATCCCGCCCAGCAGCATCTCGCCCGAATAGCCGCTGTCCGGCATGTCAGCATTGTGCAGGTGGTGCGCCATCCCGGCCAGGAACACCGCGACCGGATCGGCGCCGTACCACGGGCTCGCCACCACGCCGTACACCGCCACCGTCAGGCAATGTTCCGCATGGTTCTCCGCCGGCTGCAACATGATCCGCGGCTGCCCCGGACAGGTCACCCCCGCCCGCGGCTGCCGCGCCAGCTTGTCGACGAATGCCGGCACGTCCCCCGCCGCCGGCCGGCCGGACGACAACGCCCCGCGCAACCGCGCGCGCAACGCCGGGTCCATGTCGCCCGTCACCTCGTCGAAACTGCGGTTCAGGATCACGACCGCCTGCTCGCCTGTCCCCAGCGCCTGCAACGCCGCCAGGTCCAGGTCGCCCAGCCGCGCCGCGACCAGTGCCGCGGCCACGACCTGCTTCATCACCGTCGCCGGCGGCTGCCCGTCGAACAGCGCCGCCCAGCCGTCGCGGAACAGGCGTTCCGCGATCGACCCCGGCGCGGCGGCCGAGTAGATCCGCTTCAGGTCGCCCAGTTCGCGGAAGAACGGCAGCGTCGCCGGCGACAATCCACCCCTCACGCGCTCTGGTCGCCCAGCCAGCGGTCGAGGATCAGCTGCTGTTCCGGAAACGCATGGACCGGATCGTTGCTGCCCTTCATCTGCGGCAGCTTGAAGAACAGGCCCATCTGCTCCTGCACGCCGCCTTCGCCGCGCTGCTGCGCCAGGTCCAGGCACCGTGCGATCTCGATCGCCAGTGGTGCTGCCAGGATCGAATCCTTGCACAGGAAATTCAGCTTCAGCTGCATCTTCTGGCCCATGAACCCGGTCAGATCGATGTTGTCCCACGCTTCCTTGTCGTCGCCGCGCGGCCGGTAATAATGGATCATCACGATATGATCCTCGACCGGATAGCCCAGGATCGAGTTGAGCACGCTGCCCTTGGTGCCCAGCTTGGACTCGAGCGACTTCGGATCGTCGAGCGCCAACCCGTCCGAATTGCCCAGGATGTTGGTCGAGAACCACCCATCGACATGCAGCGCACGATCACGCAGCGCGGGCGCGATCACCGTCTTGATGAACGTCTGGCCGGTCTTGCCGTCCTTGCCCGCCACCGGCACGTTCCGGTCCGCCGCGAAATCCGCCAGCGGCGCGACATCCGCCGCAACCGACGGCGTGAAGTTCGCATAGGGCGCACCCGCATCAATCGACGCATAGGCGTACAGCATCGCCGGGCTGATCGCGCTGTCGTCCGCGTCCAGCCCGCGCTCGAACGCCTCCTGCGACTGCAGGCATTCGGCGTCGGCCACCGGCATCCGCTCGGTCGAGGCCAGGTTCACGACCACGACGCGGTCGAGCCCCTTCTCTTCCTTGAAGCGCTGCAGATCGGCCTGGATCTGGCGCACCGCGGCGCGGTGGCCGCTCTCCATCTTGTTGCTGCCGTCGATATTGGCGCAATGGCCCGTGCTGCCGACCGCCTTCCACGGCCGCATTTGGTTCAGGCTCGCCGCACCGTTGGCCAGCTCCTTCTCGCCGATCACGCCGTGGCGCAGCGCGCAGTCGGCCAGCGTGTCGTCGGCCAGGTCCCAGCCGCCGAATTCCATGTCGCGATACGCGACCATGCCGGCCACGTCGCGGTCCGCCAGCGGCAGCCCCGCAAAGCTGTTCGACCCTGCCTTGATCAATTCGATTCCGGCGATCGCCGTGGTGGCGACTGCCCCACCCACGCCCACGATCGCTACGCCAAGCCGCTCGGCCATATCGGTATCCCTGCTCCTGCACCCCGACTCCGGGCTGCTTTGGACGGGACAATGACGCGCTGAGTCAGGGTTTCGAGGGGTGGCGCACCGCCACGCGAAATAAGCGCGGGCGGCGGTGACATAGGTTCACTCGGCGGGCAGCACCTGATGACGTATGTCACCATTCGCGCCGTTCGACCCGTTTGCGGGCATCGAACTGCCGTTCGCCTCGCCCGCCCCGTTCGACCCGTATGGCGGCAACCAGTCGGTCGCGACATGGCTGTGGCGATCCTGAAAATCGACCATCTGCGACAGCCGCTCGACATCGTTGATCCGGATGATCTTGCCGTCGCGGTCGACCAGCCCGGCCTCCGCCAGCACCTTCAGCGACCGGCTGACATGTGTCTTGGTCAGCCCCACCGCGTCGCCCAGATCCTGCTGCGTCAGCGGCAGTTCGAACGTCGCCCCGTCGATCCCGTCGGTCACCCGCAACCGCGATCGGATATCGAGCAGCAACGTCGCGATCCGCGTAATCCCGTCGGTCCGCCCGACCGACGTCAGCCGGTCCGCCATCGCGACATGCTCCGACGCGCTGACCCCGTACAGCAGCGCGCCCAGCCGCGGATGATCGCGGAACAGCCGGCCGAACGCCTGCCGCGGCAGCTCGTACAATGTCGTCGCACTTACCGCGGTCAGTGTTGCCGCACTCCGCCCCCACGCGATCGAGAATGTCGTGGTCAGGTCGCCGACGAAGTAGAACCGCAGCACCTGCCGCCCGCCGCCCTTCAACTGCACCGATCCGTGCAGCCAGCCGCTCGCGACCACGTACAGCTTGTCGGTTTCCTCGCCTTCCTGCACGACGATCTCGCCGGCCTGGTACAGCCGCTCGCGCCGTTCGAGCGAGCGCAGCGCGTCCCGCTCGGAATAGGTCAGCCGCAGATGTTGCGACAACCGGGCTTCAAGCGGACTCTCCTCGGGCATGCCCACTCATAGCGCGGAAACCCGCTGATACCATCGTTTTCGGCGCTGACCCGACCCGCGAAGGGCCGACGAAAGCCTACCTGGACGCGACGCGTTGCGGCGCCCGCGTCGGGGTCACGCGCCAGATCGTGTTGGACAGGTCGTCCGCCACGATCACCGCGCCGCGCGGATCGAGCGTCACGCCCACCGGCCGACCGCGCGTCTTGCCGTCCGCACCCATGAAGCCCGTCACGAAATCGATCGGCGCACCCGTCGGTCGCCCGCCGCGGAACGGCACGAACACCACCTTGTACCCGGACGGCGTATCGCGGTTCCAGCTGCCATGTTCGCCGACGAATACGCCATCGCCGAACCGCGCACCCATCACCGGGCTTGAGAACGTAAGGCCGAGCGCCGCGACATGCGCACCCAGCGCATAATCCGGCCGGATCGCCGCGGCCACCCGCTCGGGGTTCTGCGGCCGCACGCGCGGATCGACCGTCTGACCGTAGTAACTGTAGGGCCAGCCGTAGAACGCCCCGTCGCGCACCGACGTCAGGTAATCCGGCACCAGGTTCGGTCCCAGCTCGTCACGCTCGTTGGCGACCGCCCACAACTGCCCCAGCCCCGGCTGGATCGCCAGCGCGGTCGGATTGCGCAACCCGGTCGCGAACGGCCGGTGCGACCCGGTCTGCGCGTCAATCTGCCACACCATCGCGCGGTCGACCTCGGCGGCCATCCCGCGTTCGGTGATGTTGCTGTTTGATCCGATGCCGACATACAGGAACCGCCCGTCGGGGCTCGCCGCCAGCGACTTGGTCCAGTGATGGTTGATCTCCGCCGGCAGGTCGGTGACCTTCACCGGCGGGCCGCTCGCCCGGATCTGCCCGTCGCGATAGGCGAACCGCACCAGCGAGTCCTGATTGGCGACGTAGAGCGCCCCGTTCACCAGCGCGAGGCCGTAGGGCGCGTTCAGATGCTCGGCGAACACCGTCCGCCCCTCATAGACCCCGTCGCCATTGCTGTCGCGCAGCAGCGTCAGCCGGTCGCCGCCCTTAACCGGGGTCGTGCCCTTCGACATGATGTAGCCGGCTATGATGTCTTTGGGCCGAAGTTTCGGCGCATCGCCGCCGCCCTTCCCCTCGGCCACCAGGATATCGCCGTTGGGCAGGACGAGCGTCTGGCGCGGCACCAGCAGGTCGGTCGCGATCGGCGTGATCGTATAGCCCGCCGGCACCGTCGGCCGTGCATTCCCCCACACTCCCGGGTCGGCAATCTTCATGCTCGGCAACAAACCGCCCTGCTGCGCCGGCAACGTCGGCTCGGCGCCATATTGCGTCACGTCCGGGTCGTTGCCGCACGCACTCAGCAGCACGGCCATCGAAAGCACGGAGATCTGGCCGATGCGCGTCATGCGACTGCTCCCGCGCGAAACTTGGAAAAGCCGACCCACGTCGCCACCAGCGCCAGCACCGCCACCACGACGGACAGGATCAGCCCGCCCGGCATCGTCGCCCACGCGTCCTTGGCGTGCTCCAGTGCATTCAGGAACCCGAACACGAACGTCGCCAGCACCAGCACGAAGTAAACGACCACATCGTTGGTCCGCCGGTCCCGCCGCAGCAGATCGATCGCCGCACACAGCAGCGTCAGCCCGCAAAACACCATGCCCCCGACGATCAGCCAGGACGCGAAGTTCAGCCACTGGATCTGATAGGCATCCGCATAGGCCAAGTCGCTCAGCAACGCGCCTAAAAAGAGCGGCACCATCCCGGCGAGCACGACGGCATGAAACGGATGAAGCGCCGCCGGAACCGGTCGACTGATGGTTGCAGACACGATCGCATCCCCCTCTGGCCGATCGAACGGCGTTCATCACCGACATGATGATGGCGAAACCGCGCCGGCCCGAGAGCCCGCGCGGTCATTGAAAGGAAAATGCCCCGCTCGCGATGGAAGTTCCGCTTGCTGCCCGCGACCGTCGGCAGCGCGATACTGGTCGCTCAGCCGAACGACACCCCGCTGCGGTTGCAACGGGGTGTCGGCTCGCTCAGGCTTCGATATCGCGCTTGAACGTCTCCGGCAGGAACACCAGTCCGAGCGCCAGCGTGATCGCCGCCAGCACCACGGGATACCAGAGCCCGTAGTAGATATCGCCCGTCGCCGCGACCATCGCGAACGCCGTGGTCGGCAGGAAACCGCCGAACCAGCCATTGGCGATATGATAGGGCAACGACATCGACGTGTAGCGGATGTTGGTCGGGAACAGTTCGACCAGCAGCGCGGCGATCGGGCCGTAGACCGCCGTCACCAGCAGGACCATGAAGAACAGGATCGCGATGACGAGCGGCGTGTTCATGCCCGCCGGATCATATTTCGGCGCATAACCCGCCGCCGCGATCGCGGTCTTCAGCTCGGCCTGATACGCCGTGATCGCCGCCTTGCGCGCTTCACCCGTCACCTTCGACGGATCGGGCGCGACGAACGTCTGCCCACCGATCTTGATCTGCGCGATCGTGCCCGCGGGTGCCTCGACATTGGCATAGTTCACGCCGTTCTTGGCCAGGAACGACTTGGCGATGTCGCAGCTCTTGGCGTCGAACTTGTTGCGACCGACCGGGTCGAACTGCACCGAACATTCAGCGTCGTGGCTGACAACCGTGATCGGCGATGCGGCCTGCGCCGCGGCCAGCGCGGGGTTGGCGGCCTGGGTCAGCATGCCGAACAGCGGGAAGTACGTCAGCGCCGCCACCGCACAGCCCGTCAGGATGATCGGCTTGCGCCCGATCTTGTCCGACAACCAGCCGAAGATCACGAAGAACGGCGTTCCCAATGCCAGTGCAATCGCCATCAGCACGTTGGTCGTCGCGCCGTCGACCTTCAGCATCTTTTCCAGGAAAAACAGCGCGTAGAACTGGCCGGTATACCACACCACCGCCTGGCCCATCGCGGCACCGAACAGCGCGATCAGCACGATCTTCAGGTTACCCCAGCGCGCGAACGCTTCGGTCAGCGGCGCCTTCGACGTCTTGCCTTCGTCCTTCATCCGCTGGAACGCGGGGCTTTCGGAAAGCTGGAGACGGATCCACAGCGACACGCCGAGCAGCACGATCGAGATGATGAACGGCAGACGCCAACCCCAGGAAGCGAACGCTTCCTCACCCAGCGCAAACCGCAATCCGATCACGACGAGCAGCGCCGCGAACAGCCCGAGCGTCGCGGTCGTCTGGATGAAGCTGGTGTAGAGACCACGCCGGTTCGCCGGCGCATGTTCCGCGACATAGGTCGCCGCACCGCCATATTCGCCGCCGAGCGCGAGACCCTGCAGCAGTCGCAGGAACACCAGCATCAGCGGCGCCGCGACACCGATCGACGCGTAGGACGGCAGCAGGCCGACCGCAAAGGTCGACAGGCCCATGATGCCCATCGTGACGAGGAACGTGTTCTTGCGCCCGACCAGATCGCCGATCCGCCCGAACACCAGCGCGCCGAACGGCCGGACGGCGAAACCCGCCGCGAACGCACCGAGCGCCAGGATGAACCCGGTCGTCTCGTTCACGCCGGAGAAGAACTGCGCCGAGATATAGGTCGCGAGCAGCCCGTAGAGGTAGAAGTCATACCATTCGAACACGGTGCCCAGCGACGAGGCGATGATGACTTTCTTGTCGCTTTGGAATGTCGCCTTTGGATCGGGCGCTTCGTCGTATGTCGTCGCCATCGCGTCGTCCTTCCTGATCAGAACCCGTATTTCACTGCGAACTCGACCCGGTCGAGCGCGCCCTTATCCCCCGACAGCAATTCGCGGACGGCGTGGCGATATTCGATGCCCAGGTCGAAACCCTTGGCCGGCGTCCAGAACAGGTTCGCCGCACCGCCATAGGATTTGGCGTTGGCCAGACCCGTCACGATCACGCCCTCCGGATAGTCGGCCGACTGGTAGCTGCCCATGAAGGTGGAGCGCACGGTCGCGCTCCAGCCAAGCTTCAGCGCGGCGAACGCCGCGAAATTGTCGATCCGCCCCAGCGACTGCGCCGTGCCGCCGTAAATCGCGTCCGGCACATAGCCGAGGCCGAGATAGCGCCCGATCCCCTGGCCATAGGTCGCCATGAACCGCAGGTCGTGACGCGCGCCGAACGGGATCTTGCCCGATCCGGACACGCCCCAGCCGAACGCGCTGTCGCCGACGCCCAGCGTATCGGTACGCAGTTCACGTGCGATGCCGGCCAGCGCGAATTCGCCCAGCGTCCCCTTCCAGTTCACGCGCGCCACGACGTCGGGCAACCGGTCGTCGTCCGTATCGACCAGCGCGGCGTTGGTCGGCAGCGCGGTCTCGGTCTCCGGGTTCTCCGCGGCCAGCTGCAACGTCATGCCGGGTCGCAACGGCACGGTATAACGGATCAGCGCCTGGCGGTTGAACACCGTGCCGTCCAGCGGACCGACGAAATCGGTCGTCTCGGGCAGCACGCCCAGATTCTGGAACGTCGACCATTCCTGCCCGACCAGCCAGCGGCCATATTCGATGAAGCCGCGCCGGAACGTCGGCGTGTAGGGGTTGGTCGCGCGCTGCGCACCCACCGGTGCGGTCGCCAGCGCGAAATCGAATTCGATCAGCGTCTTGATATCCGTCCCGTTCACCGGGGTCGATGTGCTGAACCCAAGCCGCGTCTGGCGGGCGGACAGCAGCAGGTCCTCGCTGGAAAAACCGCCGCCGACCGGGATCTGCTGCGGCAGGAAGAACTCCTTGCCCAGGCCACCGACCGCGACCTCGCCGTCGCTGTACCGGCTGGCGATCACGTTCAGCCGGACGAAGCCGTTCAGCTTGACCGTCGTGTTGCCGATCCGGAACCCGTCGCCGGACGGGGAGGACGCGGTGCTCGATGCGGTGCTGTTCGCCGTGGGGCCGCCCGCCGTCCCGGCGCTCGCGACCTGCGGATTGACGCCTGGACCGGACGATGCGGACGGACCGCTTGGGCCGGACGAGCCCGACGATGCCGACGCGACGGCGGTCGGTGCCGCGCCAGCCGACGCCCCGGTTGCGACCGGCGCGGTCGAGGCGGCCACCGACGACGACGCGCGGCTCCGCACCAGCTCGGATCTGAGGTCGGACACCGCCTGTTCGAGCAGCTTCAGTCGGGCTTCCAGTGCCGCCTCGCGCGCACTGGTCCCGGGCGAACCGGCACCCTGGGCTGCGGCAGGCCCGGCGGTCGTAACCAGCATGGCAGTGCCCGAAAGCAGCAGCATACGCGATGCGCAGCGTTTGAAACGCCTCATTGGCCTCTCCCCAGCCCGAACGGGTCGACCCGTTTTGTACTGGGTACATCATCGCGCAGCGGCCGCGCGGCGTTAACCGCGATAAACGTCGTATACCGCTCACCACGGTCAGCCCATAGATTGCATCGGACGTAGCAAGCGAAAGATGGATCGATGACGAGCGCAATCCAAGAGCGTGCGGACCCCGACAAAAACACCGCGCCGGACACCGCGTTGCAGGACCGCCGCGCCGCCGCGGCCGCCGATCCCGACGGCTATTGGCGCGACCGCGGCCAAGCGATCGACTGGATCGAACCCTATACGCAGGTGAAGGACACCTCGTTCGACGCCGCCGACTTCCGCATCCGCTGGTTCGCGGACGGCAAGCTCAACGTGTCGGCCAACTGCCTCGACCGGCATCTCGACACGCGCGGCGATCAGGTCGCGATCATCTGGGAGGGTGACGAGCCCGGCGAAACCGAACGCGTCACCTACCGCGACCTGCACGCCCGCGTCTGCAAGTTCGCCAACGTCCTGAAGGCGCAAGGCGTCGCCAAGGGCGACCGCGTCACGCTCTACATGCCGATGATCGTCGAGGCAGCGGTCGCGATGCTCGCCTGCGCGCGGATCGGCGCGGTCCACTCGGTGGTGTTCGGCGGCTTCTCCCCGGACAGCCTGGCCGGGCGGATCGAGGATTGCGGATCGACCTTCGTCATCACCGCCGACGAAGGCTGCCGCGGCGGCAAGCGCATCCCGCTCAAGGCCAATGTCGACGCCGCGCTGGAGAAATACGCGGGCGTCACGCGCGTCGTGGTCGTCCGCCGCACGGGCGCCGACATCCCGATGATCGCCGGCCGCGACATCTGGTATCACGAGGCGATGGCCGACGCGTCGGCGGACTGCGCGCCGGAGCCGATGGATGCGGAGGACCCGCTGTTCATCCTCTACACCTCCGGATCGACCGGCAAGCCCAAGGGCGTCCTGCACAGCAGCGGCGGCTACCTCGTCTGGACCGCGGTCACGTTCCAGGAGGTGTTCGACTACCGCGACGGCGACCTGTTCTGGTGCACCGCCGACGTCGGCTGGGTCACCGGCCACAGCTATGTCGTCTACGGCCCGCTCGCCAGCGGAGCCACCACCGTGATGTTCGACGGCGTCCCCAACTATCCCGACCATGGCCGCTTCTGGGAAACGATCGACCGGCTCGGCGTCACGATCTTCTACACCGCCCCCACCGCGATCCGCGCCCTGATGCGCGAGGGCGACACCTGGGTCGCACGTTCGTCGCGCACCTCGCTCCGCCTGCTCGGCAGCGTCGGCGAACCGATCAATCCGGAGGCGTGGCGCTGGTATCACGACGTGGTCGGCGACGGCCGCTGCCCGATCGTCGACACCTGGTGGCAGACCGAGACCGGCGGCATCATGATCGCCCCCTCCCCCCACACCGCCGTCGGCAAGCCCGGCAGCGCGACCAAGCCGCTGCCCGGCGTGATGCCGCAGCTCGTTGACGCGGAGGGCGTCGTGCTGGACGGCGCAACGGAGGGCAACCTCGTCATCGCGGACAGCTGGCCTGGGCAGATGCGCACCGTCTGGGGCGATCACGACCGCTTTTTCCAGACCTATTTCAGCACCTATCCCGGCAAGTATTTCACCGGCGACGGCGCGCGCCGCGATGCGGACGGCGACTATTGGATCACCGGCCGCGTCGACGACGTCATCAATGTGTCCGGCCACCGGATGGGCACGGCGGAGGTCGAAAGCGCGCTCGTCGCGCATCCGCGCGTGGCGGAGGCCGCGGTCGTTGGCATGCCGCACGAGGTGAAGGGCCAGGGCATCTACGCCTATGTCACGCTCAACGCCGGCGACACCGGCGACGATGCGACCCGCGACGAACTGCGTGCCTGGGTCCGGCGCGAAATCGGCCCGATCGCCACGCCCGACGCGCTCCAATTCGCACCCGCCTTGCCCAAGACCCGGTCGGGCAAGATCATGCGCCGCATTCTGCGCAAGATCGCGGAGGGCGACACCACCAACCTCGGCGACATCTCGACGCTCGCCGACCCATCGGTGGTTGCGCTGCTGGTAAAGGAGCGGATCGGCTGAGCGGATCGATCCTGATCGCGGACGACCATCCGCTGTTCCGCCAGGCGCTCGGCCTGGCGGTCGCCGCCGTGCGCCCCGCCGCGCGCGTGCTCGAAGCGGGCACGCTCGCCCGCGCGGCGACGCTGGCGGCGGAGACGGACGATCTGGAGTTGATCCTGCTCGACCTGAAGATGCCCGGTGCCACCGGCTATGCCGGCGTCGCGCTGATCCATGCCGAACGGCCGACCGTGCCGATCCTGGTCGTCTCCAGCGCGGACGCCGCCGTGGCACTGCCCGAGGTCCGGCGGTTCGGCGCGATCGGTTTTCTCGGCAAGGGCGCCGACCTCGCCACGATCGAACAGGCGATCGCCGCCGCGCTCGAGGGCCACGCCGCGCCCGCCGAGCCCGACCCGCCCGCCGATCCGACCGACGATGCCTCCGCCCGCGTCGCATCGCTCACCCCGACGCAGCTCAAGGTCCTGCTCGGCGTGCTCGACGGGCGCTACAACAAGGAAATCGCCTATGATCTCGGCATCAGTGAGGCGACCGTCCGCGCGCACATGACCGCGGTGCTGCGCAAGCTCGACGTCACCAACCGCACGCAGGCCGCGCTCGCCGCCCGCGCGCTGGGGCTCGAGCCCCGCCCCGCCATCAAGCGCTGAGCGCGCCCGCCAGCCAGTTGTCGAACGCATCGGGATCGAGCGGCTTGGTCAACAGCGCGACCCCGCACGCCGCGGCCCGCTGCGCCAGCGCCGGGCCGGGCTCCGCCGTCACCAGCGCCGCGGGGATCGCTGGCAATGCCGCGATCAGCGCCAACCCGTCCATCTCCTCGCCCAGGTGGAAATCGATCAGCGCCGCATCATACGGCATGCCGATCGCCAGCGCCGCCGCCGCGCTCCCCGCGACATGCACCCGGTGGCCGCGGGCCGACAGCATCGCGACCATCGCCTCGCACACCCGCGCATCGTCGTCGACGACCAGGATCGTCGCCGCCCGCGCGAACCTCTTCGGCGCCGCGCGCGGCACCGCCACCGGTGCATCCGCCGCCTGCGGCAAGGTGAACGCGAACCGGCTCCCGCGCCCGACCTGACTGGTCAACGTCACCGGCGCGCCGAGCAGCCGCGCGGTCCGCTCGACGATCGCGAGGCCCAGCCCGACGCCCACATCGTCGCCGCTTTCGAGCCGTTCGAACTCGCCGAAGATCCGCTGGCGGTCCGCCGCCGGAATGCCGATCCCGCTGTCCCACACCTCGATCAGGATGCCGTCGCCGCGCCGCCGCGCGCCCACCACCACGCCGCCGCGCGCGGTGTAGCGCACCGCGTTCGAAATCAGGTTCTGGACGATCGACCGCACCATCGTCCCATCGCTTGCCACCACCGCGTCGCCGCACGCCAGGCGCAGCGTAATTCCCTTCTCCGCCGCCCGCGGGGCCAGCCCGTCGAGCACCTCGCGCAGCAACGGGCGCAGCGCGAATGGCCGCACGACCGGCACGATCCCGCCCGAATCCAGCCGTGAAATGTCGAGCAGCGCGCGCAGCAGCCGCTCCGCCGCGACGATCGACTGGTCCACCTTCGCCGCCAACGGATGTCCGCCCACCGCGCGGTCCAGCGCCGCGGTGAACAGCCGCGCGGCGTGCAGCGGCTGGATCAGGTCATGACTCGCCGCGGCCAGGAACCGCGTCTTGTCCGCCGTCGCACGCGCCAGGTCGGCATTGACCGCGGACAGTTCGGCCGTGCGCTGTTCGACGCGCGCCTCCAGCTCGATCCGCGCGCTTTCCAGCACGTCGCGCGCCTTCGCCTCCGCCGTCACGTCGGAGAAGCACATCACATAGCCGCCACCCGGCATGGGCCCACCGACCGTCTTCAGCACGCGGCCGTCGCTCCGCGTGCGCTCGAAACTATGCTGCCGCCCGCGCCGGATGTTCGCCAGCCGGCGTTCGACATGGCTGTCGACCTCGCCCGGCCCGCACTCGCCGCGCATCGCGTTGAACGCGATCGCGTCGGCCACCGGCGCGCCGACCCGGATCATCCCCGGCGGAAAGCCGAACATCTCCAGATACCGCGTATTCCACGCGACCAGCGCCAGGTCGCGGTCGACGACGCTCACCGCCGGATCGATATTCTCCAGCGTCGCGGCGAGCAGCCCCTGCGAGAATTGCAGGCTCTGCCCGCTGGCATCCAGCATCCGCGCCACCTCGATCGCGGACAGCGACGTGCCCGACAGCGCGGATGCCACCAGCGCGCGGGCCGACGGCGCCCCCACCGCACTCGCGATCAGCCGTTCCGCCGCGCGCGCCTGCGAATGGGCACCGCCGCCCGGTCTGCCGGCTTCGTTCAACGCGGCCCGCGCCTTGTCCATCCCCACGAACCGCGCGACGAAATCGAGCAACTCGCCCGACGTCATCGCACGGCCTGCGTCAGGGGCGGCAGGGGCCGCGATCATGCTTCGTCCAACCGGCCGCGCCGCGACCAGCGCGTGGACGAACAGATTCGCCGCCAGGCTCGCCACCGCGCCCGTCGCGAACCCGCCCAGCCCGATCGCCTCCGCCAGTCCGCTCAGCGGCGCGGCCACGCCCAGCGCGGGGATCAGGACCAGCGCAGCCCATGCGACCAGCCCCGTCGCCAGCCCCGCCTTGGCGGCCAGCGCGTCGCGCCCCTCCCGCTCGACCGCCAGGATCAGCGCGGGCGCGAACTGCGCCATCGCCGTGAACGCCACCAGCCCCGTCTCCGCCAGCGTGACGCCCGTCGGCAGCGCGACCGCGTAGCCGAGCGCGATCGCCATCAGCCCGGCGATCACCGTGCGCCGGACGCGCAGCAGCACGACGCCGGCATCCGCCTCGCTCGCCACCGCCAGCCGGCGGATCAGCAACGGCGCGAGCAGGTCGTTCGACACCATCGTCGACAGCGCGATCATCTCGACCACCACCATGCCCGTCGCGGCCGAAAAACCGCCGACGAACACCAGCAACGCGACCGGGAAACTGCCCGCCTGCAACGGCAGCTGGATGACCAGCATGTCGGCCGCGCCGCCCGATCCCGCGGCCAGCACCGCCAGCGTGATCGGCAGCACCGTCAGGCTGAAGACCGCAAGCGCCCCCACGAACGGCCAGCGCGCGCGCCTGATGTCGCGCGCGTCGTCGGCCTGCGTCACCGCGATGTGGAACTGCCGCGGCAGGGCAATCGCCGCCACGGCCGCCAGCAACGTCGTCACGAAGAAGTCCGCCCGCAGCGCCCCCGGCGCGAACAGCGTCGCCAGCCGGTCGACGGCCAGCGCGCGGACCGCGGGCGGCGTATCGGCGATTTGCATCACCGCGAACACCCCGATCGCCAGGAACGCGATCAGCTTCACGCTGGCCTCCACCGCCACCGCGAACATGACGCCGGGGTTCTTGCCCGCCGCCTCGTAGCGCCGCGTGCCGAACAGCATCGCGAACACCGCCAGCACGACCGCGGTCGTCGCCATCGGCAGCAACGTCGATGCATGGTCGGACAGCAGCGCATAGGTCGTCCCGACCGACCGGAGCTGGAGCGCGAGATACGGCACCGTGCCGGCCAGCGCGAGCAGCGTTACCAGCGCCGCCACGCCGCGGCTCTTGCCGAACCGCGTCCCGATGAAGTCCGAAACGGACGTCGCGCCAACTTCCTTGGCCACCACGATCAGCCGTTCGAGCCAGCGGATGCCCAGCGCATAGAGCAGGATCGGCCCGAGATAGATCGGCAGATACGCCCAGCCCCCGACGCTCGCGCTGCCGACCGCGCCGTAGAATGTCCAGCTGGTGCAATAGACGGTCAGCGACAGCGCATAGGCCGTCCCGCGCCACCGACGGCGCACGCCGTCCGCCCCGGCCCCGTCGATCCGGTACGCCACGAGGAACAGCAGGCTCGCATAGGCCAGTGCGACGGCAAACAGCATGAACGGCTCTCGGTACGTCGATCCGCGCCCTGCCCGCATGCGACACGCCGGATGCCGGTCACCCTACGCAATCGTCACGACACTGTCATCCGGCTGGCACGACGCCTGACGAAGCACCGTCCCGTCCATAAACCCGCAAGCGCAATATTCATTACATCTCCGTAATAATCCAAGCTGTCACGACGACGTCATTTGCCGCCGACAGGGGCGTCGTGCCGCTGACGACCGATCCGAACCGGGCCGCAGCGGTGGGAGATCGACATGACAAGGTTGATGACGGGGGCCACGATCCTGGCGATCGCGACCGTGACGACGGGCGCCGGTGCGCAGGTGACGCCGATTTCGACAGCGGCGACCGGCACGGCCGAACAGGCCCCGGACGCGACGCAGTCCGCCGGCGACGACATCGTCGTGACCGGCCAGTCCACCGCCTTCGCCAACACGCGCGTCACCGCGCCGATGATCGAACGCCAGTCCGCATTGGCCAGCGTCAACGACGTCATCAACGAACTGCCCGGCGTGTTCGTGGCGGAGGGCGACGCGTTCGGCTCGTCCGACTGGGTCACGTCGATCAGCATCCGTGGCTTCAACAGCGGCGGCGGCGGCGGACAGCAGATCGGCTCCACCATCGACGGCCTGCCCAACGGCGGGTCGGGCTATGGCGGCGGATCGCGCGCCAACCGCTATATCGATGTGCTCGACCTCAAGACCGTCAATGTGTCGCAGGGCACCGCCGACATCTCGTCGCGGTCGAACGAAGCGCTCGGCGCGACGCTCGACTATGTCACGTCCGATCCCACCGCAAACAGCCGGCTGCGCTTCACCGCGGCCGGCGGCGATTTCGGCGCGCGCAAATATTACGTCCGCGGCGACACCGGCACAATCGCGCCGAACACCACGGCCTATCTCAGCGCATCCACCTCGCGCGTCCACGACTGGATCGGCGGATCGGGCAAGACCAGCCGCGACCACATCGATGCCAAGGTGCTCAGCCGCGTCGGCACTGTCGATCTGACCGGCTTCGTCTCCTACGACGATGCCGACGAGTCCGAGTTCGGCTCCGTCTCGCCCGAACGGTTCGCGAACGACCCGAACCACGACGCCTATACCGACCGCTGGACCGGCCTGCCCTATATCGACCAGGCCTACCGCTCCACGTCACGCGCGCTGCGCAAGAATCTGTTCGGCTATTTGAAGGCCCGCACCGAAGTGGGCGAGGTGAAACTGCAGGCGGCGGGCTACTACCACCGCATGCGCGGCCGCGGCGATTTCGCACCGCCCTATCTGGTCGACGTCCGCAACGACGGCGCGGGCAATCCCGAAAGCGAATATACCGGCGGCCAGACCGTCCGCGGCGGCGACTCGATCGGTAAACTCTACTTCGTCACGCCCACCGGTGCGGCCGCAACGATGACGCCCGGCTGCGTCGGCACCAGCGGCGTGCCGGCGGAATACTCGCCGACCTGCTACGCCTCGAACGTCACGCCGGTCATGTCCTACCGCCACACCCACTATAAGAACGACCGCTTCGGCTTCACCGGTGACGTCGATTGGCAGCATGATTTCGGCCCCGTCCAGAACCAGTTCCGCGCCGGCCTCTGGTACGAACATGGCCGCTCGAACCAGCTGCGCGACTGGCACAAGGTCACCGATGCCACCGTCGGCCCGGCCTATGACGGCACGCCATATTACGTCCAGTTCAGCACCGACTACGGCCTGGACGAGATCATGTATTATGCCGAGGACGCGGTGACCGCCGGGCCGATCACCGCCCGGTTCGGCGTGAAACAGTTCTTCCTCGACCAGACCCGTACCGAACTGCTCGGTGATCTCAGCGCAACGTCGCTGAAATCGCATTCCAAGCCGCTGATCAACGCCGGCCTGACCTACGTTACGCCGCTCCAGGGGATGGAGCTGTTCGCCGGCTACTCCCAGAATTTCGCCGCGATCGGCAACGGCCCGCTCGGCCAGCCCGCGGAAACGATCCGCAACCTGCGCCCCGAAACCGCGAACAATATCGAGGTCGGCGCCCGCTACAGCACCGGCCGCATCCAGGCCTCGCTCACCGGCTACGACATCAAGTTCAAAAACCAGATCGTGTCGATCTCGTCGAACCTCGTCACCGGGATCGACTATCTGGAACAGCAGGACAGCGTCTACCTGAACGTCGGCGGCGTGAAGAGCCGCGGGGTCGAGGCCGCGCTCGCCTACCGCATCCTGCCGCCGCTCACGCTGTCGGGCAGCTTCACCTACAACCACGCGACCTATATCGGCACGGGCAACGCCGCGCAGGATGCCGATGTCGGCGTGACGCCGGGGGTGCAGGTGATCAATTCGCCGCGCACGATGTGGGTCCTGTCGGCGGACTACAAGAAATCGATCTTCAAGGCGGGCGTCGCCACCAAGTTCGTCGGTGATCGCAACATCGATACGCAGGGCGAGGCAAAGGCCGGCAAGTTCACGCTGGTCAGCGGCTATGTCGGCGCCGACCTTGGCGAGGTGAACGACCGGCTGAAGGGCGTCTCCGTCACGATCCAGGCGACCAACCTGACCGACAAGCGCTACCTGTCGAGCGCGGACGGCGGATCGGCCTTCCTCGGCTCGCCGCGCACCGTGACCGCCGCGCTGTCCGTCGATTTCTGACGCCATCCGGGCGCGGTCCGCGTAAAGGCCGGACCGCGCCCGTTCGCCATGGGACCATCCCGATGACCGACCTGTCCCGCCGCAGTCTGCTCGCCACCGGGTTCGCCGGTGCGGCGCTGTCGACGCTGCCCGCCGCGATCGCCCGCGCCGCCGCGATCGCGCCCGACGCGCGGACCGGTTCGATCATGGACGTCCAGCATGTCGTCATCCTGATGCAGGAGAATCGCGGCTTCGATCATTATTTTGGATCCATGCGCGGCGTCCGCGGCTTTGCGGACCGCCTTCCCATCCCCGTCCCCGGCAAACCCGGCCCCGCCCCCGTCTGGGACCAGCGCGACCGCACCGACCCGGCCGGCGCACGCACCGTCCGCCCCTTCCACCTCGCCACCCGCACTGATTTCGATCTCATGCGGATGGAGGGCACGCCGCACAGCTGGCCCGATGCACAACGCGGCTGGGACGAGGGCCGCATGGCGCACTGGCCGGAGGCCAAGAGCCAGCGCGCAATGGGCCATTACCGGCGCGAGGACATCCCGTTCCAGTTCGCGCTGGCTGAGGCGTTCACGATCTGCGACGCCTATCACTGCGCGTCGCAGACCGGCACGAACACCAACCGGCTGTTCCTCTGGTCCGGCACCAACGATCCCGGCGGCACGCTCGGCGGCCCGGCGATCGGCAATTCGCACGACAGCTTCCCGCAGGACGGCGGCAATCCCGACTCCTACCGCTGGACGACCGTGGTCGAACGGTTGCAGGCCGCCGGCGTCGACTGGCGCATCTACCAGGACATGGCCGACAACTTCACCGACAACCCGCTCGCCGGTTTCGCCGCCTTCCGCGCGGCGCATGACGGCACCGGCGACGCCGTGCTGCGCGACCGCGCGATCACCACGCGCAAGCTGGACGCCCTCCGCGCCGACGTCCTCGCCGGCCAACTGCCGCACGTGTCGTACATCATCGCCACCGCGAAGGGGTCCGAACATCCCGGCCCGTCCAGCCCGGCGCAAGGGGCCGCCTACACCGCCGCGGTGCTCGACGCGCTGACCGCCGACCCCGCCGTCTGGGCACGCACCGCGCTGCTCGTCATGTTCGACGAGAATGACGGCTTCTTCGATCATATGCCCCCGCCCGCGCCCCCATCGCGCGCTGCCGACGGCACGCCCGGCGGCGGATCGACCGTCGATCTGACCGGCAGCTACCATCTCCAACCGAGCAAGGCCGACGCCCCGCTCGATCTCCCCGCCTATCGCGGCCGCCCCTACGGTCTCGGCCCCCGCGTGCCGCTCTACGTCGTCTCGCCGTGGAGCCGCGGCGGCTGGGTCAATTCGCAGGTGTTCGACCACACGTCCGTCATCCGTTTCCTCGAACAGCGTTTCGGCTTCCACGAACCCAATATCGCCCCCTGGCGCCGCGCGGTCTGCGGCGACCTGACCTCGGCGTTCGACTTCACCAAGGCCGATCGCACGCGGGCCGCCGCCATGCCCGACCCAAGCGCGGACGCCACCCGCGCCGCCGCGATCCCCAAGCAGGTCCGGCCGCAGGCGCCCGCCACCACCAACCGCCCCTGGCAGGAACACGGCATCCGCCGCGCCCGCCCGCTCCCCTACGCACTGACCGTCACCGACACGATCGCCGACGGCGCGATCCAGCTCCGGTTCGCCGCAGACGGCACCGCCGCCGCGGTCTTCCACGTCTACGACCGCCGCGACCTGACCCGTGCGCCGCGGCGCTACACGGTCGAACCGGGCAAGGCGCTCGACGACCGCTGGTCGTTCGACAACGGCGATCGCTACGATCTGTGGGTGCTCGGCCCCAACGGCTTCCACCGCCACTTCGCCGGGTACCGCGCCGACCCGGCCGCCCTCGCGACGCTCGGCTGGACCGCAACCCCAGACGATCTGGTCCTGCGCCTCCCGTCCGATCCGCGGAGCCTCGGGCTGGTCGCGCAGGTCGAACGGATCGGCACCACGCCCGCCCGCGTCGCGCTCACCGAACCGCGCCACCGCTGGCCGCTGCGCGACAGCTTCGGCTGGTACGACATCACGCTGTCGACACCCGGCGCGCCCGACTATCGCCGCCGCCTCGCCGGCCGGATCGACACGCCCGGCCGCATCACCTGCAGCGACCCGTTCGGCGGCGCCTGACCGTCCCCGAACGCTTGGACGCCGTTCGGTGCGTTGAGGCTGCTCGCTAACGCCGGTGCTGCGCCAGGAACGCCCACATCGCCTCGTTGTCGACGACCGACCAGCTGTGCTTGCCCCCGCGCATCACGCGCGCCGCCACGGTCGCCCCGCCTCGGCAACGGGCATAGCCCTGCTCGTACACGCCCGCGCCGACGTCGCGCGCATAGGGTTCGGTGCAGCCGTTCAGCGTCGCCCACCGCTGCAACGCGGCGGTCTGCGGATATTGCCAGTAAGGCGCCCCGCCCCCCGCAATCGGGTTGGTCGTATCGGCATCGCCCGAGAACGCCAGCACCGGCAACGCCGCGCGCGGGCGACAGGTCGCAGGGTCCGCGCGCCTCGGATCAGACGGCAGCGGACGCCCGGCCCGCAACCCGACGACCGGCGCGATCGCGGCAAACCGGCGCGGATCGACGCAGCCGAGCCACGACACCATCCGCCCCCCACCCGACAATCCGGTCGCGTAGACGCGGCTGCGGTCGGCGCAGCCCGTCGCGACCATCCGGTCGATCAGGCCCGTCAGATAAGCGGTGTCGTCGCGCGCGTCCTTCGCGGGCATCGCCCCCGTGACGGTCGCCACGCCGGGGATGTTCCACACATATCCACGCTCTGCCGCGATCCCGCCGTCGGGTGCCACCACGATGAAGCCATGCCGGTCCGCCGTCCCGGCAAGCTGGCTCTCGCGGAGCATTTCCGCGCCCGTGCTCGTGCTGCCATGGAGCAGGATGACGAGCGGCATGGCGCCGGCCGATGGCGAAACGGGCACATGGATCCGCGCCCTTTCCGGAAACGCGTCGAGCGCCCCGACCCGGCACTCGGCCAGGACGGACGTGGAGGCAAAACACGCAGTCAGCGCAACGAGGAGGCGGATCGCAAGCATGACCACGAGCGTAACGCGCCCGCCCGGCGCCGCCTACCCTCGAATGTCACGACCGCATCACCGCCGCCGACCGATCACCCGCAAGGCGTACGCACTGAACCCGCAGACCCCCAGCGCCAGGCCGAACCCGATCGCGGCACCCCAGACCCCGCCGTCCGGACCGGCGATCCATCCGCCGCACGCCAGCCCGGCCAACGGCAGGACGAGCAGCGCCAGACACCCGATCGCGATCATGCTCGAACTCCCGGAACCGCGACGTCACAGCACGCACGTGCAGGCATCATCACTACAGTCAGGCCGCCAGGAAATCGACGAACGGCGCGAAAACAGCGCATAGGACCTTGTCCCGGCTCAAGCCGTCGGCACCGTGCCGCCATCGATCACATATTCGGCGCCCGTGATGCTGCCGGCGCGGGTGGATGCCAGGAAGGCGATCAGGTTCGCCACCTCATCGGGTGTCGACGGCCGCCCGATCGGGATCCCGCCCAGCGATTGCATGATCATCCGCTTGCCTGCCTCCACCCCGCCTTCCGCCCCGAGCCGCTCGGCCAGGTCCACCGCAGCCTCGGTCTCGATCCAGCCGGGCGAAACCCGCACCACCCGAACCCCGCTGGGCCCGACCTCCTTGGACAGGCTCTTGCTGTACGTCGACAGGGCCGCCTTCGCGGCGGCATAGGCGGTCGTCGCTTCCGGCAGCGGCAGCACACGCTGGATCGACGTCACATGCACGACGACACCGTCGCCGCGCGCCATCATGCCGGGCACGAGTTCGCGATCGAGCCGGACCGCCGGCATCAGGTTCAGGTCCAGCGCCCGCGCCCATTCGGCATCGCCGAGCGCCCCGAACCCACCGGACGGCGCGGTCGACCCGCCCAGCATATGGACGACGATGTCCACCCCGCCCCATCGCGCCCGAACCGCAGACGCCAGCGCCGCGCACCCCTCCGGCGTGGTCAGGTCCGCCGCGAAGAACAGCTGGTCCGGCAGGGCGTCGGGCTTCGCCCGGGCGGTCGTCACAACCTCCGCGCCCAGCTCACGGAACAGCGCGACCGTCGCCGCCCCCGCCCCGCGCGTGCCGGACGTGATCAGCGCCCGCTTCCCCTCCAGCGTCACGAACGGGGTCACGGAACGATCTCCAGCTCCGCGATCTTCCCGCCGGTCAGGACGAAGCGGTAGCGCAGGTCCGTCGGGCTGCCGGGGAAGTTGCCCGCCACACGCGCGGTGACGACGGTACGGTCGCCCTCGCTCGCGACGCCGAACGGCTCGACGGTGTAATTATACTGGGTCGACGCATCGGCCTTCCATCGCTCGATCGCAGCCGCTCCGACATGCGTTTCGCCCTCGTCCCTGACGACGCCGTCCTCTGCGAAGCACCGCGCAACCGCCCCGGCGTCGCCCACTGCATCCGCTTCGAAATAGTCCGCTATCGTGCCTGGCAATGTGACGGTCATCTTAGCTTCTCCTCCGGCCCCGGATCGACGGGCCGCCCACGTGCCCGCCTCGTCCGACCTCGAATTAGCGATGGACGACGGCCACGATAATCGGGACAAAGCGGGATGAAGCGTTGCGATTTCCGGGACGATGGCTAGGTCCGGCCTGATCGAGCTGGAAGCGGTGCTTGCCATCGTGCGGCGCGGCTCGTTCCGTGCGGCGGCGCTCGAACTCGGGGTATCGACCACCGCCCTGAGCAACGCGATCGGCAAGCTCGAACGGCAGCTCGGCATCCGCCTGTTCAACCGCACGACGCGCAGTGTCTCGCTCACCGACGCCGGCCGAACCTTCGTCGGTCAGGTCGGCCCGGCGCTCGACACCATCACCACGGCGATGGACATGGCGCGCGCGCAGCAGGAGACGCCGTCCGGAACGTTGCGGATCAACGCCTTCGCAACGGCCGCGCGCGAAATCCTCTCGCCGCTCATCCTGGAGTTCCTGCGCCGCCATCCGCGCGTCCACGTCGATCTGGTCACCGAGGGGCGCCTGGTCGATATCGTGGCGGAGGGCTTCGATCTGGGCGTCCGAACCGCGGACCTCGTCCCCAGCGACACGATCGCGATCCCGCTCGGCTTCGTCCGCCGCTTCGCCGTCGTGGCCGCCCCGTCCTATTTCCGGGACAGGGAAATCCCACGCGTTCCGCCGGACCTGCACGGCCATCCCTGCATCCGCATCCGGCTTCCCAACGGCGCGCTCTACCGCTGGCATTTCGAAAAGGACGGGCAGGCGGTCCAGATCGATGTCGCGGGTCCGATCACGCTCGACGAGGCCAGCCTTTCCCGCATGGCCGTTCTGGCGGGCGTCGGCATCGGCTTCTTCATGGAACCCGACATTCGCGACGACCTCGCCGCCGGCCGCCTCGTCCGGATCCTGCAGGACTGGACGCCGCCACTCGCGCCGCTGTGCCTCTACTATCCGAACCGCCGGAACCCGTCCGCCGCGTTCACGGCCTTCATCCGCCTCGCGCGCGAAGTCGCCGCGTCGAACGGGGCCACCGATCGCGCGGCGACATGACCGCGCCGACCGGCTAGGTCTGTCCCGCCCCCACCGCTGAAAGGTCTTCCGTGTCGCTCGACGGTCCCCGCCTCGCTCCCCTCTCCGGCTCCGCGCCGAGCGCGCTCGTCATTCTGATCCATGGCTACGGGTCGAACGGCGACGATCTCATCGCGCTCGCCCGCATGATCCAGCCGGCGCTGCCGAACGCCGCGTTCGTCGCACCGAATGCACCGATGCGGATGCCGCAGATGGCCGCCGCCTACCAATGGTGGCCGATCCAGACATTCTCGATGGCCGAACGCGCCGCGGGTGCCGTTTCGGCCGCGCCGACGCTCGACGCCTTCATCACGCAGGAGCTCGAGAAAACCGGCCTGACCGCCGACCGCCTCCTGCTCGTCGGGTTCAGCCAGGGCACCATGATGGCGCTCCACGTCGGCCTCCGCCGCACCGAGCCTGTCGCCGGCATCGTCGGCATGTCGGGCATGCTCGTCGCGCCGGATCGGCTGGAGGGCGAGGTCCGCAGCCGCCCGCCGGTGCTCCTCATCCACGGCACCGATGACGAAGTGGTGCCGTTCCGCTCGCTGGACCTCGCCTCCGCGTCCCTCGCGGCGCTCGGCGTCGCGGTCGAAACCCATGTCTCGCCGGGCATGGGCCACAGCGTCGGGCAGGACGGCCTCGCCGCCGCCACCGCGTTCGCCCGGCGGGTCCTCGCCTGACCGGGGCCGCGATCGTCTGACGCTCCGCCCGTTACAAACCGATACGTTCGCTTACCCCGCGTGCATGTTTAGGGACGGTTTCCGGGTCTAGTCGAGAGGACCACCAGAGAAGGTCCTCTCCCCATGTTCGCATTCGAGCTCGCCGCCGCGATGGTCGCCGCAGCGTCCGCGCCCCGACCGGATGCCGTCCGGTCCGCGCACGACACGCCGTCGCCTCACACCGGCACCGACCTGCGCGGCATCCGCCCGCGTCGCCCCCGGTAAGCGAACCAGCGCCATGCTCCCCTCGCCCCTGCGCCTCGCCCCGATCCTTTTGCTCGGCCTGTCCCTCACCGGCTGCGGCGGCGCGTCCGACGCACCGATGGGTCCGCCGCCCACGCCCGAGGTCGGCGTCGTGACGCTGGCGGCACAGCCCGTCACCACCACCACCGAGCTGACCGGCCGGATCGCTGCCACCGCGATGGCGGAGGTGCGCCCGCAGGTCGACGGGATCATCAAGGCGCGACTGTTCGAGGAAGGCGCCGTCGTCCGCGCCGGCCAGCCGCTGTACCAGATCGACCCGCGGCTCTACCGCGCCACGCGCGACCAGACCGCGGCGCAACTCGCCAGCGCGCAGGCCGCGGCCGTGACCGCGCAAGCGAAGGTCGCGCGCTACAACCGGCTGCAGAGCGCGGACGCCGTCGCGCGCCAGGACGTCGACGACGCCGTCGCCACCGCGCGACAGGCCGCCGCCAGCACCGCGCAATATCGCGCCAGCCTGCGCACCGCGAACGTCAATCTGGGCTTCACGCGCGTCTACGCGCCTATTTCGGGCCGCATCGGTCGCTCCGCCTTCACCGTCGGCGCGCTCGTGACCGCCGGGCAGACGTCGGCGCTCGCGACGATCTCGCAGCTCGACCCGATCTTCGTTGATATTCAGCAGTCCAGCACCGCGCTGCTCGACCTGCGCGAAAGCCTTGCCAATGGCGACACGCTGCCTGCCAGCACCACCGTCCGCCTGACGCTCGAAAACGGCCGCGGCTATGCGCAGACCGGCACGATCCAGTTCGGAGAGGTTACGGTCGACACCACCACCGGCACCGTCACCCTCCGCGCCCGCTTCCCCAACCCGCAGGGCATCCTGCTGCCCGGCATGTTCGTGCGGCTGACCGTACCGCAGACGGTCGTGCGCAACGGCATCCTCGCGCCGCAACAGGGCATCACTCGCGATGCGAAGGGCAATGCCACCGCGCTGGTCGTGGGCGCGGACAACAAGGTCGCCCTGCGCCAGGTCACCACCGGGCAGGCGATCGGCGACAAATGGCTCGTCACCGCCGGCCTCAAGGCGGGCGACCGCCTGATCGTGCAGGGCACCGACAAGGCGCAGGCCGGTGCGGCCGTGAAGCCCGTCGCCGTCCAGACCGGGACCAAATAACATGGGCATCAGCCGCTTCTTCGTCGAACGTCCGATCTTCGCCTGGGTGATCGCGATCGTCATCATGCTCGGCGGCATTGCGGGCCTCCGCGCGCTGCCGATCGCGCAATATCCCGACGTCGCGCCGCCGACGATCGCGATCAACGCCACCTATCCCGGCGCATCCGCCGAAACGCTCGAAACCAGCGTGACGCAGGTGATCGAGCAGCAGCTGACCGGCATCGACGGCCTGCAATATTTTCAGTCGAGCTCGGACTCCTCCGGTTCCGCGTCGATCACCGTGACGTTCGAAAAAGGCACCGATCCCGACACCGCGCAGGTGCAGGTCCAGAACAAGGTGCAGCAGGCGACCGCGCGGCTGCCCAGCGCCGTCACCGCGCAGGGCGTCACCGTCACCAAGTCGAACAGCGACTTCCTGATGATCGTCGCGCTGTACGACAAGACGAACAAGGCGTCCGCCAGCGACATCGCCGACTATCTCGTCAGCAATTTCCAGGACGATCTGGCGCGCGTCGCGGGTGTCGGCCAGAGCCAGGTGTTCGGCTCGCAATATGCGATGCGCGTGTGGCTCGACCCGACCAAGCTCGCCGCGGTCCAGCTGATGCCGTCGGACGTGCAGAGCGCGATCGCGGCGCAGAATGTCGATGTCGCCGCGGGCCAGGTCGGCGCACAGCCGGCGGTGAAGGGGCAGATGCTCAACGCCACCGTCCGCGCCAAGTCGCGCCTGTCGACGCCGGAGCAGTTCCGCCAGATCGTGCTGAAGACCACCAGCAACGGATCGATCGTCCGTCTGGCCGACGTCGCGCGCGTCGAACTGGGGCAGGACAGCTACACGACCTCGGCACAGCTCGACGGTCACCCCGCGTCGGGCATGGCGATCCAGCTGGCGACCGGCGCCGACGCGCTCGAAACCGCGACTGCGGTGAAGGCACGAATGGCGGAACTGGCGACCAACATGCCGGCCGGCTACGCGATCGCCTACCCGCGCGACACGACCACCTTCGTCAAGCTGTCGGTCGAGGAAGTCATCGAAACGCTCGCCATCGCGATCGTGCTCGTCATCATCGTGATGTTCGTGTTCCTCCAGAACTGGCGCGCGACGCTGATCCCGGCGGTCGCCGTCCCCGTCGTCCTGCTCGGCACGTTCGGCGTGCTGTCGATCTGCGGCTATTCGATCAACACGCTGACCCTGTTCGCCATGGTGCTCGCCATCGGCCTGCTGGTCGACGACGCGATCGTCGTGGTCGAAAATGTCGAACGCGTGATGGCCGACGAGAAACTCGATCCGAAGGCCGCGACGATCCGCTCGATGGGCGAAATCGGCTCGGCGCTGGTCGGCGTGGCGCTCGTTCTGTCGGCGGTGTTCCTGCCGATGGCGTTCTTCGGCGGATCGACCGGCGTCATCTATCGCCAGTTCTCGATCACCATCGTGTCCGCGATGCTGCTGTCCGTGCTGGTGGCACTCGTGCTGACCCCCGCCATGACCGCGACCCTGCTCAAGCCGGTCCAAGGCGACCCCCTGGAACGACGCGGTGTGTTCGGCCGGTTCAACCGCTGGTTCGACCGCACGACGCAACGCTATGTCGCGGGCACCCGCGCCGTCATCGGCCGGCGCTGGCTCCATCTCGGCGTGGTCGGCGTCATCACGATTGTGCTCGCCGTCCTGTTCGTACGGCTGCCGACCAGCTTCCTGCCCCCCGAGGATCAGGGGCAGGTGATGGTGATGTACACGCTGCCCGCCGGTGCCACCAACGAGCGGACCGAGGCCGTGCGCGACAAGATCCAGGCCTACTATTCCACCAAGGAGAAGGCGACCGTCGCCAACGCGTTCAGCATCACCGGTTTCGGGTTCAGCGGATCGGGCCAGAATGCCGGCATGGCCTTCGCCAGCCTGGCCCCGTTCGAGGACCGCAAGAAGGCCGACCAGAGCGCGGACGCGCTCAACGGCCGCGCGATGAAGGAATTCGGCACGATCCGCGACGCGACCGTCATTCCGCTGACCCCGCCGGCGATCTCGGGCCTCGGCCAGTCGAACGGCTTCACCTTCGAACTGACCAACACCAGCGGGCTCAGCCGCGATGCCTTCGTGGCGCTCCGCGACAAGCTGATCGCCGCGGCGAACAAGGACCCCAAGCTCGCCCGCGTCCGCGCATCCACGCTGCCGGATACGCCGCAGCTGCGCGTCACGCTCGACGACGCGAAGCTCGCCGTGCTCGGCCTGACGGAGGCCAACGTGACCAACGTGCTGTCGAGCGCGTGGGGCGGCGTCTACGTCAACGACTTCGTCGATCGCGGTCGCGTGAAGCGCGTCTATATGCAGTCGGACGCCCCCTACCGCATGCTGCCGGACGATCTCGACGGCTGGTTCATCCGCACCGCGGACGGCACGATGGCGCCTTTTTCCTCCATCGCGACGCTGTCGTGGGAAAAGGGACCCAACAGCGTCGCGCGCTTCAACGGCCGCTCTTCCTACGAAATCCAGGGCGAGCCCGCCGCGGGCGGCAGCTCGGGCGCCGCGATGACCGAGATGGTGAAGCTCCAGAAGGAACTCGCACCCGGCACCGGCTATGCCTGGGCGGGCCTGTCGTTCCAGGAACAGCAGGCCAGCGGACAGGCGCCGATGCTCTACGGCCTGTCGATCCTGATCGTCTTCCTGTGCCTCGCCGCGCTCTACGAAAGCTGGTCGGTGCCGATCGCTGTGCTGCTCGTTCTGCCGCTCGGCATCATCGGTGCGGTGCTCGCGGTGACGCTGCGCGGGCTGGACAACGACATCTATTTCCAGGTCGGGCTCATCACGACGATCGGTCTCGCCGCCAAGAACGCGATCCTCATCGTCGAGTTTGCCGAGGAAGCCCGCCGCGCCGGCAAGGATGTCGTCGATGCGGCGCTGGAGGCGGCACGCACCCGGCTGCGCCCGATCCTGATGACCAGCCTGGCGTTCATCTTCGGCGTGTTCCCGCTCGCGGTCGCCAGTGGTGCTGGCGCCAACAGCCGCATCGCGATCGGCACCGCGGTGATCGGCGGCATGCTGACCGCGACGGTGCTGGCCATCTTCTACGTCCCGCTGTTCTTCGTCGTCGTCGCGAAACTGTTCCATGGCCGCAAGGAGACCGCGGCATGATCCGCCTGCGTACCGCACTGCTGATGCTGGGGGCGAGCGCGCTCACTGCCTGCAATCTGGCACCGACCTATGTCCGGTCGGTCTCGCAATCCGTGCCGCAGGGATGGCCGTCGGGTGCCGCCTACGCCCCCGCCGCCGCGGGCAAGGCCGGGATGCCGTGGCGCTCGCTGGTCCGCGACACAAAGCTCCGCGCCGTCATCGAACGCGCGCTGGCGAACAACCAGGATCTCGCCGCCGCCGTCGCCAACGTCGCCTCCGCCCGCGCGCTGTACCGCGTGCAGCGGTCCGCCCAGCTCCCCACGCTTTCGGCGGACGGCAGCGCGGCGCTCAGCCAGGCGGTGGGCGGCGGCACCGCGACATCGGGGTCCGGCTCGCTGTTCTCCGGCAATGTGGGGATCAGCGGCTTCGAACTCGATCTGTTCGGTCGTCAGAAGAACCTGTCGCAGGCCGCGTTCGAAACCTATCTCGGCACGCAGAGCGGCGCCCGCTCGACGCGCTTCACCGTCGTGACCGAAACGGCCAGCGCCTATCTCACGCTCGCCGCGGACCGCGACCTGCTGACCGTGTCGCAGGATCAGGTGCAGAGCAGCGCGCGGACGGTCCGGCTGAACGAGGAACTGCACGATACCGGGCTGGTGAACGGCGCCGACGTCGCGGACGCCCGCACCTTGCTCGCCCAGGCGCAGGCCGACGCGGCGCAGCGCACGACCCAGGTCGCGCAGGATCGCAACGCGCTCGAACTGCTGGTCGGCGGCCCCGTCGAGGACGCCCTGCTCCCCGCCGGTCTCGCCGCGCTCGATCCCGCGATCGCCAACGTCCCCGCCGGACTCTCCTCGACCGTGCTGCTCGACCGCCCCGACGTGGTGGAGGCGGAGCATCAGCTGAAGAGCGCCAACGCCGATGTCGGCGCCGCGCGCGCCGCCTTCTTCCCGACGATCTCGCTTACCAGCGTGCTGGGTCTGGCCAGCACGGCGCTGACCGGCCTGTTCTCGGGCGCGACCTGGACGACGACGCCGTCGGCCAGCATCCCAATCCTCGGCGGTACCAACCGCGGCAACCTCGACTATGCCCGCGCCCAGGTCGATTACTATCTCGCCACCTACCGCAAGGCGGCGCAGACCGCCTATCGCGACGTCGCCGACGGCCTTGCCCGGCGCGGCACGATCGATCGTCAGCGCCGCGCCCAGGCCGATCTCGTGACCGCCGCGCAGACCAGCTACCGGATCAGCGAGGCGCGCTACCGCGAGGGCACGGACAGTTTCCTGACCACATTGGTAGCGCAACGTACGCTCTATTCCGCGCGGCAGACCGCGATCACCGCCACGCTGACCGACCTCGTCAACCGCGTGACGCTCTACCAGGCGATCGGGTCGGACGACACATTGTGACGGTCGACGAACTCGACCCGCCGGCGATGGACGCGCACGAGTTTCGCTACTGGTCCCACCGATCGGCGCAGGAGATCGCCCGGGCGATCAACGCCCAATGCCTCAGATCGTGTGACGCGCATCGACGCCTCGCACTACTGTGCATGCGCGTGGCGCTCACCTATGCTCCATCGGCGGCGGCCACCTGCGGCCCGAACCGCGCGGAATCGGAATGACCACGACCACTCCCACCGATCGTCCGCACCTGCTGATCGCCGACGACGATGCCGACATCCGCGACCTGGTGACCGCGCAGCTGATGCGGGAGGGATATCGCCTGACCCCGGCGGGCGACGTCGCCGGCATCCGCGCGGTGCTCGCCGCCGGCATCGTCGACCTCATCGTCCTCGACCTCGGCCTGCCCGACGGCGACGGGCTGACATTGTGCCGCGAACTGCGGGCCGAGGGCTACGAAGGCGCGATCATCATGGTCACCGCACGCGACAGCGCGATCGACCGCGTCCTCGGCCTCGAACTCGGGGCCGACGATTACCTGACCAAACCATTCGAGCCGCGCGAGCTGACCGCGCGGGTCCGCAACCTGCTCCGGCGCGGCGCGCGCGATGCCGGCGCGGTCGGGGGCCCACGCAACGCGCTGTTCGGCCGCTGGCGGCTCGACCTGACCAAACGCCGCTTGCTCGCCCCCGGCGACAGCGTCGTGATGCTGTCGACCGCGGAGTTCGACATGCTTTCCCGCCTCGTTCAGTCCGCCGGGCGGCCGCTTTCGCGCGAGGCGCTGTTCCCCGCCCGCGCCGCCACCGCCGCCTATGACCGGACGATCGACAACCAGATCAGCCGACTGCGCCAGAAACTGCGCCCCGACGGCGATGACCTGATCCTGACCGTGCGCGGTCAGGGCTACATGCTCGCCGCAACGGTCCGGTTCGAATGACGCACCCGATCACCCGGCTCGTGCGGTTCACGGCATCGCTCGCGGGCAGGATCGCGCTGATCCTGTCGGTGGGCATCTCGCTCGCGCTGTTCGGGGCCTTGCTGCTCGCCGAACAGGGTCGGCGTGCCGAGTTTCACCGCCTGCGCAACGAGCGCGTGATCGCCAGCACGGTCGACGTCATCGACCGGCTTCACCGCGATCGCGCGGGTACGCTCGCCGGCCTGCGCGACAATCGCCTCGTGGGCGCGCGCCTGATCGACAAACGGCCGATACCGGCGACCGTCCGGGACGAGGATCTCACCGGGATGCTCGCCGCGCGCATCGGAACCGCCATGCAGCCGACGGTCGGACGCGCACCGGCCAGTGTCTGCCTGAGCAACGATCCCTTCTGGGGGCGGCCGCGCGCGGCGGGTTTTGCCCCCCCGATACTGCCGGATTGCTGGCTGGTCCGGTTCCGGATGGACGGCCGGCCGCTGGCTGTCGCCGTCGCCCTCCCCCGACTGCCCTTGCCGCCAAGCTGGTCGACCGACACGGTGTTTCTCCTGCTCGTCGCCACCGCCGCCATCGCACTCTCGCTCCTCGTGGCGGCGCTGGCGACCAGTCCGCTGCGTCGCCTGTCCGCCGCCGCCGATGCCTTCGCCGGATCGATCGACGCCGAACCGGTACTCGAAACCGGGCCCAGCGACGTCCGCGCCGCGCTTGCGACATTCAACCTCATGCAGGAACGGGTCCGCGCCGGCTTACGCGAACGCACCCGCATGCTGGCCGCGATCAGCCACGATCTCCAAACCCCGCTCACCCGCCTGCGGCTCCGCCTGGAACAGGTCGAGGACGAAATGCTGCGCGACCGGCTGGTCGCCGATCTGTCGGCCACGCTGGCGATGCTAAAACGCGGCCTCGATCTCGCGCGCAGCGGGGACAGCGTCGAGGACTGGTCGATGGTCGATCTCGACTCGCTGCTGTCCAGTCTCGCCGACGATGCCGCAGAGTTCGGCCACGCCGTCCGCTTCGTCGACGGTTGCAGCGCGCTGGTACGCGTGCGCCCGGACGCCCTCACCCGCTGCCTGTCGAACCTGATCGACAACGCAATCAAATATGGTGGCGACGCCGACATCGCATGCCGCCGCGCGGGCAGGACCGTGATCGTCACCGTGCGCGACCATGGCCCCGGCATGAGCGACACGATGCTCGCCTGCGCGTTCGACCCGTTCGTCCGCGCCGACGTCTCCCGATCGAGCGGCGACGGCACCGGCATCGGCCTGACCATCGCCCGTGCCCAGGCCACCGCGACCGGCGCCACCCTGACCCTCGCCACCCACCCCGAAGGCGGCCTCCTCGCGACGCTGACCCTGGGCGCCACGTGACGTCCGCTAGACTGGCAGGCTGAGTGACACCCTAAGAAACCGAGGCATGGCTCCCACTACGCCTACTACTGGCTAAACCACGGACCCATAGACCCATCAGAACCCAGACCACTCCTGACATGGCGCTGCGGATCCCTGCGCGACGTCTGCGCTGTCCTTGCGTTCCGTTGCGTCCAGCCAAGCGGAGCAACAGCCCAAACACCGATGGGCCGGGAGCCGAACCCTTGTCTCGACCGCCGTGGCCGTGAGCGCATAAGTCCCGCTCGACAGTTTGAACGTCCGAACGACGCGCCTAGGACTAAGTGCCGAGACGGGCTGGGCCGAACGGCCAGCAACGGCCAGCGCGGCCCGTGCTGCTGGCAGAACGCGGCTGCCCGCAAGCCGCCTCAGCGGCAGCGAGAAGCCCGCATGTGGGTACGAACGAGACGCCGGGCCGAACACGCGGCACGGAAAGGATGAGATCCCACGCCTGCGGCGCTAGTGGCGAGCGGGCCGCGTATGGGTCCGGCCGTATCGATCCGACCACGGAGGGCAGGCGAAGCAGCGGCTAGGACCCTCGTCGCGGCAGTTGCTTGCCGAAGGCTCGCTCAGGCGTACGAGTTCAGGTTCACCTTAGCTGAGGGAGCTTTCCCGCGCTCGGGGCGAGCGTCCTTGCAGCCACGGAGCGCCGGGGTGTCGCAACCTCAGTCCAAGATCGCCGCG
>NZ_JBHUGS010000004.1:0-258389 GCF_042682045.1 Sphingomonas arantia
ACATACGGCGCGGCCACGAGTGCCAGGCCACCGACCTGCTTGGCAAAACCCTTCATCCCGCCCTCGGCCTGCTGCGCGACCTGAAAAATCTGACCGATCTGGCTTGCGAAGATCTGGAAGGGCGGGGCGCCCATGGCCGCCATCGTGGCCACGTCGTTGATCTGGTAGGACAGCTGCGCCATGCTGCCGGCACCGCGCCGGGCAGACGTCGCGCTGGCATCATGCGAGCGGCGCACTTCCTCGATCCGACCGGCCAAGACCTGCTGCTGGCGCGCATATTCCGCCGGCGCCGTGGCCCCGGTCCGATACAGTCGGGTCGACTCCGCGATCTCGTCGTTCAGCCGCTTGGTCGCGGCGTAGAGGGGGTCGGTCGACGCGCGGAGCCGCTCGGCCGCCGCGGCGTCCGCCATCTGCGCATCATGCGACCCGCGCACCTCGTCGGCGAGCCGCTTGTGCGCTTCAGCCTCGCGCGTGACCGCGGCGGCAGACGAGGAACGGGCCCGGGCCTCCTCGGCCGATTGCATCTCGCGCATAGCCTGCGCGCCCGACCGGACCCGCTCTTCGAATAGTTTGTACGCGATCGCGGCGTCGCGCGTGGCAAGGGCATCGGCCTCGCGCTTGCTGGACGCGGTGGCGGCATCGGCCTCTTTCATCGCAGCTACGCCTTCGCGCACCTTGGCGTTGAACAGGTCGTAGGCGTGCGCCGCCTCGCGCGTGGCGGTCGCCTCGCGCTCGGCTGCCGCCACGGCTTGCGCCGCTGCGGCTGCCCGGTCTTCCGCCAGCGCGTCCGCCGCCTGGCCGGCCTTCCGCATCGCGGCGAACTCCGCGTCGTACAGCTGCTGTTCGGCCGCGCGGATCCGTCCCGCCAGTTCGATCTGGCCGGCCTGCTCCGCGGCGAGCGCGGCGGCCGCCGCTTTCATCTGTCGGATTTCAGACGTAGTCTTGCCGAACACCGACGCCTGCCGTTCGAGCGAGGCCGCCATGCGCTCGCCGGCCTGCTCGATACGGTTCAGCTCACGCGCGGCCGCGATCGCCGACTTGGCCGTCTGCTCGGCGAACCGCACCATCTTCTCGGTCGCCGGGGTCATGTCACCGACGCCTTTGGTCGCGGCATCGATCCGGTCCAGGTCGCGGATCGCCTGCGCGCTGACCTTGTCCACGACACCGCCGAAGCGGTTGAGATCGGACATAGCTCCGCCTGTTGCCATGGCGAGCTCGATCTCGAGCGAGGCAATTTTTTGGCCCATGCGGATCTCCAGTGCCTGATCGACTCTCGCTGGCCGGTCGCATAGCGTGCCGGCCGGCCGGCAAGGTGCCGTTCGGAGCGTAGAGGTTGGGGTTGGTATGAAAGGTCTATTTGTCAGCGGCTTCGCGCTACTTCTCGCCGGGTGTGTTTCAGTGGGAACCAACTACAAAGATGCAAATGTCGCCCGCCTGGCTGTTGGCATGTCGAAGGCTGACGTCGTTGCTTTACTCGGGAAACCAAATCAGTCGGTGACCACGGCGACGGGAGAGCAGAGGCTGACCTGGGTTCACTCCACCGGCTCAATGTTGGGAGCGAGTTCGCGCGCGATCGCGTTGCCTTTCGACAGTGACGGTAAGCTGACGAGTGTGCCGAAACTTGTTCCCTAGCCAAGCACGGCGCGCAGCTGCTGCTCTTGGGTTTTGGGATCGATGTCGGCACGACCCGGCGACCAGGGCGCGGGTCTGTTGCGATCCTCGGCGGCGCTCAGTTCGGCGAGATATTCGGCGGACAGCTTCCGCAGGGTCCGGAACTCCCACGCGGACAGCTGCTGGAACGTACCGTCCGCCCAGTCCCGGATGGTCGACCAGCCGAGCGGGACCTGCCCCATGGCGCCGACATCCGCCGGGCCGACCTCCATCAGCCAGTCGAACACGTGACGGGCGGTGAGGGGCGGCAGCGGCGGATCGACCTTGCGGGCCTTGTAGCCTTCCATCCGCGCCGGCAGCCTCGTCTCCTTGCCGCTGCCATCCTTCCACCGGGGGATGGCAAGCAGCCAGGCGACCTGACGGACGTAGAGGCTCAGCTCTTCGCCGAGCCCTTCGTAAAATTCGACCAGTCGCCCAGGTGGGCGTTCGCCTGCTCGACGACCCAGCCATATTCACGGTCGGCGTAGAGGGCGCGGAACAGATCCTCGCCGATCGCGCCATCGGCCGGCGGATAATCGAGATGGTGGAACGACACGGTGACGTCGGTCAGGAAGTTGACGGTGTCGGCGCGCAGCAAGTCGGCGGTCAGCTCCGCCTTCTTCTTGCTGCGGACGAGCGAGCGGTTCGTCCGCTTCGCGACCGCTGCCTCATAGGCCGGGCTGCCGGCGCTGTGGAACGTGATGCCGACCGCTTCCTTCGCGCCGTCGATCGTCTCGAACATCGGCTCCTCTTCGTCCGGGCTCTTAAGGTGCATGAACGAGGTGGGGGCGGGCTTGTAACGGGTGATGTCCATGGATGCGTCCTTCGCGGGAGGATGGTGCGTCGACCCGGCCCAGACCCGCGACAGCGGACCGGATCGACACATGAGGGGGATGCCGGCGTCGCGGGCGCCGGATCTCGGGAAGGGGGTTAGGCCGCGTTGACCTTCACGACCTTCGTGTTGATCTCGACGGTCGCGTTGGTCATCAGCACGTTGGTTGCGCTGCCGACGGTCTCCGGGGAGCCGAACACGCGGCCGCGGAAGTACCGCTTGTCGCCGTTCGGGAACGTCACGATGAACGAGCCCATCGCGTTGTTGTCGGGCTCGCCCAGCGTGCCCATGATCGTCTGACCGGCGTCCGCCTTGTCGGTTGCCATCGGGATCTGGAGCGAGCCGTAGTTGACCGGACCCTTGTGCTTCTCCTGTGGCCCGTTCAGCGGCTGGAAGCTGTTGACGGCGCTGGTCGCGCCGAAAGCGGGAATGCTCTCGACGCCGCCGATCGTGGTGTACGTCAGCGCGGCATAGCCGGCCGCGTCCATGGTCGCAGGTGCGGCGACGGACACGCCCATCGTCGTGCCCGCCGAAGTCGAACTTGGCATGATATTTCTCCATGGTGATGACCCGCAACAGCGGGGGTTTTCGCCCGGCGGGCAAAAGGGGTGAGGCACCCGAGCGCGAAGCGTCAGGGCCAAGAAACTGGGAACAGGTCGCTACTGAGCGAGGCTGCTACCCCCCCACATCTGCCGCCGTCGCGGGGGGGGTGAGTAGGGGGTGGGGGTTAGACGGCGATTGCCAGAATGGCGGCGCGCAAAGCGGTGGCCTGCGAGCCGCCGCCATAGTTGTTACCTTCCGACCCGTAGTGCGTGCCGTCCGAGATGTAGCGGCTGTTTCCCGCCACGCTGGTGTAGGCGGTCGCGAGGGCTCCCGCGCTGTGGCTGACCGCTCCTGTCCAAGTTACAGCCGCCGATCCAGCAGTCATAACGACATCACGAACCGACCCGTCGTCGAACAGGATCTTCCGGCTACCGCTCCCGCCGTTCCAGCCGCTTGTAAGGGTCCCAGCCGTCGCGGCGTCAAGTGCGGTTGTGAAGGACACGCCACGACCGTCTCCGGTCTGCCACGGGGCGTTGCCTGCGCGTCCCGTTCTGCCGGACGAGTTCTCCCAAGTGCCGGCCAGGCTATTGATCAGCACCCATGGCCCAGGCAGCGCCCGTGCAGCGGCGAAGATAAGGTCCCGCTTCTGAATGGCACTATCGATGTTCTCGCCATTGGGCGACCAAGGGGCCTGTACCGCAATAACTGCCTTAGGCAGGGCCTCGCGAAGCTGGGTGAACAAGGCGGCGGCGGCTTCTCCGATCCCAGGTATGCCGTCATTGACGCCGCCCGAGACGTAAACCAAGTCTGGGCTACCGGCGACCATCGCGGCAACGCGGCTGGCTTCTCCGAACACCTTTCCGCCGGTTCCAAGCGTAATGTAGCCCGAGCCTCCGCCGGGAGATTGGGAGAAATCGTAAATGCCGAGACGGACGGCCGCGTTGCCAAAGTTGCCACCACCGGGGATGTCGCGGGACGTGGACCCTCCGTAGCTGTCGGACAGCATCGACATGCGCGGCGTCTGGCTGAGATCCAGCGGCTCAAGCGTGTCACCCGCCCCAATGCGGAAGCCCGCGAACCCGGAGGTGCGGGTGAGGTAAATTATGGAACGCCGAGCGCTTGAACCGAAATCGACGACCAAAGGCTTACCCTGCGCACCGGTCCCGGCTCCAAGACTAATAAACGGCGTCGTGACAAACTGTCCGTCCACGATCATCTGAACTTGATCGTTCCAGCGGGAATAAACGCCGAGAAAACGCCCGTCGTGGATCATGCCGATGGCCGCCAAGCTGGTCGTCTCGGTCGCACCGGGTGGCCCGTTGTAGTAGTCGATTCCGTTGTAAGTGAAAGTGTAGGGCCAAGCGTCGCGGCCTCGGGACATGGAGAACCATTTTTCCCCGACATTGTCTTTGAGATAGCGGTTCACCGACGTTGCGCCGACAAACGGTGCTTGACCGATGGTGCCCACCGTGACCGTGGGGAATCCGTTGACCACCGGCATAACGGTCGGCAGTTGTGGACTAAGACCGAACCGCAGAAGGTGACTTTTCAGTCGGTTCAAAGGCAGCGAAGTGTCGCGCATCGCCGCATCCCCACCAGCCGCCGCGATCCCCGCCTGAAGCAACGCCTTCTCGGCAGCGGACATGTTCTGCAAGTTAACGTATGCCATCACGCGGCCTCCAATACGAGAATGCCAGCATCGGTGCCGTCCAGGGAGAGGATCATGGCGTCCGTGCCGTCTAGGGATAGGGCGTTGGGGGGGAAGACGTTGCCTGCCCCCGTTGCGATCGGTCGCGTGACGATCTCAACCGTAGCCGTCATCATCAGCACATTTGTCGCCGAACCAACGGTCTCCGGCGAGCCGAACACGCGACCGCGGAAGTACCGCTGGTCGCCGTTCGGCAGGGTTACGCGGAACGATGCCTGGCCGTTGTTATCCGGCTCAGCAAACACGCGCAGCAGCGCCTGGCCGGCGTCCGCCTTATCAACCGCGATGGGCAGCTGCAGCGACCCGAAATTCACCGGACCCTTGTGCTTCTGCTGTCCGCCGGCGAGCGGTTGGAAGGTATTGACGGCCGACTGTGGACCGAAAGCGGAGATGCTCTCGACCCCGCCGATTGTCGTGAACGACAGGGCGCTGTAGCCGGCCGCGTCCAGCAATGTCGGCATCGCTGCCGAGAGCGCCAGTGTGGTGCCGGCGGAGGTCGTACTGGTCATGCCATCTCGCCTTGCTGCTGAACCTGCTTAGGCGGCCATTTTCGGCTTCGACCGGGACTTCGGGCGGGGCTTGGCCGGTGCCGGCTTCTCGCCCTTGGTCTCCGCAACCTCTTCCGGGGTCGCCTCGCGCACCAGCCCTGCCAGCTTCCAGTCGCCGAACTGCCCGGCATCCATGCCGAGGATCACGGCCTTCTGCGCGAACGCGTCGTCACCGTGCGTGATCGGCTGCAGCGCGAACGCGTTCTTTTTCGGGATCGTCATGCTCGTCTCCGGTAAGCTGGAAGGGTCAGGCGGGTTCGTTAAAGCTGATGCGCAGGTCGATGCTGCCCATGAAGATGTCGGCCGCGTCATTCATGAAGTCGGGTCCGGCACCGGCGAACAACACCGCGACCTGGTCAAATCCGGCGATCGTGCCGGTACGGTCCGCACAGGCGCGCTCCGCGGCGCGGAGGATGGCTGCGCGCGCCAAGCCGCTCGCGGCTCGCGCAGTCAGCTGGACCCGCTCCGTCATCAGCCAGACGCTCTCCGCGGCGAGAAACTGGACCTTCGTCCGACTGATGCACGTCGCGACCAGCGACGGGACGGGCGTGCCCTGCGGCAGCACCCACGCCTTGAGCTGGTCGACGGGCACCAGCGTCGTGAGCGGCTCGAAGCCCGTCAGCAACTCGCCAGCGATCAGGACACCGCTCATTCCGCCGGATCCTCAGGGACGGGCGTCTCGATCCCGGCCCGCGTCATCTTGCCCGCGATATGCGCGCTGATCGCCGCGATCGCCGCGGTCTCGCGCGTGTCCACCGCTGGTCGCATGAACGGGTAGGGCCGGGCGCCGGGGTGATAGACCGTCGAGCCGACGAACATGCCGCCGATGACCAACGACCCGCGCTTCGCCTCCAGGTTGATGCGCCGCACAGTCTTGCCGCCGGTCTGATCGTCGTCGACGCTGATGAAGTGGGGGTCGGTCCCGAACTCCAGCCACGGCGCCATGAACGCGCCTTCGCCCTTGGTCTGGACCTTCGCCGTCACGATGCCTTTTTCGGAGCGGCTCGTCGTACCGATCGAGGCGCGGACTTCGGACGAGCGGCACTCTTCGCGCGCGCCCTCCGCGATCACGTCCGCGCCGGCCTTCAGGGCGCTGCGCAGGACGTTGCGCTCGATGTTCGAAGGTAGGGAGGAAAGGAAGGCGCTGAGATCCGCGCCGCCACGCATGGTGGCCGTCATTCGGGACCACGCAACTCGACAGCGATGACCGCCTTCGGTCCCATGACAATGCTCGCCAGGTGCAGGAGCCGCACCCCGATCCAGATACAGACGCGCATTCGCGCCTGCCCGGTCACCTTCATTTGCAGGGTCATGCCGCGCATCAGGGAGCGCCGCCCGAACTTTGTCACTGGCGTCATGAACTGCCTCCCGTGGTGGAATAGTCTTCGACCATCAATTCGATGCCGTCTCGCCGCCCCAGTTCGACCGGGCCAGCGATGATCTGCATCACGCGCGTCCCGTGCAGAATCCGCATGTCCGCCGTAATGTCGTCTCTCCACCGCAGACGGATCCGTGCGGGGCGGTTGGCGATGGACAGCCCGTCCGCCACCTTTTCCGCCCGGCTGGGCAGCAGCTCGCGCACCTGGGCCCAGACACCCGTCGCGACGTCTTCCCACCGCTCGGTCCCGGCGCTTGCGAAGCCTGTGGCGGCGACCTTGCGCTGGAACGTGATCTGACGATCCAGATGCCGCGCATCGATCAGCATCAGGCCATCACCGGCGTACGATGCGGTTCGTCGACCAGCATCAGGACCGTGTCCGGCACATCCTTGAGCGAGCCACCGTCATACAGATGCTTCACCAGCATCAGCGTCGCGACCTGCAGGCCGGGCGCCTCGCTCCCGACGTCGTCGAAACCGGCCTCGAAGGTCACCAGCACCGATCCTCGCGCGGTCGACGCGGCGGGCCAGCGGCCGTTGGCACTAGGGCCGATCTGCGATCCGTCCTGCTGCCAGAAACTACCGCCGACGACGGTTGCACCCGCGAGGTCGACATAGTCGACGGCCACGACACTCCGCACGGGCTCGCGCGGCAGCAGCAACGCTTCACCGAACCCGTCGAACGCCGCCGTCCACTGGCGCCGCGCGAGCGACTTGGCGGTATGCCCCTCGATCCAGTCGATCGCCGTCTTGCGAAAGGCGTCGAGCAGCGCCGTCTGAGCACCAGCCGGTTTCACATACTGATCGATCAGCACGTTCGGCAGGACAGCCGCCGCGTCGATCGGGGCGGCGGACATGATCTTGGCCACCGCCCCGTCTCCCTTACTTGCCGCGCGCGCTGGGCTTGCCGGAAGCGTCGGCCGGCGCGGCCTTCGCCTCCAGCTGACGTTCCAGCTCGGCGATCCGTTCATCGCGACGATCCCGCTCGACGACTGCCTCGTCGTGCTTCGCGATCAGCGCGTCATGCTGTTCGCGAAGGGCCTGCAGGTCGTTCGTCGCCGTCTCGCCCTTCGACTTGGCATCCGCCAGGTCGCCGGTTAGCCGCTCGACATCGGCGCGCAGCGTGCCGTTCGTCTCGACGTGCGAGTTGTTCATCTCGCGGAACAGATCATCGCCGGTCGAAAGCGCACCCTTCAGCCGTTCGACCTCGGCTTCCAGCACGACCGCCGGACTGCCCGCGACACCCGCTTCCGGCTCGACGAACGGCACGCCCGGACCGGAGGTCGCACGCGGCGGCTGACCCGTCATGACTTCCCCGGCACGCACGGCCAGGTCGCCACGGCGATTGCCCGGCTCGACGATCTCGATCGTCACGGTCTGCGTGACGATCGGCCGGTGATCGGCGTCGACCAGCTTTTCGTCGACGACGTAGCCGGCAAGGCCGCGACCGACGAAATAGCGCTCGCTTGCTTCCGACCGCTCGACCTGCTGGCCTTGGGTGAAGCGCTCAGGGGGAAGCGCTTCGGTGGTGTAGTCCTGAAGGAACTCGATCATGGGGGCCTCCTCAGCCGACGGTCTGCGCGACCGTGGTCGCAGCGTTGCGGGTGCCGCTGCCGGCGCGGAAGTCCGCCCCGATCAGCGAGGCAGCCAGCTGGGTCGCCGCCCCGCCGACCGTCACGGTCAGGCGGAAGAAGCGGAAGCCGGCGTTGCGATCGAAGTCCTCTTGCCGCAGGTCGATCTGCGCCTGACGGTCATTCCCGCCTGCCGCCAAAAGCTGGGTGATCTGGCTGCCGGGGATCGGCTTGGCGTTCGCCCCGTTTGCATCCGTCGCCTGCTCGATCTGGGCATCGACCGTGGCACCGGCGCCGAAGGCACCGATGCTGAGGATCGCCATGGCGGTGAACAGCATCTGCATATCCATCCAAGGCGTGCTGACCGTGCCGACCGCCGCGGCGCGGGGGCTGATGCCTCCGAGCACGGCAACCCGCGAGGACAGGTTGAGATTATGGTACATCGTCGTTTCTCCTCGGAAGGGGTCAGGCGCGCTCGGCGAGCGTGACGAAGTGGGACTTGGTCCGGTTGCTCTTCGGCATCTGAACCGGCTTCGACAGCACCGGCTGTCCGCCGATGCGGAACATCCAGCGATACGCGGTCAGGGCGTAGTCGAAGTAGAGGTGGATGGACTCGGCGAACGTCGCCGCATTCTGGCGCCGGAAGGCTTCGTATCCGTTCGGGTTGACGAACTGGACGTCACCCCGCTGACCGACGGACGGCGAATGTTCGTTGAAGATCACCGGCCGACCGAGGATCGCGCCGCCGGGGCTGTCGTGGAAGCTCTCCAGCCACACCGGCCGCTTCGCTTCGTCATTCAGGTCGGCCAGCGCCTCGACCGCCTCGCTGTTCATCAGCCAGGTGGCCTGGCTGGGCATGATCATGCGCGAGTACATCTGGAAGAAGTTCCGGCGCGTAAGGGACATAGCCGCCTGCCCGACTTCCTTCGCGATCGTAATCGTTGCGGGAGCCGCCATCCAGCCGAGCGGCTTCTCGATACCGTCGCCGAACATGAACGCCTCGGCGACGGTCCAGCGGATCGCAGCGGAAGCGTGACGAGTCAGCAGGCCGGCCACGCGCGGTGCATCCTGCAGGAGCTCTTCGGTCGCTAGCACGAAGGCGTAGATCTCGTTGAGCTTAGTTTCGCGTGGCGTCAGCTGCGCGCGGGTGGGGCGCATCTGCTCGGCCTCGGCTCGCCAGAACGCCTTCACCCCCGTGCTGCCCCACGGCGTCGTCTCGTCGCCGAGGCCGACGACGCGGTTGGATCCGGTCGCTTCCGGCTGGATCAGATCCATGATGGGATCATTGCCGTCGCCGAAGACGAGGTCCGTGATCTGCTGCCGGAACTCGGGTGGCACGAGATAGCTGCCCATCTCGTCGCCGCCTTCCATATGGACGTTCGCCGGAGCGGCGAGGCGATCATCCATCCGGAAGCCCTGGCCGGCCTGCGGGTTGGCGCAACGAACTGCCTGTGCGAAGTCGGCCATGTCGCGGAAGCCGCCGCTGTCGAGCGCGGCGCGCGGCTGCGCGGGCACCGTACCGACGGGCGGCGCGGTTGCGGGCGGCGTCTGCGCCGGTGCCGAACCGATCGCAGCCGCGGCGGACATCGCCTCTTCGGCACGAGCGATCTGCGCGGTCAGGCGCGCCAGTTTTGCCTTGTCGTCCGCGTCTGCCGTTTCCTCCTCGGCAGTCAGATCGCGATTTTCGTCGATCGCTGCCTGGAGACGCGTCTGCTGCCGCTGAGCGGTCGCACGCGCCTCCGCCTTCAGAACCGCAAGGTTCATGATGCTTTCCTTCACTTTGTGATTGGGCGTGCGCCCACATCGATCGAACCACAGCGGCTCGACCGTCTTCCCCGTTCGGGGAGGATCTCGTCAGATGGTCAGAGCCATCTCCATTGCGGCCACCTGCCGTCGCATCAGCGACAACCGGGCACGGCTGGTATTGTACTGCGCGACGACGTCGCGAAGCGTCGCGATCCCATCGATCGCGCCGTTCGCGAGCGCGGCCGGTGCTGAGAACGTCTTGCCCGTGCCGTGGACCTTGGCGACATCGCCCGCCTTCATGCCGCGACCCCGCGCGATCGCCGATGCAAAGGCGACGTTCGACTCGTCGACCGACGCCTGGATCTCCGCGCGATCTTCGTCGCTCAGCGCCGCATACGGATGCCCGGCGATCTTGTCGGGCGACGATGCGATCAACGTGGTGACCATGCCGATCTTGCTCTCGAACCCGGACATGTCGGTATGTCCGGACCGCACGCCGACCGAGCCGACCTCACCGCTGGTCGTGCAGTAGAACGCACTCGCCTGCGTCCCCAGCCAGTAAGCCGCCGAGAAGCAATAGGGATCGGCGACGGCGACGATCGGCTTGACCGATCGTGCTTCGTAGATCGCGTCACCAGCTTCCGCGCAGCCCCACACGTATCCGCCTGGGGACCGGATCGAGAGCACGATCGCACCGATCTTGTCGTCGGCCGCCGCATCGCGAACCTGGTCCGCCAGGACATTGTAATAGGTCCTGCCGTACAGCCCCTGCGGCGCGAGCGTTCCGACGACGGGAAGGATCAGCGTGGAACCCTCCCGGATCGGATCGGCCGGCTTGGCAGCCTGCTGCCCGCCGCCCATAACCGTCGCCAGCTGGCGGACCGAGTCCGGCAGCATGGCATCGATCGAGCCGCTCTTCAGTTCCGCGTCCAGGAAAGCGGGATGCATCGCCCATAGGGCGGATGTGGCGAGAAACCGGTCCATCGTCACTCTACCTTGTCCTGAGGGGCAGTACCGCCGCCGGTCAGCGTGTCGGCTGCTCGGTTGCTGTTCAGCGCAGTCCGCGGATCGTCCGCCCATGGTTCTTCGATACGAGCCAGGCCAAACCAGCCGGTCCGCAGCTCGTTCGTGCTGAGAATCGACGCGGTCCGCGCCAGCACCGCGTTCTTCCACTGCGTCGCGGAGTCGCCACGCAACATGCTGTCCAGATTGAACTTCGCGCGGACGCCGGCAGCGCGCAGATCCGGCGGCAGCATGCGAACGGTGATGGCCTGCTCGATCCGCCGGGTCAGCGGCCGCAACGCCCAGTTCACGAAGGATCGGGTGTCCTGCTCATTGTTACCGGCGTTGCCGTCATCATCCCCGATCATCGATCGGGGAATGCGCCAGTATCGCGCCATCTCCAGCGTGCGCTGCTTGATAAGCTCGACGACCTGGGCGTCGGTGTTCTTGCTGGCAATTGCGTCATACTTGACGCCCTGCTCAAACACCGGCGTTCCACCGCGCTTCCAGCGCTCGACGCCTTCCTTGAGGCGGGCAGCGGACTCGTCGGTCAGCTTCTGCTCGGTCGTCACGATGCCAGACGGACGTCGATCGTTTCGGAAAAACGACCGCACGCCGACCTCCAGCGCCAGCTGGAAGTCGATCGAGCCTTTGGCCTGTTTCCACGGCACCAGCGGACGCAACCCGCCATCGGCGATCCCGGTGAACCAGAACAGCTGTTGCGGCAGGAGACGCCGCCGCCCTTGCTCGGAAGCATAGTTGACCGTCATGCTGCGCTCGCCCCACTCCGACACGACGCGCAGTGGGTTCAACGCCCAGATCTCCAGTCCGTCGAAGCCGGCGACAGGTTCGGCGAACGCCTCACCGCGCAGGACCGCGGCGAACGCCATGGCTGCCCAAAATTCCGCGCCGGTCTGCAGATGGTTCGGTTCGTAGGCGAGTACGTCGGCCAGCGGGAAGTCGTTTCGCGGTCCGTTGTCATCCTTGAATTCGAGGGACAAGCTGCCGACTGCTTCCGCGATGATTGAGACGCAAAAGTACACCGCTGCGACCCGAGCGGCAGTCTCGGCCGTGTTGGCCTCCACCGGCAGGGCAGCGCCGAGAGTCGTCCAGGTGTCGTCGCCGAAGAACCGACCGTCCGTCACGTTCGACGGGGCAGGCCGCCCCGGCACCGGCGCGATTGCGGTCGATCCGTTGTGGGAGCTGTAACGGCCCTCGGAGGCACGGCGATAGTCGTCTGGACTAAGCATCAGAGTATCAACATGCCCCTTTCTTCGTAGATGAAGCCGCCTGTGGCTTCCGGGTTTCTGGTCATCAGAATCACCGCGTTGAACATCGCGGCGAGCGGATCGATTTTTGCCGCCGGGGACGACTTCACGATGGCGACCGCGCTGGTCCCGCGCGGCTCCATCTTGGCGTTGCCGACACACCACTGCATCAGCGCCGACCCATCGTGACGCATTGTGCGCGCGGCGAGCTTGCGGGCGGACCCCTTCACCGCGCTGCTGAGCTTGTAGCCCTGCTGGATCGCGGCCAGCTGCTCGTCGGCGAACTCGCGTGTCGCCAGCTCGTCGACGATCGCCGAGACGCCCACCGGATCGAGGCCAATCGCTTCCTTGTCAGGAAACAGACCGGCGTCGCGGACCTGAGCAAGGATATCGACGACGCCGCGGATGTCCTCGGTCAACTCCTCGTCGAGCTCCTCGCGATCAAGATCGATCACGGCCTCGTCGGCCATGTCGCACCTGGTCAGCGACCCTTCCGTGACCAGCTCGTTCAGCTTGGTCACGATGTCCTGCCGACGCTTCCAGACGATCGACCAGGCCCAGGCGTGACACCAGACCAGCCAGCGCCGCGAGCCCTTCTCGCGTCCGATCAGGCACAGGCCCAACAGATCGTCCAGGCCGCCGCCATCGATCCCGGCGACGATGACTTCGCAGCGGCGGATCAGATCCGCGACCGTGATGCTTCGGTCGATCGCCCCGTCCCAGAACTCCGCACCGGTCCAGCGGTCCCGGCTGAGCCGGGTGCCGATCTCCACGTTCAGATGCTTCGCGAGGAAGATCTGCAACCCTTCGCCGGCACCGCGTAACTCCTGCGCAAGCTCGCTTTCCAGCCAGTCCACGTGCACCGACCGTCCCATGTTCGGGTTCGTCACGTAGAAGTTGGCCGGCTCCAGGTAGGCGTCCCGCTCCAGCATCGCCGGAGGGTATTCGTACAGCACACCGAGGCTGGTCGGATCGTCGATCAAGCCGTCGCGTACGCCGCGAAAATGGTCGAGCTGATCCTTAAAGACACCTCGCGGCTCCTCGTCGCTATGCGTCGTCAGGTAGACGACGAACCCTTCGCGAGCGGACGACAAGCCACCGGTAGCTTCGCGCAGCATGGCCTTGGCCTGCGCCCGCTTGCCGAAGAGCCAGAGCTCGTCGACCAGGACGAAGCCGGCCTTCGTGCCGCCCACGACGTCCTTGTCCGCCGCGACGATCTTCAGCTCGGCCTCGGTCGTCCGATGCCGGATTAACCGCTGGTGATCGACCACCTGCAGCAGCGCATTCAGTTCCGGGTCGTGCCGGACCATGCCGGCTGCCGGGTCGAAGCTGTTGCCGGCCACCTCGATCGTCGGTGCCAGGATCAGCAGCTCGGCCTGGAACCGCCAGTTGCGGATCAGCGCCGTGATCATGATCCCGGCCGCGATCGTCGACTTGGAATTCTTCTTGCTGATCAGCAGCAGGAACTTCCGGATAAGCCGGCGCGCGATCGTGGCGTCATACGCCCCGAAGATCGCCGCGACGAAGTCGAACACCCACTGGTCGCAAGCCTCGCCGAACGTCGGCTTTCCCGGCAGGTCGACGATGTGCAGCGACTTGAACACGGCCAGCGCCGCCGCCGCCTCGTCGGGGAACAGCGGGTCGAACGGTATAAGTGATCGCCGCTGGACGATCCGGTCCTGCCAGTCGGTGCAGGCGGTCGACCAGGCGACCATCAGTTAACGAGCCGAGGTGGCGGTGGCGGTGCGAACTTGCCGACGACTTCCCCGGCCGCCACCTGGGCGGCCGCCTTCTTGCCCAGCTTGGCCTGCGCAACCGGCTTCACATGCCCACGGTCTGCGACCCGCTCGGCGAGCTCCGCGAGAGCTGCCTTGTCGAGCCGCTTGAACAGTTCCTTCTCGGCGGCGACGTTGCCGTCCGCCGCGGCGTCGTTCAGCCGGGACAGCTGGGTCATTTCCATCCGGACCCGTGCTGCCTGCCGCTTGGCGACCTCGGCAAAATAATGTTTGCGCAGTGTCGGGACCGAAACCCCGATCGCTACGGCCGCATCCTTGACGCTTAGCCCCTTGGCGAACGCGATCAGCACCTTGTTCGAATTCGCGAGAGACCACGAATGCTCGGGCCGCCCACGGGCCTCGGAGCGCGGCAGGACCGGGTCGCCAAACAGATCGCGCCCCAAATCCTCACCCATGACGAAAAAAATCCCTGCGTGGCATCGTATGCGGTCTAGGTCCCGCGGCCCCCTCCCAGTTTAGACCCCCCCCCGGGTCACCCGAAGTCGTCGGCTTCCGCGCGCGCCTTCGGTCCGTCGTGGCATGGCTTGCACAGGCACTGAAGGTTGCGCTCGTCCCAGAACAGACGCTCGTCACCCCGATGGGGACGGCGATGGTCCGCAACGAGCAGCGAAGTGTCCGCCTCGATCCGACCGCATCCGGGCCACTGGCATGTGAACAGGTCGCGCTTCAGGATGTGCATGCGCAACTTCTGCCATCGCGCCAGCTTGTACCACTTGCGCCATGGCTGCTGATCGCGGTTGCGATCATACGCCGGCCGATCCGGCAGATACGCCAGGCGCGACGCCGGCGATGCGAGCCGAGACGGCAGGCTCTTCAGTCTGCCCACGTCGGTCCGATCGTTCGCCCCTAAACGCACCGCGCCCCGCCGCAGCACGGGGCTGGACGGGGCGCGGTCAGGGGGCAGGGGAGGGGTGCTGTGCCGTACCCGAAGGCCCGACCCAGTGTGGTCTCCAATAGGCCCAAATCAGCTATATGGCGAACACACAAAAGTTCACGACGTGCAACTTTATGGCCTTGACGCGGAGAGGCACGGATTTCCGCCATCATCGAGCGCCACTGCGATCCGGTTCAGCGCCCGCCCGTACCGCATGCGCAGCCCATCGGCCCCCAGCGTCAGCCCCATCGGCTTCAGCAGCCGCCGCCACGACACCTGACTATGCCCCTCCGCCAGCTGAGTGATTGCCAACCCGACCAGCTTGCGGTCCGCGACGTCGACGAACCTCATCCAGCCCAGAGCCTCCTCCATTGCCCCGACTTGCGCACGCGTCAGACCCGGCAAACGGGGCGCCTCGTCCCGGTCGTGCGACAGCAGGTACTCTGCTCGCTCCGCCGGGTTCATTCCCACGGTCGGATGGTACTGCGACCACAGCGACGAGATCGACACGCGCAGCCAGCCGCGCTCCCGATCCGGCAGCCGCCACAGCATCAGCATCGCCTCTACCAGTCGTTCCTGCACCGCTGCGAACGTCCAGCTCTGGTCCTCCCGGTTTTCCATATTCTTTTTCCTTATTACTAAATACAGACAGACAGACACATGGGAGGGGTTTGCGCATGCAGGTACGCCCAGACATGGAAGAATGCGCCAGCAAGTATCCGAACTGTCTGTGTGTCTGTAACCCACGCTTTTATGCGGCTCTCGGGACAGACAGTTGACAGACAGACAGACGGTCAGTGAAGCGAATATTCCGTGTCAGCTACCTTGACTTGCCGCGCGGATTATCGGGTCCGCGCCGCGCCCTCCGCACTACAGACACATCGCCGCAACTGTCTGTCCTGTGTCTGTAACGCACCATCACACCGGCCAATCATCGTCTTCGCCCCACTCGGACGGCGCTTGCTGATCACCCGCCGGCGTGCCGCTCGCGGCCGTGCCCGACGCCCCCTCGCCAGGTCGGATGCGGCCACCGCGGCGCATGACGCGCCCGTCGCCGCCCTTCCACTTCAGCAGCTGGCGATCGCCCAGCGCGATGCCGAACTTGGTCGTGCTGAGGATTTCGCGATCCCCGACCGAGTTGCGATCGCACCACGCCTTGTAGTCGGCGTAGAAGTCGCTCGATGCCTGCTTGGCGAGCGGGTCAGAGACGTCGACCCGCTCCGCGAACCACTCGCCAAAAGGGTTGGCCGCCCGGCGGTAGTCCTCCACCGCCTCGATGACCTCGGGCGGGACGTCCAGCTGCCCGCGCTCGATCCAGCGCGCCATACCCGCCAGCACCCAGTTGAGGATGCCCGGCCACTCGCGGACCAGCTGCTCCTCATAGCCCTTAATCAGGCCCTTTCCCTTGAACTGGTGCGGGAACATGATGACGATGATCCGTCGCCAGATGCCGTCGTCGTCGCCGGAGATCCGCGGCTTGGAGTTGCATTCCAGCAGCAGCTTCCCGCGCGGCACAAACTCGACCAGCTTTCGGCCATAGGGTTCGCGCGACGCAAGCCGGCCGCCACCGGTCAACGCCTTCATCCGGCTTTCCGCCAACGCCTGGCCGCGCTTGGGCTCGGCCGTCGAGATGAACCGGGTGTCGCCCTGCATCCGAAAGATATCGGGCGTCGCCTCCGATCCCGACTTAGCGTTGCCCTCTTCCAGGAATGATTTCACGTCGGCCGTCAGGCCGTAGCTGTCCGCCATGTTGCGCAGCGTGTTGAGCGCGGTCGACTTGCCGTCGCCGCCTCGGCCTTGGCAGAAGAACGCCATCTGCTCCCGTGTCGAACCGGTGAAGCTGTACCCGATCACATCCTGGAAGAAGAGCCGGACCCGCTCGATCGGCAGCGCCGTCTCGATATGCGAGTTCCATTTAGGACATTCGGCTGCCGGATCCCAGACGACCGCGCAGACCCGCGTGATCCGGTCGGCCGGGTCGTGCGGATCGAGCCGGAACCGCACCCGCTTGTCCGGCCCCTCGCGCCAGATCCGCAGGGTCCCGTTGCGCACGTTGAGCGCGAACGGCTCGCGATCGAACGCCTCGCGCGGCACCGACAGCAGATGGGACGCCTGTTGCAGCATGGCCGTCGTCCGGCCGGCATCACCCGATTTGACCGACCATTTGCGCAGGTTCAGCACCCGATCGTCGCGCATGTCGGCGCTGCACCATTCGGGCAGTTCCTTGTCGGGGATGGAGATCAGCGCGTCGATCTGCGCGCGCATGCCTTTCGCCACCTGGTGCGCGTACAGCGCGGCGAGACGCTCGCCATGCTCCGCCGACCAGCGAGTATCGTCATAGGCGATCCAGCCCCAGCCATCGACGAAGGCGAGCCGCCCGGCCGTGATGGCTTTCAACCGTTCCGCGTTGCCGAGGTCGGACAGCTCGCACCATGCCAGCTGCACCGGGTCCACCGGCGTCAGGTCGATCCCGAAAGCATCTGCCTGCGGGTCCAGTTCGTCGTCCATATGCTTCCCTCAGTGCGTGGTGGTGGACGCGGCGCTTGCGAATGCGCGCGCTTCGCGGAGCGCCTTGCTGCGGGCGCTCTCCTTTCTCTTCGGCGCCGGCGTATCGGGCTCGACGGCCGCCAGCGGCACCCGGACCGGCAGTCCGCCGACCGATTCCTCGTAGATCGCGAGCAGGGCGTCGCCTTCGCGCACCTCGTCCGGATCCTTCGCGCGGCGCTCGATCATCCACCGCATCGTTGGAACGTTGAAGCCGCGACCGTTCGCCTCTTTAAGAACGTCCTTGATGTCGCTGTTGATGGCCTTGCGCTCTTCGATCAGCCGCTCCACCCGTTCGAGGTAAGACACCAGCTCGGTCGCCGTGGCGTCGCGCTGCTCATCCCGCGCCGCGGCGGCGATCGATTCGACGACGTCGAGGGCGCCGCTAAGCCCGTATTCCCCGACCAGATCACCGGCGATTGAAACGATGCCGCGATACCGCTCCGCCGCGTCGCCGGCCTCGGCAGCATCCGGTCGCGCGTCTCCGCTCACATCAGCAGTTGCGCCGGGCACCGAGCTCGACGGCCGGTCGAACGCACCGCTGTGGCGGTCCCACGGGTTCGTCATGCGACGCGCCCCTCGGACCGGATATGATCGTTGAAATCCATGCCCAGCGGCGGACGACGCGCCGATACCGTCCCGACACCCGGCGTCCGCCGCCATGCCTGGACGGCGAGGCTCGCGCAGATCTCGGCGCGCTGCAGCGTCCCGATCTCGCCGCGCTCGCGCCTCGCACCGCGTGTTCGCTGGATCAGCCGATCGCGCAATGGTTTCATGTCGGCATCGACCAGCACGACGACGTCGCCGGCATCGGGGATCGTGAGCGGCGGCTTGAGCGGGTCGGACTGGATCGCCCACAGCGGGATTGCGCCGCGCGCATCCTTCATCAACCCGCCTTCCAGATTGCCGAGGCTCAACACCGCAAGCGCCCGCACCGGCCGCCCGGCGGCGATCATTTGCTGCGCCATCGACCAGACCGTCTCGATCCCCTCACCGACGAGCAACGGCCCGGACGACGGTTCGCCATCGATCGGCGTCAGCCAGCAGCCCGCGCCGCGCGCCGGTCCCCACATCTTGCGCGCGGCGACTTCGCTGCCGTCCCGCATGCGCAGCACCGCCTTGGCTCGACCGTGCGGTGCCAGATACGTCGCGTGGACGCCGACGCGATCGACCAGCCGGGAGAAGCGCGTGCCGAGCACGACATCCATCCGAACGATCATCGCCGGTGCGGTCCAGCCCGCTTCCGGATCCGCACCCTCGCGCCACGGCAGGACCGGGCAACGCGGGTGATAGCGCAGCAGATCGATGGCACCTGGCAACCCGTCCGGGTCCAGCCCGCGCGACCGCAACCATGCTTCGACGATCTCGTCGCGCGCCGGTTGAGCCGTGTTCCAGATATGGGTTCCGACCACCGCGCTGTCGACGCGATCGCCGTGTGCGGCCGACCGCTCGGCACGCTCCGTCTCCCGAGCCGCTCTCGCGACCAGGATGCGCTCCGCATCGCCCGCCAGCACCTTCGCCGCTGCGTAACGGGCGGCCCCATCCTCGCCGTGACCGCCCAGGATGGCCTCTAACAGGATCGCATCGCCGCCGCGCTGGCATGCGTGGCAAAGCCAGAACGGCCCCTTGTCCTCCGCCTGGAACGCATCGCTCTTTGATCGTTCGCCCGCACCGCAGAACGGGCATGGCCCTCGCAGGTAGCGCCCGCGCAGGGCAAGCTTTACGTCATGACGCGCCGCGACCTCGCCGGCGCTGACCTTGCGGGCGCGCTGAAAAAGATCGGGGTCGGCATGGTTCACCGACCGGACCCATCCTGCTGATCGGCCTGCACGCCGCGCTCGATTGCGGCCGTCAGGAACGTTCCGAACTCCGCCCCGCTCGCCCGCCAGGCGCGCAGCACCGCGGCCGACAGGAACGGCTTACTATCCGGCACCGGCTCCGGCGCGATCGCGGCGGGCTGCACCGGCGCGTCCAGCTGCTTGACGAGCTCCAGCGTCGCTGGCCCGAGCCCCATGTCGCGCGCGTTCGCGTGCTTGATCAGCCGGTCCAGCAACGGCCCGGTGACGCTGAACGTGACCTGCCGCTTTTCGCCGGGAGTGGCGGGACGTACGAGGATGGGAGCTTCAGGCATCGGCGTGTCCACTTTGCGAGGGGAAGGGGGCGGCGCGGGCTTCGCGACCGGCCGGGGAGGGGGCGCCGCGGGCAGCGTTGGCGGAGCGGGTCGGGGCACCGGCTGGGACGCCGCCGTCAATGCGGCCGCCTGACGGTTCGCCAGTCGCACCGCCGCCTCGCGCATCATGTCGACCCGCGACGGCGGCGCGGGCTCGACGGCCCGCCGCACCGGCGGTGCCGCGACCACCTTGGACAACGGCGTCGGTTTCGCGCGACCGAACGTGATCGTCCGGTCCGCACCAACACCGTGGATCCGGATGCTACCCGCGTCCGCCAGATCGGCGAGCAGCGTGCGCGCCAGCTCGACGTTCGCGAACCCGAACCGCTCGACGATCGCCTCGTCCGACGGCATCGTCGTGCCTTCGTCCGCGCAGACGCGGATCCAGTCGAGCATGCTGCGCTTGTGAAAGACGCTGTGCTTCATCGTGCCGCCCCTGTTGCTTGTCCCGTTGCCAGGATCGTCACCACCCGCCGCGTCGGTGCCGGCACGGTGCCGATGTGGATCACGTTCTTTTCCGCCAAGGCGCGCATGGCGGCGTCGCACGCTTCGTTCGGCAGTTCGGTTAACTGCGCCAACTCGCGCAGCGATGGGCAGGGTCGAGCCAGCGCCGCACGCCGTGTCAGCACCTCTAAGACCGCATCCTCGGCAACAGCGTCTGATCTTGAAACCGTAGCGTCACCATCATCGTCGAGCAGCATCGGCCGCGACGTCCGCCGTGCGACATAGTTGCGCCACTGGCCCTCACTGTCGCCCGCCAGGCGCTGGAACAGCTGCACCAGACCAGCCTCGGCCAGCGACCGCATGGCCGCAGCGCCGGGTGATTTCGCCGGCAGCAGGCGCAGCCGCAGCCGCGTGGCATAGACGAACTCGTCGCCCGGCTGCGCGACCGCCATCCAGGCCGACACGCGGTCCGGCGCGGCGACGACGCCAACCGCCTCGCCCGCCACGGGACGATCGTCGACCGACGCGCTCACGGTTGCGCCTGCCGCAGGCGAAGCCGCATGTTTTCGACCAGCGCGACGCCCAACTGCACGTGCAGTTCGGCCGCGTGGCCGACGTCCAGCGCGAATGCGACGCCGTCGCCCTCGATCAGAAACGGCAGCCCGGCGGCATCGGGCGCGCGAACTGTCCAGCGCCGACCGAACGACACTTCGCCTAGCGCGCAATGCGGATGCATGATTGGCGAGAGAGGTACCCCGTCAACATCCGCGGTAGAGGTAAAGGGGGGAACTTTCTCCGCTAGCTGGGGAGGGAACACGGTCGCGTCCGCTGGAACTGTGTCGCCTGTACGCATCATGCCGCGCTGCCCTGACTGGAGAATGGGGCCAACAGCTCCATCATCGCGTCGGCCGCCGCCCGGCTTTCACCCTCCTCATGAGGAGCGATGAGGTTGTCCGCAGCGGCCGTGGCAAATCTGCCAAGATGACACATCGCCTGCGCCGCCGCATGGGCTGGACCTTGGCGCTGGCTTTCATCCGTTGGCTGAGCAACGTAACCTATGATCGCGAGGATGGCGTTCACGGCACGTGTGCCGATCACGGCTGCGATCGAAAGGGCATAGGAAAGCGACGGTTCTTTGCATTCGGCGACGTCGGGCTTCATGTAGCACCGTAGTGTGTTCACCGGCACGCCGCTCTCCGCGGCCAACGCCTCGGCCGTCCAAACGCGACGAACATGCACCTCTTGGCGAATGAGCCGGTGTAGCACCACTTTCACGCTATCGCGCGAAACTAGGGCGTCACTTGATACTGACGCTAATTGTTTCATGCTGCATCAGTCCCATCATGAAGATCACTCGACAGCACGCCCGCTTTCGCGAACTGCCGGAACCGCAGTGCATCGCGCGGTTCGCTACGCGGGCTGCGACCGTCGACTGGTGGCAGGTCGCGGCTCCGATGAGCCTGTGCACGGCAGACGGTCATGCTACGTCTGCTTGTTGGGGGGTGGGAGTAATCGCGCGCAGGGCAAGCCGGGTGCGTTCGTCGATCGCCATTACGCCACTTTCGAAACGCGAAATGGTCGCTTGGTGAAGGCCAAGCTTCGCAGCCATTTCGGCCTGGGTAATGCCAAGAGCTTTCCGGGTTTCGCGCATCTGGTTCATGCGGTCGATATATGCGTCGACGCATGAACAAGCAAACGGAATATACGCCGGCGTATTGGACGCCGCTCCCGCCGGTGGATTATGCGCTACGCATGAGTGTTTTCGCCAGCAACGTCGCAGCGATCCTGCGCGAGCATCGGCAGGAAGCAGTCGCTGCCGCCTGCGGCGTGTCGCAGCCCACAATCAGCCGGTGGGTAAATGGGGCCGTTCCGAAGCTGGCAGGGCTGCAGCTGCTTGCCCAGTATGTCGGCGCGACCGTTCATCAACTTACCGAAGTTCCGATGGCTGAGTGGCATACGGCGATCGTCAACGCCCCCGCGCCGCCGTCTTCGGTCGTGCCCGACCAAGCGCCGACCCGCTCGGTTTCGTCAGGTGAACTGGCGCAGGTCGCCCGTCTTGATCTCTCGCTGCCAATGGGGCCAGGCGCCACGGTCGACGATTTCGTCGAGGACGAGCCGCTGACGTTCGAACTATCCTATGTTCGGTCATTCACCCGCACACCGCCACATCGGCTAAAGATCGCGCAAGGGGTGGGCGACAGCATGTTCCCGACGCTCGTCTCCGCCGACCTAGTATGGATCGACACGACCCAGAACCAGCTTCTGCATTCGGACCGAATTTACGCGGCATCAATCAACGGCGGCGCCGCTATCAAGCGGTTGCGACCGGTCGCCGGCGGCAAGCGGGTGCTGGTAATCTCGGATAACAAGACGATCGAGCCTTACGAGGTCGACGCCGACGATGTCGTGATCTGGGGCAGGGTGATCCGCTTCGCGCGTGATCTGTGACGGATATTTAGTATGAACTCGGTTAGGATCCTGACGCCTGCGCAGATCAAAGAGGTTGCTGAGTGCATAAACGAACGCGTTGCTGATCCCGAAGACCCTTGCCCAAATTGCGGGAAGCTGCACTCAACAGTCGTTGAGTACGGATCGCAGATGAGCTTCGCGTACGTGAATGGTCATCCGAATGTGTCGTTGCCGATCGTAGTGACCGTGTGCCAGCATTGCGGTTTCCTTCGTCAGTTCTCCGCAATGCACCTAGGTTTGTCCTTCTTACCAGGCATCACCCCAGACGAGGAACCTACCGTTGGCTGAACCAGGGGGGAATGTTTTCCCGTTTCGAGCACCTCCAGAACAGCGCCCGCAGCCGGACGAACCGGGCACCTTGAACGGCGGGGGCGGCGGTGGCACATACAACGGCATGGTTCCGATCAAAGATTACGTCGACAAGGCGGATGAAGCGGTAGAGTCCCGCCTCATGGCGAAGCTTGACGGCCTGCCGACCAAGGCCACGATCTGGGGGTCGGCTGGTGCTCTGTTCCTCGGCACCTTGGCAGTGCTCTCGTTCGCAGGCGATCGGTTCGACGCAGGCATCGGCAACGCCGACACGCGGCAGGCGCAGCTACAGCGCGACCAGATCCAGGACGCGGCGGCAGCAGCGAACGCCCGCAAGCTAGACGAACTCTTGCGACGGACGCCTGCACCCAAGTGACGATAACGACGCTGTCGCTCATGGTGGTTGGCGTCGATTACCAGAACCAGCGCGGCCCGGCGCGGCGCTTCGAAGTAGAGCTATGCGCTCCCGGCGACCCGGTCGAGCTAGTCCCAGAACCAAAGAACCCCGTCGATCCGCACGCCATCAAAGTGATGAGCGAGCGGGGCGTCCAGCTGGGCTATCTCACCGCCGAACGCGCGCCGTGGATCGGCAGCCAGATGTCATCCGGCGCCGACGTGCGCGCCATATTCCAAGCGATCAGCGGCAAGAGCGCGATCATCCGCGTGACGCTGGACGGCAGTGACCCAGTCCTTCCCCCGCCACCCCTGCCGCGCGAACCCGAACCGGTGGAATCGTTCGACGACGGTAGCGGCTTCTATCCGGACTATATTCCGCCGGACGACTAATGCGTCGACGTATAATTATACGTTGACGTTATGCATTGACGCATATAGCTCTTTGTTCATCAGCCCGCGCTCCTCCTTGGGGCAACCACGGGTCTTGAATGGAGACCGAGCCGTGCAGTCTGCAACCATTCCGTTTGCTACATCCCAAGGGCACTCGGCACCCCCATTCCCGTTCGCCGGGTCGTTCGCAATGTACGACGGCCAGGAAGTCACCATCCACCAGCGCATCGGCACTGACCGCGCGCTGATCCACGGGCCGGGCATTTCGTCCCGCGTCGACATCGCTGATCTGTCCCCGGCAGCAACCACTGGCGCTTTCCACCAGTGGCGTGACGCGCGCTTGGTCGCCGAGCCGCTGGACGGCGCGGCCACCCCCGCCGAACACCTGTACGCCGACTTCGTTGTCTGGCTCGAAACCACCGACTTTGAAGCGAACCGCTACGCCTGCCGCAACGCTTTCGACGCCGCGCTGAAGGCTGCGGGCTACGCCAGCGGCAAGGTCCCCGTGCGCGGCTTCGTCCCCGGTCGCCGGCCCCACCCGACCACGACTTGGAACGCGGTCCTGATCGAGGACATGTTCGGATGAACACCTTCACCATCCTCGACACGCCCCTCGTCGTCGACGAGATGGGCGACGCCCTGGTCCCCGACGCGCTGCACGGGCAGTGCCGGCAGCGCGTCTACGGCAACGTCCAGACGCAGGCATGGATCACCCCCGAACTGGGCGGCGTGACGCTGGCCATCACCGGCGACATCGGCGGCGGATCGGACGATCTCGAAGACAGCGTCATGCTGACTCTCGACGACGACGCTTTGACCGACTTCATCGACGATCTGGTGAGGCTGCAGAATCGCATGCGGGCGCTCGCCATGCCGCCGTCCAGCCAAGCCGAACCGTCATGACTCCCGCCGATGGCCCGTTCGGCCGCTTCCACCGCGAGGTCGACCGTGATCGCCCGGCATGCGGGGCGGTCCTGTCCTGGCGCGTGACGATTGGCGTCACGATCCTGATGGTCCTGCTGACGGGCGTCGTGTCATGAGCGTCGTCGTCACCGAGGACGACGTGACGCTCGGCACGATCGGCGAGCAGGTCCGCCGCCTCGTCGGCGACGCTGTCGCGGACGCGATGGACGTCCACGTAGCCAACGGCATCTGCCCGGCCTTGGTCGCGGACGGCTGCGCCACCGGCCTCATCGCCGTCGCGTGCGCCTTCTCAACTATGCAGCACGAGCCGGGCTGCGAAAGCCAGCGCGCCTATTTGCACGCCGCCGTCGACTGCCTGTTCGACCAGCTGACCGCTTTCGACCGCGGCCGCATCAATCAATCCGGGGAGACGGTGCAGTGAGCGCGGGGCAATGGATTTTGGTCGTTTTGGCCAGCGGAGGGGGTGGTGCGATCGCAGCCCTTTGTTTCGTGGTGGGAACGCTCGACAAGATGCAGCGGCAATACGATGCCGACTTTCCCAGTAGCCCCGCCGATCGCCACAGCGGTGGGAGTGCGGATCGTGGGTGAGGGTCAGCTACGCGAGATCAGCGGCGGCGATGTAGAACACGTTCAGGTGCTCGCATTGATGGAGCGGATGCGCGACGCGATGGCGGGGTCCGACATGGACATGACCGATCCCGACGTCCTGTCGGCGGTCATGACCGCGACGGCCCTGCTGGGCGGCGAAGTATTCGGCAGCCTGATCATCGCCGGACACGCAACCGACCAGGACAAGCGCCGCGCGGTCGCGTCGGTCGAGCGTAACTATCGCACCGGCATCGAGGTCGGCAAACGGCGCGCCTTGCGGCTGCTAACCGAGCGTCATGGCGGCAACGCATGACTGATCGCCCCATCATATTCTCGGGATCGATGGTTCGCGCGCTTCTAGCAGGACGCAAGACGCAGACGCGCAGGCTGGCAACGTCCCCGCTGCGGCACTGCCTGCCCGGCGACCGGCTCTACGTACGGGAGGCGTTCGGCGTCGCCAGCATCTTCACTGACGTCGTCGAGGTCCGATACAAGGCAAGCGAGCGGGCAGGCCATACCGAGTTCGTCGAACAGGTTCCGGTGGCGATCGCGACCGGCGCTGCGGTCACGTGGCCTCGCTACAAACCCTCGATCCATATGCCGCGGTGGGCGTCGCGCTTGACGCTAAGCGTGGAGGCCGTGCGGCTTGAGCGGTTGCAGTCGATCAGCGAAGCCGACACCGTCGCGGAGGGGCTTGTTTGGGACAGCACCCTCCAAGCGTGGAACGCTACCGGTGAGCCAAACTGGCCGCGGCGGACAGATCCGCGCGCGAGCTTCGGCGGCCTATGGCAGTCGCTTCACGACAAGGAAGGCGAACGCTGGTCCGATAACCCAGCCGTCGTCGCTCTGACCTTCCGTGTTGCGCGGGCGAACATTGACGCGAACGGGGCCGCATCATGACGGACGGCCCCCGCCTTCGGCACGAGTGGACGTTCCTCGCCCAGGTCGCGACCGACATCCATGGCAAACGGGCGGCGACCTATCCAGCGCACGTCGCCGGCGGCCGCATGTCTCAGGCGGATGCGGACACGGCCCTGGCCTCGATCGCCGCGATCGCAGCCGACTGGCGGATCGCAGCGGACGGCATCGCGCCGCTGTCCAGCGATCGCGGCGTCAGCCGATCTGCACGCATCGCAACCCTGACGATCGCCCGCGATCGATCCGCCGCGCTGGCCGACAAGGCAGCGACCGCATACCGCAAGGCGCTTCCTGCCAAGGCGGACCTGCCCGATCGCGACCCGTTGCTCAGCGACCACCGCGAAGACAGGCCGATGTCGTCGGTCGCCGAAGCATGGGTTCGCGCGGTCGACTATGCCGCCGCCGTCGCCGCGATGCTGTGGTGGGAGGAGCGCCGCTCCGGCCGGCTCGACGTCGTCTGCGCGATCAATGCCGAGCTGCGCGCTGCCCAGCGTGCGGACCAGGCGAAGGCCGCCTGATGTCCATGTTACATGCACCCGCAGAAACGCCCGCTGCGCGCGAAACCCCCGCGCGCACGCTGTCCTGCCCGGAATGCATGGTGTCGTTCGCCGCGGTGCATCCCCGCCAGCTGTTCTGTTCGCCCGCCCACCGCGATCGGTATCACAACCGCTGGACGGTCCGTGGCCGCGTGCTTGCCCCGCTGGAAGTTGCCGACCGCATCACCCGCGGCGGAACGCGCGGGGACGTCGTCACCGGCCGCCGCGCCCGCCGCGATGCGCAGCACCTGAAGGATCGGTGGGTCGTGGAGGATCGCGACGCGAAGCGCATGCCAGCGATCGAGTATGTCCGCCTGCGCCTGGCACTCGGGTTCGAAGCCGCATGACCGCGCTTGCCCGCCTCCAGGCAATGCCGGACTGGCCGGCACGCATGACGGCCGAGGTCGCCGCCATGTACATGGGCGTGTCGATCTCCACGTTCCGTACGCGCTACGGCAACCGCGGCGTGAAGGACGGCAGCAACGTCCTTTGGGCGCGGCGCCAGCTCGACGCCATCATTGACGCGCAGTTCGGTCTCGGCCCACCCTCGCACGTACACGCGAGCGACGCCGGGCCGAGAGACGATACATGGGACGATGTGTAGTGAACCGCCGCAATGTCAAACAGATCGGCGCGTACCTGTATTTCCGGCGGAAGATCGACGGCAAGGACCGCTACATCCGGCTGCCCGCGATCGACGCCCCGAACTTCGAACAGGAATATCAACGCCTGTCCACACCCACCGCCAGCGCACCGATTCGCGCGACGCCGGCACCGGGCAGCATCGGCTCGCTGGTCGTCGCGTACCGGAGTGGGTCCGAGTTCGGTGAGGTGCCCAGCGCCACGACCCGCGCAAACTACCGCCGCTACCTGGACCTGATCGCAACCGACCACGGCGCGCGATCGGTGACTGGCGTTCGCCCCGCCCACGTCTACCGCATGCGCGACAAGTTCGCGGACACGCCGGGCAAGGCGAACAACTGGCTGACCGTGTTCCGCGTGCTGATGGCCTACGCGGCGAAGCACGATTGGCGCGGCGACAACCCGGCCAGTGGCATCAAGGCGTTGAAGATCGGCGAGTATGAGCCGTGGCCAGCCGACCTGCTGCGCGTCTGCCTGGAGGTCGCCACGCCGATAACGCGGATGTTGTTAGTCGCCGGGCTGTGTTCCGGGCAACGCAACTCCGACGTGATCCGGATGCAGCATGGGTGGATCGAGGACGGCGTGATGTCGTTCACCCAGGCGAAGACGAACGTTCACGTCTCGGTGCCGATGCACCCGTTCTGGACTGCAGAACTGGCGGCGCAGCCGCGAAAGGCAGTGACGCTGCTCTACGACCGGTTCGGCAAACCGTTCGGCACGACCGGTGCCGTGCAGAGCAGGATCCGCGACCTGATGGAGATGAAGCCGGTCAAGGAAGTGCTGGCCGATCTGACCGCGCGCGAGACGATCGGGGAGGGGGACACGTTCGTCTTCCACGGTCTGCGCAAGAACGCGTGCTGCTACCTGCTGGAGACCGGCAAGAACGACAGCGAAGTCGGCGCGATGCTCGGCATGTCCGCGGCGATGGTGCGGCACTACGGCAAGCGCGCGCGGGCCCTGATGATCGCCAAGACAACGGCCGCCGAACTGGTCGGGGGTAAATTGATTATGCTGCCGGGGGTAAATCAGGTCCGATCCGGACCGGCCGCTCTATAAAAACCAACGTTTTCAACGTGGTGACCCCAACGGGAATCGAACCCGTGTTTTCGCCGTGAAAGGGCGACGTCCTAGACCGCTAGACGATGGGGCCGTGCAGCGCGGACTGCCGATTAGGGGCAAGTGGGAGAGCGGTCAAGCCGGTATCGGTTCAGTCGGCCCATGCGGCGTCTTCCAGATGCAGTTCAGCGGACATGCGACCGTTCCAGTCGTCGATCTTTGCGCGGCCGGCGATCCAGAGGCGGCGGTCCGGGCCGGCGGCGAGCAGTGCCTGGCCGAGTGGCGTGGCGGCGTGACGGAATGCGACGGTCTTGACCGACCGTCCGTCGGCACCGGCGACCACGGCGCGGACGTGGCCGTTGCCCACGGTGTCCGCTCGGATGACGCGGACGGGGCCAGCGGCGATCCGGGGCGCGGGCCATCCCATGCCGTAGGGACCGGCTTCGTCCAGCGAAGAGACGAGATCGGGTGTGAGGCCACCGGGGGCGATGACGGCGTCGAAGAGGATGGCGCGATCCTGTCTGGACCGTTCGACGACCGCAGCCAGCCGCTCGTGCAGGAACTCGCCCAATGCCGGGATGCGATCGGCGTCGATCGAGAGGCCCGCGGCCATGGCGTGGCCACCGCCCGCGATCAGGAGGCCGGCATCCTTTGCGGCCAGGACGGCGGCACCGAGATCGACGCCGGAGATCGAACGGCCCGAGCCCTTGCCGAGGCCGTCCTCGTCGATGGCGATCACGATCACCGGTCGTCCGAGCTGTTCTTTAAGGCGGCCGGCGACAATGCCGATGACGCCGGGATGCCAGGTCTTGCCGGAGACGATCGCTACGGACTGATCCGATGCTGTCCGCAGCGCGATTTCTGCAGCCTCGTTGACCGCGGTTTCGATCAGGCGTCTGTCACCGTTGAGGCGGTCGAGTTCGATCGCCAGCGCCTCTGCCTCGTCGGCGTCGTCGGTGGTGAGCAGTCGAACGCCGAGATCGGACTTTCCCACACGACCGCCGGCATTAATGCGCGGGCCCAGCGCGAAGCCGAGATCGGTGCAGGTCGGTGCGCGGGAGAGGCGAGAGACGTCGACAAGCGCGGAGAGGCCGACGTTGCGACGTGCGCCCATGATCTTCAGCCCTTGCGTCACGAAGGCGCGGTTGAGACCCTTGAGTGCGGCGACGTCGGCCACCGTTCCGAGGGCGACCAAGTCGAGCAGGTCGATCAGTTTGGGCTCGGGGTGGGTCTCGAAGAAATTCCGGGAACGCAGGGTGCGGAGGAGGGCGGCAGCCAGCAGGAAGGCAACCCCAACGGCTGCCAAGTGGCCGAACGCCGCGCCGGCATCCTCGTCGAGCCGGTTTGGGTTCACGACGGCGTAGGCGATGGGGAGTTCCGACGCGCATTTGTGATGATCGACCACGACGACGTCGATACCGGCGGCGTGCGCGGCGGCGAGCGGTTCGTAGGATTGGGCGCCGCAATCGACCGTCAGGATCAACGACGCGCCCCCCTGACCCAGGCGAAGCAGGGCGGCGGTCGTCGGGCCGTATCCTTCGGTGATGCGGTCGGGAATGTAGGCCGCAGGGGTAAGCCCGAGCGCGCGCAGCAGGCGGACCATGAGTGCCGCCGAGGTGGCACCATCGACATCATAATCGCCGAAGATTGCGACGGCTTCGCGATTGCACACGGCGTCGGCGAGCCGTTCCGCGGCGCGGTCCATGTCGCGGAAGATCGACGGGTCCGGCATGAAGCCGCGGATGGTCGGCAGCCGATGCGTTTCGACGGCGTCGCGTGGGCATCCACGGGCGAGCAGCAATTGCGTGACGAGATCATCGGGGCGGAAACCTGCGTCCGGTTCCGTGCCGAACTGGCTGTCGGTCCCGCGCCACCGCCACGCCTGACCCAGGATTGAACGATCGACACCGAGTACAGAAGCAGACATCCGCCCGCCTTAGCGAACGGATGCCGGTTAGGAAACGTCGTTCGCCGCGGTTCAGGCGGTCTTGTGGTGTTCGCCCTTCACCCAGCGCACGGTGCCGGAGCTGGCGCGCATCACGACGCTCTCGGTCGTCATGACGCCACCCTTCTTGCGCTTCACGCCGGACAGCAGCGAGCCGTCGGTGACGCCGGTCGCCGCGAAGATCGCGTCGCCGCGCACGAGATCGGACAGCTGGTAGATCCGGTCGAGATCGGTGACGCCCCACTTGGCCGCACGCGCACGCTCGTCGTCGTTGCGGAACAGCAGACGTCCCTGGAAATGACCGCCGACGCAGGCCAGTGCGGCCGCCGCGAGCACGCCTTCGGGCGCGCCGCCGGAGCCGAGGTAGATGTCGATCGTGGTGTCGGGATCGGTGACGGCAATGACGCCCGCGACGTCGCCGTCCGGGATCAGCATGATGCCGCAGCCCAGCGCGCGCAGTTCGGCGATCAGCTTTTCATGACGTGGGCGGTCGAGCACGCAGGCGATGATCTCGCTGGGTTCGACGCCCTTTGCCGCGGCCAGTGCCGTGACGTTCTGCGTCGGGGTCTTGTCGAGCGAGACGAGGTCCTGCGCATAGCCGGGTCCGATCGCCAGCTTGTCCATATAGACGTCGGGGGCGTTCAGCAATCCGCCTTCCTCCGCGATGGCCAGCACGGCGAGGGCGTTCGGCCCGTTCTTCGCGGTGATGGTGGTGCCTTCGAGCGGATCGAGCGCGATGTCGATCTTGGGGCCGCGGCCGGTGCCGACCTTTTCGCCGATGAAGAGCATGGGGGCTTCGTCGCGCTCGCCCTCGCCGATCACGACGGTGCCGTCGAATTCGAGTTCGTTGAACGCGGCGCGCATCGCTTCGACAGCGGCGGCGTCGGCGGCTTTCTCGTCACCGCGACCGACCAGGGTCGATGCGGCGATGGCCGCTGCTTCGGTGACGCGGACCATTTCGAGGACGAGGACCCGGTCCAAGGCCTTGCTTGCTTTAACCATGCGATGTGCCATCCTCATGTCTGTTCCGTCCGGGCAGGCGATAAAGAGGGGGGTAAGGGTTGTCGAGGCCAATAGCCCTTGTGGTCATGCTCGCGACAGCGGTGTCAGCCGGGGCGCAGACCTACGGCCCGCCCGCTCCGGCGAAGTCGGCTAGGACTCCGGTGCAGGCGTTGAACAGTCAGTATGACGAGCGTTACGGGCCGCGCCGGAACGGACGGCCGTGCACGGTCAAGCGGGGCGAGGATATTGTGGTGTGCGCCGACGCGTCCGGCACGTCTTCACCCTACCGCGTGCCGTTGCCGGACGATCGGTTCGTGCAGGGCGAGCGGGTCAGCCATCCGTCCGAGCCAGCGAGCAGCGTGTTTGCCACGCGGTTCTGCCACCGCCCCGGGTGTGCGGAACCGTCTAAGCTGATGGAGACGTTGGGCAAGCTGGTTTCGGCGGTGAAGGGCGAGGAGCCGAAGTAGCGGTCAGATATCGAGAATGTGCATGAGCATCGGGCGGCCGGTGATGCTCTGCGATCCGTCGAGGCGGTCGAGTGCGTCGGTGACGGCGCGTTCGGGGCAGACATGTGTGACCATGACGAGCAGAACGCGGCCCGCGGTGTCGGCGCCGCGCTGGACCATGCTTTCGATCGAGACGCCCGCGTCGCGCATTGCGGCGGTGATTTCGGCGAGCACGCCCGGGCGGTCCGCGACGGTGAAGCGGAGATAGGCGCGGCCGCGGCGATCACCGGCGGGGGCGGGCGTGGATTTGGCGAGCGCAGAGACGGGCATGGCGAACGCCGGGCCGGTTTCGCCGCGGGCGACGTCGATCAGGTCGGCGACGACGGCGGAGGCGGTGGGGCCTTCGCCGGCGCCGCGGCCTTCGAACAGGAGGCGGCCGACGAAATTTCCTTCGGCGACGACGGCGTTGAGCGAGCCTGCGACGTGGGCGAGCGGGTGGCCGAGCGGGACGAGGCAGGGGTGGACGCGCTGGAACAGGCCGTGGCCGTCCGCTTCGCCGAGGCCGATGAGGCGGACGCGGTAGCCGAGTGCGGCGGCTTCCGTAATGTCGGCGGCGATGACGTTGCGGATGCCGGAGACGGTGACGGCGGGGAAGTCGATCGCGGTGCCGAAGCAGAGGCTGGCGAGGATCGAGAGTTTGTGCGCGGCGTCGATGCCGTCGATGTCGAAGCTGGGGTCGGTTTCGGCGAAACCGAGTGCCTGGGCGTCGGCGAGGACGTCGGCGAAATCGCGGCCTTCGGATTCCATGGTGGTCAGGATGTAGTTGCAGGTGCCGTTGAGGATTCCGTAGACGCGGGCGATTTCGTTGGCGGCCGCCCCTTCGCGGAGGCCCTTGATCACCGGGATGCCGCCGGCGACGGCGGCTTCGTATTTCAGCGCGGCGCCGCTGGTTTCGGCGGTTTGGGCGAGTTCGAGGCCGTGGTGGGCGATCATCGCCTTGTTGGCGGTGACGAAGGCGCAGCCGCGGGCGAGGGTGGCGCGGGCCAGGGTGAGCGCGGGGCCGTCGGCGCCGCCGATCAGTTCGACGACCGCGTCGATGTCGGTGCGGGACGAGAGGGTGGCGGCGTCGTCGACCCAGTCGAAGCGGGAGAGGTCAACGCCGCGGTCGCGGGTGCGGTCGCGGGCGGAGACGGCGACGATCCGGATTTCGCGGCCGGCGCGGCGTTCGATGAGCGCGCGGTTCGCGTCGAGCAGTTTCACCACCCCACCACCGACGGTGCCGAGCCCGGCGAGCGCGATCCTGAACGGCGTGGTCATGCGGTCATTCCCCAAATTGGTCCGTCGCCTCCTAAAGCGATGGCCGCGGGGTGCAAGCCGGAACGGCGGGGCGGGGGGGCCGTTTGGTGAGAGAGCCATCAAAGGAGCGACATGATGACCGATCCGAAAAAGACCCCGGAGCAGAAGCCGGAAGAGAAGGACGCCATGCTTGAGGGCGGGCAGGCCGATTATGGTTCGGCGGGGCAGCAGGCCCTTGAGGGTGTGAATGGGGTGAAGGGTGAGGAAGAGGAGCCTGAGGAGAAGTAGGGTTCCGGCTTAGGGCGCCTCGGCTTCGCTCGGCGGGGTCCCTTGACTTTGCTCGGGATAGGCGGGTTTTCTAAAAGTCCGAAAAAGAGGGGCGGTCCGGCGTGATGCCGGGCCGCCCCTTTTTCGTCAGGCGTGGCGTTCCATGGCGTGCTTGATGTCACGCATCTGGTCGTGGCCTTCGCGGACGGAGTCGTAGGCTTCGCGGATCACGGTGGCGACCTGCGGAGAGACGGCGATGTCCTTCATCGCGGCTTCGAACTTCGCCTTGATTTGGTCCTCGCCGCGCTCGACCTCGTCGACGACGGCCTTGTCGTCGGAGCCGGTGACCTTGGCCTTCAGGTCGACGAACATGCGGTGCGCCTGCGCCAGGATGGTGCCATCGTCTTCCGGGTTGCCGCCCAGCCGGACGACCTCGCCCTGAAGATTGGCGGCGACCTGGCGGCGTTCGGCGGCGCGCGACGTAAAGATCGCGCCGAACCGACTGCCGTCGATGTCCTTGGCGGCCTCGCTATAGCCGTCCGCGCTGTCGAGCGTGGTGGCGATGAGGCCGTTCAGCGTGGTGATATCGGTGCTGGTATCAGCCATTTGGTATCCTTTCGGAAACGGGAAGGCTGAAGGTCAGTCGCGCAGCGCGGGGGGCACGACGCCGCCGTTCTGGGCCAGCTTGGTCATGACCTGGCGGTGCAGCCAGATGTTCATCGCGGCGCTGTCTTCCGTGCTGCCGGTGTAGCCGAGTTCGTGGGCGAGCTCGGTGCGGTTCTGGCGGCTGCTGTCGAGGCCGAGCAGCGTCATCAGATCGACGATTGAGGTGCGCCAGTTGCTGGGCTTGCCGGCCGCGGCGGCCTTTGCGGTCAGCACGGCTTCGACGTCGACCGGGGCCGCGGGCGCGGCGGCGGGGATGACCGGGGTGGCAGGCGCGGGCGAGATGCCGGCGGGGGCGGGGGCGGGCGCACGCGCGACGCCGGGGACCGGGGCGGGTGCGGCGGCGGGGGCGGCCGGGGCGGCCTTGGTCGCGCCGATGCCGGTGCCGAGGAGGCCCTTGTCGCCGAAGATGGCGTGCTGGATCTTGTCGAAGATGCTCATGGCAAAGGTCCCGTCTGTGGTGGAATGCGTGCCGAACGAGCGATCCGCGGGAAGGATGCGCGGGTGAGCGCGGATTAATGGCAAGTCGGCGCGGGGGGTGTTTCGGGGGGTGGGTGTTTGCGGTCGGGGTTTGCCGTGTCGGGGACGTGGGAGGGGGTTTCGGCGGTGTCGGACCCACGCGCGTCATCCCGGCGGAGGCCGGGATCTCCCTTCGGTGAGGGGTGAGTTGTAGGCAGGGTGTTTGCGGCCTGGTCTTCCTCGACCGAAGGGAGATCCCGGCTTTCGCCGGGATGACGGTTTGGGGGTTGAGGGAGTTCGGCCTCGGGCTCGTCCTCCACCACCGCACCCGGATCGCCGGCGCCGGCGAACCAGGCGTCGCGTTCGGCGGCGTGGGCGACGCGGGCGGGGTGGCGGAGTTCGAAGGCTTCGGCGATGTCCTGCTCGTCGGGGGTGAGCGTGCGGGCATAGTCCTCGTCGCCATAGTCGCATTGCTCCTCGCCCATGAAGCCGGGCGGGGGCGGGAAGGCGGTGCGCCAGGTGCCGCCTTCCTCGCGCCAGACGAGCGGGTCGGGGGCATATTCGGGCGGCGGGGCGCGGGGTTCGTCCGGGTCGCGGTCCCCCAGCCGGGCGAGCGCGCGGGACAACAGCTGGGTCCGGCCGGAGAGGCTGCCCATCAGTTCCGACACGGTTTCGGTGCCGAGCCCGAAGGCGCGGCCGGCCACCCCGTCGGCCGCGGCGATCGGGCAGGCGGGCGGCACGGGCACGGCGAGGATCAGCAGTCCGGCCGCCTCGGCCCGCGCCCAGTCCTCCGCGGTCCAGTGGGCGCGGTAGTCGGGGTGGAGCGGCACGCCGCGGGTGGGCGAAGTTGAGGAAGTTGCGGTGTTTGCGGGGGTTTGGTTTTGCCCGGTCGTGGGCTCGGCGGTGTCCTGCCAACCTTCGGCGTCGTCCGGTTCCGCTCCAGCGTCGTCGCGGTCCGCTTGGGCGCAATCCGGGCGGAGGCCGGGAACTCCCTTCGGTAAGGGGTCAGCGCCGGCCACGGGGAGATCGCGGCTTTCGCCGGGATGACGGTTGGGGGTGGGGGCTGCTGCTGGTTCGGTGTCGGTGGAGGGGGTTGCGATCGAGGGGACCGGCTCTTCCAGCTCCGCCCGCGCCTGATCCGCGGCCATGACGAGGTCGGGCGCGGTGTCGGCGTGGAGCCAGCGGTCGGCGTGGGCGAGGGGGGCGGCCGGTATGTCGTGGGACGGGGCGGCGGCGAGGAAGAGTGCGGCGCGGGCGGGGCCGGCGTCGGCGGCGATGAGATCGAGATAGGCGTCGAACCCGGCGGCGACGGTGCGCGCGGCGCTGGGCATGCTTGTCGGTCCGCCGGCGGCGGTCGCGGACGCGGGGATGTCGGCGGCGGCCTGGCGATCGAGCCGGGCGAGCATCATGAGGCCGAGCCGGTTGTCGTAGCGGTGCCGCTCGATCACGCTGCCGTCGGGGCGGGTGATGGTCTCGACCTGCCCCTCCAGCGCGCGGGTGACGAGCGTGTCGGCCAGCCGTTCGCGCGCGTGCAGGTTCGCCGCGGCCCAGCCGAGCGCGAAGGCGGCACCGGGCGCCCGCCGGCGGAAGCTGTACGCGGCGGTGGCGGTGAGCCCGACGGCGCGCGCCGCATCCTCCACGGTGGCGCCGTCCGCGATCGCTTCAAGGAAGCGTCGCTGGCGTTCCGGGGTCCAGCCGTCGTGGCGGGCGGGGAGCGGGGCCTGGACGTCGGGGGCGGGGTGGTCCGGCTTGGGGACTGGGACTGGGACGGGGGCGGTCATGGCTGCTTGCCCGCCGCGCGTGCCGCCTGTGCGCGGCGGGCGATCAGTGCGGCGTTGTGGTCGCGCACCGCGACAACGACCGGGTTGACGGGCAGCGGTGCGCCGATCCGCCCGGCGGCGATATGCGCCAGCCAGTCGCGAACGGCGGGATGGTCGTCATCGACGCGGGTCGGGTCGATCCAGTGGGCCGGGGGCGCGGGCTGGTCCGGTCGGACGACCGGGGCGGCGGGCGGGTGCGGCAGGCTGGGCATGGACGGTCCTCCGGATGTTCCAAGGGGACCGGGGAGATATGCCTGTTCGGGGTGTGTAGGACAGGATTTTTAGTGTAGGACTTTTTTGAGAGGTGGCTTGTTTGGCAGGCTAGCTTTCAAATTCATCAACTTTTGCAACTTTACCTATGATGCTGGCAACTGCGTATTTCTCAAGACGTGTATAATTGGGAACATAAATATCAATCATCGGTGCTGGTTCTGTATAGTACCATTTGTAAGCAATTCCTCCGCTCTTGCGTTTTCCCTTTCTAAAAAGGTGCGGATATCTCAAAGGAGATATTCCAAGAAACGGAAGGAAGGATACTCTGGACGAACTAGACTTTTCTAATTCAAGTTCATTATGGTGTAGTTCTTTTGCTTTACTTTTCGGGTATGGCTCCATGTAAAACACCCGAGATATACCAGAAGCAAGAATATGTTTAGTGCAGTTGTGGCACGGAAAAGTTGTACAAAATAGTATTGATCCTTTGATAGCTGTACCAAGACGAGCTGAATCACAAATTGCGTTCATCTCCGCATGAACGACTCTTCCAAACTCTGTAAGGTCTGAGATTAGAGATCCATGGAGACAACCGCTGCCATCGGATGTTGGCTTTTCGGGCTTTTTGAGGAGTTTGTCTACGAGCTGGCCGCCTGACGTGCCTAGTGCTTTTGACGAAGCGGACAATAATCCACTTGACTGCAGGCGCTCCAGAATATCACGAAGAACTTCCCGTTTCAGGTGATCATTTGGATCGCTACCGAGCTTAATATCTCTGTAGTCAGGCTCCTCAGTGTCCCAATAGTTTCCTCCAAACGCCCGTGGAACTTCATTGCATCCCTGAGCAATGATTTCTCCATCACTCGAGAAGATCGCAGCGCCAACTTGGCGGGACAGGTCAGTTGATCGCAAAGAGGCGGACGCAGCAGCATACATGCCGAATTCTAGTTTCGTAGGTGCGATATCATTCGCGCCAAAAAGCGCATTTATGAAACGATCGATTTTCAATCGCATTGACGATGCAGACAGGCCGTCGATAAAAACGTCGGCAAGATGAAAAGTCTGCCGCAGCTGCTGCCCGTGGTCATCTCCGTCTTCACTCATATCTCGCAGTATCAGCGATTCAGCAAATGAGAGTATCTTCGCTGATTTAGTAGTTAAAGGTAGTGTACGTTTAATTTTATCTGCTATAAGTTTAATTCGGTCTTCTTCATTGCCGTATGCTGATATAAGAATGAACTGTTGACCGTATATAGCTCTAAATAATGAAACTTCCTCCGGCCTTTTTAGCTGCCTAACTATGTAGGCAACCTTATGCCGAACTTTATCCTGACGAGCTATATCTACAAACGGAGCGTCATCAACGGAAGCGTCATCATCAACGAGATCATGTCCACTGAGCTTGCTCCGCTCCCGTCCGATAGCGTCGACAACATATCTCATAGCGAATGCCGGATCGGAGTTATCCCGACAAATCTGGCTTGTATGATCCATCTTGTATTTTATCTGGTGGTAGTAATCTTGCCTAATAGGCTTTTTAACCTGAGATTTTACTTCCTTAACCTCATTTGTAAGCCGTATTGGTATAGATTTATAGCCAACCGCATGGAGCGCGTTCTCTAGCGTACTAGATATTGCGTCAATATCGATGCCCAGAGGTCCTGCGATGCCAAAAACTAGCTCAGGGAATCTTATGACGCTAAATTCACCCACGGATACCCTTTCAAGGCCTAGCGTTGTAGGTTTTCACAGCTAAACTAGCTGGACGTCAAGGAGCTAGCGCATGAGCACGGAAAATTATAACGCGAAGCGGGCGCGTGAAGTATCTCAAGTTGCACTCGAATTTGCCCGGCAAATGGGAGGAACATTCGTTTCAAATCCTGTTAGGCGGAATGAGTATATAGATCGACTTACAAAATCAGAAATTGTGGACAATGATCGTAAATAAAATTGTGAAGCCTATTTTGTTTTTCGTTAGTTATCGGCTTAACAACGGCTTCAAATACCCGCCCGTGTAGCTCCGCGGTTCCTTCGCGACCTGCTCGGGCGTCCCGACGGCGACGATTTCGCCGCCCTTGTCGCCGCCTTCGGGGCCGAGGTCGATGACCCAGTCGGCGGTCTTGATGACCTCCAGATTATGTTCGATCACGACGACGCTGTTGCCCTGTTCGACGAGCGCGTGGAGGACCTCCAGCAGCTTGCGGACATCCTCGAAATGCAGGCCGGTGGTCGGTTCGTCGAGGATGTAGAGCGTGTTGCCGGTGGCGCGGCGGGCGAGTTCCTTGGCGAGTTTGACGCGTTGCGCCTCGCCGCCGGAGAGCGTGGTCGCCTGTTGCCCGACCTTGACGTAGCCGAGCCCGACCTCCGCCAGCATCGCCATCTTGTCGCGGATGGGGGGCACGGCCTTGAAGAATTCGACCGCGTCCTCGACCGTCATGTCGAGCACGTCGGCGATGCTGCGGCCGCGGAACTTCACTTCCAGCGTTTCGCGGTTGTAGCGGTGGCCGTGGCAGACGTCGCACGTGACGTAGACGTCGGGGAGGAAGTGCATCTCGATCTTGAGCACGCCGTCGCCCTGGCACGCCTCGCACCGGCCGCCCTTGACGTTGAAGCTGAACCGCCCGGGCTTGTAGCCGCGCGCCTGGCTTTCGGGGAGGTTGGCGAACCAGTCGCGGATGTTGGTGAACGCGCCGGTATAGGTGGCGGGGTTGGAGCGCGGGGTGCGGCCGATCGGCGACTGGTCGATGTCGATCACCTTGTCGAGATATTCGAGGCCGGTGATGGTTTCGTGGTGGCCGGCCAGCATGCGCGCGCCGTTCAGCGTGCGCGCGGCGGTGGCGTAGAGCGTGTCGAGCGTGAAGGTGGACTTGCCTGAGCCCGACACGCCGGTGATGCAGGTGAAGGTGCCGAGCGGGATCGAGGCGGTGACGTTCTTTAGGTTGTTGGCGCGGGCGCCCTTCACCGTGACCTTCTTGCCGTTGCCCTTGCGTCGCTTGGCCGGCAGCGGGACCATGCGGCGGCCGGTGAGGTAGTCGCCGGTCAGGCTGTCGGGGTTGTCGAGGATCTGCTGGAGCGTGCCCTCCGCCACGATGGCACCGCCGTGGACGCCCGCGCCGGGGCCCATGTCGATGACATAGTCGGCGGTGCGGATCGCATCCTCGTCATGTTCCACGACGATGACGGTGTTGCCGAGATCGCGGAGCCGCTTCAGCGTGACGATGAGGCGGTCGTTGTCGCGCTGGTGCAGGCCGATCGAGGGTTCGTCGAGCACGTAGAGGACGCCGGACAGGCCGGAGCCGATCTGCGAGGCGAGGCGGATGCGCTGGCTTTCGCCGCCGCTGAGCGTGCCGGACGTGCGGTCGAGGCTGATATAGTCGAGGCCGACATTGTCGAGGAAGCCGAGCCGTTCGACGATCTCCTTGAGGATCGGGGCGGAGATCTGACGCTGCTGGTCGTTCAGCTTGTCCGGCATGGCGCGGAAGAAGGCGAGCGCGGGGCCGACCGCGCGGCGGGTGGAGAGCGAGATGTCCTCGCCCGCGATCTTGACGGCGAGTGCCTCCGGCTTCAGCCGCGCGCCGCCGCAGACTTCGCAGGCGGCGGCGGACTGGTACTTGGCGAGTTCCTCGCGCATCCACGCGCTGTCGGTGGAGAGCATGCGGCGTTCGAGGTTGCCGATGACGCCTTCGAACGCCTTTTCGACCTCGTACGACTTGCGGCCGTCGATGAAGCGGAGCGTGACGGCTTTCCCGCCGGTGCCGCGCAGCACGACGGCGCGCTGCTCCTCGCTGAGCGCGTTGAAGGGGGTGTCGAGCGAGAAGTCGTAGGCCTTCGCCAGGCTGGCCAGGACCTGCATATAGTAGGGCGAGGGCGGGTTGGATTTCGCCCAGGGGACGACCGCGCCCTTCTTGAGCGAGAGATGTTCGTTGGGGACGACGAGCTGCGGGTCGAAATAGAGCTTCTCGCCGAGGCCGTCGCAGGCGGGGCAGGCGCCCTGCGGTGCGTTGAACGAGAAGAGCCGCGGTTCGATTTCGGCGATGGTGAAGCCCGAGACGGGGCAGGCGAATTTCTCCGAGAACACGATTCGGTTGTCGGGGATGTTCTTGCCGGCGACGGACTTCTTCTTCGCGAGCGCCTCGTCCGCGGGGATCGCGTCGGCGGGGGCGGGGGCGTCGACCAGGTCGACATAGACGAGGCCGTCGGTGAGCTTAAGCGCGGTCTCGAAGCTCTGCGCCAGGCGCGTCGCGATGTCGGGGCCGACGACCATGCGGTCGACGACGACCTCGATGTCGTGCTTGTATTTCTTGTCGAGCGCGGGGGCGTCCTCGATCTCGTGCATGGTGCCGTCGATGCGGACGCGGGTGAAGCCGGCCTGCTGCCACTCCGCCATTTCCTTGCGATATTCGCCCTTCCGCCCGCGCACGACGGGGGCAAGCAGCAGGAAGCGCGTGCCGGCGGGAAGTGCTGCGACGCGGTCGACCATCTGGCTGACGGTCTGCGCGCTGATCGGCAGGCCGGTGGTGGGCGAATAGGGGATGCCGACGCGCGCCCAGAGCAGGCGCATATAGTCGTAGATCTCGGTCACGGTGGCGACCGTGGAGCGCGGATTGCGGCTGGTCGTCTTCTGTTCGATCGAGATGGCGGGGGAGAGCCCCTCGATATGATCGACGTCGGGCTTCTGCATCAGTTCGAGGAACTGGCGGGCGTAGGCGGAGAGCGATTCGACGTAGCGACGCTGCCCCTCGGCATAGATGGTGTCGAACGCGAGCGAGGATTTGCCCGAGCCGGACAGGCCGGTGATGACCACCAGCTTGTCGCGCGGAATTTCCACGTTCACGGATTTGAGGTTGTGTTCGCGCGCGCCGCGCACGGAAATATGGGTCAGCATGTAGCGGTCTGTTCCAGATTTGTTCGTGCGCGGCAAGCCGGGCGGTGACGTCGCGTCGGGAGATGGGTGGCGGGGTGCGGTGGGGCAAGGCTGGGATGCGGTGGGTGGGGCTTGCTCCGGCGTGGCGTGGGAGGGGTGGTGGGCTTCTCGACTGCGCTCGAAGGGTCCCTCGACTTCGCTCGGGATGGGCGGAGGTGGGGGTGTCTCTGCGCACGCCGGGTGTGCCTGGCGCGTCCGCCTCGACGCATCGGCGGCGTCCGGGGGCGGTGCCGGGTTCTCGACAAGCTCGAACCGAACGGGGGCGGGTGGGGGCTGCGATTGCCAGAGGTCAGGCCGGGGCGGGCCAGTCGGTGCGGTCGAGGGCGGCCATCGCGTCGGTGATCGCGACGGTTTCGACGCTGACCCGCACGACCCGGGCGAGCAGGGCGATCATGCTCTCCTTGTAGTCGGCGAAGCGGTAGGTGTTGAACTTCGCGGCGATGGTGGCGTCGCGCGGCTTCTTTTCCTTGTGCTGGTCGAGCACCCAGTCGATCGCGGAGCGGTTGCCGAGCCGGTAGGTCCAGGCGGCGGCCGGAATGCCGGCGATCTGCGTATCGCCATCGACCACGACGTTGCCGGTCCCGCCACCCGCGCCGGGCTGCGATTTCAGGACGGGCTTCGGCGTCGTGCCCGCGGCGCGCTTGCCCGGCGTCTCGATCCGCTCGACCGCCCAGGGCGCGACATCCTCATAGCCGATGTGCAGCGCCATCAGCGTCTCGCCCCACGCCGCCCAGCGGGCGAAATCGGGGTAGAAGGGGATGCGCGGAAACTCGCGCTTGAGGTTCAGCGCATAGGTCTCGAGGTAGACCGGATCGTGGAGGACGGCATAAACGTAATTAAAGATCAAATCGTTGGTGGCGTGATTTCGAGTTTCTCCTATGACTGGTTCTCATTCTTCGCACGTACTATCGTCTTTTAAATTATGTTATATTGAAAACTGCTCATTAAACCGTTTCGTCATCGCAAGCGAGACCGCACACTTCTGCTTTGAATTCGTTAAACTAGCGAGTTTCATCAGGAATCTCTTTTCGATACTCGACTATTTCGTAGCGCGCTTTTGGATCCCGAAGTTTTGTAGGAGCTATGAAACGAAGAAGGCCTTTATCCACTAATCGTGTCAAATCCTTTTTTGATGTGCCCCAAGTTCTTTTGGTAAGCCGCTCAGCCTCGGCTACTTGTATCTGACCATTGTTGTATGCATAGCCGATAATTTGAACCTCATGTTCGGCCAGTTGCTTCCACAATTCGACGCCGCAGTAGGTTGCAACATCACGGTCAGTAGATCGCTTTCGCGTATGATGATCGTTACGGAGTACAACGCGGACCGCAACGCCATGCATTGTCTGCTGAGAGAAGGTCGGCGCTGGCAAGCCGTAACTTTCCATGCTCTCTTTCATTCTCCGCGTTCCCTCGCGCGTCATTCTTACAAAGCCGAGATAACGAAGTGCCTCCATTAAATGGGGATTGCGCGATGCACGATGATAGTAAACATTCTCGGGTGTTACGGGAGGAACAAACCCACCTGGGCTTTCTACCTCCAGACGATCAGAAAAGAATTTTACCGTGATCTCGGATCCGCTGAAGCTATACGATCGATGGACGAGGGCGTTAACGATAGCTTCAAACCAAGCCCATCGTGGATATTCGGGGGTTGTTACAAATTTTCCGTCCCTACCTAACCACGTGACATCATGATTCAAGTCTGCGATGGACTGTCCAGCCTTTTTCAAAATTGCGGGGATATTACCCTCAATGTAGAAGTCCTTCAGCGGACGAAAGTCCGATCCGCTGCCTTCTTCCACACCATCAAACCGTTGAACACGAATACGACATCCGGCGTGCTGCATGCGGGGATCGTAGGCGCAAAACAGTACCATGCTATTTAGGGGATGATACTCTCCATTCTCATAAGTCATAAGATGCCGGTCGATCAGAACTGCTTCATCTGTCCAATCATCCTTTGATTCCCGCTCACGAAATGTGTTTGCGAACTCACGTATGATGGCTTGATCGAAATCCCCCGGGTACCGAAAAAACCCAGATTTGCGTAACTCCCAGGAACGTTCATGTCGGGTTGACCTGAAGTCGTCTCGTTCCTCTGAGGACATCTTATGTTTCTGATCGCCCCTGCGTATGAACGCCTCAGACTTATGAGTTTCAACCAAAAAGCCACGATAGGGGATAAATATCGATATTAGGAAGTCTGGCTTTCCATTCACCTCAATCGGAATGCGCCGGGGTTCCGGACTGGCATCAGGGCAGTTGTTAGTATGAAACTTATCGATTCCGTTAAGCTGATCTTGCGATAACGATGAACAACCCCTTAGTCCGCCGTTATCATCAACGCCGATGAGCATTATACCGCCATCGACCGTGTTGGACCACATGCTGTAATACTCGGCTAAATCATCATAGCGAATAGTACGACCGCTTTTGCGTTCAATCCTTCGATCCTCGCCAAAATCTGCAACCGTCATCCTGTCCAGTCGAAGCCAAAGGTCGCGAGGAGTCCAGGTTGCTGCATGGTCGGCATTAAAGCCAAAAAGCGAAAGTTGAGTATCGTTCATACTATATATGGTGTGGTGAGCAGATACTCATCACACTACCCCTTGAGTTTGCTTGCAGGCGAACGATGCACGATTCGCCTCCTGATGGAGCCTTTTAGCCCGTTGACCGAGCGTTGGCGATCACTCACGCGTGAGCGTCCGCGCTGTATCGGAACTCATACCTCGCCAAATGGCAGCGGGAACGTTGCTCTGCGCGGTGCTTGTAAACTATGGCGGCCTGCGCGCCGTGGTACGATGGACGGCGATGTGATCGTCGGAATAGAGGATGTTGTCGCGGGGGTAGCCCTTGCGCGTCTTGGCGGCGATCTCCGCATCGAGATCGTCGTCGGCGTCCTTCGCCTCCCAATAGCCGAACGGCACGCGGAGCGCGTGGAGGAGGGCGCCGTCGACGAAGATGCGGTTCTTCTGCGGCGTGACGATGGCGTGTTCGGAGACGAAATACAGATCGTGCGTACGGCCCCAGCGCTTGAGCAGGTCCTTGAACGCTTCGCGCAGGACGCTTTCGCGGCGGCTGCCGGAGATGGAGCGCAGCCGATCGAGGTCGGCGCGATATTCGTTGATCAACTGACGGCTCAAGCGATGTCCCCCCGCGTGGCCGTGCGGCCCTTTGGGCGGTGCTAGCAGGCGGGCGGGGTGGTGTCAGGGGGCGTCGGCGGGTCGTGTGGATGTCAGGTCGGCGGCGCGATGCGGTGTCGGACGGCGATCGTCCGGCGTTCAGGTCGTTCGTTCGCCGGTGTGCCGGACCGGCAAGGCCGGGTGGCTGCAACGCCATGTTTCCCGGTCGACACATGGGCAGGCGTTTTGGAGTTCCATGTTCGGAAGTCGTTCATGACTGACACAAAGGTGGCATTCATACCCGTTTTGGAAGCCAAGTGTCGGCTCCGCAAAGAACATGGGTATAATATTGCGAACTAGTAGTTTGATGAATTGAAAGCCCTAGAATGTAAGCACGGTGAAACGATTGCGCTTGGTTTTGCAGAACATCCTACTGAATAGGGGTTCAGTCCGAGTTATACGCTGTTGCTGCGTTGCAACGACGTTCGTTTAATATGACGATCTCATGAAAACCGCTTTGACAGCTTGCGCCCTGCTGGTCAGCTTGAACGCATATCACGACCCGATGTTCGGGCCGTCAGGTGCAGGGGCAGCATAGATGACATCCAATCTTCGCCTTTTGGGCGCGACCTTTCTTGTCCGCTCGACTTCGATCCGTGCGCTGACTGCCTTTGCGGTTTTGGCGACGATGATCCCGTCGGTCGCGGCCGCGCAGGATTTCCAGAACGTGACCGCATCCGGGCGGATCGTGACGACGGCGGGCGCCGGCGTGGCCGGGGCGACGGTGGCGTTCCAGTCCGCCGCGCAGGGTTTCACCCGCACCACGACGACCGACGGCGGCGGCAATTACCGCCTGCCGCAGCTGCCGCTGGGGACGTACACGGTGACGATCACCGCGACCGGTTTCGCGACGAGCACGCAAAGCGGCGTCGTGCTGGAGCCGGACCAGGCGTCCAACCAGTTTTCGCTGGCGGCCGTCGGCGAAACGGGCGCGGCGGGCAATGCAGCGGGGACGGCGGCCGGCGGCGACGCGATCGTCGTGACCGGGACGCGCACGCGGACGATCGATTTCGAACGGACGACGACCGGGACGGTGGTGAACGTCACCGAGATCGCGCGACAGGTGCCGGTGGACCGCAGCCTGACCGCGATCATCCGGCTGTCGCCCGGCACGTCGCAGGGCGACAGCGCGTTCGGCGATCTGGCGTCGTTTTCCGGGGCGTCCGTGTCGGAAAACCAGTTCTTCGTGAACGGCCTGAACGTGACCAATTTCCGCAAGGGGCTGGGTTCGACGACGGTGCCGTTCGAATTCTACGACACGGTCGATATCAAGAACGGCGGATATCCGGCCGAGTTCGGCCGCGCGACGGGCGGTTTCGTGAGCGCCACGACCAAGTCCGGTTCGAACGAGTTCCACGCGGGGGCGGTGCTGTCCTACACCCCCGATTTCCTGCGGAGCGATTCCCCCAATACGTTCCGCGACGATAATGACGGCGACATCCGTGAATCGCGCAACGCGTATTTCTATGCATCCGGGCCGCTGATCAAGGATCGGCTGTTCTTCTACGGCTTCTACCAGGCGCGCCACACGCAGCAGGGCGACGGCAGCGTCACCGACCAGCGTTATTCCGAGCGGGTCGGCGACAGCCCGTACTGGGGCGGCAAGCTGGACGCGATCATCGCCGATGGGCACCGGCTGGAATTCACCTATTTCGATACGTCCCGCACCGAGACGATCACGAACCTGGACTATGACGTCACGACCAACCAGCGGACGTTGTTCCAGAGTTCGGACGTCGAGAAGTTCGGGGGCAAGAATTTCGTCGGGCGCTATACCGGCACGTTCACCGAATGGCTGACCCTGTCGGCGGCATACGGCAAGAACAAGGACCGCGAGGTCACGCAGTCGTCGAGCGACAATCCCTACATCCTCGACCAGCGCACCGGTACGGCCCTGTCGATCGGCAATCCCACGGCGACACGCACATCGTCGTTCGACACCCGCGAATTCTACCGGGCGGATGCGGACATCTATTTCAACCTGCTCGGATCGCACCACATCCGGGGCGGTTACGACCGCGAGAACCTGACGTCGGATACCACGTCATCCTATAACGGCGGTGTCGCCTACACCTACCTGACCGCTGCGGCCGGGAACCGCTATGCGCCGGCCGGGACGGAGTATGTCAGTGCGCGGACCTACTTCAACGGCGGGGTGTTCAAGACCAGGAACGAAGCGTTCTACATCCAGGACACTTGGTCGCTGTTCAACAACCGGCTGAACCTGTCGCTGGGGGTTCGGAACGACCGGTTCACCAACCAGAATGTGGACGGCGAAACCTATTATGAATCGGGCGATCAGTGGGGGCCGCGACTGGGCTTCACCTTCGACCCGACGGGCGATGCGCGGACCAAGATCTACGGGTCGTTCGGGCGGATCTTCCAGCCGGTCGCGACCAACACCAACATCCGGCTGGCGGGCGCCGAAACCGACTATACGCGCTATTACCAGCTGTTCGGCGTGAATGCCGACAACAGCCCGATCCTGGGGCAGGCGCTGTCGTTCACGGGCGGGAGCAGCGCGTGCCCGGGCAGCACGGACGCCAACTGCCAACTGGTGTCGGACGGCACCGCGACGCCGACCGAAGCGACCGTTTCGAAATCGCTGAAGCCGCAGTCGATCGACGAATATATCATCGGCGGCGAGCGCCGGCTGGGCAGCCGGATCCGCGTCGGGCTGTACGGGACGTATCGCAAGCTGAACGCGTCGCTGGAGGACGCCGCGATCGACCAGGGCGTGCTTGCCTATTGCAACCGCGAGGGCATTTCGGGGTGCGAGGACATCTGGACCGGGTTCCACCAATATGTGCTGATCAACCCGGGCGAGGCGGCGACGATCACGCTGTCCGACCCCATCAACGGGGAAGCCACGGCCCGCACCGTCAGCTTCACCGCGGAGGAGCTGGGATATCCGAAGGCGCGGCGGACGTACAAGGCGATCACCGCGACGTTCAATCGCGAGTTCGACGGCCTCTGGACGCTGAACGGATCCTACACCTATGCCAAGAACCGCGGGAACATCGAAGGCGGCGTGAAATCCGACAACGGCCAGTCCGACAGCGGCCTGACGACGGATTTCGATCAGCCGGGCTTCACCCAGGGCGCCTACGGGTATCTGCCGGGCGATCGCCGTCACAACATCAAGCTGTACGGCGCGTATCAGGTGCGACCATGGCTGCTGATCGGCGCCAATTTCGCCGCCGTGTCGCCGCGCCGGTTCGGGTGCATCGGGCTGGTCCCGGATTCGGTCGATCCGTTCGCGAACGCCTATGGCTCGGCCGGCAATTTCTGCCCGATCGTCGACGGCCAGGTGTCGGACGACAACGAGACGGTGCTGGTGCAGCGCGGCAGCGTGTTCAAGAGCGACTGGAACACGTCGACCGACCTGACGCTGTCGTTCCGGCCGCAACCGGAGAACCGGAACCTGACGTTCGAAGTGTCGGTGTTCAACGTGTTCAACCAGAAGGCCAAGATCGACTATGACGAGCAGGGCACGGATGACGGCGGCGCAGCATCCGCCACGTATCGCCTGCCGACGTCGTACCAGTCGCCGCGGTCCGCGCGGTTCGTGGCGCGGATCGGCTTCTGATCGTCGCCCGAGGAAGGGCCGCGCGGGCGGGGAGCCGGGCGGCCCCAGGGTGACCGGGGGAGCAGCATCGTAGGGCGTTGCACTGTCGCCCGGTTCCGTTTACGTCAACGTCATGCAACATCCGAACCCTTGGGCGACCGGCTATTCCCATCCCACCGCGTGGGACCGGGACTATCCGCCGATGACGGTGCCGGCGATGCTGGCGGGGGCGGTGGCCCGCGGCCCGCAGGCCGCCATGATCGATTTCATGGGGCGGACGTACAGCTATGCCGAGGTGCTGGACGGCGCGCGGCGGGTGGCGGCCGGGTTGCACAAGATGGGGATACAGCGGGGGGACCGGATCGGGTTGTTCCTGCCGAACGTGCCGCATTATGTGGCGGCTTATTATGGCGCGCTGATGCTGGGTGCGGTGGTGGTCAATTTCTCGCCGTTGTACTCGGTGGAGGAGCTGGCGCATCAGGTGGAGGATTCGGGGACGCGCGTGCTGTTCACGCTGTCCGCCACCGCGCTGTTGCCGACGGCGGTGAAGGTGCTGGCGGCGAGCGGGCTCGAGCGGCTGGTCGTCGGGTCGATCGCGGGGGCGCTGCCGAAGGGCAAGTCGGTGCTGTACCGGTTGCTGAAGCGCAAGGAGGTGGCGGCGCGGCCGGACGATGCGCGGATCACCGCGTTTTCCGCGCTGATCGCCAATGACGGGCGGTTCCCCGAAGCCGTGATCGATGCGGTCCGCGACGTGGCGCTGATCCAGTATACCGGCGGGACGACCGGGAGCCCCAAGGGCGCGATGCTGACGCACCAGAACCTGACCGCCAATGCGCGGCAGATCATCGACGTGGATCCGGAGGCGGGGGCGCCGGACCGGATCGTGGGGGCGCTGCCGCTGTTCCACATCTTTGCCAATGCGTGCGTGCTGAACCGGACGGTCGCGAACGGCGGGACGATGGTGCTGTTGCCGCGGTTCGATGCGGCCGCCGTGCTGGCGGCGGTGGAACGGACGAAGGCGACGAGCCTGCCCGGCGTGCCGACGATGTATCAGGCGCTGCTGGCGCATCCGAAGCTGGCGGCGACGGACCTGTCGTCGCTCCGCGTGTGTATCTCGGGTGGCGCGCCGCTCGCCGGGCCGGTGAAGGCGCGGTTCGAGGCGGCGACGGGCGCGGTGCTGGTCGAGGGATATGGCCTGACCGAGAGCGGGATCGCGGCGACCAATCCCTATGAGGGGCTGGCCAAGACCGGGACGATCGGGCAGCCGCTGCCCGCCACGACAATCCGGCTGGTCGACCGCGAGGATGCGACGCGCGATGCGCCGGCGGGCGAGCCGGGCGAGATCGTGATCCACGGGCCGCAGGTGATGGCGGGGTACTGGCGGCGGCCGGAGCTGGATGCGACGACCTTTGCCGACGGCGGCTTGCGGACCGGCGACGTCGGGGTGATCGACGAGGACGGCTATGTGCGGATCGTCGACCGGTTGAAGGACATGATCTCGGTCGGCGGGTTCAAGGTGTTTCCGAGCCGGGTGGAAACGGTGCTGTACCGCCACGACGCGGTGCGCGACGCGATCGTGATCGGCGTGCCCGACGCATACCAGGGCGAACGGCCGAAGGCGTTCGTGACGCTGGTGGAGGGCGCCGCGGTGACGGGCGACGAGCTGATGGCGTGGCTGAACCCGCTGGTCGGCAAGCATGAGCGCTGCGTCGCGGTGGAGGTGCGCGATGCGTTGCCGCGGACGCTGGTGGGCAAGCTCAGCCGCAAGGAACTGGTGGCGGAGGAGCTGGCCAAGGCAGGGTAAGCGGCGCTCGCGTCAGATCCAGCGGGCGTTCTTGAAGCGGATGTAGAGCACGGTGCAGACCGCCACGATGACGGCGAGCACGACGAAATAGCCATATTCGGTCTTCAGTTCGGGCATGTTTTCGAAATTCATGCCGTAGATGCCGGCGATCGCGGTGGGGACGGCCAGGATCGCGGCCCAGGCGGCGAGTTGCCGGGTGATGGCGCCGGTGCGCTGCTGTTCCATCAGGTTGCTGAATTCGAACACCGAGGTCAGCACCTGGAGCAGGCCGTCGGTCATGACCTGCATACGGCGGACATGATCGAGCACGTCGCTGAAATACGGACGGGTGTCGGGATCGATGCAGGGCAGGTCGAGCCGGACGAGCTTGCCCGCGACCTCCGCCATGGGGCCGAGCACGCGCTGGAACCGGGTGAGCTGGCGGCGCAGCGTGAAGATGCGGGTGATTTCGTCGCGGTCGAGGAACGCGTCAAGCGTGCGTTGTTCCATGACGGACACGATGTCCTCGATCGTGTCGACCATCGGCAGATAGCCGTCGACGATATAGTCCAGCACCGCGTGGAGGACATAGTCGACGCCGTGGACGAGGAGCGACGGCGCGGCCTCGAGCTGCTGGCGGAGCATCTTGTGCGAGCGGGCGCTGCCGTGGCGCACGCTGATGATGTGGCTGTGCCCGACGAAGATCGCGGTTTCGCCGTAATCGATCGTGTCGCCGTCGAGCGCGGCGGTGCGCGCGACGACGAACAGCTGGTCGCCGTAGACGTCGACCTTGGGCAGCTGGTTGGCGTTGACCGCATCCTCGATCGCCAACGGGTGCAGGTCGTAATGCTGCTTGAGCGTCTGCATTTCCGCATCGGTGGGATCGCACAGGCCGATCCAGACGAATTCGGACTTGTCGGCCGGGCAGTCGACCCGCTCGTCGATCGACACCTCGCGCACCCGCTTGCCGTTGCGGTAGAGATAGGCGGCGACGACCGTCATATGAACCTCGGATCCTGATCTTGGCACGCGCCGACGGGGGAGCGGCCGAGGCGTTTCGCATTCCGGGGCGGTTTGCGCAACGTCGGGGATCGGGGGCGGGATGGGTGGCGGATTGCCTCGGGGGACGGGGCCTAACGTGGCGGGATCAGCGATGGGCGGGCGGGGCCGGGGCGTCGGATACTATCCATGGTTTACCACGACGGGACAGTCGGTTGCTAAGACGTCCCTCATGTCCGCTAACGCCCACTTGCGGACATTCGAAGCGCGCGGCAAGATCGGGGAATGGCACAGCTAATTCACCGTCTAGGCCGGATTGTGGACAAGGAGTGGATTAAAGTCGGTTGGGCGGGAAAGCCTACGTTACGGCATCACCTACTCGCGTTCACGCCCCTCGCTATGTTGCTCGTTCCATCGGTAATAGTGGAGCGACGGAACTATGACGCAGGTATCGCGATCCTCTTCGTCGGCTTCCTTTTCTATGGGTCCGTCATCATGTGGATTCAGCTACGTCGATTGGCGGGACTGGGATACTTCTCGTCGACCCGTTCAGATCGGGCGGTCAAGCGGCAACAGCGCAAACGTGCTCGGCTTTCTACTTCAGCGCCGACCGACTGCCACAGGAACGGCAGCTAACCCCCAAAAGCGGATGTTCGACGGACCCATCGCCTGAATATCCGCTAACGCCCAATTGCGGACATCGGCGAGTGCATTAACCCACTAATATCGAACGCCGTTGCATTGGGTCCTCATCCGCACTGCCTCGCTTCCGAAGGTTAGGTCCACAACGCCAATAATCGATTCTCCGGTGTTGACCGTCAAATATTCCGAAGGCCGAAACAATATTGCGTTCGTCTATTATAAAGGTATTATTAGCGTAATCCGCATAAATGCCCGAGCCGCGGCTGCCGTCCTGCGGTTGACTGAACCTGATTACTACATAACGATGATCAACGCCCCCATTCCAGTGTCGAAGCTGATATGATCGGACCCACCGGTCAATATTGGCGATACAAGGGTCATTTGCTTTGACGATGGCCTTTTCGATAGCTCGAATATCGGCCGTTGCCGGTCGGCCGTCAGATATAAACTGTTCCGGTTGGGTCGGCGAGGTTGATGGATTGCAGCCCGCAAAGCTCGCGCTCATCGTTATCAAAAGCAAATGGCGGATTTCACGCATCCAATACCCTCCCACGCTCCGCAACGAAGGGCAATGTCCGCTTTCCACCATAATGCGACGTTAGCGAGGCGCGAGGTGAATGCCGGAAGCGGACATGCCGCAAACGCCCACTTGCGGACGTTCGATGGGGCCGTAGTGTTCGTCTGTGGAAGCACCCCGATACCGCCGCTGGTTCGGCTTCAGCTATTTGCCATTAAACCGCTCCGGCTTTCTGATGATCGTGGCGTTTCTCGCGGTCGAAGTCGCCATCATGCTGATGGGTGAACTTGCCGATCCGATACGATTCACATTCGAGCTCGTAACGTTGATCAGCTTCGCGGTGTTTTTCTGGTTTTGGTCGTTCGTCCATACGCGGACCGAGTAGCTTTCGGTCCAGTCGCGCGAGCTTAACGTCGACGGCCTCAGAGGCGCTGTCGTCGTCACAGCCACCCAGACGCCGTCCCACTCCAGGTTCCTTCGCGAGACATAGCCGAGCGATCAATCACGATGCTGTTGTCCGTAGTGTCATAGCATAGTAACACAGTGGCGGAATTGACGAATGATGGGGGTTCCGTGACGATCATGCTGGCCATCGCAACGGCCGTGGCAACATCGACAGCCGTACCGGCAACGTCCCCAGCGTGCATGCCGTTGGAGCATGGAGATGGGGGAAGTCCTGTCATCACCGCTCTGGTCAACGATGCCGGCCCGTTCGCCTTCGTGCTCGACACAGGTTCAAGCGGCACGACGCTGGATGATCGGCGAACCAAACAGTTGCAATTGGTTCCGGACGGTTCGGCCGAACAGGCGCACGGCATGGGCGGTGCGATCGATGTGCGCCTGTTTCGACTCTCTCGTTTCGAGGCAGGACCGGTCACCGTTCGGGATCTGATCGTACCGGGCATAGCCGCGCCATCTTTGGCCAGCCACGACATCGCGGGTCTGGCGGGAGTCGATCTCTTCGGTCGGCGGCTTGTCACCTGGCGTTGGGATCGGTCATGCGTGCAACTCGGCCAATCGGGTAGCAAACCGTTGGGTTCGGGATGGAAAACGATCGGTTCGCGGTGGCTGAAGCCGTGGAAGGTGTTGATCCCGGTCAGGATCGGGACTGCCCGGGGATGGGGGCTGCTGGACACCGGGGCGCAAAAATCCATTCTTTCGCCGGGCTTTGCGCGTGTGGCCGGTCTGGGCGAGGCGGCCGGGAGCGAGGTCGAGGGAATCACCGGCATAGACGGCAAGGAAACACCGCTTGCAGCGTACAGGATTTCGGCGGTCGTCGGCTTGTGGTCCTATAGCGAGGTCAAAGTGAGTGTCGCGGCGTTGCCGTTGTTCGACAGGCTTGGCGGGATGGATCAGCCTGTTGCGGTCATCGGAATGGACTGGATCGGGTCCAATCAGTTCGCGATCGATTATGGGGCGGAACGGGTCTGGCAGAAGGCCTCGGTGCGCAAGGCCAAACGCTGAGCAATCGAAGTTTCCTCAATCCTGCTGGCGCGGGGGTTTCCGGGAAGCCTCTGGCATCCCGAATACGATCTTTTTCGGGAAAAGGCCGCAGCATTGCAATGTCAGCAAACGCCCAATTGCGGACGTTCGGTGAGCGTGCAACTTTCCCGTGACCGGTCGTCTGGGGCACAAAATGCTGATTGAAGTAATCCTCGCCTATCTTGTCAGCATCGTCGGACCTGACCGAGAGACATGGCGACTTTGGCTAGCCATAACGGGCGTCGGTACGCTGCTTTGTGTCCTACTGGCCATTTTCCATGTCACCTAACATATCACCGTCGTGCGAAAGCTGCCGTTCTGCTTTCCACCACAATGAGACATTCCGGACCAGTGAAGCGGACGTCCGAAAGCGGCCGGTCCGCTAGCGCCCAGTTGCGGACATTCACGATCGCCAAACTATCTCAACGGCAAGATCGAGGGTTTAAGCGGGCAATCGGAGAGGTCGATTTTGATTCTCGTATGACCGATATGATCCACATTCGAATACCTCGACGAGATTACGGTTAGGGTAGAAAGTAGCGATCACCATGCGGAACTCAGCATAATGATTCAAGGTATTGAGTCGCATTTCTTCAGCAATTTCCGGTGGAATATAGATTATACCAACAACTTGTTGATTAGTTCTGCCATCCGTGTGCTCATTATAACGTCGATGCCATTGTGCAATTGATCCCACGCATGGTAATTTTGGAAGACTACGTTCAATTCTTATTATTTGGGATTGAAATAAGTCTGGCGCAGTTGGCTTAACCCCGCACCCCGTAAGGGCGAGCGTCACCGCTGGGAGTAAGCACTTCCGTAGCATATATTCGGTGTAGCTGGTGGCATGCCCCCGTCAACGTCCGCTTTCCACCAAAAGCGGACGTCGAGGGGTAATCAGTCGGTCGTCCGAAAGCGCCGTTCATCGGTCGACGGCGTCATCATGCCGCTATCCTGATCGCGATAGTTCCCGCATGTCTTTGACGGTCAGACTGGAGAACGAACGATGCGCTTTATTCTTGGATTCATCCTGCTGCTCGGCGTGGCGTCCGCTCCCGTCTTCGGGCAGACGCCTGTCGTCCCCGCCAACGCGACGAACAGTGAGATGACCGCGATCTTCGATGCGGATCAGGCCGCGCGGAAGGTGGCCAAGATCGACTGGCGGGTGGTGGGTGAAGCGGATCGGGGCAGGCGTGTCCGCACTCAGGCCATGCTGGACGCGGGACAGTTGCGCAGTGCCGACGACTATTATCATGCGGCCTATGTGTTTCAGCGTGGCGACCAGCCGGAAGACTATCTGAAGGCTCACGCGCTCGCGATCGTCGCGGCGGCGCGCGGAAAGTCGGAGGCGGCGTGGATCGCGGCCGCAACGCTCGATCGCTATCTTCAGCATATCGGGCAGCCGCAGATCTACGGCACGCAGTTTCTTCGCCACGGCGACGGCGATTGGACGCAGGAACCCTATCGGCGCGACTTGCTGTCCGACCCGCTTCGCGAAGCGACGGGCGTTCCGCCGATCGCCAAACAGGGGGAGCGGCTGAAGGAGATGGCAGCAAGCGTTTCGAAGGAGCGGTAATGTGGTTCCGATGCCGGCCGTCACAATGCGACATGTGCCCGGGGGTGGGGTGGATGCCCGAAAGCGGCCGGTCCGGAAATGCCCCATCGCGGGCCGTTATGAGTGCGGCGGTGCTGTCTTACTTTAGATAGAAGCCGGCTATTTTTGTGCCGTTGACGAAATAGGTCGTGATGAGTTCATGCTCGCCGGAGCGGCCCGACTGGGGGCCGTACGGGCATATTCGTCTGACTTCGACGAAGCGGATTTGTGACTGGACGGGGTCACGCTGAGTTGTTTCGCGGATGCTGGTTCTGCGGCAACCATATCGGTCCAAGACACCCAGGATCGAGACCGTCGCCTTGTCGAGTGGTCCCCCGACGTCACCCATCCCGAGCTGGGCGTCGGCCGTCAGCATGGCGAGCGCGGTGGGCCAATCCTGCTTCGTACTGGCTTGCAGCAGTCGTTCGACGATCGCGGTCGGCGTTTCCGCGTTCGACACCGGCGTGATGGGGGCAGCGGCCGCGAGTAATGCGACAATGAGGTTCATGATCCGCTACCCTGGCAGCAAAGCACCAGCTTAGCGGCAAAGCGGACGGTCGCAACTCCATGGCATGGGTACGTCGCCAGCCATGCGCGGGAGACTGCGGCGTCGCTGGACCGGCAGCTCAGTCGAATCCAGCGGGTGGACGTGCGCCGGGGCCGCCGGGGAATCCCCGTCCGCCGGGGCCGCGCGGGTCGCGGTCGGGATCGAGGCGGCGCAGCTCGTCCATCGTCAGTTCGGCGTCGTGGTTGGTGTCCGCCGCGTCGAACCGTTTGCGCTGGTGGGCGATGAATTCGTCCAGCGAGAGGCCGGTGTCGTAATTGACGTTTGCGGCGACGATCGTCATCGCGCTAAGCGGTTCGACCACCATACCCATTGCGCGGCCCCGCGGATCGCGGTCCAGCACGGGGAGAATGGCCTCGGACACGGGGCCGTCGGAGCCGGCGATCGGCTGATTTTCGGAGGAGGCCACCGACCCCAGCGCGCGTTGCCAGGCGAGGAATTCGGGGAGGCTGATCGACTGGTTACGATCCGTGTCGAGCCGTTCGAACCGCGCGCGGATGAGCGTTTCGCGGCGGGCGTCGACCACCATGTTCAGTTCGGCGAGCGTGACGAGGCCGTTGCGGTCGCGGTCCGCGGTCTGAAACATCTGCGCGGCCAGCTTGTCGATCTGTTCGCGCTTGATCGGCTTCATGGGGCGCGGGGCGCTCGGCCGGCCGGCGCCGGGGGGTCCGCCACCGCCGGGCGGTCCGCCGCCCTGGCCGCCGCCGCCGCCCGGAGGGCCGGATTGCGCAAGCGCCGACGTGGCGGACAGGCAGGCCACCAGCCCCAACAGGATCGCGCGCATGAATGACCTTTCGAACAGGGGCGTCTCGATATCGGATCGGCCCTTGGGGCGGCGGTGTTTCTGCGACATTTCCAGGTTGTCGAAAGCGACGGTTCGCCGTGCCCGCGGAATATCTGGCAAAGCCGCGGTCGTGCGTTACTGTCCGGCGGGATGCAGCGGTTGAAGACCTTTGCCAGGGCTGCGGCTTTCTGGTCGCTCTGGGTGGTCTGCGTCCTGATGATCCTGCCCACGCTGTTGAGCGTTCCGGGAGAGGCGACGCCGGCGCAGCTCAATCTGTATGTCGCGGTGCTGTTTTCGGTGATCTGTTATCCGGTCGTGCTGCCGGTCCTGACGCTGATCGAGCGGTTCGCGGTGCGGCGGGGCGCGCAGGCGGCGCTGGTGGCAGTGCGGGTCGCGTTGTGGGGCGGTTTCCTGGGCGTTCTGACCGTGCTGGCGATGCTGGGTATGGCGTTTCATGCGCATGATGTGGAGCAGGCGCGGCCGGTGGTGATCCGGAACGACGGGGTTGCCAGCGCCTTGTCCGGCGCGGTCATGCGGCGGGATATGGCGGCGCTGGACCGCCTGATCGCCGGGGGTGCGGGCGTCGATCACCTGATCCAGCCTTATAACCAGACGCCCGCGATGCGGGCGGCGAACCACGGATACTGGTCGGTGACGCTGTTCCTGCTGGAGCGCGGGGCCAGCCCGGACCGGCCGGACGATCTGGACAATTCGATCCGATCGCTGGCGGACTCGCGGTTGCCGACCCCGCGGGCCGGCGCGGATGTCGTGGCGCTCGCGCGGGTCCGGGCGCGGCTGGGCGTCGCGGGGCCGCCGGGCGAGGGGGCTACACCGCCACCGGCGCGCTGATGCCGGGCATGGGGGCGTAGTCGTACACTTCGAAATCCTCGATGCGGTAGTCGAAGATCGTGGCGGGCTTGCGCAGGAGGCGAAGTTTGGGGGTGCCGGTGGGCACGCGGCTGAGCTGCTCCGTGACGAGATGTTCGTGGTTGAGGTAGACGTGCGCGTCGCCGGCGGACCAGACGAGGTCGCCGGGTTCCAGGTCGCACTGCTGGGCGAGCATGCGGAGGAGGAGGGCGGCGGAGAAGGCGTTGAAGGCGTAGCCGAGCCCGAGGTCGCAGCTGCGTTGCCAGAGCATGCCGGACAGGCGGCCGGCGGCGACATGATACTGGTACGTCATGTGGCAGGGGGGGAGCGCCATGCCGTCGAGCTCCGCGACGTTCCAGCCGGTGAAGATGTGGCGGCGGCTACCGGGGTTGGTTCGCAGGCTTTCGACGAGCAGCGCGATCTGGTTGATGCCGGTCTGTGCGCGGACGAAGCGGCCGTCGGGCTGTGGCTCGTAGACCGGCCAGTCGACCCATTGCTTGCCGTAGACCGGGCCGAGATCGCCATAGTCCGCGGCGAACGCGTCGTCGGCGAGGATCATCGCCTCGAACGTGGCGCGGTCGACGTTGGCGCCGGTGTCGCGATTGTAGCGGGCGAGCGGCCAGTCGGTCCAGATGTGGACATTCTGTTCGACCAGCGGGCGGATGTTGGTGGAGCCGCTGAGGAACCAGAGGAGTTCGCGGGCGGCGACCTTCCAGGCGACGCGCTTCGTGGTGAGCAGGGGGACGGCGTCGTTCGCCAGATCGAAGCGCAGCTGCGCGCCGAACAGCGAGCGCGTGCCGACGCCGGTGCGGTCGCGGCGCTCGTCACCCGTGGTCCAGGTGCGGTGGAGGAGGTCGAGATATTGTTGTTCGGGGTGGGGCATGGTGGGGTCCTTCTTCCCCCCTCCCTTTTAAGGGAGGGGTTGGGGGTGGGTGCGACCTGTCCGCACTCGGCACCGTTGCAGTCTGACAAGCTGTAGCACCCACCCCCAACCCCCTCCCTTGAAAGGGAGGGGGCTCAGGAGGCTTGGTCAGCCCTTCCGTGCGTCCGCGATGGCCTGTTTCAGCGTGTCGTAGCCGACGGCGCCGGAGAGGATGCGGTTGCCGACGACGAAGGTGGGTGTGCCGGTGAGGCCGATGGTGCGGGCGAGCGCGAGGTTGTCGGCGATCTCCTTGGCGACGACCGGATCGGCGCGGTCGCGGGCGACGGCGGCGGGATCGAGGCGGGCGGCGGCGATGACCTGTGCGGACTTGGCGTCGCTGGGCGATCCGGCGGCGAACAGCGCGCGGTGGATGGCGGCGTGGCGGCCCTGGCGCGCGGCGGCGAGCGCGAGCGTGGCGGCCTGTTCGCTGCCCGCGCCGAGGATCGGGATTTCGCGGTAGACGATCTTGAGCTTAGGGTCCTCGGCGATCAGCCGGTCGATGTCGCGCACGCTGGCGCGGCAGAAACCGCAGGCATAGTCGGTGAATTCGACCAGCACGACGTCGCCGTTCGCGGCGCCGGCCCAGGCACCGCTGAACGGGGTCTGGAGGGCGGCGCGGTTGCTGGTCAGGACCGCGTCGGTGTCGCGCTGCTGAAGCTTGGCGACCGCCTCCGGAATGATTTCGGGATGTTCGAGGATGTAGGCGCGGACCGCCTCACCGAAGGCGGCGCTGCCGGGGGTGGGCGCGGCTCCGGTGGGCGGCGCGGCGGCGAGCGCGACGGCCATGCCGGCGATGGCGAGGCTGCCGATACCGATCGTCATCTGGGTTTTCCTGTCTTCAAGCCAGCGGGCGGGGGTGGTGTAGGTGCCGACCGTGGCGGACGGTGAGGTGGTTGGGGTGTCGTGCGTCGCGGGTGCGGCGGCGGCGGCGTGCGCGGTGGAGTGGGTGGCCGTCGGGTGGGACGTGCTCGCGGCGGCGGACGAGCTGGCTGACGACGTTCCGTGCGCGGCCGTTGCGGCGGCGTGCGGGGACGCGGTGGCTGTGGGGGGCGGTGTCGGGCCTGTTGGTTCGGGCGCGGGCGGTGCTGCGGCGGTTGGCGCTGCGGCGGTGCTCGATGCTGCCGGTGGTGGGAGGGGGGCGGCGGTGCCATCTGCTGCGAAGAGTGGCAGGGGCGTGGTGGGCGGTGCGGATTTGAGCGCGGCCGATCTTGCGGCTGCGGCTGCGGCGACGGCGGCGGAGATGCTGCTGGGTGGTGCGGCGGGCGCGGGGATCGGGGGGAGGTCCGTGGGGCGGGCCATCGGGTCGGCGGGCTTGTCCGGCGCGCGCGGGGGGGCGAGCGTGGCGAGGCGGGCGGTGCCGCTGGTCCAGGCCTGGCGGAGCGCGGGGCCGCCGGTGTCCGCGGCGCGGCGGGCGCGGACGCGGGCGAGGCCGGCGGCGCGGCGTGCGGCGGATCCGCCCTTTTTCGCGAGTGCGGCGGCGCGGCGGTCGATTTCGAGCGCGCGGATATCGTCGCGCGCGTCGGCGAGGCGGAGGGGCACGTCGAGCGCGTCGACGCCGCGGCGGACGGCCTGCGCGCCGCGGGCGAGCGTCTGGCCGATCGTGCGCAGGACGGGGGCGATGCGGTCGGGCGTCGGATCGGTCGGGTCGGTCACGGGGGTGGGGGCGTCCTGATCTGTGTGGGGTGGGCGTAGCGTGGGTTGGGGTGTGAGGGAAGCTTTTGGGGGTTGGTGTGGGGTGGGGTTTTGCGAAACTTGGGGTGGGTTTGGTGGCTGGGTCTCGTCAGGCCAGGCCCCCCACCCAACCCTCCCCCCGGTGGGGGGAGGGCTTTTGGGCGGCGCTTGGGGCTGGGGTCGTGTGGTTTACTGGGTGGTTGTGTTCTTAGCCCTCCCCACTCCGGGGGGAGGGTTGGGTGGGGGGCGTGGCTTGGGGTGTTGGTGGTTTGAGGAGGGGCTTGGCGTTTCGCGAAACTTTAGGGACCGTTTGTGGGGTCGTTCGGTCAGGCCACTCCCCCCTCTCCCAACCCTCTCCCCGGAGGGGAGAGGGCTTTTCTGGGGTGCTTGGGGTTGGATGGCTTTTCCAGCCTAAGCCCCCCACCCCGGCCCTCCCCCCGGTGGGGGGAGGGGGTTTGGTTCGCCCTGTGGCGGCGTTGCGTCTAGGCCCCGGCCTGCGCCGGGGAACGTGTCTCGCTCCCTACCGCCGCCGTTCCGCTTCGCCGCGGCTGGCCATGGCGATGTCTTGGGCGCGGATGTAGTCGGGGGTGCCGGGGGGGATGCCCTTGAGGGCGGCGTCGGCGTTTTGCATGGCGAGGCGGGTCTGGCCCTGGAGGCTGTAGCGTTCGGCGCTGGCGAGCATGGCGCGCGCGGTGTCGCCTTCGCCGGCGTAGATGATGCCGAGCTGGTACCAGGCGAATGGGTTCTGATCGTCGCGCTGGACCGCGACGCGCAGGACGCGTTTCGCCTCGGCGAGGTTGGCGGGGTCCTCGGTCGCGATCAGCGCGTGGCCGAGCGTGGCGGCGATCAAGGGTTGGTCGGGGCGGGCGGCGACGGCTTCGCGTAAGGGGGCGATCGCTTCCTTGGGGCGGCCGGATTCGAGCAGGACCTGGCCCTTAAGCTCGAGATAATAGGGGTCGTGCGGTGCGGACGCGACGAGCTTGTCGATCTCGGTCACCGCGCGGTCGGGGTAGGCGCCGCGATGCCAGGCATAGGTGCGCGCGTAGCGGGCCTGCGCGGTCTGGTTCGTCTCCGGGTATTTCGACATCGTGACGGGCGGGTCCTGCGTGAAGCCGAACAGCTTGCCCTTGATCCGCTGGAACCGCGCCTCGATCGCCGGGTCGGTGGGGGTGTTGTAGTAGGGCGAGCTGGTGATGTCGCCCTGGAGCGTGGCCTGGCGTTCGGCGGACATGGGGTGGGTCTGCTGGAACGGGTCGGTCTTCTGGTAGCTCGACGAGTAGCGATATTCCTCCTGCCGCAGCTTGCCGAAGAAGCTGAGCATGCCTTTGCCGGACAGGTGCGCGGTGCGCAGGAAGCCGGAGCCGGCGGCGTCCGCGCTCGATTCCTGTGCGCGGCTGAACGAGAGGTAGCGGCCCATCGCGGCCTGTTGCCCGGCGGCCATCGCGGCCATGCCGGCGGAGCCCGCGCCGGCCGCCATCGCGGCGACCCCGACGATGAGCGAGAGGATGCTGATGCCGCCTGAGGCCTTTGCCATTTCGCCGCCGCGGATGATGTGGCCGCCGGAGATATGGCCGACCTCGTGCGCGATGACGCCCTGGACTTCGGATGCGTTGTCGGCGGCCATGATGAGGCCGCTGTGGATGTAGACGATCTGGCCGCCGGCGACGAACGCGTTGATCGAGGGATCGCCGAGCAGGACGATCTGGAGCGCGCCTTTGCGGAGACCCGCGGCGACGCCGATCGGCTGGGCGAGATCGTTCAGGAACGCCTCGGTCTCGGCATCGCGGAGCACGGACTGGGCGGCGACGGGCTGCGTCGCGAGTGTCGTCGCGATGAGTGTCGCGAGGAGGAGGCGGAGGAGGCGGGTCATCGCCGTGATGTGTGGCGGGGCGCGGGTGAATGGGGGGTGAGCATGGGCGCGGTTTTAGCGGATGCCGGGGTGGGGGTGAAGGGGCTTGGGGTTTTGCTGTGACGCGGGTCTTTCGGGCGAGTTGGGTCTTTCCAGCCTAAGCCCCCCACCCCGACCCTCCCCCCGGTGGGGGGAGGGGGTTTCTGGTTCGCTGTTGGAGCAGGCTCCCTCCACCAACCGGGGGGAGGGTTGGCGAGGGGGGTGTTGCTTGGGGGAGCCTCGCCACGAGCGTTGCTCCCCTCTCCCAACCCTCTCCCCGGAGGGGAGAGGGCTTTTGCTTAGCTCGGCTTATGCGCCGAAGGTGCGTTGCCACCAGCCGCGGCGGGGGCTGCCTTCCTGGTTTTCGGGAGAGGCGGGTTCCGGGGCGTCCGCTTCGCCGGGGTCGGCGGTGGGGGCCGGTTCCGTTGCCACGGCGAGCGGGGTCACCGCTGCCGCGGCCGCGGGCTTGCGGGTGCGGGGGGCGCGGGTCGGGGCGGGTGTTTCGGCGACGGGGGCGGGGGCCTCCGTGGCTTCGACGTCCGACTTTTTCCGGCGCGGGCGACGGGGCTTGGGCGCAGGGGCCTCCGCGTCGGCTTCGACCGGGGTCGGGTCGATCGCGGCCGGGATCACGTCCTCGATCGCGGGGGCGATCGGTTCGGCGATGGGCTCGGCAACCTCTTCGACCGCGGCGTCGGCCTTCTTGCGGCGCGGGCGGCGCGGCTTCGGCGTGACCTCGGCCGGGGCGTCCTCCGTTGCCTCGACCGGCGCTGCGACCGGCTCGATCGCGACCGGTTCCGGAGCGACGGCGATCATCGCGGCGGGCGGAGCGACCGGGGCGGCGACGGGGGTGCCGTCGTCGCGGCGGGCGCGGGGGCGGCGGCGCGTGCGGGGACGGTCTTCCTCGACCACGTCCTCGACCGGGTCCGGTGCCACTTCGACCGGAGCGACCACCACCGGCACGTCGTCGAACGCAGCCTGTTCGGCGGTCGCGTCGGCGAGCTGCGTGCTGGCGGCGCTGGCTTCGTAGCCGGCCTCCGCGTCCACGGGTGCAGCGTCGTCGGACGTGGGCTGGTCGACGGTCTCACTGCCGTCTTCCTGACGGTTGCGGCGACCGCCGCGGCGTCCGCGACGACCGCGACGGCGGCGGCCTTCGCCGTCTTCGTCGGACGCCGGTTCGCCGTGCGCGGCGACGTCGAGATCGGCGTTGGCGCGCGTGGCGATCGCATCCTCGCGGTCCGCCTCGGGCAGTTCGTCGACCGCGACGAGCACGTCGTCTTCGGTGGTCTGACCGTCATGGACGGCCTGATCGGCGCCGTCCGTCTCCACGGCATCGCCATCCTCGCGGCGGCCGCCACGACGGCGGCGACGACGCTTGCGGCCGCCTTCGCCGCCACGCTCTTCGCGGCCTTCACGGCCCCCTTCGCGACCTTCGCGGCGCGGACGATCCTCGCGGGCTTCGACCTCCTCGATCTCGGGGGTCTCCTCCTCGATGTCATCTTCTTCCTCGCCATAATCCTCTTCGTCCTCGGCCTCCATCGGCGGCAGGACGGGGATGCGCGGCGGGTGCGCGGGCGGGGGACCGTGGCTTTCGACGGCCATGCGCGCGCCTTCGAGCTGCCCGTCGGGGCAGATTTCGATCAGCACGCCGTAGCGATCCTCGATCTCGGCGAGTTCGTGGCGCTTGCGGTTGAGGACGTAGAACGCCGCTTCCTGGCTGGCGCGCAGCACGAGCTGCGACCCGCGACCGCGCGCAGCCTCGTCCTCCAGCATGCGCAGCGCGGACAGGCCGGCCGACGATGCGGTGCGGACCAGACCGGTGCCGTCGCAATGCGGGCAGGTGCGGGTGGACGCTTCGAGCACGCCGGTGCGGATCCGCTGACGGCTCATTTCGAACAGGCCGAAGCTGCTGATCCGGCCGACCTGGATGCGGGCGCGATCGTTCTTCAGCGCCTCCTTCATCGCGCGTTCGACCTTCTTGTTGTTGCCGTTCGATTCCATGTCGATGAAATCGATGACGACGAGGCCGGCCATGTCGCGCAGGCGGAGCTGGCGGGCGATCTCGTTCGCGGCTTCGAGGTTGGTCGACAGCGCGGTCTGTTCGATATTATGTTCGCGGGTCGACCGGCCGGAGTTGATGTCGATCGACACCAGGGCCTCGGTCGGGTTGATGACCAGATAGCCGCCCGATTTCAGCTGGACGACCGGATTGTACATCGCCGACAGCTGTTCCTCGACCCCGCCGCGCTGGAACAGCGGCACGACGTCGACGTAGAGCTTCACCTTCTTCGCAGCAGCCGGCGAGAGGAGCTTCATATACTGGCGGGCCTGGCGGTAGCCTTCCTCGCCCTCCACGATCACCTCTTCGATGTCGCGGTTGTAGATGTCGCGGATCGCGCGCTTGATGAGGTCGCTGTCGCCGTAGACGAGCGCGGGCGCCGCGGACTTGAGTGTGTTCTCGCGGATCTCGTCCCAAAGCCGGGCGAGATAGTCGAAGTCGCGCTTGATCTCGGTCCGGCTGCGCTGAAGCCCGGCGGTGCGGACGATGCAGCCCATGGTGGACGGCAGCGCCAGATCGGCCATGATCGACTTCAGCCGCTTGCGATCGGCACCGTTCGAAATCTTCCGGCTGATGCCGCCGCCGTGCGACGTGTTCGGCATGAGCACGCAATAGCGGCCGGCGAGCGACAGATAGGTGGTGAGCGCGGCGCCCTTGTTGCCGCGTTCTTCCTTCACGACCTGGACGAGCAGCACCTGGCGACGGCGGATGACGTCCTGGATCTTGTAGCGGTGGCGCAGGTTCGTGCGCTTCTCGCGCAGATTGTCGACGGCCTGGTCGTCGTTGCCGGCACCGCCTTCGAGCGGGGCGGCGGCGCTGGGCTCGCCGTCCTCGTCGTCATGGTCGGCGTCGGTCTCGGCGCGCTCGGGGGCGTCGTCGCCGTCCTCGTCGTCGAGGTCGTCGTCATGGTCGGGACCGCGCAGACGCTCCTCCTCGGCGGCATGCTCGGCCTCTTCGGCGAGCAGCGCGTCACGGTCTTCCTTCGGGATCTGGTAGTAGTCCGGATGGATTTCGGAGAAGGCGAGGAAGCCGTGGCGGTTGCCGCCGTAATCGATGAACGCGGCCTGGAGCGACGGTTCGACCCGCGTCACCTTGGCAAGGTAGATATTACCCTTGAGCTGCTTGCGTTCCGCGGATTCGAAGTCGAATTCCTCGATCCGGTGTCCGTTGACCACCGCCACGCGGGTTTCTTCCCGGTGGCGCGCGTCGATCAGCATGCGCATTGTCATAATGGAGTCTCCTGGCGCGCAGGGCCGGCGGGGTCACCCGCGGCGGCGCGAAATCATGGGGGCAGGCCGTCGGCACGGACAGATCCGGCGCCGGCATCTGCGGTTGGGTCTGGAATGTGTTGGAGCCGCAGCCACCGTCCCGGACCGACGCACAGCGCCCGTTCGGGCGGCTGTCGGACAACAAGGAGGGATGGATCATGCGAAGCGTCAACCTGGTCGGACGAGGCCGCACCGACATGGGCGCCCCGTAAAGGTCCGGGCGGAGCCTGTTCGCGGTGCGCGAGCGCGGTCCATCCGGATTACACATGTGCTAGCATCGCGCGACCCGTCGCACAAGCGATGCGGCACGCCGCGGCTTTGTGGCGACACGATGGCGAAGGGCGTATTAACTATGCCGGTTCACCATCGGGATAGGTGGCGGCGCTAAGCCGGGGGCATGGACGGACCGACACCCCCTTGCGACAGGCGATTCGCCCGGCCGATGCCGGCGGGAGGCACTGCGATTCAGGGGGGGATTAGGCGCATGAGCCTGTTCGCGGCGATGATGGCCGCCACGATGATGGTGCCGGGGCCGGCCGCGGCCGCCGCGACGATCCGCGCGGTCGATGTGGGTTACGACAGCCTGACCGTGATGTTCGACGATGCGGTCGAAGGTGCGCGAATGTTCCTGCTCGACGGGCCGGAGCGGATCGCGCTCGACATCGACGGGGCGCGGGTCGGTCCGTTGCCGCCGATTTCCACGGGTGGCTTCGTGAGCGGGGCGCGCACCGGGCAGCGCGGCGAGAATACCGCGCGGATGGTGTTCGACCTGGCGACGCCGACGGTGGTGACCAATGCCGCCATGGCGGCGGACGGCCGTTCGCTGACGCTGTCGGTGGCGCCGGCCGATGCACGGAGCTTTGCCGACGCGGTGCGGGCGCGGGCGCGGACGTTGTTTTCGGCGGTCGGATTCCGGCGCTCGACGGCGCTGCCGGTGGCGGGTGCGGCTCAAGGTGCCGAGATGGAGGACGGTGCGATCGTCGTACCGCTGGAATCCGCCAGGCCCTATGTCCCCAACGAAGTGCCGCCGGTGCGTGGCGGGCGGGGCAGCAACCGGCCGCTGGTGGTGATCGACGCCGGGCATGGCGGGCATGATCCGGGTGCGATCAGTGTTTATGAAGGGCGCAAGGAGAAGGATGCGTCGCTGGCGATCGCGCGGGCGATCCGCGATGCGCTGGTCGCCACGGGGCGTGTGCGCGTGGCGCTGACCCGCGACGACGACCGGTTCCTGGTGTTGCAGGAACGGCGCGAGATCGCCCGCCGGCTGAAGGCGGACCTGTTCATTTCGATCCACGCGGACAGCGCGCCGGCCGATCTGGCGCGCGGGGCGAGCATCTATACGCTGTCCGAGGTGGCGTCGGACCAGGTCGCGGCGCGGCTTGCGGCGCGCGAGAACCGGTCGGATATCCTGAACGGGGTCAATCTGGGCAATGCGGCGCCCGATGTCTCGTCGATCCTCGTCGACCTGGCGCAGCGGGAATCGATGAACATGTCGTCGAGCTTTGCCGGGCTGATGCAGCGCGAGATGGCGCCGGCGGTGCCGTTCCGGTCGAGTTACCACCGGTTCGCGGCGTTCGCGGTGCTGAAGGCGCCGGACGTGCCGTCGGTGCTGCTCGAGACGGGGTATATGAGCAATATCGAGGATTCGAAGTTCCTGTTCAGCCGCGAGGGGCGGACGGCGATCGCCGATGGGGTGACGCGCGCGGTGACGGCGTATTTCGCACGGCGGATGGCGAGCCGGTAGGTTCCAGCAGGACGTCCTAGCGTTCGGGGTCGGGCGCGCGGAACGGCGAGTAGCAGGGTTTGCCGATCGCATGGAATTCCATCAGTTCCGCGCGCGTGCCGTCGGGATCGAGCAGGTTGAGCTGCCACTTGGCGTCCCGCCCGATCTTGGGCGTCTGATCCTGTCCGGCGAGCCGATCGCCGTTCCACAGTAGCGTGTAGGCCGCGCGGGCATCCGGGATGCCGAGCGCGAAATGGTTGAGCACGCCGAGGTCGGCCGCCGACATGTCGCGGGGAATGCCCTGTATCCCGGGGGTGCCGACGATCATATATTCGACCCAGTCGCGGCCGTCCGGCAATTGCAGCGAGATCCAGGTCGGACGGTCGTCGCGCATCCCACCCTCCCAATAAGGGCGGAAACCGAGGACGTCCCGGTAGAAGCGGTCCTGCTTCGCGCGATCGTGGACGATGAAGCCGACATGCATGACGTGGCTGGACAGCGGGTTGAGCGACACGGCGGGGGGGGTGGCCGGCGGCTGCATGAACTGGACGATCGTCCCCTCCGGATCGGTGACCGCGAACCAGCGACTGCCGTCGGCGGCGCGATCGAGCCTGGCCGGGACGCGGACGCCCTGTGCCGCGAGATAGCGGCGCATCGCGTCGGCATCGGCGGTGTTGAACGCGACATGCGCCAGGCGGTTGATCGAACGGTGACCGGGCGGCAGCGGCAGCACCTCGACAAATTGCGTCGGTGCGAAATAGTAGCGCGCGCCGGACGGGTGTTCCGGATCGGGTCGTTTCACCGCGCCGAGATCGTGGACGTAGAACCGCTCGCTGCGCGCCGGGTCCCGCGCATAGACGGCGATGTGCGAGACGCTGGCCAGCGGGGGCCGCGTCGGCGCGGGGTTGCGGGCGATGCCCGACCCGGACGCGACGGACGCCGCCAGCACCAGGCCGCACCATGTGATCGTCCGGCGTTTCATCGGCCCTGCTCCCCGCCCCGCGTCGTTCGCGCGGAGCCGGAGCAAGGTGTAGGTCGGTCCTAGCGGTTTAGCGAGGGGCGGGCGTTGGCGATCGCGTTTGCCGCGGCGAGGACCAGCGCGTCCTCCGCAAAGCCGGTCGAGGTCTGGCCCCAGCGCCGCATGGCGCGCTTGCGGAGGGCAAGCCCACCATGGGACGACAGGATCGCGGCGCCGATGCCCAGCGCCGCACCCGCCACCTGGCGTTTGGGCGGTGAGAGCGTCGCGCCCGCGAACCCGGCGGTGATGGTCCGCGCGAGCAGGCCGAGAAACACGGTGCGGTCGGGCGCGGTCTTCGTCTTGTCGCCCACCATTTCGGCGACGGCCATCGCCACGCCGCCCGCGGAGAACAGCGGACTCGCCATCAGGCGCGCTGCGGCATTGTCATACGGCAATGTGCCGCGTCGTGCCGCGCCGGCCAGTGCCGACAGCGGCGTCATCGCGCGCTGTCCGGCGACGAGGCCCATGAGGATCGGTCGAAACATGGCAACTCCTGGTGTCCGAGAGGACGGATCACCGACGGAACGAACCGTGCAGGCGATCCGATCCCGCGACCGGTTCGGGCAGCCGAGCGCTGCCTTGCATGACGCCGCACGGTGCGACAGTCTGACCATGACAGCGGGGGTGACGGCATGGGCAGATGGTGGGCGGCGTTTGCGGCGTTGGTCGGGGCGGTGTTGCTGGCGGTGATCGGCACGACGCCGCCGGCCCCGCGAGCAGCGGATGCGCCGCGGAGCGCGTTTTCCGCCGGGCGCGCGATGGCGGACGTGCGTGCGATCGGGCGTGCGCCGCATCCGACCGGGAGCGTCGAGAATGCGCGGGTGCGCGGCTATCTGATCCAGCGGCTGGGCGCGATGGGCCTGACGGTGCGGGCGAGCGGCACGGCGATGAGCCAGGCGGCGGCGGAACGGATCGCGACGCGGACCGGGGCGGCGAGGGTGCGACCGCCGGTGGTGAACGTGGTGGCGACGCTGGCGGGTCGCGACCGGACGCGGCCGGCGGTGTTGCTGATGGCGCATTATGACAGCGTGTTCGGATCGCCCGGTGCGGCGGACGACGCGGCCGGCGTGGCGACCGCGCTGGAGACGGTGCGCACGGTGGTGGCGGACGGGCGGCCGGCGCGCGACCTGATCGTGCTGCTGACCGATGGCGAGGAGGCCGGGCTGGAGGGGGCGAACGCGTTCTTCGCGGGCGATCCGCTGGCCGGCCGGGTCGGCGTGATCGTCAACATGGAGGCGCGCGGCGGCGGCGGGCGGGCGTCGATGTTCGAGACGGGCAGCGACAATGGCGCGATGATGCGGCTGTTCCAGGATGCGGTGCCGCGGCCGGTGGGGACGTCGCTCAGCGTCTATATCTACCGCCACCTGCCCAATTCGACCGATTTCACGCCGGCCAAGCGCGCGGGCTATGCCGGGTTCAACTTCGCGTTCATCGGGCGGGCGGGGCTGTATCACTCGCCGCTCGCGACGCCCGCGCGGCTCGACCAGGGCGCGGTGCAGGACATGGGCGGGCAGGTGCTGGCGCTGACCCGCGCGCTGCTGGCGGTGGCGGTGTTGCCGGGGAAGGCGCCGGACCTGAGCTTCTTCGATGCGTTCGGATGGGTGCTGCTGGCGTATCCGGCGGGGTTCGGCTGGGTTTTGTTCGGGGCGACCGCGCTGCTGTTCGCGGCGGCGGCGTGGCGCGAGCGGGCCATGCGGGACGTGCTGCGCGGCGCGGGGGCGACGCTGGCGCTGATCCTGCTTTCGGGCGGGCTGCTGTACCTGGTCAACCTGGTGTCGGGCGCGGACGGGCCGGTGAACTATTATGATCGGCTGGCGGCGATCCCGCGGTTGCAGGTGCAGGCCGGGCTGCTGTGCGCCGCGGCGCTGATCGCGGTGTGGGCAGGGCTGGCGGCCGGGCGGCGGTCGGTTGCAGGGCTGGCGGCGGGGGCGGCGTTGCCGATGCTGCTGATCGGCGGGGTCGCGCAATGGGTGGCGCCGACCGTGTCGGGGGTGATCCTGTGCCCGCTGCTGCTGGCGGCGATCGCCGCGGTGGCGCGTGCCTTTGGCGGGGCGCGGGCGGGCGCGATCGTGGGGATCGTGGCGGCGGCGATCGGCGTCGGGTTCCTGTTCGCGCTCGGCTTCTTCCTGATGCAGGCGGTGGGGCCGGATATGCCGTTCGTGGCGGCGGTGCCGCTGGCGCTGGTCGCGGCGTTGCTGTGGCCGCTGATGCCGGTGGTGGCGCGGCGGCCGGCGTTGCGGGTCGCCGGGGTGCTGGTCCTGCTGGCGGTGGGGATCGCGCTGTGGGTCAGGCTGGATCCGGTCGCGGAAAGTGTCGCGACGTTCAGTCTGGCGCGCTGATCGGGCGTCTTCGGACCGGACGGTGGTTCGGCGTCTGGCATTTGGTGCGCCGGTTTCTACATGCGGCGGACCCATTACCGAACGGAGCCAGACCCATGCGCGCCATTGCCTACCGCCAGCCCGGCGCGATCGATCGTCCGGATGCGCTGATCGACATCGACCTTCCGCAGCCCGTGGCGACGGGCCGGGACCTGCTGATCGCGGTGGAGGCGGTGTCGGTGAACCCCGTCGATGCCAAGGTCCGGGGCGGCGCGGCCCCGTTCGACGGGCGGTCTGAGCGGATCCTGGGCTGGGATGCGGCCGGCGTGGTCGCGGCGGTCGGGCCGGACGTCACGGCGTTCAAGGTCGGCGATGCGGTGTGGTACGCGGGGTCGCTGGTCCGCGACGGGAGCAACGCGGAATATCAGCTGGTCGACGAGCGGATCGTCGGCCGCCGTCCGCACAGCCTGACGGCGGCGGCGGCGCTGCCGCTGACCGCGATCACCGCGTGGGAAGTGCTGTTCGACCGGTTGCGGGTGAGCGACGGCGTGGCCGGTGGCGGGGCGGGGAGCATCCTGATCATCGGCGGTGCGGGCGGGGTCGGATCGATCGCAATCCAGATCGCGCGGGCGCGGACCGACCTGACCGTCATCGCGACCGCGTCGCGCCCCGAAACGCGGCAGTGGGTGCGGGATCTGGGGGCACATCATGTGATCGACCATGCCCGGCCGCTCACCCCGCAGATCGCCGCGCTCGGCATCGACGCGCCGGCGTTCGTGTTTTCGACGACCCATACGGATCGTCACCTGTCGGACATCGCCGAACTGATCGCGCCGCAGGGGCGTTTCGCGCTGATCGACGATCCCGCCGGCCTCGACATCGTGGCGTTCAAGCGCAAGTCGGTGTCGGTCCATTGGGAGCTGATGTTCACCCGTTCGCTGTTCGAAACCGCGGACATGGCCGAACAGGGCCGCGTGCTGGATACGGTTGCGGAGCTGGTCGATGCCGGCGCGATCCGCACCACTCTGACCGAGACGATGACGCCGATCGATGCGGCCAACCTGATCGCAGCACATTGCCAGATCGAAAGCGCCACGACGCGCGGCAAGATCGTGCTGGCGGGCTGGGGCGCGGACGCCGCCTGATCATCGCGATCAGGACGGGAGGAGCAGGTCCGGCAGTCCGGCGAGGTCCTGAAGCACGGCGGCCGGTTGCCAAGCGGGGTTGAGCGGTTCGCCCTCCCGATCGATCCAGACGGACCGGATGCCGAGTTCGTGGCAGACCTTCAGGTCGGTGAACTGGCCCATGCCGACGTGGATCGTCTCGTCCGGCGTGACGCCCATGACGGCATAAGCGTGCAGGAAGAGCCGGTGATCGGGCTTGTAGGCGCGGGCCTGCTGCGCGGTCACGACGAAATCGATGGGCGTGCCGATCGCGTCGACGGTGCCGGCGATCAGGTCGTCCGACGTGTTGCTGATGATGGCGATCCGGGTGCGTTCGCGCAGGCGGGCGAGCGCGGCCGGTACCTCCGGGTGAGGGGCGATCCGGCCCAGGGTCTGCAACAGCGTTTCGAGATCGGCAGCGGTGGTCGCGTGGCCTGCTTCGGCCAGCGCCTGGTTCAGGCTGGCGTGCAGCACGGCTTTGTAGTCGAGGAAGGCCGGTTGCCGTTGGTGGTCGACGGCCACCCCGCGCAGGCGGTCCGCGACCGTGGCGACGCGATCCTCCGGCGTGGTGGCCCCCGCGTGCCGGTCCAGGATCAGGCGGACGGCGTGGCGCACGGCACGATGCCACTGGACCAGCGTGCCGTAGCAATCGAAGGTGATGACCTTTGGGAGGCTGTCGACGGCGAGGATGGCATGGACTCCGATCGTGTGCGCCGGTCATGCCGCGGCGCGCGGGTTGCGGCAAGCCGGGGGAGCGGGACCAAAGGGCCGGTGGCCTGATCCGCCGGATGGTGGCAGGATCGTCGGCATTATCGGGGGGAACAAGCAATGACCGGGTCGATGGCCGTTCTGGCGACGGCGGCCGCATTTGTCGGTACGCATTTCGTGATGTCGCATCCGCTGCGGCGACCGCTGGTCGGCGCGCTGGGGGAGAAGGGGTTTCAGGGCGTGTATTCGCTCGTGGCGTTCGCGACGTTCGGGGCGATGGTGTGGGCGTACCGGGCGGCGGAAATCACCGCGCCGCTGTGGGCGGTCGGCGATGGGTTGTGGGCGGTGTCGAGCGCGCTGATGCTGATCGCGTCGGTCCTGCTGCTGGGGTCGCTGGTCCGCAATCCGGCGCTGGCGGGGGCGGCGGTCGACGCGGGCACGGCGGAGGCGCGCGGGGTGTTCGGCGTGACGCGGCATCCGATGATGTGGGCGTTCGCGATCTGGGGCGTCTCGCACATCCTGATCTATCCGGTGGCGAAGAACATCGTGCTGTCGGGTGCGATCATCGTGCTGGCGCTGGTCGGTGCGGCGTTGCAGGATCGCAAGAAGGCGGCGCTCGATCCGCAAGGCTGGCCGGCGTGGGAAGCGCGGACGAGCTACCTGCCGTTTGCGGCGATCCTGGCGGGGCGGGCGCGGTTCGGCGGGTTCGGGATCCATGCGCTGGGCGGTGGTCTGGTGACGTGGCTCGCCGCCACCTGGGCGCATATTCCGCTGGCGGGGTGGCCCGCGGGCATCTGGCGCTGGATCGGCTGAAAGCCAGCGGGATCGCTCGGGCGTCGATCGGTTGGACCGACGCCCGGCGGACTGGTCGTTAGTCGTTCAGCTTGTCCTGGGTGCGCGTGTCGAAGTCGCCGGCGTCGTGGCGTTCATGGAGCTGGCTCGAGGGCTCGCCCATCACACGGTTGACCATGCGGCCGCGCTGCACGGCGGGGCGGGCGGCGAGCTGATCGGTCCAGCGCTGGAGGTGGCGATAGTCCTGCACCTGGAGGAATTCGGCCGCGCTGTAGAGTTCGCCCTGTGCCAGCTGGCCGTACCAGGGCCAGATCGCCATGTCGGCGATCGTATAGTCCGGGCCGGCGATGAATTCGGTGTCCGCCAGCCGGCGGTCGAGCACGTCGAGCTGGCGCTTGGTTTCCATGGCGTAGCGGTTGATCGCATATTCGATCTTTTCCGGCGCATAGGCGTAGAAGTGGCCGAAGCCGCCGCCGACGAACGGGCCGCTGCCCATCTGCCAGAACAGCCAGGAGAGGCATTCGGCCCGCGCCGGCCCCGCCGTGGGGAGGAACGCGCCGAACTTTTCCGCGAGATACAGCAGGATCGCGCCGGATTCGAAGACGCGCACGGGTTCCGCGCCGCTATGGTCGGCGAGCGCGGGGATCTTGGAATTCGGGTTCAGTTCGACGAAGCCGCTGCCGAACTGGTCGCCTTCGCTGATGCGGATCAGCCAGGCGTCATATTCGGCGCCCGCATGGCCGGCGGCGAGCAGTTCCTCGAGCATGATCGTGACCTTGACGCCGTTCGGCGTGCCCATCGAATAGAGCTGGAGCGGATGCCTGCCGATCGGCCGCGGTTGATCACGCGTGGCGCCGGCGATCGGGCGGTTGATGCTGGCGAAGCGGCCGCCGCTTTCGGTGTCCCAGGTCCAGACGGCGGGGGGTGTGTAGGCGTTGGTCATGGTCGGTCTCCGGTGAAGGCAGAACGGGGAACGCGGGCGGCGACGGATGGGCACCAACGATGGTCCGATTGCGTGGGTGCGGAGCGCACGGTGGTCAGCGCTGTTTCTTCGACTGCGTCGCGGTGAAATCGGGGTCCTTCTTCGCCACCCAGTCGACGAATTTGCGCACCGCGGGGTGGGCCAGCAGGCCGTCCACATCCATGCCGTGCCGTTGCAGTTCGGTGTTGGTGAAGTTCGCGACGATCGTCTGCTGACAGATCGGGTGCATGGGCACGACATCGCGGCCGCCCCGGCTTTTCGGGACGGGATGGTGCCAGACGATGATCTTGCCGGTGGGCCGGCCGCAGAGCCAGCAGGGCGGGACCGGTTCGGGCGCCGCGTCCTCCAGCGACAGGTCGTCGTTGGCGGAGTGTCTCGTTTGTTTGCGGGCCATGCGTCTACCTGATTCCGTTCTGGACACCGCCTAGCATGGCCGGGCGGCGGCATCACGCCCGTCGACGCGGCGTCGATGGCGCGCGGGCCTGCGGATCAGCGTGGCGTGGCGGCGTCCGGCAACCTGTCGCCGGCGAAATCCTTGAGCAGCACGCCGGTCCGGCCGGCATCGCGGGCGGCGCGGCAGAGCGTGGCGATCTCGTCCGCGGCCTCGGCATAGTCAAGTCCGTTGGGCGGGTGGATGTTCGAGACGCAGTTGCGTTCGTTGTCGCGACGGCCACGCGCGGGGGCCCAGGTGATGTAGGCGCCGACGCTTTCGGCCGAACTGAGCCCCGGACGCTCGCCGATCAGCACGACGACGATCTTCGCGCGCAAGGCGGCGCCGATCTCGTCGCCGATCGCGACGCGCGCCTGGCGCGCCACGACGATCGGTGCGACGGTCCAGTGGGGCAGCCGTTCGAGCAGCGCCGCGATCAGGGCGCAGGCGTGGCGTTCGACCGCGACCGCGGACAGGCCGTCCGCGACGACGATGGCGAGGTCGGGCTCGCCCGCGGGCAGCAGTGCTGCGTCGTCGGGGTGGAGCCGGCGGCCAAGGTCTGGGCGGTGGAGGTAGCAGGTCCGATCCGCCGCGCGGCTGCGCACGTCGATGACGGCGTGGCCGGCGACGGCGATCGCACCGATCGGCAGCGCGGCGTGGACCGCATCGCGCGCGCGGGCATGGGCGAGCTGGAAATCGAGCATCGGCCGGGTCGGCAGCGCGACGCCGACCCGGCCGAGACCGACGCGCGCGATCGTCAGCGAGCGGAGCCGGGCGGCAAGATCGAGCGGGGCGGGGAGATCAGCCAAGAAGCGCCATCAGGGCGGGCACGCCGTGGTCGCCGAGTGCTGCGCCGCCGGGTTCGCGCAGGCGACCGGCCGGGTCGGTCAGCCCGATCGTGGCGAGCCAGGCCTCGAACTCCGGCGCGGGCCTGAGCCCCAGCACCTGCCGCGCGTAGAGTGCGTCGTGGAAGCTGGTCGATTGATAGCCGAGCATGATGTCGTCCGCGCCCGGAACGCCCATGATGAAACTGACGCCCGCGACGCCAAGCATCGTCAGCGCCGTGTCCATGTCGTCCTGATCCGCCTCGGCATGGTTGGTGTGGCAGATGTCGAGCCCCATCGGCAGGCCCATGAGCTTGCCGCAGAAATGATCCTCCAGCGCGGCGCGCAGGATCTGCTTGCCGTCGTAGAGATATTCGGGGTCGATGAAGCCGACCACCGAATTGACGAGCAGCGGCCGGTATGCGCGGGCGACCGCATAGGCGCGGCATTCGAGTGTCTGCTGATCGACCCCGTGATGCGCGTCGGCGGACAGGCAGGAACCCTGGCCGGTTTCGAAATACATCACGTCGTGACCGATCGTACCGCGGGCCAGGCCGAGCGTCGCGTCCTGCGCCTCGTGCAGCAGCGCCAGGTCGATCCCGAAGCTGCGGTTGGTGGCTTCGGTGCCGGCGATCGACTGGAAACACAGGTCGACGGGCGCGCCGCGGCGGACGAGTTCGATCGTGTTGGTGACATGCGTCAGCACGCAGGACTGCGTCGGGATGGCGAGCCCGTCGCGGATCTCGTCGATCATCGCGAGCAGCGTGGCGACGCGCGCGACGGCGTCGCCGGCCGGGTTGATGCCGATGACCGCATCGCCGGCCCCCATCAGCAGCCCGTCGAGGATCGACGCGGCGATCCCGGTCGGGTCGTCGGTCGGGTGATTGGGCTGAAGCCGGACGGAGAGCCGGCCGGTCAACCCGATCGTGTCGCGGAAGGCGGTGACGACCTGGATCTTGCGCGCGACCGCGACGAGATCCTGGTTGCGCATCAGTTTCGACACCGCCGCCGCCATTTCGGGCGTGATGCCGCGCGCGCACGCCGCGATCGCCGCGCCGTCGGTCGTGTCGGCGAGCAGCCATTCGCGCAGCGCGCCGACCGTCATCGACGCGAGCGGCGCGAAGGCGGCGGTGTCGTGCGTGTCAACGATCAGCCGGGTGACCTCGTCCGTTTCGTAGGGGATGATCGGTTCGGCGAGGAAGGTGGTCAGCGGCAGATCGGCGAGCAGCCAACGCGCGGCGACGCGTTGTTCCGCGCTGTCGGCCGCGACGCCGGCCAGCGTATCGCCCGACCGCAGCGGGGTCGCGGCGGCGAGGACATGCTCCAGCCCGTCGAAACGGTGCCGCGTGCCGGCGAGATCGATGTGGCGTGCGGACATGGGTGGCCTCGCGGTTTCAGCGATCCTGACCGATGTCGCGCGGGATGGCCAGTGCGGACGATGCCGGCGCCTGCGGGGGGCGTTCGGGCGAAATCTGCCCCGTCTGGTAAAGTCTGGCAGGGTCCCCTAGACCGGCGCGCGATGGACGAGACAGCGGAATCGATGCACGTGCGGTTGCGCCGTGGGCCCGGCCATATGCGGGCGCTGTTCGCGCGGCGCTGGGTGCGGGTGCTGGCGGTGCTGGCGCTGCTGGCGGGCGTGGCGGTGGGCGGGTTCTGGATGGTGTTCGCGCGCGACCTGCCGTCGGCGGAGCGCCTGCTGGCGTATGAGCCGGCGCTGCCGACCAATGTGCGCGATATCAACGGGCAGCCGGTCTATGCGTTCATGCGCGAGCGGCGGGTCGAGCTGTCGTTCGACGAGTTTCCCAAGGTGCTGGTCGGCGCGTTCCTGTCCGCCGAGGACAAGACGTTCTTCGACCATGGCGGGATCGACTATCTGGCGTTCGGCAACGGCGTGTTCGAATATCTGACCAAGATGGGGTCGGGCGAACGCGCGCGGGGCGGATCGACGATCACGCAGCAACTGGCCAAGATCCTGCTGGTCGGGGACGAATATTCGCCGGCGCGCAAGATCCGCGAGGCCATCCTGGCGCGGCGGATCGAGGCGGCGCTGACCAAGCAGCAGATCCTGGAGCTGTACCTCAACCAGATCTTCCTGGGGCGGAACGCTTACGGTGTGCAGTCCGCGGCGCGCGCCTATTTCGACAAGGATGTCGGGCAGCTAACCCTGCCGGAGGCCGCGTATCTGGCGGTGTTGCCCAAGGCGCCGTCGACGCTGACGCCCGAACGCCATGCGGACCGGGCGATGGCGCGGCGCGGCTATGTGCTGCGCCAGATGGAGGCGAACGGCTATATCACCGCGGCGCAGCGGGCGGAGGCGGATGCCGCGCCGCTCGGCACGGTGGCCAAGGCACGCCCGCCGAAGCGTCCGGCGGGTGGATATTTCCTGGAGGATGTGCGCCGCGAACTGATCGCCAAATATGGCGAGAAGTCCGACCGCGGGCCGTACAGCGTCTATGACGGCGGGCTGTGGGTGCGGACCTCGCTCGACCCGAAGGTGCAGAAGGCGGCGGAGGACGCGCTGCGTGACGGGCTGATGCGGTACGACGCCGGGCGCGGGTGGCGCGGGGCGATCGCGACGATCGACGCGAGCGAGCTGGGCGCGGGCGGCGCGTGGCGGACCGGGCTGGTGCGCGCGAATGTCGGCGTCGGGTATGACGACTGGCGCGCGGCGGTGGTGCTGGACAAGGCGGGCAGCGCAGCGACGATCGGGTTCACCGATGGATCGACCGGCACGTTGCCGGCGTGGGGTGCGGCCATGCCGCGCCGCGGGATCGGCGGCACGGCGTTCCGGTACATGAAGGCGGGCGACATCATCGCGGTGAAGCGCCAGGGCGGCGACTGGGTGTTGCGCAACATCCCCGAAGTGTCGGGCGCGATGGTGGCGGAGGACCCGCATACCGGCCGCGTGCTGGCGATGCAGGGCGGGTTCGACGAACGCGGCAATGATTTCAACCGCGCGACGCAGGCGATGCGGCAGCCGGGATCGAGCTTCAAGCCGTTCGTCTATGCCAGCGCGCTGGACGCGGGGATGACGCCGGCGACGATGATCATGGATGCGCCGTTCTGCGTGTACCAGTCCGCGCGGCTGGGGCGGAAATGCTTCGTCAATTTCGGTGGCGCGCGCGGGGCGGGCCTCCAGACGATGCGCTGGGGCGTGGAGCAGTCGCGCAACCTGATGACGGTGCGTGCGGCATCGCAGACCGGCATGAACAAGATCGTGGCGACCGCCAAGGCGATGGATATCGGGACCTATCCGGCGGTGCTGGCGATCTCGCTGGGCGCGGGCGATACGACGGTGGCCAAGCTGACCAATGCCTATGCGATGCTGGCTAACCAGGGGCGGTCGTTGAAGCCGACGCTGATCGACCTGATCCAGGACCGGCACGGCAAGACGATCTTCCGCGCCGACATGCGGCCGTGCGAGCGGTGCAACATGAAGGACTGGGACGGCAAGCCGATGCCGCGCCCGCGGATACGGACCAAGCAGGCGATGGACGCGATGACCGCGTACCAGACGGTGCATATCCTGGAAGGCGTGGTGCAGCGCGGGACCGCGACGACGCTGCGCGACCTGAACCGCCCGCTGTTCGGCAAGACGGGGACGTCGACCGGGCCGACCAACGTGTGGTTCGTGGGCGGATCGCAGGATCTGGTCGCGGGCGTGTACATGGGCTTCGACAAGCCGCGGCCGATGGGCGGTTACGCGCAGGGCGGGACGCTGGCGGCGCCGATTTTCAAGCAGTTCGCGAAGGTGGCGATGGCGGACATGCCGGTCGTGCCGTTCAAGGCGCCGCCGGGGATCCGGATGGTGCGGATCGACCGCAGGTCCGGGCGCAAGGTTTACGGCACGTGGCCGACGAACGATCCGCTGGCGCCGGTGATCTGGGAAGCGTTCAAGCCGGAAAGCGAACCGCGGCGGTCGATCCGGCGGTCCTCGCTGGCGGCGCGCGGTCGGCCGAAGGACCCGGTGGCGGCGGAGGCGGAAGCCGCAACCGCGCGGCGGGCGCAGCGCGCGAAGGATGCCGACTTCATGGAGCGGCAGGGCGGGATTTACTGAGGGTCCGCTCGTCGGGTTGATCGGGAACTGCGCGCGGTTCTCGACAGGCTCGAACTGAACGGGGTTGGGGGTTTTGGCCTAGACTAAAGGCTTGGGGCTCGCACCTAGCCTTAGCGCGTCGGAGGTGAGCGGTGAGGCACGGTCGGCTTCTCGGCTTCGCTCGAACGGGCCCTCGACTTCGCTCGGGATGGGCGGGGGTTGGGGGCAGCTTCTTGGATGACGCGGGGCTTTACCTCCCCCCGTTCGGTTCGAGCTTGTCGAGAACTGCGCGAGTTCTCGACAGGCTCGAACCGAACGGATTTGGGGGGCGCCGACCGCGCGGTTACTCGTAGTCGACCTTCCAGCGGTCGATCTGGAGGTGGCCGAAGCCGGCCATGGGTTCGGCGCCGATCGCGATGCCGGTGAACCATTCGGTGCCGGTGACGAGCTTCTGCGCCTTCAGCCAGCGGAGCGCGGCGAGGATGTCGAGCGTGCCCTTGGCGACCGGGGCGTTGTCCGTGGGCAGGAACAGGACGTATTTCTCGTTGAGCGATGCTTTCCATTCGCGCCCGGCGGCGTCGCGGTACTGGCCGATCGGCTTGCCGCCGTCGGCGAAGGCGATCGTGCGGGGCGGGGCGGAGAGGAGGAAGCCGATTTCGAGCAGCTTGGATTCGCTGTCGGCCGGATCGGAGCGCAGGTAGAATTCGGTGAGGACGTTGGCGCGGCCCAGACCGGTGCTGGTCCAGGCGAAATCGTGGCGCAGCGTGCGGATGCGGTCGATCTGGCGCGGGGGCACGGGCGTTTCGGGCGGGCCGCCGTCGTAATTGCCGTAGGCGATGAAGTCATAGGCCCAGACGCCGGCACCGCGCGGCGCGTGCGGCGGCCAGCGCCAGTGCATCGCGGTGTTGTTCGGGAAGCGCGCGGGGTCGATCCGCATCGTGTCGGCGTAGGTCGCCCAGTAGCGGTAGAGCGGGTCCGCATCGCCGCCCCAGGGCTGGGCATAGGCGGTGTAGGGCCCCTTGTGGAAATTGGTGCGCGCGGCGACCACCAGGCGGTCGCCGCCCCAGGCCGGGTAGCGCGCGAAGACGAAGAGCAGGGCGAGGACGGCGAGCAGGCCGATGCCGAGACGGCGGATGACGGTCACGCGATGTCCTTGTCGAAGAGGGGCGCGGGGTGCGGTGACGTGTCTAGGGGGATCGGCGCGGGCGGACAATGCGGGTGTGGTGGGGGGTGGGGAGTGGCGATGGGGCCGGATCCATCCTCCGTTCGGTTCGAGCTTGTCGAGAACTGCGCCGGGTTCTCGACAGGCTCGAACCGAACGGAGGGGGGGTAATCGAACCGAACGGAGGGTGGTAACCGAATCGAACGGGGGTTGAGGCTCGAACCGAACGGAGGTTGGTGGTCGAGCCGAACGGGGTTTGGCGGCGGCGGCCTTGTCAGAACAGGCCGGGGACCTCGCGTTGGGCGGTGTCGGGCTTGGCGGGGATCAGGAGTTCGCGGTCGGTGGCGAGGCTGCGGGAGCCGATGCCGCTGGCGGTCGTGGCGGTGATGCGGGTGCAGGGGCGGCCGGCGAGGAAGTCGAGCGCGCGGGCGGTGCTCGATTCGCGGGGGTCGCCCATCGGGAAGCTTATGTCGTCGTTGGCGGCGCAGCTGGCCTCGACCGTGGTGGCGAGGCCGTCGAAATAGGCGGCGGAGCGCGCGCTGTTCTGGACCGCGATGGCGACCACGCGGAGCCGATCGTCGCAGGCCGGGCGATCGAGCGCGATCTGGCCGACGGGCTTGCCGTAGGTGTTGCTGCCGATCAGCGCGGCGCGGTTGCGCAGGTAGGGCGTGTAGGCGTTGATGACGAGTTCGCTGGCCGACGCGGTGCCGCCAGTGCCGATGAACGCGACGCGCGTCGGGGCGACCGATTCGGCGACGGTGCGGAAATAGCGGACGGTGTCGTTGGTCGCCTTTTCCGGGCGGAAGGAGGTGTAGCCCTGCACGTCGGTGGCGGCGCGGTCGCGGCCGAGCAGATCGACGAGGTTTTCGGCGACCGAGATGAGCCCGCCGCCATTGTAGCGCATGTCGACGATGATGTCGGTGATGCCCTGTGCCCGGAAGTTGGCGAAGGCGGTGCGGAGCGCGGGATCGGCGCTGGAAATAAAGGTGCGCAGGTTGACGTAGCCGACGCGGCGATCGCCGTCGGTGAGGATTTTTGCGCCGTAGCGGCTGGACACGGGTGCGATGTCATATTCCGTCTTGGTCAGCGTGACGAGGCGCGTTCCGGCCGGGCCAGTGACCTGGAGCGTGCGGACGAGGCCGGGCGTGTTCGGCCCGAGCGCGACGCCGATCGGATCGGCCCCGCCGAAGTTGTAATATTCGCGGACCGGGCGGAGCGGCGTATCGCCAGACCCGATGGCAAGGATTTCGTCGCCGCGTTCGATGCCGCCGCCGGCCGCCGGCGTGCCTTCGAAGGTTTCGGCGATGAACAGGCGGCGCGCGGCGGTATCGCCCGACAGGCGGAAGCCGAACCCGGCGCTGGACCCGGTGGCGTAGAACGCGTCCTCGCCCCGGATCGAGGTGAGGTAGGTGAAATAGCGGTCGCGGCGCTGGCCGCGCGCGGTGGCGGTGAGCGCGTCGACATAGGTATCGACCGAGCTGTAGGGCGTGGGATCGAGGCTGGCCGGCAACGTTTCGGGGAACAGATACCATTCGCGCAGCTGCGCGGCGGCCCAGTCCTGCCGTTCGCGCAGCGAGCAGCCGGTGGAGGCGACCGGGGTCGGGGTGGGCGTGGCCGTCGGGGTCGGTGTCGGGGTGGGAGTCGTGCCGCCGGTGACGGGTGCGCTGCCGCCACCGCCGCCACCGCATGCGGACAGCAGCGCCGCAACAGACAACAGGACACCCGAACGCCGATACCGCATGACAAACCCCCCCGGAATATTGCGGTGATCCTAATATGTTCCGGGCAATACGCCAGCGCCAAAGCGGGCGCGCGACGTCGCGGGTTGCGGAAGGCCGGGCATGTCCCCTATTTGCTGTCGATTACGCGGCGGCCTTAGTGGGGCCGCCGCGACCGTACCGGAGAATTGTCATGCGCGCCGAAGCGCAAGCCCACGCCGACCAGATCAATGCCGCATTGGCGTTGTTGCGCCGTTTCCTCGACTGGGATCGGGCGCTGCGGCGGCTGGAGGAGCTGAACAACCGCGTCGAGGACCCGACGCTGTGGAACGACCCGAAGGCCGCGCAGGAGGTGATGCGCGAACGCCGGCGGCTGGACGAGGCCGTCAACGCGACGCGCGCGATCGAGGGTGAGCTGGCCGATACGAGCGAGCTGATCGAGATGGCGGAGGCCGAGGGCGACGGCGCGATGGTCGACGACGGCGTCGCGAGCCTGGCCGCGCTGGCCGAGCGCGCCGAGCGCGACAAGGTCACCGCGCTGCTGGCGGGCGAGGCGGATGCCAACAACAGCTATATCGAGGTGAACGCCGGCGCGGGCGGGACCGAGAGCCAGGACTGGGCGGGGATGCTGAGCCGCATGTACACGCGCTGGGCCGAGCGGCGGGGCCTGAAGGTCGAGCTGATCGACCATCATGCGGGCGAGCAGGCGGGGATCAAGTCCGCGACGATCCTGGTGAAGGGCGAGAATGCCTATGGCTACGCCAAGACCGAGAGCGGCGTGCACCGGCTGGTGCGGATCAGCCCCTATGACAGCGCGGCGCGGCGCCACACGAGCTTCGCCAGCGTCTGGGTGTATCCGGAAGTCGACGACGACATCGATATCGAGGTGTTGGACAAGGACCTGAAGATCGACACGTACCGCGCGTCGGGCTCGGGCGGACAGCACGTCAACACGACCGATTCCGCGGTGCGGATCACCCATATCCCGACCGGGATCATCGTGGCGTGCCAGAACCAGCGGTCGCAGCACAAGAACAAGGCCGAGGCGCTGAAGCAGCTGAAGGCGCGGATGTACGAGCGCGAGCTGGCGATCCGCGAGGCGGCGGCCGACGAGGGCTATGCCGCCAAGACGGAGATCGGCTGGGGCCACCAGATCCGGTCCTATGTGCTGCAACCCTATCAGCTGGTGAAGGACCTGCGCACCGGCGTGACGTCGACCGCGCCGGGCGACGTGCTGGACGGTGATCTCGACAAGTTCATGGCGGCGGCCCTGTCGCAGCGCGTGACGGGCGAGGAAGTGGACGTGGAGGACGTGGAGTGATGCGGACGACCGCGAGCCTGGGCCTGTTGCTGATGGTCGCGGCATGCGGTGCGGCGAGCCCGCCGGCCGCGGGCGACACGAAGGTGAAACCGTCCGAATTCCCGACCGCGCACCGCCCGGTGGCGGCGATTGTATCCGACCGCTGGTCGAACGAGGAGGAGCGCGACCGGCTGCGCGAGGCGGGGACGGTCATGGACTATAGCGGCGTGCGCAAGGGCATGACGGTCGCCGATATCGGCGCGGGCGAGGGATATTACACGATCCGCCTGGCGCAGCGCGTGGGCCCCGACGGGCGCGTGCTGGCCGAGGATATCCTGCCCGCGGTGCGCGACAAGCTGGCCGAACGCGTGACGCGCGAGGCGCTGGACATGGTGAGCGTGAAGCTGGGCACGCCGGCCGATCCGAAGCTGCCCGAGAACAGTTTCGACCGGGTGTTCCTGGTCCATATGTATCACGAGATCGCGTCGCCCTATGAATTCCTGTGGCATTTGCGGCCTTCGCTGCGCGCCGGGGGGCGCGTGGTGGTGGTCGATGCCGACCGCCCGACGCAGAACCACGGGACGCCGCCGGCGCTGCTCGACTGCGAATTCGCGGCGGTGGGCTATGTCCGGGTGGAACGCCGCGCGATGCCGTCGGCGGGCGGGTACCTCGCGATGTACGAGGCGCGCGGGGCGCGACCGGAGCCGGGGGCGATCAAGGCCTGCGGGGGGTGAGCTTGGTGGTGACGGTCGGGGACCGGCACCGCTGACTGCATCGTCAGTCTGAGAAAGAACAGGAGCGGGCACGCCGGTCGTTTCCGCCGTGGCCTGTCGTGTCAGCGGAGCGCACCATTGGGCGTGGTGCCGTTACCTGAATGTTGCGCCGATCGGTCACTGCGAACCATCCTGAGCGCCCGTCTGCTACACCGCTTCTTTTGGATTCGGGTCGCGAGCGGCTCGATCGACTAATTCAAATCAATAAACTTAAGTATATAAATTATGCAACCACGGGCGTCGGGGAATGTCTTGTTGTCCACAGAACTGACGCATAGAGTGTCTATTCGAGAGCAATAGACCTCAAATAGAGTCCGCCTTATGGAAAGCTCTGCCGTTCTCCCTCCCGAATTCGACGCAGGGCATTACCGCGGTCGGTACGAGGACCTGCGCGCGCTGGACGATGCCCAGGCCGCCTCGCATTTCGCCGTGATCGGTCACAAGGAGGGACGCGAAGGATCGCCGTTGTCGTTCCGCGAAACGTTCCTGGCGGAGATCGTTCAGCGCGACGAGGGGGACATATTGGAGATCGGGCCATATTACAGCCCGGTCGTGACGGGTCCGAACGTGGCCTATCTCGACGTTCTGGATGCGGACGAATTGCGCGCGCGTGCGATCGAACAGGGGCATGACCTGGCCAAGGCCCCAGCGAAGATCGATTTCGTCGGTGATATATCGACCGTCGACCGGTCGTTTGCCGCCGTGGTCAGTTGCCATGCGATCGAACATCAGCCGGATCTGGTCCGCCATTTGAATACGGTCGCGAAGATCCTGGAGCCGGGCGGCCGTTATTATCTGATGGTTCCGGACCATCGCTATTGTTTCGACGCGCTGATCCCGGGGAGCACGATCGCCGGCGTGTTGCAGGCGCATCGCGAGGGGCGGACGCGCCATACGTTGCAGAATGTCATCGAGCATCGCGCGCTGACCACGCACAACAACCCGGCCCTGCACTGGCAGGGTCTGTCCGGGGAATCCAAGCCGGCGAACCAGGAAACGCGGATCCTGGCCGCGATCGCGGAGTATGACCGGGCGGACGGCGGCTATGTCGACGTCCATGCGTGGTATTTCACGCCGACGTCGTTCCGGAACATCACCGATGCGTTGTTCCAGATGGGGCTGTCGGAACTCAAGCCGGTGCGGATCTTCAACACGCCGATGGGCCGGTTCGAATTTTGTGCGATCCTCGAGAAGCCGCGCGAGGAGCCAGCTTCCACGCCGATGTAGTGTTGCGGCGGCCGTCACATTGACCGGCACGGCTTGCATTTTGCGCAGGATGAAGCCGACGGACAGCGGCGCTGGCACGATCCAGCGCGCGCTGAACGGGGTTGGGTCGCGGGTCACGTGCGTGGGTGTACGGAGCTGTGCCACGAGGCATTGGTTGAGATAGTTTGACCGGAACTGAGGTCGGTTCGGACTTCCGCAGGGTCATTGGCAGGGTTCGGCCGTTGCGCTGGACCTGGCAGGACGCGGAAGTCTTGAGGGGGGGGCAGCTCTTGAAGCGGCGGCCGGAGGTGGTGGCGATCACGGCTTGCGCGGGCTGACGGCGAAATTCAGATGTCAGGGGATCGGTTCGCAGGCGATCCCGTCGCGGTCGCCGTCCAGGCCTTCGCGGTAGCCGGGTTCACCGCGGTAGAGCGGTGCCGTACCGGCGGCGCGTGGCCCGTTGCAGCCGGCCCAATGGTCGCCGGGCTGGGGTGGTCTCTGCCGGACGGTCACGCTTGCGACGGCAAGCCGGCGGATCGGGGTGGCGGCGTCCGCATCGGCCGGCGCGGACGGGAGCGAGGCGTAGCCGATGGCTCCACCGACGATGGACGCCGCGGCCAGGACCGCAAATGTCGGGAGTTTGGATGTGGCCACGGGTCGGGCCTAGCCGGCCCGCATCAAGAACGGGTTAAGCGCGCGGTCTGTGATCCGGGTCGCGGCCAGGTCATCGCGCAGATCCGTTGTTGAACGGGTCTGCGTAGTCCGGCTCAGTTCGGGGTGGCCATCAGGATGACGGTGTCGGCGTAGGCCGGGTTGTCGGCGTCGAACTGCGGATGGCGGGTGAAGGGGAAGGACGTCAGCGCCAGGTCGGTCAGGCCGGAGAGGCGGAATGCGCCGAGCTTGATCAGTTTGGGCTTCGCGCCGTCGCGTTCGAGCACGACCGCGTCGAGGATCGGATCGTCGTGGCGGGTGTACAGGACGTGCGGCGCGATGCGGATCGACGTCTTGTTGTAGGTGGCCTGCAGGCACAGCTTGCGCGCGATCGCGGTGGTGACGACCGGCGGGACCGGGGTGACCACGTCGGCGGGAACGACGGCCGCGGCAGGCGCGCGGAGAACGAGGCGGGGCTTTTCCATATCGGTTGCCTTTACGGCAGGCGGGGCGGCGTTGCACGCGGAAAGGGTGGGGTGGCGCGCCGTTGGGGTTCTTCGGTTTTGCTTGGTGGGGCAGGCTCCCTCCACCCATCGGGGTAGAGGTGGGGAGGGGGGTGTGGCTTGGTTGGGCTTTGCCAACAGGCGTTGCTCCCCTCTCCCAACCCTCTCCCCGGAGGGGAGAGGGCTTTTCTGGGGCGTTTGGGTTGGACGGGCTTTCTTGCGTAAGCCCGCCACCCCGGCCCTCCCCCCGGTGGGGGAGGGAGTCAGGTGATGACGTCGGGATCGGTGCGTCCGGTGTGGTGTTTGATGTTCGCGAGCTTCTCGGCGGCGGTGATGAGGGGGGCCAGGGCTTCGGCGACTTCGTGGCCGAGTTTGCCGTCCTTGGGTTCGTAGCGTTCGAGGTAGAGGCGGAGCGTGGCGCCTTCGGTGCCGGTGCCGGAGAGGCGGAACACGATGCGCGATCCGCCGTCGAACAGGATGCGGACGCCTTGCTTCAGGCTGACCGAGCCGTCGGTCGGGTCGGTGTAGGCGAAGTCGTCCGCCGCGGTGACGGTGAGGCCCTCGACCGTCGTGCCGGGCAGCGTGGCGAGTTGAACGCGCAACGCCGTCATCAGCGCGTCGGCGCCGGCGGTGGGGACGCCCTCGTAATCGTGGCGGGCATAATAGTTGCGGCCGAACAGCGACCAGTGGTCGTGGACGATTTCGACGACGCTCTGCCGGCGGACGGCGAGGATGTTGAGCCAGAGGAGCACCGCCCAGAGGCCGTCCTTTTCGCGGACGTGGTCGGAGCCGGTGCCGGCGCTTTCCTCGCCGCAGATCGTGGCGAGGCCGGCGTCGAGCAAAGTGCCGAAGAACTTCCAGCCGGTGGGCGTTTCGTAGGCGGGGATGCCGAGCGCGGCCGCGACGCGGTCGGCGGCCTGGCTGGTCGGCATCGATCGGGCGATGCCGGCGAGGCCCTTCGCATAGGCGGGTGCGAGATGCGCGTTGGCGGCGAGCAGCGCCAGCGAGTCGGAGGGCGTGACGAAGATGTTGCGGCCGATGATGAGGTTGCGGTCGCCGTCGCCATCCGACGCGGCGCCGAAATCAGGCGCGTCGGGGGCCATCATGCGCGCGTGCAGTTCGTGCGCGTGGACGAGGTTCGGGTCCGGATGGTGGCCGCCGAAATCGGGGAGCGGCGTGCCGTTCACCACCGTGCTGGGCGCCGCGCCGAGCCGGCGTTCGAGGATCTCGGTGGCGTAGGGGCCGGTGACCGCGTGCATCGCATCGAACGACAGCCGGGTGCCGGACGCGATCATCGCGCGGATCGCGGGGAAATCGAACAGGGTCTCCATCAGATCGGCATAGGCGGCGACCGGATCGACGACCCGGACGCGCGTGGTACCGACCAGCGTTTCGCCGTCGCGGTCGAGATCGACGTCGGGCGTGTCGAGCGTCAGGTAGCGGTCGATCGTCTTGGTTCGCGCGAAGATGGCGTCGGTGATCGCCTCGGGCGCGGGGCCGCCGTTGGCGATGTTGTATTTGATGCCGAAGTCCTCGTCCGGGCCGCCGGGGTTGTGGCTGGCCGACAGGATGAGGCCGCCATACGCCTTGTGCAGGCGGATCATGTGCGAGGCGGCGGGGGTGGACAGGATGCCGCCGCGGCCGACCAGGACCGTGCCGAACCCATTGGCGGCGGCCATGCGGATCGCGGTCTGGATCACCTCGCGGTTCAGGTAGCGACCGTCGCCGCCGATGACGAGCGTTTCGCCCTGGATCTCGGCGAGGCTGTCGAACACGGACTGGATGAAGGTCTCGGCATAATGGGGCTGCGCGAAGATGCGGACCTTCTTGCGCAGGCCGGACGTGCCGGGTTTCTGGTCGGTGAAGGCGGTCGTCTGGACGGTCTGGATCACGCGTGGTTCCCCCGGGGCGATGTCGCGGGGCGGGGGTATGCGGATATCGTTACGGTCGCAAGTTTGGGCGGGCGTCGGGCGGCGACGGGGGACAGATGGGGCGGGGGGTGATTGATCGATCGGCGGCCATTGCGGACCGGGGAGGATGGATCGACGGCGTCCGTCGCCTCAACTGCGCTGCGGGCGTCTGCTACTGGTGGAAAGCAGTCCGTCGGCTTTCTGGCCGCTGGCGCCAATCCGTGCAATCGGGTGCCGATGAGCACTGTTTACAAATCGGCGGCTTCGATCGGCTTTTTTGGTGAGGACCTTGATCCGGTAGAGATTACGACTTCTCTCGGCGCGGCGCCGACCGTCGGGGTACGGAAGGGTGGCGTATGGCGTACCAAGGCAGGAGCGGAAAAAGTTGCCCTGCAAGGTTCGTGGCGCATGGAGGCAGAACGACGCGAGCCGGGTGATCTGGATGACCAAATCAACGAACTACTTGATGGTCTATCGAGTGATCTTCGCGCATGGCGGTCATATTCCAAACGGTATCGCGGACGAGTTTTTGCGTGGCTTGTTCCTCGCCAGCGGGAATGAGGGTCTTACCCTGAGGTCTGAAACGCTTGCCCGCCTTGGTGATCGAGGCCTCCTTATAGACCTTGATATATACGGCTCGGACGACCCCGCCTAAATATCTGCAGATGGTGGATAGCGGAAGTTCCCGATCAGGGGTTCCGCCGCATCAGGATATGACAAGCTTTGATCGAAGACGTGAATCTTATCCGGGTGCCTAGAACGCGAGCGGCCTGAATGAGATGAAGCGGTTGCCATCCAAGCATGGCTGCTCCGGCGACCGTTCTCTCGTCGACAATATCGTGGCCAGGCTCCACGGCCCCGAGCAGTATACGGGCAGTCTCTTTCGGAGGTGGCAGCAGCGCACACTCATTGCTCTGAACTTCCCGCCTCGGCTGCCCAGCATATAGGAAGAACTCCGTAACGCTCCCGTCAGGTGCTAGGTTGATGCGCAGGAACCGCTCTTCGGACGAGAAGTAATATCGCTTCATGACAAGCGATCCCATCCGCTCCTCGACCTCTTGCGCTGGGCCCTGCCAAACCGGCCCTAACCTACGCACCAAAGCCAACGCCGTGATAGGCGACACGAAAAGCGGACGCGTGATCGTCGCCGGGAGTTTTTCACTGCTTGGAGGAACGCTAGATTCCGAAGCCCCGGCATATGTCGCGACACCGAGGAAAACGACTTTGATGGCTAGAACGTTTCTCGTCACTGTCATCATTTAAAACAGGTGAACGACCGTCCGCAATTGGCCGTTAGCGGATGTTCCACGATTCCTGCTCAACAATCGTTTAACGGGAATGTCCGGGTTTGGTGGTTAGCCGCCGTTCCGACGAACTGTCTTTGCAACCATCCAAAGGTGAAAAAACTGTGCTGCAAGGAAGACCATTCCGAGCGCGATGAACGACGGGATCACCATGCCCTCCTGGCCGGGCCGGGGCCCCGTGCTGGCAAGCAGGACACCGACGCTACCGAGCGTGAGAATTGACAGTGCGGGAATGAATGTAAGCGCCATCCAGCGTGGGACGGACCAAGTTACTTCGCCGTCTAACCACCACTGCATCGGCAATCGATCTTCACTTCGAAAGCGCGCCTCGGCACGAAGCGCGACGCCGCAGAGCACCAAGCCGAAAACTATGCCGATCAGCACTATCGTCATAGACCGCCTCCCGATGATCCCATAATAACGCAATCCGAGATGTCTGCAAATGGGCGTTTGAAGCCACTCCTACCGGATCGCAAATCGAAGGCCCGGAGGTGGTGGTTCGCAGTCCGACCGCTATTCGGAAGCGAGATGGCGTTCGCCGACATCATGTGACGTCGTCGTTTCTACCGAGCAGGGCGGCGTTCCAGGAACGGCCATGTTCTGGCGCTAAATGACAAACCGGCCCAACTCGTTTGCCGGGAAGGTTCGGAACCGCCGGAACCCGCCCTGCACTGCGTTGGCAAGAGACGCGATAGCCGCGATATCGCCGGCATCTGCCTTTCGGGAATCCTCTTCGGTCAACATCACCCCGACAGTAAAGGAGACCGCACTGATCGCGACAGGAACCGCAAGGACGTGCCGCCCGCGCATCCCGTTCGAAACCGTGACATCGACCGCATAGAGACTAAACTGGTAGTCACGTTCTGCGATCAGCACCCTTGGCCCTGTGAGGCAATATCGAGGTTCATCGCCATCCAGTCGACCATAATCAGAACTGTATCTAGCCATCGATTCATTATGCAGCGGGGCCGCCTTGTTTTGAAGCGATAAGCCTCGTGATCTTGTGAATGTCCGATTTTGGTGGTCAGCGGACGCTATCTCACGCCCAGACAAACATGGCCAGTCCTCCCAACATGACGATCAGAACGATGCAACTCCATCTAGATGCGGCGCTGACAAAACGCTGGCGCTTTGTCCAGAACGCTTCGGTAGCGGCAACCAAAGCAGGAAGATCAGCATCGTGCGGGACCATTTGACCCACCCCCTGCAATGAGCGTCGCAGAAGCTCACGCAAACTCTCCGGATCGGCTGGCTTTTCGATGGGGCGGATCACAACGCATTCGCCCTCTGTCGTGATTGAATAGGGCTCACCCGCTCGTCCGAAGGCTCGGGTGTAGATACCGTCACGGACATCTGCCGCTTCGATGTGCTGCTCAGCTTCCTCTACGGAAGAAAACACAAGGAGTGGCTCGTCTGCTTCGATGAAAAGAGTCGTCATGTCGGCAACCTCTCAACCAAACCAAATGTCCACAATTGGGCGTTAGCGGACATCCGAGTGGTGGCGGTGTCGAACGTCTGGTTTTGGTGGGAAGCGGACGTTCGGATTAGGATAATGTCGGCCTAAACACCCATAAGCGCGTCCCATAGCGCGAACGAATAAGTCGAGGTTCGAGTGAAGTTGACGCGATGACGCGACACGAGAATCTGACCATCGTGGGTATTTGCTACAGAGACTAGAATGCCTTCCGTCAGGTCGGCCACACCCAGGTCCGCATCGAAGTAACAGGCATCATGATACTCAAGGTTGCAACGGGCTTCAATTTCTGCGCCCCTTTGTGAAGAAATCGTGATCTTATAGTCGATTTCGCGTCCAGTACCGTTTCGATTGCGAATGTTGCCGCGGATCGGCCCTGTGTTGGGAGAATTGCTTCTGAAAATGATCGGCCAGAAACCGAACGATTCGTGAATTTTTACGGCTTCAAGCCGCAGAACTAAGTTTCCGGCTTCTAGCGGCGCCGCAACGGGTGCGGTGGTGCGGGCCCAGCCGAGGCCAAATATAGGAATAGCTAATATCAGGATAGCAACCAGCCACCCAATCCATATTTTACTCAACCTCATCATACAGTCGGCCATAACTGGTTTTACTATGTTCGCAATTGAGGGCTTTGGACGATCATGCGATCGTTGGCCCGAACGTTCGGGTCTGGTGGTTAGCAGACCTACTGGGCGTCTTGTGTAGGTGGTGGCTCAGCCAGAAGGCCGACACTTGCGCGGGTGGATTGCGCCCACCGCATCATGCAGACGAAGTTGGGCCAAGGCAGTCCGTCCAGATCGCCGTTTGGCGTAAGGTCCGCTCGGCGCTGACCAAGCTTGTCTTTGGACCAGACTAGCTGATCCAACCTGATGCCGCACTTGACGGCCTGCGCCGCTATTGCCTGCTCAGATGGTGCAGCGGCAGCAAGCAGTAGTGCGGGGATGAGCATCATTTGTTGATGATTGCTCGAAATCGCGAATGTCCGCAATTGGGCGTTAGCGGACATTCTCGAAGTCGTTGCGTCGAACCATCTTGAATGGTCGTTTCCGGGCGGTTCAATTGTTCGTTTACGGCAACAGCCGCCCAGGGGCGTCGGTTAGGTGAACACGTCCGTGCCCGCGCCGGCCGGGGCGGGCCGCGTCGCGGTGATCAACTGGGACCCTTGAAGCCTTGCGCGATCACGTACCATTCCGAGCTGTCCTTGCGGCTGGCGGGGGGTTTGGCGTGTTTTACGGTGGTGAACATGCGTTTGAGGAGGGCGACGAGGTCGCTGTCCGCGCCGCCGGCCAGGACCTTGGCGACGAACGAGCCGCCGGGGCGGAGGATTTCGCCGGCGAAGACGGCGGCGGCCTCGACCAGGCCCATGGTGCGGAGATGGTCGGTCTGCGCGTGGCCGACGGTGTTGGCGGCCATGTCGGACAGCACGACGTCCGCCTGGCCGCCGAGCGCCTCGGTCAGCAGGCCGGGGGCGGTGTCGTCCATGAAATCGAGCAGCAGGATGTCGACGCCGTCGATCGGATCGACGGGGAGAAGGTCGATGCCGACGACGGTGGCCTTGGGACGGACCTTGCGCACGACCTGCGCCCAGCCGCCGGGCGCGATGCCGAGGTCGATCACGCGGTCCGCCCCGCGCAGCAGACCGAAGCGTTCGTCGAGTTCGATCAGCTTGTAGGCGGCGCGGCTGCGGTAACCCTCCGCCTTGGCGCGGCGGACATAGGGGTCGTTGAGCTGGCGTTCGAGCCAGCGGGTGGACGCGGCGGTGCGGCCGCGCCCGGTCTTGACGCGGACGCGGCCGCCGGAACCCCCGCGGCTCATGACTTCGCCCTTTCGCGACCCATCAGGGTCCGCAATATGCCTTCGCGGATGCCGCGGTCGGCGACGCCGAGCCGTTCGGCCGGCCAGATGTCGAGGATCGCGTCGAGGATCGCGCAGCCGGCGACGACGAGGTCGGCGCGCTCGTGCCCGATGCAGGCGAGCGTGGCGCGTTCGGTGACCGACATGCGCGCGAGCCGGGCGCTGATCGCGCGCATCGATTCGGACGGCACGATCAGCCCGTCGATCGCGCGGCGATCATAGGACGGCAGTTTCAGATGGACGCTGGCGAGCGTGGTGACGGTGCCGCTGGTGCCGAGCAGCCGCATGGGACCTGGCATCCGCGCGCCGATCGCACCGTGGAAGCCGGCGAACGCATCGGCCACGCGGGCTTTCATGCGGTGGTAGGCGGCCTCCAACGCATCGGCATCGTCGCCGATATGCGGGTCGTTTTCGCTGAGCGAGACGACGCCCCAGGGTGCGGAGAACCAGTCGACGATGCGCGGTTCGCCGGCCGCGGTGTCGATCAGCACCAGTTCGGTCGATCCGCCGCCGATGTCGAACACCAGCGCGGGCCCGTCGCCGGGTTCGAGCAGCGCGTGGCAGCCGAGCACGGCGAGCTTCGCCTCCGTCTCGGCTGTGATAACCTCCAGCGCGATGCCGGTTTCGCGGTGGACGCGGGCGACGAAGTCGGCGCCGTTGGTGGCGCGGCGGCAGGCCTCCGTCGCGACCGAGCGGACGAGCGTGACGTGGCGGCGCATGAGCTTGTCCGCGCAGATCGACAGCGCGGAGACGGCGCGGTCCATCGCGGCGTCGGACAGCCGGCCGGTGGCGGCAAGCCCTTCGCCCAACCGCACGACGCGGCTGAACGCATCGACGACGACGAAGCCGTCCTCCTGCGGCCGCGCGATCAGCAGGCGGCAATTGTTGGTGCCGAGATCGAGCGCGGCATAGGTGCCGCGGTCGGCGCGTGGCGGGCCGGTGCGCGGGCCTTGACGGGGGGGGCTGTCGGCTGCGCGGCTGGGTGAGCGGGTGCCGTCAGGGGCGTCGGCCGACGAACCTTTGGCAGGCTGGCCGTTGGCGCGCGTGGACGATGGATTGGGGGACCTGCCGGATGGTCCGGATGCCGCGCGTCCCGGCGGGTGGCCGGGGGACGGCGCGGCCTCGAAAGGGCGGTGCGCCATGGATCGAAAACTCTGTTCTGGGGCCGGCGGAGCATGACGCTGCCGGTGCTTGGGAAGGAGCGTAGCGGTGTGCCGTGCCGGGCACAAGCCGTCGCGCGTTTGGGGGCCGGCGGCGGGTGGCGGGCGATGCGGCGTTGACAGCCGCGGAGCGACCGATTAGGCGGCGGACACGCTGCTGCCCCGTCGTCTAAAGGTAAGACAACGGTTTCTGATACCGTTTATCGTGGTTCGAATCCACGCGGGGCATCCAGTGGCGTTCGGTGCGAGTTGGATCGCGCTTTTTCAGATCAGGTTCGCGGGTGCGGTAGGGGTCGGGCTGGGGGTGTCCCCGGTGGCGCTGTGCTGTGCGGTATTGCGGCCGGTCTTTCCGGTTTGACGATGCTTGAGGAGCGCCGGTCGGCTGCGCGATAGCTTCGCTGTTCCGTTGCTGAAGAGGTAGCACCCACCCCCCAACCCCCTCCCTTGAAAGGGAGGGGGCTGTGGTTTGGCTTTGGGTCGCGTAGCTCGGCCAGCCGGGTTTCCGTTACGTCCCGGCGAGGGAACAGGTGGGGGGCTGCCCTGTTCAGGGAGGCAAGTAGTAGATCGGAGCATGTGATGAAGACGGCATTGGTTGTGGGCGCGAGCGGGATTGTGGGGAGTGCGACGGCGGCGTTGCTGGTTCAGGAGGGCTGGACGGTCCACGGGCTGTCGCGGCGGCCGGGGGCGCAGGAAGGCGTGCAGCCGGTGGCGGCGGACCTGCAGGATGCGGCCGGCACGCGGGCGGCGCTGGCGGGGCTGCACCCGGACGCGGTGTTCATCACGACGTGGCTGCGGCAGGACAGCGAGGCGGAGAATATCCGCGTCAATTCCGCGATGGTGCGCAACCTGCTCGATGGGCTGGATGACGACGGGGCGACGCGGCATGTCGCGCTGGTGACGGGGTTGAAGCATTATCTCGGGCCGTTCGAGGCTTATGGCAAAGGCGCGCTGCCGCAGACGCCGTTCCGCGAGGAGCAGGGCCGGCTCGACGTCGAGAATTTCTATTATGCGCAGGAGGATGCGGTGTTCGCCGCCGCGGCGCGCGACGGGTTTTCGTGGAGCGTCCACCGGCCGCATACCGTGATCGGCAAGGCGGTCGGCAATGCCATGAACATGGGCACCACGCTGGCGGTCTATGCGACTTTGTGTCGCGAGACGGGGCGGCCGTTCCGTTTCCCGGGGTCGACGGCGCAGTGGGAGGGGCTGACCGACATGACGGATGCCGGGCAGCTGGCGCGGCATTTGTTGTGGGCGACGACGACGCCCGAGGCGGCGAACCAGGATTTCAACATCGTCAACGGCGACATCTTCCGCTGGCAGTGGATGTGGGGGCGGATCGCCGAGTGGTTCGGCGTGGAGCCGGCGCCGTTCGACGGGACGATGATGCCGCTCGAGACGCAGATGGCGAACGACGGTGCGCTGTGGGCGGAGATCGCGGCACGCGAGGGGCTGGTCGAGGCCGACCTGTCGCGGCTGGCATCGCCGTGGCACACCGATGCGGACCTAGGCCGGCCGATCGAGGTGGTGACGGACATGTCGAAGAGCCGGCGGATGGGGTTCACCGCGTACCGGCCGACGGACGACGCGTTCTACGACCTGTTCGCGCAGCTGCGTGCGGATCGCATCATTCCGTGAGGTGAGAGCTGGGGGACTGGCGGAGTTGGGCGTGCCCTGTTCCGCTGGTCCTCGACCGCGTCGTTCGGGGGGCGTAGGAGGCTGGAATGCCTGTTCGTGTCCGGAGACCTGTTGTGCGCCTTGCCGTTCTCATCGATGCCGACAACGCATCCCCTAACGTCATCGGGCCGTTGCTGTCCGAGGTCGCGGCGCTGGGGACCGCGGTGGTGAAGCGGATCTACGGCGACTTCACGATGCAGAACCTGGCCGGGTGGCGGAACCCGTTGATGGAACATGCGATCCAGCCGATCCAGCAGTTCCGCAACACGATCGGCAAGAACGCCAGCGACAGCGCGCTGATCATCGACGCGATGGACCTGCTGCACCAGGGCAGCCTGGACGGGTTCTGCCTGGTGACGAGCGATAGCGACTTCACGCGACTGGCCACGCGGATCCGCGAGAACGGGCTGACCGTGTTCGGGTTCGGCGAGAAGAAGACGCCCAAGCCGTTCATTACGGCGTGCGACCGGTTCATCTATACCGAATTATTCCGCCAGAAGGGGGCTGCGGCAGCGGCGGTCGCGGCGGGGCCGGTGTCCGTGCCGGCGACGCGGACGCCTTCGCGGAACGAGGCTCCGCGGGCGGCGGCCCCTGCGCCGGTGGCGGCGGCTCCGGCGGCGACTTTGGCGAGCCCGGCGGATTTCCGGCCGGCGCTGGACGAGGCGTTCGATGCGGTGATCGGCGACGACAAGCGGGTGCCGTTGGGGGTTGTGGGGGCACAGATCCAGAAGCTGATGCCGGACTTCGATCCGCGGAACTACGGGATGCGGAAGCTGTCCGATCTGGTGGAGAATGAGGACGGGTACGACATCCTGCGCGAGAAGGTCGCGACGGGTGGGGACCGGTTGTATGTGGAGCGGGTGAGTAGTGCGCCGGTGCGGCGGCGGTAGTGTCGGTTGGTCTCCGTAAAATCCCGTTCGGTTCGAGCTAGTCGAGAACTGGGCGATGTTCTCGACAGGCTTGAACCAAACGGGATTTTTTTCAAACCCCGTTCGTCCTGAGTAGGGGCTGAGCGCAGTCGAAGGCCCGTATCGAAAGGGTTGCGCTTCGTGCCTCGAGACGCGCCCTCGATACGCTCCTGGGGGGCTACTCGGTCGCTACTCAGCATGGACGGGGTTTGGGGGCGGGGTCCGGTGGGGCCGGAACTGCGCGGTGTTCTCGTTCTTCGACAGGCTCAGGAGGCTCGAACCGAACGGGGATTGGCCGGATGTGGGGTGTGTTCGTAGCCGACTGGTTCGGCTGTTCCGTTCTTGGCCGGCGGGGCTTCTCGACTTCGCTCGAAGGGTCCCTCGATTTCGCTCGGGATGGGCGGATTTGGGGGTTTTGTCTTTACTCTGCCGCGTCGCGGCTGACGTGTTTGGCGGCGTAGAGCGCGCGGTCGGCTTCGGCGAGGAGGCGGTCGAGGTCTGGGCGGGGGGCGGTGGCGAGCGTGGAGCCGATCGAGGCGCCGACCCGGACGCCGCCGGACCCGACCCGGCAGGGCGCGTCGAAGCAGGCGCGGAGCCGGGCGGCGAAGGGGGCGACCTCGTTCCCGTGGCGGACGGGGGCCTGGATCACGACGAATTCGTCACCGCCGACGCGCGCGGCCAGATCGGTCGGGCGGAGCGCGGCGCGCAGCCGGTCCGCGACCTCCGCCAGCACGGCGTCGCCGGCGGGGTGGCCGTGGCGGTCGTTGATCGGCTTGAACCCGTCCAGATCGCAGTAGTGGACGGCGAGCATCGGCGCGGCGCTGGTCGGCACGATCCGCGCGAAGGCCTGGCGCAGGCCGAAACGGTTGAGCAGGCCGGTCAACGGATCGTTGCGCGCGACGGTCGACATCTCCTGCGCCGTGGTGATGTGGCGGCGGGCGGCGTCGTACCCCTGCCGGACGGTGCCGAGGGCGGCGACCAGGAACAGCAGGAGGCCGACCGCGAGGATGTCGTGATGCGGTTCGGGCGTGACCCAGGCGGCCGCGGCGACGGGCACGACGGTGACCATCAGCGCCAGCCCGCAGACGAGCGGGCGGACCGACAGCCGCGCGATGACCCCGGAGCAGAAGCCGAACATCATGCCGACGACAAGCATCTGGAACACCGGGTCCCCGATGGCGAACATCCGCAGGCAGAGCCCGCTGAGCAGCGCGGAGAACAGGATGAGGCCGAGGCTGTAGCGCAGTTCCCAGGTGGCCGCCGTGCGCGCGTCGGGCAGCGTCCCGCCGGCCGCGCGACGGACGCGGCGGAACCGGCGGAGGAGGAAGATGCGCGGAATCTGCACCACCGCCCCGGCCAGCGTGATGGCGGCGGTGATCGGATCGTTCATCGCGATCGCGAGGTACAGGCCGAGGCTGGTGAAGATGAGCCCGGCGATCCAGGTCGACCCTTCGATATCGAACATCGCGGAGACGAGTTCGACATAGACCGGATCGGGTTCGGGATCGGTGCGGAAACGGGCAAACATGGGTTGGGGTAACATGGATCAGGTAAAAGAGTTCGGAATAATTGGACGCCGCGGTCGGCGGGCGGCCGCAATTGGAGCGGGCTCAGACCAAGCTGGAAGGCCGGGATGAGGTCATTCCCGCCCCCTCGATCGTTTAACGCACAAATCCCGGTGCTCCGAACCGATTAAGGAAAAATGCGAAGATGTCGGCACGCTCGTCAAGACTCTGGTCTCGCGTAGACCCGAGGCCGTGTCCGGCCTTTCCGTCGGATCGGATCACGACGAGATGTTTGTCACCCCATTTGGCACGCATCATGGCGACCAGCTTTGCCGACATCCATGGATCGACGCGCTTGTCGTTCAGACCGATCGTGAAGAGGAAATCGGTGCCGCCTTTCGCGCCGGGCAACAACAGGGTCGAGTCCTGCGCCGCAAGCGCCCTGAACCCGCTCTCCGTTGTTGGATCACCCATTTCGCCATATTGATTGGGGCCGTTGTTGGCCGACGCCAGTCGGATCGGATTGACGATGCCGACACGCGTTACCGCTGCCGCAAAGAGGTCGGGTCGCTTCAGAGCCGCCGCAGGGACGAGCAGCCCCGCGGCGCTGGCACCGAACAGGCCGAGCGTCCGGGGGGTGGCATAGCCGAGCGTGACCAACCGCTCCCCGCAAGCGATCAGGTCGGCGTGACTGTTGACCTTGTTCGCCTGCATCCCGCCACGGTGCCATGCCTCGCCAAGCTCGCCGCCACCGCGGATATGGCAGTAGGCATAGACGCCGCCGCGCTGGTTCCAGACGTCCCAACTGGCGGAATAGAATGGCTGGCCCGATACGCCGTAGCTGCCATAGGCGTCGATCACCGTCGGCCCCGGCCCCTTTCGTCCGTCGGCAAAGACGATGGTCAGTGGCACCTTGGTGCCGTCGGCACTCGTCGCCACCTCCTCGACGACATGACGCCGGCCGGCGGACGGTGGGGTGGCGTTCGCCAGACCGATCGTTGCGACTCCACCAGCGGTGGCGCGGTAATAGACGTCGCCGACCGTGTAGCCGCCCATCGAGAAGGACACCGACTTCCGATCCGGTGACGGTGTCATGTCGTTGATCGACTGGCTGGCCGGTAGCGCGAGTTTGACCGGGGCGCCGCCCTTGCTCGGTACAAACCACAGTTCGCTTGCCGCGGACGGCAGGGTCGTGGTGACGTACAAACCGGTCGTGGTTCCGATGATGTTGGCAAGCACGCGTCCGTCCGAACGCATGATGACCCGGCTTTTCGAAAGCGATGGCGCGCCGCCGCCGAGGTCGATCGCGCGTAGTTCGCCATTCTCGTCGGTCCTGCTCGTCAGATAGTAGAGCGTGTCACCGACGATGTCGGCGAAGGTGACGCGGTCGTCATAGTCTGCGAGCTTCGTCCATGCGGGCTTGCCGGCGCGCAGATCATCGAGCCTGCCGACCGCGATCGGAACTTCGACACGGGCGTTTGCCGCTATTGCCAGCACCCAGCGCGAGGTCGGATCGGGCATGACGATCGGGAATTGCGCGGGATCGACCCGAAAGCCCCGATCCGGGCCGCTGCCGCCAAGCACCGCCACGTCCTGGCTGATCGGCGTACCGATCACGTGCCGATAGGCGACCATCCCCTTCATCTGATCACCGTTCGCCGCGGGGCCGAGGCGTGTATAGGTCACCGTCCTGTCGTCGATCCAGGCGACGCGGAACTCGCCCCATACCGGGGTCAGCACGTCGGGACCGGGCCGGCCAGTGGCGACACCGTAGAACCGGATCGCACCGGTTTCGCCGCCGCCTTCGCCGATGTGGATGGCGACATAGCGACCGTCCGGCGAAACCGAGAAGCTCGAGATCGCACGCGGCGTCTTGTCGTCGCTGCCGGCCATCGGGTCCAGCAGAAGTCGGTCCCTGCCGGCTTTCCGTACCATCAGCACGGGTATCTGCTTGTCGGGGGCAAGCATCTGGTAGAACAGCTTGCCGCCGGCTTCCTGTACCGAATTGTAACGGTTGCTGGCGCGGCTCAGCGCCTGCATGTCCCTGTACAAGGCCTCGCGACCCGGCACGGCCGAAAGCTCGGTCGTCGTATGCAGGCTCGACGCGTTGACCCATTGTTCGAGTGCGACACGGTGTTCCGGCTTTTCCATCCACCGATAAGGATCGTCGATGGAGATGCCGAACACGGTTTCGCGGAACGGCTCGGCCGTCGGCATGGGAGGAAAGTTCGAAAGGCCAGTTTTATTGGCCGGTTGTGCGAGTATGACAGCCGGTACCAGCAACGTTGCCGCTACAAGTCCCCTGATCATGGCGTGCCCCCTTCGGATCGACGCGATCAATTGATGATATAGTTGACCCATTCGGACTGCCCGGTCAATATACAACCGGCGGACGGTCCAGGCGTCTGCATCATCATTTGCTGCCGATGCTCATCAGATACGATCCTTGTTCACCTGCGCGATCCGGCCACCTCCACCTGTCTTTCGCCGGCTGCGTTGCGGCAGGCGAGGTTCGTCCGTAAAAGGGCAGGCCGATCGACTGCGCTCATCTAGCGTCGTGCATCCTGTCCCGCGCCGCCTGTCACCGCGTTGCGGGGTTTATCGGGGAGGCACATGGAACTGCGCTGGCCGTCCAGTCGAAATCGTAGGTGGTTGGGACGTTCTCGCCATTGCCGACGGCCGGTTTCTGCCCGGTGGGCGTGTAGGACAGCCAGCCCATGCTGTTGTCGAACGCGGCGATCCGCGCGTTGTCACGCTGGGCGTCGGCCGCACTGATTTCCGGTTGTTCGACGCGCGATCCGCGGACCATGCGGACGGACCCGTCGCGCAATTCCCACGCGCGATGATAGTTGCGGCCGAAGATGCGCGTGTCGAAGCTCGGTTTTGACGACCATTGTTTGGCCTGCGTCGACGTCGGCAACCTGACCGTCGTGACGTGGCAGCTATAGTCCGGCTTGGTGTAGAAGGGTGCGTCGCTGTTCCGGTCCTGCGTCCGCGCCCGCCGCTCCGGCGGGTTGAACCCGCCACCGGGAAGCGCCAGCGACTTGGCGCCATTGCCATCATCGTCCCAGTTCACCGTCCCGGTGCCGGTGATCGTCAGGATGCTGGCTTGGGCCTTCTGGTCGTAGCGCCACTGCACATCGTCGATCGCCTGCCAGATGTCGCCGATCGCTCGCTGACGGAACGCGTCGAGCATCTGGCCGGCCGTCACCGAGGAGAATTGAACCTGTTGCTGAAGGCCTTTGACGCCCCGGACGATTTCGGTCGACACGATCCGGGCGGGCTTGTCGAAGCCGGCCCGCGCATCGATTTCGAACAGGCTGATTTCGTCGGGCGTGGTGGCCGGCTGCCACCCCAGTTTCTCGATGCCGGTGCCGCCCGCGGTGAGCGGCAGGACCCAGTTGACCGGGAAGACGGGCCGGGCGCCCGGCAACGCGACCTGCGGCAAGGTCCCGTCCAACCAGTAGGTCGCGCCGTCGATGCGCGCGCGCACGAGCACATGATCGAACAATTGCGGAAGCGGCAGGCGTTGATCGAGACCGTCGTCGTTCCCGCTGGAATTGACGAGGACGGGTTCCGCGTCGACGCCAAGTTCCCCAAGCAGCGCGAGCAGCAGCGTGGTCTTCCCCTTGCAGTCCCCATAGCGACGCTGCCAGGTTTCGTCGGCGGACGCGGGGATCAGGTTGCCGCCGTTGAGGCCGACATAGATGTAGCGCACGTCCTGCTGAACCAGTTTGAGCGCCGCGGCCGCCCGATCCAGCGGACGGGTGTTCGCCGCGGCGATGCGGGCGGCCTCGCGCTTGACGGCGGAGTTCGGCGCCAGCGTCGACGCTTTGGTGAACAGCGGTGAGAAATGGCGTGAAACGGCGGGCCAGTCGGAGAAGTCGCTATATTCGATGGCACGCTGCCACTGGTAACGTGCCGGCGCGTCCTTCGGCGCTGACAGGGTGGCGGGGTTGTCGAAGCGGAAATTCACAGAATGTTCGCTGATCGTCATCGCCGAGGTCATATCGGCCGTGCTCTTCAGGTTGGGCTTTTGGCGGGGTTCCCAGCTCAGTCCCAGACGATAGCGGCCCGGTGAAGGGCTTGGCGTCAGCATGAGGAGCCCGGACTCGTTATGTCCGAGCGTCCGGTCGTTCGCGAAGGTCGTGAGGCGGACCTCCAGTTCGTCGCCGACCCGAAGGTCCGGCACGCGCAGGACCGCGGTCAAAGTCCCGTCCAACTTTGCGGCTTCGAGCTGATCCTCCCGCCGCAGGATTTCGAACGCCGTGCCCTTGAGCACGTCGACGACCTGGTTTTCACGGAAGACCTTGATGTCGTGGACGATCGGGGCACCCGCCGCCGGGTCCCATGCGATCGAGATATTGCCGAGTTGCAACGCGCTCGGTTGGAGGATCCTGATACGCGATCCGAGATACTGGGCCTGTCCCTGATCACTCAGGTGAACCTCCAGATCCTGGCGACGGATGAAGACCGGGCCGCTGACGGTGTCCGGCACCGGCAACAGTTCGGAGGACGACGCCCAGGCCGGCGCGGGGCCGCGGCGGACCTGCTGGGGCTGGGCATCGCCCGGCGTACTGATGAGAACCGACGCCAAAGCCAACAGCGTAATGCGCACCGATACCCCCCCCACCCACAAGATCACCCTTGTGGCAGAGCCGGGACCGCTTTCAAGTCACCGTACGCGTTAATCGGTCCTGTTCATGCTGGAGGCCGCGATGCCGCCGGACGTGCCGATCGCCAGCCGGCAGTCTGTCGATGTGGCGGCTCCGCGCGAGGCGGTCTGGGTGGTGGTGACCGGTAGCGGAGCGATCGGGGTGTCGCGTTGCGTTCCGCAAAAATCTCTGCAGTCTCGCCTGGTAGCGTCAGACACGGATCGAACCGTGTCGCGCTTCGCTATTCGGGCGTGATCAGAGCGAGGGATGTCAGATGGAAGCTGCGGACGTATTCAAGACACTCGACGTAGAGCTGAAACCGGATCCGGCCCGCACCGTCATACGGCCATTCAGCTTCAGCTATCCCGGCGCGTTCGCCGAGGGGCGGCCCACCCGTTCCGAAGCGGTGGCGGCACGGCTGATGGCTTTGGCGCCCGAGATGCGCGCGCGCATGCTGGAGCTTCTCCACGATGCCATGAAGCCGCGGCACAGGAACGTCGACCAGGTATTCCTGCGCCGCTTTGCAGAGGTAAAGGACGAGCTGGGCGTCGCGGTGGAGTCAGAGTGCGACCAATTGCTGATCGGCGCCTATTTCAGTCAGGAATATGCTTTTGAGAGCGCGGCACTCTTCAACCCATCGATCGTGCCCATTCCCGATCAAGACCGGGGCGATGACAGCATCGGCTTCGTTCTGTCGCTGCGTGGCGTGGGCGAGGGGCACATTTCGTCGGTGACGTTCCGATCGGGCACGTGGGACGGCGCAAACGGTCTGGTGATCGATCCGGCCAGCTCGCAAGGCGTGCCACCGCGGATCGAGCGCGACGACGATGCGGGCTGGGTGCGGCTGCGGTCCGACGACAGTGAAGATATTTCGGAAACCGTGATCTTCCCGACGCTGCCCAGTCAGCGCCAGGGCGTCGAGGATCTGCGGCTCGTCCAGTTCACCGACGACGATGGCACCGAGAGCGTGATCGGCACCTATACGGCATTCGATGGCCGGGACGCGCGGGCGGAGCTCTTGCGCGGCGTCGACCTGCGCACGTACGAGATGCGGCCGCTGACGGGCGCGATGGCCGCGTACAAGGGCATGGCCCTCTTCCCCCGACGGATCGATGGACAGTTTGTCATGCTCGGCCGGCAGGACAATGAGAATATCTGGCTGTTGCGGTCCGACGACCTGCATCACTGGGACACCGGCGAGATCATCATGGGACCGCGCTACCCCTGGGAGTTCGTCCAGATGGGCAATTGCGGGTCGCCGATCGAGATCGACGAGGGATGGCTCGTGTTTACGCACGGAGTCGGCCTGGTGCGCGGTTATTGCGTGGGCGCGTGCCTGCTCGACAAGGCCGATCCGACAAAGGTGCTGGGGCGAACGCCGTCGCCTTTGCTGTTTCCGAGCGGCGAACAGCGTGGGGGCTACGTCCCCAATGTCACCTACAGCTGCGGCGCGCTGCTGCACAAACGACGCGTGTTGTTGCCGTACGCGATCGCCGATGAATACTCCGCCTTTGCGGTTGGCAGTGTCGACGACATATTGTCCGTGATGCGGTAGGCCTTGGGCGCCGAAGATCGGTCACCGACGCGTGTCCGAAGTCTGGCATCGTGAGTGTGGTCACAAATGGCCGCCATCGGGCCGTAGCCGGTCCGGCCAGACTTCGGTTCGTCCCGACAGTTCCCGGACGTCTTCGACGGCAACGCCGGGCGGTCTGGCTCAGCCGGCCGAGTTCGAGGTGAGACGCAGCAATCGTCCGTCGGTGCCGTCCTCGAGGACCCACAAGGCTCCATCAGGGCCGGACATGACCGCGCGGATGCGGGTGCCCATGTCCCAGCGTTCGGCCTCCCGTGGAACGGGACCGTCGAATTCGATCCGGACGAGCGCAGACGATGCCAGCCCGCCGACAAATGCCGAGGTTTTCCACTGCGGGAACATGTTGCCCCGGTAGAATGCGAAGCCGGCGGGTGCGATGACCGGGTTCCAGTACAGCACGGGCTCCTGAAACTTCGCCTGTCCGGCGGGCGAGGGGATCGGCGTGTCGTCGTAATTCTTGCCGTAGGAGACGACCGGCCAGCCATAATTCTTGCCGCGCTCGATCAGGTTCAGCTCGTCGCCGCCCTGCGGACCCATTTCGGTTTCCCAGAGACGGCCCTGCGGATCGAACGCCAGCCCGTAGGAATTGCGGTGGCCGGTCGTCCAGGTTTCGGCGGGGGTCAGGTTCGGGGCGGGCATCGTCGCCTTGCGGATCGCGGCGGTCGCGGCGGCGCCGGTGTTCTCCGGCGGGTCGATCACGCCGATGGTCGTGCGACCGACCGTCCCGGCGCCGGGATTGTCGGGGGCCGGTTTCCCGTCGAGCGTCAGATGCAGGATCTTGCCCAGCGCCTGATCCGGATCCTGCGCCGGCGTGAAACGCTGCCGTTCGCCCGAGGTGAGGAAGAGCGAGCCACCGTCCGGCGCGAACGCGATATAACCGCCGAACTGGCCGCCCGCGCCACGCGGCAACTGGCGCCAGATGACCTGCAGATTCTCAAGCGCCGGCTGCGCTGCATCGGTGTTCAACGTCGCACGGGCGAGCGCCAGACCGTCGCCGCCGTCACCCGGTTCGGAATAGGTCAGGTAGACATGGCGGGTCTTGGCGAAATCGGGCGACGTCGCGACGAACAACAGTCCGCCCTGGCCCTCGGCATGCACGGCCGGCAGGCCGCGGACGGGTGTCTTGACCCCCGCACCGGTCACCAGCCAAAGCCGACCCGGCTTCTCGGTCACCAGCATCCGCCGATCCGGCAGGAACGCGAGCGCCCAGGGCGTGTCGAACGTCGCGACGACATCGGTCTTGAACGGCTTTGCGGTCGCCGCCTTGAGTGCCCCGTAATTGACCGGCGGGGCCGGCTCGCCCGGCGCAGCGGTCGTTTCGCGTGACTGCGCGGGTTGCGGCGACCCGCAGCCGATCAACAGCGACATCGTGGCCAGGGCCAACACAGGGTGAAATTGCACGGACGATCCTTTTGGCATGAGGGAGCGGTGTGCCCCAAAGGATGGGCGGTGACCAGCCGATCGCGCCGACGAACTGGTCGGACATGTCGAGTGCCGGTACCGGCCGGGCGAGCGGTCGGGTGCGGGTGCCGCTTCACAACTTTTTCGCAGGTCCGCGACGGAGTCGGCCTTCTCGATCGTTGGAGGGGATGAGTTACCGCGCTTACCCGCTCAGGCATAACCTATCATCGGAGCCGCAGGTCATGATCAACGCATTCTGGACGACGAGCCTGGCCGGTCTGGCCGTCCTGTCGGCGACAGCCGCCGGCGCGCAGACCCCCGAGACCCCGCGGCGAGCCGGGCGCGGCGGGGCGACCATGACGTTGCAGGACTTTACCGCACGAGCCGAGCGGCGGATGCTGGCCGGCGATGTCGACGGCGATGGTCGGGTGAGCCGGGCGGAGTTCCAGAGCGGCGGCAAGTCCGGCAAAGGCGGCAAGGGCGGCAAGGGCGATCCCGCGCGGCGGTTCGGGCGGCTCGATCGGAACGGTGACGGGATGGTCGATCGGCAGGAGATCGGCACCGTTGCCGCGCGGCGCTTCGCGCGCCTGGATGCGGACCGGAACGGATCGCTGACGCGTGAGGAGCGGGCCGCGGCGCGGACGGCCGCGGCGGATCCGGATGACACCGGCGCCTGACCCGACGACGGATAGCATGGCGGGGCGAAAGACCAGGTTTGGACGACCACGATCCGGATATAGCGATGCTCGCACGGGTCGGTCGCGGCGATGCGGCGGCGATCCGTATGCTGGTCGCGGCGAAACTGCCGCGGATCGTCGGGCTGGCGACGCGGTTGCTGCGCGATCCCGCCGCGGCGGAGGATGTCGCACAGGAGGCGTTCGTGCGGGTCTGGCGGATCGCCGCCAAGTGGCAGCCCGGCACCGCGCGGTTCGATACGTGGCTCCATACGGTGGTGCTCAACCTGTGTCGCGACCGGCTGCGGCGTCGTCGCGAGGTGTCGGACGATGTCGTGCCGGAGACGGCCGACCCGGCGCCGGATGCGGAGGCGGGGCTGATCGCGGCGGAGCGCGACCACCGGGTTGTGACGGCGATCGGTGGCCTGCCCGAACGGCAGCGCGACGCGATCCTGCTCGTCCATTATCAGGACCTGTCCGGTGCGGAGGCCGCCGCGGTGCTGGACGTCAGTATCGAGGCGCTCGAATCGCTGCTGGCCCGGGGGCGACGCACGTTGCGCGCCCGACTTTCCCCATCGCAGGAGGACGAGGCGCATGACTGATCCCCTGACGCTGACCCGCTTCCGGGAGTTGGCGGACGCTTATGGCGGGGCCGTCGCGCGCTGGCCGGAGCGTTACCGCGCGGCCGGGGTAAGCCTTGCCGCGACGCCCGCGGGTGCTGCGATCATCGCCGGGGCGGACGAGCTCGATGCACGGCTGGACCTGTGGCGGGTGCCGGCGCCGGCGGGGGATCTCGCCGCGCGGATCGTGGCCGGCGCGCCGGTCGTGACGCCCCGCGCCGCGTCGCGGCTGCGCTGGTGGTGGTCGGGGGTGGGGATCGCGGCGACGCTGGCGGGGGCGGCCGCCGGGACCGCGGCGGTGGCCATCGTCGTGCCCACTGAATCGGTGGGTGGCGGCAACGGCAGCACGTCGTTCGGCGATATCACCGGATCGGATGGATAGATGACGACGAAGCTGCGCATCGGGCTGATCGCGTCGATCATCCTCAACCTGTTCCTCGCGGGCGTGCTCGTCGCGGGCTATGCGTCGTTGCGGACCGGGGATCGGATGCTGAATGCCGGTTCGCTGCGGATTGCGGGGGCGGAGTTGCCCGCGGCCGAACGACGGCCGTTCCGGCGGGCGCTGCGGGAGGCGCGGCGGGCGATGCGCCCGACGGCCGTCGCATCGCGCGCGGCGAAGGCGGAGGCGGCGCGGCTGCTGCGCCGGACGCCGGTCGATCAGGCGGCGATCGCGGTGGCGCTGGACCGGGCGCGGACCGCGGACTTTGCAGTGCGGGCGGCGGTGGAACGGCGTGCCGTTGCGTTTGCCGCGGGGCTGCCGGCCGAGGACCGTGCCAAGCTGGCCGCGGCGATGGAACGTCGCGCCGGCAGGATCGCGCCCGCCGCCGAATAGCCGCGCGACGGATTGCCCGGGTTCGCGCGTTCAACCTGCATCAGACGTCGCGAGGAATGCCCGTGCCAGTTCAATCGGCCACACTGTCGCCCGCCGCGGTCGCGCTCAACCGGTTCGGGCTGGGCGCGCGGCCTGACGATGCACCGCCCGCCGATCCGAAGCGGTCGATCACGGATCAGTTCGCACGCTTTGAGGTCCGTCCCGCCCGCTTCGCCGCGCTCGCCGATGGCGGGGCGCTTGTCGCTCGCTACCGCGCGCAGCAGGAGGAGCGGCGGCGGTTGGGCAAGCAGGAGGCATCCGCGCAGGCGATGGCCGCGGTCAAGGTGGACCGCCGCGACATCGGGCAGGACGTGCAGGCGCTCTATGCCGAGGGTGTCCGCGCGCGCGCCGATGCGGCCGTCGCCAGCGATGCGCCGTTCGTCGAGCGGATGGTGCATTTCTGGTCGAACCATTTTTGCGTTTCGGCGGACAATCCGCGCGTCACCGCGCTGGTGCCGGCGTTCGAGCGGGATGCGATCCGGCCGCATGTGCTGGGGCGGTTCGAGGACATGCTGCTGGCGGTCGAACGCCATCCGGCGATGCTGCTCTACCTGAACCAGATGCAGTCGGTGGGGCCGGCCAGCCCGGCCGCCCTTCGCAACCCGGATCGCAAACGCGGGCTGAACGAAAATCTGGCGCGCGAGATCATGGAGTTGCACACGCTGGGTGTCCGCTCCGGCTATACGCAGGGCGACGTGACGGAGTTCGCGCGGGCGCTGACCGGCTGGTCGGTCGACGGGCTGGGCGGGGCCAAGGATCAGGGCGATCCGAACCGCTTCGTCTTTCGCCCGCCGCAGCACGAGCCGGGGGTCCGCACGATCCTGGGCAAGGGCTATGCCGAGGCGGGCGAAGGGCAGGCGCGCGGGGTGCTGGCGGATTTTGCGATTGCGCCCGCGACGGCGACGCATATCGCGACCAAGCTCGCGCGGCATTTCGCCGGGGACGACCCGCCGCCGGCGATGGTGGCGCGGCTGGCGGCGGTGTTTGCGAAGGGTAAAGGCGACCTGCCGACGCTCTACCATGCGATCGTCGCGTCGCCGGAGGCGTGGGTCGCGACGCCGACCAAGTTCAAGACGCCGTGGGACTGGACGATCTCCGCGCTGCGCGGCACCGGGCGGCGCACGGTTGGCGCGATGCAGATCGCGGCGTTGCAGACGCAGCTCGGCCAGCGCGTGTGGAAGCCCGGTGCGCCGGCGGGGTGGGACGATATCGCGGCGTCATGGTCCGGGTCCGACGCGCTGCTGCGCCGGGTGGAGATCGCGCAGCAGCTTGCCGCCCCGCTGGCCGAGACGATCGACGCGCGCGTGCTGGCGCCGCGGATCATGCCCGCGTCGCTGGCGGTTGCGACCGCGGACCAGATCGCCCGATCGGAAAGCCGGGCGGGTGCCATCGCGCTGATGCTTGTGTCGCCGGATTTCTTGAGGAGATGATGCGATGATCGCACGACGCCAGCTTCTGTCCCGCGCGGCGCTTGGGGCCGGCGCGCTGTTCGTCGCGCCGGGGATCGCGTTCGCGACGGTGGCGACCGACTGGCGGTTCGTGTTCATCATCCAGCGCGGTGCGGCCGACGGACTCGATATCCTGCGGCCGACCGGCGATCCGGCCTTTGCAGGGCTGCGCGGCGGGCTGATCGGCGACGCCGCCCTGGGCACGAAGCTCGATGCGATGTTCACGCTCCACCCGGCGCTGGTCGAGATGGGGAAGATGTATGCGCAGCGTCAGGCGCTGTTCGTCCATGCGGTCGCCTCGCCCTATCGCGACCGATCGCATTTCGACGGGCAGAACGTGCTCGAGACGGGTGGGGCGCAACCCTATGTCGTCCGCGATGGCTGGCTGAACCGGCTGGTCGCGATGCTGCCGCGGACCGGGGAGGAAGCGATCGCGATAGCATCGACGGTCCCGACCGCCTTGCGTGGGCCGGTGCAGGTGCCGTCGTTCGCCCCGTCGGCGTTGCCGAATGCGGCCGATGACCTGATGACGCGGGTGGGGGCGCTGTACGACGCCGATCCCCAGCTCCATCCCGCATGGGCCGCGGCGATCGAGACGAAGGGCTTGGCGGCCGGCATCGGGCCACGGCAGGACCCGGCGAGCCTGGGCCGGTTGACCGCGAGTTTCCTGACCAAGGCCAACGGCCCGCGGATCGCGATGCTGGAGACGCTGGGGTGGGACACGCACACCGGGCAGACGGGGCGGCTCGGCAACCAGTTGAAGAACCTGGACGCGCTGATCGCCGCGCTGCGCGACGGGATGGGGGCGGCGTGGTCGACGACGACGGTGCTGGTGGCGACCGAGTTCGGGCGGACGGCGGCGGTCAACGGCACCGGCGGGACGGATCACGGGACCGGGTCGGTCGCGATGCTGGTGGGCGGCGCGGTAAAGGGTGGTCGCGTGATCGCCGACTGGCCAGGCCTTGCCGCGCCGAACCTGTACGAGCAGCGCGACCTGCGGCCCACGGATGCGCTCGACGCGCTGATCGCAGGTGCGGTGGCGGAAAGCCTCCTGCTCGATCCGGCGCTGGTCGGTCGGAGCCTGTTCGCACAGGCCACGACAACGCGGCCGATCAGCGGTCTGGTGAGGAGCTGAGTCGGTCCGGGCGTGACCGATGCGGTCGGACCGCCGACATTGACTGATCCGCGGGCTCATTGGGATCAACCTGCGGCCCGTTCTAGTTGCCTTCGCCGCGATATTTGAGTTCGAGGAAGCGGCCCTGCGTGGCGAGGCGGTGGAGGTCGCCGTCGGCGATGCGTTCGGCCATGCGGGCGAGTTCCTCGTCGACCACGGCGAGGCCGTCGAGCAACTGGCGGTCGGGGTTGAGGCCGGAGCGGGCGGCGCCGGTGCGGAGCGCGGTGGGGACGCGGCGGTAGCCGGTGATGAGTTCGGGCAGTTCCTCGCCGATCAGTTTGCGCAGGTCGGCCGCGGCGGGCGTGGCGGGATCGAGCGTGGCGAGCTGGGGGGCGAGCGTGTCGAGTTTCAGGCCGATCGCATCGACCAGCGTGATGGCGGGCGCGGGGAGCGCGGGGCGTTGTTGTTCCAGCCAGCTTTCGGTGCGGGCGGGGAGCCGCGCGATGTCGGGGGCGGCGAGGTCCGCGACGCGCGCTTCGGGCTCGACCGAGCCGAAGATGACGAGTGCCCAGGCGATCGCGGCGGCCAGCGCGAAGAGCATCGCGCCGCCGATGCCGATCGGGGTGACCATGCCCGCCCCGACCATGAGGAGCAGCAGCGCGACGGTGACGAGAGCGAGCCGTTTGGACGTGGCACCCAGCCGGCTGCGGCGGCGGGCGCGGCGGCGGGCGATGCGGGCGCGGTTGCCCTCGCTCACCCGGCGCAGGACGGCGTCGGCATTCTCCATCACGCGGTCGCTGTCGTGCATGTCAGCGATCCAGGCGGAACGGGTCGGGGGTGGTCGAGGCGCCCGCGATCGCGGTCTGGGCACCTTCCGCCCGCGCGATGTACCCGCGGGATTTGTCGACCTCGTCGGTCAGGACATCGACGGTCTGTTTCATCGAGGACAGCGCCTGCACCTTGAACGCGTCGATCGTGTCCATCGTGGTGTAGATGTTCTGGAACGCGCGCTTGAGCGTTTCGAGCGGGATGGTGGAGGCGGCGGCCTGTTGATGGATCGTCGCCGTCTGGGTGCGGAGCAGTTCGCCCGTGCTGTCGATGATGTTGGCGGTGGTGGTGTTGAGCGCGGTGATCTGCCCCAGCACCAGCTTCTGCGCGGTCATCGCCTGCGCCACCGTCACCGCGGTGCGGAGCGCGGCGACCGTGGTGGTCGACGCGCGGTCGACGCCCTTCACCAGCTCGACATTGTTCTTCTTCACCAGATCGAGCGCGAGATAGCCCTGCACCGTGACCGCCATCTGGGTCAGCAGGTCGGTGCTGCGCTGGCGGACGTAGAACAGCGCGGTTTCCTTGATCGCCTTGGCCTTGGCGGGGTCGCTGATCTCCAGCTCCGCGGCGGTATCTTCCAGCCGGGCGTCGAGCGCGCGGGAGATGTGGATCATCTGTTCCAGCCGGCCCATCGCGGCCCAGAGCGTCTGGCGCTCGACGTCGATCGCGGCATTGTCCTTGAGCAGCTCATCCTTGCCGGAGGCGAGGCGGGCGAGGATCGCGGCGATGTGGGTCTGCGCGCTTTTGTAGCCGTCGAAATAGTTCTTCATGCTGTTGCCGAACGGGATCAGGCCGAACAGCTTGCGCGGGGCCATGGCGTGGCGGCCGGGATCAAGATCCTCGATCGTGCGGCGCAGTTCGGCCAGGTCGGTGCCGACCGATCCGTCCTTGTCCATCGCGCGGACCGGGCGGTCGAGGAAGCGGTTGGACTGGCCGGCGGCCTCGGCGATCTCGCGCCGGCCCATGTTGGTTATGGCGTCGACCTGCGCGCCGAATTCCGGGCTGTTGGCGTCGGCGGCGACGAGTTTGGCGACGAAGCCGTCGACCTTCTCGTTCAGCTGGCCGCGTTGCGTGTCGTCGAGCGGCACCAGGCCCACGGCGCGTTCAGCGGTGACCGCGCGGACGGGAGGCGGGGGTTGCAGCACCAGATCGGGTTCCGCGCCGCGGATCGCATCGGGGGAGCCTGCCGTCGCCATGTCGTGCCTGTCCTTATCGATGGGCCTGGGGGCAGGATGGACGTGTTGGTGGGGCGGATCAAGTGTGATGCTTGGGTAATACGGTGTTGGGGGGTTCTGGGCGTTTGTTTCGGCTGCGTGGGCATCTTGTGGGAAGAGGTTGCACCCACCCCCGGCCCCTCCCTTGAAAGGGAGGGGGTAAGAAGGGCCGTTCCGTTGGAGTGGAAGGCTTTATATCTTGTCCGAAACAACACACCTTTGCGCTGCGGCGCTTTTCGGCTATGCGCCGCCCCGATCATTTCTCGTTTTCAGGATAATCCATGAGCCTCCGCAACGTGGCCATCATCGCGCACGTCGATCATGGCAAGACCACGCTGGTCGACCAGCTGTTCCGCCAGTCCGGCACCTTCCGCGACAACCAGCGCATCGAAGAGCGCGCGATGGACAGCAACGACCTGGAAAAGGAGCGTGGCATCACGATCCTGGCCAAGCCGACCTCCGTCGACTGGACCCCGCCGGGTGCCAGCGAGAGCATCCGCATCAACATCGTCGACACGCCCGGCCACGCCGATTTCGGCGGCGAGGTGGAGCGCATCCTGAGCATGGTCGACGGCGTCGTCCTGCTGGTCGATTCCTCCGAAGGCGCGATGCCGCAGACCAAGTTCGTGACGGGCAAGGCGCTGGCGCTCGGCCTGAAGCCGATCGTGGTCGTGAACAAGGTCGACCGTTCGGACGCGCGCATCCAGGAAGTGCTGGACGAGGTGTTCGACCTGTTCGTCTCGCTCGACGCCAACGACGAGCAGCTCGATTTCCCGGTGCTCTATGCATCGGGCCGCAACGGCTACGCATCGACCGACATGGACGCGCGCGAAGGCACGCTGATCCCGATGTTCGAGACGATCGTGAAGCATGTGCCGGCGCCCAAGGTGGAAGTGGAGGACGTGCCGTTCACGTTCCTCGTCACGCTGCTCGACCGCGACAACTTCCTCGGCCGCGTGCTGACGGGTCGCGTCAACAGCGGCACGATCAAGATCAACCAGCCGATCCACGCGCTAAACAACGACGGCAAGATCGTCGAGACGGGCCGCGCGTCCAAGATCATGTCCTACCGCGGGCTGGAGCGCGTGCCGGTCGACGAGGCCAAGGCAGGCGACATCATCTCGCTGGCCGGCCTGTCGATCGCGACCGTGGCCGACACGATCGCCGACATCACGGTGTCCGAGCCGCTGCACGCGCAGCCGATCGATCCGCCCACGCTGTCGATGCGGTTCGCCGTCAACGATTCGCCGATGGCGGGGCGTGAGGGCACCAAGGTGACGTCGCGGATGATCCGTGACCGCCTGATGCGCGAAGCCGAGAGCAATGTGGCGGTCAAGGTCGTCGAAGCATCCGACAAGGACAGCTTCGAAGTCGCTGGCCGCGGCGAGTTGCAGCTGGGCGTGCTGATCGAGACGATGCGCCGCGAAGGGTTCGAGCTGGGCATTTCGCGCCCGCGCGTGCTGTTCGGCGAGGACGAGCATGGCAACAAGACCGAGCCGTACGAGACCGTCATCATCGACGTGGACGACGAGCATTCCGGCACGGTCGTCGAGAAGATGAACCTGCGCAAGGCGGAGATGACCGACATGCGGCCGTCGACCGGCGGCAAGACGCGCATCACCTTCTCCGCACCGTCGCGCGGGATGATCGGCTATCACGGTGAATTCCTGTCCGACACGCGCGGCACGGGCATCATGAACCGGCTGTTCGAGAAGTACGGGCCGCACAAGGGCACGATCGAGGGCCGCAAGAACGGCGTGTTGATCTCCAACGGTACGGGCGAAGCGAACAACTATGCGCTGGGTCCGCTCGAGGAGCGCGGCATCCTGTTCATCGGCCACGGCGAGCAGCTGTACGAGGGCATGATCGTCGGCGAGAACGCCAAGACGGACGACCTCGAGGTCAACCCGATGAAGACCAAGGCGCTGACCAACTTCCGCGCAAGCGGCGGCAAGGACGACCAGGTCCGGCTGAGCCCGCCCAAGCGCGCGACGCTGGAGCAGGCGATCGCCTACATCGACGACGACGAGATGGTCGAAGTGACGCCGAAGTCGATCCGGCTGCGCAAGCGCCACCTAGACCCGAACGAGCGCAAGCGCGCGTCGCGGTCCAAGGCGGCCTGATCCTTCGGATCTTGTTCTCGAAAGGGGTCGTCGTTCCATGCGGAACGGCGGCCCCTTTTGTTTTGGGGTGATGGCCATGGACTATCGGTTGGGTGGGCCGGCGGACGCGACGGCGATCGCGGCGCTGTTCGAGACGAGCTTCGTCGCGACGTTCGGGCATCTTTATGCGGCGGAGGATCTGGCGGCGTTCTTGGGGCAGTTCGGGCCGGAGCGCTGGGCGGCGGAGCTGGCGGATCCTGCGCTGGTGTTCCACATCGCCGAGCACGACGGGCGGATCGTGGGGTATGCGAAGGCTGGGCCTTTGACCTTGCCTGTCGAGGTCGAGGGGGCGGCGCTGGAGTTGCGGCAGCTGTACCTGCTGGCCGATGCGCAGGGGAGCGGGGCGGGGCAGGCCTTGCTCGACCGCGCGATGGCGACCGCGGCGACGCGGGGGGCGGCGGCGGTGGTGCTGTCGGTCTACGTCGACAACCACCGCGCGCGGCGGTTCTACGAGCGCAACGGGTTCGTGCGGGTGGGGCGGTACACGTTCATGGTGGGGAACCATGCGGATGAGGATGATCTGATGGGTCGGGTGTTATGACCGATCGGAGGCTACCAAGTTCGCTCAGAAATTCCTAAGCCAAACGTCGGAAGATTTTATGAAGCGGACTGTCTTTCTCCATTTATAACTGTCGTCGGGTCGAGCTCTCTGTGATAAAGTAGCAATGTTTCGGTTAAGATTTACTGGTTCGAGTTGACCGAGGATCTCATTTTTCAGCCACGCATATGGCTCGGTTTCGGCGGTTCCTTTTCAGTCCGGCTTTTTGACTGGAATGCGACCAATCCCGCTGCAAAAAAGTGGCCGTTCCATGTGGCTTGTTAGGAAACTTCGGGCCTGTGGTGAATCCGGCGAGTCAGGCGCTAGGCGTGGCACTGCGGCTTAACGAATATTCTCCGCAATAGTTTGTAGTGAAAAAGGGTTGCCGTGCTACCTAGCCCGAAGATATATTTAGTCGGAATCTGTTGGGACTAATAAATGATTGGAGACGCATGGAGTTGGCTTACTGCCCCCGGTAACGATCCAACAATCTCAGCTCTCGGATTTATCCTTGGCATAATAGGATTTGCGATAACCCTCGGCGGGTTTGGGGTAGCGCTACGTCGTCTGCGCAAACTTGAAACCGCGGCAGAGGCGGCGCGCGTGGCCGTCGAGGGATTCCGCCTTCGGATCGTACACTATGACGCTGCAAATGATGCGACTGAAGCTAGAGTAGCACTAATGTCGACACGCCGACATCTTGCCAACAACGGTTGGCGTGATGTCGCAGAAACCTACGAGGACGCGCGGCGCGCAATGATCCGATTATTGCCAAACCTCATTGATGCGGACCGTGAACTTGGGGGCGAGGTAGATCGAATGGTGTCCCAAATCGACAAGCAATGTACCGTAGTCGAGCGAAGCCTTAATGACCCTCAACGTCAGATGCCGAGTAAGTCGGCCATAAGTTCGTTGATTCGAAGGCACCTGGATCTAATGCAACGGGTTATGCAGCACTTAGAACAAAGGCAATCATGATGGATGAAATTCAACGAAAGCAAGCTGAGCTCGTTATTCGTCTTCATCGATTAACAACAGCTCGGATTTTGGATTGGAATAGAAATGAATATGAGGGTAACAGGCTGGAAGCCCGTCTTGGTGATATGCAGATAGTTTTAAGTAATACAAACCATGAAGGTACCCCATTTGAAATTATAGAAGTATGGCGAAATGATAATTTCATTCAATCGTTTAATGATGGTAATCTAAACATTAAACCGCCTTCGAACGATATGCAGAGCTATTGGCATATAATGTCTAGCCTACGGGAATTAGCCGAACAACAGTCACTTAAAATTGAAGAGCATCTAGATACTTTGTTGACGGCATTAGATGATTTGGAAAATCAAAGGCCAAAATCGGCAAGCCCGTTTGACTCTGATCTAGATGATGATGTGCCATTCTGATTATATCAAATAACCAGTATTTTATTAGAATCAGTAAAACTGTTTGCGCTGCTGTATTGGGGGCCATGGCTGATGTTGAGCATGGCGATCGATGCGACGAGTCCGCCCATCACCGCGTGAGCGACAGGTTCATGCGAGCCGTCGTGACGGGTTTGGTTTCGTCGTCTTGCCAGGCTTCGACGGTGACGGCGGCGATGCGGGCGCCGTTTCGGACGAGGTGGCCGCGGGCGTAGGTGGGGGCGAAGCGGGCGCCGCGGAGGAAGTCGACCGTCATGCCGATGGGTTTGATGGCGACGCTCTCGTCGCCGAAGGTGTGGCGGGCGGCGAGGATGGCGGCCATTTCTAGCAGGCCGGAGAGGGCGCCGCCGTGGAGGAAGCCGGGGCGGCCGGCGAGGTGGTCTGCGGGGGGCATGACTAGCCGCGGGGGGCGGTCGGCGGCGTCGTCCGGCTCGATCGTGAGGCCGAGCAGCTGCGCGTAGGGCGGGAGCGTGGTCATGCGGCCGGTCCGGGGGCGCGGGGGCGCGGCGCCATCATGCGGCGTCGGTGAACATGAAGGTGCCGGCGACGTGGGCGATCGGGTCGGCGGGGTCGCCGTCGTGGGCCTGGCCGCGGACGAAGGCGATGCGGCGGGTGAGGCGGTAGCATTCGCCGTGGCCGGTGACGGTGCGGCCGGGGACCGCGGGGCGGAGATAGTCGACGCGCAGGTCGAGCGTGGCGAGCGGCACGAAGTTCGCGACGCGCGTCCACACCGCCATGCTGGTCGCCATGTCCATCAGCGACACGATCGGCCCGGAGGCGATCACGCCCGTGTCCGGATCGCCGACCAGTCTGTCGGCGTAGGGCAGATGCAGCTCCATCCAGTCCGGGCCGTGCGCGGCGTAGCCGAGGCCGAGCAGCGCGTTGTGGCCGAGACCGGACAGGAGCCGTGCGAACCGCGCCGGATCGAACGCCGTACCGGCGACCAGATCGGCGCGGTCCGCCACGGGATCAGCCGCCGATCTTGCCGAGCACGCTCTGGAGCTGCATCGCGACGGACATGTCGCCTTCGACCTTTAGCTTGCCCGACATGAATGCGGTCATCGGATTGAGCGTGCCGCCGGCGAGCGCCTGCCAATCTTCCCACGACACCTTCACGGTGGAGTCGGCGTCGCCGTCGGATTCGGTCACCTGACGGTCGACGCCGTCGAGCATGATGACGCCTTCGGGGCCGAAATCGATCTTCACCTTCTTGCCGGCGACGAACGCGTCGGCGGATGCGAACTTGGCGGCCATGTCGGACTTGGTCATGATGGGCTCCCTTGAGATAGCGGCACCGCGATAGCCGGCTTGACGCGCACGTCAAGCGGTGTGGTTAGGGATGGTGCGATCGGTCGCGTGGTGTAGGCGGCGTTCGGGCACGGCGGACGGGAGCGACGGATGGAGATCGAGACGAGCGCGGTGGAGCGGATCGCGGCGGCGCTGGAGCGGCTGGCTCCGGCCCCGCCCGTGTCGGCGGATGCGGCGGCGCACCCGGCCTATGTCTGGCGGGCGGGCGCGCTGGTCGCAGCGCGGGCGTTCGCGCCGTTGCCGTTGGGGGCGCTGGTCGGGATCGACGCGCAGAAGGCGGCGCTGGTCGAGAATGGCCGGCGGCTGGCGGAGGGCCATGCGGCGCACGACGTGCTGCTGTGGGGCGCGCGCGGATCGGGCAAGTCGGCGGTGGTGAAGGCGAGCGTCGGGGCTTTGCAGGCGGACGGGCTGGACATCGCGCTGGTCGAGGTGGCGGGGGACAGGATCGCGACGTTGCCGGCGTTGTTCGACCGGCTGGCGGGGGCGGGACGCGCATTCGTGCTGTTCGTCGACGATCTGGGGTTCGACGCCGATCTGGGCGCGCCCAGGCTGCTGCGGTCGTTGCTGGAGGGCGGGGCGGAGGCGCGACCGGACAATGTGCGTGTGTATGTGACGGCGAACCGCCGGCATATCGTGCCGCGCGACATGGCCGAGCAGGACGCCGCCGTGAACGCGCGCGACGTGGTGGACGACCGGCTGGCGCTGGCCGACCGGTTCGGGCTGAGCCTGGGGTTCCATGTGGCGGACCAGGCCATGTATCTGGCGATGGTGGCGGGCTATGCCGAGCGGCTGGGGTTGGCGTTCGATGCGGGCGAGGCGGTGGCGTGGGCGACGATGCGCGGGGGGCGGTCCGGGCGGGTGGCCTGGCAGTACGTGGTGGAGTTGGCGGGACGGGCCGGGCGGGGGGTTTAGGGTTTTTCGTGGGCGGTGGCGGGGGGCGGGGAGCGGAGGTCGAACGTCCGGTAACGCCCAATTGCAGTCACTCACCTCAGGGCCTACTCGGCATCGATGCCCTTCTTTCGGTTCATGGTACATGGTCGCGACCCACATCTCCCGGCGGGGATGAAGGGGTTTTATACAACCCGTCACGCTTACGCAGCCACGCAAGCGGAAGCTGCTAAGAAGGTGCTTCGCCGCCTAGAGCAGGAGTTCACCGTCGGCGTGTCCGCTTCGATTTGGAACAGTGACATGCCGATCATGTCGATCGAAGACGCTTGGCGTATCCGCATACACCAGCTTCTCTTGACGCCTAATAAGGGTAGCACGTTCTATCGTCCGTGAACGACCGCTTTCCACCACAATGAGACATTCCGGACCAGTGAAGCGGACGTCCGAAAGCGGCCAGTCCGCTAACGCCCAATTGCGGACGTTCAGCGCCTATGAGACGGTGAGCGCATGACGCGCGTCGTAGAAATCCTCGTCCCATTGCTTAACGAGGGCACACACGTATCTCGACCCGTTAAAGCCGAATGGCTTGGAGGTGATCGCTATCGTGTTCTGGGTGACGCTCCCCCAAATGAAGAGTGGGCGTTCGGTTCCGGCACGATTGTCATCGCGCGGAAGGAAAAGGGCGTAGTCCACGCAGTTGAAGAAGAGGGTGGTGATGAGGAGTTCTGGGCTGAGCACGACCCTCACGGCGACCGCTTCGGCACACCGATCCGGAAGTGGGGCTGCCCGGCCATGTTAGCGGTCGGAGTGCTTGGTGTTTATGCGCTCTACCGGCTCCTGATCAGCATCGGCTTTGCTGCTCAAATCAGCGTTTGAGATGCTGCAAGCGGACGTTCCGTTTTCCACCAATCTCGGACATTCGAGTGACGTTTGCGGACTGACTTCCGATTGGGGGTATTGGTCAGGCAGGCGGATTTGCGCCGCGCTCATGGTTTGATCGGATTGCGAGCGGATCGTGGGCGGGTTGGCGGCGTTACGATGGCGAGGGGCGACCGCCGCCTACCATAGGAGATTGCGATGAAGCTTTATTATACGCCGGCGACCTGTGCGATGGCCGATCATATCGCGTTGATCGAGGCGGGGATGGATTATGAGCTGGTCAAGGTCGACCTGAAGGCGAAGACGACCGAGGACGGGGCGGATTATCTGGCGGTCAATCCGAAGGGATATGTGCCGGCGATCGCGCTGGACGACGGGACCGTGCTGACCGAGAATATGGCGATCCTGAACTGGATCGCGGACACGTCCGGAACGCTGATGCCGGCGGATGGGATCGGGCGGTACCGCGTGATTGAGGCGACGTCCTATATCGCGGGCGAGCTGCACAAGAACTTCAAGCCGTTCTTCAACCCGAACGCCAGCGAGCTGGAGCGTGACGAGGCGCGCAAGATGCTGACAAAGCGGTACGCGTTGATCGAAACGATGCTGACAGAGAATGCGTATGTCGCGGGGGACATGTTCACGGTGGCGGATTGCTATCTGTTCGTGACGATGAACTGGGCGGTGAACAAGTTCGATATCGAACTGCCGCCGCAGGTGATGGCGCATTTCAACCGGCTTGGGGCGCGGGATTCGGTGCAGCAGGCTATGCGTGAGGAGGGGTTGGTTTAGGGTTTTTTTACCTTCGCCCCTCTCCTTCAGGGGAGGGGTTGTGGTGGGGGCTACGGTTTCGCCATCACTGTTTTATTGGTGAAGAGGTTGCCCCCACCCCCAACCCCCTCCCCTGAAGGAGAGGGGGCTTTCTGTTCCACCCGTGACGCGGTTAGCTCAGGTTTTCGGACTGTTCGGCGAGTTCGAGCCAGCGTTGTTCGGCGGCTTCCTTCTTGGTGCGGGTGGCGGCGATCGAGGCCATCAGGGTGTCGAATTTCTTGGGGTCGCGGACGTAGAGGGCGGGGTCGGCGAGGAGGGCTTCGTCGCGCTTGATGGTGGCTTCGAGCTTCTCGATCTCCTTGGGGAGCAGATCGAGGTCGCGCTGGTCCTTGTAGGTGAGTTTCTTGGCGACCTTCGGAGCCTCGGCAACCGGCTTGCTGCTCGCCTTTTTCGGTTCGCGCTTGGGCGCGCGCTGGCGTTCCCAGTCTTCGTAGCCGCCGGCGACGATGTCGACATGGCCGCTGCCGTCGAGGCCGAGCGTGACGGTCACGGTGCGGTCGAGGAAGTCGCGGTCGTGGCTGACGATCAGGACGGTGCCGTCATAGTCCGCGATCACCTCCTGCAACAGATCGAGCGTTTCGAGGTCGAGGTCGTTGGTCGGCTCGTCGAGCACCAACAGGTTCGAGCGCCGGGCGAATTCGCGGGCGAGCAGGAGGCGCGAGCGTTCGCCGCCGGAGAGCGTCGAAACGCGTGCCTCGGTCATCGACGGGTCGAACAGGAATTCCTTGAGGTAGCCGTGGATGTGCTTGCGGACGCCCTGCACGTCGATCCAGTCGCCGCCGTCGGCCAGCACGTCGCGGACGCGTTTGTCGGGGGCCATGAGGCTGCGCTGCTGATCGATCACGACGGCGTCGAGCGTTTTGGCGAGCTTCACGCGGCCCTCGTCGGGTTCGACCTCGCCGGTGAGCAGTTTGAGCAGCGTCGACTTGCCCGCGCCGTTCGCGCCGACCAGGCCGATGCGGTCGCCGCGGGTGACGCGGAAGCTGAAATCCTTGATGATCGTGCGGCCGTTATAGGTCTTCGTCACATGTTCGGCGTCGATGACCGTCTTGGTGCGGACGTCGTCGGTGCCGATGCTGAGCCGGGCGGTGCCCTGCGGCCCGAGCATCGCCTTGCGGGTGGCGCGCATCTCGACGAGCTTCGTCAGGCGGCCCTGGTTGCGGCGGCGGCGCGCGGTGACGCCGCGCAGCATCCAATGCTCTTCGATCTTGAGCTTGGCATCGAGCCGTTCGGCGTTGCGCTGTTCCTCGTCATGGACGCGCTCGGTCCACGCCTCGAACCCGCCGAAGCCGATTTCCGCCCGGCGGATGCCACCGCGATCCAGCCAGAGCGTCTGCTTGGTCAGGCGGGTGAGGAAGGTTCGGTCATGGCTGATCGCGACGAACGCGCCGTTGAAGCGGTTCAACCATTGTTCGAGCCAATCGATCGCGGCGATATCGAGATGGTTGGTCGGCTCGTCGAGCAGCAGGACGTCCGGGTCCATGGCGAGCGCACGGGCGATGGCGGCGCGGCGGCGCTCGCCCCCGGAGGCCGTGGCGGCTTCGCGGTCCAGGTCGATGCCGATCTGGTCGGCGATCGATTCGACTTCGTGGACGGCGGGTTCGGCCTCGCCGGGCGCGGCGGACATGGCGTAGTCGCGCAGCGTCGCGAACCCGGTCATGGCGGGTTCTTGTTCAAGCAGGACGACGCGGCTGCCGGGGACGATCGTGCGGCGGCCCTCGTCGCAATCGATGCGGTTGCCGAGCAGTTTCAGGAGCGTGGTCTTGCCCGCGCCGTTGCGGCCGATGAGCGCCAGCCGGTCGCGCGGGCCGACATAGATGTCGAGGTTGCGGAACAGCCAGCCATGGCCCTGGACAAGGCCGAGATCTTCATAAGCGAGAATGGGTGCGGACATCGTGCAACAATCACCGGAAATAGGAAGGACGCGGAATATTCACGGCCTGTTCAATGCGGCCGCCCTATGCCACGTCGTCATGAATATGAAGAGTGCAATCCTGTCCGCCGTTTTGGTGGTTCATCTCGTCGCGCCGGCTGCGGGGCAGACGCAGCGTTATCGCGACCAGGATGCGGCGGCGGAAGCGCGGCGTTCGGGGCAGATCAAGTCGCTGCGCGAGATCGAGGAACGGGTGATCCCGCGGATGGTGGGCGCGCGGTATCTTGGGCCGGAATTCGATGCGCGGACCGCGACGTACCGGCTGAAGTTCATGCGCGGCGGGTCCGTGGTGTGGGTGGATGTGGATGGGCGCACGGGTGCGGTGATCGGGCGGAGTGGGGAGTGAGCTGTTCTTAGCCCCTCTCCTTCAGGAGTTTCGATCTCCGACAGGTGAAACCTGCCAGAGATCGAACATGGGTTGGGGTAGGGCTAAGCTCTTCAAGCCAACAACGTTGTAGGGGTGGTGCTGTTGCCCCCACCCCAACCCCTCCCCTGAAGGAGAGGGGCTTAAGTAAGGTCTCGGTCCCTGCACGGGGTGTCTGGAACGCGGCGTAGACCCACCCCGACTTGATCTTCCCCCCGCTTTGGTGTGGAGCGGTTCCCTGAAGCGATGGAGGCCCTGAGCATGCGTGTATTGATCGTCGAGGACGAACCCAATCTGGGTCGGCAATTGCGGGCGACGCTGGAGGGGGCCGGCTATGCGATCGACCTGGCGACGGACGGCGAGGACGGGCATTTCCTGGGGGCGAGCGAGGCGTATGACGCGGTCGTGCTCGACCTGGGCCTGCCGGGGGTCGATGGGCTGACGGTGCTCGACCGGTGGCGCAAGGAGGGGAAGGATTTCCCCGTGCTGGTGCTGACCGCGCGCGACAGCTGGTCCGACAAGGTGGCGGGCCTCGACGCGGGCGCCGACGATTATCTGGCCAAGCCGTTCCAGACGGAGGAGCTGATCGCCCGGTTGCGCGCGCTGATCCGGCGGGCATCGGGCAACGCATCGTCCGAGCTGACCGCGGGCGACGTGCGGCTCGACACGCGCAGCGGCAAGGTGACGCTGGCGGGCGAGCCGGTGAAGATGACCGCGCAGGAATATAAGCTGCTGAGCTACCTGCTGCACCACAAGGGCAAGGTGGTGAGCCGGACCGAGTTGATCGAGCATATCTACGACCAGGATTTCGACCGCGATTCGAACACGATCGAAGTGTTCGTGACGCGGATCCGCAAGAAGCTGGGCCCCGACGTGATCACCACGATCCGTGGCCTGGGGTACAGCCTGGAAGATACGGATGGCTGACGACGCACCGGCGGTGCGCGACCCGTGGTGGCGGACCGCCACGAACGGAATCGGCGTGCTGTTCGGGCGGCGAATGCGGGTGGACGACCATATCGTCGATACGCGCCGCGCGACCGGATCGCTGACGCGGCGGATGATCGGCATCGCGGCGATCTGGATCGCGGTGCTGCTGCTCGGCGGCGGGATCGCGCTCGACCGGTTGCTGGGGTCGGCGATCACCCGGACGTTCGACGCGCAGCTGGAATATGTGATGCAGGCGATGATCGCATCGTCGGAGATCGACCCGGCGGGCGAGGTGCATTTCAACCGGCCGCTGGGCGACCAGCGGTTTCTGGAACCCAATAGCGGACTGTACTGGCAGGTGTCGGCGCCGGGGGTGAAGCCGTTCCCGTCGCGGTCGTTGTGGGACCGGCAGCTGGCGATCCCGGACCATGTCGATCCGGAGGGGCTGCACGCTTATGACAGCCGCGAATTCCGCGACGATACGCTGCGCATCCTGGAACGCAACGTGACGTTGCCGGGGTCGAAGGCGCTGTGGCGGTTCCAGGTGGCGCAGTCGCGATCCGGGCTGGACGAGCAGATCGCGGTGCTGCGCAAGACGATCCTGCGGTCGTTCCTGCTCCTGGGCCTCGGGCTGGTCGTGATGGCGGCGTTGCAGGCGACATTCGGGCTGTGGCCGCTGCGCCGGGTCAGGCGATCGATCGCGATGGTACGGACCGGGGCGATCGCGCGGGTCGACGACCGCCTGCCGATCGAGATCGCGCCGATGGTCGAGGAGCTGAACGACCTGCTGGCGCATAACGAGCGGCAGGCGGAGGAGGCGCGGCGCCACGCGGGGAACCTGGCGCATGCGCTGAAGACGCCGCTGACGGTGATCATGAACGAGGCGACGGCGCAGTCGCCCGATCTGGTCGCGACCGTGATCCGCGAGGCAACGACGATGCGGCGTCAGGTGGACCATCACCTGGCGCGCGCGCGGGCGGTGGGCCGGCGTGGGTCGGCGCAGAGTCGGGCGGAGGTCTGGACCGCACTGAAGGCCGTCGAGCGCGCGGTGAGCCGGCTGTACCGCCACGTCACGATCGACCTGGACGGCGACAAGACCGCGGTGGCGCATGTCGAGCATCAGGACCTGGAGGAGATGCTGGGCAACCTGATCGAGAATGCCGCGAAATACGGGCAGGGCCGCGTGTTCGTGACCGTGGTGCGCGAGGCGGGGTTCGTCGAGATCATGGTCGAGGACGACGGGCCGGGCATCCCGGAGGCGGAGCGTAACCTGCTGTTCGAGCGCGGGGCGCGGCTCGATACGGGGAAGCCGGGGACGGGGTTAGGCCTGGCGATTGTGCGCGACGTGGTGGAGATCTACGAGGGGACGGTCGCGCTGGAGGAGAGCGAGGATCTGGGCGGGCTGCTGGCGCGGTTGCGGTTGCCGGCGGTGGCTTGAGGCCCGTTTGGGGGCGGGTTTGATTGAGTCACGACTGCCCGCAACCCCGTTTGGTTCGAGCCTGTCGAGAACTCAGCGCGCTGTTCTCGACAGGCTCGAACCAAACGGGGCGGGGTTTTGTGGTGGCGGCGGGCGTTCTCGACAGGTTCGAACCCAAGGGATTTTGGTGGGGTCGGTCAAATGCCGTACTTCCCGATGGTTGCGCTCCGTGTTGCGGCGCACAATGTACCGGTCGGTATTCAACTCGCCCGAGGAATTTGCATGACGACCCATACGCACGGCTATGCCGCACACGCCGCCGGTTCGGCGCTGGCCCCGTTCAGCTTCGAACGGCGCGATCCGGGCGCCAAGGACGTGGCGGTCGACATCCTGTTCTGCGGCGTGTGCCATTCGGATCTGCACACCGCGCGCGGCGAGTGGGAGGGCACGTTGTACCCGTGCGTGCCGGGGCATGAGATCGTCGGCAAGGTGACGGCGGTCGGTTCGGATGTGACGAAGTTCGCGGTCGGCGACATCGCCGGCGTCGGCTGCATGGTCGGCAGCTGCGGCCACTGTGCATCGTGCGACGGCGGCGAGGAGCAATATTGCGAGACGACCGGGTTCGTCGGCACCTATAACGGACCGGACCCGGTGATGGGCGGTCATACGCTTGGCGGATACAGCGACCATATCGTCGTCGACGAAGGCTTCGTGCTGAAGGTCACGCACGACGAGGGCGATCTGGCCGCGGTCGCGCCGCTGCTCTGTGCGGGCATCACCACCTACTCGCCGCTGCGCCACTGGAATGTCGGACCGGGGCAGAAGGTCGCGATCGTCGGGCTTGGCGGGCTGGGCCATATGGGCGTGAAGATCGCCGCGGCGATGGGTGCGGAAGTGCATGTCATCAGCACGTCGGCGAACAAGCGCGACGATGCGATCCGGCTGGGTGCGACCGGGCTGATCGTGTCGCGCGATGCGGACCAGATGGCGGAACATGCGGGCACGTTCGACTTCATCCTGAACACGGTGGCGGCGCCGCACGACCTTGACGCGTTGCTGATGCTGCTGAAGCGCGACGGGACGATGACGCTGGTCGGCGTGCCGGCCGAACCGCATCCGTCGCCTTCGGTCGGGTTGCTGGTGTTCGGCCGCAAGTCGATCGCCGGGTCGCTGATCGGCGGGATCGCCGAGACGCAGGAGATGCTCGATTTCTGCAAGGCGCACGGCTTGACCGCGGATATCGAGATGATCCGGATGGACGAGATCGAGACGGCGTACGAGCGGATGGTGAAGAGCGACGTGCGCTACCGCTTCGTCATCGACATGGCGACGATGACGGCCTGATCATGGCGGGCGTGCAGGCGTTCGCGATGCCTGCACGCCCGTCGTTCACGGGGCCGGCGGTGGCGGTGGCGCAGCGCCGGCAGTCGTCGGGTCCGTGAGGTCGAGCGATTCGAGCCACGTGGCCCCCGTGCGACGGCGGATGTTGCTGTCCTTCGGCGTTCCGTATTTGGCGCGGAGGGTGAAGCGTTCGACCCGGTAAGCCGGCGTCCCGACGAAGGTCGTGTAGCGACGGCCTGCGATCTGCGTGAGGACGGGCGGGATCCAGCCGCGCGACGGCGATCCGCGCAGGATTTCCGCGTCGCGCGTCCGGCCATCGGGATCAATCCAGAAGCCGATATCCGTCCAGTTTATGCGGCCGACCTCTGATGACAAGGACGCGCTCATATTCACGTCGCTGAACCGGCGCGCGGCGTTCTCGGCGGCCGCACCGGCGGTCGGGGCATAAGGCGGCCCGGAGATGAGCGCGGGTCGTGTCATGGGTTCGCGCGCGAGGTCGGCGATCAGGCGGTCGACCTGGCCGTCGTCGGTGCCGCGGGCGACCAGCCGCAGCCGCAGGACGCGTAAAGCGGGGCGGATCGTTGGATCGGCCGCGGCCGGGCGGACCTCCAGCGCAGCCAGCATCGCGGTGGCGCGGTCGTCCTGCCCCCGCGCGGCGGCCAGCCAGATCCGATTGATCGAGGCTTTCATCGCGGCGCGGTCGTTTCCGGCATCGGCCTGCCGCCGTTCGATCGCGGCGAACACCTTGTCGGCCTGACCATATTCGCCGACCGTGATCCACATGTCGCCGAGTGCGGTTTCGCTCTCCAGCACCGCCGGGTCGTCGGGCGGCAGATTTTCGCGCAGGGTTTCGACCTGTCCGCGAACGGCGGTGCGGAAGATCCTGAGATCGCCGTCGTGGCGGGCGACCGTCGCATAGGCTTCGTACAGCGCGGCAACGGGTTTCGGATCAGTCGCCGCGTGGCGTCGGTTGCGCGCGACGGCAGCGGCAAGGAGGTGCTTGGCATCGAGATAGGCACCGCCGCGAAACTGTTCCTCGGCCAGCGCGATCGACACGCGGGCGTCGCGCAGCGGCGTGCATTCGCCGCGGACGCACGCGGCGTGGGCGTCCGCCAGCCGCCGGCCGGTGACGATGAGTTCAGCGGGCGGGGCCGGGAGCTCAGCAGGCGGTGTCGGGAGTTCGGCGGCGGCGGGTGCCCGATCGCCGGGCCGGGGCTGTTCCGCCGGCGCACCGAGCAGGAGCGCAAGCGTGATGGTCGCTATGATCGGCATGACACCCCCAGGGGGACGCGCGAAACGCCGGTTGCCGGCGCGCGTCGGCCGGGATGTTTTCATTCTCCCCAATCATTTGCAAGCCGGTAATGATTGCGGACGGCGTTGGGCCGATCGGCCGTGGCGGAGCCCGTCGGTCGTCCTGCTGGTCGCGCATGTCGTGGTTCCGGCTGCCAAGCGGCCTTGCGCTTGTAAGGAACGGAGGCCACTTGGGGTCCATGACAGCGACCTTGATCCCGATCCGGCAAGGCCGGCCGCCGAGCCTCGATGCGCTGATGGCGCTGGTTTCGCAGGACATGCACGCGGTGAACCGGGTGATCCTGGACCGGATGCAGTCGCAGGTGCCGCTGATCCCGGAGCTTGCGGGGCATCTGATCGCGGGCGGGGGCAAGCGGATGCGGCCGATGCTGACGCTGGCGTGCGCGCGGTTGCTCGAATATCCGGGCACGCGGCATCACATGCTGGCCGCGGCGGTGGAGTTCATCCACACGGCCACGCTGCTGCACGACGACGTGGTCGACGGGTCGGGCCAGCGGCGCGGCAAGCGCACCGCGAACATGATCTGGGGCAACGGGCCGAGCGTGCTGGTGGGTGACTTCCTGCTGAGCCGGGGGTTCGAGCTGATGGTCGAGGACGGCTCGCTGCGCGTGCTCAAGATCCTGAGTCATGCGAGCGCGGTGATCGCGGAGGGCGAGGTCGAGCAGCTGTCGGCCCAGCGCCGGGTCGAGACCGCCGAGGCGCAGTATCTCAAGATTATCGACGCCAAGACGGCGGCGCTGTTCGCGGCGGCGTGCCGGATCGCGGCGGTGGTGGCGGAGCGCGATGCGGCGACCGAGGCGGCGCTGGACAATTACGGGCGGTATCTGGGGATCGCGTTCCAGCTGGTCGACGATGCGATGGACTATGCGTCGGACGCGGCGGTGATGGGCAAGGACACGGGCGACGACTTCCGTGACGGGAAGGTGACGTTGCCGGTGATCCTGGCGTTTGCGCGCGGCACGACCGAGGACCGCAAGTTCTGGCGCGATGCGATGGAGGGGCGGCGGGCGTCGGACGCGGACCTGGCGCACGCGACGCGTCTGCTGCAGGATACCCACGCCATCGCGGACACGGTCGCGCGGGCGCGGCATTATGGTCAGCGGGCGATCGATGCGTTGTCGGGGATCGGGAGTGGTCCGGCGCGGGCGGCGCTGGTCGAGGCGGTCGAGTTTGCCATTGCGCGAGCTTACTGAGGGCACGCGCGTCAGTTCCCCGGCGCAGGCCGGGGCCTGGACGCGGCGGTTTCACCCAGGCCCCGGCCTGCGCCGGGGAACCCTTGGGGCCCAATGTGACAAACCGGGCGCAAGAATTGCACTGATTTCAAGCGTTTTGGTGTCGTTCTATGTCAAAAATGACACAATCCGCGGCATGACGATGCTGGCGGCATACATCTAAGTCAGTTATCAGTTTGCCCAAGGGGCGAGCGGGGGTCGGCTTCAGGTTATGCGGGTATTGGGGGGGACCGCGGCGGCGGGGGTCGCCGACGCGGCGTTTGCAATGCCGGCGGGGATGGCGATGCGGTACGATCGGCCGGCGGATACGCTAGCGGACTGCATCACCGGCTACACCGTCTATCATGCCGACAGTCCGGATGCGCTGTCCGACTGCTTCCTGCCGGCGCCGGTGATGCTGTGCCTCTTCATCGAGGCGGGGCGGGTGACCGCGAAGATCGGCAACCACCTGTTCGATCCGTTGCCGAAGATCGCGGTCATCGGGCCGACGACGCGCGCGCTGCACGTCACGACACACGGCGGGACGATGGTGGGGATCGGCATCAGCGCGACCGGATGGGCGCGGATGACGGAGACGCCTGCGATCCGCGTCCACAACCGGATCGTGCCGGCCGACACGGTGCTGAACCCCGCGGCGGTGGAGGCGCTGGCCCGGCAGATCGCGGCGTTGCCCGACGATCGCGGGGTGAAACCGTTGCTCGATGCGCAGCTGCCGACGTTGTTGCGGCCGATGCCGAACGGGGCGAAGGGCGGGCACATGCCGCTGATCGCGCGGCTGACCGCGCTGGCGACGACGGACCGCGAGATCGACGTGGCGCAGATCGCCCGGGAGATGGCGGTGCCCGAGGCGCAGTTGCGCCGCCTGTCACGGAGCTATTTCGGGATGCCGCCGAAGCTGCTGCTGCGCCGGGCGCGGTTCCTGCGGTCGTTCGTGCGGTTGTTCGCGGGTGGGGACATCGCTGACAGCCGGCGGCTGGACCCGAGCTATTTCGACATGTCGCATTATCTGCGCGATGCGAATGCGTTCCTGGGGACGACGCCGCGGCGGTTCCTGGCGAATGCGTCGCCGTTCCTGTCGGCGAGTATCCGCGCGCGGATGGCGGTGCTGGGTGCGCCGACGCAGGCGCTGCACCCGCCGGGCGGGGTGCGGATGGAGGAGGCCGAGGATATGGTCCAGCCGGCTGGGGCGAGTTCCGGGGAATGCCCGGATGGGGCGCTTGACAGGATCGAGACCGAAGAAGCCTTGGGGTGAGGTTTCGTCCTGCGGCCGCCGGCCGTTCAACGGACTGACGGCACGCGGCCGGAACCGGGTCGGCTCCGCTCATCGGGGCGAACCGCGGGGCGGGGCATCGCGTCCCCCCGCGCCGCGCGGTCAGTCGCGTGGCGGGTAGAAATGTTCGATGACGCTTTCGGTCAGCCGCGCGGGGCGGAGCGTTTCGGCGTCGAGGCAGCACCAGCTGGAGCGGACCTCGGCCAGCACATCCTCGCCGCGGCGGATGATCGTTTCGTAGAAGGCGCGCGCACCCTGGACCTTTTCGAGGAGGACGGTGGCGATCACCTCGTCATTCAGGAAAGCGGGTTTGCGGTAGGTGATCTCGTGCTTCAGCGCGACCCAGAGGTGGCTGGCGACCGCATCGGCGGGGGCGAGCCTTTGCCAATGGCTGATCACCGCGGCCTGCACCCATTTCAGGTAGCTGGCATTGTTGACATGCCCCATGAAATCGATGTCGGCGGGATCGATGCCGATGGGAAAGCTGTGCGGGATGGCTGTACTGGTCACGATGTCAGTCATAGCAGGTTGGCGGGGCGGCGGCGATGGGTGTCTTGCGGCCGGATCAATCGCTTAGCCGTTTAAGGAGGAAATGGCGGGCGCCGCCGACCGGGTGATCGGCGATCGTGCCGAAGACGGTGTAGCCGAGTTTTTCGTAGAAACCGCGCGCCTGGAAATCGAATGTGTCGAGCCGGACGCCGATGCAGCCGCGGTCGCGCGCGATCGCCTCGGCCCGAAGCATGAGCTGCGTGCCGACGCCCTGGCCGCGGAGGGCGTCGGAGACGACGAGATATTCGATGAACAGCCAGTCGTAGCCGGTCTTGCCCCAGAGGCCGCCGATCGTTTCGCCATGCTCGTCCGCGACGATGAGGGCGAGCGACAGATGCTCCGTGACCGGGGCGTTGGCGGCGTTGTAGGCGCGCAAGGGGGCGAGGATCGCGTCGCGGTCTGCGTCGGTCGGGGCGTCGGGGGTGAGGATGCGGTGGGCCATCGGCACGGGATAGTCGGCGGGCGGGGCGGGGGCAATCGGCGCGCGGCAAGGTCGGGTGCGAGGACGGTCGATCGTGATAGGCTGCGCGACTTCGGGTGCGGCCGGCGGCGCTGCTATTTGTCGGTTCGGGCCTTTTGAAAGCCCACCACCAGGACCGCGGCGACCAGACCGAACGGGAACCACAGGCCGAACTTGCCGGTGACCAGGCCGATCAGGCCGAACACGACCAGGACCGCAAAGGGCGTGAGGTTCTTCATGTACGAATGCTACGTCGAACCCGAACGGATTGTCGAGATAGTTTCGGGTGGTAGTATCGGTGGTCGCGCGGTCTTTCGTGGCGGGGGGATCGTAGCAGTTCGATCTCGATTTTGGGCGGCCGGGGTGTTTCGCCGCGCGGCCGGTGCGATTGGCGGGGCGGGCGCAGGGTGGCTATGGTCGGGGGATGAGTGACCTGCCGATCCATGCCGTGCTGCCCGATATTCTGTCCGCGTTGCGGGAGGGGCCTTCGCTGGTGCTGGTGGCGCCGCCGGGCGCGGGCAAGACGACCGCGGTGGCGCCGGCTTTGCTGAGCGAGGACTGGTGCGACGGCGAGATCCTGCTGCTGAGCCCGCGGCGGTTGGCGGCGCGCGCGGCGGCGGAGCGGATGGCGATGCTGGCGGGCGAGCCGGTGGGGCAGACGATCGGTTATGCCACGCGGATGGACAGCAAGCGGTCCGCCGCCACGCGGGTGACGGTGCTGACCGAAGGGATCTTTCGCAACCGGATCCTGGCCGATCCGGAGCTGGCGGGGGTGTCGGCCGTGCTGTTCGACGAGGTTCACGAGCGCAATCTGGACAGCGATTTCGGACTGGCGCTGGCGCTGGACGTGCAGGGGGCGCTGCGGCCGGACCTGCGGCTGGTGGCGATGTCGGCGACGCTGGATGGGGCGCGGTTCTCCGCGATGATGGGCGATGCGCCGGTGATCGAGAGCGCGGGGCGGAGCTGGCCGCTGACGCTGCGGCATGTCGGGCGGGACGCGGCGTTGCGCGTCGAGGATGCGGTGGCGGGGGTGATCCGCGATGCGCTGGCGGAGGCGGAGGGTGGCGTGCTGGCGTTCCTGCCGGGGGTGGCGGAGATCGAGCGGACAGCGGAGCGGCTGGTGCGGTTGCCGGCGGACGTGGTGGTCTACAAGCTGCACGGGACGCTGGATGCGGGCGAGCAGCGGGCGGCGATCGGCCCGGCGGCGGCGGGGGTGCGCAAGGTAGTGCTGGCGACGGCGATCGCGGAGACGAGCCTGACGCTCGACGGGATCCGGATCGTGGTGGACAGCGGGCTGGCGCGTCGGCCGCGGTACGACCGGGCGGCGGGGATGACGCGGCTATCGACCGAGCGAGTGAGCCAGGCGGCGGCGACGCAGCGCGCGGGGCGGGCGGCGCGGCAGGGGCCAGGGGTAGCTTACAGACTGTGGGAGGCGGCGGCGACGGGCGGGTTGCCGCGGTTCGATCCGCCGGAGATATTGGAGGCGGATTTGTCCGCTTTGGTCTTGGACTGCGCGTTGTGGGGGGAACTGGAGCCGGCGCGGTTGCGCTGGCTGGATGCGCCGCCGGTGGCCGCGGTGGCGGAGGCGCGCGGGCGGTTGCGCGGGCTGGGCGCGGTCGATGCGGACGGGCGGGCGACGGCGCACGGGCGGGCGATCGCGAAGCTGCCGCTGCCGCCGCGGCTGGCGCATATGCTGGTGGTGGCGGCTGCTCGGGGCTGGGCTGCCGTGGCGGCGGAGGTGGCGGTTTTGCTGGGCGAGCGGGGGCTTGGCGGGACGGATGTGGATGTGGCGGCGCGGGTGCGGCGCTGGCGTGGGGAGCGTGGTGGTCGGGCGGAGGCGGCGCGCGGGTTGGCGCGGCGGTGGGCTGGGGCTGTTGGCGGGGCTCGGGGTGGGGGTGGGGCGCCCTCGGCTGCGCTCGGTCGGTCCCTCGACTTCGCTCGGGATGGGCGGGAGGGGGGTGCTCGGGATGGGCGGGGTGTAAGAAGTGAAAGTTCTGACGGCGCGATGGATGTCGTCGGGGCCTGTCTCGCCTTGGCGTTTCCGGATCGCGTGGCGCGGCGGCGGGGGGCGGATGGGGCGGAGTGGGCTTCGGTCGGGGGGCGGGGGTTTCGGCTCGATCCGATGTCTCCGCTGGCGCAGGCGGAATGGCTGGCGGTCGGCGAGGTGCAGGGGGTTGCGGCGGGGGCGCGCATCCTGTCCGCCGCGGCGATCGATCGGGAGATGGTGGAAACGCTGTTCGGCGAGCGGATCGAGACGCGCCGGACGGTGACGTTCGATCCGGCGACGGGCGGCGTGGCGGCGTTGCGCGAGCGGCGGCTGGGGGCGATCCGGCTGACGTCGGGGCCGGACGAGGCGCGCGATCCGGAGGCTGTGGCGGCGGCCTTGCTGGAAGGGGTGCGGGCGCATGGGCTGGACCTGCTGCCGTGGAGCGAGGGCGCGCGGGCGTTGCAGGCGCGGGTGGCGTATGCGCGGGCGGGTGGGGCTCTGGAGTTGCCCGAGGTCGATGATGCTTCTTTGCTGGCGTCGTTGGATGACTGGTTGCCGGGGTTGCTGATCGGCAAGCGGCGGCTGGATGCGCTGGCGGGGGGTGCGGTGGAGCAGGCCTTGTCCGCGATGTTGGGGTGGGCGGGGACGCAGTTGCTCGACCGGGTGGCGCCGGCGGCGTTCCGGTCACCGGCGGGGAGCTCGCATGCGATCGACTATGGCGCCGATGGTGGCCCGGCGGTGACGGTTCGGGTGCAGGCCCTGTACGGGCTGGCGGTGCATCCGGTGGCGGCGGGGGGGCCGTTGGTGCTGCGGCTGACGTCGCCGGCCGGGCGGCCGATCCAGACGACACGCGACCTGCCGGGGTTCTGGGCGGGAAGCTGGGTCGCGGTGGCGCGCGAGATGCGCGGGCGGTATCCGCGACATCCATGGCCGGAGGATCCGGCCGGGGCGGATCCGACTTTGCGGACGAAGCGGGCGGATGCTCGGCGGTGAGGTTTGGGGCGTGCTTCGATACGCGCCCTCGCTACGCGCTGCGCGCTACTCGGTCGCTACTCAGCATGAGCGGTTTGAGGGCAAGTTTAAGTGCTGGACCTTGCTTCTAGATCGTCATCCCGGCGGAGGCTGGGATCTCGTTCTGGCTTGGGCTTACCCCTAGCCCGAGGGACATCCCGGCTTTCGCCGGGATGACGGTTTGGGGGAACCGAGCGTGGCCTGAGGCGCCTCTACCCTTGACGGGGAAACGTCGGGCGGGGCATGGCTTTCGGGACTAAGAGGCGAATGGACGAACCATGGGCAAGGCGCGGATCTATCAGCGGGCGAAGAGCGCCATGTCTTCGGGCCTGGCGCGGACCGGGCAGTGGGTGCTGGAACATGAGCCCGCCGAGCGCAAGGTGCCGGATCCGCTGACCGGCTGGGCCGGGTCTGGCGATACCAATGGGCAGATCAGTCTGACGTTTCCCACGCTGGAGGCGGCGCAGGCTTATGCGGCGCGGAACGGGCTGGAGACGACGATCATTCCGATGCAGCCGCGGAAGCTGAAGCTGCAGGCTTATTCGGATAATTTTCAGTAGGGTTTGTGGGCTGCGGACTGGTTCCAGCGGCTGCTAAGATTCAAACCCCGTTTGGTTCGAGCCTGTCGAGAACTCTGCGCGGGGTTCTCGACAGGCTCGAACCAAACGGGGTTTTGTGTTGTTTGTCGGCTGCGGCTCTTGTGCCCGGGGCCTGTTTGATGCGTGCGAGGCGAAGGTAAGTTTCCCGCGGTACCTCGCAGGGTGCTGTCGGCTTCTCGGCTTCGCTTGAAGGGTCCCTCGACTTCGCTCGGGATGGGCGGTCTTTTTGTAATTAGGTTCTGTTCCCCGGCGAAGGCCGGGGCCTGGGTGGAAGCGTTTCACCTAGGCCCCGGCCTTCGCCGGGGAACTGTTCTAAGGTTGAACATTAACGCCGGTAGTTGAAACTCACGCTGATCCGTTCCGACTTGGCGGTGCCGGGGGCGACTTCGTGGCGGAGCCAGCTTTCCCAGAGGAAGATGCTGCCGGGGGCGGGGTGGGCGTAGACGAAGGTCTGGCTGTCTTCGGGGGCGGCGTCGGTGCGTTGCGGGGCGGCCATCATCATCGGGAGGCGGGGGTCCTCCAGCTTGAGCGGGCCGGCGCCGGGCGGGACGGCGATGTAGACCGTGCCGGACACGACGCTGCCCGGATGGAGGTGGCCGCTGTGCATGCCGGCAGGTTTCAGGACGTTGACCCAGAGGCTGTCGAGTTTGAGCTTCCGGCCGCCGAGATCCATGAACGATTCGAGGGCGAAGCGCTGGACGTGGGCGTCGAGCTTGCGCTTCAGATCGGCGAAGGCGGGGTCGCGCATCGGCAGATCGTCGAGCGAGGCGTAGCTGGTGTAGCCGGGATAGCCCTTCGCCTTGCACCAGGCGCGGCCGGCGCGGTCGTCCTGCGCCAGCGTGCGGCAGCTGTGGTCGAGCTCCTCGAGGAGGGCGTCGTCGGCGAGGGCTCCTTCGTAAAAGCGCGTGGCGAAGAGGCTGCGTGTGGTCATTGCCAAGCTGGAAGCATGGCGTGGGGGTGTGGGGCAAGGGGTTTGGTTGTGTTTGCCTTCCTGCGTTTTGTTCGAGCTTGTCGACTAGGGGTGAACCTTACCCCCAAAGCCCCGTCCATGCCGAGCGTAGTCGAGGCACCTTCCCCGAGCGTAGTCGAGGGGTGCTGTTGGCTTCTCGACTGCGCTCGAAGGGTTCCTCGACTTCGCTCGGGATGGACGGGGTTTAGGGGGCCTTCAAACTTCCTCGAAAGGAACGTGGCGCGGCGTTCTCGACAGGCTCGAACCGAACGGGGTGGGGGAGTGGCTTGGATGTCGCTGGCGCCCCCGCCAAGCGATGCGGTAGGTGGAGGGACATAACGGGGGGCATCCTTTGACCGAGCGGCCGATCAGTTTCTTCATCCACCATCAGGGGCGCGGGCATGCGAACCGGGCGCGGGCGATCATTTCGGAGATGAGCCCGAACCGACGGGTGACGGTGATGACGGCGAAGCCTTCGCTGTTCGACGGGTATGACCGGCCGATCGAGATCGTGGAACTGCCCGACATGATCGGGGCGCCGGTGCCGACCGCGGAACTGTTCGCGGAGGCGACGCCGGACGTGATGCACTGTGTTCCGCTGGGCGTGGAGAAGACGCGGCGGACGATGCGGACGATCATCGACCATCTGGACGATGCGGACCCGACGCTGTTCGTGATCGATGTGTCGGCGGAACTGGGGCTGCTCGCGCGGATCGCGAGCGTGCCGGCGGTGACGGTTCGGATGCACGGCGACCGGATGGATCCGGGGCATCTGGGGGCGTATCAGGCGTGCGTCGGGATGCTCGCGCCCTATGACGAGGCGATCGAGCAGGACGATTATCCGGCCTGGGCGCGGGCGCGGACCTGCTACACCGGCGGGCTGTGTACCACGCTGGCGCCGGTGTTGGACAAGGCGGCGGCGCGGGCGAAGCTGGGGCTGGACCCACACCAGGACATCATCGTGGTGCTGACCGGCGGGGGCGGGGCGGGGACGCCCTATGCGCCGCTGACGATGGCGGCGCGGGCGCTGCCCGATACGCTGTGGCTGGTGCTGGGGCCGGTGCACCGCGAGGGGCACGAGACCGATTTCGGGAACCTGCGCGAACTGGGCTGGGTGGCGGACGTGACCGACCACCTGGCGGCGGCGGACGTGGTGATCGCTTCCGCCGGAGATAACACGGTGCATGAGATCGCGCGGGTGGGGCGGCCTTATCTGTGCGCGCCGGAGTGGCGCTATTTCGACGAGCAGCTGCGCAAGTCGGAGCGGCTGGGCGATGTGGGGGCGGCGGTGGCACTACCGAACTGGCCGGGGTCGAATGCGCGGTGGCGGGAGGTTGTGGCCGAGGCGCGGCGGCTGGATGTGGGGCGGTTGCAGGCCTTGTATGATCCGGGGGCGGCAAAGCGGGCGGCGGGGTATCTGGAGGGGGTTTCTGATCGGTTGTGGGGTTAGGGTTGGGGGAGAAGCGGCATCCCGGATCAAGTCCGGGATGACGTGGGTTTGGGGGTTGCTCTTCTTCTTAGCCCCTCTCCTTAGGGGGAGGGGCTTAAATGGGTTCCTGACCTGTTCCTGACCGGCACTCCCCCGCAGGGCTTCCCGTTTCGTGTCCAGGTCCCTAGATCGCGGGAGTGAGCGATACGACCAGCACCGACCGTTTCAACGAGGAGAAATCCGCCTTTACCGTCCGGGGGAGCGATGCGCCCGATATCGAGGCGGGGGTGGCGGCGATCCGGAACGTGTTGTCGACGCTGCCGCTGCGCCCCGGCGTGTACCGGATGCAGGACGCCAAGGGCGACGTGTTGTACGTCGGCAAGGCGAAGGCGCTTAAGAACCGCGTCGGCAATTATGTGCAGGTGTCGCGCCTGCCGAAACGCATCGCGCGGATGGTGGCGCAGACGCGGTCGATGACGATCGTGACGACCAACACGGAGTCGGAGGCGCTGCTGCTGGAGGCGCAGCTGATCAAGCGGTACCGGCCGCCGTACAACGTCCTGCTGCGCGACGATAAGAGCTTTCCGTTCATTCTGCTGCGCGAGGATCATGCGTTTCCGCGGGTGCAGAAGCATCGCGGGGCGCGGCGTGCGGTGGGGCAATATTATGGGCCGTTCGCCAGTGCGGGGTCGGTCACGCGCACGCTGAACGCGCTGCAGAAGCTGTTCCTGCTGCGGTCCTGTACCGACAGTTTCTTCGCCAACCGGTCGCGGCCGTGCCTGCTGCACCAGATCAAGCGCTGTTCCGCGCCGTGCGTCGACCGGATCGCGAAGGAGGACTATGCCGAGCTGGTGAGCGACGCGAAGGCGTTTCTGGGCGGCAAGTCGACGCAGGTGCAGAAGAAGCTGGGCGAGCAGATGTCGGTCGCCGCCGAGGCGATGGATTACGAGCTGGCGACGATCCTGCGCGATCGGTTGCGCGCGCTGACGTTCATCCAGGGGACGCAGGCGATCAACGCGGAGGGGATCGGCGATGCGGATGTCTTCGCGCTGGCCAACCGGTCGGGCGTGATGGGGATCCAGGCGTTCTTCATCCGCGGGGGTCAGAATTGGGGGCATCGCAGCTTCTTCCCCGCGCATACCGCAGAGGTGCCGGAGGACGAGGTGCTCGCCGGGTTCCTGATGCAATTTTACGAGGAAGTGCCGCCGCCGAAGCTGGTGCTGCTCGACCGCGTGTTGCCGGAAGCGGTGCTGATCGAGGCGGCGCTGACCGAGAAGGCGGAGCGCAAGGTGCAGCTGAAGCAGCCGCAGCGCGGCGACCAGGTGAAGCTGGTCGCGCAGGCGAGCCGCAACGCGATCGAGGCGCTCGACCGGCGGCTGGCGGAGTCGACGACGCAGGGGAAATTGCTGTCGGAGGTTGCGGACCTGTTCGAGCTGGAGGCGCCGCCGGGGCGCATCGAGGTGTACGACAACAGCCATATCATGGGCACCAACATGGTCGGCGCGATGATCGTCGCGGGGCCGGAGGGGTTCCGGAAAGGTGCCTACCGCAAGTTCAACATCAAGCGGCCGGAGACGGCGGCGGGCGACGATTTCGCGATGATGCGCGAGGTGCTGGAGCGGCGGTTCGCGCGGCTGGAGAAGGAGGACCCCGAGCGGACGAGCGGGGAGTGGCCGGACCTGCTGCTGATCGACGGCGGCAAGGGGCAGCTGTCGGCGGTGTGCGCGGTGCTGGAGGAGATGGGGGTGCAGGACGTGCCCGTCGTCGGGATCAGCAAGGGGCCGGACCGCAATGCGGGGCGCGAGCATTTCCACATGCCGGGCGGGCGCGAGTCGATGTTGCCGCTCAATTCGCCGGTGCTGTTCTTCCTGCAACGGCTGCGGGATGAAGCGCACCGCTTCGCGATCGGCGCGCACCGGGCGAAGCGGGCGAAGGCGTTTACCGCGAACCCGCTGGACGACGTGCCGGGGATCGGCCCGGCGCGGAAGAAGGCGCTGCTGATGCATTTCGGGACGGCGAAGGCGGTGCGCGCGGCGGCGCTGGAGGATCTGCAGCGCGCGCCGGGGGTGTCCGCGGCGATGGCGCGGGCGATCCATGATCATTTTCATGCCGGGGGGTGACGTAAGCGCCGCCCCGTCCGGTTCGAGCTTGTCGAGAACGCTGCGCTGAGTTCTCGACAAGCTCGAACCGGACGGGGTTTGGGCTTGGGGGCGGGTTCTCGACAGGTTCGAACCGAACGGGGGTGGTGGGCGCGCGCTTGCCCCGAGCTGTCCCCGACCATATCTCCCGCCCATGCCTGAATTGCCAGAAGTCGAGACGACCGTGCGGGGTCTGCGCCCCGTGCTCGAAGGGGCGCGCCTGACGCTCGTGGAGCCGCGTCGGGCGGATATCCGGCGGGCGATCCCGGTGGATCTGCGGCAGCGGATGACGGGGGCGGTGGTGACGGGGCTGGGGCGGCGCGCGAAGTACGGGCTGGTGAGCACGGACCGCGGCGATACGATGATCTTTCATCTGGGCATGTCCGGGCGCTGGCGGATCGATCCGGGCGAGGTGGGGAAGCATGACCATCTGGTGCTGGAGACCGATGCGGGGCGGCGGCTGGCGTTGAACGATGCGCGGCGGTTCGGGTCGATCGACCTGGTGCGGACCGACGCGGTGGAGGCGTTTCCGGCGTTCGCGGCACTGGGGCCGGAGCCGTTGGGGGCCGAGTTCAACCGGGCGTATCTGAGCGCGAAGCTGGCCGGGCGGGCGGGGCCCATTAAAGCCCTGCTGCTCGATCAGCGGATCGTGGCGGGGCTGGGCAATATCTATGTGTGCGAGGCGCTGAACATGGCGGGGATCGCGCCGTCGAGCGCGGGCGGGGCGATCGGGCCGCGGCGGCTGGGGCGGCTGGTCGATGCGGTGCGCGCGGTGCTGCTGTCGGCGATCGACGCGGGCGGATCGACGTTGCGCGACTATGCGCAGCCGGACGGCAATCTGGGCTATTTCAGCACGCAGTTCCGGGTCTATGGCCGGACCGGCGAGCCGTGCCCGTGCGGGGGAGTGGTGGAACGCCGTGCGGAGGGCGGGCGATCGACCTTCTGGTGCCGGAAATGCCAGCGCTAACAAGTGGGCTGGAAACCGGGGTCGCGGTTGACCCTGTCATGGAATCGCAGTAGGGAACGCGCCTTCCCGGAGCGGGCCTGCGCCTGCGCCGCTTAAACCTTTTGCCTGTCGAGGACTGATTTCTATGGCGAACACGCCACAAGCCAAGAAGCGTATCCGTCGCAACGAGCGTCGCGCCGAAATCAACGGCGCACGCGTGAGCCGGATCCGGACGTTCGTGAAGAAGGTCGAACTGGCGCTGGCGACGGGCGACAAGGATGCGGCCGCGACCGCGCTGCTGGCGGCACAGCCGGAAATGATGCGTGGCGTGTCGAAGGGCGTGCTGCACAAGAACACCGTGTCGCGCAAGATTTCGCGCCTGACCAAGCGCGTCGCCGCGCTGGCCTGAGCCGAGCCGAAGCCGCCGGTCGTCCGGCGGTTTACGACCAAAGAGAAAAGCCCGGGGACCCCATGGTCGCCGGGTTTTTTTGCGTTCGCAGAAACCGCGGATTTGCGTGGGTCGGCCATTGATTCGTTTGGAACATCATGGCAACGTTCCGAAAATAGTCGTTTCGGAACAATGGCATGCACCGGGCGGAACGCATTTCCGCGGGGTTTGGCTGTCAATCGGTTTATTTCGGTTCGGTGACAATAACCGGGATTGATCGCGGTCCGTCGCTGTCCCTAGAAAGGGGTCTGCCGCGGGGCGACTCTCCCCGTTGGCGGCAAACAGTCTTGGTGATCCGGACTCCGGTCGGCGACTTTTCATGGTTGCCGGATCGGGAGCGTGTGCCCCTGAGCGGGGGCGGCGCGGTCGTGCCCGTTCGGGCATGCGGATCGGCCGAGGCGGTCACGTCGCCGCCATCGGGGTGGGCGCGGGCGAGGGGGAGACGGGCGTGGCAGTTGCAATGGAGGCGATCGACGATGTTGCCGCCGGGATGTCCCCGGTCGAGGCCGCATGGATCGCCGTCCGCGATATGCTTCGCCGGTCGTTGGGTGCGCGCACGTTCGACGGCTGGCTGAAGCCGCTGGGGCTGGACGGGTTCGACGACGACAGCGGCGTCGTGACGCTGGCCGCACCATCCGATTTCATGGCGAGCTGGGTCGCGACGCATTTCGCCGACCAGCTGCGCGCGAGCTGGCGCGCGGTCCTGCCGCACGTGACCGAAGTGCGCGTCGCGGCGCGCAGCGAATCGGTCCGGCTGGCGAGCTTCGGCGCGGACAGCCCGTCCGCGATCGAGCCGACGGTACCGGTCGCGGTCGTCGAGGCGGCAGCGCCGCTTGCGATGATCGGGACACCGCTTGAGGCGCGCTACACGTTCGACAGCTTCGTGGTCGGCAAGGCCAACGAGGTGGCGTACAACGCGGCGCGGACGCTGGCGCTGGGTGGGCCGGTGACGTTCAACCCGCTGTTCCTGCATGGCGGCACCGGGCTGGGCAAGACCCACCTGATGCACGCGATCGGGCAGGATTATCTGGCGCGGCATCCGGACGCGCGCGTGATCTACATGTCCGCCGAAAAGTTCATGTTCGAGTTCGTGTCCGCGATGCGCGCGAAGGACACGCTGACATTCAAGGCGCGGCTGCGGTCGGCCGACCTGCTGATGATCGACGACGTGCAGTTCATCGCCGGCAAGGATTCGACGCAGGAAGAATTCTTCCACACGATGAACGAGATCATTTCGGCCGGGCGCCGGTTGATCATCACCGCCGACCGGTCGCCGCAGGACCTGGAGGGGATCGAGAGCCGGATCCTGTCGCGGCTGGGCTGGGGCCTGGTCGCCGACGTAAACCCGGCCGATTTCGAGCTGCGGCTGAACATCATCGACAAGAAGCTTGAGGGCATGACTGGCGCCACCGTGCCGGCCGACGTCGCGATGTTCCTGGCCAAACGGATCAGCGCGAACGTCCGTGAGCTGGAAGGCGCGCTGAACCGCGTGGTTGCCTATGCGACGCTGCTCGGTCGGACGATCGACATGGATTTCGCGCAGGAGACGCTGGCCGACCTGCTGCGCGCGAACCAGCGGCGGATCACCATCGAGGAGATCCAGCGCCGCGTGTCGGACCATTACCGCATCCGCCAGACCGAGATGTCGAGCGCACGACGGGCGCGTGAGGTCGCGCGGCCGCGGCAGGTGGCGATGTACCTGTCGAAGCAGCTGACGCCGCGCTCGCTGCCCGAGATCGGGCGGCGGTTCGGCGGGCGCGATCACACGACGGTGATCCACGCGGTGAAGCAGATCGAGAAGCTTCGTGCGCAGGATGCGGAGCTGGATGCCGACGTGCGGCTGCTGATCCGGCAGCTGGAGGGCTGAGGCGGGGCCCTGGCGCGATCAGCGCGGGGCGTGAGACAGGCTGCTTACGATTGTCATGCGGGACGGGACCGGCTTACCATCCTTGGCCAGGGGCGTGACGCCCGGGCTGGCACGAACTTCGAGACATGGATCGCCGAGCGGAACTGGGGCGGTACCGGTTCGGGTCACGACGCGACAGTCGGCGACCTTGCCGGCCGCGTCGATATCGACCTCCATCTCGAAACGGAAGGGCGCGCCGAACCCGGCCGTCTGCGGGATCGGGTCGTCCTTAGGTAACCGCCAGGTGAAGCGCAGCGTCTTGGACGCGCTTTCGACCGCGCGGCCCTTGCCATCCAGTTCGGGGGTGTAGCGGGCACGTGTCTGGACCAGGGCGCAGGCCATCGCGTCGAGGAGGTCGGAGCCCGAAGACTGGTCGGTTTCGCAGCCGGTGACCCGGCCGTTCGGCAGGACGCGGAACGTGATCTGGCTCGTGCCCTCTTGCTTGGTTCGGATCGCCATGGGCGGGTAGTCGTCCGGGGTGACCCATTCCGCCGGCGACGTGATCGTGGCGGCCGGGCGGGAGAGGTCCGTCGCCGCGGACTTCGATGGGAGCGGGGCCGGGGCGGTCAGCGCGAGCGTCGCCGCGACGGCGAGCGTCGTGAATGGGTCGATCATGGTCTGGTGGTTCCCCTGTTGTCGGGGATGATATCGCGTAGCTGCGCGGCGGCAAGGCGGGATTTCCCGAACGCCGATGGTGTTCGGCGACGGGTCAGGTTTGGGCGCTGGGTTACCCTTGACCGATGGGAGATCCCGGCTTTCGCCGGGATGACGGTTGGGGGGTGTGGACCGCGGACGTCCTTAGCCCGATCCGCTTCCGTCACCGTCCCGATACAGAAAAGCCCCGGCCTTGCGGTCGGGGCTTTGTCTGTCGCGCGTGGGCTGGACCTTAGCGGCGGCGGTTGCGGTCGCGGATCGTGGCGGGGCGGTCGTCCTCCGGGATGGTGATGCGGACTTCCTCGCCCGAGCGGCCGGGGAAGGCGGTGAACATCGCTTCGACCAGGTTCGGCACGATTGCGGGCAGGCTGTCGGTGCGCGAGCGGGCGCGGGCCTTGCCCTCGAACAGACGCTCGCCGTCGGCGGTGCGGCTGATCTGCATATCGAGGAAGCTGGTGAAGTAGGTGTAGCTCTGGACGTTGTTGAACCCGCCGCCGAAGAACGGGTCGCCATAGCCGTAGAAGAAGGGCGAGCCGAAGCCGTAGCGGCCGTAGCCGAACCGGCCGAACCCGCCATAGCCGAGACCGCCGTAACCGAACCCGCCGCCACCGAAGCCTCCGCCGAAACCGGGGGTGGAGACGACCTTTTCATTACCGTTGTCGACGCCGTAGTCGAGCGAGACGACGAGCGTCGCTGACGCCGGGCTGGCGGCCGGGCGGTACCCCTGGCGGCCGAGTTCCTGCGTCACGTAGCCAGCATATTGCGCGAATTCGAGACCGCCGCGCTTGTTGGGATCGAGCGCCTGGATGTAGAAACTCTGCCCGGCGGGGGCCGGCATACGCTGGTAACGCGAGACGTCCGCAGCGAACGGGGTGGCGCAGGCGCTGAGCGCGAGCAGCGAGAGCGGAGCGGCGAGGGTAAGGACGGTGCGGCGAAGCGACATGGGTGTGACCTTCTGGCGGGCGGACTTCTAGGCAGTTGACCCGTGATATAGGGCGTTTTGCCTGAACGGGGATTGAACGATCCGATCCGCGGATTCGTTGCCTGGGCTTGATATGCGCCCGTGGGGGACGCGGTTCGGGGCGCAAACCCGGCGCTGGCCGGGGTTTGCATCTGGTTTCAACGATATGGGGGGTCGTTTCGCGTTTCCCAGCGGGGGGATGAACTTTGCCTGCGGAGCGGGCGTGGTGGGGGCAGCGACACGCGTGGCATGGTGGAGCGGCGGTTGGCCGTCTCGGCTGCGCGCGACGGAGTCCCTCGGCTTCGCTCGGGATGGGCGGTTTCGTTGCTTCCTAGAGGCCGAGCGCGCTGTAGGCAGCGGCGAGGGTCGGGGCCGCGAGCGTACGGGCGCGGGCTGCGCCGTCGGCGAGGAGGCGGTCGAGTTCCGCGGGGTCGGCGCGGAAGGTGAGGAGGCGGTCGCGGATCGGCGAGAGTGTTTCGACGGCAAGATCGGCGAGCGCGGGCTTGAAGCTGCCAAAGCCCTGGCCGGCGTGGGTGGCGAGGACCTGATCGGGGGTGATGCCGGCGAGGGCGGCGTAGATGCCGACGAGGTTGCGCGCCTCGGGCCGGTCGGCAAGTTCGGCCGCGGTCGCGGGAAGCGCGTCGGCGTCGGACTTCGCCTTGCGGATCTTCGCGGCGATCGTGTCGGCATCGTCGGTCAGCGCGATGCGGCTGGCGTCGGACGGGTCGGACTTCGACATTTTGGCCGTGCCGTCGCGCAACGACATGATGCGCGCGGCAGCGGGTGGGATGATCGGGTCGGGCAGAGTGAACAGGTCGGTGCCGGTGTCGGCGTTGAACTTCGTCGCGATGTCGCGCGCGAGTTCAAGATGCTGTTTCTGATCGTCGCCGACCGGGACGTGCGTCGCCTGGTATAGCAGGACGTCGGCGGCCTGGAGCACGGGGTATGCGAAGAGCCCGACCGAGGCGCCCTCGCGGTTCTTGCCGGACTTCTCCTTGAACTGCGTCATGCGGTTCAGCCAGCCGATCCGCGCGGTGCCGTTGAGCAACCAGGACAGCTCGGCATGGGCGGGGACATGGCGCTGGCGGAACAGGATCGCGCGCGCCGGGTCGATGCCGCAGGCGATGATCGTGGCGGCCATCTCGCGGATGTTGGCGGCGAGCGTGGCCGGGTCGTTGTGGACGGTGATTGCGTGGAGATCGGCCAGGAAGAACAGGCATTCGCCGTCCGCCGGCATCTCGTCCTGCATCCGCACCCAGTTGCGGATCGCCCCCAGATAATTGCCGAGGTGGAGGTTTCCGGTGGGCTGGATGCCCGAGACGATACGCATGGCCATGCCGCGGGCCTTCGCCGAGGGCGGGGGCGGCGTCAAGCTTGGGGTTGGGGGGAATGGGGGAATCGCGCCGCGGCGGTGGCCATCTGACGAATGTTCGTTCACGACCAATCTAGCAATAGACACAGGTATAAAACGGGCTCGCCGTGCGCAATCGGCACACGCGAGCGCTTGAAAATCAATCAGCGAGCGGACGCCATTTCGCAATCGACTCTATGTTATGTTCATCCCAAAATTCAGGGGGGACATTGATGACAAAACCTAGCCGCTATTTAGCTATACTGCCCGACTGCTCTAAAGCAGTCGTTCATATAGACCAGAACCATGTAAGATTAGAGGTTGATCGAGAGCATCAGCATCCACGGGAGATGTTCGATGCCCACATTATGCCCGACAGAATTTCGGTGGCATTAGATAACAATAAATTCGCTACTTTAACGGGTTTGTATCGGACTAGTCGATCCTCAAATTTCGTCACCGCCCACGAAGTGTATGAAGCAAACTTGTCGTTCGTCGGCCCGAAGGAATTTGTATATGCCCCGTCTGTTAAAATTATGAGTTTTAGGCCGACTAATGAGATGCTTGCAGTGATGTATCGGGGGCATCGGGTCAGTCGACATCTCGCGACGGATAACATTACGTTAGCAGAACTAGAACAAGAACCGCACAAGGGGATGAGGTATCTTGTTGATCTAATCGACCACGAGCGATGCCAAGCATTTGCCGCCAAGGCTGATCGCCTGCAAATTTCAGGCCACATCCTAGTCTCGACAAACGCAACGGTGCAGGGTCAAACCGCGCAGGAGGAGGCCAGGTGAAACTCACCTATACTCAGCCAACGCTAATTCATTCGGCTATAACTGATATGCTCAGTGTATGCGATTTTATGTCGTTAATGGTGGGGGAAGTAATAAGCCCAGTCTCCGTTTCATTCGTTACCGAAGGTGAAGTGGATCGATGGGGTGCCTTGCCTCATTACGATGTTCACGCGCGCTGGAGGCCGAACGGTAAAGATATAGATCCTCAATATGGGCGCCGCTGCCTGTCCACTCCGATGTTTGACACAGAGACCTATCAGAGCGCGCTCGCAACATGGGTCAACCGTCAGAGCCGATGGCTTCAAAGTCACGCCCTCGCGACAGTTTGTTTGGATAATCAGCGGGAAATCAGTCGACGCCGTTTCTTGGATGCCGCAGCATGGTTCGAGTCGGTACCTACGTTCTATGAATGTCAGCGGGAGGAGATCAAACGTGAGGTCATCACCGATGCTGCGACGGCAGCATGTAAGGTATTCATCGAGAGCGGCGCGGACGTCTCTATTGATAGGGCACAGGCCCTTCTGAGTCCGTTGAATTCTGCCTCGCTCTCCATTCGTATTGCAGACGCAATGGCTCGTGTGCGGGCAACTCTAGGCGATGATTTGCTCCCGGAGAGACTTGATAAACTCGCTAAAGTACTTCCGCGCATACGGGGCAAGTTCGCACACGGCGAAGACGCATTCCTCGGTGATTTGGGCCATATGGTACACGATGCAACACTGCTCTTCGAGGTGCTGTCCGCGGCGCTAACCCTTGAGGAACTTGGCGTTCGCATCACACCCGATTCGTTCGGTCATCCATTCAGCAACTCGGTGACCGAACTCCAGCAATTTGGCCTTGCTGATGCGGTTGCGTGAGTAGGAACCGTAGTGTTCGAGGTGTCTCCGTCGGCTAAGAACCTGGTAAGTGGTCGATGCCAAGGTGATCAACCCCGCTTCCGTAGCCCCTTCAACTCCGCGAGCGAGAAAGCGCGGAAGAGGAAGGCGGCGGCGGCGTAGGTGACCGTGCCGGCGGCGATGAGGGCGGTGAGGGCGGCGGCGCGGATCGGGATGGGGCCGGCGGTATAGGGGTCGATCAGGGGATTCAGGAGCAGCAGGACGGCGCCCATCGCGACGCTGGCGGCGCCGAGCCGCACGGTGCGGCGGGCGAGTTGCGCGTCGACCGCAAAGTGGTTGCGGCGGCGGAGCGTGATGTAGAGCATCGCGACGTTGAGCCACGCGGCGGCGGCGGTCGAGAAGGCGAGGCCGACATAGCCAAGCGGGGTCAGGAACACGAAGCCGAGGTTGAGCGCGAGGTTGGCGACCATCGCGATCATCGCGATCCGCACGGGGGTGCGCGTGTCCGACCGGGCGTAGAAGCCGGGGGTGAGCACCTTGATCAGGATGTAGGCGGGCAGGCCGAACGAGAAGGCCGTGAGCGCGGCGGCGCAGCCTTCGGTCGCCTCCGCGGTGAAGCGCAGGCCCTGGAACAGCCCGCGGACGAGCGGGGTGGCGGACAGCATGAGCGCGACGGTGGCGGGGAGGGTCAGGAGCAGCGAGAGTTCGATCGCGCGGTTCTGGGTGTGGACCGCGGCGCCGTCGTTGCCCGAGCCGATCTGGCGCGAGAGGGCGGGCAGGATGGCGGTGCCGACGCCGATGCCGATCAGGCCGAGGGGCAACTGGTTCAGCCGGTCGGCATAATAGAGGTAGGAAACCGCGCCTTCGCCGAGGAAGCCGGAGGCGAGCATCGTCGAGATCATCAGGTTGAACTGGACCGCGCCGGCGCCGATCGCGGCGGGCCAGATGATGACGAGGAGCTTGCGGACCTGGGGGGTGAGCTGCGGACGCTTGAGACGCAGCACGATGCCGGCGCGGCGGCAGGACCAGATGAGCCAGGCGAGTTGTGCGACGCCCGAGATGGTGACGGCGATCGCCTGCGTCCGGGCGGTGTCGATGCCGGTCGCGCCGCGGAAGAAGATGAGTCCGGCGATCATGCAGATGTTGAGCAGGACGGGGGCGGCGGCGTTGACCCAGAAGCGGCCGAGCGAATTGAGGATGCCGCCGAGCAGCGACACGAGCGAGATCAGCATGAGGTAGGGAAAGGTGATGCGCGTGAGTTCGGTGGCGAGCGCGAGTTTCTCTGCGCCGCCGCTTTCGCGGAACCCGAAGGTGATCGCCCAGACGACGGGTCCGGGGACGAGCATGACGAGCGTGGTGAAGACCGCGAGGAACGGGAACAGGACGGACAGCACGTCCTCGGCAAAGCGGCGGCCGGCGGGGAGGCCGTCCTTGCCGTCCGTTTCGCCCTCTGCAATCGTGCGGTTGAACATGGGGACGAAGGCGGAGGCGAACGCGCCTTCCGCGAACAGCGCGCGGAACAGGTTGGGGAGCCGCCACGCGACGAGGAACGCATCCGACGCGAAGCCCGCACCGACGAACCGCGCCATCAGGACATCGCGGACGAGGCCGAGGATCCGGCTGATCAGCGTGAAGCCGCCGATGGTCGCGGTGTTGCGGACGAGGCTCATGCGGGGTTCCTCATTTCCGGGCGGCGGGGCGGTGTGTCGCGCTGCGAGGTGGTCGGCAGCGTGTCTCGATTGGTTGCCGCGCTCGGTCAACCGGTTCGCAGGGCCGCGCGTGGCTCATGTGCGATGACACCGCGGGGGGGGGGGGGGGGGGGGGGGGGGGGGGGGGGGGGGGGGGGGGGGGGGGGGGGGGGGGGGGGGGGGGGGGGGGGGGGGGGGGGGGGGGGGGGGGGGGNCCCCACCCCCAACCCCCTCCCCTCAAGGGGAGGGGGCTTGCTTTGGTTCGCGGGCAGCGCGTTAGGCGCCCGCAAACCCTCAGGCGTGGCCGATGGGCTGGCCCTGGCCGTCGGTGGCGCCCTGCTGCTGCGACAGATAGAGCGCTGCGAAGTCGATTGGTTCGAGCATCAGCGGGGGGAAGTTGCCGTCGCGGGTGGCGTCGGCCACGATGCGGCGCGCAAAGGGGAAGAGCAGGCGCGGGGCCTCGGCGAGGAGGAAGGGCTGCATCTGGTCGTCGGGGACGTTCCGGATGCCGAACAGGCCGGCATAGCTCAGCTCGATCGCGAACGCGGTCTGGTCCTCGACCGATGCCTTGGCTTCGATCTTGAGGATGACCTCGTAGATGTCCTCGCCCACGGTGGTGGAGCCGATGTTGAACTGCACGTCGATCCGCGGCTGGGCCTGCTGCTGGTAGATCATCGGTGCGTTCGGATTCTCGAACGAGAAGTCCTTCACATATTGCGCGATCACGCCGACCTGCGGCGCGGTGTCGTCCCCGGTGAACATTGGGGTGTCGGCGTCGGTCATGCCTTCGTTCTCGGCCATGTCATGTTCCTGATCGGGGAGGATAAAGGCCGGGCGATAGCGGTCCGGCGCGAGGGGAGCAACCCTGTCGCCGGCCCGGAGGGGTGGAGTGCGGGCCGGCGACGCGCGACGCGGATCAGCGGCGCGGCTTGACGAATTTAAGCGTCATGCGGTCGCTTTCGCCGATCGCGGCATATTTCGCGCGGTCCGTGTCGCCCTCGGCGTAGTTGGGCGGCAGCGTCCAGACGCCCTTGGGATAATCGGCCTTGTCCTTCCGGTTCGCGTTGACCTCGCTTTCGCCGGCCAGGCGGAAACCGGCGGCCTGGGCAAGCGCCACGACGGTGGTGCGCTTCAGGTAGCCGCTCGTCTTCTCGTCCGTCGCGGGGCGGGCGGCGGGCAGGCGATGTTCGACGATGCCGAGCGTGCCGCCGGGCTTGAGCATGGCGAACCACGCCTTGAATGCACCCGCGGCGTTGGCCCCGCCGCCCATCGTCAGGTTGTGGATGTTGCGGAAGGTGAGCACGACGTCGGCGCTGTTGGCGGGGACGGTGGAGGTGCCGGCGGCGGCATCCATGGTGGCGACCGTGGCGGCGGGGCCGACCGCGGCGCGTTTCGCCTCGAGCATCTTGGTCGCGGAGTCGGCGCCCTTGGCGGACCCGACGAGCGCGATGTAGCGGCCCTTGCCGTTGACGAGCGGCCCCAGGATCTCGGTGTACCAGCCGCCGGCGGGCGAGAATTCGACGACCGTGTCGGTGGGCTTCACGCCGAAGAAGGCGAGCGTCTGCGCCGGGTGGCGGTAGCGGTCGCGCGCCAGGTTGGCGGGGGTGCGGGTGGGGGCGGCGACGGCGGCCTTGATCGCGGCGGAGGGCGCCTGCGCCGGGAGCGCCGCGGGGGCGACGAGCGCGGTGGCGGCGGCGAGGCAGAGGAAATGGTGGCGCATGACGGCTCTCCGGTTCTAGTTCTTCTCAGGGCGCGACTATTGCGGCGGGGAGACGGGGTTGCAAGACTTGCTTCTGTGGGCGGCGGGGGCGGCCGTACTGGTCGCCGTGGCGGCGGGTGTGATGGAGCGCGTGCGGCAGCGGCGACGGCATGTCGCGGGGGTCGGCTGGATGCCGTGGAGCGGGGTGACGGTGGCGGCTTTGTTCGTGGCGGTGATGTGTTTGGTGTTGGGGTTGCGGGGGTAGGTTCGGTTGGGGGCTTGAGCTGGTTCCTCTTCTTAGCCCCTCTCCTTTAGGGGAGGGGTTGGGGTGGGGCTGACCTGTTCAACCCGGTGAGGTCGTGGGTGAGGAGCTGTTGCCCCCACCCCAACCCCTCCCCTGAAGGAGAGGGGCTTTCTGTTGTGTTTGGCTCTCGCTTGCGTCTTACCGGCGGCGGAAGATCTACAAACAGCTCTCCAGATACGGCTGGTCGAAGCCGAACTGTCGCGCCTTGTCGAGCGTGTAGGGGCGGAGGCCCATGGCGCGGTATTCGCCCTGGATCATGCCGTCGCTGCCCTCGTCCATGAATTCGAACTTGAACAGTTCCTGGGTGACGATGACCGGGCCCTCCATGCCGATCACCTCGGTGATGTTGGTGATGCGGCGGGAGCCGTCGCGGAGGCGCTTCACCTGGATGATGAGGTCGACCGAGTCGGCGATCTGGCGGCTGATCGCTTCCTTCGGCACCTTGATGTCGGACATCAGCACCATGTTCTCCATGCGGGCGAGCGCCTCGCGCGGGGAGTTGCTGTGGAGCGTACACATCGAGCCGTCGTGACCGGTGTTCATCGCGGCCAGCATGTCGAAACATTCCGGCCCGCGGATTTCGCCGAGGATGATGCGGTCGGGCCGCATGCGGAGCGCGTTGACGACGAGATCGCGGATCGTGATCGCGCCCTTGCCTTCCAGGTTCGGCGGGCGGGTTTCGAGCGGGAGCCAGTGCGGCTGCTGCAGCCGGAGCTCGGCGGCGTCCTCGATCGTGATGACGCGTTCGCCGGGGTCGATCATCTTGGACAGCGCGTTCAGCATCGTCGTCTTGCCCGAGCCGGTACCGCCCGAGATGATGATGTTGAACCGCGATGCGCCCGCGATCTTGAGCGCGGTGGCCATCTTGGTCGACATCGATCCGCCGCTGGCCATCATGTCGAGTGTGATCGGCTTGGCGGAGAATTTGCGGATCGAGATCGCGGTGCCGCGGAGCGAAAGCGGGGGGACGATGACGTTGACGCGCGAGCCGTCGGCGAGGCGGGCGTCGGCGAGCGGCGTGGTCTGATCGACGCGGCGGCCGACCTTCGACACGATGCGCTGCGCGATCTGGAACAGATGTTCCTCGTCGCGGAACACGACGGGCGCGATGGTGAGCCGGCCCTTTTTCTCGATATAGACCTGGTTCGGACCGTTCACCATGATGTCGGTGATGAGCGGATCGGCGAGCAGTTCCTCGAGCGGGCCGAGACCGAGCAGTTCGTCGACGAGCACTTTTTCCAGCGCGAACTGTTCGCGGCGGTTGAGCGTGATCTTGAGATCGGCGAGCACCTCGCCGATGATCGGGCGGAATTCCTCGGCCAGCTCGTCCTTGGTCAGCGTCGCGGCGGCCTCCGGATCGACGCGTTCGAGCAGGCGGGGGAGGACCTGTTCCTTGATCTTGTGGACCGACGCCTCGAAGCCCTCGGGCTTGTTGCTGCCGGCCTCTCCGGACGCGGCCTGGCGATCGGCGAGGCGGGTCATGGCGTCGGACAGCGGCATCTCGCTGCCGGGCTCCGCGCCGGGGAGCGTGTCGAGCGAGGGGAATTGCGTGCCGGCGTCGATGGGCGTGCCGACGGATTGCATGGGGCGCGCCACCCCGAAGGCGGGGCGCGAGCCCGCGCCGCCCGATCCGCTGCGCCGTCCGAATGCACTCATGCCGATCGTCCTCGTCGAGCACGGACATACACGCCGTGCCTGCTATGGCGGCAGGGTTAGCGGGCGAGGTTTTACAATTCGCTAACCGTGCAGGCGAAAGGATGAGGATGGACGTGACGATACGGGCCGCGGGGGCGGGCGATGCGGATGCGGATGCGGATGCGCTGGCGCTGGTCGGGGGCGCGACGTTCCTGGAAAGCTATGCGTGGATGATCCCGGCGGCGGACCTGCTGGCGCATGTGGCCGCGCGGCATGGGGCGGAGGTGTATGCCGCCTGGCTGGCGGATGCGGGGTCGCGGGTGTTCGTGGCGACCGCGCCGCTGGGGGCGGTGATGGGCTATGCGGTGCTGACGGCGCCGGACTTGCCGGCGGACTGTGTTCTGGACGGCGATGTGGAACTGCGGCGGATCTATCTGCTCGGGATCGCGCAGGGGCAGGGATCTGGGGCGGCGCTGATGGCGGCGGTACTGGAGGGCGCGCGCGACATGGGGGCGGCGCGGGTGACGCTGGGCGTGCACGGCGGCAATGCGCGGGCGATCGGCTTTTACGGGCGGATGGGGTTTGCCCCGATCGGGCGGCGGACGTTTACTGTGGGTGGGCAGGTTTATGATGATCTCGTTATGGGGCGGGGGTTTGAGTGACTGCCGCGGCTGAGGCGACCCCGCTGATCCGTTTGGTTCGAGCCTGTCGAGAACGGCGCAGGGTTCTCGACAGGCTCGAACCAAACGGGGTTGGGAGCGGGGTGAACGGGCGGCGTTCTCGACAAGCTCGAACCGAACGGGGGTGGGGTGTGGGTTCGGCTGGGTGTCACGGCCTTGCGGTCCCGCGACCCCCGCGGCGCACCACCCAATAACCGTCCAAGCCGAGCGCAGTCGAGGCACGCTCTCCCCCAAGCGTAACCTTGGGGTGTTGTAGGCCGTCTCGGCTACGCTCGACGGGTCCCTCGACTTCGCTCGGGATAGACGGGTGAGTGGAAGTGGCTGTTGCTTGGATGCCGTTAGGCGACTTCGGTTGCGGCCTCGGCCAGGATGGTGAGGCCCTTTTCGTTCACTTCCGCAAAGCCCCCTTCGATGGCGATGCGGCCGGTGACGGTCGTGGCCGAGCTGTAGATCGCGATCTCGCCGGGGCGGATGACGGTCATGAAGGGTGCGTGGCCCTCGAGGACCGCGAAGTCGCCTTCGATGCCGGGGACGACGACCATGTGGACGTCCTCCGAACGGAGCAGCTTTTCCGGGGTAACGAGTTCGAAGTGGAGGTTGGGCATCGGGTTTTCCTAAGCCCCTCCCTTTAGCGGGAGGAGTTGGGGTGGGCTGACCGCTTCACCCGGATCTGTCGTTGGTGAGGTGCTGTTGCCCCCCACCCCCAACCCCCTCCCCTGAAGGGGAGGGGGCTTTAGGTTCTTACGCTTCCTGAGCCATCTTTTCGGCCTTGGCGACGGCTTCTTCGATGCCGCCGACCATGTAGAAGGCCGCTTCCGGCAGGTGGTCGTATTCGCCGGCGACGATCGCCTTGAAGCTGCGGACCGTGTCTTCGACCTGGACGAACTTGCCGCTGATGCCGGTGAAGACCTCTGCGACGTGGAACGGCTGGGACAGGAAGCGCTGGATCTTGCGGGCGCGCTGGACGGTCAGCTTATCCTCTTCGGACAGCTCGTCCATGCCGAGGATGGCGATGATGTCCTGGAGCGACTTGTACCGCTGGAGCAGCGACTGGACCGCACGGGCCGTGTCGTAATGCTCCTGACCGACGATGCGGGGCGACAGCATGCGCGACGTGGAGTCGAGCGGATCGACCGCGGGGTAGATGCCGAGTTCGGAGATCGCGCGGTTGAGGTTGGTCGTCGCATCGAGATGCGCGAACGACGTGGCGGGCGCGGGATCGGTGAGATCGTCGGCGGGCACGTAGATGGCCTGAACCGAGGTGATCGACCCCTTGTTGGTCGAGGTGATGCGTTCCTGCAGCTGGCCCATGTCGGTCGACAGCGTCGGCTGGTAGCCCACGGCCGACGGGATGCGGCCGAGCAGCGCGGACACTTCGGACCCGGCCTGCGTGAAGCGGAAGATGTTGTCGACGAAGAACAGCACGTCCTGGCCCTCGACGTCGCGGAAATATTCCGCGTTCGTCAGGCCCGACAGCGCGACGCGGGCACGGGCGCCCGGCGGCTCGTTCATCTGGCCGAACACGAGCGCGACCTTGGAGCCTTCCGACTGCGGATTGCCGTCGGCGTCCTTGGCGATGACGCCGGCGTCGAGGAATTCGTGGTAGAGATCGTTGCCCTCGCGGGTCCGCTCACCCACGCCGGCGAACACCGAGGTGCCGCCATGGCCCTTGGCAATGTTGTTGATCAGTTCCTGGATCAGCACGGTCTTGCCGACGCCGGCGCCGCCGAACAGGCCGATTTTGCCGCCCTTCGCATAGGGTGCGAGCAGATCGATGACCTTGATCCCGGTGACGAGGATCGCGGACTCGGTCGACTGGTCGATGAATTCCGGGGCCTTGGCGTGAATCGGCATGCGCGTCGCGGCATTGACCGGGCCGCGCTCGTCGATCGGATCGCCGACGACGTTCAGGATGCGGCCGAGCGTGGCCGGGCCGACGGGGACGAGGATCTGCGTGCCGGTGTCGGTCACGGGCTGGCCGCGGGTCAGGCCCTCGGTCGAGTCCATCGCGATCGTGCGGACGGTGTTCTCGCCGAGATGCTGGGCGACTTCGAGCACGAGGCGGTTGCCCTGGTTCGTCGTCTCGAGCGCGGAGAGGATCGCGGGGAGCTTGTCCTCGAACGTCACGTCGACGACGGCGCCGATGATCTGCGACACGCGGCCGACATTGTTGGTCGCCAGTGTGGGCGTGGCCGGTGTTGAACTGGTAAATGCTGGTGCGGTTGCCATCGAGTTCGTCCCTTGCCTTCCAAAAGTCTACCGTCGCGGCGGTCCCCCGCCAGAGCGGAGGTGCGATACGGCAGATGTATAGTGTTTAGAGCGCTTCCGCGCCCGCGATGATTTCGATGAGTTCGGTGGTGATCGCGGCCTGGCGGCTGCGGTTGTACTGGATGGTGAGGCGGTTGATCATGTCGCCCGCGTTGCGGGTGGCGTTGTCCATCGCGTTCATGCGGCTGCCCTGCTCGGAGGCCGCATTTTCCAGCATCGCGCGGAACAGCTGGATCGCGACGTTGCGCGGCAGCAGTTCGGCCAGGATCGTCTCCTCGTCGGGCTCATACTCGGTCGCGGCGGCGACCGGTTCGGCGGTGCCCTCGACCTTGGGGATCGAGACGGGGATGATCTGTTGCTCGGTCGGCACCTGGACCAGAGCGGACTGGAAGCGCGCGTAGAACAGTTCGGCCACGTCATAGTCGCCGGCTTCGAACCGGGCAATCAGGTCGCGGGCGACCTCGAGCGCGTCGGTGAAGGCGACGTTCTTGATGTGCGTCTGATCGACCTGGTGGACGATGCGGCCGGGAAACAGCCGGTTGAGGACCGCGCGGCCCTTCTTGCCGATCAGGTAGAACTTCACGTCCTTGCCCTCGGCGATCAGCGCGTCGGCCTTCTTGCGCGCGGCGCGGACGATGTTGCTGTTGAACGCACCCGCGAGGCCGCGTTCGGACGTGGCGACGACGATCAGGTGGCGCTGGTCGGATCCGGTGCCGGCGAGCAGCTTGGGGCTGTTCGGGCCGACCTGGACCTTGCCGGCCAGGCTCGCCATCACGGCGGTGAGCCGTTCGGCGTAGGGACGGCCGGCCTCGGCCGCCATCTGCGCTCGGCGCAGCTTCGCGGCGGCCACCATCTTCATGGCCTTGGTGATCTTCTGGGTCGACTTCACCGAGGTGATGCGGACCTTGAGGCTCTTGAGGCTGGCCATCCTAGGCTGTGTCTTCCCTGTCGAAGAGGGTGCGTCCAGTGACGCCCCCCACCATAGCCTCCCCCGGTGGGGGGAGGGCTATATCGTGTTTACGCGAACGTCTTGGCGAAGTGGCCGATGGCTTCCTTGAGCGCTTCGGTCGTCTCTTTCGAGAGGTCCTTGCTGTCGCGGATCGTGGTCAGGATCGCGGTGTCGTGCGACCGGATGTGGGTCAGCAGCGCGGCCTCGTAACGCGTCACGTCCGCGACGGGGACGGTGTCGAGGAAACCGTTCACGCCGGCGAAGATCGACACGACCTGTTCCTCGAACGGAAGCGGCTGATACTGACCCTGCTTGAGCAGTTCCGTCAGGCGCGCGCCGCGGTTCAGCAGGCGCTGCGTCGAGGCGTCGAGATCGGAACCGAACTGCGCAAAGGCCGCCATTTCGCGGTACTGCGCCAGCTCCAACTTGATCGAGCCGGCGACCTTCTTCATCGCCTTGGTCTGCGCGGCGGAACCGACGCGGCTGACCGAGAGGCCGACGTTGATGGCCGGGCGGACGCCCTGGTAGAACAGTTCGGTTTCGAGGAAGATCTGGCCGTCGGTGATCGAGATCACGTTGGTCGGGATGTAGGCGGACACGTCGCCGGCCTGCGTTTCGATGATCGGCAGCGCCGTCAGCGAACCGTTGCCGTTGTCGTCGTTCATCTTGGCCGCACGCTCGAGCAGGCGGCTGTGCAGGTAGAACACGTCGCCCGGATAGGCTTCGCGGCCCGGCGGACGGCGCAGCAGCAGCGACATCTGGCGGTAGGCGACGGCCTGCTTCGACAGATCGTCGTAGACGATGACGGCGTGCATGCCGTTGTCGCGGAAATATTCGCCCATCGCGCAGCCGGTATAGGGTGCGAGGAACTGCAGCGGGGCCGGCTCCGACGCGGTGGCGGCGACGACGATGGAATATTCCATCGCACCGTTCTCCTCCAGCGCGCGGACGATCTGCGCCACGGTCGAGCGCTTCTGGCCGACGGCGACGTAGATGCAGTAGAGCTTCTTGCTCTCGTCGTCGCCCTGATGGCCCTGCTTCTGGTTGATGAAGGTGTCGATCGCGACGGCGGTCTTGCCGGTCTGGCGATCGCCGATGATCAATTCGCGCTGGCCGCGGCCGACGGGCACGAGCGCGTCGAGCGCCTTCAGGCCGGTCTGGACGGGCTCATGCACCGACTTGCGCGGGATGATGCCGGGGGCCTTCACCTCGACGCGCATGCGCTTCTCGGCGACGATCGGCCCCTTGCCGTCGATCGGGTTGCCGAGGCCGTCGACCACGCGGCCGAGCAGACCCTTGCCGACGGGGACGTCGACGATGGTGCCGGTGCGGCGGACGATGTCGCCCTCGCCGATTTCGGCGTCGGAGCCGAAGATCACGGCGCCGACATTGTCGGCTTCGAGGTTCAGCGCCATGCCCTGCACGCCGTTCGAGAATTCGATCATCTCGCCGGCCTGGACGTTGTCGAGGCCGTGGATGCGGGCGATGCCGTCACCCACCGACAGGACGGTGCCGACTTCGGACACCTGAGCTTCGGTGCCGAAATTGGCGATCTGGTCGCGGATGACCTTCGAGATTTCTGCGGCGCGGATATCCATGTTCAGCCTTTCATCGCCTGCGCGAGCATGTTCAATTTGGTGCGGATCGACCCATCGACCTGGCGCGAGCCGAGTTTGACGATGAGGCCGCCGAGAATGGATTTGTCGACAGTCGCCTCGATCGAGACGTCCTTGCCGGTCTGCGCCTTCAGCTTGGTCTTGAGCGCTTCGAGCTGGTCCGCGTCGAGCGGGTGGGCCGAGACGACTTCCGCCGTGGTTTCGCCGCGATGGTCAGCCGCGAGCATGCGATAGGACCGCATGATGGCGGGAAGATCGCGCAGGCGACGGTTGGAGGCCAGCACGCCGAGGAACTTCGTCGTCAACGGATCGAGGCCGAGCTGCGGCGCCACGGCGGCGACCGCATGGGCGGCATCGGTCCGGTTGATGAGCGGGCTGGTGACGAGCCGACGGAAGTCGTCGGACCCGGCAACCGCCTGGTTCAGCGTGGACAGCGAGGCCGACACGACGTCGATCTGCCGTTCGTCGCGCGCGAGTTCGAACAGCGCCATGGCGTAGCGCCCGCCAAGACTTGCCTGAATACCGCCGGAAGTCTCCACGCCCGTCCCCGCCCCGTGATGCTGTTCGCCCATGCGAAAAAAGGGGGCGCGTTTGCGTCCCTCTGCATGGTGGGGGGCGGTTAGCATCGGACCCCGGCGGATGCAAGGTTGGTGGCGGGCAGGGTTCGGTTGCAGGGGCAGAAGCCTGCCGCGCGCGTCATGCCGGGGAGGGCCGAGCGACGCGTGCAGGCAGGTCTTATTCCGAATCGCTGTCGTCTTGGGCGTCGGCCGCGTCGCTGGCGGTGCGGATCGCGGCTTCGTCGGCGGAGTCGAGGCTGGCAATGAGTTTGGCGGCGGGGCTGTCTGGGCCGCGGTGCGGATCATAGGCGAGGGGGGCGAGGACGAGTTTGGCCTCGTTGCGCTTGCCGTCACGGATATATTCGCGCGCGACGCGGAAGCGCAGGCCGGCATCCTGCGGTGCCAAGGCAAACGCTTGGTTCAGGCCGATGATCGCGTTGGCGGACGGGCGCTGGCCCGACGGGCGGAAGCTGTCGTAGAACAGCATCAGCGGTTCGGCATCGTCGGGTTCGAGCCGGTTGGCCTTGACGAACCAGCTGCGCGCCTCGCGCCAGACGGCCTGGTCGGTCGCCTTGGCCTGGACCGCGCGGCGCATGTGGACGCGGCCCTTGTAGAGCAAAGCCTCCCGCGATTTCGGATCGACCGCAAGCGCGCGGTCGGCGGCCGCCTCCGCCCGGTCGTCCTGACGCGCGTCATATTCCGCCTCGGCAAGCCAGGCCTGGACGACGGGGTCGGCGGCATAAGGCGCGGCGAGCGTGCGGGCCTGCGCCACGACCGCGGTGGCGGTGGTGGCGTTGACGCCGCGTTCGGACCGCATACGCACCGGCATCATCGCGGTTTCGCCGGGGGACAGCGGCCGGATGGTAACCTCGCCGATCGGCAGCTTGTCCTTCGCGATCGGCAGATAGGGCATCTTGGCCGACAACAGGTAGCGTTCGACATCGCGATCGAGGATCTTCAGGTCGCCGAACGCGATCTTGGCGGCCTCCAGACTGGGCTTGCCGCGGTTCAGTTCGCGCAGATAGGTGCTGAGCTGTCCGTCGCGCTTGCGTTCGAACGTGAGATAATGGGTGAGCAGCCAGCCGCGGCCATAGAGTGCCTCGCGCTCGTCCTGGTTCAACTTGCGGCTGTCGGCGGTCAGCAATTCCTCCAGCGTCAGCGGTTTGCCGCCGTTCATCAGGCTGTAGCCGCGGTGCATGGCCGGGATGCCGAAGCCGAGCCCGCCGTCGCGTTCGCTGCGCGCGGTGCCGTTGAATTCGGCGAACCCCTCCGTGAACCAGCCGGGATAGGCGGCGGTGTAGTTGGCGTACATGAAGTGGTGGGTATATTCGTGGAACAGCACCGTCTGTGCGTTCAGTTCGAACTGGCCGCCGTTGCCCGAGCGACGCGGCGTGAAGGCGACCGAGCCGCCGGCGCGCGGCTGATAGAAACCGGCGACGTTGCGGCAGGTGCTTTCCTTGCGGTTTCCGCCGCTGCCGCAGAGCCGTTCGATCGAGGCGGCATCGGGCAGCACATAGACGTACAGCGGGTTCGCCCGGTCGGACGGCCGTTCCGGCAGGCCGCGCATGACGCGCAGCCCCTTGTCGAACCGTTCGAGCCGGGTGGCGTAGTCGCGTGCGGTGTCCGCGCTGCCCGGTGCGTAGATCACGAAATGGTCGCTGCGCGCCTCGAACCACGCGGCGGTGGCCGGCGTGGCGAGCGCGCCTGTCAAGGCCGCCGCGATCGCCGCGTGCCAGAATCGTTTCGTCATCGTCCTCGTCCCCCCGAACATCTTTGTCAGGATGCTATGACGGATCGAAGTATCCGCGAAAGCTGTATTTTTCGTTGTCGTCGGCAGGTCAGTCCCTGGCGTAGCCGGGTTTGGCGGGTTCGAGGGTGTCGAGGAAGGTCGCGGCGCTGGTGCGGTATTCGGCGCGGCGGTCGTCGGTCATGCGGTTCCAGCTGGCGTAGACGGTGCGCAGGCGCATGTTGGTCTTGAGCGTGTCTTCGTGGCGGGCGAGGAAATCCCAGTAGAGCGCGTTGAACGGGCAGGCGTCGGGGCCGGTCTTCTGCTTCACGTCGTAGCGGCAGCGGCCGCAATAATCGGACATCCGGTCGATATAGGCGCCGCCGCCGGCATAGGGCTTGGACGCGATCATGCCGCCGTCGGCGAACTGGCTCATGCCGATGACGTTGGGCATCTCGACCCATTCATAGGCGTCGAAATAGACGACGAGGAACCAGTCGCTGATCTCGCCGGGTTCGACGCCGGCGAGCATCGCGAAGTTGCCGAGGACCATGAGGCGCTGGATATGGTGGGCGTAGGCCTCGCGCTTCGTCTGGTCGATGCTCTGCGCGAGGCAGCGCATGTCGGTGTCGCCGGTCCAGTAGAAATCGGGGAGCGGGCGGTGTGCGTTCAGCGCGTTGCGCGTCGCGAACTCCGGCATGTCCCACCAGTACATGCCGCGCATATATTCGCGCCAGCCGGCGATCTGGCGGATGAAGCCCTCGGTCGCCGGGAGCGGCGCGAGGCCGGCGTCGTAGGCGCCGGCGGCGGCTTCGCAGACTTCCAGCGGTTCGAGCAGGCCGGTGTTGAGGCAGAGCGACAGGACGCTGTGGTAGAGATAGTCCTGCCCCGCGATCATCGCGTCCTGGTAGCGCCCGAAATCGGGGAGCGCGGTGTCGATGAAGTGCTTGAGCGCCTGTTTGGCGTGGGCGCGGGTGACGGGGAGCGCGAAGGGTTCCAGGTCGCCGAAATGGTCCGCGAACTCTTCTGAGACGAGGGTCAGGACGTCCTGCGTGATCTCGTCGGGTTCGAAGCGGAGCGGGGCGGGGTAGTTGAGCCCGCGCGGCGGAGTCTGGCGGTTTTCCTTGTCGTAGTTCCAGTCGCCGCCGGTCGGCTTGCCGTTCGGGTCCATGAGGAGGCCGGTCTTGCGCCGCATGTCGCGGTAGAAGAACTCCATCCGGTGTTCCTTGCGGCCCTGTGCCCAGGTCATGAATTCCGGGATCGAGCAGATGAAGCGATCGTCGTGGAGGATGTCGACGGGGAGGCCGGTGGCTTTCGACCAGTCGTCCTGCATCTGGCGCACGCGATATTCGGCGCCCTCGACCGTGCGGATCGCGGTGGCGGCGTGGCGGGCGGCGGCGCGGGTGACTTCGCCGGTGAAGCTGTGCGTGTTGGCGGGGTCGGTGAGGCGGACATAGTCGACGGTCCAGCCGGATTTCTCGAGTGCCGCGGCGAAGTGGCGCATCGCGGAGAAGATCAGCGCGATCTTCTTCTTGTGGTGTTTGACGTACTGGGTCTCGGCTCTGACTTCGACCAGCAGGATCACGCTGGTGGCGCGGTCCTGGTCGCGGAGCGAGGCGAGGGTGCCGGAGAGCTGGTCGCCGAGGACTGGGATGAGGGTGGTCATTGTTGGGTTGTAGGGGGAGTGTGCGGGGATGCGAGGGGACTTTTTGTCTTATTGGGTGAGTGTTCTTGCCCCCCTCCCTTTTAAGGGAGGGGTTGGGGGTGGGTGGTACCTGTTCGTCGTCGCGACATTGGATTTGGGGAGCTGGCGCACCCACCCCAAACCCCCTCCCTTGAAAGGGAGGGGGCTTTCTTGTCTTCCCTGTCTTCTTCTCCCTCCCCCCGGGGGGGAGGGCTTTTAGAGGAAACTGTACGGGTCGACATCCACGTTCACCCGCACCGTCTTCGGCCATTCCAGCGCGCCGAGCCACGTTCGGATCGCGTCCTGCATGTCGAAGGTGCGGGCGGCGTGGACGAGGAGGCGGTGGCGGTGGCGGCCGCGGAGCATGGAGAGCGGCGCGGGGGCGGGGCCGTAGACTTCCATGCCGGGGACGCGCGGGGCTGTGCGGCCGATCAGGCGGGCGGTGTCGAGCGCGGCGGACTGGATTTCGGACGACACGACGATGCCGGCGAAGCGGCCGAAGGGGGGTGCGCCGGCCGAGCGCCGGCTGTCGGTTTCGGCGGCGTAGAAGCTGTCGGCATCGCCCGAGACGAGTGCCTGGATGACGGGGGCCTGCGGTTCGTGGGTCTGGACGAAGACCCGGCCGGGCTTGGTCCCGCGGCCGGCGCGGCCGGAGACCTGCGCGATCTGCTGGAAACTGCGTTCCGCGGCGCGCAGGTCGCCGCCCTGCAGCCCCAGGTCCGCATCGATCACGCCGACGAGCGTGAGGTTCGGGAAGTGGTAGCCCTTGGTCACGAGCTGCGTGCCGACGACGATGTCGATGTCGCCGGCCTCCATCCGGTTGACGAATTCGGCGGCGCGGGCGGGGGACCAGATGGTGTCCGACGTGACGACCGCGGTGCGCGCGGTGGGGAACAGCACCGCGACCTCGTCCGCGATCCGTTCGACGCCGGGGCCGCAGGCGACGAGGCTGTCCTCCGCCTTGCATTCGGGGCAGGCGGCAGGCGGCGGCATGGTGTGGCCGCAGTGATGGCACGCCAGCCGCGCGGACAGCCGGTGTTCGACCATCCAGGCGGTGCAGTTCGGACACTGGAACCGGTGGCCGCAGGTGCGACACAGTGTGAGCGGGGCGTAGCCGCGGCGGTTGAGGAACAGCAGAACCTGCTCCTTCTTCGCCAGCGTCTCCTCCATCGCCGCGACCAGCACGGGGGCGAGCCAGCGGCCGCGGGCGGGCGGATCGGCGGTGAGATCGAGCGCGGCGATCGTCGGCATCTGTGCCGCGCCGTAGCGGCCGGGGAGTTTGAGTTCGGCATAGTGGCCGAGCGCGACCTGCTGCCGCGTTTCGATCGCGGGGGTGGCCGAGGCGAGGATGACGGGGAAATCCTCGAACCGGCCGCGCATCACGGCGACGTCGCGGGCGTGGTACATCACGCCTTCTTCCTGCTTGAAGCTGGTCTCGTGCGCCTCGTCCACGACGATCAGGCCGAGGTTCGGGTAGGGGAGGAACAGTGCGGAGCGCGCGCCGACCACGACGCGGGCCTCTCCGCTGGCGATCGCGCGCCAGGCGCGGCGGCGCTGCGACTGGCGCAGGTCGGAGTGCCAGGCGACGGGGAGGCAGCCGAAGCGCGCTTCGAACCGTTTGAGGAAGGGTTCGGTCAGGGCGATTTCTGGGAGCAGGACGAGCGTCTGGCGCCCCTCCGCGATCGCGCGGGCGACGGCCTCGAAATAGACCTCGGTCTTGCCGGAGCCGGTGACGCCATCGAGCAGGAAGGGTTGCGCGGTGTGGGCGGTGACTGCTCCCGACAGCACCGTCGCGGCGGCGCGCTGGTCGTCCGAGAGCGTGGGCGGGCCGTGGGCGGGGTCGGGGACCGGGTAGGGGTCGTCGGCCTGGACGGTGACGGCCTCAAGTGCGCCGGCCTTGACGAGGCCGCGGACGACCGCGTCGGTGACGTCCGCGCGGGCGGCCAGTTCGCGGATGAGGCCCTGTCGCGTGCCGATCCGGTCGAGCGCCTGGGTGCGTTGTGGCGTCATGCGGTCCGGCACATGGCCGGTGGCGCGATATTCGACGATCACCGGGCTGCCGTCGAGCGCGCTGGCGGACGCGAGCGTCATGCGCAGCACGGCGGCGGGGGAGGCCATGTAGTAGGCCGCGGTCCACTCGATCAGCCGGCGGAGCGAGGCCTTGAGCGGTGGCAGGTCGTAGACGGCGGCGAGCGGGCGCAGGCGGTTGTCGCCGACCTCCATGTCGGACGGCATGTGTTCGGGTTCCCACACTACACCGGTCAGCTGGCGCGGCCCGAGCGGCGCGAGCACGATCGAGCCGGGTTCGACCGGGTTGTGGGGATCGACCCGATAATCGAGCGGGCCGATCGCGGCATTGAGGAGCAGGACGCGCGCACGGGGGTTCATGCTGCATCAAGTAGGGATGGCGGACGGGTGCGTCGAGTTTTGAAGGAGTGGGTGATGGAAGCGATGAACAGGCGCGCGTTGCTGGGCATGGCCGCGATGGTGCCGCTGGTGGCGGTGGTCGGGTGTGCGACCGGGCCGGGGGCGAGCACGGTTGAGGAGGGTGTGCGGCGGCTGCTGACGCTGTCGACCGAGCGGGCGTTCGACCGGTTGATGGAGCCGAACGGGTTCTACGACAGCCAGGTCGCGCGGATTGCGGTGCCGCAGGCGCTGGCCGGCAATGGCGGCGTGCTGGCGTCGTTGCTGAACAGCAGCCTGGTGCGCAACCAGATGGGCATCGTGCTGAACCAGGTGGCGCAGGATGCGGCGCGTCGCGCGACGCCGGTGGTGCTGGACCATGTGCGGCGGATGTCGTTGCGCGATGCGGTGGCGGTGCTGCGTGGCGGGCCGACGGCGGCGACCACGTTGTTGCAGCAGGATGCGGGTGGGGCGGTGCTCGACGCGATGCTGCCGGAGGTGTCGCGCGGGTTGCGGTCGGACGTGATCCGGACGCTGAGTGCGGCGATCGCGGAGAAGACGGGCGTGGATTATGCCGAGCTTGGCCAGACGGTGGCGGGGCAGGCGTCGGACGGGATCTTCCGCGCGATCGGGCGGGAGGAGGCGGCGATTCGGGCTGATCCTCGGGCGACGCGGGATCCGGTGTTGATTGCGCTGTTGGGGGCCGGGCGGGGGTGATCTGCTCCCTCCCTTTCAAGGGAGGGGCTGGGGGTGGGTGGTACCTGCGCGCCTTCGCTGGCGTGTGGTGAAGAGGTAGCACCCACCCCCAACCCCCTCCCTTAAAAGGGAGGGGGCTTCGCTTGGCCTTTGGGTTGCGCACGACCCCGGTGGGGGGAGGGCTAGTACTTCGGTCCCACCCGCGGCACGCAGGGCTTCTATTGCTCCGGGGTCTCGCTCGGTCCTATACCCCCCGAGATAAACAACCTCCGGAGCTCCCATGAAATTCTTCGCTGACACCGCCGATATCGCCGACATCACGGAGCTGGCCGCGACGGGGTTGCTGGACGGGGTGACGACAAATCCGTCGCTGATCGCCAAGTCGGGGCGCGATTTCCTGGAGGTGGTGGCCGAGATCGCGAAGATCGTGCCGGGGCCGGTGTCGGCCGAGGTCGTGGCGCTCGACCATGAGGGCATGATGCGCGAGGCGGAGATCGTGCGGAAGATCGCCGACAATATCGCGGTGAAGGTGCCGCTGACGCTCGACGGGCTGAAGACCTGCAAGAAGCTGACCGACGACGGCACGATGGTGAACGTGACGCTTTGCTTCTCGGCCAACCAGGCGTTGTTGGCGGGCAAGGCGGGGGCGACGTTCGTGTCGCCGTTCGTCGGGCGGCATGACGATATCGGCTTCGACGGGATGGCACTGATCGCCGACATCCGCCAGATCTACGACAATTATGATTTCGGGACGGAGATCCTGGTCGCGAGCGTCCGGCACCCGATCCATGTGCTGGAAGCCGCCAAGATCGGCGCGGACGTGATGACCGCACCGCCGGCGATCATCAAGATGCTGGTCAACCACCCGCTGACCGACAAGGGGATCGAAGGGTTCCTGAAGGATTGGGCGAAGACGGGCCAGACGATCGGCTGAGCGCGTCTGCCGCTTGCGACGAAGATGCGACCAACGGAGTCGCGTGGGTTCGTCCGGTTCGGTTAGCTTTGCCTTGCGGTCATTGGGGCCGGGGGGTGGGTTTATGCTGAGCTGGACGAATGTGCGGGCGGGGTTTGTGGCGGCGTTGCTGGTGAGCGGCGGGGCCGGGGTTGCTGCTGCGCCGGTGGCTGCGGTTGCGCCGGCAGATGCGGCGTTGCTGACGGTGGTCGATGCGTTTGCCAATGCGCGGTTGGCGTTCGATCCGGCTGCGATCGCGGCGACGATTACGGCGGACTATGTCGAGGTTTCGCCGGTGGGCGAGGTCGATCCGCGCGAGAAGATGCTGGGCTTCTATGCGCCGGACAAACGGCAGCCGGCGCCGCCGATGACGACGAGCGAGCTGAGCGTGCGGCGGCGGGGCGATACGGGTGTGGTGCTGAGCAAGGTGACGTACCGGATGGCGGGGCCGGACGGGGCGGTGCGGGAGCGGTCCATGCGTGTCGGCTATGCGATGCGGCGTGAGGGTGGGCGTTGGTTGATTGCTTCTTCGCAGGCTACGCCGATGCGGTGAGGGTTGGCTGGGTTGGACTGCGGTGTTTGGTGCGGGCCAATTTTTCCTTCTTCCGTTCGGTTCGAGCCTGTCGAGAACTTCGCTAGAGCTGCCGATGGTTTCGGACCGAACGTGCTGGTGCATGGTCTGGCGGAGTGCCATCGTGCGCCGGCGAAGCGTCGGGGGGAGGTTGGCCGGATGAAATTTTCTGATGTTGCGTCCAGTGACGCCCCTCTCCCCAGCCCTCTCCCCGGAGGGGAGAGGGGGCTTGTTGTGTTTCTTCTTTTGCGTTGCGTCCGGTGACGCCCCCCACCCCGGCCCTCCCCCCGGTGGGGGGAGGGAGTTCTGTCATCCCGCTCGACGATCATCCGGCTCGCCTGCTGGCGGCGCAGTGGGAGTGGTATCTGGTCGTTGATCGGCGGATGTCTGGGCATACGGCGCGGGCTTATGTGGCGGGGGCGCATCGGTTGATCTCGTTTCTTGGGGAGCATCTGGGCGCGGAGGTGGATCTAACTGCGCTGGGCAAGCTGACTTCCGGGGATTTGCGGGCGTTTCTCGCCAAGCGGCGCAGCGATGGGCTGGGCAATGCGGGGGCGGCGCGGGAGTTGTCGGCGGTGCGTGGGTTTCTGGGCTTTGCGGGCGTTGATGTGCCGCGGATGCACGGGGCTCGGGTGAAGCGCGGCGTGCCGCGGCCGGTGGCGCCGGGCGATATCGATGCGATGGTCGAGGATGTCGGCGTGGCCGATGCCGAGTGGGTGGGCCTGCGCGATGTCGCGGTGCTGTTGCTGCTGTACGGGTGCGGGCTGCGCGTGGGGGAGGCGATGGCGCTGACCCCGGCGATCCTGCCGATCGGCGATGCCATGCTGGTGACCGGCAAGCGCGCCAAGACGCGGTTGGTGCCGGTACTGGCGCCGGTGCGCGATGCGGTGATGGCGTATGTTGCGGCGTGTCCGTGGCCGCTGGTGCGCGACGAGCCGCTGTTCCGCGGGGCGAAGGGCGGGGCGTTGTCGGCCGATATCGTGCGGCGTGCGGTGCGCGGTGCGCGCGGGCGGCTGGGGTTGTCGGAACGGACGACGCCGCATGCGTTGCGGCACAGTTTCGCGACGCATCTTCTCGGGCGGGGGGCTGATCTGCGCTCGCTGCAGGAGTTGCTCGGGCATGCGAGCTTGTCGTCGACGCAGGTCTATACCGCGGTGGATGCGGCGCATCTGCTGGATGTTTATCGGAGCGCGCATCCGCGGGCTTGAGTGGGCTTAGCCCCTCTCCTTCAGGAGTTTCACCGATCGTCAGGTAAAACATGCCGGGGGCATGTTTTACCTGACGATCGGTGAAACTGGGTTGGGGTGGGGCTGACCTCTTCATCGTCGCAACGTTAGGGGTGTGGTGCTGTTGCCCCCACCCCAACCCCTCCCCTGAAGGAGAGGGGCTTAAGAGACACAACCGTCATCCCGGCGCAGGCCGGGATCTTCCTTGGGCTTGGGGTGGGCGCTTCAACTAAGGGAGATCCCGGCTTTCGCCGGGATGACGGTTTTGGTTGAGGGCGGGGTGGAGGCGGGAAGAGGGGACCTACGCCCGCTCAGTCCTTCTTCGGCTTCCAGGTGATGACGCGGAAGACGTACCAGAGGAGGAGGACCGCGATGACGGCGGTTCCGGCGGGGCCGAGATATTTGTCGACCTGCGTGTAGTTCTGGCCGAGCACGTAGCCGGCGATGGCGAGCGCGCTGGTCCAGCCGGCGGTGCCGATCGTCGACCAGATCAGGAACGGCACGAGCGGCATGCCGAACAGCCCGGCCGGGATCGAGACGAGCGAGCGGATCGTCGGGACCATGCGGCCGAGGCAGACGAACAGCCGGTCGAAACGATCGAAGAAATGGTCGGCGCGCTCGACCTCCCGCCAGTCGAGCGTCAGGAAGCGGCCGAACCGCGCGACCAGCGGCCGGAACCGGTCGATGCCGAGCCAGCGCGCGACATAATACCAGATGAGGTTGCCGGCCATCGCGCCCGCGGTGCCGGACAGGATCGCGCCCCAGAGCGTCATGGTGCCGCGTTCGGCCTGGAGCCCGGCGAGCGACATGATCACCTCCGACGGGATCGGCGGGAACACGGTTTCGAGGAACATGAGGAACGCGACACCGGCATAGCCGCCGACCTCGATCCAGTGGCGGACGATGTCACCCACGAGCGGACACCCGGCGTTCGATGGCGTCCCAGATCAGGCCGGGGGTGTCCGTGCCGTTGAACTTGTCGATCGCGACGATGCCGGTCGGGCTGGTCACGTTGATCTCGGTCAGGTGGCCGGCGATGACGTCGATCCCGACGAAGATCAGCCCGCGGGCGGCGAGTTCGGGGCCGAGGACGTCGCAGATCTCGCGCTCCTTGGGCGTCAGCTCGGTCGCGTGCGCGGCACCGCCGGCGGCGAGGTTGGAGCGGATTTCGCCCGATTTGGGCAGGCGGTTGATCGCGCCGGTGGGGACACCGTCGACCAGCACGATGCGCTTGTCGCCCTCCGACACGTCGGGGAGGAACGCCTGGACCATGAACGGTTCGCGCCAGACCTCGCCGAACAGTTCGATCAGCGCGGCGAGGTTCTTGTCGGCGCGACCGACGTGGAACACCGCGGAACCGGCATTGCCGTAGAGCGGCTTCACGACGATTTCGCCATGTTCGGCGTGGAAGGCGCGGACCTCGTCCAGCTTCCGCGTGATGAGGGTCGCCGGCATGAACTGCGCGTAGTCGAGCACGAACAGCTTTTCGGGCGCGTTGCGGACCGCGGCGGGGTCGTTCACCACCAATGTGCGTTGGGCGATCCGTTCGAGCAGGTGGGTCGCGGTGATGTAGGCGAGGTCGAACGGCGGATCCTGGCGCATCAGCACGACGTCGATGTCGTCGCCGAGGTCGATGACCTCCTGCTCGCCGGCGGTGAAATGGTCGCCCTGCGCGGCGCGGACCGTAACCGGGCGGGCGAGCGCGCGGACCTGGCCGCGGTCGTAGCTAAGGTCGCCGGGGCCATATTCGTAGAGCGTGTGGCCGCGGGATTGCGCGGCCATCATGAGCGCGAAGGTCGAATCGCCCGCGATCTTGATCGTTTCGAGCGGATCCATCTGGACCGCGACTTTCAGGCTCATGGGGTCGGTCTCCGGCATGGGTGCTGGCGCTGTCTAGAGGGGGGCGGGGCGGCTGTCATCCCGTGCTGTTTGGCGGGGGGCTCCCCATTCCGTTCGGTTCGAGCTTGTCGAGAACTTGCGCGAGTTCTCGACAGGCTCGAACCGAACGGGGGAAGCGCAGGGTTCTCGACAGGCTCGAACCGAACGGATTGGTGGTGGGTTCAACCGATCCAGGCATTCTCGATGTGTCGGACGGGGGTTCCGCGCGCGATCAGGATGACGTCGATGCGGATGTCGTCGCCCGGGCCGGCGTAGCGGGGCATGAGGATTTCCGCGGCGGCGGCCACGCGGGCGAGGCGGTGGGCATCGATCGCGTGGTCGAGTTCGAGCGCGGTGGCCCGGCCTTTGACCTCGACGAACGCGACCAGCGATCCGCGGCGCGCGACGATGTCGACTTCGCCCCGCGGGGTGCGGACGCGCTTGTCGAGGATGCGCCAACCCTTGAGCCGCAACCACCACGCCGCCAGCCGTTCCGCGCGACGCCCCGCCGCATCTGCTGCGCGGCGTTCCTCGGGGCTGCGGGTGGGACGGGGGCCCGGCATCGGTGATGCTTGAGGGATGGTGTTGCCACCGGCAAGCGACGATTCCGCAATCGCCGTCCGGGAAGGAAGATGTACGGGTTCGATGCGTGTTGTGGGAACGGGACTTAGCGTGATGATTTAGCGGTTCGGCGGGCCGTCGCGGGTTTCAACTTCGTCATCTGCAGGACGCGATCGACCTTCACCATCTTGGAGTACGCGTTGAAGTGGCCGTAGCCGGGCGACGACGCACCCGGTTCGGTGCGCGCGCGGCGTCCCTTGAACCGAATAGAGTAGGCATCGCATTCGTAGCGCCGCTTGAAACCGGGCGGCATGACTGTCGTTTTGTCGATGGTAAGCCAGACGTCTTGCTTGGAAGTTTGCAGCCTACCAAGATCGGTTGCGCCTTCGTGGAAAACAGACCCTTCGAAGCAGTCTTTCCATATTCCCGACAGAATGCGCGGAGGCCCGAACTCTTCGCACTTTCGATCGGCGAGGTAAGTTCGGAAGATCCGGCCATTCTTCTTGTTTTCGATATAGCAAGGCCGAGCCGCGGGCGGGGCCGGAGACACCTGCAATAGCAGGAACGCGACGGCGATCATCAAACGGTTCTTTCTTCGCCAGCGTCTTCCCGCATGGCGAGCGCGCGTGCGTAGAGGTCGCGTTTGTCCAGGCCCGTCGCCTTGGCGACTTCGGCGGCGGCTTTGGCCATGGGGAGGCGGGTGACGGCGTCGCGGAGGAGGGCGTCGACGGCGTCGGGTTCGGGGGGTGGGGCTTCGCCGGGGGGTGCTACCACGATGACGATTTCGCCGCGGGGGCCGCCTTCGGCGTAGCGTTCTATGAGGACCGAAAGCGTGCCGGTCACCGCCTCTTCGTAGGCCTTGCTGATTTCGCGGGTGACGGCGGCGTCGCGGTTGCCGAGGTGGGTGTGGAGTGCCGTGAGCGTCGCGTGGAGGCGGGGGCCGCTTTCGTAGAGCACGAGGGTGGCGCGGACGGCGCCGAGTTCGAGGATGGTGTCGGCTTTCGCCTTCTCCTTCACGGGGAGGAAGCCGGCGAACAGGAAGCGGTCGGTGGGCAGGCCGGCGAGCGTCAGCGCGGCGATCGCGGCGCAGGGGCCGGGGATGGTGACGATCGCGTGCCCGGCGGCGCGGGCGGCGCGGACGAGCTTGTAGCCCGGGTCCGAGATCAAGGGCGTGCCGGCGTCCGACACCAGCGCGATCGATTCGGTGGCGAGCCGCGCGACGAGGTCGGTGCGGACATGATCGGCGCTGTGATCGTGATAGGGGATCATGCGGCGTTTGGTGCCGATATGGTTCAGCAGCTTTGCGGTGACGCGGCTGTCCTCCACCGCGATGGCGTCGGCGCGGGCCAGGATCGATGCGGCGCGGGGGGACAGGTCGCCCAGATTGCCTATCGGGGTAGCGACAATGTAAAGGCCGGGATCAAGTCGTTCTGGGGTGGGGTTCATAAAGATGTTCATGGCAGAGGCGCAGGACCGCCCGCAACCTTTGCGACAGGGGATGGGTCGACGGCGCGTCGGGGCGGGGCTGCTGGCGGCGATGCTGCTGGCCGGATGCCAGACGATCGTGCCGCGCGGTGTGGACGATCGACCCGCGCCGTCGCGTCCGCCGCGCGGGGCCGAGACCGCGCCGACCGCGCCGCAGGGGAGCCTGCCGGCCGATGCGGAGCGCAACCGCGTCGCGTTGCTGGTGCCGATGACCGGGCCGAACGCGGCGGTGGGCAATGCGATCGCCAATGCGGCGAACCTGGCGCTGATCGATACCGGGACCGCCAAGGTGCGGATCACGACGTACGACACCGCGACGGGTGCGGCGGCGGCGGCGGACCGTGCGCTGGCCGACGGCAACCGGTTGTTCCTGGGGCCGTTGCTGGGCGACGACGTGCGCGCGGTGTCGCCCATGGCGCGCGCGGCGAAGGTGCCGGTGATCGCGTTTTCGAACGATGCAACGGTGGCGGGCAACGGCACGTACCTGATGGGCTTTTCCCCGGCGCAGTCGATCGCGCGCGTGGTGGACTATGCGCGGTCGAAGGGGATGACGCGCTTTGCCGGGCTGGTGCCGACGGGGGCTTATGGCCGCACGGCGTCGGCGATGCTGATCCGCGCGGCGGAGGCGTCGGGCGGCAGCGTGGTCGCGATGCAGACGTTCGACCGGTCAGCGGAATCATTGAAGGCCGCCGTGGCGCGGTTCGGGCGAGACCAGCAATATGACGCGGTGCTGATCGCCGACGGCGGGCGGATCGCGTTGCAGGCGGTGCCGTTGCTGAAGCGGACGGCGTCGCCGGGGGCCAGGATCCTCGGCACGGAATTGTGGGCGACGGACAATGCGATCCGGACCGGCGGGGCGCTGAACGGCGCGTGGTATGCGAGCGTGCCCGACGCGATGTACCGCCAGCTGGGGCGGCGGTATCAGGCGCGGTACGGGCGGGCGCCGTATCGGTTGGCGAGTCTGGGGTATGACGCGGTGCTGCTGACCGTTCGGATCGCGGCGAACTGGCGCGTGGGGACGGCGTTTCCGGAACGGATGCTGATCGACCGCGGCGGATTCGGCGGCGTGGACGGTGCGTTCCGCTTCAACCGCGACGGGATTGCGCAGCGGACGCTGGAGGTGAACCAGGTGGCGGCGGGGACTCCGGTGGTGGTTTCGGTGGCGCCCAAGGGGTTCGAGTAGGGGTTGCCGCGGGTTTTAGTTCCCCGGCGTAGGCCGGGGCCTAGGTGAAAGCCTCGTCCCTAGGCCCCGGCCTTCGCCGGGGAACGTTCGCTGGCGGTTGGTTTGATCGAAGTGGGGAGGATCGCTGCCTCCGTTTTTTCCCCGCGGGGGCGGGAGTCCTAGGGCCGCAATCGGTATCGCCTGCGTCACTGGACCCCCGCATGCGCGGGGGTACGAAAGGAAGGTCGGCCTGTTCTAGTTCCCCGGCGCAGGCCGGGGCCTAGACGCAACCGTTTCACCTAGGCCCCGGCCTTCGCCGGGGAACTTTCGCGGTCAGGTGGTGATGACGAGGTCGGCCAGGACTGCGTTCAGGAGGAGCATACCGGCGGGTGTTACGCGGATGCGTTGTGCGTTGCGGGTCAGCATCCCTAGTTCGGTCAGGCGGTGCTCGGCCTTCGGATCGATCAGCTCTGCGATGCCGGTGCGGCGGGTCAGGTGCGCGAGGTCGACGCCTTCGTCGAGGCGGAGGCCCATGAGGAGCGCTTCGGTGGCGCGTTCGCGGGGGGCGAGGGGGTCTTCGACCTGGATGCCGTGGCCGGTGGCGGCGACGCGTTTGAGCCAGTTTTCGGGTTTCTTGTGGCGAACGGTGGCCGCGCCGAGGCGGCGGCCGTGCGCGCCGGGGCCGATGCCGAGATAGTCCTGGTAGCGCCAGTAGGCGAGGTTGTGGCGGCTCTGCTGGCCGGGTTTCGCGTGGTTCGAGACCTCGTAGGCGGGCAAGCCGGCGGCGGCGGTGCGGGCGCGGGTGGCCTCGAACAGGTCGGCGGCGCGGTCGGGGTCGAGCTCGATCAGGCTGCCCTTGAGCGCATCGGTGGCGAAGCGCGTGCCGTCCTCGATCGTCAGCTGGTAGAGCGAGAGGTGGCCGGTGCCGAGCGCGATGGCTTGGGCGAGTTCGCGATCCCAGGCTTGCGGAGACTGGTCGGGGCGGGCGTAGATCAGGTCGAAGGTGACGCGGTCGAACACGCTTTGCGCGACGGCGAGCGCGCCGAGCCCTTCGCGGACGTCATGCGCGCGTTCGAGGAAGCGGAGCGCGGCGTCGTCGAGTGCCTGGAGCCCGAGCGAGACGCGGTTGACGCCGGCGGCGGCGATGTCGGCGAAACGCGCGGCCTCGACCGAGGAAGGGTTGGCCTCCAGCGTGATCTCGATATCCGGCGCGAAGCCCCAGTGGCGTTCGGCCGCCGTCAGGAGCGCTGCGACGGTCTCGGGGGGCATGAGCGAGGGGGTGCCGCCGCCGAAGAAGATCGATTGCAGTTTGCGGCCGGGGGTGAGCGCGGCTTCGTGGGCGAGGTCGGACAGGAGCGCGGTGCGCCAGGCGGCCTGGTCGACGCTGTCGCGGACGTGGCTGTTGAAGTCGCAATAGGGGCATTTGGAGACGCAGAACGGCCAGTGGATGTAGAGGGCCAACTGCTCCCCCTCCTGAAGGGAAGGGGCTGGGGGGTGGGTGGCGTCCGCGAGCGCCACGGGCGTTGCGGGCTCGCTGCGCTCGCCACCCACCCCCGGCCCCTCCCTTGAAAGGGAGGGGGGAAGAGGGGCTTCGTCCTTCAAAACACCGCTGCGGTGAGGAGGTTGAAGGCGGCGGCGCGGTGGCTGATGGCGTGTTTGGCGTCCGGGTCGATTTCGCCGTAGGTTTCGGTGGCGCCGAGGGGGAGGAACATGGCGTCGTAGCCGAAGCCGTGTTCGCCGCGCGGGGGCCAGACGAGGGTGCCGTCGGCGCGGCCTTCGAAGGTTTCGATGTGGCCGTCGGGCCAGCAGAGCGAGAGCGCGCAGACGAAGTGGGCGTCGCGGCCGGCATCGGGGCCGGTGGCGAGGATCGCGTCGTTGACGAGCCGCATCGCGACGTCGAAGTCCTTCGACGGGCCGGCCCAGCGGGCGGAGAAGATGCCGGGATCGCCGCCGAGCGCCTCGACGCACAGGCCGCTGTCGTCGGCGAGCGCGGGGAGGCCGGACAGGTCGGCGGCGGCGCGCGCCTTCAGTTCGGCGTTGGAGGCGAAGGTGGTACCGGTTTCGTCCGGTTCGGGCAGGTCGAGTTCGGCCGCGGACACGGTTTCGATGCCGTAGGGGCGCAGCAGGTCGCCGATCTCGCGAACCTTGCCCTGATTGTGGCTGGCGATGACGAGCCGGCCGGGGCCGAGCTTGCGGTGGGGCACGGGCGGGGCCGCGTCGTCCGAGAGCGCGATCATCGGCCGGTGGCCTTGCGCTGGGCGGCGAAGATGTCTGTGCAGCCGATGCGGGCGAGGCGGAGCAGGCGGAGCAGCTCCTCCTCGTCGAAGGTGGCGCCTTCGGCGGTCGCCTGGACCTCGGCGATCTTGCCGTCGCCGATCAGCACGAAATTGGCGTCGGCATGCGCGTTCGAGTCTTCGATATAGTCGAGGTCGAGGACCGGCGTGCCTTCGTGGATGCCGGCCGAGACGGCGGCGACCTGCGACTTGATCGGGTCGGCGGTGAGCTTGCCGTCGGCGAGCAGCTTGTCGACCGCGAGGCGGAGCGCGACCCAGGCGCCGGAGATCGCCGCGGTGCGCGTGCCGCCGTCGGCCTGCAGCACGTCGCAGTCGAGCGTGAACTGGCGCTCGCCGAGCACGTCCATGTCGACGACGGTGCGGAGCGAGCGGCCGATCAGGCGCTGGATCTCCTGCGTGCGGCCGGACTGCTTGCCCTTGGCGGCCTCGCGGTTGCCGCGGGTGTGGGTGGCGCGCGGGAGCATGCCATATTCGGCGGTGACCCAGCCCTTGCCCTTGCCGCGCAGCCAGGGCGGGAGCCGTTCCTCGAGCGAGGCGGTGACGAGCACGCGCGTGTCGCCGAAGCCGATCAGGCAGGACCCCTCGGCATGGGCGGAATAGCCGGTTTCGATGGTGATCGCCCGCATCTGGTCAGGGGCTCGGCCGGAGGGGCGCATATCGTCTTGTCCTGTCGCTGTGATCCGCGCGATGTAGCGGCGCGACGGGATTGCCGCCAGCCCCGGCGGCCGCGTGGGTTACGGAGATGATGCGATGAAGACGGCGTGGCGGATCGTGGGGGTGGCGGCGATGCTGATCGGGGCGCTGTGGATTTTGCAGGGGCTGGGCGTGGTGCGGTGGCCGGCGTCGAGCTTTATGCTGGATGCGCGGCCGTGGGCGGTGCGCGGCGCGGTGATGATGGCGATGGGGTGCGTGGCGTTGTGGATGGGGGCGCGGGCGCGGGGATAGCGTCCGCCGTCTAGCCGAAAAGGAGCGGCGCGGCGGTTTCGGGGCCGAGGCGGATGCCGTCGAGCGGGCCGTGGCGCGGTTCCCGGTCGTTGGCCGAATATCCCGTCGCGCGGATCGCAATGACCTCTGCCCCGACGGGATCCGCCGACACGGGCAAGGGCGCGATCCGATATTTGCGGGATGGCATGCCGAGCAGGTGGCGCAGGACCAGTGGCAACGCGCCGGGGTGGCGCGTGGCGAGGACATGCCGCGCGAACGCCGCGAGATGGCCGCGCTTGAGCCGCGCGAGCGCGCGCAGCAGGCGGATGAAATCCTGCGCCACGCCGAGCGGCGGTACGGTCGTCTTGTCGCGGACATAATGGTAGGCGTAGGCACGGTAGGCGATGAATTCGCGATCGAGATCGTCGAGCAGGATTGCCGAAGACATCGTTTCCTGTTCGCCCTGCCGCCACTGGGCCAGCGCGCGATTGACGATCAGGACGGGCGCGAAATCGTAGAGCCGCGCGTTCCAGCAGGATTCGGCCATGGTCGGCATCATGTCGACCGTTTCGAACAGGATGCCGGCCTCGATCGCGCTGCGGTGGACGCATTGCGCGGTGGGGATCGTCTCGCCGACATCCTGGAGCGTGTAGGCGGCGGCGGCGGCCTGCGACTGCGGAATCGAGGCGAATAGCGGGCGGTTGCCGGGGTGGAACGGCGTCACCAGCCGGTTGCCGACATAACGGTCGACGCGGCAGCGGAGCAGCCGGGCCTCCGGACAGGCACGCGCGCCCGCCATCAGCGTCGTGACGCAATCGCGCGCCAGGACGTCGTCGTCGTGGAGCAGTTTCAGCCACTCGCCCGGTGCGGCGCGGAGCGCGCGGTTGGTGTTCGCGACGAACCCCGCCTCGCCCGGGCCGCGGACGATGCGCAAGCGCCGTTCGCCGCCGAACCGCTGTTCGAGCAATCGGGTGGTCGGGTTCGGGGCCGGCTCGTCATCGCTGACGACCACGGTGATGTTCGGGTAATCCTGGTCCAGCGCACTGGCGACCGCCCGAACAAGGGTCGCGGGCCGCCGGTATGTCGGGATGCAGATACTGACCGCGGGATGGATCGACATGGAAGCGCACTCTTCTGGGGCTTCTCCGGTGTGCATAGCCCTGCGGTCCGACCGGTTATGTCTGCGATCCTGCCGTTTGTTTACCATGCTTCTTGCGTGCGGCTTTTTGAGATGGTTGCTTTGTGGACCCGTTGTTCGGGCTGGATCGGGCGCCGTGCGCGAATGGCGTCCTGCTTTTTCCGGACGCGGGCTGATGAGCGGCGCGGGGGGCGGAGTGCGGCCCGGGGTTTGGAGCCGCCGCGGTTTGTGATTACATGGGTGACATGAACGGGACACCCATCACCGAATTGTCGGCGCGGGCGCGCGAGGTTTTCCGGGTGGTCGTGGAGTCGTATCTCGGTACCGGCGCGCCGGTCGGATCGCGGACGATCTCGAAGCTGGCGTCGCTCAATCTGTCGCCGGCGTCGATCCGCAACGTGATGCAGGATCTGGAGGAGGCGGGGCTGCTGGCAGCACCGCATACCAGCGCGGGGCGGATGCCGACCGAGAGCGGGCTCAGGCTGTTCGTCGACGGGATGATGCAGGCGGCGCTGCCGTCGGCGGAGGAGCAGGCGGCGATCGAAGGGCGCGCGCGCGGCGGGGGCACGATCGAGGAAGCGCTGGTCGCGACGTCGATGGCGTTGTCCGGCCTGTCGGCCTGCGCAGGCATCGTGCTGGTGCCGCGGCGGGAGCCGGTGTTGCGGCAGTTTTCGTTCGTGCCGCTGAACGCGATGCAGGCGATCGCGGTGCTCGTCGGCACGGACGGGACGGTCGAGAACCGCGTCGTCGACCTGCCGCCCGGGATGCCGCCGTCCGCGCTGGTTGAGGCGGGGAATTATATGTCGACGCGGCTGACGGGGCTGAACCTGTCGCAGGCGCGCGGGCGGATGGACGAGGAGATCGGGCGCGGGCGCGCGGCGCTGGACCTGGCGGCAGCGGACCTGGTGGCGCGCGGGCTGGCGGTGTGGTCCGAGGACGGCGCGGCGCGGCCGGTGCTGATCGTGCGCGGTGCGGCGAACCTGATCGACGCGACCGCGTCGGCGGACCTGGAGCGGGTGCGGCAATTGCTCGACGAGATCGAGGGCAAGGAGGAGATCGCCCGGCTGCTCGACATGGCGCGCGGGGCGCAGGGGATGAAGATCTTCATCGGATCGGAGAACAAGCTGTTCTCGCTGTCCGGCTCGTCGGTGATCGCCGCGCCTTACCGTGGGGGCGACGGACAGGTGGTCGGTGTGGTGGGGGTGATCGGGCCAACTCGGTTGAACTATGCGCGGGTGGTCCCCATGGTGGATTTCACGGCTCAAGCACTGACGAGATTGATGGCATGATCGATATGACGAACGACGACACGAACACCGAGGACCTGCGCGCCGAGACGGCGGGCGATGCGCCGGAACTGGCGGAGCATGACCGGTATGCCGCGCTGGAAGAGGAAGTGGCGCGGTTGAAGAACGAGGTGCTGTACGCGCAGGCCGATACGCAGAATGTCCGCCGCCGGCTGGAAAAGGACAAGGCGGATGCGACCGCCTATGCCGCGACGAGCTTTGCGCGCGACATGCTGTCGGTCGCGGACAATATGAGCCGGGCGCTGTCGGTGATCCCCGACGAGATGCGCGGCGACGAGCGGCTGAAGGGCCTGCTGGTCGGGATCGAGGCGACGGGCCGCGAGCTTGAGTCGGTGCTGAAGCGCCACGGCGTGGTGAAGATCGAGTCGATGGGCGAGAAGCTGGACCCGAACAAGCACCAGGCGATGATCGAGATGCCGTCGGACAAGGCGCCGGGCACGGTGATCCAGGAGATGCAGGCGGGCTACATGCTGCGCGACCGGCTGCTGCGGCCGGCGATGGTGGGGGTTGCTCGGGCGCCGGATGCGGCGGCTGGGTGATTTTTTTGATGCTGGGGGTTGGGGCGTCGGTTCGATGTCCTGGCTTCCGTATCCCGGCGGATGCCGGGATCCAGCTGAGTTGCTGGCGGAGCGTTTTGGTTTTGTAGGTTAGTCGCGCACGCTCAGCTGGATCCCCGCATCCGCGGGGATACTGGTTTGGTGAATGGCGAGGGTTGTTAGGCCGCTTTGTCGGCTCGCTAGCTGACGTATTGAGACACGATTCCGTATCTCGGCGGATGCCGGGATCCAGCTGAGTTGCTGGCGGAGCGTTTCGGTTTTGTAGGTTAGGCGCGCACGCTTAGCTGGATCCCCGCGTCCGCGGGGATGCGGTCGGTTTACGTCGTGCGACTTCAACGTGACGCTGCGAGCGGTCAGGGGGAGTGCAGCGCTTTCTCCGCCGCGTCCCTCGACTGAGCGCGGGCTCAGCCCTGCAGCGCGGGCGTCAGGCGGCGGTGGAAGGTCGTGAGGTGGCGGATCGCAAGCGCCGCAGTTGAGCGCGGCACCAGCAGCGCGAGCGCGGCGGTGGCGGCGGCGGGGTTTTCCGGGACGAGCGCGGCGATGCCGAGCAGGACGGCTTCGTCTTCCTCGACGCGCGCGTGGCAGGGGCGCTGGAAGGCGATCGGGGCCGCGTCGGCCCCGTCGAGGAGCGTCATCGCGGCGTGGAGCGCGTCAGTGGCGCCGACGCGCGCCGATTCGGGCAGGCGGGCGGCGGCGTTGGCGGCCCGATCCCGGCCGAGCGTGGCAGCGAGCGCCCAGTTGCGCATGGCGTCGAGCAGGACACGGTCGGCGGTCGAGAGTGCTGCGACAGGACGGTCGAGATAGGCGTACATGGCGCTCCGGACGGGTTAGTTGCGAATGATTGTCATTCCTAGCTTACTGACACCCGTCGTCAAGATGCGAATGATTGTCATTCCGAACTTCGTGAGCTTCGGGATGTGTGTGGATGGCGCGGGGTGGCTGGATCGGCGTGCGGTGGCGTGACGCCTTGCCGTTGCCGATGCTCGGCAGAACTGGGGGCCGTTTCTCGGGGTCACCTTTGGGTGGATGTGGGCCGTCTCGGCTTCGCTCGACGGGTCCCTCGACTGCGCTCGGGATGGACGGGTGGGTTTGGGGCGGCAGGCTGGAGAGCAGCGCCGTTGACCCGACGGTACGGGACTTCGTCTTGTATCACGCCGAGGCGTGCGTGGTTCAGGGTTCCCGACAGGCTCGAACCAAACGGAGGTGGCGTGGGGTTCTCGACAGGCTCGAACCGAACGGAGGTGGTGCGGGTTCTCGACAAGCTCGAACCGAACGGACGTGGTGCGGCGCGAACGGCTTCGGCTTGAGTTCCGGGAGGCGGATCGGCCTTCGACAAGCCCTGAAAGTTTCCCGGCGGAGGCTGGGGCCTGAACGCAACCGCTTCACCTAGGCCCCGGCCTTCGCCGGGGAACATGCAGCGTTCCGAGGGGGGCGGGGATGTTGAGTTGGCGAGGGTATTCTGGGGTGAGCGCGCGATGTTCGGCGCGCACCAAAAAGGGCGCGGACCTTGGCCCGCGCCCTTTTCCTGTTCGAACGGTCGGCCGGTTAGGCGGCGACGGGTTCGAAGTGGCCGCACCAGTCGGAGGCCTCGACCTTCGGCCAGATGCCTGCAGCTTCGCCGCTCGGCTGGCTGATCGGCGGGTTGTAGCGGCAGAGGCCCAGGTCGGCGGATGCTTCGGCGTTGTCGAAGAACTTGCACTTGGCGCAGGCGGCGGCTCCGGCGGTGGTGATGACCATGATGTTTCTCCGTGACTGGGATCGTCTTGTTGATGAAATCCCCTAGCCCGCAAAAAGTTGCTTGTGAAGTCAAACTATTCAATGCGATTCATTCTCACAGATACTGATAATGGATCGCATTATCCGGGGTAACGATAATCATTTGCAAGTAAGCCGAAGATCAGCCGTGAAACGGAAGCAGGCTGTCATATTGCGCGAGCGGCGGGGCGCCCGGCACGGTGCGGCCCTGGCGGAGGAGCCAGGCGTGGCGGACGATTTCGGCCTGTTGTTCCAGCCCGTAGCGCGCGAGCGGCCAGCCGGGGGTGAGGCGGTAATGGTAGCGGCAGAAGGGGTGGCGGGCGAGCGGCAGCCAGATGCCGCGCTGACGCTGCCAGACATGGGTCATTTCGTGGACGAACAGCCCGCGCAGGCCGAGCGGGGCGAGCGTGTAGTCGTCCGCGTAGAGGTCGCCTTGCGGGTGGAGCCAGATGTGGCCGTCGGGCGACATCGCGACGTTGCGCGGCTGGAAGGGGAACCATTTGGCGCGGTTGATGGTGACCGGGGCGGTGTCGATCGTGGCGCCGAAGATGGTGCGGACGAGGTCGATCTCGTTCGGGGTGAGGGGGCGGCGCATTTCGTCGATGTAACCGCTGACTTTGCGTTTGGGGAGAGGTTGCCCCCACCCCAACCCAGTTCCAATTCCTCGCGGGTGAAACAGGCCCCCGGCCTGTTTCAGGAATTGCCGGGGCAATCCCGACCCGCCAGGAATTCAAACTCCTGAAGGAGAGGGGCTTTAGAAGAGATCAGTAGGGCGCGTCGTCGCCGGCGGCGATGGTCTGGGCTTCGGTGGTGAGGGTAGTGCCGGACCGGAAGCGCAGGATGAGCGGGACGGGGGTACCGGGCGTGACGTTCTGCGACAGGCCGAACAGCATGACGTGGTTGCCGGCCGGGGAGAAGGCCACGACCCCATCGGCCGGTATCTCAACGTCTTCCAGCGGGGTCATGGTGGCCATGCCGGCGTGCATGCCGGATGCGTGCAGTTCGGCGCGGGCGGCACCCGTGGCGGTGATACCGACCAGCCGGTCCGGAAGTCCGCCGCCGGACACGGTGAAATAGGCCGCCGCGGGGCGGCCGGGGACCGCGGGGAGCCGGACATAGGCGTCGTCCACGCTGACCGAGCGCGCCTGACAGGCCGACAGCAGGACGGGCAACAGCGCGGCGAGGAGGATCGGATGGCGGCGCATGGCGGTTCTTCCCGGATGGCGGCGGCGCGGTCGTAAGGCGGGCCTTGAGCGTCATCTGCAATCCGGGCCGGGCAACGCGCAAGCCGGAAAAGGGGTCCGCCGACAAATCGTCCTACGCTTGAAGGGCCGCGCCACCCCCCTATATCCCGGATCACACTGGTTTAGTCCGCGGTTTTGGCCGCGGGCTTCATCCGGAGTTTCGAACGGGTTGCCGACCGGAGACGGCGCGACCCGATCGGTTCATTTTCGAGGGGCACAAAGAGAGCATTATGGCAAAAGTCATCGGGATCGATCTGGGTACCACCAACAGCTGCGTCGCCGTGATGGAAGGCGGCAAGCCGAAGGTCATCGAGAATTCGGAAGGCGCGCGCACCACGCCGTCGATCGTCGCATTCGCCAAGGACGGCGAGCGGCTGATCGGCCAGCCGGCCAAGCGCCAGGCGGTCACCAACCCCGACAACACGATTTTCGCCGTGAAGCGCCTGATCGGCCGCCGGTTCGACGACCCGGTGACCAAGAAGGACACCGAGCTGGTCCCGTACCACATCGTCAAGGGCAGCAACGGCGACGCATGGGTCAAGGCCGGGACGGAAGAGTATAGCCCGTCGCAGATCAGCGCGTTCACGCTGCAGAAGATGAAGGAAACCGCCGAGTCCTATCTGGGCGAGACGGTGACGCAGGCGGTGATCACCGTGCCGGCATACTTCAACGACGCACAGCGCCAGGCGACCAAGGATGCCGGGCGCATCGCGGGCCTGGAAGTGCTGCGCATCATCAACGAGCCGACGGCGGCGGCGCTGGCGTACGGCCTCGAGAAGAACGACGGCAAGACGATCGCGGTCTACGATCTGGGCGGCGGCACGTTCGATATCTCCGTGCTGGAAATCGGCGACGGCGTGTTCGAGGTGAAGGCCACCAACGGCGACACGTTCCTGGGCGGTGAGGATTTCGACAGCAAGGTCGTCGAATATCTGGCCGAGGAGTTCAAGAAGGCCGAGGGTATCGACCTGACCAAGGACCGGCTGGCGCTGCAGCGGTTGAAGGAAGCGGCCGAGAAGGCGAAGATCGAGCTGTCGTCCACCGCGACGACCGAGGTCAACCTGCCGTTCATCACCGCCGACGCGACGGGTCCGAAGCATCTGGTCAAGACGATCACGCGGTCCGACCTGGAGCGGCTGGTCGACGGGCTGGTGAAGCGCACGATCGAGCCGCTGCGCAAGGCGCTGGCCGATGCGGGACTGAAGCCGGACGACATCGACGAGGTCGTGATGGTCGGCGGCATGACCCGCATGCCCAAGGTGCGCGAGGCCGTGAAGGCGTTCTTCGGCGGGAAGGAACCGCATGTCGGCGTGAACCCGGACGAAGTCGTGGCGATGGGTGCCGCGATCCAGGCCGGCGTGTTGCAGGGTGACGTCAAGGACGTGCTGCTGCTCGACGTGACGCCGCTGTCGCTGGGCATCGAGACGCTGGGCGGCGTGTTCACCCGCATGATCGACCGCAACACGACGATCCCGACGAAGAAGTCGCAGACCTATTCGACGGCGGACGACAACCAGAACGCGGTCACCATCCGGGTCTTCCAGGGTGAGCGCGAGATGGCGGCGGACAACAAGATGCTCGGCCAGTTCGACCTGGTCGGCATTCCGCCGGCGCCGCGCGGCGTGCCGCAGATCGAGGTCACGTTCGACATCGACGCCAACGGCATCGTGAACGTGAGCGCCAAGGATCGCGGCACCGGCAAGGAGCAGCAGATCAAGATCCAGGCATCGGGCGGTCTGAGCGATGGCGACATCGACCAGATGGTCAAGGATGCCGAGCAGTTCGCCGAGGACGACAAGAAGCGTCGTGCGGCAGCCGAGGCGAAGAACAACGCGGAGGGGCTGATCCATTCGACGGAGCAGCAGCTGCGCGAGCATGGCGACAAGATCGACGCCGGGCTGAAGTCCGAGATCGAGGCGGCGGTGGCCAAGGCCAAGACCGCGGTCGAGGGTGGCGATGCCGACGCGATGTCGACCGAGGCGCAGGCCCTGGCGCAGGTCGCTATGAAGATGGGTCAGGCGATCTACGAGAAGGACCAGGCCGCGGCCGCATCGCCCGGTGGCGAAGGCGGTGCGGAGACGGCGGCGAAGGACGACGATGTCGTCGACGCCGAATTCTCCGAGGTGGACGACAAGAAGGCGTAAGCGTCTTCGTCCCCGATCGTCACCCCGGCGCAGGCCGGGGTCTCCCTGGGGCAGGCGCGTCCCAAGCCTCAGGGAGATCCCGGCCTGCGCCGGGATGACGGTAGGGGGTTGGATCGCCGTGCTGTACTGACCGAGTAAACGCCATGCCTGATACCGAATATTACGAGCTGCTGGAGGTCGAGAAGACCGCCGACGACAAGACGATCAAGTCGTCCTACCGGCGGCTGGCGATGATCTGCCACCCGGACAAGAACCCGGGCTGCGCGAAGAGCGAGGCGAAGTTCAAGGCGATTTCCGAGGCCTATGACTGCCTGAAGGATCCGCAGAAGCGCGCGGCTTACGACCGGTTCGGTAAGGCGGCATTCCAGAATGGCGGCCCCGGCGGCGGGCAGGATTTCGGCGGCGGCGGTTTTTCCGACATCTTCGAAAATATCTTCGGCGAATTCATGGGCGGCGGTCAGGGTCGCGGCGGGCAGCGTCAGTCGCACCGTGGTGCCGACCTGCGTTACGACATGGAGATCACGTTCGAGGACGCGTATCACGGCAAGGACGCATCGGTCACGATCGAGGTCGCGACGCCGTGCGAACCGTGCGACGGGACGGGCGCGAAGCCCGGCACCAAGGCGCGCGGGTGCCCGACCTGCGCCGGCCATGGCAAGGTCCGCGCACAGCAGGGCTTCTTCGTGGTGGAGCGGGTCTGCCCGACCTGCCACGGCGCGGGGCAGGTGATCGAGGCGCCGTGCGACAATTGCCGCGGCGAGGGCCGGGTCGACAAGCAGAAGACGATCTCCGTCAAGATCCCGCCGGGGGTGGACGAGGGGACACGGATCCGCCTGACCGGCGAGGGCGAGGCCGGATCGCGCGGGTCCCCGCCGGGCGACCTTTACATTTTCATCCACCTGGCGCGGCATGCGTTGTTTCAGCGTGAGGGCAATACGCTGTTCGCGCGGTGCCCGATTTCGTTCACGACCGCGGCGCTGGGCGGGACGATCACTGTACCGGGGCTCGACAAGGTAGCGCACGAGATCCGCATTCCGGCCGGCATCCAGTCGGGCAAGCAGATCAAGCAGCGCGCGGCAGGGATGCCGGTGCTGAACGGCCGCGGGTTCGGCGACATGGTCGTCGAGATCGAGGTCGAGACGCCGACCAAGCTGACGTCGAAGCAGAAGGAATTGCTGGAGCAGTTCCGCGCGACCGAGACGGGGGCTGAGTCCCCAGCGAGCGACGGGTTCTTCGGGAAGATCAAGCATATCTTCGGGGAGTGAGTTGGAGAGTTGCTGAGGGTCGGGTTGGGCTGAACTGGACGTCCGACTGCTGTAAGTGACGAGGGGAGCGGTAAGCGCCCCCGTCGTCATCCCGGCGGACGCCGGGATCTCCATGGGGCCTGGTGGGGTCTCTTTTTAGGAATGGTCGCACGCGTAGCGTAGGGCCGGGTTGGCGTTTTCGTCCCGCTGTTGCTGTGCCGATCTTGGTCGAGACGTGTGGATTGGCCTGTCTGTTACCGAAGGGAGATCCCGGCTTTCGCCGGGATGACGGTTTGTCGGGGGCGTTGCGGCACGCGGATCGGTTGCGGTGGAACACTGATCTCAGCGCTATCGTCCGCCTCTCCGCGGCTAGGTGCGCTCGTTACACTCGCTGTCTTCAACTCGAACCGGTTTCCGACACAAAAAAAGCGCCGCGGAAGCGGCGCTCTTGGGTGGGTTTCCCCGGTTGGTGCGTCTACGCTTTAGAGCGAGACGACGACTGCGACGGCGAGGGCCTGGGCGGCGATCGCGAGGACGGCGGTCGTGGCGTTTTCGAGGTAGGTCATGTCGTGCTCCTTGGCCCGGCGGAATGCCACGGGCCGGCGCTCTCTAGCGCGTGAGTAGACATATGGGATTGTTGTTTGCGCGCGCAATTTTAATGCGTGCGTGTGCGGTTGTGTTTCTTGCACTTGTAAGGTTGTTTGGCGCCGCGGTGTCGGTGCTGTGGTCGGGATGGGGATCGGTGACCCGCGACGGAGCAAGACGTCCTTTGTCACACTCTCGGAAAGTCCAGCAATGAGGTCGTCGGGGCTTGGTTCCAGGCTGGGATCGCAACAGCTGGAGTCAAATCCCACAACCCCGTTTGGTTCGAGCTTGTCGAGAACTCAGCGCGGAGTTCTCGACAAGCTCGAACCAAACGGGGAGGGCTATTTGGTCTGGTAAAGCCTTGGGTTACGCTTCGCCGAAGACGCGGGTGAAGATCGTGTCGACGTGGCGGAGATGGTAGGCGAGGTCGAAGCGGCTTTCGATCTCCTCCGCGCTGAGGGCCGCGGTGACCTGCGGGTCGGCGAGCAGGAGGTCCTTGAGGGACAGTGCGCCGTCCGACTCCCAGACCTTCATCGCGTTGCGCTGGACCAGCGTATAGGCGTCTTCGCGGCTGACGCCGGCCTGGGTGAGCGCGAGCAGGACGCGCTGCGAGTGGACGAGCCCACCCATGCGGTCGAGATTCTTCTGCATGCGCGCCGGGTAGACGACGAGCTTGTCGATCACGCCGGTGAGGCGGGCGAGCGCGAAGTCGAGCGTGATGGTGGCGTCGGGGCCGATATAGCGTTCGACCGACGAGTGGCTGATGTCGCGTTCGTGCCAGAGCGCCACGTTTTCGAGCGCGGGGGTGACATAGCCGCGGACCATGCGGGCGAGGCCGGTGAGGTTCTCGGTCAGCACCGGGTTGCGCTTGTGCGGCATCGCCGAGGAGCCCTTCTGGCCGGGGGAGAAATACTCCTCGGCTTCCAGAACCTCGGTGCGCTGGAGATGGCGGATCTCGGTCGCGAGCCGTTCGATCGACGACGCGATGACGCCCAGCGTGGCGAAATACATGGCGTGGCGATCGCGCGGGATGACCTGCGTCGAGATCGGTTCGACGGTGAGGCCGAGCTTCTCCGCGACGTAGGATTCGACGAACGGGTCGATGTTGGCGAAGGTGCCGACGGCACCGGAGATGGCGCAGGTCGCGATCTCCGCACGCGCCGCGACGAGCCGCGCGCGGCAGCGGGCGAATTCCGCATGGGCGAGTGCGAGTTTCAGGCCGAAGGTGACCGGTTCGGCGTGGATGCCGTGGCTGCGCCCGATCGTGGGGGTGAGCTTGTGTTCGAACGCACGAGTCTTGAGCGCGGCGAGCAGCGCGTCGAGATCGGCGAGCAGGATGTCGCTGGCGCGCGCGAGCTGGACCGACAGGCAGGTGTCGAGCACGTCGGACGAGGTCATGCCCTGGTGCATGAAGCGCGCCTCCGGGCCGACATGTTCGGCGACGTTGGTGAGGAAGGCGATGACGTCGTGCTTGGTCTCGCGCTCGATTTCGTCGATGCGGTCGACCTCGAACGCGCCCTTGGCCCAAATCGCGGCGGCGGCCTCGCGCGGCACGACGCCCAGTTCGGCGAGCGCGTCGGTGGCGTGCGCCTCGATTTCGAACCAGATGCGGAAACGCTGTTCCGGCGTCCAGATGGCGACCATGTCGGGGCGCGAATAGCGAGGGATCATGTGCGGCGGTCCTGGCTGATGATGTCTGGCGGGCCGGTAGCAGAGGCGGGCGAGGGCGTCCACGTGGGCGGCTTTTTCTTGATCTGTGTAAAGTCATGGTTGTGCGATCGATCTGGATCAATGAATCTTGCCGCGATGCAGCGGAACGCAAGTCGGGTGGCAGGTGTTCTCCAGTAAACGACCATCGTCGACAGGAATTCAGCATGACCGATACAGACGCAAGCCGCCGTAATTTCGTGACCGGTGCCGGCGTGGTGGCCGCCGCCGCCGCGGTTGCCCCTGTGCTGGCGCAGGCGCAGACGCCGAAGCCCGTCGAGGCCGCGACGACGCCGGCCGCCGCCGCCTATCCCAAGCCGCCGTTCCAGGCGCAGTCGCAGCCATGGCCGGGCCTGGCGTCCAAGATGAACCCGCGGCCGGACCACGGCGAGCAGAGCTACAAGGGTTCGGGGCGACTGGCCGGCAAGCGCGCGCTTATTACTGGTGGTGACAGCGGGATCGGTCGGGCGGCGGCGATCGCCTATGCGCGCGAGGGTGCGGACGTGGCGATCAACTATCTGCCCGCCGAGGAGCCGGATGCGCGCGAAGTGGTGGCGCTGATCCGGGCGGCGGGCCGCAAGGCGGTCGCGATCCCGGGCGATCTGCGCGACGAGGCGTTCTGCCAGAAGCTGGTGGCGCGTGCGGCGCAGGAGTTGGGCGGACTCGACATCCTGGTAAACAATGCGGCCCGGCAGCAGACCAAGCCGACGATCGGTGAGATCAGCAGCGCGGATTTCGACGCGACGATGAAGACCAACGTGTATGCGCCGTTCTGGCTGACGAAGGCGGCGGTCGCGCGGATGGGCGCGGGCGGCGTGATCGTGAACACGTCGTCGGAGCAGGCGGGTGATCCGTCGGCGGATCTGGTCGATTATGCGCTGACGCGGGCGGCGGTGCTGAACTTCACCAAGTCGATGGCCAAGCAACTGGCGCCGAAGGGCATCCGCGTGAATGCGGTGGCGCCGGGTCCGTTCTGGACGCCGTTGCAGGTGAGCGGCGGGGCGACGATGGAAAAGCTGCAGAGCTTCGGCAGCACTGCACCGCTGGCGCGTCCGGGGCAGCCGGCGGAGATCGCCGGACTGTATGTGGCGGCGGCGGACCCGTCGTTGAGCTATTCGACCGGGCAGATTTTCGGGTCGACGGGCGGGAACGGGCAGCCTGCCTGATTTTGCTTTAGCTGACGTTTGGAGGCGGGGGTGCACGGGGTGCGCTCCCGCTTTTTTTGTGGGGTTTGGGATGAGTGTTGAGGGGGGCGTTGCGCCGATTGTTCCCCGGCGCAGGCCGGGGCCTTGGTGCGGGCGCTTTACCTAGGCCCCGGCCTTCGCCGGGGAACTACGTGAGATGGCTTGCCGACCGAGTGTTTGAAGGATGATCGGGACTGAGTTGTGGTTGGGCTTACCGAAGGGAGATCCCGGCTTTCGCCGGGATGACGGTTTGAGGTGGGTGAGTTCGACGCTTCGGTTGTTCCCCGGCGTAGGCCGGGGCCTTGGTGGGACTGTTTCACCTGGGCCCCGGCCTTCGCCGGGGAACTGCTGCGCGTACGGTTAGTATCGTGTGACGCGGTTCTTTCCAGCCTAAGCCCCCCACCCCGGCCCTCCCCCCGGTGGGGGGGAGGAGCGTGCGCTTGCTTACAGGCCGACGAGGCCGCCGTCGTTCTTGGTGATGACGATGGTGGCCGAGCGGGGGCGCGAGGTGCCGGCGGTGCCGGCCTGCGAGGCGGGCCAGTTGCTGGTGGGGGCGGCACCGGTGCCGCCTTCGCCGGGGTGCTGGATGTTCACGAACAGCGTGCGGCCGTCCGGCGTGCTGTCGACGCCGGTGATCTCGCATTCCTTCGGGCCGACCAGGAAGCGGCGGAGCGAGCCGCCGGGTGCCTTGCCGACGAAGGTGGACTGGCTGCGCGTGCCGGTGTCGGTGGCGGCGAGGTTGACGATGGTGCGCGCGGCACCGTCGCCGACCGTGCCGGGGAGCGCGGCGAGCATCATGCAGTTCGTCTGATCGGTGAAGGCGCCGTCGTCGGTCTGGATCCAGAGCAGCGGATTGACCTGGCCGGTCGGGTTGGTGCTGCGCGAGAACCACAGGCCGTCCGGGCTGGACAGGTCGTTGGTGGCATCGAGGCCCGAGAGGTTGATGTTGGTCGGGTTGAGATCCGAGCCGGCGCCGAAGAGGTAGATGTCCCAGCGGAACGAGGTGGCCTCCGACGTGTCGCCGTCCTCGCGCAGGCGGATGATGTGACCGTTGGGGTTGCCGCGCTGGGCGGCCGTGCCCTTCGGATCATTATAGTAGCGCGGGTTGGCAGCGTCGGTGTTGGCGAGCGTGCGCGAGCTGTTGTTGGTCAGCGTCAGGTACATCTCGCCCGTTGCCGGGTTGACCGCGGTCCATTCAGGACGGTCCATTTTGGTCGCGCCCAGCGAGTCACCGGCGAGGCGGACGTTGGCGAGGACGTCGGCCTGATCCGCGAAGGGATAGGTCGCGTTCGACGCGTTCAGGCCGTTCTCGTTGAAGCGCAGCGGGAGCCACACGCCGGCGCCGGTGGCGTCGAAGCGCGCCACGTAGAGCGTGCCGGAGTCGAGATATTTGTCGCCGATCGCGAGGCGGTCGGTCGCGGTGGCGTCGGCGGCCGCCCAGGGGGTGTTGGACACGAACTTGTAGAGATATTCGTTCTGCGCATCGTCGCCCATGTAGAAGGCGAGCTTGCGGCCGGCGACCGGAACCGACGGCCAGCAACCCTCATGGTTCATGCGGCCGAGCGCGGTGCGCTTGCGCGGCACGGAGGTGGGCAGATAGGGATCAATTTCGACGACCCAGCCGAACTGGTTGGCTTCGTTGCGGAAATCGCCCGTGCCGTCGGCCGCGGTGCCGGCCTGGACGTTGATGTTCCAGCGCGAATAGAGCGTGCTGGTGCTGTCCGCCGGGGTCACCGTGCTCCAGCGGTTGTTGCCGGTGCGGTTGGAGGTGACCGCGATGCCGTAGCGGTTGAGCGAGATGACGTCCTTGGCCGTACGGGCCGCGTTGTCGGTGGTGTCGCGGCGGAAGTAGCCGGCCCAATTCTCTTCGCAGGTGGTGTAGGTGTTCCACGGCATCAGGCCGTTCGCGCAGTTGTTGATCGTGCCGCGGCCCATCGTGCCGTCGGTCGAATAGCGCGTGCGGATCAGCGCGGAGCCGCGCAGCGGGCCGTTGAACTGCATCGGGGTGTTCGGCGTGATGCGACGGTTGAGCGTCGAGTTCTGGACATAGCTCCAGCCGCCGGTGGCACCGCGCGTGACCTCGATCACGCTGACGCCGTGGCATTCGATTTCCTTCAGCGCTTCGGCTTCAGGACGGGCGTTGTTGACCAGAGTCTGGCCGGCCGGGTGCAGATAGGCGGCGCTGATGTTCTCGTGGTTCATGACCAGCAGGCCGCGCGCGCTGTTCGCGGCGTCAGGCGTGCTGGCGCCGGTCAGCAGGCCGAAATAGGACATGCCGTCATGATGATCGCCGGCGCGGGCGGAGAAGGTGCTGTCCGTGCCGTCATTGGCATAGGCGCCGGTTGCCGCGTTGATCGGATCGCCGAGACGGTAGAGCACCGTGACGGTGTAGCCGGCCGGGACGGCGACGACATCAGCGAGCGATTTCGGGACGGCGGTGAAATCGAGCGTGGCAGGCGCGACGGTGATCGTGCTGTCCGCGGTGGCGGTCGCGCCGAAATTGTCGGTCGCGGTCATGCGGAACACCAGAGGCGTCGCGGTGGCGACGGCCGGCGCGATGAAGCTGGCGTTGAGCGTGCCGGCGTTGGTGAGCGTGACCGTGGGGCCGGAAACCTGCGTCCAGACGGTGCCGGCGATGCTGCCGCCGGCGTCGGTGGCGGTGGCGGTCATGCTGACCAGCTTGCCCGACGTCGTGGCCGCATTCTGACCGGCGGTGACCGTGGGGGGGGTGTTGTCTTCCGCATCCGAACCGCAGCCGCTGAGCAGCGTGGTGCCGAATGCCGCGAGCGTCATGGCGGAGACGCCGCCGACCATGGTCTGGCGACGCGAATAACGCTGATCGACGATGGCGCCGAGCGTCGGGCCGTCGGAGCGGTTCGTGTCGATATCGCCATCGGTGTAGGCGTCGTCGAACGACAGAAGATCATGCATGTTTCAGGCCCCCGGAGATTTGTTCCGACGTTGCCTAAAGTTCATATGCGGCGATGCCGTGCGATTCTGTTTACCGTTTCGTTACAATCGCAACGACCCGTCAGCCTTCGCCGCCGTTGAACGAGATGCGGATCCGAACCCAGGAGCCGACGAGCGTCTTGCCGCCGACGCGCGGCGGGCGGACGCGGAATTGCCACGCCGCCTGGCGGATCGCGCCGCCGAGGCCGAGGCCGGCGGGGGACTGACCGAGTTCCTGGCATTGATCGACGCGGAAGCCGGGGAGCGTGTGGCAGGCGATTTCGGCCCATGCCCCCTCCGGCGCGCCGCGCGGCAGGTAGAAGGCCAGTTCGGCGTGCGTGGGTTCGCGCACCCACTCCGCCTTGTAGAGCGGTTCGCCGCCGGGGCCGGTGCCTGCGCCCTGGCTGGACCCGCGACCAGTGCCGGAACCGGCGATGCCGCTGCCCCCGCCGCCGGGCGCGGGCGGGCCCTGGCGCGGCATGGCGGCGATGTCCGCCGCGGCAAAGTCCTCGCGGGTGAGCGGGATGATGTCGAGCGGCGGGGCGGGTGTGGGGATCGGCGAGGGGGCGATCAGCGGTGGGGCCGACGGCGTCTTGCGGACCACCGGCGCTGTCGCCGGGCGATCGGGCGCGCCGCCGCCTGTCGGGGCAGCCTTCACCGGGGTGCGCGTCGGTTCGGGATCGGGCGCGAGATCGAACATCATCGGTGGGCGCGGGGCGGCGGCGGGCGGCGGCGTGGTGAAGATCGCGAGCCGCAGGAACATGAAGATGATGAGCGCCGGGATCGCGCAGGCCAGCACCAGCGCCACCGCACGTCGCCGCCGCGAGATGAGGTGCAGCGACGCGAAGGGGGATTGCGCCGAGGCCATGGCGCGCGCCTAGCGGGTGCCGTCGCCGGCGGCAACCGCCGAACGCGGGCCGGCCATGCGGCGCAACAGATGCGCGGTGACGCCGATCAGGATGGTGACCGCGGTGGCCGCGAATTGCAGCGGCGCGTTGAGCGCGGCGAGGAAGCCGCAGAGGAGCGTGCCGGCGACGAAGATGGCGGGCGCGAGCGGGTAGGCGCGGCTGGCCGGGCGCTTGCCCGTGCGGATGTGGTGGACGAACAGCGTCGACACGGCGAACGCGGCGCTGAGCGAGAGCGCGAAGCCGAGATAGGAGAGCAGATCGCGCAGCGAGGCGATGCTGGTCGCGACGATCGCGAGTGTGACCTGGAACAGGATGGCGGCGCGTGGCGGGGTGGCATTTGCGCCGGCCAGCCAGCGTGGCAGGACGCCGTCGCGCGCCATGCGGGCATAGACGCGCGGGCCGGCGAGCAGCATCGACAGGATCGCGGTGGCGAGCGAGACGAGGATCAGCGCCTCCATCGCGTGGCGCGCGGGGGTGCCGCCGAGTGCCTGCGCGGCAAGGCCGGCGATGTCGGGCTGCCCCACGATGGTGGCGTAGGGCGCGGCGTAGAGGAACGCGAAGTTGACCGCGAGGTAGAGCAGCAGGGTGAGCGCGGTGCCGATTAGGATCGCGCGCGGGACGGAGCGAGCCGGATCGCGCGCCTCCCCCGCGACATAGATGGCGGCGTTGAACCCGGAATAGCTGAGCGAGATCCAGACGAGCGCATCGCCGAATGCGGGCAGGCGGAAGGGCTGGGCCGGGGGCGCGGGCGGGATCGGGGCGGCGCGGGTGGCGATGAGGGCGGCGGCGGCGATGCAGAAGGCGACGAGGCCGACGAGCTTTAGGATCACCATGGCGGTGTTCAGCGCGGCGCCCGCGCCGGTGCGGCCGAGGTGGACGAGGCCGGCGAGCAGGATGAGTGCGGCGCCGATCGCCTGCGGCGGCAGGACGGCGAGGCCCGGCAGCGCGGCGCGGGCGTAGAGGCCGAAGGTGGCGGCGGCGAACGCGATCGCCCCGGTGAAGCCGGCGAGCAGCGAGACATAGCCCGCGATGCTGCCCGCGACGGGGTGGATCTCCTGCCGCAGGTACAGATATTCGCCGCCCGACTGGGTGAGGCGGCGGGCGAGCATCGCGTAACTTGCGGCGCCGGTGAGCGCGAGCAGGCCCGCGACGGCCCAGCCGGCCATGACCACGCCGCGCGACCCGAGCGCGCCGAGCGAAAGGCCGGAGGTGGTGTAGACCCCCGCGCCGATCATGTCCCCGACGACGAGCGCGACGAGCGTCCAGAGGCCGAGGCCGGTGCTGCGACCGGGATGCGATGGGGGCGCGGGCATTGCGGCGGTTGATAGGGGGGTTTTGGTGGTGGGTCGATGGGGTTGGGGAGAGAGGTTCGGTTGTTCCCCGGCGGAGGCCGGGGCCTGGGTGGGTCCGCTTTGCTGGGTTTGAGCGGGCTTGGTGCGATTGCGTTGCAAGATCGTGGAGTTGGGTCACCTAGGCCCCGGCCTGCGACGGGGAACTGATTTTGCGGTGTTGGTTGCGACGCTGCTTCTGGCCTAGGGTCATGGTCTTACGCCCGAACGACGCAACGAGGAGTCCACCATGCGGCACGACGACAATCTGACGACCGAGCGGCCGACGTTCGTGACGCATCTGGAATGTTCGATGACCGGCGAGCGGTTCGAGGCGGATCGGCTGCACGGGCTGTCCAATGTCGGGCGGCCGTTGCTTGTCCGGTACGATCTGGACGGCGTGCGGGGGGCGATGACGAAGGACGCGCTGGCGGGGCGGCCGGCGGATCTGTGGCGGTACCGCGAGCTGCTGCCGGTGCGGGACTGTGCCGATATCGTGAGCCTGGGCGAGACGGTGACGCCGATCGTGCCGTTGCCGCGGATCGGCGCGGCGATGGGTGCGGCGGAGATTTTGGTGAAGGACGAGGGTCGGTTGCCGACCGGGTCGTTCAAGGCGCGCGGGCTGGTGATGGCGATCAGCATGGCCAAGGCGCTGGGCGTCAAGACGATCGCGATGCCGACCAACGGCAATGCGGGGGCGGCGGCGGCGGCCTATGCGTCGCGGATCGGGATGGAGGCGGTGATTTTCTGCCCCGCCGATACGCCCGAGATCAACGTGCGCGAGATCGCGGCGCAGGGCGCGCGGGTGTACCGCGTCGACGGGCTGATCGACGATTGCGGCAAGCTGGTCGGGCAGGGGGCGAAGGAGCGCGGCTGGTTCGACCTATCGACGCTGAAGGAGCCGTACCGGATCGAGGGCAAGAAGACGATGGGGCTGGAACTGGCCGAGCAGCTCGACTGGAAACTGCCCGACGTCATCTTTTACCCGACCGGCGGCGGGACCGGGTTGATCGGCATGTGGAAGGCGTTCGACGAGCTGGAGGCGATCGGTTTCATCGGGCCGGAGCGGCCGCGGATGGTGGCGGTGCAGGCCGAGGGCTGCGCGCCGATCGTGCGCGCGTGGGAGGAAGGCGCGCGCCATGCGACGCGCTGGGAAGGGTCGCACACGATCGCGATGGGCATTCGCGTGCCGCAGGCGGTGGGTGATTTCCTGATCCTGGACGCGGTGCGGGCGAGCGACGGGTTCGGCATCACCGTGTCGGACGCGGAGATCCTGGCGGCGGTCGACCGCGTCGGGCGCGAGGAAGGCTTGCTGCTGTGCCCCGAGGGCGGCGCGACGTTTGCGGCCTATGCCAAGGCGCGCGCGGATGGGCGGGTGCGTGCGGACGAGCGGGTGATGCTGTTCAATTGCGCGACGGGGCTGAAGTATCCGATGGCGGATCATTCGCGGACGATCGAGAAGGATGGTCCGGTGGATTGGGCTTCTCTGTAAGGCCTCGGGTCGCGGGGCGCTGTTTCACCTAGGCCCCGGCCTGTGCCGGGGAACTTTGGGGGTGTGCGGGTGGCAAAGCTGAAGGTGTATCGCACCGCGATCGGGTTTCACGACGCCTATGTCGCGGCGCCGAGCAAGAAGGCGGCGCTGCAGGCGTGGGGGAGTAAGGCCGACCTGTTCGCGCGCGGGATGGCGGCGTTGGTCGAAGATCCTGCCTTGTCCGTGGCGCCGCTGGCTGCGCCGGGGGAGGTGGTGCGGTTGTCGCGGGGGACGCGGGACGAGCAGATCGCGGCGTTGCCGAAGGCTGCCACGAAGCGGGCTCGGGTGGTTGAGGAAGACGACGAGGCTGCGCCGCGGGCGGCGAAGCGGGTGGTGCGGAAGGTCGTGCCGAAGCCGGATCGGGGGGCCTTGGACAAGGCGGAGGCTGCGCTGGAGGCGGCGGAGGTGGCGCACACTGCGGAGGCGGAGGCGTTGCAGGCGCGGATCCGGAAGCTGGAGACCGAGTATCGCGCGCTGCGGAAGGTGCAGGCGGCGCGGGTGGCCGAGCTGGAGGCGGCGCGGCGGGTGGCGGATGCGGCATATCGGGAGGTTGTGGCGGCGGCTTCCGAGTGAGGGTTGGGGCGTGGTTCGAGAGGTGTGCGCTCCACTCGGGCGTCATCCCGGCGGAGGCCGGGATCTCCCTTGGGCTGGGGGTGCGCGCTTCACCGAAGGGAGATCCCGGCTTTCGCCGGGATGACGGTTTGGCGTGGGGGCTGGGTGGCGAGGGAGCGTTCCGGCTTGCTGGTTCGGCTGCGACCCAACCCGTTTGGTTCGAGCCTGTCGAGAACGTTACGCCGAGTTCTCGACAGGCTCGAACCGAACGGGGGTTGGGGTTGGGAAGGGCGAGAGTAGGCCCGTGCGCTTCCCCTTACGACGACCGGGCGCTGTCGATCATGCGTTGGGCGATCTGGCGGACGGCGGCGTCGTCCTTCGTGTCGTCGTGGGCGTTGTCGCCGAGGTGGTCCAGGCTCGCTTCGATGCTGTCCAATAGGCCGGGGTGGGCGGATTCGACGTGTTGGAGTAGTTTGAAGACGACATGTTCGGTCGCGATTTCGCGGCGGCGGGCGGTGACGATGGGGTCGGTGGGCTGGGTCTTGTCGGTCATCAGAGATCCTTTTGCGTGGGTTCGGCGGGCATCGTTGGGGCCGTGTCATCGTCGTCGTCGGTGTGGACCCAGGCGGCGGGGTCGTCGAGCGGGCGGCCGGTGGGGGGCGGGACGTCGCCTTCCTCGTCCGCGCCGAACCAGGCGTTGGCGCCGTGGTTCGCATCCTGGACGGGGACCGCGCTGTCATGCGCGAGGGCGGTCGGTCGGATGGCGGCGATGTCCGCCTCCGTTCGGCCGAGGCGGCGGGCGATCTGTTCGGGCGTGGCGCCGCCTTCGAGCATGCTGTGGACCAGATCGAGGTCCATCTGCGTCCATTCGGGTTCGGTCATCGGGGTCTCCGGGCGGCTGCGTGGGCGGTGGGCAAGGTCAGTCCTTGCCGCGGGCGGGGTTGGAGGCGTGGACGGTTTCGGGCTTCTTGATCGCGGACAGCGTCTGGACCTGCGCGTCGGGATCGATGCGGCGGGCGCGGGTGAAGGGGGGCAGCTCGACACGCTGGCCGGTCTTGAGTGCCTCGACGATCCCCTCGACCACGCGGAGGTCCGCGATGCCTTCCTCCGCGTCGGGTTCGGGGTCACGGTTGTTCAGGATGCAGTCGGAGAAGTAGCGCAGTTCGCCGCCGAACTGGTCGGTTGCCTTGAACGTTTCGTGCGACTGGTCCTCGCCGATCGTGCGGGTCTGTTCGAGGCCCTGGCCGAAGCCGTAGGCGGGGCTCATGTGGATGCTGCCCTTCGTCCCCGCGATGGTGAAGCTGTCAGTGCGGTTGGCGTAGTAGGAGACGGTGAAGCTGGCGAGCCGGTCGCCGGGCATGCGCAGCACGACCGCGACGGTATCGTCGAGATCGCCCAAGTCGTTGCCCGGCTGGCGCGTGCCGATGGCCGATTCGACCGCAACGGGCTCCTCGTCGAACAAGTAGCGGATCGCGTTGATCGGGTAGGGGCCCATGTCGAACAGCGGGCCGGCGAGCAGGCCGTTCTGCGCGCGGTGGTTGGCCGGATCGACCATCTGCGCGAAGCAGGAGGTGAAGGTGGTGAGGTCGCCCAGCTCACCGGCGCGGATGCGGGTGATGGCATCGAGCGTGGCGGGCTCGAAATGGAGGCGGTAGGCGACCATGAGTTTCGCGGCCGAGCGGTTCGCGGCGTCCTGGATTTCGCGCGCGCGATCGACCGAGATTTCGAGCGGCTTCTCGCACAGGACGTGGATGCCGGCGGCGAGCGCGGGGACCGCGAATTCGGCGTGCCGCCAGTTGGGCGTGGCGATGTAGACCGCGTCGATCTTGCCCGACGCGAGCAGGTCGGCGTAGCCGGCGTAGTTGGTGACCTGGTCGAGGCCGTAGGATTTGGCGAGCGCCTCCGCCTTCACGGGATCGTCGGTGACGATCGCGGCGAGGACCGAATTGCCGGTGTGGGCGATGCCGGGCATCAGCGACGCCTGGCTTATGTCGCCCGCACCGACGACGGCGTAGCGGACCTTGTTGACGGTCAAACCGAGGGCGGATGCGATGCTCATGGACGGTTCCTGACGGTTCGTTTCCGGGGTGCGTGTGGGTTCAACGCGGCTGGCGCGCGACGTCTCCATCGGTGCGGCGCATCAGGTGAACAGGTCGACCACCTCCGCGTCCGGTGCGACCCGGTCGATCAGGATCGAGCGGTGGCAGCCCTTCGGATCGCGTTCGAAACAGAGGAGCGCGGAACGGTGGAGCGAGGCTTCCTCGAGCATCTGCGCGGACTGGACCATCGCCTCGGGCAGTTCGAGCTGGCCGTCATAGACGCGTTCGAGGATGTCGTGGCGGCCCTTGCGGGCGGCCTCGCGCCCCTCCGGCGGGGTGCCGAGCGCCTTGAGCAGCAGGTAGCCGATGCCGGCTTCCTTGAGCCCGGCGGCGAGCACGTTCTTGGAGAAGCCGGGGCGGCGCGAGAGCGGGACGGCGCGGATGTCGATGAGCGTTTCGATCTTCGCCGCGGACAGCACGGCGATGACCTCCGCCTGCGTCGCGCCTTCGTAACCGATCGTCCAGATCTTCATCGCGTGTTCCCATACGGCATTGAAGGATGGAGCGGTTCGCGAGGGGGTCGGGTTCCGGACGGGGCGACATTGATCTGGAGGGCTGTTCGTTCGGACGTGCTTCCCGCATACGGCGACTCATGAGCACCCGATCGATCCGCCTGCTGTCCCTCCTGCTGACGAGCGCGGTGCCGGCCGCGGCGTGGGCGCAACCCGCGCCGATCATCGGCGGTGTGACGGCGGGGACGGACCCGACCGCGCGAATGGTGGAGATCGTCGTGCTGGACGGTGCGGCGCGCCTGCCCGCGCGGATGCCGGCGGAACTGACGCGCGGCGGCGTGCGGCGGCCCGTGACGCTGGTACGCGAGGCCGATGCGGACGCGGCCGCGGGCGGGACGGAGGGTTATGTGCGCGGGCGATACCGCCTGACCCTGCCGACCGATGCGGCCGGGGCGTCGGTCGCGACGCTGTCGCTGCAGCCGGGCAGCGTGAGCGGCTATGCGTTCGCGGTGGACGGGACGGCGACGTTGCCGTCGTCGACCGCGCAGGCACTGGTGGCGCCGGCGGCGGTCGCCGACGTGGTCGATGCGCCGGCGGCGAAGCCCGAGACGGGCAACGCGTTCGTTGGCAACCTGTCGAACTACGGACCGATCTATGCCGCGTACGGGCCGGGGACGAACACCGATGCTCGGATCGAGATCGGGTTCAAATACCAGCTGTTCGGCGCGGCCGGTGCGGTGGGCGGTGATGCGCCGTGGGAGAACGGGTTTCACTTCGGCTATACGCAGCGGCTGTTCTGGAACCTGGGGGCGAAATCCTCGCCGTTCCGGAATGTCGAGTATCGGCCGGAGGTGTTCTACCTGATCCCGGCGAAGGCGGTGACCGACCGGTTCGTGCTGGGCGGTCAGGTGGGCCTGCGGCACGAATCGAACGGGCGCGACGAACTCGATTCGCGGTCGTTGAACACCTTCTATGTCCAGCCGCAGGCGACGACGCGGATCGGCGATACGGTCATCACGCTGGCGCCGCGGGCGTGGTTCTATGTCGGCAGCCTGGAGGACAACCCGCTGATCAAGCGGTATCGCGGCAACACCGGGCTGTTCGCGGAGATCGGCCAGACCGACGGCTGGCGGCTGAGCACGATCACCAACGTGGCGCTGAGCACCGGGCGCGGGTCGGTCGACGCGATGCTGAGCTATCCGTTGCAGCGCGTCGTGCCGGGGGACCTGAACCTGTATCTGTTTGGGCAGGCGTTCGCTGGGTACGGTGAGAATCTGCTGGATTATACCAAGCGGCAGACGCGGGTGCGGATCGGGGTTGGGTTTGTGCGGTGAGGGTTGGGTTGGGGTTGCAGAGTTGTCCGGCTTCGCGCCGCTGATGCGTTCCCCGGCGTAGGCCGGGGCCTAGGCGCAGCGGTTTCACCTAGGCCCCGGCCTGCGCCGGGGAACACATCGGCCTAGGTTTGCCTGGCGCGGCGACGCCTGAACCGGGGACCTCACGCGTTCCGCGTCAGCCTCACCAGATGCCGGCGACGCTCAGCAGAAGTTTGACGTTCAGGCCGACGATGATGGCGGCGATCGTCCAAGCGGCGATTTTCAGCCAGGTCGGGTTCGCGAAGTCGCCCATCTTTTCGCGGTTGCTCGTGAAGCTGACGAGCGGGATGACGGCGAAGGGCAACTGCATGCTCAGCACGACCTGGCTGAGCACGAGGAGGCGGGCGGTGCCCTGTTCGCCGTAGATCAGCGCGACGGCGACCGCGGGGACGATCGCGAGCAGGCGGGTGATGAGCCGGCGGACCCAGGGGCGGAGCCGGACGTGGAGGAAGCCCTCCATCACGATCTGGCCGGCGAGCGTGGCGGTGACGGTGCTGTTCTGCCCCGACGCCAGCAGCGCGACCGCGAACAGCGTGCTGGCGGCGGCCGCGCCGAGCGTGGGGCTGAGCAGCTGGTAGGCGTCCTGGATCTCGGCGACCTGCGTCTGGCCGCCGACGTGGAAGGCCGAGGCGGCGAGGATCAGGATCGCGGCGTTGATGAACAAGGCGAGCATCAGCGCGATCGTGCTGTCGATCGTGGCGAACAGGACCGCCTCGCGCTTGCCGCGCGTGTCCGTGTCGAACGCGCGGGTCTGGACGATCGAGCTGTGGAGGTAGAGATTGTGCGGCATCACGGTGGCGCCGATGATGCCGATCGCGATGTAGAGCATCGCCGGGTTGGTGAGGATCGCGGTCTGCGGCACGAAACCGGCCATGACGGCGGACAGTTCGGGGCGCGACAGGAACAGTTCGTAGATGAAGCAGCCCGCGATCACGACGAGCAACGTCACGATGAACGCCTCCAGCAACCGGAATCCGCGTTGCTGGAGCAGCAGGATCAGCAGCACGTCGAACGCGGTGAGGCAGATGCCCCAGACGAGCGGGAGCCCGAACAGCAGTTGCAGCGCGATGGCGGTGCCGATGACCTCCGCCAGGTCGCACGCGACGATCGCCAGTTCGCAGAGCGCCCACAGCATGATGCCGACCGGGCGGCTGTAGCTGTCGCGGCAGGCCTGGGCGAGATCGCGGCCGGTGACGATGCCGAGTTTCGCCGCGAGCGATTGCAGCAGGATCGCCATGACGTTCGACAGCAGGATGACGGAGAGCAGGGTGTAGCCGAACTGCGACCCGCCGGCGAGGTCGGTGGCCCAGTTGCCGGGGTCCATATAGCCGACCGCAACAAGGTAGCCGGGGCCGGAGAAGGCCGCGAGCTTGCGCCAGAATTTCGCGCCGCCGGGAACGGCGATGCTGCGGAACACCTCCGGCAGGCTGGGGACGAGCGGGCGGGGCGTGGGTGTCGGGCCCGCGGCGACGGGCGGCGTTGGTTGATGATCGTCCTGCATCGACGATGTCTCCCCTGTTTCATCGCGATGTAGGCAATCGACAGGATTTAGCCAAGGCTAACTTTGCTTTGTCACGGCCCTGTGGCAGATAAAGCGCGGAGGACGAGCGATGGCGTTACCGGACCCCGGCGAACAGGCGCGCCGGTTCATCAAGGTGCGGGAGGCGCACCGCAGCGAGGTGCAGCAGGATTATGTCGAGCTGATCGCCGACCTGGTCGCCGAGCGGGGCGAGGCGCGCGTGACGGACCTGGCCGAGCGGTTCGGCGTGACGACCGCGACGGTAGCCAACACGCTGGCCCGGCTGAAACGCGACGGGCTGGTCGAGGATCGTCCGTACCGGTCGCTGAGCCTGACCGCGGCGGGCGTCGCGATGGCCGATGCGTCGCGGCGGCGGCATGATATCGTGATCGGGTTCCTGCTGCGGCTCGGCGTGTCGCCTGCGGTGGCGGAACTGGATGCGGAGGGGCTGGAGCATCATCTGAGCGCAGAGACGCTGCGCGCGATGCAGGCGTTTCGCGGGTAGGGGCTGCACGCCGGACTGGGCGGACTGCACGATGTCAGCTGGATCTCGAGCGGGACGCGCGGTTTGGAATGGCTCCGCTGCAAATGAAGCGGGTTGCCATCCCAAATCGCGGCTCACCCCGAGCGGCACGGCATCTTGCACGAACCGCCCAGGGATGTGCGGACCGGGATCGCCGAAGCGACATGGACCCGCCGGGAGCAGGACCATGTCGCCGCGCTCGGTCCTCAGACCGATCGAGTGCCGTCAGGCCGCGACGGCGCGATCGGCCCGGGCCGGGACCAGCACCGTCGGCAGTTCGCCCGGCGTGATGGCGATGTGTTGGACGGGACGGGCGAAGCGCAGTTCGGCGGCGCCGTCCGTCCAGCGCCACGTGGTTGCGCCGTCGCTTTCCACGCCGTGGGTTCCGGCGGCGAAGATCTCGGACGTCAGGTCGACGGGCTCGCCATCGACGGTGAGGTCGAAGATCTGGAACCCGAGCCTACGCGTGTCGGTGACTGCCGGATCGCTACCGCCGCGAATGGCCGCCGCGGACCCGATCGTCACGACCGAAGACGGTTCGGCGAGGTGGAAGTGGAGCCGGCCGTCGATGGTCTGCGCCTGGGCCACCCGACCGTCCGCCGTGAGCGTGATGCGGGGATCGTGGCCGCGGGTCCAGCCCATTGCCGTCGCGATCGCCAGAGCCTCGGTCCGGACGCGGCGGAGCATGACGCCGGAACGGTCGGTCGGGGCGAACGCGATTTCGTTCCCGGCGGCGTCGAGTTGCGGGCGGAGCGGGGTGACCGGACCCTGATCGAACCCGAGCCGGTTGCCGACGTCGAGAAACGTCTCGGCAGGCAGGCCGTTGGCGATCAGCGCATCGTGGCTTTCGACCTCGACATGATAATAGCCGACCTCGTCGACCGGCTGCTGGGCGATCGTCGCGCCGTTGACGAGATCGATCGCGCAGAACAGGTGACCGTGCAGGTAGAGCCGGTGGCCGGGCGACACGAACAGGTCGCGGGACGGCAGGTCGGCACCGAGCGCGCCGCGGCCGATGCGGACCGGATCGACGATGTCGCGCTGGCCCCAGGATACCGGGCGGATGACGCGCGAGCCGAGCCAGATGATCGGCCGATGTTGCCCGCCGGCGGTCACGATCAGGTCGCCGACGACCAGATCCTCGACCGCGCGTTCGCCGTCGGTGGTCAGGATCATCGTGCCCGCCGCGAAACAGGCTGGCGAGGTGTAGGGCGCGACGCTGGAATAGTTGGTATTTGGGGGCGGTGGGGCCTGAGTGGACGACAAGGCGTAGGCGGGGTTCTGATTGTTCGAACTGGGACCGAAGAAAAGGTAGCGACCGTCCGCGCTGGCACCGTACACCTGATATTGCTGATTGTTGATGCTAATCAGACCGTTGGCCTGGTTGGTCGTGATCGCACCGGAGAATTGGGCCGTTGCCGTATAACCGGTCGCGCTGCCGCCATAGGTTGCGGTGGTCGATCCGTTGATCGTGGTGATCTCGATACTCTGCGCAGAAGATCCCGTGACGGCGTAATAGGAATTCGGTGCGGGCGTGACCCCGTTCAGTGCCGAGAAGTTGGTGACGATCCTAGTCATGTAACGCAAGCCCCCTGAAGACGTCGAATGTTACGTCGGGGTCAGGTTCGCAAGGTTGGATCGGGCCGTCCAGCGGACTCGATGCGCTATTCCAGGGTGATTGATCCATTTTGGTACTGGTGGTCACCATAGTGGATACAAGACATATTTGTGACAGGTCCGTCCGAGACATCAAAAAACTGTCACGAATATTGTGGTCGGCGAAGATGCCGTTCGGATCGTTTTCGTTGTCTACGACAGGTGCCACGTCTGGCGGGCAGGGGCGGACATGCGTGGAACGATGCAACTTCCGTCTAGCGACCCATCTTGACATTACGATCCGGCATCGTATCTTAAAGGGATGGAAACGGAAAATGAAGCGCCCTCGCGTGGCCGTCCGCAAAGCGAGCGGTTGCACCGGAGCATCATGGCGGCGGCGGTGGAGGTTCTGGCCGAGGTCGGGTTCGACGCGCTGTCCGTCGCGGAAGTGGCGCGTCGGGCGGGGTCCACGCCGCCGGCAATCTATCGGCGCTTTCCCGGCAAGACGGAGCTGGTGACGGCCGCGCTTCGCGAGGAGCTGTCGCTCATCGGGTTCGACGTGCCGGACCTGGGAAGCCTGCGGGTGGAGCTGCTGATGTGGACGCGATCGGTGGCGCAGGCGCTGACCCCGGAACGGCTGCGTATCATCGCGGCGCTGTTCCTGGCATCGCGGCAGGACCCCACCCCGACGGAAAGCCTCGGCGCGCATCTGCAGTCGGTCGCCGTGCCTGCGTGGCGGATCGTGCTGGACCGCGCCCGCGATCGCGGGGAGATCGCGCAACTGCCTGATGCCTACGAGCTGATCGGTCAGGTGGCGCCCTCGGTCATCGTGAACGCGGCGCTGATGCTGCGGCCGCAGGACGAGGCGACCCTGGTGAGCCTCGTCGATGCCATTCTCATGCCCGCGCTTGGTGCATCGCCGGAGCCGATCTCCACAGCGTCCAAGAGGAACGATCATGACTGATGTCAAACAGCCGGCATCGACGCCGATCGGGAGGATCCTCGATCAGGCACAATGGGGTTTCGCGATTGCCGCCGTCGCGGCCGCGGTGCTGCTGCCGCTGAACGGCGGCAATGGCGGAACGGTGGCGGCGTTGCTGCTGACCATACCGTTCGCGACGATCCACGGCGTCCGGCGCTATGGCTGGCAGCGGTTTCTGATGTTCTTCGTCGTGACGTTCGTGCTCAGCAATTTCTTCGAGAATCTGAGCATCATGACCGGGTTTCCGTTTGGTCATTATCATTACACCGGGTCGCCGAAACTCTTCTACGTGCCGATCGCGATCGGCCTGATCTATTTCGGATTGGGCTATGTCAGCTGGCTGGTCGCATCGACGATCCTGGATCGGGCGGACGAGGGGCTGAACCTGCGCACGCGCGGCGGGCGGATCGACGTCGTGCTGCTGCCGGTGCTGGCGGCGGCGGTCATGACGGCGTTCGACGTCGGCAGCGATTCGGTCGCCTCCACCGTCGCCCATACGTGGGTCTGGCGCGACGGCGGCGGATTGTTCGGTGTCCCCTACACCAACTATCTCGGCTGGTGGCTGGTCACCTATTCGTTTTTCCAGGTCTTCGCGCTGATCCTGGCGCGCAGTTCGGGGGCGCGGAGCGTCGCGGCCGGCGCGCTGCTGCCGCCGGTCCTGATCTACCTGTCGCTCGGCCTCAGTTCCGTCAGCTACTTCATCGGCGTGGCAGACAGCGCCGCGTTCGTGACGGACCAGGCGGGCGTATCGTGGAGCCTGTCGCAGCTGGCGGAGGCGATGATGACGATCAATATCTTCGGGCTGCTGGTCTTTGCCGCCATCGCGCTGGCGAGCCTCGTCCGGGGGGAGGCGGGTCGCCGCGATATTCGTGGTTGAGAGTAATTCGCATTAGCTGCTAGGAGCCCCCTCGGAAGCCGGGGGACCATGCGGACACATCAACTCGATCGACAGGCGGGCGCCGGCGGGAGTGGCCTGACAGCACGGCAAGTCATTTTCCAGATCCACTGGTTGCTGGGCATCACGGCCGGGTTCGTCCTGGCGCTGATGGGGGTGACGGGCGCCGCAATGGCGTTCGAGGACGAGATCATGGCGGCGCTGAGCCCGGGGGTCGTCACGCTGGCGCCGCTTGGCGGAGCGGATGGGGAGCAGGCCGGGCGCGCGCGGCTGTCGCCCGACGCGCTGGCTGCGGCCGCGCTGCGCCAGCGGGGCGTGCGGGTGCAGGACGTGACGATCGAGCGCGACCCGACATTGGCCGCTGCGGTCCATTTCGTGCCCGAGCCGGGGCAGCGGCGCGGGGAGCGCAGCTATATCGATCCGCGGACCGGCGTGCTGCTGGGCAAGGCGACCGGCGCGGGGGTGTTCCGGACGATCCAGGACCTGCACCGCTGGCTGGCCCTGCCGGGGAACGGCAACGGGATCGGGCGGCAGATCACGGGCTTTGCGGCGATCGCGCTGGTCTTCTTCGCGGTGTCGGGCCTGTATCTGCGGTGGCCTAGGCGGCCGCTGGACTGGCGGGCGTGGTTCGTGCTCGACCTGCGCAGGACGGGGCGCAACCTCTACCGTGCGCTGCATGCGGTGATCGGCGGCTGGGTGGTGCTGTTCTACCTGACGAGTGCGCTGACCGGGCTGTGGTGGTCGTATGACTGGTACAAGCAGGGCGCGCGCTATGTGCTGACCGGCAAGAGCGCGCCTGCGGAGGGGCGCAAGGATGACGCGCCGGGCGGTCCGTCGCGTCCGCTGGCGCCGGCCTGGGCGGGGTTCCTGGCGGCCGAGGGTGCGCGTTACGAGCGGGTGGTCGTCACGTTGCCGACCGGGGACAAGCCGGTGACGATGCGCGTCCTGCCGCGTGGTGCGCGGTTCGACCGGATGACGGACGAGCTGCGCTTCGACGCCGCGACCGGCACGCTGGTGAAGGCGGACCGCTATGCCGAGCGCAGTGCCGGCGAAACGATCGCGACCAACATGTATCCGATCCATAGCGGCGCGTTCTTCGGATGGCCGGGGCGGATCGCGATGTTCCTGACCAGCCTGACGATGCCGCTGTTCACCGTCACCGGGCTGCTGCTGTATCTTGCGCGGCGGCGGAGCAAGCGTGCGCTGGCGGCGATCGCACCGTCTGCCGAGACGGCGGGCGGGGCGGGGGCGGTACTGGTCGTGCATGCCTCGCAGACCGGCGGCGCCGAGCGGCTTGCGCGGCTGAGCGCGGCGGCGTTCCCGCGTGCCAGCGTGCGCGCGATGTCCGCGGTGTCGTCGGACGATCTGCGCGCGGCAGGTACGGTGCTGTTCGTCGTCGCGACCTACGGCGAGGGCGAGCCGCCCGATGCGGCGCGGGCGTTTGCGCGATCGGTGATGGCGATGCCGGCCGATCTGTCGGGGGTCGATTATGCCCTGCTGGCGCTCGGCGACCGCGAATATCCCGATTTCTGCGCGTTCGGGCACCGGGTCGACGCCTGGCTGCACGCAAGCGGGGCGCGCCGGCTGTTCGATCTGGTCGAACTGGACGGCAGCGATGTCGAGGGCGAGCGGCACTGGCAGCAGCAGCTGCACGCGATCGGGGCGGATGCCGGACAGCCGGACTGGCAGCCGGCGAGTTATGAAGCATGGCCGCTGGTCGAACGGAGCTGGCTCAATCCGGGCAGCCCGGGCGCGCCGGTGTACCGCGTCGTGCTGGCCCCGCCGGGTGAGACCGAGTGGGCACCGGGGGCGATCGCCGAGATCGCGCCGCGTCATGATCCGGTGCGGATCGATCGCGTGCTGGCCGGGTGGGACGGGGCGGACGATGCGGCGTTGCGCGCGGCGCTCGCCACGGCGATCCTGCCCGAGGACGGCGGGTTCGATCCGGACGCGCTTCGGCCGTTGCCGCACCGCGCTTATTCGATCGCGTCGATCGCGGCGTCGCGGTCAGTCGAGCTGCTTGTTCGGCAGTGCCCGGCGGCGGATGGCGGGCTCGGGATCGGGTCGGGCTGGCTGACGAAGATCGCCAAGGTCGGTGAACCGGTTGCGGTGCAGATCAGGGCGAACCCAGGTTTTGCGGCGCCGAGCGACCCGACGACGCCGCTGGTGCTGATCGGGAACGGTACCGGTCTGGCGGGACTGATGGCGCATCTGCGCGAGCGGGCACGGACCGGGGGTGCGCCCGTGTGGCTGCTCTACGGGGAGCGGAGTGCGAACCATGACCGGCCGTTTGCGGACGAGATCGATGGGTATCTCGCCGCCGGGACGCTGGCGCGGGTCGATCGCGCCTTTTCGCGCGATGCGGGTTGCGGGCGATATGTGCAGCAGCTGGTCGTCGAGAATGCGGGGGCCATCGTCGACTGGGCCGATCGCGGGGCGGCTTTCTATGTCTGTGGTTCCCTCGCCGGCATGGCGGGCGAGGTGGACGCGGCGCTGCGGTCGATCCTTGGCGACGGGCGGGTCGAAACCCTGATCGCCGACACCCTTTATCGTCGGGATATCTATTGATGCGTGTTCGCTGTCTGCTGTCCGGCACCGCCTTGATTGCTGCATTCGCGCCCGCGCCGGCCCTCGCGCAGGAAGGGTCGCTGCTCGACGAGATCTTGATCACCGGGCGGCGTCACAGCGTCCGGCCCGAACGGGCGGCGGGCGCCACGCGCACGCAGACGCGGATCGAGGATATCTCGCAGGCGATCCAGGTCATCCCGCGCGAAGTCATCGAGGAGCAGCAGATCACCCGGCTCGGCGATGCGGTCGCCAATGTGTCGAACGTGCAGCAGGGCGGGACGCAGGGGAACCGGTCCGAGCTGTTCATGGTGCGTGGGTTCGAGGTGAACGCCTACGCCATCGACGGCATATTGCTCAGCCCGGCGCAGAATTTCACCGAGACGGTCCGCGACCTGGCGAACGTGGCGCAGGTCGAGGTGCTGAAGGGGCCGGCGTCGGTGCTGTACGGGCGGGGCGAGCCGGGCGGCACGATCAACATCGTCACGCGGCGTCCGGCGGACCGGTTCGGGGCTGAGGCGGTGGTTCAGGCGAACGATTTCGGGCTGCGGCGCGGCCAGTTGTCGGTGACCGGCCCGATGAGCGAGACGCTCTCCGCCCGGGTCAGCGTGGCGGGGCAGGAGACCGGCACCTTCCGCGATTTCCAGGCGGACGGGACCCGGGTGTTCTTCGCCCCGACGCTGGCGTGGCGGCCGGATACGAAGACCCGCGCCGATGTGGATTACGACTATACCTATCAGACCAGTCCGGGCGACCGGGGGCTCGTGGTGGTCGGGGACCGCGTCGCGGGGCCGGTTGGGCGCAGCTATGGCGAGCGCTGGTCGGAGAATTTCGGTCGGTCGCACACCATCCGCGGGCGGATCGAGCATGACGTGACGGACTGGCTGACGCTGCGGCAGATCGTTTCGCATCAGGCGGGCGACAGCGGGCGGACCGTCGCGGACTTCACCGGGTTGAGCGCGGACGGCCGGTCCGTCCTGCGGCGCGGCGTGCAGCAGGACCAGCGGGTGTCGGCGACCACCAGCCAGACCGAGGCGCTGCTGCGGTTCCGCACCGGGCCGCTGCGCCATGTCGTGCTCGCCGGGTTCGAATATGTCGATGCGCACCGCGACACGAACGAGGCGCGTGCGACACTGGCGGGCATCAGTATCGCCGATCCGGTGCAGGGCGCGCAGCCCGGTCCGTTCGTGGCGGCCCGCGCGATCCGCGTCGATGCGCGTTATGTGGCGCCCTATGTCCAGGATCAGATCAGCGTCGGGGACGCCGTCGATATCCTGGCCGGCGTGCGGTGGGACGATGTCGACCAGACGACCGTCGACAACGCCGTCCGCACCGCCGAGAACGGGAAGCGCGCGTCGCCGCGGCTCGGGATCGTCTGGCATCCGCAGGCGACGGTCGCGCTCTACGGCAACTGGTCGACATCGTTTCGGCCGCGCAGCGCCAGCGTGTTCGGCGGCGGATCGGCCCCGCCCGAAACCGGCCGGCAATATGAGGCGGGAGTGAAGGTGACCCCCGCGAACGGCCGGTTGATCGCGACCGCCGCAGTGTTCGACATCACCAAGAACAATGTGTCGAGCGCCGATCCGGACAATAACGGCTTCGTCGTCGTGACCGGGCAGCAACGCGTGCGCGGGGCGGAGATCGATGTGAGCGGCGAGATCCTGCCCGGCTGGCGGATGATCGCGAGCGCCGGCTATCTAGATGCGAAGGTCACGCGCGACAGCGTGATCGCGGTCGGCAACCGGCTGCGCGGTGTGCCCGAGTTCAGCGCGAGCCTGTGGACGACGTATCGGATCGCGCACGGGCCGCTGGCGGGCGTGATGCTGGGCGCGGGCGCGACCCGCGTGGGCAGGCGCGAGGGCGATCTGGCCAACAGCTACCGGATTGCGGGCTATACGCGCGTGGACCTGACCGCGGACTACCGGATCGCCGATCGGTATCGGCTGGGCGTGATCGTGCGGAACGTGGCGGACCGTTTCTATATAGAACAGCCCGTCGCGCGGACGACCAACTATCCGGGGGCGCCGCGCACCGTGTCCGTCCGGCTGGGTGTCGAGATCTGATCCGGTTCCCGGGCGGTTGGGGGTTCAGCGCCGATCGCTCGTCTGACAAGGGAGAGCCTGCGACGATCGCGGGGAATTTCAAGGTTTTGCGATGACGAGGAATCTGTTCGGCGCGGTGGCAGGGTGCGTGATCGCCACGGCTACCGCGTCCGCCGCCGCGACCGGGCCGGCCGAAAGCCGGGCGGAGATCGATACGCAGATCGAGCGGACCTATCCCGCGCTCGACACCCTGTATCGCGACCTGCACGCGCATCCCGAACTGGGGATGCAGGAGACGCGCACAGCCGCGCTGCTGGCGCAGAAGATGCGTGGGTTGGGCTTTGCGGTGACGGAAAAGGTGGGCGGGACCGGGGTGGTCGCGATCTACCGCAACGGCGCCGGGCCGACCGTGATGGTGCGGACCGAACTCGACGGGCTGCCGATGGAGGAGAAGACCGGGCTGCCCTATGCCAGCCGGGCGCAGACGGTGTTCGACGGCAAGTCGACGTTCGTCGCGCAAAGCTGCGGCCATGACGTCCATATGGCGGCCTGGGTCGGCACGGCGCAGGCGCTGGTCGCGATGAAAGCGCGGTGGACGGGCACGCTGATGTTCATCGCGCAGCCAGCGGAGGAGCAGCTGAAGGGCGCGAAGGCCATGCTCGACGCGGGGTTGTTCACCAAGTTCGGGAAGCCGGACTATGGCTTTGCGGCGCATGTCGGATCGGACGTGACCGGTACGGTGATCGTCAAGGACGGTGTGACCAGTTCCAATTCGGACAGCGTCCAGATCACGTTCAAGGGGCGCGGCGGGCACGGGTCGATGCCGAGTGCGACGATCGACCCGATCGTGATGGGCGCGCATTTCGTGAGCGACGTGCAGAGCGTCATCAGTCGGCAGAAGGACGCGAACGCGTTCGGCGTCGTGACGGTCGGCAGTTTCCAGTCGGGGACGGTCGGGAACATCATCCCGGACCAAGCGGTGCTGAAGCTGAGCCTGCGGTCGTTCGACAAAACCGTGCGTCAGCTGCTGCTCGACGGCGTGAAGCGGACCGCGGAGGCATCCGCGGCGATGTCGATGGCGCCGGCGCCGGAGGTGAAGTGGCTGTACGGGACGGCGGCGGTGGTGAACGACCACGCGCTGGCCGAGCGGTCGGCGGCGGTGCTGAAGGCGGCGGGCGGCGATCGTGTTACGTTCGTGCCCGCCAGTGCGCCCGGATGGTCGGCGAGCGAGGACTGGTCGGCGTTCGTCGAGGCGGGCGTGCCGTCCGTCTATTTCACGATCGGCGGGTATAATGCGGCGACGCTCGCCCGGTACAAGGCGCGCGGCGAGGCGGTGCCGAGCAACCATTCGCCGTTCTTCGCGCCCGATCACGACAAGGCGATCCGGACCGGCATTCGGACATTGGCACTGGCCGTGCTGATGGTCGCGGAACCGAAATAAGCCCGAGCCCGGCTCAGCCGCGGCGCAGGACCACCGCACCGTCCGTGGTCCGTTCGGCCGTGATCGCGAAGCTGGCCTGGAGCGCGCCGACAAAGGCGTCGCCGTCATGCACGCCGAACCGCCCGGCGATCGCCAACGACGCGATGCGCGGATCGCCGATCAGGATCGGCTGGTCGCGGTAGCGGTTGAATTCGGCCACGGCCTGTTCGAGCGTTTCGTCCTTCAGTTCGATATAGCCGTCCTGCCAGGCGACGCGCTGGCGGAGCAGCGCCACGTCGAGATCGGTCGTCGCGACCACATCGGGCCGGATCAGCGTCGTCTTGCCGACCCCGACCTGCGTGCTCTGCCCGTTGGCCGCGATCACGGACACGAGGCCGTGGGTAACGGTCAGTTCGACATTGTCGGTACGTTTGCGGATGTTGAACGCCGTGCCGAGCACCTCGACCCGGGCGTTGCCGAGATCGACGACGAACGGACGCGTTTCGTCGCGCGCGACCGTGAACAGCGCCTCGCCCGCGATGAACCGGACCAGACGCTGCGAGGCGTCGACCGAGACATCCAGCCGCGTATCGGTGTTGAGCGCGATCGACGATCCGTCGGACAGCCGCGCGACGCTCTGCTGCCCGCGCCGCGTTTCGTGGCGGTCGCCGTCGGCAAGCATGACGCGGCCGAGCCCGATCGCGCCGACCATGGATGCCGCGATCAGCGACATGCCGAGCGAGCGCCGCGACAGGACGGAGGGCCGGGCCGTCGTTCCGGGCGCGCCGGGCGGGGCGGGCGTGTCACGCAGCCGGGCGTGCGGGCTTGCGTCCCACGCCGCTTCGGCCGCGACGAACGCGACCGCGTGGCGGGGATCGGCGTCGATCCACGCCTCCGCGCGCGCACGGTCCGCGGGGTCGGGATCGTCGCTAAGTCGAACGACCCACTGCGCCGCCTCGCTCGCGATCGCCTCGCGTTCCGCTCTCGCTTTGGACGGTGAGTCCAACGACATAATCCTCTTGTTCCGCCAAGGCCCGCGTCACGTCTTTCAACGCCTTGGTCAAATGCTTCTCGATCGTAGAGACGGACAGGCGCATGATGTCCGCTACCTCGATCAGCGAATGACCCTGGACACGGCGCAGGATGAACGCGCGGCGCGGTTGCGGGGGCAAGGCGTCGATCACGCGTTCGAGCCGGCGCAGTTCATCGCGCGCCGTCAGCATATGTTCGTACGACGCGCTGCGTTGCAGGTCCTCGATATCGGCCATCAGGTCGAAAGATATGATCACCTCGCGACGTTGCCGGTCGATCAGGATGTTGCGCGCGATGCGCGTCATGAATGCCAGACCGTAGCGGATGTCGCGCCAGTTTTCTGCGGCGAAGGTCCGCGCCAGGACTTCGGCGACGACGTCGTCGACTTCGTGCGGGTCGTTCAGGATGCGGCGGATACGCTGGCGCAACGCACCCTGGTGCGGATACACCGTCTCCTTGAACCAGGCGAGCTTCTCGTAGCGATCGTTCAAATCGGCACCCCCCGTGCGATTATGCGATCCTCTCCTACGGCCCGCGCATCAAAGCGTCTCGGTAGCCGGCTGTCGAGTCACAAAAGCTTAAAAAGGTTCCCGCAGAGTTGGGGGTTGTGTCGACGTCGTCCGTCCTACCCCCTGAAGGAGCGAATGCTCCTCGACTTCAAGGGGGTAATGATGTTCGACCGGAGCGGACGCGCGAGCCTGATCGCGCACGCCAGCAGTTTCGTCATCGCGACGACGATCGTCGCCAGTCCGGCGCTGGCGCAGGACATGCGGTTCGACATTCCGGCGCAGCCCGTCGGCAGCGCGTTGCAGGCCTTTTCGAAGCAGTCCGGATACCGCGTGCTGTTCCCCCCGCAGAGCGTCGGCACGGTGACGTCGCACCCGATCGCCGGCCGTTTTTCGAGCAGCGCGGTCCTGCGGATGTTGTTGAAGGATACGCCGCTGACGATCGCGGCGATCAACGGGAAGGTCGTCGCGCTGACGGTCCGTCCGCCGGCGTCGGGGGTGGTGCCGGCGAGTCTGAGATCGGCAGCGCAACCATCGGGTTTCGCGGTGCAGGACGCGCCCGCGCCGCCGCCGGCCGCGGGCGAGGCGGAGGACGCGACGCCGCAGAGCGAGATCGTCGTGGTGGGGTCGCAGATCAAGGGCGCCAAGCTCAACGCCGCGTTGCCCGTGACGGTGATCGGGACGGCCGAGATCGAGGCCAGCGGTGCGGTGTCGGGCGACGAACTGTTCCGATCGGTGCCGCAGTTCGGCGACGTGACGTTCAACAGTAGTTATCTGCCGGGCAGCAGCAATTCGGCGCGCGGCGACGTGGGGTCGGTCAACTTGCGCAACCTGGGGATCGGCAACACGCTGGTACTGCTGAACGGACGGCGGGTCGTCACGCATCCGACGAGCCAGGCCAATACGCAGCTGGTGCCGGTGCTGAGCTACAACACCAACGCCATCCCGGTGAACGGGCTCGACCGGCTGGAGGTGCTGCGCGACGGGGCGGCGGCGATCTATGGCGCGGATGCGGTGGCGGGCGTCGTCAACACCGTGCTGAAGACCGATTTCGACGGCGGCGACATGTCGGTGCAATATGGCGGCGGGGAGGGGACCGGTTTCCGCGAAGTCAACGCGAACGGGGTGTTCGGCAAGAATTTCGCCGAAGGTCGCGGGAACATCACGGTGTTCGCCAGCTACGACCACGGCACCGGGCTGGACACCACCGAACAGTCCTACACCGCGTCGTCCAACCGGACCGCGTTGTTCGCGGGCACCCGGTTCGAGGGGGCGACATCGCTCGACGGGCGGAGCGCGACGACGCCCTGGGCATCGTTGCAGACGCCGGCGGCATTCGGGACGGTGCGCCGCGGCACGACCGCGCTCACCAGTTCGTCGGGGCTGTTCCACATCCAGCCGACGACCAGCGCGAGCTGTCAGCTGGGGATCGGCAACGGCCTGTGCATCGACGACGGCGCGATCGCGACCGCGGGCGCGGACCGCAACCTTCGCCAGGATACCGCGGCGGCGGGCACGTCGGTCCTGCCCCGGCTGGACCGCGTGAACCTGTTCGCCAGCGGTCATTACGACCTGGACGACAGCACGACGATGTTCTTCGAGGGTGGCTATTATCTCGGCAAGACGCATGCGGAGCAGAGTCCGATCTCGACGCTGACGTCGATCCCGATCACCGTTCCGGCGAGCAATTACTGGAACCCGTTCGGTGCCGCGGTCTTCGCCGACGGCACGATCAATCCGAACCGCGTGGCCGGCACCAACGTTCCGGCCGCCGGGCTGTCCGCCACGGTGCGCAGCTATGCCTTCACCGATTTCGGCAACATCGACGTCGACGTGAAGAACCAGCAGCTGCGCGGCCTGATCGGCTTCCGCGGCGAACATGCGGGCTGGAACTGGGAATCGGCGCTGAGCTATTCCGAGGCGACGGTGCGGGACGTCAGCGATAACATCTCGCTGACCGCGCTGGCCGCATCGCTCGCCAAGTCGACACCCGATGCGTATAATGTCTTCAACGGCGGGACGATCGACAACCCGTCGACCGGCGATGCGACGCCGAACAGTGCGGCCGTCATCGACGGTCTTCGCCAGAAGCTGGTGCGCTATACCAAGTCGACGCTCGGCACGTTCGATTTCCGCGTGTCGCGGCGTGATCTTCTGACGCTGCCCGGTGGCGATGTCGGATTCGCGGCCGGGATCGAGGCGCGGCGCGAAACGCAGCTCGACGACCGCGACCCGCGGATCGACGGGACGATCACCTATACCGACCCAGCGACGCAGGTCGTGTACGGCGATTTCGTCAATTCGAGCATCAATCCCGATACGGCGGGGCACCGCGAGGTCTTTTCCGCTTACGGAGAACTGGCGATCCCGGCGATCTCGCCCGAAATGGACGTGCCGTTGATCCGCAGCCTGGAATTCCAGGTGGCCGGGCGTTTCGAGCGCTACAGCGATTTCGGCGACATCGCGGTGCCGAAGGTCGCGGGGGCGTGGGACCTGTTCAAGGGCGTCCGGCTGCGCGGGTCGTGGGCGAAGTCGTTCCGCGCGCCGAACCTGGAACAGACCAACGCGGCGCTCGTCACGCGCAGCAATACGCGCACCGACTACGCATTCTGCGAGGCGGACCTGCGCGCCGGCCGGATCACGAGCTTTTCCAACTGTGCCCGGTCGCAGCTGACGACGGCGCAGCGGGCCGGCAATCCGGACCTGGACCCGGAACGCGCCAACACGATCTCGTTCGGCACCGTGATCGAACCGCCGTTGCCGACCGGGTTCGGCAATCTGACGCTGACCGCGGATTATTGGCAGGTGAAGCAGACCGGGCTGGTCGGGATCTTCGGCGAGGGCAACGCGCTGATCCTCGACTATCTGCTGCGCCAGACCGGGCAGACCAACCCCAATGTCGTCCGCGCGGCGGTGACGAGCGACGATATCGCGGCGTTCGCCGGGACCGGACTGACGCCGGCGGGGCAGGTGCTGTTCGTCAAGGACCAGTATGTGAACCTGTTGCCGCAGACGGTGCGCGGGCTCGACCTGAACCTGATCTACCGCACGCCGGAAACCAGCGTCGGTCGCTTCAACCTGTCGGTCAACGTCGCGCACCTGATCAAATTCTATCAGGATCCCTCGCCGGGCATCGCCGAACTGCTGGCGGCGCGTGACGCGGGGGAGATCAACGCGGGAACGACGATCACCGGCGGTGGCGACCTGAAGCGCCAGAACGGGCGGCCGGCCTGGAAATGGTCGGGGTCGCTCACCTGGTCGCTGGGCAATGTGACGGTCGGCGGCTTCACATCCTATATTGGCAGCGTCGAGGACACCAACCTGATCGATTCCGCGGGGTCGCCCTGGGTAGTCGACGATCAGGTGACCGGTAACCTCTACGTCGATTATCGCTTCACCAGCGGGGCGCTGGACGGGACCAGCGTGCGGGTCGGCGTGCGGAACCTGACCGACGAGAAGCCGTCGCTGTCGTCGGACGGGTATCTCGGCACGTTGTACACGCCCGTGGCGCGTTACTGGTACGCCAACATCCGGCACCGGTTCTGATCCGGTGCGCGCTGTCGAGGGTCGCCCACTTCACCCGTCCTGCCGTTGCGAAGGAGATCGTCCGATGACCGAACGTAGGACCCGTATCGCCCTGCTGCTGGCCGGCGCGGTGGTGCTGGCGTCGCCCGTCGGTGCGGCACCCAAGGGCGCAGTGGTCGCGATCGTCGGGGCGACGGTGTTCGACGGCACCGGGGCCGCGCCGCGCGCCGCGACGGTGATCATCGAGAACGGCCGGATCCGGCAGGTCGGTGCGGGCCTGACGCCGCCGCGGGGGGCGACGGTGATCGACGCGCGGGGCAAGGCGCTGCTGCCCGGCTTCTACGACCTGCACACGCACTGGACGCCGGCGGGGAACCCGGCGACGACGCCGCAGATCGCGACCGCCTATGTCGCCGCCGGTGTCACGACGGTGAACGATTTCCACGAACAGCCCGAATCCTACGCGCCGCGCCGTGCCTGGTTGTCGACGCTGGTCGCGCCGCACGTCAATTTCGCCGCGCGGATCAGTACGCCCGGTGGGCATGGCGCGGACTGGGGCGACCAGTCGACGACGATCTGGATCAACACGCCGGACGCCGCGCGCGCCGCGATCGCGAAGCTGAAGCCGTACCAGCCCGACCTGATCAAGGCGTTCACCGACGGGTGGCGTTACGGCCTGTCGCCCGACAATACGAGCATGGACGAGTGGACGCTGCGCGCGCTGACCGATGCGGCGCACAAGGAGGGGCTGGAGGTTCTGACCCATACCGTGACGGTCGATCGCGGTGCGATCGCGGCGCGGGCCGGTGTGGATGCGCTGGCCCACGGTCTTCAGGATCGCGAACTGGATCCCAAGGCGCTGTTCGACATCTCCGCGTCGAAGATGGCGCTGGCCCCGACGCTGGCGGTCTATGAACCGAACAAGCCCGGCAGCCCGCCGCTCGACCGCACCGATCCGAAGGTCGCGCCGCGCTTCGTCAAGTTCGGCTATGCGCTGAAGAATGTGAAGACGATGTACGATGCGGGCGTCCGGGTCGGGCTCGGCACCGATGCCGGGATGCCGGGGACGCCGCACGGCCGGTCGACGCTGCGCGAGATGGAGCTGCTGGTGCAGGCCGGGTTGACCCCGACGCAGGCGCTCGTCGCCGCGACATCGGCCAGTGCCCGGATCATGCATCAGGACGGCGACCGTGGCACGATCGCGCCGGGCCAGCGCGCCGACATCGTCCTGATCGACGGCAAGCCGTGGGACCGGATCGCCGATGTCCACAAGGTGTCGCAGGTGCTGATCGACGGCAGGCCGGTCTATGGCACCGGGGCGCCCGCGCTGCCCGCCGCGAACCTGCGCACGCAGCTTGCGTCGGTGACGATCGGGCGGCTGGTCGACGATTTCGAGCGCGCCGACCAGCGATCGTCGCTCGATACGCTGCGGCTCGAAACGCCGGACGGCGGGATGGACCGGTCGCTGGAAATCTCGCAGGTCGTGCCGCGCGACGATGGCGGGCACGCATTGTCCGTCTCGGCCAAGCTGAGCATCAAGGAGGACCCCTATGCCGGCGTCGCCATCCCGCTGACGCGCGGATCGGTGCAGGGCGTCGATCTGCGCGGCTATACCGGCGTGCGCGTCGATATTCGCGGCGACGGCGCCTACGCGCTGAAGCTGAACGGGTTCGGTCGCAGCTGGACCGCGCCAGTCAAGGCCGCGAGCGGGTGGACGACGGTCGACGTGCCGTTCAGCGCGTTGAAACCCGTCGCGATGGGTAAACGCGCAGGCACGCCGTGGACCGCGGACGGCATCGTCCAGGTCGAACTCGGCGCGACGCGCGATCCAGGCGAGCGGATCTGGATGCAGATCGACAATGTCCGCTTCTATTGACCGACACCCGAAATGCCGTTCGGAATGGTCACGAAACTCGATTGGGGGGACTGATGCGTAGGATCGTTGCCATTCTGTTTGCCGTGCCGCTGATCGTCGGCGCGGCGCCCGATCCCAGGACGGCGCGTGCGGTGCATGACCGCGCGATCGTGCTCGATACGCATTTCGACACGCCGGCCAATCTGGGGCGGGCCGGGTGGAGCATCATGGACCGTCACGACGTGGCGACGACGGGCGACCAGGTCGACGTGCCGCGGATGGTAGAGGGCGGTGTCGATGGCGGGTTCTTCGCGATCTACACCGCGCAGGGGCCGCGGACGCCGGAGGGCGACCGGGCGGCGCGCGACGCGGCGCTGGTCCGCGCGGTGCAGATCCGCGAGATGGTCGCCGCGCACCCGGACGTGTTCCGGCTGACGACGACCTCGGCCGAGGCACGCGCGGCGGTGGCGGCGCGCAAGCGGTTCGTGTTCATGAGCATGGAGAACGGGTACCCGTTCGAGGCGGACCTGACGCTGATGCGGACGTTCCAGCGGCTGGGCGTGACGATGATGAGCCCGGTGCATTTCCGGGACAACGACCTGGCGGACAGCGCGACCGACAAGCCCGAATGGAACGGGCTGAGCGAGACGGGGCGTGCGTTCGTCGCGGAGGCGAACCGGCTGGGGATCGTGATCGACGCGTCGCACAGTTCGGACCTGGCGCTGCGCCAGATGATCGCGCAGTCGAAGGCCCCGATCATCCTGTCGCATTCGGGCGTGCGCGGGGTGTTCGACCATCCGCGCAACGTGAGCGACGCGGACCTGCGGCTGCTCGCGGCGAAAGGCGGCGTGGTGCAGGTCAATGCGTTCAACGGATATATGGTGCCGCAGCCGAAGATCGCCGAGCGCGAGGCGGCCATCAAGGCGCTGATGACGGGGATCGACCCCGCCAAGGCAACCGATGCCGATCGGCGCAAGGTGCTGGCGGGGCGCAAGGCGATCGACGCGCGATGGCCGGTGCCGAAGGCGCGGTTCGACGACGTGATGAAGCACCTGTTCCACGCGATCGCGGTGGCCGGGATCGACCATGTCGGGATGAGCGGCGATTTCGATGGCGGCGGCGGGGTCGAGGGGTTCGACGACGTGTCCGATTATCCGAAGGTCAGCGCGGCGTTGCTGGCCCGCGGGTTCAGCGCGGCCGACGTGGCGAAGGTCTGGGGCGGCAACGCGTTGCGCGTGCTCGACGAGGCGCAGCGGCGGGCCGAACCGGGGGTGAAGCCGGTGATCCCGGTGACCGGCTGATGCTCCGTCCATCTCTGTCCCCGAGCGAGGATAATGCCATGACCGAAGCGACCGTGCTGCCCGAGGAAGCCCGCGACGATTTGCTCGACCGTGGTTACACGCGGCGCCAGCTGGCGCGGGTGGGGAGCGTTTTCGGAGCGGGCGCGGTCGCCGCCGCGTTCGGGCGGCCGGCCTGGGCGTCGGGCGGCGTCCCCGATCCGGCGCCGACCGCGAAGGTGCGGATCGGATCGAACGAATGCTGGGCCGGGCCGCTGCTGCCGGGTCAGCGCGCGGCGCAGAAGATCGTCGCGAGCAGCAACCGCTATGCCCCGCACGACGAGCGCAACGATTTCCTGAAGGCGGTGATGGCGGTCGAGGGCGTGCCCTATGACCATATTGCGCCGTGGCCGGGATCGAGCGATCCGCTGTCGCGGGCGATCGTGAGCTTCTGTTCGCCGCAGCGCGGGCTGGTGACCGCGGACCCGACGTTCGAACTGGCCGGGCGGACGGCGGACTGGCTGGGCGCGCCGGTCAAGCGCGTGCCGTTGAGGGCGGATTATGCGCACGATGTCCGCGCGATGCTGGCGGCGGACCCGAATGCCGGGGTCTATTATGTCTGCACGCCGAACAATCCGACGGGGACGACCACGCCGGTTGCCGACATTGCCTGGCTGATCGCCAACAAGCCGGCCGGTTCGGTGGTGCTGGTCGACGAGGCCTATACGCATTTCGCGGGCGTGCCGGTGGCGTCGCCGCTGGTGGCGCAGGGCCGCGACGTGATCGTGTTGCGGACGTTTTCGAAGATCTTCGGCATGGCGGGGATGCGGATGGGCTTCACGATGGCGCGGCCGGACCTGCTGGCGAAGATGATGCGCTATGACGGCGGGATGCAGTCCGGCGCGTTGCCGCTGCCGTCGCTGGCCTGCGCGACGGCGAGCCTGACCGCAGCCCCGCTGATCGCCGCGCGACGGACCGAGATGGAGGAGGCGCGGGGGATCGCGCTCGACCACCTGCGCGCGCGGCGGGTCGCGGTGAAGCCGACCAATGCGAACATGTTCATGATCGATTGGAAGACGCGATCGGCCAAGGACGCGCAGACCGCGTTCCGCGCGCAAAGCGTGGAGATCGGGCGGTCGTGGCCGATCTGGCCGACCGTATCGCGGGTGACGGTGGGATCGGCCGCGGAGATGAAGGCGTTCTGCGTCGCGCTGGACAAGGTGCTGGCCTGACGCGCCGGCGCGGGAGTGCCGGTCAGAAGCGCATCGGTTTCACGGTCGTACCGCTCTTGACCAGATAGTCCACGGGGCGGGCGGGGTCGATCGGTTGCTGCCAGTCGGCACCGGCGTAGAGGCGCTTGGCCGGCAGGTCGCGGCAGTCGGCGCCGGCCGCGTCGCACTGGCGGCCGCGGTACAGCTCCACGCTCGTGCTGCCGGCGTTGGTGAGCGTCATGGTGGTGCCGGCGCGGCGGGCGGTGATGGTGTCGGTCAGGACGGCGGGGCGGACGATGACGAGCATGTCGTAGCCGACCAGCACCTTCAACGCCGATCCGGACACCGCGAGTTCGCCGACGACGGGCTTCACGGTTACGCGGTAGATCCGGTCGCGCGGGCTGCGCGGCAGGATGGCGGCGATGCGGATCAGCTTCCGCTCGCCCGGTTCGAGGATCATCTTCTGCGGGGTGACGAGCAGCCCGCTGGCCGCGGGATCGTTACTGGCGACGCGGCGCTCCTGCGGTGTGCCGGGGTCGAGGATGCTGGCCGGTTCGGCGACGACGTACATGCGCTCCTCGCCATTGTTGAACGCCTCGACATCCGCACGTGGCGGACCGGCGGGCATGAGATCGAGCACGACCTGGCTCAGCACAAGCTCCGCACCGGCGGGGGCGGCCATGAGGCCGAGCGCCGCGCCGGCCAGCATGAGAAGGCGGTAGCGCCGCCGCGGACCGTACTTCATCGTCATACCTGTTCCCCCGTCATTGATCTGGTTTCGTATCGGCCGGTCGCAGCCCGGCGGCGGCGGGCCGGCAGGTAAGACTCCCGAGTGCGGCATAGCCTTCCTTCGCCGGGCCGGCGCGGACCGCAATGCGGCAGCGGCGCCCATCCGACGAACGGACGTCGAGAACCGCATTCGATGCGGCCTCGACCTGGAAATAGCCCGCCACATCGGTGCTGCCGATCGCGCCGGTCGTGGTGATCGCGGCGTCGGCCACCGGCGATCCGTCTGGCCAGACGATCCGGCCGAACATGGCGGTGACGCGCGAGGCCGACCAGGCGACGCGCGCGACGGTACCGGGATAGACGCTGACCTGCCGCATGCCGCCGTCGAGCCGGATCAGTTCCTCGCCGACCGGGCGGAGGCGCACCGCATATTGGCGGTAGGCCGGGACCGCGACGGACAGCGTTCCGCCCGCCCGGACGATGCCGCGCGCGGCGTTGTCGACCAGCACCTCGAACGGGGCCGGGCTGGCGGGCGGGTGCGCGGCGTCGCTGGCGCTGTCGCTGACCTGGACGACGATCACGCTGTCGTGACGATCGCGACCCTGCATGACGAGGTTCCCGCCGACCGCGGCGGCGCTGGTCTGGAAGCTGAGGCTGTACTGGGTCGAGCCGTTGTTGCCGCCGATCGGCTGCGCCACGTCGGCGAACAGCGATCCGACCCCGGTCCGCAGATCGGCATGCGCGCGGGCGAGCGTGCCGTAGACCTCGCGTTCCAGGCCGCCGGACGCCGACAGGTCGCCGCCGAGCACATTGTCCTTTTGCCACGATGCGGCGATGCCGCCGACCGCGGTGGCGGCGGTGCTCGCTTCGTCGCCCTTGTTTGCGCGGAAGCCGCCCGTCGCGGCGAGCGACGTGGCGCCGCGCAGGCGTTGCAGGCTGATGCCGACATAGGCGGAGTGGCCGCGATTGGTGAGCGTGGCGTCCGCGCGGAGCATCAGCTGGAACCCGCCGCGCTGGACCAGCGGGACCGATGCGCTGGGGCCGATGCCGTAGGACTGGCCGGCGCGGGCATCGCGGCGGTAGAAGCCGCTGAGGCCCGCCTGACCACGCGGCAGCGAGTAGCTGATCGTGCCGTAGAATTGCGTGAAGGCGCCTGCAGCGAATTGCGCGCGGTCGGGCGTGACGAGGCCGGGGCGGTCGAGGATGCCGTCCATGATCGGGATCAAGTCGCGCCCCCGGCGGCTCCAGACGCGGCGCAGGTCGAACGTATAGGTGAGGCCCGCCGTGCCGGACGACGCGGCCTGAATTAGCACGCCGGTCTGGCCGCGGACCGAGACAAGCCCCGCGGTCCGCAGTTGCGCCACCGGGCCGAGCCAGTAGCCGCCGATTTCGAGCAGCGCGGTGCGGTTCGTGCCCATCAGCGTCGCATCGAGTGCCAGTTGCGGCGTGAAGCGGCGAGCGATTCCGGCTTCGTAGAACAGCGTGCGCGATGGGGCGACGAGCCGGCCGCGGCGGTCGTTGGCCAGCACGCCGGCATAGCCGAAGACGATCGGATCGCCGATCGCGGCGATCGCGGCGTTCTTGGTGAAGAAACGCCGTTCGTCGCGGGTGGCGCCGCCCGCCTCGACGATATGGAGCACGAGTTCGTAGGCGCCATCGGGCAGGCTCGCCGTGTCGAGCGACTGGTTTCCAGGCTCGTAGGTCCGCGACGTCAGCAGGCGGCCGTCGCGCAGGATATCGACGCGCGACCGCAGCGCGAGCGAGACGACGAGCGGGCTGCCGGCGATCAGCGTGCGATCGAGCCTTGTATCGATCTGACTCTGCACGCCGACGCCGAGCAGCTTGCGCCGCCCGGTGAGGTCGATGCCGGGCGCCCAGAGTACGCCGGCGGAATAGCGATAGTCGCGCGTGTCGAGTTCGGCCGCGAGCGTATCGGCGACGAGGCCGTAATAGGAGGAGTAGGACAGGTCGTTGCGGACCCGCGCATTGCCGAGTGCCACGATCGCGCGGTTCTGGATCGTGTAGTCGACGAAGCCGCCGCTGCCGGCGATCGTGCCGCCGATCTGGTCGATCAGCGAAAGCCTTGCGTCAGGGGTGGGCAGGTAGCGCCGCTCGCCGGCGCGGTGGACGGCGAGCAGGCGCGGGTGGAAGAACAGGTCGATCCGGAAGCGCGCCGCGTCGAAGATGACGCCGGCGTCGGCGGGTTTGAGCGTGCCGCAGGTGGCGGCGTCGGCGTCGGCGGGGCAGATCAGCCCGGCGTGCGAGTCGAGATCGGGTTGGGCCAGCGCGGCGCGTGCGGTTGTGGGATCGATCAGATCGGGGACGAGCGCGAGGAGGGTGTCGACGTCGAGGAAGGTCACCCGGCCGGAGCTGAACCGGACCCGCGCCTGGCCGAGCGGGCGGCCGCCGGAATAGACGTCGACGACGGTTTCCTGCGGCGCGAGCAGCGTGTCGAAGCCGGCCGGCGCACCGACCCGGAACAGCGAGGGGGCGGCCGGGGTGGCGGCGGGCGCGGTCGTCGCCGGACACAGGGCGAGCATCGCCAGCGTGACCGGGCGGGCGGAGATCGGACGCGCGGTCGGTCGAGGACGCCGGGCCATGAACGACCGGCGCTATTCCGCCGCGATCAGCAGCGTCAGCGTACCGCTATAGGCACCTGCGGTCGCCCGGCTGAGATCGCCCGAGCGCAGCGTGAGGATCAGGCTGGCCGAGTCATTGCCGAGCGCGCAGGCGAGGTTCAGGCCGAGCCCGTTCGTCGTGAGGCCGGAGCGCGTCACGCCGGGAACGAGCGCGGTGCCGGACGTCTGGTCCGCCCGGTCGTTCCACTGGACGTCATAGGGCAGTACCGCGGCGGGGCCGGCCAGCGTGAACGCGCCCGCCGTGCCGCCACCGGTCGCGCGGATGCCGTAACGCCCGCTCAGGCTCGTCGCCGAGATGCAGGCGTTCCTGCTGAGACTGATGTTCTGCGACACGTTGGTGATCGTGAAGCTGTAGTCGGACAGCCGGCTGATCCGCACCTGCTGCGCGTTGCCCGTACCCGGCCATGACAGTCCGATCAGGAGCAGCGCGCAGGCAAGGACGGTGTGCGGGAGCGTCATGATGCCGCCCGCCGATCCCTCAGGCCGGGTTGACGAGCAGCGTCAGCGTACCGGTGTAGTTGGTGAGCGACGGCATCGTCTGAAGCTGTGCCGTGGCGATGGTGACGGTCATGCTGGAGCTGGACCCCGTGGCGCAACCGGGGATGAGCGCGGTCGAGACGTAGCCGGTGGACACGGTGCCGGGGGTCAGCGTCGTTCCGGCGGTCTGGCCCGACGCCTGGTTCCACTGCACATCATAGGCGACGGGCGGGAGGACGCCGGAGGCCAGCGTGAAGGCGCCGGACGCACCGCTGCCGGTCGCGGTGATGGTGTAGCCCTTGGTCGCGGTGTTGCTCCAGACGCAGTTGTTCTGCGAGCTGATCGCCGGGGTGTTGGGTTCGACGTTGGCGAGGGTGATGTCGCTGAGGCCGGTGATCTGCACGCGGCTGGGCACCGAAACGCTGATCTGGATGCTGCCGGTCGAGGTGGCGCCGAGCGATCCCTGCGTTGCGGCGGACACCGGGGCGGCGATCACCGCGCCCATGCAGGCCAGCGCCACGGACCCGGCGCGGGCCGTCGTGCGCAGCCGCGCCAGGACTGGCGTCGCGCGCCCGCCGTGCCGGGCGGCGATGCGGGTTTCGTTCAGTCCGGTTGTGTGTGCCATAACGACGCGCCTATCCTTTGGAAGAGCAAGGCAGCAGAAAGGACGGGACTATTCTTGCGAAGTTGCGAACGTCCGTCTTCTGTACTGTCTTGCGGTACGAACTCATTCGCTTTTTCAAATTAACAAAGTGTAAAACTCGTAGTGTGGTTATACCAAAGGACGAACGGGCGGGCGGAACCTCTGCGCCGTTCATGACTTTAGTCGAACTTGCTTCGGCTGGGTAATTGTCGCCGTCGTGAGACGACGGACCGGGCGAGGGCGCGCGCGGCCGGATTGTTGCCAGGCAGGCGCCGGTGGCTTGAATCGGACGAACGATCGGGTCGCCGGTGATGTTGCGGGGGGTGGTGCCGAGTGTCGGACTCGAACCGACGACCTACCGCTTACAAGGCGGTTGCTCTACCAGCTGAGCTAACCCGGCCACGGCGCATCCATGCCTTGCGCGCGCGTTCGCGGCAAGAGGGCGCGGCTTCACGGGATGCCGAAGGTCCAGCCTTCGGTGGCGGCCAGTGCGGGGTCGAGGCCAGCGGGGGTCCAGAGTTCGGCGTCGGCGGCGACGTGGCGGAGCCAGGCGGCGGTGAGCAGTGCGTCGGTGGCGTGGTCGTCGTAGCGCGCCAGCGTGGTGTGAGGTTTGGTGGCTAGGTTCGCGAGTGCGGCGTCGAGCGTGGGGCCGTCGCGGAGCTTGGTGCGGCTGCTCGTGAGGCCGGCGGCGCGGGCGGCGATGGTGGTGTAGATCTCGACGATCAGCGGGCCGTGGGCGGGGACCGGGTCGAATGGCCAGATCGGCACGCGGCCGGCGAGCGTGTGGAGCAGGCGCATGCCGGTGAGGCTCGATTTGCCGACCTGCGACGCGCCGATCAGGTTGAAGCAGCTGACCGCGTTGCCGAGTTTGAGCGCGCGGCAGCGGCGTTCGACGACGCGGAGGCGGCCCATGCTGCCCTCGAACCGGTCGCCGCGGACGATCGCGCCGGCCGTGGCATGGCGGAAGTGGCGGGCGGTTTCGATGTGGTCGGTGAAGGTCGAGGCGGAGAGGTGCGGTTCGTTGGCGCAGAGTTGGTCGACGAGCGCCCAGAGACCGCGGGCGTCCGAAGGGGTTTCGGACCAGTCGGGGAAGTAGGCGCCCTGGTCCGCGTGCGGCAGCGCGGGGGAGAAATCGATGCCGACAAGGAGGTCGGTTTTCGCCTCCGCCTGTGCGAGCAGCCAGTCGAGCGCGGCGGGGCGCGACCAGCCGCGGTCGGGGGCGATCAGGATCGGAGCGGCGTCGCCCGTGCCGCACTCGGCCAGCGTGATGCCGGGCGGGCGGGCGATGGCGCGGCCGGACCAGTCGAACGCGGCGAAACGGGTGAAGCGGCGTGGCGGCATCGGGGCTTTCGGGGGCGGCGGATTGCTGCGTCGGGATAGTCGGGTTAGGCGATGGCGGTTCGAGAAGCGAGGTCCTGATGATCGTCCGTCCACGCCGCAGTGCGCTGTACCTGCCCGCATCCAACGCGCGGGCGATCGAGAAGGCGCGCGGGTTGCCGTGCGACGTCGTGATCCTGGACCTGGAGGATGCGGTCGCGCCCGATGCGAAGGGGACGGCGCGGGCACAGGCGGTGGCGGCGGTGCGCGACGGCGGGTTCGGCGCGCGCGAGCTGGTGGTGCGGGTGAACGGGCTGGCGACGCCTTGGGGGGCGGACGATCTGGATGCGCTGGCGACGGTGGCGCCGGATGCGGTGCTGGTGCCAAAGGTGAATGGGGCGGACGACGTCGCCGCCTATCGCACGCGGGTGGCGGATGGGGTCGCGTTGTGGGCGATGGTCGAGACCGCGAAGTCGGTGCTGCGGCTGGAGGCGATCGCGTCCGCGCCGGGGCTGGGGGCGCTGGTGCTGGGCACGAACGACCTGGCGAAGGAGATGCGGGCGCGGCTCGATACCGAGCGGACCGCGTTTGGCGGCATGCTGGCGATGACGGTGGCGGCGGCGCGGGCGTTCGGGCTGGTGGTGCTCGACGGGGTGCATAATGCGATCGACGATGCGGACGGGCTGGCGCGGCAATGTGCGCAGGGTGCGGCGCTGGGGTTCGATGGCAAGACGTTGATCCATCCCGCACAGATCGCGGCGTGTAACGCGGCGTTTAGTCCGGCGGCGGATGAGGTGGCTTGGGCTCGGCGGGTGGTGGAGGCTTTCGAGGGGCAGGAGGGTGTCGGCGTGATCCGGGTGGATGGGCGGATGGTGGAGCGACTGCATCTGGCGGAGGCGCGGGCGTTGCTCGATGTGGTGGCGATGCTGGAGGTCTCGTCGCCCCGGACTTGAGCCGGGGCCCCGCTCGGTCGGTTGGAAGAAGCGGGATCTCGGATCAGGTCCGGGATGACGGGATTTTGAGGGTGTTCGCCTAACTCACTGTTCCGGCAGGAAATCCGGGACGGAGAGATAGCGTTCGCCGGTGTCGTAGTTGAAGCCGAGGATGCGCGCGTCGGGGCCGAGTTCGGGAAGCTTCTGCGCGATCGCCTGGAGCGTGGCGCCGGACGAGATGCCGACGAGCATGCCTTCTTCCGATGCCGAGCGGAGCGCCATCGCCTTGGCGGCGGCGGGGTCGACCTGGATCACGCCGGTCAGCAGATCGGTGTGGAGGTTGGCGGGGATGAAGCCCGCGCCGATGCCCTGGATCGCATGCGGGCCGGGCTGGCCGCCTGAGATGACGGGCGACAGCGTCGGTTCGACCGCGAAGACCTTCAGGTCGGGCCAGTGCTTGCGCAGCACCTCCGCCACGCCGGTGATGTGGCCGCCGGTGCCGACGCCGGTGATGATCGCGTCGAGCGGCATGTCGCGGAAGTCGGCGAGGATTTCTTCAGCGGTCGTCGTGACATGCACGTCGATGTTGGCAGGGTTCTCGAACTGCTGCGGCATCCAGCTGTTGGGCGTTTCGGCGACGATTTCGAGCGCGCGTTCGATCGCCCCCTTCATGCCGCGTTCCTTGGGCGTCAGGTCGAAGGTGGCGCCATAGGCGAGCATGAGGCGGCGCCGTTCGATCGACATCGACTCCGGCATGACCAGGACGAGCGTGTAGCCCTTCACCGCGGCGACCATGGCAAGGCCGATGCCGGTGTTGCCGCTGGTCGGCTCGACGATCGTGCCGCCGGGCTTCAGCCGGCCGTCGGCCTCCGCCGCCTCGATCATGGCGAGCGCGATGCGGTCCTTGATCGACCCGCCGGGGTTGGAGCGTTCCGACTTGATCCAGACCTGCGCGTCCGGGAACAGCCGCGAGACGCGGACGTGGGGCGTGCGGCCGATGGTCGAAAGGATGCTGTCGGCGATCATGACTGGGTCTCCTGAGCGGGGGTGAGCGGGGGATCTTCGAGCCGGGCGGGGGGCGTGAAGGTACGCGCGGCGCGCAGTTCGGGGAAGAGCCGCGACCAGAGCAAAGCGATGCCGATCGCACCGACGCCGCCGGCCACGACCGCGGCGACCGGGCCGATGAGCGCGGCGAGGAAGCCGGACTCGGCCTCGCCCAGTTCGTTCGAGCCCGAGACGAAGAGCGACGAGACGGCACCGACCCGGCCGCGCATGTCGTTGGGGGTCGACAGCTGGATCAGCGATTGGCGGACATAGACCGAGAACATGTCGGCGACGCCCAGCACCGCGAGGCAGAGCAGGGACAGCGCGACGTTGCGCGACAGGCCGAACACGACGGTGGCGGCGCCGAACACACCGACCGCGATCAGCATCTTGACGCCGACCTCGCTCTTCAGCGGGCGAAACGAGAACCAGAGCGCGGTGGCGGCGGCCCCAAAGGCGGGGGCGGCGCGCAGGTGGCCGAGGCCTTCCGCGCCGACATCGAGCACGTCGCGCGCGTAGATCGGGAGCATCGCGGTCGCCCCGCCGAGCAGGACGGCGAACAGATCGAGCGAGATCGCGCCGAACACGATGCGGTTGTGGCGGACATAATGGAGGCCGTCGATCATCTGCCGCCAGGGATTGGCGCGGCGATCGAGCGCGGTGCGGGCGATCGGGCCGATCGTCATGAGCCCGACGAACGAGACGAGGAACAGCGCGGCGGCGCAGGCGAAGGGCAGCCAGTGGCTGTGCGCGTAGAGGTAGCCGCCCGCCGCGGGGCCGACGATGCCGCCCGACTGCCACGCGATCGACGACAGCGCGATGGCGGTGGGCAGCGAGGCGGGGGGGACGAGGTTCGGGGCTAGTGCGCTCAACGCCGGGCCGGCGAAGGCGCGGGCGACGCCAAGGAGGGCGGCGATGCCGAACAACGCGGGGAGGGTGGTCCTGTCGGTCCAGGCGAGACCGGCGAGCGCGATGGCGCAGCTTGCCTCCAGCAGCACGGCGCAGCGTGCGATCCAGCGGCGGTCGATGCGGTCCGCGGTCCAGCCGACGACGAGGGTGAGGAGAAGTAGAGGCAGGAACTGCGCGACGCCGATCAGGCCGAGCTGGAAGGCGGCGTCCTTCAGATCCATCGTGCGACGGGCGATGTCGTAGACCTGCCACCCGATGACCACGACCATGCCGTTCTGCGCCAGCGTGCTGGAAAAGCGCGCGACGAGATAGGAACGATAGTCCGGGAAGGTGAAGGGATGCGGCGGTTTGGTCGGCTGGCTGCTCACGCGACGTACCTAGGCGTTGCGGGCCCGGCCCGGCAAGCGGGTACGGGTTTGTCGGCTGAAAGACGAGATATTCGCCGTCCGCGTCCCCACACGAAACGCGGACGGCACTCGGTTTGAGTTGGGATCAGTTCTTTGCGAACGCCAGCAAGTCACTCGTAAGACGATCTTTTTCCGTTACGTTCAAGCCGTGCGGCGCGCCGGCATATTCGATCATCTGGGCCTGCGCGATGCCCGCGGCGGCGGCGCGGCCGGACGGGTCGATCGGGACGGTGCTGTCCGACGTGCCGTGGACGACGAGCGTGGGGACGGTAATCGCCGCCAGATCGCCGCGGAAGTCGGTGCGGCCGAACGCGTCAACGCAATCGAGCGTGCCCTTGAGGCCGGCCATCAGAGCCTGGCGCGAGAAATCGTCGAGCACGTCCTGGCTGACCGGGCTGGAGATCCAGCCGACGCCGTAGAAGGACTGCGCGAAGGTCGCCATGAAGTTCGGGCGGTCCTTCAGGATGCCGGCCTTCATTCCGTCGAACACGGAACCGTCGACGCCGTGCGGGTTGCTGTCGTCCTTGAGCATGTAGGGCGCGACCGAGGCGATCAGGCCGGCCTGGACGATGCCCTTGCCGGCGTGGCGCGACATGTAGCGTGCGACTTCGCCGCCGCCCATCGAGAAGCCGACGAGTGTGGCGTCCTGCGCGCCGGTCTGGTCGATCACGGTCGCCAGATCGTCGGCGAGCGTGTCGTAGTCGTAACCGGTCCAAGGCTGCGTCGAGCGGCCGAAACCGCGTCGGTCGTAGAAGATCACGCGATGGCCGGCATTGGCCAGCGCAAGCGCATGTTCGTCCCAACTGTCGGCCGTAAGTGGCCAGCCGTGCAGGAGAATGACCGGACGGCCGCTTCCCCAATCCTTCACATAGAGTTCAGTGCCGTCCTGCGTCTTGATCGTTGGCATGAGTGTGCTCCGTCCGGGGATTGCGCCCATGAACGCGGGGGCGGGGCGGGGGTTGCCTGCGCTCGACGCGTCAGGGGGGCGTCAGGCGTCGCGCAGGCCGATGCCGAGCGAGGCGCGCGGCTGTTCCGCCTCCGACGAGACGACCGGGTAGGCGCAATAGTCGGCGGCGTAATAGGCGGTCGGGCGATGGTTGCCGGACAGCCCGACGCCGCCGAACGGGGCCTTGGACGGCGCGCCGTTGGTTGGGCGGTTCCAGTTGACGATGCCGGCGCGGGTGTTGGCCCAGAAGCGATCGTAAAGCTCCGGCGCGCCGCTGATCAACGCGGCGGACAGGCCGAAGCGGGTGGCGTTCGCCTCCGCGATCGCGGCGTCGAAATCGGCGACGCGGATGACCTGCAGCACCGGGCCGAAGATTTCCGCGTCGGGGCGGTCGGCGACCGTCGTGACGTCGATCAGCGCGGGGGTGAGGAATGGGCGGTCCGGGTCCGGGCGGACGAGTTGCTTCAGCGGGCGTCCGCCGGCGAGGATGAGGTCGAGGAAGGCGTCCTGCACCCGGTCGGCGGCATCGTTGTCGATGACGGGACCCATGAACGGCGCGGGGACGGCGTGCGGATGATCGACGATGATGCGATCGATCAGCCGGCCGATCTGGTCGAGCAGCGCCTCGTGTGCGCCGTCGCGTACGATCAGCCGGCGGGCGGCGGTGCAGCGTTGGCCGGCGGAAAGATAGGCGGACTGCACCGCGATGACGGCGGCGGAATAGATGTCGGGCGTGTCCCATACGACGAGCGGGTTGTTGCCGCCGAGTTCGAGCGCGAGCAACTTGTGCGGCGTCTCGCCGAATTGGCGGTGGAGTGCGGCGCCGGCGGTGGCGGAGCCGGTGAACAGCAGCCCGTCGATGCCGTCATGCGCGGCCAGCGCGCGGCCGGTGTCGGGTCCGCCCTGGACGCAGCGCACGACTGACTGCGGGACGCCCGCGGCGTGGAGGCAATCGACGAGATAGGCGCCGACCGCGGGGGTCTTCTCCGACGGTTTGAACAGCACGGCGTTGCCGGCGATCAACGCGGGGACGATGTGGCCGTTGGGCAGATGCGCGGGGAAGTTGAACGGCCCCAGCACCGCCATCACGCCGTGCGGCTTGTGCCGAACCGCGATGCGTGCGCCCATCGCGCCCTCCATCCGGCGTTGCGGCGTGCGATCTGAATAGGCGGCGGCGGAGATGTCGACCTTTGCGATGACGCTGTCGACCTCGGTCCGCGCCTCCCACATCGGCTTGCCGGTTTCGCGAGCGATGAGGTCGGCGAACGGTTCGGCGCGGGTGCGGACGGTGTTGGCGAAGCGGCGCAGCGTTTCGACGCGGACGGTGAGCGGGCGGGCGGCCCATTCGGTCCAGCCGGCGCGAACGATCGCGACCTCCGCATCGACATCGGCGGCGGGGCCGCTCCACACCGGCGCGCCGGTCGCCGGTTCGGTCGAATGGAAGGGCGTCGTCATGCTGACGGCATTCTGATCGCGTGCATCACGGGTGGCAAGTGTCGGGTCATGCGCGGAGTGCCTCGCCCATGCGGCGGATCGCGGCGATCTTGGCGTAGAGCGGCGCCCAGTCGTCGTCCGCGGCGATCGGCGCCCAGAGCGCCTCGACCTCCTCGATCGGCATGCCGCAGGGCGCGGCGTCGGACCAGTAGGGGTGATCGAGCGGAGTGGTCGGTTCGTAGGTCGCCGCGATCTCGGCGAAAGCGGCGAAGCGCGGGTCGGTATAGGCCTGCGTCGCGGTGCGCAGCCGGCCGCCGCGCCAGTCGAAGAAGAAGCGGTCGATCGGCGTGTCGGTTTCGGCGAGCGCGGTTTCCATTGCGCCGAGCAACGCGAAGTCCTGGTCCTCGCTCTGCGGCCGGACGCCGAGCCGGGCGAGGATCGCGGTGCGGAAGGCGGCTTCGTAGGCGGGCGAGTAGAGGTCGACCATCGGGGCGAGTGCCTCGGCCGACGCAAGCGTGCGGAGCGCGATGGCGAGTTGCACGACGTTCCAGTGGATCGCCGCGGGCTGGCGGCCGAACGCGTAGAGCCCCTGATGGTCGAAATAGGCGGCGGTGAAGTCCGATTTCCAGAGCGGGGCGAAACGCCACGGGCCGTAGTCGAAACTTTCCGTCGTGATGGCGATATTGTCGGTGTTGAGCACGCCGTGGACGAAGCCGGCTGCCATGTAGGACGCCGCCAGCCGGGCCGTGCCGCGCGCGACATGGGCGAGGAGCTGTGCCTCGGGCTCGTCGCCGGGCGTCTCACCGTAGAGTTCGGTGAGGCAGTAGTTGACGAGTGCGCGCATGGTGTCCGCATCGCCGAGCGTGGCGAGCCGCTGGAACGAGCCGATCCGGATATGGCCGTGGCTGAGCCGGACCATGACGGCGGAGCGGGTGGGCGAGGGTTCGTCGCCGCGGTGGAGCGCCTCGCCGGTCTCGATCAGCGAGAGCGTTTTCGAGGTGTGGACGCCGAGTGCCTCGAGCATTTCGGTGGCGAGGATTTCGCGGACGCCGCCCTTGAGCGTCAGGCGGCCGTCGCCGGAGCGGCTCCAGGGGGTGGTGCCGGAGCCCTTGGTGCCGAGGTCGAGCAGCCGGTTTGCGCCGTCGCGGACCTGCGCGAAGAGGAAGCCGCGGCCGTCGCCCAGATCGGAGTTGTAGTGGCGGAACTGGTGGCCGTGATAGCGCAGCGCCAGCGGCTGTTCGAGCGAGTCGGGGAGCGGCGCGAACCGGCCGAAGTGGCGCGCCCAGGCGGTGTCGTCGAGATCGGCGAGGCCGATGGTGGCGGCGTGCGCGTCGTTGCGGAACCGCAGGATCGTCTCGGGGAAATCGGCCGCCTGCACCGGATCGTACAGCGTGTCGGGCAGCGTCAGGATCGTCCGTTCGGGGCGATAGGCGGCGGGTTGCGGTGGCAAGCTCATGCGCGGATATGGGGGCGGGGCGTCGGGCGGCGCAAGTGAAGGGTATCGGCATGACGGCGTGGACGGACGGATATTGGTGGTCGAAGGACGGGATCCGGCTGCATTACCGCGACTATGCCGGCGATGCGGCCAAGCCGCCGATCCTGTGCATCCCCGGGCTGACCAGAAATGCGCGCGATTTCGAGGGGTTGGCAGCGGTACTTTCACCGGAATGGCGGGTGATCTGCGTGTCGCTGCGGGGGCGGGCGGACAGCGGTTATGCGCGCGACCCGATGAGTTATGTGCCGCTGGTGTACCTGCAGGACCTGGAGGCGTTGATCGAGACGCTGGGGCTGGAGCGGTTCGTGGCGGTGGGGACGTCGCTGGGTGGGATCCTGACGATGCTGCTCGCGGCGACCGGGGGCGGGCGGATTGCTGGTGCGGTGCTGAACGATATCGGGCCGGTGCTGGACCCGGTGGGGATGGCGCGGATCAAGGGTTATGTGGGGAAAAACAACAGCTTCCCGACGTGGCTTCATGCGGCGCGTGCGATTGCGGAGACCAACGGGGCGGCGTTCCCGCGCTTCCAGATCGGCGACTGGGTGGCGATGGCGAAGCGGCTGTGCCGGCTGACGCCCGCGGGGCGGATCGTGTTCGATTACGACATGTCGATCGCCGAGCCGATGCGCGTGCCGAACGAGGGGGCGTTGGATATGTGGCCGGCGTTTGCGGCACTGGGGTCTGTGCCGTTGTTGTTGGTGCGGGGAGCTTTGTCGGATCTGCTGTCGGAAGAGACCGCCGGGGATATGGCGGCGCGGGCGCCTTCGCTGGAGGTCGTGACTGTGCCGGAGGTGGGGCATGCGCCGACCTTGGATGAGGATGAGGCGCGGGCTGGAATACTGCGGTTGTTGGGGCGGGTTTTGGCGGCTGGCTGATTGAGAGGAGGTCGTCTCAAGCCACTCCCCCTCTCCCCAGCCCTCTCCCCGAGGGGAGAGGGGGGCTTTTGTTGTGTTCGGGCTTCTGGCTCCCTCCACCCATCGGGGGGAGGGTTGGGGTGGGGGGCTTTGCTTGGGGTTTGGGTGTTTGAGAGAGTGGCGGTGTGGCGGGTCGTGACGTTTCGTTCATGACGCCGTTGGATTGTGCCACGCCCCCCACCCAACCCTCCCCCGGGTGGGGGGAGGGCTTTGATGGCCTCTGGGCTGTGTTCTTAACTTTGCTGGGGTAGCCTTGCGCGCATGACAGTCGTTCGCATTCTTCATCTTCATTCCACCTTTTCGCTGGGCGGTAAGGAAGCTCGGGCGGTGCGGTTGATGAATGCGTTCAGGGATCGCGCGACGCATACCGTGCTGAGTGCGATGCCGGGGGAAATGGGGGCGCGGTCGGCGATCGCGCCTGATATCGAGGTTACGTTCCCTACGGATGCGCCGTCTTTGCAGGGGAAGCCCGGGCCGGCGCGGTACCTGCGGCTGGCACGGTATATGGCGGGGTATGATCTGGTGCTCACCTATAATTGGGGGGCGATGGATGGGGTGATGGCGCGGCGGATGTACGCGCCGGTGATGCGCCTGCCGCCGATCGTGCATCATGAGGACGGGTTCAACGCGGACGAGACGCACGGGCAGAAGGCCAAGCGCGTCTGGTTTCGGCGGGCGGGGTTGCCGACTGTCGCGGCGCTGGTCGTGCCGTCGCAGCGGCTGGAGCGGATCGCGGTCGACGTGTGGCGGCAGCCGGCGGCGCGCGTGCGGCGGATCGCGAACGGGATTGCGGTCGGCGAGTATGGCGGAGCGCCGGAGCCGTTGGCGGGGTTCGAGCGGCGGCCGGGCGATGTGGTGGTCGGGACGATCGCCGGGTTGCGCGCGGTGAAGGATCTGCCGCGGCTGGTGCGGGCGGTGGCGGCGTTGCCGGGGCATGTGCGATTGCTGATCGTCGGCGAGGGGCCGGAGCGCGGGGCGATCCTGGCGGAGGCGGTGCGGCTGGGGATCGGTGATCGGGTGCATCTTGCCGGGTTCCATTCGCGGCCGGCGGCGGTGCTGGGACATTTCGACCTGTTCGCGCTGTCGTCCGAGAGCGAGCAGTTTCCGATCTCGGTGCTGGAGGCGATGGCCGCCGGGCTCGCCGTGGTCGCACCGGCGGTGGGGGATGTCGCTTCGATGGTTTCTGTGCCGAACCGGCCGTACGTCGTGACGGAGCCCAATCCGGCTTTGGCAGACGCCCTGGGCGGGCTGGTGGCGGACGAGGGGCTGCGTCGGGAGATCGGCCGCGCGAACCGGGCGGTGGCGGAAAAATCCTTTGACGAGAACCAGATGATTGCGGCTTACCGCGCGCTGTATGGCGGTGCGATCGGGCGGCCGGATGCGTTCGGCTGAGGTCACGCTGCTTTGACGTGCTTTCCGCGCAACCCTATTATAAGGCGGCGCGTATAAACAGCCGGGCAAAGGCCCGACCGGGAGGCTTTCGTTGTTCAAGGGTATCAAGCCGATCGTGTATGCCGGCCGCGAAGTGTGGCCGTTGATCGAGGGCGGCAAGGGCGTCGCGGTATCCAACCACCAGAGCAGCGGCGCGTGGGCGTCCGCGGGTGGAATCGGCACGGTGTCGGCGGTGAATGCCGACAGCTACGACCCCGACGGCAAGATCGTGCCGCAGGTTTATCACGCGTTGACGCGGCGCGCGCGCCACGAGGAGCTGGTGCAATATGCGATCGACGGCGCGGTCGACCAGGTGAAGCGTGCGTACGAGATGGCCGAGGGCCGCGGCGCGATCAACATCAACGTGCTGTGGGAAATGGGCGGGGCGCAGCGCGTGTTGCACGGCGTGCTGGAGCGGACGAAGGGCATGGTCGCCGGCGTCACGTGCGGCGCGGGCATGCCGTACAAGCTGAGCGAAATCGCCGTGTCGTACGGCGTGCAGTATCTGCCGATCATCTCGTCGGGCCGGGCGTTTCGCGCGCTGTGGAAGCGGGCTTATTCGAAGGCGGCGGAGCATCTGGGCGCGGTGGTGTACGAAGATCCGTGGCGCGCGGGCGGGCATAACGGCCTGTCCAACGCGGAGGATCCACTGGTCCCGCAGGATCCGTTCCCGCGCGTGAAGGCGCTGCGCGATACGATGCGCGAGGGCGGGATCGCCGACAGCGTGCCGATCGTGATGGCGGGCGGCGTGTGGAATTTGAAGGAGTGGAACGACTGGATCGACAATCCGGAGCTGGGCGCGATCGCGTTCCAGTTCGGGACCCGGCCGCTGCTGACGCGCGAAAGCCCGATCCCGGAGGATTGGAAGAACGCGCTGATGACGCTGGAGGAGGGCGACATCCTGCTCCACAAATTCTCGCCGACGGGATTTTATTCGTCCGCGGTGCGTAATCCGTTCCTGCGACAGCTGGAAGCGCGGTCCGAGCGCCAGATCGCGTTCAGCGGCGAAGCAGCGGGCGACCACCAGTATCAGCTGGACGTCGGCGTGAAGGGTAAGAGTTTCTGGGTGACGCGCGGCGACCTGCTGCGCGCGCGCGAGTGGGACATGCTGGGGTTCACGTCTGCGCTCAAGACGCCGGACAATACGCTGGTGTTCGTGCGGCCGGAGGAGATGCAGGTGATCCGCAAGGATCAGGCGGACTGCATGGGGTGCCTGAGCCAGTGCAGCTTCTCGTCCTGGGCCGATACGGAGGGCAATTCCACCGGGCGGCTGGCCGATCCGCGCAGTTTCTGCATCCAGAAGACGTTGCAGGACATCGCGCATGGCGGGCCGATCGAGCAGAACCTGATGTTCGCGGGGCATAGCGCGTTCCGGTTCCGACGCGATCCGTTCTATTCCAACGGGTTCGTGCCGACGACGCGGCAGCTGGTCGATCGCATCCTGACCGGCGACTGAGGTTGCGCGCGCTGATCGTTCGCCACACCGATTATGAGGGTGCGGCGGGGTTTCGCAGGCCGATCGAGGCGGCGGGATATTCGTTTTCGCGGATTGACGTGCTGGACCCGGCGTTCGGCGAGGCGGATTTCATGGCGCCCGATCTGCTCGTCCTGATGGGTGGGCCGATGGGGGTGTATGAGCGCGACAAGCATTCGTGGATCGACGGTGAAGTCGCGCGGATCGCGGCGCGGCTGCAGGCGGATCTGCCGACGATCGGGATATGTCTGGGGTCACAGCTGATCGCAGCGGCGCTGGGTGCGGCAGTGTATCCGGGGCCGGTGCAGGAGATCGGGTTCGGGCCGGTGACGGTCAATCCGGCCGGGATGGCGAGTCCGGTGAGCCATCTGGCGGGAACGCCGGTGCTGCATTGGCATGGCGATACGTTCGATCTGCCCGATGGGTGCGAGTTGCTGGCGTCGAGTGGGGTGTATCCGCACCAGGCCTATCGTCGGGGTACGCGGTTGTTGGCGCTGCAGTGTCATCCGGAGATGGGGGAGGACCCGCGGATTTCGCGGTGGATCGACGGTGGGTCCGCGGATCTGGCGGCCGCCGGGACCGATGCGGCGGCGATTTGGGCGGATTATGCCTCGCATGGGCCGCGTGCCGTGGCGGCCGGGCGGGCGATGTTGACGGAGTGGTTGCTGGGGTTGCGTTAGAGGTTTCCCGCGGGCGTTCGCCGTCTAGGCTACGCTCTACGTGGCCGTCGGCCTCGTTCGGGATAAGCGGTCTCTAAACATCGTCGGACAAAAAAAGGGCGCGTATCCGGGTGGATACGCGCCCTTCCTGTTACCGCGGTTTAGCGGTACGTGCGGCGACCGCGCTTGTCGAGAGAGTAGCGGCGACCGCGGCTGTCACGGTAGTAGCGCTTGTTCTTGGTGAGCGCGGTGACGGCGGCGCCGCCCGCGGCACCGATCAGCGCGCCGTTGCCGACGGACAGGCCGGGAATGACTGCACCGGCGACAGCGCCACCGGCGCCGCCGATCGCGCCACCCTTGAGCAGCTCGCCCGCGCTCTGCGCATAGGCCGGCGATGCCAGACCGAGCGCCATTGCGGCCACGCCCACGATATATTTCGCAGTCTTCATGATTCTTCCCTTTCACACGGAAACACGAGCAGACAACGGAACAAAACCGACCCGGTTCCTTCATCGGGCGTTCAGCAAATTGTTCCGTCCGGTTACGAGATGTTCATCCTTTCGGCGGCGTTGCGGAGCGCGGCGGTCGGCGGGTAAGGCTCCGTGCGACAGCGGTGCGAGGACGGATGATGCGGACGGGATTGGCAATGATGGGCGCGCTGGTCGCGCTGGCGGTGGGATCGACCGGGGTGGCGCAGGCGCCGCGTCCGCTGCCTTACTGGGCGTCGCTGACCGCCGGGGACGCGCTGATGCGGACCGGGCCGGGGCGGGAATATCCGGCGACGTGGCGGTATCGGCGGGTCGGCCTGCCGCTCAAGGTCGTCGCGGTCCACGAAAGCTGGCGCAAGGTGCGCGAGCCAGACGGGACCGAGGGCTGGATGGCGTCGGTGCTGCTGACCGAACGGCGGACCGGCATGGTGCAGGGCGATCCGGTGGCGCTGCGCGAGAAGCCGGCGACGAACGCGGCGGTGCGGTGGCGCGCGGCGCCGGGCGTCGTCGGCAAGATCGGGCAGTGTCGCGCGGGCTGGTGCCATTTCGACGTCGCCGGCAAGGACGGGTTCGTCGAGGCGAGCCGGTTGTGGGGCGTCGAGCTGGGCGAAGTCGTCGAGTGATGTGAGGAGCGCGTGATGGCGGATCGGATACTAGTTTTCTACGGGTCGTACCGATCGGACCGGACGGGGATCCGGTTGGCGAACTATATCATGGCGGGCCTGCGGGCGCTGGGGGCGGAGCCGGAGCTGATCGATGCGAAGGTGGTCGGGCTGCCGATGCTGGACCGGATGTACAAGGAGTATCCGGCCGGGACCGCTCCGCAAGCGATGGAGACGCTGGCGGGCAAGATCCGCGATGCCGACGCGTTTCTGTTCGTGGTGGGCGAGTATAACTGGAACGTGCAGGCCGGGCTAAAGAACCTGGTTGACCATTATCTGGAGGAATGGGCGTGGCGGCCGGGGGCGATCGCGAGCTATTCCGCGGGGCGTGTCGCGGGGGCTCGGGCGAGTTTGGCTTGGCACGGGATCCTGCCGGAGCTGGGGATTGCGGTGGTGCCGCGGACGCTGACCGTCGGGTCGATCGGGGATGCTCTGGACGCGGGCGGGGTGCCGACCGGGGCGGGTGGGGCTGCGCTGGAAAAGGCATTTCCGCGGTTTGTGGAGGATCTGGCCTGGTGGACTGCCGCGACGCGGGGGGCGCGGGCGCGGGGGGTGCCTGGTTCGTCCTGACCTACGGAAGTCATCCCGGCAGAGGCCGGGATCTCCCTTGAGCTGGAGGTTTGCTCTTCACCGGAGGGAGATCCCGGCGTTCGCCGGGATGACGGTTTGGGGAAGCGGTTTTAGCCCAGCCCCGTCTCCAGAAACCGCTCCGCCACGGCACAATGCAGCGCCACGCCCTGCGCCATGACGGCTTCGTCGATGGTCATGCGGGTGTTGTGGAGCGGGGGGTTGGTGGCGGGGTCGGTGCCGGGGAGGGCGGCGCCGAGGAAGGCCATGGCGCCGGGGACGGCTTGCAGCACGTAGGAGAAATCCTCCGCGCCCATCATCGGGGCGGGCATCGGTTGCCAGGTGTCGGGGCCGCCGAGGGTGTCGGCGCAGGTCCGGACGAGATCGGTCGCGCGCGGATCGCAGACGGTGACCGGGTAGCCGGGGTCGATCGTGACCTCCGCGGTGCAGCCGTGTGCGGCGGCGACATGTTCGGCGATCCGCCGGAACCCGGCGCGGGCGGCGGCGCGGGTGTCCTCCGACAAAGTGCGCAGCGTGCCGAGCAGTTCGACCGTGTCGGGGACGATGTTGTGTGCGGAGCCCGCGTTGATCTTGGTGATCGACAGGACGGCGGGATCGCCGACGGGGATGTGGCGCGCGATGAAGCCTTGCAGCGCCAGCACGACCTCGCACGCGACGGGCACCGGATCGATGCAGTCGTGCGGCATCGCGGCGTGGCCGCCCGCGCCGCGGATGGTGAGGTGGAGCGTGTCGGTGGACGCCATCAGCGTGCCGGGGCGGCCGACGACCTTGCCCGAGGGCATGTTGGGCGAGACGTGGAGCGCGAAGGCGGCGTCGGGCTGGGCGACGTCGATCAGCCCGTCGGCGATCATGTGGCGTGCGCCGTGATGCCCCTCCTCGCCCGGCTGGAACATGAAGACGACGGTGCCGGCGAGCTCCGCGCGGCGGGCGGACAGCGCCCGGGCCGCACCGACGAGCATCGCGCTGTGCGTGTCGTGGCCGCAGGCGTGCATCCGGCCGGGGATGGTCGAGGCGAACGGCAGCCCGGTCTCCTCCGTCATCGGCAGGGCGTCCATATCGCCGCGGAGCAGGACGGTGCGGCCGTTGTCGGCGCCGCGCAGGATGGCGACGAAGCCGGTGGTGGACGGTCCCGAGTGGATTTCGAGCGGCAGGCCGGCGAGCGCGGCCTTGAGCTTCTCCGTCGTGCGCGGGCAATCGAGGCCGGTTTCGGGCTCGGCGTGAATCGCGCGGCGGAGCGGCACGATCGCGTCCATTTCGGCGAGGCCGGCGGCGGTCCAGTCGGTGTCGGTCATGATGCGAGTCCTCTTTGCCCCGAGTTTAGCGCGGCGTGCGCGAATGTCATGAGGCGCCGGTCTCGGCCGCGGGGATGATGCCGTCGGCGAGCAGGGCGTTGAGCGCGGGAACGTGGCTTTCGGCGCGGGGGTGGGGGCTCGGGTCGGACGTCATGACGACGGTGAGCGCGAGATCGGGGACGACATAGACCATCTGGCCGCCATAGCCCCAGGCGAAGTGGACCGGGTGGCCGCGCGCGGTGGTGGAGAACCAGCCATAGCCGTAAGGGTTGCCGCTCCACGGCGAGGTGGTGCGCGGGCGCCAGCTTTGCGCGACCCAGCCGGCCGGCAGGATGCGGCGGCCGCGCGCGACGCCGTCGTTGCGGTAGAGTTCGCCGAACGCGGCGAGCGAGCGCGGCGACATCAGCATGTCGTTGCCGCCGAAGTAGATGCCCTGTGCATCGCGCGGCCAGGGCGGGATGCCGATGCCGAGCGGTGCGGCCAGCCAGTCCTGCGCCAGCGCGTGCGTGCTGCGCCCCGACGCGCGGGTGAGCATGGCGGACAGGATGTGCGAGTTGCCGGTAGAATAGAGCATCGCGCCGCCGGGTTCGGCGACGAACGGGCGGGACAGCGCGAACCGGACCCAGTTGGGGCTGGCGACCCAGCGACCGTAATATTCGCCCGAGGTGCGTTCGAGCCCGGACTGCATCGAGAGCAGGTTGCCGACCGTGATGCGGAGCAGCCGCGGGTCGGGGTTTGCCGGCATGTCGGCGCGCAGGACGCTGGCGACGGTCTGGTCCGTGCCGGTCAGGACGCCGCGCTGGATGGCGATGCCGGCGAGCGCGGACAGGACGGTCTTGGACGCGGACTTGACCGAGACGGGCTGGTCGAGCGGCGGGCCGGTGAAGCGCTGGGCGACGACTTCGCGCCCGTCGCGCAGGACGAGCAGCGTGCGCAGGCGGGGGAGGCGCGCGGCGGTGGCGAGGGTTTCGCGGACGCCGGCGGGGTCGAGGCCGGTGGTCGGTTTGGTGGTTTGGGGCGGTTGCGGGGCGGGTTCAGCCGGGGCCTGCGTGCAGGCGATGAGGAGGAGGGCGGACAGGGGGGCGAGCGGGTGCATATTTTAGAGATAAGGGCTGGGGGGCGGGATTGCGCGCCCCTCCCCGGTCAGCGGCGGACGTCGAGGCCGCCGGCGAGGAAGGCGTCGATGTCGGACTGGCCGAACAGGCTGGCGTCGCCGGGCAGCGAGTGCTTGAGGCAGGCGAGCGCGAGGCCGGTGGCGACGGTGCGTTCCTCGTCGAGGCCGGAGAGCAGGCCGTGGAGGATGCCGGCCGCGAACGCATCGCCGCCGCCGATCCGGTCGACGATGCCGGCGACGACGACCTCGGCCGTCTGCCAGTCGCGCTCGGGGGTGTCGATGCGGGCGGAGAGCCGGTGGCGGTCGGCATCGTCGACGTGGCGCGCGGTCGACGCGATCCAGCGGAGGTTGGGGAAGGTGGCGAACCCGGCCTCTGCGGCGTGGCGGCGGCGGTCGGTGCCGTCGCCGTCGAACGGCCGGTCGAGCAACAGCGCCATGTCGCGGTGGTTGCCGAAGAACAGGTCGGCCGAGGCGACCAGTTCGGTCAGGATCGCGCGCGGGTCGCTGTCCCACGCCTCCCACAGCCGCGCGCGGTAGTTGCCGTCGAAGCTGATCCGGACACCGGCGGCCTTTGCGGCGACGACGGCGCGGAGCGCGGCCTGTGCGGGCACGGGGCCGAGCGCGGGGGTAATGCCGGACAGATGGAGCCAGTCGACGTCCGCCAGGGCGGCGGTCCAGTCGATCGCGTCCGCGGTGGCGAGGGCGAATGCGCTGTAGGCGCGGTCGTAGACGATGTCGGAGGCGCGCAGGCCGGCGCCGGGGGTGAGGAAATAGAGCCCCATCCGGCCGGGTGCGGTGGCCAAGCCCGACACGTCGACGCCGTAGCCGCGCAGTTCGCGGGTTGCCGCCGCGCCGAGCGGGTTGGCGGGCATGATGCCGACCATCCGGGCGTGGTGGCCGAGGCAGGCAAGCCCGGTCGCGACGTTCGATTCCGCGCCGCCGACGCAGACGTCGAGCCGGGCGCTTTGCAGGAGAAGCTCGCGGCCGGGGGCGGTCATGCGGAGCATGATCTCGCCGAAGCAGGCGATGCGGCCGGTTTGCTTGGGGGTTTCCATCATCGTCTCCTGGCGTGCCGCGGTCGGGGCGGCTGCTTTGGGGCGGGGGTGTAGGCGATGTGTGGGGAGGGTTCGACCGGTTTCTGGGTGAGCGGGGTTTGCGCCGCGCGACTAGGTCGGGCTTCACCGAAGTGATATCCCGGCTTTCGCCGGGATGACGGTTTTGGGGTGGGGTGGCGGTTCCGGTGCTGCGACGGTTTCGGCGCGCTTGGGTCTTCGGCCCGGGGTGGGCTGGAAGCCGGCTCTTCACCCTGCAATCGTCATCCCGGCGGAGGCCGGGATCTCGCTTGGGCTGGGGGTGAGCGCTTCACCGAAGGGACATCCCGGCTTTCGCCGGGATGACGTGTTTGGGGTAGGGATGCGGAGTTTGCGCTCGCGCTTCGGCGGCGGGGGTGGTTCGCGGTCCGGTCTGGGTCCCGGCCTTCGCCGGGGAACTGTTCTCGGGGCGTTCGGCGGAGGGGTTAGTTGATCAGGGCGACCAGCGCTGCGCCCAGGCCGCCGGCGAGGAGGGCCACCAGCGCGTAGCGCCAGCCGCCGCCGATGCGGACGACTTCGACGGCGCGCAGGGGAGGGAGCGGCGGCGCGGCGCCTTCGGGGGGGAAGCGGGCTTCGATGCGGCGGACGAGTTCGGGGATGGCGGCGAGCGTCTTGAAGTCCGCGGTGAGGCGGTTGGCGACGGCCGCTTCGGGGCCGAGTTCGGAGCGGAGCCAGTCCTTCACGAACGGGCCGGCCGATTCCCACATGTTGATGTCCGGATCGAGCGCGGTCGCGACGCCTTCGACCATGACCATCGTCTTTTGCAGGAGCAGCAGGTGCGGCTGCGTCTGCATGTCGAAATCGCGGGTGATGGCGAACAGGCCGTCGAGCATCTGGCCGACCGACATGTCTTTGACCGACCGGCCGCGCATCGGTTCGCCGACCGCCCGGAGCGCGGTGGCGAATTCCTCCAGATCGTGGTGCGCGGGGACATATTGCGCCTCGAAATGGATCTCGGCCACGCGGCGGTAATTGCCGGTGATGAGGCCGTAGAGGATTTCCGCCAGCCACATCCGCGCGCGGCGATCGATCCGGCCCATGATGCCGAAATCGATCACGGCAAGCCCGCCGTCATGCGTGACGAACAGATTGCCCTGATGCATGTCGGCGTGGAAGAAACCCTCCGCGATCGCCTGGCGCAGGAAGGCGCGGAGCAGGACCTGGGCGAGGTGGGCCGGATCGTGGCCGGCGGCGACGATCGCGGCGCGGTTCGACAGCTTGATCCCGTCGATCCATTCGAGCGTCATGACCTTGCCCGAGGTCCGCTGCCAATCGATCGTCGGCACCTTGAAATCGGGTTCGGCGGCCATGCGTTCGCCGAGTTCGGAGGCGGAGGCGGCCTCGCGACGCAGGTCGAGTTCGCGCGCGGTCCAGCGCTTGAAGGTGGCGATCGTCAGGCGCGGGCGGAGGCGGGCGAGTTCGCCGCCCATTGCCTCGACCTGCGCCGCGGCCCATTCGTAGGTTTCGATGGCGCGCGCGAATTCCGCCTCGACGCCGGGGCGCAGCACCTTGATCGCAACGGTGCGGCCGTCGGTGGTGACCGCGCGGTGGACCTGCGCGATCGACGCGGCGCCGACCGGCACGGGATCGATCGAGGTGAACAGCGTGGAGATCGGCTTGGCGAAGCTGGCGACGATCTGCGCCTCGATCACCGAGAAGGGGAGCGGGGGGAGCGCATCCTGGAGGCGGGTGAGGTCGCGCGCGGCATCCTCCCCCACCAGATCGGGGCGGGTGGCGAGCGTCTGGCCGAGCTTGATCGCGGCGGGGCCGATCGCCTCCAGCGCGTCGGCATAGGCCGGCACCTTCGGCACGCGCGCGCCGATGCGGGCGATGCGCGCGAGGCGGCGGACCATCGGCGGTGTGAGCGGATCGCGTTCGATCCCCTTCAGCGCGCCGTGGCGGGCGAGCGTGCGGCCCCATTTGAGCAGGCGGTAGAGATGGACGGCGGGCGCGGTCATGCGGTGCGCGGCTCCGCATCGATTCGAGCGTGGTGGACCCCCGCCGGTGCGGGGGTACGGACGAGACCCATCGTCAGATCTTCCAGCCGCTATGGATCGCGACGAGGCCGCCCATGATCGGTTCGACCGACGTGCGGACGAAGCCGGCGTCGTCGATCATCGCCTTGAACGTCGGCATGTCGGGGAAGCGGCGGATCGACTCGATCAGGTATCGGTAGCTCGCCTCGTCATTGGCGAGGAGCTTGCCGAGTTGCGGCACCATCTTGTGCGAATAGGCGTCGTAGACCTCGCCAAAACCGGGCCAGACGGTGGTCGAGAATTCGAGCACGAAGAACCGCCCGCCGCGGACCAGGACGCGGTGCGCCTCCTTCAGCGCGGCCGGGATATCGGTGACGTTCCGGATGCCGAACGCGATGGTGTAGGCATCGAAATGGCGGTCGGGGAAGACGAGCGTTTCGGCGTTCGCTTCCGTCCAGACGAGGCCGTCGATGCGGCGCTTCACGGCGCGGTCCATGCCGACGGCGAGCATCGCGGCGTTGATGTCGGCGACCGTAACCTGCGCGCCCGAAGCGGCCATGCGGAACGCGATGTCGCCGGTGCCGCCGGCCATGTCGAGGATGCGTTCGCCCGCGCGCGGCTTCACCCGGCGGACGAAGCGGTCCTTCCACAACCGGTGCATGCCGCCGGACATGGCGTCGTTCATCAGGTCGTATTTCGCGGCGACGTTCTTGAACACGTCGCCCACGCGGGCGGTCTTTTCGGACGGATCGATGTCGGCATAGCCGAAGGGGACGGTTTCCATGGGGTTACGCATAGCGGAGCCGGCGGGCGGGGCATAGCGGGACATTCTGTCTTGGGGGCTCGGGGTTCGGTCGGGGGGCTTTCTTGTTGTCCGGGCTGTGCCATATCTTCGCCCATGCATCTTTCCACCGAAGCGATCGTGTGCGGCGTGATCCAGCATGGGGAGACGGGGACGGTGGCGCGGTTGCTGACGCCGGCGGACGGGATGCAGCCGGGGTATGTGCGCGGCGGGCGGTCGCGGCGGTTGCGGCCGGTGCTGGTGCCGGGGAATGTCGTGCGGGCGGAATATCGCGCGCGGACCGATACGCAGCTGGCGGCGCTGACCGTGGAACTGGTGACGAGCCGCGCGCCGATGCTGGCCGAACCGGCGGCGGCGGCGGCGATCGAGTGGGCGACCGCGCTGGCGGCGACCGCGTTGCCGGAGGCGCAGGCCTATCCGCGGGTGCATGCCGCACTCGACGGGACGTTGCGGGCGATCGAGAGTGCGCCGTCCGCGCGGATCTGGGCCGCGGCGCTGGTGCGGTACGAACTGCTGCTTCTGGCGGAGCTGGGGTTCGGGCTCGACCTGTCGGCGTGTGTCGCGACGGGGGCGCGGGAGGATCTCGGCTATGTCAGTCCGAAGAGCGGTGCGGCGGTGTCGCGGGCGGCGGGGGACGGTTATGCCGATCGGCTGCTGCGGTTGCCGGCGTTTCTGGCGGACGGCGCGGCGGCGGACTGGGATGCGATCGGCGACGGGTTCCGGCTGACCGGGCATTTCCTGGCGCGCGACCTGCTGACCGAGCGGCGCGCGAGGGTGCTGCCGGCGCGCGAGCGGTTGATCACGAGGTTGCAGCGCGCCGCGACCTGACGCAGAGGGAGCCGCGAACCAAGAACGGAGATCGCCCATGTTGATCGCTTTGTTGCCGGGAGACGGGATCGGGCCGGAGGTCGTCGCGCAGGCGCGGCGCGTGCTGGATGCGGTGTGCGGGGATGCGTTGTCGTACGAGACGGCGGCGGTCGGTGGCGCCGCGTATCACGCGACGGGCCATCCGTTGCCGCCCGAGACGCTGGCGCTGGCCGAGCGCGCCGATGCGGTGCTGTTCGGTGCGGTGGGCGATCCGACATGCGATGCGCTGGAGCGCGCGTTGCGGCCGGAGCAGGCGATCCTGGGGCTGCGCAAGGCACTCGGGCTGTTCGCCAATCTGCGGCCGGCGCGGCTGTTTCCGGAGCTGGCCGACGAGTCCGCGCTGCGCCCCGAGATCGCGCGGGCGATCGACATGGTGATCGTGCGCGAGCTGAACGGCGACGTGTATTTCGGCGAGAAGGGCATGCGCCGGACCGCGACCGGGCGGCGCGAGGGCTATGACGTGATGTCGTACGACGAGGACCAGGTCGCGCGGATCGCGCATGTCGGGTTCCGGACGGCCATGGGGCGCGACCGGCGGCTGTGCTCGGTCGACAAGGCCAATGTGCTGGAGACGTCGCAGCTGTGGCGCGACGTGGTGATCGAGGTGTCGGCCGACTATCCGGACGTCGCGCTGGAGCATATGTATGTCGACAACGCCGCGATGCAGCTGGTGCGTGCGCCGGGGCGGTTCGACGTCATCGTGACGGGCAATCTGTTTGGCGACATCCTGTCCGACCAGGCATCGATGTGCGCGGGTTCGATTGGGATGCTGCCGTCCGCGTCGCTGAACGAAAGCGGCAAGGGGCTGTACGAGCCGATCCATGGCTCCGCGCCGGATATCGCGGGGCAGGGCAAGGCGAACCCGCTGGCGACGATCCTGTCCGCCGCGATGATGCTGCGCCATTCGCTGGGCCGGCCGGACGACGCGGACCGCATCGAGACCGCGGTGGCGAAGGCGCTGGCGGGCGGCGCGCGGTCGCCGGACCTGGGTGGGGCGATGACGACCGAGGCGATGGGGGATGCGGTGCTGGCGGCTTTGTAGGCCGCCAGCACCGCCGCTGTCTCAGCGGTTGCAGTTGCCCGCGCTGTCCTTGGAACGGCACTGGTTGCAGAGTTCGCCCGTGGTCGGCTTGCCGGACTGTTCCACAATATTCGTTGTCGGCCAGAGCGTGCAGTTCCGACAGAAGTGCCAGGTATCGCTGGTCTTGTTGCGGCGATATGCCATATTTCGGTCCTTCCGATGAGTAGGACGTTACTTTCGGTTAAGACCGATGGTTAATAAAGGCGGAGTCCGCTCCGATACGGAGGGACTCCGTAGGTTTGACGTCCGGTTTGAACCGATAGTTGGATTTGAGTGGTGAGGTTGCGGGTCGTTGTACCCGTCGAGCCCCGGCGCGAGTGTCTCGCGCGTGCAATGGCGGTGGGCTAGCTTCGATCATGGCCCGGATCGTTCTTGTCACCATTGGCTCGCTGGGCGACCTGCATCCGTTCATCGCGATCGGGCGGGCGTTGGTTGCGCAGGGCCACGGGGTCGTGTTGGCCGTTCCGGACGATGGGGTGGCGAAGGTGCGCGGGGCGGGGCTCGATGCTGCGGGCATCCTGCCGGGTTATCGTGCGATCTGCGCGCGGGTCGGGTTGAGTGCGGAGGCGGTTGCCGCGCGGATCCTGGTCGATCCGAACTTCGTGATCGACGAGATCCTGATGCCGACGTTGCAGTCGAGCACGGCGGCGCTGGATGCGTTGGCGGTGGGTGCCGACGTGATCGCCGGATCGATCTTCGCGCTGTCCGCGGGGATCGTCGCGGAGAAGCGCGGGCTGCCGCTGGCGAGCGTCGTGCTGCAACCGATGACGCTGTTTTCTGCCTGGCAACCGCCGGCGGCGCCGCGGTTTGCGATGATGCGGCACGATCCGCGCAGCGTGGTCGGGCGCGGCTGGAACCGCGCGTTCTTTGCGCTGGCGCGGATTGCGCTGCGCCGGCGGCATGGGGCGCGCATCGATGCGGTGCGGGCCGAGCATGGGCTGGGGCGGGCGGCAGGTGCGCCGATGCTGGATCATGGAGCGGCGACGAGGGCGGTGCTGTGCTGCTGGTCGTCGGCGCTGGGGATGTTGCCGCCGGATGCACCTGCGTGCGCGGCGCTGGTCGGCTTTCCGTTTTTCGACAGCGAGAGCGGGGGCGCCGAGGAATTGGCGCCCGAGATCGAGGCGTTCCTGTCCGACGGGGATGCGCCGATCGTGTTCACGCTGGGGTCGTTCGCGGTGGCGGCGCCGGGGGGCTTCTATGAGCGGGCCGCCGAGATCAGTCGGGCATTAGGGCGCCGCGCGCTGTTGCTGACCGGGCAGGCGGACGCGGCGCGGCGCGAGGGGGATTGCCTGTCCGTCGGATATGCGGCGCATTCGGCGGTGTTTCCGCGGGCGTCGATCGTGGTGCATCATGGCGGGGCCGGGACGACGGGGCAGGCCTTGCGCGCCGGCCGGCCGCAGGTGATCGTGCCGCATTTCGGCGATCAGCATGACAACGCGGTTCGAGTGGTCGCCGCCGGGTTGGGTCGCACGATCGGGCGCGGGCAGTTCGATCTGGCGCGTGGCAAGGCGGTGATCGCGGGCGTCCTGGCGGATCGGGATATGGCGATGCGTGCCGAGTGGGTCGCGCGCCATCAGGTCGGCGAGGATGGGGCGGCGGAAGCGGCGCGGCGGATCGTGGCTTTGGTGTGAGTGTGGATTGGGGCCGCGGCGGGGCTCGGTCGCGATGGACGTGGTCGGTTCGTCCGGTTGTCGCGATCGAACGCGTCTGCGTCGGCTTTCGAGAACGCAGCCACGCAAGCCGAATGGCGGCGGGAACGAGAGGGTCCGGCGCGGCCGAACTCCTGCATTGCAACGCGGATCGCATGGTCGACAGGTGGCGATGACGGGGCTCGCGAACGTTGCTGCGGTTCGTCTCATGGCGAGCCCCCGCGTCGGCTGTCCGGGTGTCGTCGCGTCTGGTGTTTCCGACCTGACGCGATGCATCACTCACTCGCTGGCGAACAACTCGCGTTCGACGGCCAGGACCAGCGCGTCGGCGTCGGGGGTGGTGTCGGGGGTGAAGCGGGCGACGACCTGGGCGTCGCGGCCGATGAGGAATTTTTCGAAGTTCCAGAGGATGGCGGACGGGTCGGTCGGGGCGCGGCTGCCGAGCTTGTCGCGCAGGGCGGTGCCGCCGGTGGCGGTCGGTTCGGCCGCGATCAGCGCGCGGTAGAGCGGGTGGGCGTTTTCGCCGGTGACGGGGGTCTTGGCGAACATCGGGAAGGTGGCGCCGGTGCCCTTCACGAACGCGGCGATCTCTTCGTCCGTGCCGGGTTCCTGGCCGGCGAAGTCGTTGGACGGGAAGCCGAGGACGGCGAACCCTTCGGCCTTGTACTTTGCGTAGAGCGCCTCGAGCCCGTCATACTGGTTCGTCAGGCCGCATTTCGACGCGACGTTGACGACCAGCAGGACCTGGCCGGCATAGTCGGCCAGCGTGGCGTCGGCGCCGTCGATGGTCTTGAGCGGGATGTCGGTGAGCGCGGTCGGCATGGTGTGGCACCTGTGCTGTTTCGTTGGGGCAGGGGTATCGCCTGTCTCTGATGCGGGCAACCGGCCGGCGGCGGTGCTGTTCCATGCACTTGCACGCCATCGCCGGCACGGGCAAAGCAGCGCGCATGAAAAGGCATACCGGGCAGGACCGCAACATCACCGAGAACTGGCGCCCCGCGACGCAGGCGGTGCGTGGTGGAACGGCGCGGTCGGAATATGGCGAGACGTCGGAGGCGTTGTTCCTGACGTCGGGCTATGCGTACGACAAGGCATCCGACGCGGCGGCACGCTTTGCGGGCGAGCAGGTCGGCATGACCTATTCCCGGCTGCAGAACCCGACGGTCGAGATGCTGGAACAGCGCATCGCGTTGATGGAGGGTGCGGAGGCCGCGCGCTCTATGGCGAGCGGCATGGCGGCGATGACCGCGGCGTTGCTGAGCCAGGTGCAGGCGGGCGACCATGTCGTCGCGGGGCGCGCGGCGTTCGGATCGTGCCGCTGGCTGACCGACACGTTGCTGCCGAAATTCGGCGTGGCGACGACGATCGTCGACGGGACGGACACGCAGGCCTGGGCCGATGCGGCGCGGCCGGAGACCAAGCTGTTCTTCTTCGAAACGCCGGCCAATCCGACGCTGGACATCGTCGACCTGGCTGCGGTTTGCGGGATTGCGCGCGAACGCGGGATCACGAGCGTGGTGGACAATGCGTTCGCGACGCCACTGCTCCAGCGGCCGATGGATTATGGCGCGGACGTGGTGGCGTATAGCGCGACCAAGATGATGGACGGGCAGGGCCGCGTGCTGGCCGGGGCGGTGTGCGGGACCGCGGAGTTCATCGACAAGACGCTGCTACCGTTCGTGCGCAACACCGGGCCGACATTGTCCGCGTTCAATGCGTGGGTGGTGCTGAAGGGGCTGGAGACGCTCGACCTGCGGATCAACCGGCAAAGCGAGAATGCGCTGAAGGTGGCGCAATTCCTCGAGGCCCGCGTGCCGCGCATCCTGTATCCGAACCTGCCGAGCCATCCGCAGCACGAGCTGGCGATGCGACAGATGTCGGCCGGGGGCACGATCCTGTCGCTGTTCGTCGATGGCGGGCGGGCCCAGGCCCATGCGTTGCTCGATGCGCTGGAGCTGGTCGATATCAGCAACAATATCGGCGATTCGCGCTCGCTGATGACACATCCGGCATCGACCACCCATGCCGGGTTGTCGGAGGAGGTCCGGACCGAAATGGGCGTGACCGAGGGGATGCTGCGGCTGAACATCGGGCTGGAGGATCCGCTCGACGTGATCGACGATCTGGACCGGGCGCTGACCGCGGCCGGGTTGCCGGCATGAAGGCGCTGTTTCCCTATGCGGCGACGACGCGCGACTGCGTGGTGCGGGTGTCGGTCAGTTACCTGCCGGAACAGTCGGACCCGGCGAAGGGGCGGTGGTTCTGGGCCTATCACATCCGGCTGGAGAATGAGGGGAAGCATGCGTTGCAGCTGCTGACCCGGCACTGGATCATCACCGATGGGCGCGGCGCGCGACATGAAGTGCGCGGCGACGGCGTGGTCGGCGAACAGCCGCTGATCGAGCCGGGGCGGACGTTCGACTATGTCTCCGGCTGTCCGCTCCAGACGCCGAGCGGCGCGATGGAGGGGAGCCTGCACATGCTGGGCGCGGACGGGACGGCGTTCGATGCGACCATCCCGCGCTTCCAGCTGATCGCGCCGGCGGTGGCGCGTTGAAGCGGACGCATCTGCCGCTGAACGCGCTGCGCGTGCTCGACGCAGCGGCGCGGCATCTGAGTTTTACGCGTGCGGCGGACGAGCTGGCGGTGACGCCGGCGGCGGTGGGACAACAGGTCCGCGCGCTGGAGGATACACTCGGCGTCGTGCTGTTCCGGCGGACGGCGAAGGGGCTGGAATTGACGCCCGAGGCGGCGGCTGGGCTGGGTGCGCTGCGCGACGGGTTCCTGCAGTTCGAGGAGGCGGTGCGTGCGATCCAGTCGGGGCAGACGTCCAAGACGCTGACGATCGCGGCGCCGCGTGATTTGACCGCGCGGTGGCTGGGGGCGCGGCTGGCGGCCTATGGCCGGACCGATCCGGAGCTACGCTTCGTCCTGATCGCGAGCGACGAGGAGCTGGATTTCACGCAGGCGAACCTGGACCTTGCGATCCGGCTGGCGGACGGGCCGGGCGAGCATGAGGGCGCGGCGCTGGGCGATGCCGGGTTCGTAACGGTGGCGATGCCGGACGCGCCGGACCGGACGATCGCGTGGCCGGGCCATGCCGGCGACGGCGCGGTCGACGGCGCGGTGGTGACGGTGGCGGATGCCGGGTTGGCGATCGATGCGGCCGCGCAAGGCTTCGGCCGTGCGACGGTGCCGGCGCTGCTGGCGGCGGGCGATATCGCCCCGCTGGTGGTGCAGGGGCAGGTGCCCTCGCTGCTCGGCTACTGGCTGATCGCGCCGGTGCCGCAGTGGCGGCAGCGGAAGGTGAAGGCATTGGTGGGGGCTTTGCTGGGCTGAGAGGATGCACGGCCTTAGCGTCGCGATTCCTGATCGGGTATTTACCCGTTCGGTTGGAGCTAGACTTTCGCGGATTTGTCTGCGCCTTCTCGACGGGTTCGAACTGGGCATCCCACATTGCGCCTTTGTTGAACGCTTCCCAGCAAAGCCGAGCAAGTTCACGAGTGTAGCCCTGAAAGGCGCTGCCGGTTCCTCGACATCGATCGGGATGGAGCGGTCCAACGGGATGCCGCTCAAGTCGGCGAGCACGTTCGAGTTCGGTGCCACGACCGGTCGGCCCGGTCAGGAGGGTGAGGCGGGTGTCGGCGCAGGCGGTTCGGCGGCGAGGTCGAGCCGTTCGTAGCGCGCGGTCGGACCGTGGCGGCGGATGCGGCTGCGCGAGTCGCTCATCATGAGCGACGTGAGCGTGTAGCGTTCGACATGGTAAGCGCCGCCGGGATTGTCGTCCGGCGCGGCGAACGGGGTGTAGCGACGGGCGGCAAGGCTGACCAAGACCGGGCGGGCCCAGGCGGGGTCGTTCTCGCTGTGGCGGAGCAGCTCGATATCGGCGACGGTGCCGTCGGGGCGGATCCAGAAGCCGAAATCGCCCCACGCATCGTCGAACGACCGCGTCGCGATCCAGTTGACCGCACCGCTGCCGAGACCGACGCCGACGGGTGCGTCGTGGATCAGGATCGGCATCGGGGTCGGATTGCGCGCGAAGGCGGCGATGACCGCATCGGTGCTGTCGGTGCGTCCCGCGCGACGATCGAGCCGGGCGAGCAGGATGCGTGCGGCCATCGCGAACGGGCGGCGGGCCGGATCGGTGGCGTCGACGACGGCGGTCAGGTCGCGGCGTGCATCGCTCGTGAAGCCGATGCTGTCGCGCAGGATCGCCTGGCGCAGTTGCACCATCGTCGCGATGTCCGGGCGGTTGGCCTTGCGCGCGCGTTTCACGACGTCGCCGTAAACCGCCTGTGCGCGGTCGTATTGGCCGAGGCCGCTGTTCATTTCGCCCGTCTCGATATCGGCGGAGAGTGATTCGACGCTGTCGTCCGGCAGGCCCGCGCGGATCGAGCGGCCGATGCCGTAGACGGCGCGGCGATACGCCTCGCCCTCGCCCAAGTGGATCGCGACGCGGCCGGTGACGCGGTAGAGATCGGCGACGGGGCGGGGATAGTCCTTTGCGAAACGGGCGTTGCGCGAGATTGCGCGGTTGAGGACCGACCGCGCCGCCGCATAGTGTCCGGCGAGGAACTGGGTTTCGACGACGGCCAGCGTACGGTCGATGTCCTCGTTCGGCGGGCATTTGCGGGCGATGCACTCCGCGAGCGCGCGGGTGGCATCTGCCAGCGGACGACCGGTGACGACGATCGTCTGGGTCTGCGCGGGGGCGGCCGGTGAAGGCGCAGGCGGAGCGAGCAGCGCGGCGAGCAGGACGAATGCGGTCATGGCACCTCTTCGCCGACAAGCTGAACGACCCGCGTGAGAATGGCAACCAACCGTCGTTCGGCGAGCGTCGCGGTCGGGTCGTTCCAGCTGGCGCTGACCGCGTACCAGGTGCCGCCGCGGGTGCGGAGCAGGTAGCTCATCGCCAGCACGCCGGCCTCCGACCCGCCCTTGTAGCCGACATAGCCGAAGGACGGGTCCGTGCCGGGCAGGCCGGGGCTGATCGCCAGCAGCGTGAGCGCGGTGGCGGCGGCGCTGTCCGGCTTCGCGCCGCCGCGGCGGAACCAGTCGAGCGCGGTGACGACCGCGTTCGGGCTGGCGAACCATTCGATCGTGTCGATGTGGTGCGGGCGGGTTTCGAGCGCGGCATAGTCGATCGCGGTGCGCGGCGTGGCGGCGACCCGGCCGGCGAGCATGCCGCGGCGCGCGGCGGGGGTGGCGCGGGCGTAAGTGTCAGCGGGGGTACCGCCGGCGGTGCCCTTCAGCGTCGCCATTTCGAGCGTGGTCAGGAACGGGTCGTTGCCGGGGAGGGCCGGCCAACCGAGCGCAGGGCCCATCGCGGCGATGCGGTCGCGGCCGAGCAGCGCGATCAACGTGTCGGTCGCGCTGTTGTCGCTGCGCGAGATCATGAGCGCGGCGAGGCTGTGGAGCGTCAGCGGGGCGCGGTCGGGCCAGTCCTGCAGGATGCCGCTCGGCACGGAGCGGTTGGTGAGCGGCGCGACGTCGGTCCAGCGCCGCTCGCCCGCGTCGATCGCGCGAACCAGTTCGGCGAGGACGAGCAGCTTGAAGGTGGAGCCGACCGCCTGCGCACGGTCTGGGTTCGCGCCGACGATCGTGACCGGGCGGTCGCCGCCGAGCCGTGCGACGGACAGCGCGGTGGTGCCGGGGAGCGCCTTCAACGCGGTGACGGCGGCGGCGAGCGTGGGCAGGCGGGCGCTGGCCGCGGTCAGCGTGAGGCCGGCGATGCGCCCGGGCGGGGCGGGGTCGAGCGTCATGACGGCCGAGGCGGTGGCGCGTTCCTGCACGATGGTGAGCGCGTAGCGGTTGGTCCCGGCCGGGGTGACGCTGCCGATGCGGAGCGCGCGGCCGCCTTCCGCCACGATCTGCGCGGCGAGCGCGCGGAGTTGCGCCGCGGGCACGTCCGCGAGGAAAGTCGGCGTGAAGCTGTCGACGAGCTGGCCGCCGCCGTTCAGGATCGCGATCAGGTCATTGGCGCGGGCTGCTGCTGCTTGATTTGCAGTCGCCGGGGCCGCCGCAGTGCCGGCGGGTGCCGCGATCTGGACCGCGACCGTCATGGCGAGCAGGGCAGGGTACGATCGGGTCACCCCTGGACGCGTTCGTGGTGCCGGATGACCTCGTCGATGATGAAGCGGAGGAAGGCTTCGGAGAAATCGGGGTCGAGATTGGCGGATTGGGCCAGCGCGCGGAGCCGTTCGACCTGGCGGGTTTCGCGGCTCGGATCGGCGGCGGGGAGGCCGGTCGCGGCCTTGTGCGCGCCGACGGCCTGCGTCACCTTGAACCGTTCGGCGAGGAGGAAAACGAGCGCCGCGTCGATATTGTCGATGCTCTGGCGGTAGCCGGCGAGGACGGGGTCGGGGCTCAGGTCTGGCGTGTCGGTCATGCTGTGTCTCCTCGGGCACGCCCTTATTGCGGGTGGCGACGAGGCTGCCAAGCGGCCTTGCGCTTGTAAGGAACGGAGGCCACTTGGGGTCCATGACAGCGACCTTGATCCCGATCCGGCAGGGCCGGCCGCCGAGCCTCGATGCGCTGATGACGCTGGTTTCGCAGGACATGCACGCGGTGAACCGGGTGATCCTGGACCGGATGCAGTCGCAGGTGCCGCTGATCCCGGAGCTTGCCGGGCATTTGATCGCGGGCGGGGGCAAGCGGATGCGGCCGATGCTGACGCTGGCGTGCGCGCGGTTGCTCGAGTATCCGGGCACGCGGCATCACATGCTGGCCGCCGCGGTGGAGTTTATCCACACCGCGACTTTGCTGCATGATGACGTGGTCGACGGGTCGGGCCAGCGGCGGGGCAAGCGGACCGCGAACATGATCTGGGGCAACGGGCCGAGCGTCCTGGTGGGGGACTTCCTGCTGAGCCGGGGGTTCGAGCTGATGGTCGAGGACGGGTCGTTGCGCGTGCTCAAGATCCTGAGCCATGCGTCGGCGGTGATCGCGGAGGGCGAGGTCGAGCAGCTGTCGGCGCAGCGCCGGGTCGAGACGGCCGAGGCGCAGTATCTGAAGATCATCGATGCCAAGACGGCGGCGCTGTTCGCGGCGGCGTGCCGGATCTCGGCGGTGGTGGCGGAGCGCGATGCGGCGACCGAGGCGGCGCTGGACAATTACGGGCGGTATCTGGGGATCGCGTTCCAGCTGGTCGACGATGCGATGGACTATGCGTCGGACGCGGCGGTGATGGGCAAGGACACGGGCGACGACTTCCGCGACGGGAAGGTGACGTTGCCGGTGATCCTGGCGTTCGCGCGCGGCACGACCGAGGACCGCAAGTTCTGGCGCGATGCGATGGAGGGGCGGCGGGCGTCGGACGCGGACCTGGCGCACGCCACGACGCTGTTGCAGGACACGCATGCGATTGCGGACACGGTGGCGCGGGCGCGGCATTATGGTCAGCGGGCGATCGACGCGTTGTCGGGGATCGGGAGTGGTCCGGCGCGGGCGGCGCTGGTGGAAGCGGTCGAGTTCGCAATTTCCAGGGCTTATTGAGCGGCCGCACTGTTTCCCACCGTTGCAGTACCCCGGCGGATGCCGGGTCCAGACTCGAGTGTTTCGCCCAGCTCGAACCTTCACGGAAGGGCCGACAGCAGCTGAAATAAGCGGCAGATCCACGAGCCGCACGGTGTTGCATCACGCGCGCCCGAGCCCAGCACTCTCCCTCGGTCCCCCGGCGCGGGTCGGGCCCTAGGTGAAGCTGTTTCACCCAGACGCGGCCTACGTCGGGGAACTGACCTGTGGGGGGCCGAGCGACTCACACCTATCCATGATTCGGGCACCTCACGGACTCGGCCTAGCCCTCGACGACCCTCGCAAACCTCCGGAAACAGGCCATTCAGGCCACTTCCGTCATCCTCTGCCACAAAACTGCAATT
>NZ_JBHUGS010000005.1:0-583457 GCF_042682045.1 Sphingomonas arantia
GCGGCCTCCGGCATGACGGAAGCATTCGGCAAGGTCGGCACGGCGATCGGCGACGTCCTGACCGGCCTGGTGTCCTACGGCGCTGAGCAGGCGCGGCTGGCACAGGAAGAACAGGACCGCCTGAAGATGCTGGACGGATCCACTATCGAGGGCGCGAAAGCACGTGCGGCGGTCGAGCGGCAGTATGCGATCCGCAGTGCCGCTGACCGGGTGTCGGGCTACGCGACGATGACGAACGCGGCCAAGTCGATGTTCTCCGAGCACAGCCGGATCTACAAGGGCCTGCAGGCGGCCGAGATGACGTTCCGCGCCGTGCAGCTGGCGATGTCCATTACGTCGATGGTCCAGAACTCGGCCGAAATGGCCGTGACGGTGGCAAACGCGGCGGTGAAGGCATCGGCTGAAGGCGCGGTCGGCGTTGCCAAGCAGAGCCAGCTACCCTTCCCCGCCAACATCGCCGCGATGGCGGCGACCGCGGCGGCGCTGGTCGGCATCGGCGTCGCGATTCTCGGCGGCGGGGGCGGCAGCACGAACACGTTGCCGAAAGCCAACGAGGGCACCGGCACCGTGCTGGGCGATACCGATGCCAAGAGCGAAAGCATCCAGCGGTCGATCGACATGCTGGGCGAAATCAACGACGCCACGCTCGGCGTCAGTCGCGGCATGCTGTCGTCGCTCCGCTCGATCGAGAGCAGCCTGGGCGGCCTTTCGACGCTCCTCGTGCGCGCCGGCAACATCGACGCCAGCGGCGGCGTCAACGAGGGCTTCAAGACCGACGCCGTCGGATCGATGCTGAGCAAGATCCCGGTCATCGGCGGCCTGCTCGGCAGTCTTTTCGGTAGCAAGACGACGGTGGTGGCCAGCGGCCTGTACGGCGACAGCCAGTCGGTCGGCGACATCCTGTCCGGCGGGTTCGACGCGTCCTACTACAGCGACGTCGAGAAGAAGAAGAAGCTGTTCGGGCTGACCACGTCGACGAAGTACAGCACCAGCCTGACCGGTGCGGACGCCGGGATCGAGGACCAGTTCACACTGCTGCTGCGGCAGTTCTACGACACGATCGGCGCGGCGGCCGCGCCACTCGGCCAGTCGCTCGCCGCCGTGCAGGATCGCCTGCTCGGCTTCACCGTCGATATCGGCAAGATCGACCTGAAGGGCCTGACCGGCACCGAGATCCAGGAGAAGCTGGAGGCGGTGTTCGGCGCGGCGGCGGACGGCATGGCGGAGGCCGCGATCCCCGGCCTGTCGCGCTTCCAGCAGGTCGGCGAGGGCGCGTTCGAGACGCTTGTGCGGGTCGCGTCCACTGTCGAGCAGGTCGACGCGGTGTTCCAGAAGTTGGGCGTCACGTCCGGCACGATGGGCGTCGACATAGACATGGCGGTCGCGGGGCTGTTCGACAGCGTGTCGGACTTCACCAGCGCGGCGGACAGCTACTTCCAGGCGTTCTACTCGGACGCCGAACAGGCCGCTGCGCAGACCGCGCAGATGGGTCGCGCGTTTGCGGGGCTCGGGGTCGCCATGCCCGAGACGCTGGCCGGATATCGGGCGCTGGTCGACGCGCAGGACTTGTCCACGGCGGCAGGTCAGCAGATGTACGCCACGCTGATCCAGCTTGCGCCCGCCTTCGCCGACCTGAAGGGGTCGCTGGACGGTGCGGCGTCGGCCGCCGCGATCGTGCGCGAGCGCGAGGACCTGCAGAAGCAGCTGCTCGATCTGGCGGGCGACACCGCCGCGATCAGAGCGGCGGAGCTTGCCAAGATCGATCCGAGCAACCGCCCGCTGCAGGAGCAGGTCTGGGCAGTCCAGGATGCGCAGGAAGCCGCCAAGGCGGCCGAGCAGCTGCGCGATGCCTGGAAGGGCGTCGGGGACAGCATCATGGACGAAGTGAAGCGGATCCGCGGGCTGACCGATGCCGCGGGCGACAACAGCTTCGCGAGCCTGATGGGGCAGTTCAACGCGGCGAACTCGGCAGCGCGCGCGGGCGACATGGATGCGGCCAAAAATCTGCCCCAGCTTTCGAAGTCGCTGCTCGATGCCGCGACGCTGGCGGCGACCAGTCGGCAGGAACTGGACCGCGTCCAGGCGGAGACGGCCGCGATGCTGGAGGCGACCTATGGCGCGATCGACGGGCTGGGCGGCGCGGACGCCGTCGACGGCGCGATCCCGGCGGCGCTGACCGCGGCGACGTCGGACGCGAGCGGCAGCACCAGCCCAACGGCGGACCTGGTGTCCGAGGTGAAGGCCCTGCGTGAGGAGGTCGCCATGCTGCGCGCCGATACCAACAGCGGAAACGCAACGATCGCCGGCAACACCGGCCGAATTGATCGCCGTCTGGAGGCCGTCACGGCTCCGAACGGAGGTGAGGCGATCAGCGTCACGGGTGTCGCCGCATGAGGGTGGTGACGCCTTCAGGCGAGAGTATCGCCCTCGGCACGACCGAGACCGGCGCCACGATCGGGATCATCGACTATAGCCGCCGGGTCACCGACGACTTCGGTGTGACGACCGTCGTGGAGCGCGGGTTCGCGCGCAAGATGTCGGTGCGCCTGGCGGTTCCGTCCCCCGACGTCGACGCGCTCCAGCGCAGGCTGGCCGAGCTGCGCGCGACGTCCGCGCTCTGGGTCGCCGACGAGCGGTACGCCAGCCTGCAGGTCCAGGGGTTCTACAAGGACTTCCAGATCGACCTGCCGGGCACGTCGGTCAGCTTCTGCTCGATGTCGATCGAGGGCATCGCGTCGTCGGCCGCGGCGGTCGATGCGGGCGGCGATCCCGCGCCCGACGATCGCGCGTCGACGCTGCAGCTGCTCCAGCCCGTCACGGTGACGGACGCGGTGCTGGCGGTCAGCAGCGTGCCGGAGACCGACGCCCCGGCGTGGGACGCCGCGACGCCCTATCCGATCGGTGCGCGGGTCATCCGCGGATCGACGCACCGGATCTACGAGAGCCTCGCCTCCGGCAACCTCGGCAACGATCCGGCTGCCCCGGCCGGGCGCTGGCTGGACCTCGGCCCGACCAACCGTTGGGCGATGTTCGACCAGGCGCTGGGCACGGTGACGACGGCGGCGGGCGCGATCGTCGTGACGCTGGATGCCGGCACAGCCGGTGCGGTCGCGCTGCTCGACGTGAAGGCGGCGACGGTGCGGGTGCAGGCGCTCGGTTATGATCGGACGGTTCAGGCCGGCGCAGGCACCCTCACCTTCCTCGACCTGCCGGCCGGCCCGGTGAACGTCCGGATCGCTGGCGATGGTGCGGTGTCGGTCGGGACGCTGCTGATCGGTCGATGTGTCGGGCTGGGCATCACCGAGGCGTCGCCGACCGCCGGCATCACGGACTTCAGCCGCAAGGTCGTCGACGACTTCGGCGAGGTGACCGTCGTCGAGCGCGCCTGGGCGAAGCGCATGACGGCCAAGGCGCTGATCCGCACCGACGCGCTCGACGTTGTCGCCAGCCGGATCGCGGGGGTGCGCGCGCGACCGTGCCTGTGGATCGGTCAGTCCGGGCTCGACAGCCTGACCATCTACGGGTTCTTCAAGGACTTCTCGGTCGAGGTCGCGGACGGCGTCAGCAAGCTGAGCCTGTCGATCGAGGGGCTGAGCAAGGCCGCGCCCATCACGCCGCTGGGCGTCAATTGGGAGGACGTGCGGGACAGCAATCCGGCGAAGCCGAAGCCTGCCGACGGGGCAACCAACACCGCCGACCCCAACTCCTCGTTCGGACCTGACAAGAACGTCGGCGACGTACTCTACGACCTGACGCAGTTCGATGCGACGATCGCCGCGGCGCAGGAATCTATCCGCGAACTGGACGAAGTCGGCCAGGTGGCCGCGGCCGCCGTGGACGCCGTCAAGTTGCGCGCGGATGCGCTGGAAGTCAGCAGCGATGCGTCGATTGAGGCGGCGCTGCGCAGCATCGTGATCGCTGATGCGGAGCGGCTGGCCCGCGAAGCCGGCACTTTGGTCGACGGGCAGAAGATCAAGGTCGTGGTTCGGCAGGAGGTCGTCGACCGCCAGCTTGGCGAGGCACGGACGCTGGATCGTTTCGACATCCTCGGCATCTTCGGCCAGGACGGTCAGAGCGTGATCCTGAACCTGGACCGGGTGAAGCTCGGACCGAGTGAAACGATGGCGTCGCGGCTCTCGACGATTAACGTGTCGCTCGGCACCACCGCCGGCAAGATTACTGCTCTCGAAGAGATCACGACCAACGGGACGCTGATCACCGCGACACGCTTCAACGAACTGGCGCTGACCGTAGGCGGGGCGGACGGCGCGGGCGGCATCCTCGGCAAGATCACGAACCTCGAAACAATCACCAGCGATGGCACCTTCGCGACCGCAACCGCGCTGCGCAATCTGACGTTGGATGTGGCGGGTGAGGACGGCACCGGCGGGCTCAAGGGGCGCATCGGCAACCTGGAGCAGATCACCACGAACGGCACTTTCGCAAGCGTGTCCGATCTCGAAACGCTTGAGCTGATCATAGTCGGGCCAGACGGGACCGAGGGGCTCCGCGGGAAGATCACGGACCTCGAACAGATCACCACGGACGGGACGTTCGCGACCGCGACGGACCTAGACCTGCTGGAACTGGAGTTCAAAGGACCGGACGGCACCGGTGGCATCAAGGGCGAGATTGCCGACCTTCGCGAAATAACTACGGATGGAACGCTCGCCAAGGCGATCGATCTCGAGACACTCGAGCTTGAGGTCGTCGGGCCTGACGGCACCGGCGGTGTAAAGGGGGCCATCACCGATCTGAAAGAGATCATCGTCGACCCGGATCCGTCGAGAGGTATCGTCGCCAAGGCAGTCTTCGGCATCGACGTCGATGGGTATGTTGTCGGCCGAGTAGAGACGAACGACGGCACGGTCGGCACGCTTACCTTCCGATACGACAACGTCACCTTCCTGGGTCCGAACGGCAACGCGCTGTTCGTGATCGACGCGAACGATCCGCTCGGCGTCTACGCCCCGAACTTCCGGGTCGGCCGGCTGGTCGCCGAGACCGTCACCGAGAAGGAAGTCTCCTTCGGCGCAACCGGCCAGATGTCGCTCTACGATCGTGCGGCGTCGAACGACAACAGCCAGACGACGTTCACCGGGTTCATGGGCGTCGGCATCGTCAGCCGCGACGGGTCGCCCATGACGGGCTTCGTGTCGTTCCATGCGCAGAACATCGGCAGCCCGAACGGCGCTGCCTATTACCGGATCGTCCGGGTGCAGGACGGGCATGTCGTTTGGGGTGGTGCGAACGGGTTGCCAATTGCGGTGTCGCCTGTCGGGCAGATGATGGCCTGGGGTTTCTCGGACAGCGTGCCGATCGCCGCGGAAGCTCAGTACGACGTCCAGGTGCGCTGCACCGGCGGCGCGAACATTCGGTCGTCTGCCCGTCACGAGGAAATCACCGAACGCGTCCGAACGGCCTTTACCCAGATCTGGATCAGCGCGCCGCCGGGGGAAGGTCCCGGCGCGGGCGCTGGCGGTGGCGGGCAGATCAACGGCGATAGCTCCGGTGATGGCGGCACGACCGGGACAACAACCAACAATCCAAGCGGCGTCGGCGGACTGCGCCAGAAGCAATTTGAGGAAATCCCATGACCGATACGGCCATTCCCGCCGAGCTTCTGCAGGGCGTCTCGACGCTGGTCGGGCGTCAAGGCGGCGTCATCGGCGGAAACAGCAACTTTCTCGCTGGCACGCGGGATGACCCGGACAGCTTCAATGCGGAGGGCGGCAAGACCGGCGATCTCGGATACTACCCGATGCAGATGGCGGACGGGCGGGTGGTCTATTTTCCCTGCCTTGACCGTTTCACCCAGATCGCTGCGTTGATCGTCGGGTCGGGTGGTGACCCCCAGCTGACGATCGCCGGCTCCGCCGCGTCATCCAACGCGCGGGAATATGTCTATTCCGGCGTTGTCGTGGACGACGACGCGGTTTCGCAGACGGTCCCGAACAGCGGGTTCAGCTCCAAGGTCAATGCGTTCAACGCGGATCTGCACTTCGGTGGCCCGACTGCCCGCGGCGGCCGGCACGCGGTCAAGGGCTCGACATTTCAGCGCGCGCCAACAGCCGGCGACAATCCAGATCGCAACTTTGTGGGTGTGCAGGGGCAGTCCCAGACCTTCACCGGGGACGGCGGCACCCCGTCCGCCCCGCTCGGTGCGTATTTCGGCATGTCGTCGATCACGCAAATTGAGAGCGGGGCGTACGGCGTTTTCAACGCCACGGCCTTCGAAAGCAATTGCGTCACCATTGCCGGCAGCACCGTCCAGTACCGCAGCGGCATCCAGATCGCGGACTATGTGCAGACGCGCGGCGCACTGATCGATGCTGCGCTCAGCATCTCGGCGATCATCGGCCCGAACCTCGGCGCCCGGTTCGGCATCCACGTCGGTGCCCAGAATGGCGGCAATCCGCTCGGCAGCGATAGTACGCTACTGCGGCTCGACGACACGCCGGTGCTGGCGAACGGTATCGACATGCGGAACACTGCCTTCACCGGGTCCGTGTTCCGGACCCAGAACAGCGATTGGACCGACGGCAACCTGTCCTTGTACAACCCGAACGCGGGCCTTGAGCTGGGCTCGCTGTCCATTGCCGGCAAGCCGCATATCGACTTCCACAGCAGCGGGACCAACGTCGATTACGATAGCCGCATCGAAGCCGAGGGCGGCAACGGCGGTGTCGGCAACGGCGCGATCTCGGTCCGGTCGATCTGGTTTGGTACGCATACGCATCTGCCGCTCGTCGATGCGGGCTACGATCTAGGGTCGGCGATTCGGCGCTGGAACAACAGCTACTTCGCCAACAACCCGACGGTCGGCTCGGACGCCCGACTGAAGCACACCCGCGGCCCGATCAGCGACGCGGAGAAGGCGGTCGCGCGCGGGCTGCCGCTGGTCGTGTTCCAGTATCTCGACGCCGTGGCAGCAAAGGGCGAGGACCATGCCCGGCTGCACTTCGGCATCATCGCGCAGGATCTGATCGCGGCGTTCGAAGCGCAGGGCCTCGACTGGCGGCGGTACGGCGTGATCGGCGAGGATCCAGTGATGGAGCCATTCGAGGTTCGCGAGTTGGTGGACGAGCCGGTGACGCAGGAGGTTACTGAGGACGACGAGCGTGTCGAGGTCGTCGACGGTGTCGCTACCCTGATCCGCGAGCCGGTGACCAGGCGCGTTCCCGTCGTCGACCATCTGCCGATCGTCGACACGGACGGCAACCCCGTCATGCTGCCGGCGATCGGGCCGCGCACGATGCCCGGCGAGCGCGGCTGGATCGGCCGATTGATCCGCGGTCCCGCCGAACCGGTCGTGACGATCCCGGGCACGCCCGAGCGGCAAGCGACCTATCAGCGTCCGCGCACGCAGAAGGTCGAGCGGGTCGTGCGGACCGACACGCGTCCCCAGCTGGACGCGGAAGGTCAGCCGGTGACGCGCTACTCCGTTCGGTACGAGCAGCTGGCCGTGATGATGCTCGCTGCCCTGCGCGACGCCTGATCACAGGCCACTGAACCCCGCGCCGCCGGCGTAATCCAAGGAGCACCCGATCATGAATACGACCCACGTCGTCGGCCTCGTGCCGGTGCGGCCGCAGGCGTGCGACCTGTGACCGATCCTTCCGTTGTCCATGTCGTCGGGGTCACCGCGGTCTGGATCATCTTCCTGTCCGCGCTGCGGTTCATAGCGGTCAGCCTACACGGCCTCCGTCCGGTGCTTCACAGCATCAGGCGGATGACCCGCGCTCGGAAGGCCACATGGGCGGACCGTCGGCGGTGGTTCGGCGCGAGCCTCGATGCGCAATATGCGAACCTTATCATCGCGTTGACGACGCGGTGGTCCGGGGTGCTGCTGTTCGGCGGCATGACGCTGATCGGGCTGGGGTTGTCGTTCGGTAGTGTCGGCGACGTCGTGCAGCTAGTGGCGCGTCTGCCGGATCGCTGGAACGCCTTCGACCGCAGCATGGATTTCGCCGGTGCGATCGCGTTGTCGCTGGGCATGTCGGCAGTTCATGCCGCGGTGACGCGGAAGCGATCGCTCAGCATCTACGTCAGCATTGCCTTCGCGTTGATGGGCCTCGGCATCGGCATCGTCACGGCGGTGCGGCCATGAGGGTTCCTGACACTTGGTGGGTGTTCGCGCTGATGGTGTTCGCCGTCGCGTCCGGGCAGATCGGCCGGCTGGGTCGGCGAATGGAGCAGGATCTTCCCGTCGGTCGCAAGCAGATCATGGTCGAGCTGACGATGCTCCCCGCGTTCGGTGCGCTCGGTGGCGCGCTGGCCGCCGAATATGACTGGCCGGTCTACTTCATCCTCGGTGCCGGTATCGCCGCTGGGTGGACCGGGTTCGGCACGTTCCGACTGATCGTGGGTGTGGTGCGTGCGGCCATGAAGGGGCCGGACGACAAGCCCGAGTAGAAGGGGAAATCCCCGCCGCGATCCTAGGGGGGACATCGCGGCGGGGTGAGCCAAACTTTACCCTGGCTGCCTCACCTCTAGACCTCCCCCGCTTAAAATATCGTTACCGCCGCCCGTGCGGACCGCGGGCCACCTGACATCGGAGATCATCATGAGCATCACTCTCGGTGCGCGATCCGTCGCGCGCCTCGCCGGCGTGCATCCAGACCTGGCCCGCGTCGTGAAGCGCGCGGCGCTGATGGCACGGTCGACAGAGGACTTCACGGTCCTGGAAGGTGTCCGTTCGGATCAGGACGCCTATGCGAACTGGGGCAAGGGCCGCACCGCCGCGCAGCTGGCGGCGAAGGGGATCCCGACCAGCTACGCCCAGCCCAAGCTGGCGAAGGTCACCTGGCTGTCCAACCCGCTCTCGACGAAGCATCGGAAGCAGAAGGACGGCTACGGTCACGCGGTCGACCTCGCACCCTACCCGATCGACTGGAACGACTATGATCGGTTCGATCAGATGGCGAAGCTGGTGATGGCCGCGGCGGAGGTCGAGGGCGTCGAGATCCGATGGGGCGCGGACTGGGACGGCGACGGCAAGCCGCGCGAGAAGGGTGAAACGGACAGCCCTCATTTCGAGCTGGCGCGGTGAGCGCGCTTTCGCCCATCCTCCGCTCCGTCGAGGGCGGCGGCCTTATGTTCTGGTGTCCCGGCTGCGATGGCGCGCATCAGGTGTTCGTCGGCGAGGGCGGCGGGCCACGCTGGGGGTGGAACGGCGACGCAGTCCGCCCGACCTTCACGCCATCGATCCTGGTCGGTTACAACGGCAGTGACGCAGGGGTCGACGGCGCGCCGCCCGAGACCTGTCACAGCTTCGTCGTCGATGGCCGCATCCAGTTCCTATCGGACTGCACCCACGCACTTACGGGCCAGACGGTCGATATTCCGGAGTGGAGCCGGTGACGGCCGGGTTGCTGCTGATCCTGCGCAGGATCTGGCCATACCTCGCGATCGTAGCGGGGCTGGCCGCCGCCTACTTCTGGATTGACCATCGCGGCTACGCGCGCGGCAAGGCTGACGTTGAGGCCCGACACGCGAAGGCGGCCGCACGGATGGTCGCTGCGGCCGATCGCATCCGCACCGCCACCGACAGGCTGGCCGGACAGGCCGCCACCGCTCGCACCGAGCAGGTCACCACCGAAAGGACCATCTACCGTGATGCGATCAAGATCGTCGACCGTCCTGTCTATCGCAGCATCTGCGTTGATGCTGATGGCGTGCAGCTGCTCGACCGTGCCCGCGACAGCGCCAACCGTGGCCTTACCGGCGAGTCTGCTGGCGCCGCCGCCGACGCTTCCCCCGATACCGCGCAACGCTGACGGGACGCTGAGCGGGCAGCAGTGCCTGATCGGGGCGCTGGACCTGTACGGCGTTGCCGGCGGGATCCGGTTGCAGTTGCTTGGTCTGATCGCGGCCGAGAAGGCGCGTCAGGAAACGAAGTAGGCGGGTGATCATCGAGGGCCTGTAGGTCAGCCCTCACTCGTCGGGCAACCCGAGCTGACGAAGGATGCCACGCCAACCACCATAAACGCTGGCGCTGACCGCGATCGGGTTGCTGCCGCCAGCGTCTTCATAGAGGCGGTTGCACCATGACGGATCGGCGCAATGACAGGAAAGCCGGGCCAGAGCGACGCGCAGCGCCTCCGTCTGGATCGGCTCTTTCCCTGCTCGCCCGACTGACCACCGGACGAGCTCGAGCGCCTCGGCGAACCGCTGCCGCGTCTCGTCACCCAGCTTATCGGCGAACGCGACGACCGATAGACGCACGTCCTTCGACCCGCACGCGCAACGGAAGTGGTGGTGTAGCAGGTACCAGTCGAGGTTGCGGCGCCGGCGCATTAGGTCCGCGATCAGAGCCTCTCGGTCGAACTCGCGCGAGTGCCGGCACGCCCGGCAGGTGACGATAAGGTTCGCTTCGATCTTGCGGAGATCGCGAAGAGACTTGGGTGGACCAACCATGCGGAATGAGAACGCATAGGGAACACGTGTAGGAAAGCGATTCGCGGTCAGCCGTCGCCGATGTCGGCCTCGAGAACCCATGCGCCCTTGATCACCACGGCCCGCACACCGCAATATCGGCAGACCGCGCGGAACGGCTCGCCCTCGGCCTGCGGCGGATACGACCATTCGTGATGGACCCCGTCGCACTCCATGGGCGGCGGCAGTTCGTCCGGCGTCATGTGTCCGCCAGCGGGTGCCGCTGCCCCGGCTCTTCCCAGTCCGTGACGATGTCGGTTGGGACCGCTACGAAATGCTCGCGCTTCGTCTCGTCCCAAGATGCGAGCCGTGCCGCCACGGCATCTTCCATCGCCTGCTCTCGGGTCTCCCGCCACGGTCCTCGTGGTCGGTCGAAGACGGTAAGACGATGCCGGGTCATGCACCGGATATAATGAACACACCCGCCGACCGGTAGGCCGAGCGGGGGTGCCGTGCGCCAACACGGCAACCGACGGGAGCTGCCCCGTCACGCGCGGTCGACCAGCCGCATGCGCCCGCACCCGGCGACGCCGGGCAGGCACTACAGAAAGCAGCAAATCCAACATGTATCCAACAATCGAAGTGCGTCCGGTCCGACCGGTCGCCCCCTACCTAGGCGGCAAGCGCAATCTCGCCGGCCGCCTCTGCAAGATGATCGACGCGATCCCCTGCCAAACCTACGTCGAGCCGTTCGTGGGCATGGGCGGCATATTCCTGCGTCGATCGCGCCGGCCAGCGGCCGAGGTCATCAACGACCTGTCGGGCGATGTGGCGAACCTGTTCCTGGTCCTGCAGGAGCACTATCCGTTCCTGATGGATATCTTACGTTGGCGGTTGACCAGCCGGGTGGAGTTCGAGCGACTGCTCGCATTGCCGGCGGACCGACTGACGGATCTCCACCGAGCAGCCCGGTTCTTATATCTTCAGCGACTCGCATTCGGCGGGAAGATTGAGGGACGGGCCTTCGGCGTCAGCCCGGCTACTCCAGGACGATTCGATATATCGAAGCTTGAGCCGATGCTTGCTGAGCTCCACGAACGGTTGTCGGGCGTCGTGATCGAGCGATTGCCATACGATCAGATCATCCTGCGGTATGACGCCCCGGGTACGCTGTTTTATCTCGATCCGCCTTACTGGGGGTGCGAATCGGACTATGGTCCTGACAGTTTCAGCCGAGCCGAGTTTGGACGGATGGCCGAGTTGCTCACGTCGGTTGAGGGCCGGTTCATCCTCTCGCTCAACGACACCCCCGAGGTTCGGGCGACATTTGCAGCCTTCTCGATCGACGAGATCGAGACAACCTGGTCAATCTCCTCGCCTACCCCTGCCGGCGCGACACGGGTCACCGAGCTGGTCATCAGTGGTGGTCGGGCTCCCCTGCCGGCCACGAACCTGCTGCTGTAGGCGAGGCCGGCTGGAACAGGGCGGAAACATCCTCCGGGACTATTCCGGGACTCAGCGTCCCGGAGGATGCCGTTTGATGCCGTAGCATGCCGTCCGAAGAACCTTTCGCTTGCGCCTGTAAGGCAGGTTCGCCTAGGGAAACCGCAGTCGGGGAGTGGCGCAGCCTGGTAGCGCATCTGGTTTGGGACCAGAGTTGCGATACAAATCGCAACACGACAGAGCCCTTCAAATTGGCGGCAAGATTGACGGCCTTCCGTAAGGATGGACAGCTGTTAAGTCTTTCGTCGCGAATATACGCGTGCCGTCAATCGATTGGACCATCGTATAATTATTGTCCGATAGAAGCAGTATACCAATCGCACGCTTTTTTCCGAAATGATAAGCGTAGCATCCGTTGGCGCACTTTTTATTTAATAAATAAACTATCCTTGTCGCAGAGAACGTCCCTGTGCCCATTCCGGATAGCGCGCCAAAGATAAGAAGCTGATAAATGCCACCAAATGCCATCACAGTTTTGAAAAGTTTACCATTCAGCTTCTTGCGTAGGTAAACCCTTCTTGCAGAGGGGCTACGGAATCTGTTTGGAAACCACTTGTGTAGAGCAGAGCGCCAAACGTAGTTGAATATCACGACCACAATAGCACCAACGACTATTAGAATTAGCTGAAGAAGAACAGAGATATACCCGCGAGCAATTGTTGTTTGAATACTTTCCGTGAACATCGCCGGTGAAATGCCAAAGAAGCTCAGTAAAAGTTGCCTGTGAATGTAACCGCCCAGGTAAAACATTCCGGTAAGCGCAACGACCAGCGGTGCTGCGAATGCTGACAAGCTCGATGACCACCCGGCCGGGGTGGGTAAAGCGTTCCCGTCCGAGGGTGTGTGGTTTGAGGCCAAGCAAGGCACCTTTCGCGAATAGACCATCGAGTTGGCGTGAGCCTGGGCAGAAGGGTTCTTAGACCGTTCGACGAGGAAGCCCAACGGTTTGCATTGGCGCGAAGGCGACCAAATTCTTTACCCCAACCTCTCTAACGCATTGATATGCATAACCACGCTTGACGACACCTATGGGGTAAATACCGTTGTTATTGCTGAACAATATGGCTCCACGGCGAAAACACGGGTTCGATTCCCGTTGGGGTCACCATCCACGCTCTAGGCGCGGACTGGCGCGATCAAGCAATCCTTTGCCGCCTGCTGATGCAGCGCGCACTGAGATGGCACTTACGGCGACACCGTGGAAGCATCCGAAGACCGGGGTCTATTTTCTCCGGCGGCAGAGCTCGATCAGCAATTCAATTCCAGACACGCGCGGAGAACCGCGGTGCGCAGATGTGTGCCAGCCTGACTCGCTGAATTGTGCCGTTGAAACACGGTGCCGCCGACCGCGTCCGCCGACACCTCCGTATAATGGTGTACCGTCCGAAAAAGCGTGATGAGAAGACCAACGTACGACCGTGTCGTTCTCAAACGAAGCGATGAAGCGGGATAATCAGAGGGGTCGCAGGTCCATGATCGACACGCGCGAGCATCAACGCTTTCCTGTCCTCGACCAGGCGCAGGTCGAAACCGCGCGCCGGTTCGCCAGTGGCCCGGAACAGCGCTTTGACCCTGGTGCCACGCTCTACGCGATCGGCGATCATGGTGCCCCCGCCTGGCTGGTCATCGACGGCACGATCGAGGTCTTCCGCCGCGACGGGCTGAGCCGCGAGGCACCGATCACCGTCCATCACGCTGGGCAGTTCTCGGGCGAGGTGAACCAGCTTGCCGGCCGACCGTCGATCGCGGCCGGGCGGGCGGGACCCGACGGCTGCACCGCACTGCCGCTCGATCCCGCGCACCTGCGCGCGCTCATGGTCGGGTCGGCGGACCTGGGCGAAATCGTGATGCGCGCGCTGATCCTCCGGCGGGTTGGCCTGATCGAGGCAGGCGGCGCGGGTACCATCCTGATCGGCATGCCCGGCACCCCGGACGTCCTGCGTCTGCAGGATTTCCTGGGGCGCAGCGGCCTGCCCAACCTCGTCCTCGATGTCCGGTCGGACGAGGAAGGGCGCGCGCTGGTCGAACGGATCGGGGTCCTGCCCTCCGAACTGCCGCTTGTCGTCTGCCCCACCGGTCCCATCCTCAAACGCCCGAGCGACGAGGAACTCGCCGCCTGCCTCGGTATTGTCCCGACGATCGATCCGGACCGGCTGTTCGACGTCGCGGTTGTCGGTGCCGGCCCCGCCGGGCTTGCGACCGCGGTCTATGCGGCGTCGGAGGGCCTCTCGGTGATCGTGCTGGACGCGCGCACCATGGGTGGACAGGCCGGCGCATCGGCCCGGATCGAGAACTATCTCGGCTTCCCGACCGGCATCTCGGGCCAGGCCCTGGCCGGCCGCGCGTTCAACCAAGCGCTGAAGTTCGGGGCCGACATCGCGATCCCCGTCGCGGTCGCCGGACTGGACTGCGAGACGTCCGAACTGCGCCTGCGATGCGCCGGCGATCGCACGATCAAGGCGCGGTCCGTCGTGATTGCGTCGGGTGCACGCTACCGCAAGCCCGACGTGCCGAACCTGGCCGAATTCGAAGGCGCCGGCGTTTCCTACTGGGTCTCCGCGGTCGAGGCGCGGTTGTGCGCCGGTGAGGAGGTTGTGCTGGTCGGCGGCGGCAATTCGGCGGGCCAGGCCGTCGTGTTCCTGGCACCGCAGGTCCGGACGCTCCATTTGGTCGTCCGCCGCCCGTTGGCGGAAACCATGTCGCGCTACCTGATCGATCGCATCACGGCGCTGCCAAACGTCGTGCTGCACATCGGTAGCGAAATCGTCGCACTCGAAGGCAGCCGCGAGACAGGGCTAACCGCCGCCACATTCCGCGACCGGCGTGACGGCACCTTGCTCCGGCGCGACGTGAGGCACCTCTTCCTGTTCATCGGCGCGGACCCGAACGCAGACTGGGTCCGCGACTGCGTGGCAACCGACACCAAGGGTTTCGTGCTAACCGGGGCCGGCACGTTGCCGCTCGAAACCAGCATGCCCGGCGTCTTCGCCATCGGCGACGTCCGCGCCGGCTCAACCAAGCGCGTCGCAGCCGCCGTCGGCGAAGGTGCCGCCGTGGTCGCGCAGATCCACGGCATGTTCGCCGAACAGCTCGTCCGGGAGGTACAATGATGTCCTGCACCCACACCCGCACCGTCCGGGACGTGACGCCCAATGCGCGGGGTTGCGCGGAATGCCTGCGGATTGGCAGCGCGTGGCTGCACCTGCGGCTCTGCCGTGCGTGCGGCCATGTCGGCTGTTGCGACCAGTCGCCGCACCGCCACGCCCGCGCCCACTTCCACGCCACCGCCCACCCGATCATCGAGGGCTATGATCCGCCCGAAGGCTGGGGCTGGTGCTATGTCGACGACATTGCGGTCGACCTGCCCGACCAGACGCCGCAGCGCGGCCCCATCCCGCGCTTCTATTAGGCCGCCGCAAGGGTCGGCACGCGGTATTCGCGTGGTTGCAGACGCCGCAGCCGATGACGGGCGGCGCGCCGACAACGGGCATTTCAACATCGTCGAACGTTCGGGATCATTTTATCCGACTGATCGAGCGGGTCGCGATCGCCTATTTCCACCGCATCGGAATGAAGGGAGGACAGCATGAGGAACGGTACAGACACTGGTCCCGATCTGACCCGGCTCGAATGGCAGGCCGTGTCGGTGGCCCTGAACGACGCATCGCGTTGCGGTTGCGGGACCGCCGGTAAGCCAGGCGTCGCCCGCCGCCTATACCGCGCACTGACCGGCATCGAGGGCCCCCGCCCGCTCGCCGATCCCCGGCTGGAGGCAGTCCGCAGCTTCGTCGGCGCGACCAGCCGCCGCCGCCGGATCGCGGAGGATCATGTCCCCGCCCTCCATGACCTCGGCTTCAACGATCGCCAGGTCGACGCCCTCGCCCGGCTGTCCGCCTGACCCGCTCGCTTAAGGAGACACGACATGATCGAACTTCGTCCCTTCGCCTCGCTCGGCGGCGCCAACCATGGCTGGCTCGACGCGAAGCATCATTTCTCGTTCGCCAACTATCATGATCCGAAGCGTGAGAGCTGGGGCAACCTCCGCGTCTGGAACGACGACACGATCGCCCCCCAGTCCGGCTTCCCGCCCCATCCGCACCGCGACATGGAGATCATCACCTATGTCCGCGAAGGGGCGATCACGCACCAGGACACGCTGGGCAACCTCGGCCGCACGGAGGCCGGCGACGTCCAGGTGATGTCGGCCGGCACGGGCATCGCGCATGCCGAATACAACAAGGAGGACGTCACGACGAAGATCTTCCAGATCTGGATCGAGCCGACCCGGACCGGCGAGAAGCCGAGCTGGGGCGCCCGCCCCTTCCCCAAGGGTGACCGGTCCGGCCGCTTCGTCACCCTGGCATCCGGCTTCGCCGATGACGACGACGCCCTGCCCATCCGCACCGATGCCCGCGTCGTCGGCGCGTCGCTGAAGGCCGGCGAAACGGCGGACTACGCGCTCGGCAGGGGTCGTCACGCCTATCTGGTGCCCGCGACCGGCGCCATCGAGATCAACGGCACGCGGGCCGAGGCGCGCGACGGTGTCGCGATCCGCGACGTCGAAACGCTGCGCATCACCGCGATCGAGGACAGCGAGATCGTCCTGGTCGACGCCGCCTGACAAGACTGCCGCCGGGTCCGGCCCGGCGGTTCAACCCGGAGCCTACCAAATGTCCATTCGTTCCAGCGACGTCGGAGGCGTCGATCAGGTCATCCTGCCCCCCGTCCGCGATCTGGGCGACGGCTTCACCGTGCGCCGTGCGCTTCCCTCCGCGCATCGTCGCATGGTCGGGCCCTTCATCTTCTTCGACCAGATGGGCCCCGCGGCGTTCCGCGGCGGCGAAGGGCTCGACGTCCGGCCCCACCCGCATATCGGTCTTGCCACCGTCACCTATCTGCTCGAGGGCGAAATCCTGCACCGCGACAGCGTCGGCTCCGTCCAGTCGATCCACCCGGGCGAGGTCAACTGGATGACGGCCGGATCGGGCATCGTTCATTCCGAACGTACCAGCCCGGAGGTGCGCGCGACCGACGCTAAGCTGTTCGGCCTGCAGACATGGCTAGCCCTGCCGGCCGATCGGGAGGAGGTCGCGCCCGATTTCGACCATTACCAGGCCCAGGACATTCCGATCACGCAGGCGGACGGCACTCGCTTCACACTCATCGCCGGCCGGTCCGACGGTCTCGTATCGCCGGTGAAGACCTTCTCGGACCTCGTCTATGCCGACATCCACCTGCAACCCGGCGCACGGTATCAGGTCCGGGCCGAGCATATCGAACGCGCGCTCTACGTCGTGGGCGGATCGATCGCGGTCGTCGGCCAGACCGGCAGCTTCGCGATCGGCGAACTCGTCGTCCTGAAGCCCGATGCGGAGATCGTCGTCCAGGCCCCGCAGGGCGCGCGGCTGATGCTGATCGGCGGCGAGCCGTTCCCCGAGCGGCGCCACATCTTCTGGAACTTCGTCTCGTCGCGTGAAGACCGCATCGAGCAGGCAAAGCTGGACTGGAAAACGGATCGCTTCCCACATGTACCCGGCGAAACGAACTTCATTCCGCTCCCCGCACAGCCGGAACCGGTCCGCTATCCATAAGCATCCAGAGGGAGGGGAGACACCGGCATGGGCGCACGGGTCATCGGTAAGGGGCGGATCGAGGCGTTCAGCGACGGCGTGATCGCGATCATCATCACGATCATGGTGCTGGAACTGAAGGTCCCGCACGGCACCGGCTTCGCCGATCTGCTGCCGACCGTGCCGGTGCTGCTCGGCTACCTGCTCAGCTTCGCCTATGTCGGCATCTACTGGAACAATCATCACCATCTGTTCCAGGCCGCGCACGGCGTCACCGGGCCGATCCTGTGGGCGAACCTGCATCTCCTGTTCTGGATGTCGCTCATCCCGTTCGTCACCAGCTGGATCGGCGAGGCGGGCGACGCCGTCGCGCCGGTCGCAAGCTACGGGTTCATCCTGCTGCTGACCGCGGCGGCCTACCGCCTGCTCGCGACCATGCTGGCGCGTCACGACGGTCCGGGGTCGCCGCTCGCCGTGGCGCTCAGCGGCGATCGCAAGGGACGGACCTCGCTCATCCTCTATGCGGCCGGGATCGGCGTCTCGTTCCTGTCCCCGGCGCTCGGCCTCGCCAGCTACGTCGCCGTCGCGCTGATGTGGTTCATGCCCGATCGCCGCGTCGAACGCGTGCTGTTGCGGGATTAGGCTGTTCCGGACCCGGCCGACAGCGGCACGGTGAACTCGAACGTCGTGCCCGCGCCCGCCGCCGACCGCACGTCGAGCACACCGCCATGCGCCGCGATGATCGATCGGCAGATCGCCAGCCCCATCCCCATCCCGCTGTCCTTCGTCGTGTAGAACGCGTCGAACACACGCGGCACCGCGGCCGGATCGAGCCCGGGGCCGTTGTCCGCGACCGTCACGGTGACGCTGTCCCCGCCCCGCACCGACGCCAGCGTCAGGCGCCGCGCCACGGCCGGGATCGCGTCCATCGCCTCGATCGCGTTGATGACGAGGTTGTAGACCACCTGGCGCAGCTGCACCGCATCCCCCGCCACGCACTCGTCCCCGGCCTCCAGCTCCGTCACGACGGAGACGCCGCGCCCGTCGATCTCGCTCGCGGCGAGCTTCAGCACCTCGGTGATGATCGTGTCGATCGATATCGGCGCGAGCACGACCGGGATCTGCTTGGCCAGCCCGCGCAGCGCCTTCACGATATCGGCGGCGCGCAACCCGTCCTCGCGGATGCTTTCCAGGCTCGCCTGCACCTCGGCGATATCGGGCTCGGCCCGCCGCAGCCAGCGCAGCCCGGCCCCGGCATTCGACACGATGACCGCCAGCGGCTGGTTGATCTCGTGCGCGATCGATGCCGCCAGATTGGCCATGACATTCAGGTGGGACGTCTTGGCAAGCTCCGCTCGCGCCAGCCGCAGCGACGTCTCGGTTGTCGCGCGCAGCCGGTTCTCCTCGACCAGGTCCGCATATAACGTCGCGGTGGTGATCGAGATCGCGGCCTGCGCGGCGATGATCTCCAGCATGGTCAGCAGGCCGGGCGTGAACACGCCGGACGCCAGGTTGTTCTCCAGGTACAGCAGCCCGATCAGGTCGCCCTGCTTCATCAGCGGCAGGCACAGGATCGACCGCCGCCCGGCCAGCGCCGCCTGCGTCGTCGGGTCGAACCGGCGGTCATGCTGCGCATCGTCCAGAACCAGGCTCCGCCGCGTACGCAACACGGTGTTGAGCAGCCCGATCGGAATGTCGTCCCCCGTCGGGCCGGTCGACACGCGATCGAACGTCACGCCGCCATCGGCCACATGCACGCGCGCCTCGATCATCGGCACCCCGTCGCAGATCAGGATCAGCAACCCGGTCCGCGCCGCGGCATGGACCAGCACCTGCCGCATCAGCGTCTCGATCAGCCGGTCGAGCACGATCTCCTCGGCCACCGCGCGCGCGGAGGCGAGCGCGGTGGCGACGTCGAATTGCGCCTGCTCCAGTGCCACCACCGGCTGATGACCGGGCGCACCCGGCGCGACGGCGGCACGGTCGTCGAGCCGCGCCGCCATGGCGACGGCCCCCAGCCGCCGGAACGCCTCGCGCGACAGGCGGTAATGATGCCGCGCGGCAGACGCCATGTCGTGCGTCGCCAGCAGGTCGCCGGCCAGCCGGTGCGCCAGCGCCTCCTCGCCCGAGAAACCCGACGCCAGCGCCGCGGCGGCCGCCCGATCATAGCGCGCGGCCGCACCCGGCACGTCGCCGTTCAGCCGCGCGATCTCGGCCTCCACGATCAGCATCTTGCTGCGGAATACCGGCGGGTTCAGCGCCGCCCATCCCGCCAGCCGGTCGCGGTCGCGCGCCAGGCACGGCAGGACGTCGCGCGCGCCACCGTCCGCATGAGCCAGCGCCACCGACCGGAAAAGGTGGAAATCGGCGACGTTGATGTTCGCGATCAGCGACCAGATCAGCGCTTCGGTCGCGCCCAGCCATGCCGCGGCGGCCGCGTATCGCCCGCGATACACCTCGCCCATGCCCGCATAGAGCCGCTCCCATGCGATGGTCGGGATCGAGATCGGCCGCCCGTCCTCGTCCGCCAGCCGCTGTTCGCCCGGACCGGCCACCGCGGCCGGATCGTCGCCGTCGCGCAACGCGCGGACCAGGCCGTGCTGCGCGGCGATGATCCCCTCCACGTCGCGATAGCCGACGTGGCGCGTCAGGGTGAAGCCATCCTGGATGTCCCGCTCGACCTGCGCCAGCGGCTCGCCGATCGCGATGACGTCCGTGATGATATGGTTGCAGGCATAGCATGCCATGCCGAGGTCGCCGGTCGAAATCCCGACCGCCGCGCCCGCACGCGCATGGGCCAGCGCATCCGACAGCGGCGCGGTGAACGGCGTGACCTGGTCCAGCGCGACCAGCGCCGACGTGCGCGACGCGCTGTAGTCATACCGCTCCACGATCGCCAGCGCGACCTCCGAATAGGCGCGCCCGTCCGCATAGGCATCGTAATGCCGCGCGATGTAGACGCCGAACCACGCGAGCCCCGTGGGACTGCTCGGTGTCAGCCCGTGGTCCAGCGTCAGCTCCACCATCTTGGCGAGATGGAGGAAGCTCAGATCGTCCTCGATGAAGAAGGACGACGAGAGTGTGGCGAGCAACTCCATCGTCACCGCCACGCCGATGTCGGTCGTCGTGGGCAGTTCGACCAACGCCGCGATCGGCCGGTCGCCCAGCTTGGCACCGACGATATCGTACGCGGTACGCAGTTGAACGGGCGTGGGATGGCGCGGCAGATCGACGTCGAACAGCGCGAGACCGGCCAGCGCCGCCGCCACCGCCGCCTCGTACTTCGACTGGATGGTCAGCAGGATCGCGCGCAGCCGATAGGCACGCGCCCGGTCGATCGGGCGGGACGCGTGGTCGAGCAGCACGGCGATCGCCCGCTCCGCATCGATCAGGCGGGCATTGGCAAGCAGGCATTCGGCACGCAGCAGGCTGGCGGCATAGGCCATGTCGGGACGATCGCGCCACGCGTCCGGCCCGAGCAGTTCCAGCGCCTTGGCGACATAGGCCTGCGCGTTGTCGACCGCCGCCGCCAGCTTCGCCCGCCGGGCCGCGGCGATCAGCGTCTCCACGAACAGCGTCGCCTGCGCGACGGGCAGCGCGTCGCGGTCGGCACGCTCCACCTGGCTTGCGATATCGAACACATGCTCGCTTAGGGCGTCGGACCAGACATCCAGCATGATCGTCGCGATCCGTGCATGCACGCGCCCGCGATCGGCGACCTTGGTCAGCCCGTACGCCGCATCGAGCACCCGATCGTGCGGGAATGCATAACCCGGGCCGCTCCGGACCAGCAGCCCGGCCTCCGCCGCCGCTGCGGCATGGCGGTGCAACGCGTCCGGATCAGCATCCATCAGCCGCGACAGCAGCGCGTCGTCGATCCGCCCGCCGATCAGCGCGGCGCGCCCGACCAGATCGCGCGTCGCCGCCGGCAGACGCTGCAACCGCCGGATCATCAGCGCGACCACGTCTTCGGGCTGCCCATGCCCCGCCACGCGCGCCGGGTTCCAGATCCAGTGGTCCTGCGCCGGGGCGTAGGTCAGCATGCCCTCATCGACCAGCGCGCGCAGCCACTGCCGTACGAAGAACGGATTGCCCGTCGTCCGCTCGTGCAGCATCGCGACGAACGCGTCCGCATCGTTGCCGATCCGGCCCAGCACCCGCCCGGTCAGCCGCGCGACGTCCTCCACGCCGAGCGGCGCGATCGTGAGTTCGGTCAGGGCGGGAATGCCCTGATCCGCCACGCCGCGGATCGCGGCCACCATCGCCTCGGCCCGCGGCTCGGCATCGCGATACGCGATCACCAGCAGGACATGAGCCGGCAGGCTCGCGGCAAACGCCTCGATAAAGCCCGCCGTCGCGTCGTCGGCCCATTGCACGTCGTCGACGAACAGCAGCAGCGGCGTCTCGCGACCGGCGAAGGCCGCGAACACGTTCGACAGCGCCGCGTGGAACCGCGCCTTCGCCTGCAGCGGCGGCAGGTCGAGCAGCGCGGGCGTCGGCCCGATCAGCAGTTCGATCTCGGGCGCCAGGTCGACGATCAAGCGTCCATGCCCGCCGAGCGCCTGGATCAGCACCGCCCCCATGCGCGCGATCTCCGCATCGCCGCGCGCCAGCACGCCGGTGACCAGCGCTTCCACCGCCTGCCCGAGCGCATGGTTGGGAATGTCGGTGCGCAGCCGTTCGCACTTGCCGTGGACCATGTTGACCGCGGACGCTTCGAACGCGCCGGCCAACGCGCGGACCAGCGCGCTCTTGCCGACCCCGGCCGCCCCCTCGATCAGGACGATCTCCGACGCACCGCTCGTCGCCACCCGGCGGAACGCCTGCCCCAGCCGCGCCGTCTCCGCCTCGCGACCGACGAACGCATCCGCCCGGTCGTTCAGCAGCGGCGCGTCCGCCGTGCCGAGCGCGAACGGCTCGATCGTGCCCCGCGCGTCCCACGCCTCGCGGCATTGCTGCAGGTCCGTCACCAGCGCGGCCGCACTCTGGTAGCGATCGGCGGCATCCTTCGCGATCAGCTTCATCACGACCGAACCGATCGCTTCCGGCACATCGCTGCGGACGCGGTGCGGCGCCGGCGGTTCGGCGGCGAGATGCGCGTGCAACCACCCGGCGGCAGTGGTCGCAGTAAACGGCAACCGCCCGGTCAGCCGCTCGTAGAAAATGATCCCCAGCGCATACAGGTCGCTGCGGACATCGCCGCCGGGCTGCACCCCGCGCAAGCTCTCCGGCGCGGCATAGGGCATGTCCGCCTCGTGCCGGTTCGGCGGCGGCGCATCCGAATGGGCGGGGCAGCAGAACCCGAGCGCCGTGAGCCTGACGGTGCCGTCGGTGTGCGCCACGATCCGCGCCGGGCACAGCGCGCGGTGGATCAGCCCCGCCCGGTGCATGCCGTCCAGCGCACCCGCCGCGGCCTCCGCCCCGCGCAGGAACGCACCGATATCGCGGTCCTGCCCTCTGCCGCCATCGCTCGACGAACCGCGATCGTCATAGACCAGGCTTAGCCCATCGCCGGTCCGGATCCGCGCGATCGGCACCATCGCCCACGCCGCATCCAGCTGATCGCGGATCGCGAACTCATGCTCCAGCGCGGCGATGTCGGCCGCCGCCTCCCACGGCCCGCAGGCGACGATCATGGTCTCGCCCGACGCCCGATCCTCGCGGCGATAGCGCGTCCCGTTGCCGGCCGGGAGTGCGCTCTGCCGACCGCTGCGCAGCCATTCTTCGTCGAAATGCACCGCGCGACCCGCCTTCCCCTGTCGATGGCCGGAGGGATAACAGCGCCCGCGGCCAAGCGCGACCGGCAATGGACCGACGATCCGGCGATACCTTAGGTTAGGTTGCGCCGGACGGCCGTTGGGTGCGACGACCCGGTTCGGCCCATCCGCTGGAAGGAAGCATGTTGCGTACCGGTTCCCCCGACATCGAACCCGGAACGGCGGCCGCGGTCGATCCCGATCTGGCCGGCACCGTCGTGGTCGTCGATGACGATCCGATGGTCCTGAAGGCGATGAGTTCGCTCTTCCGCTCGCTCGGGCTGGAAACGGTGCTGCACGCGGCCGCCGACGGCATGCTCGAAATGCCGACCCCGCCCGCACCCGCCTGCGTGCTGATGGACATCCGCATGCCGGGGCTCGGCGGCCTCGACGTGCAGAAACTGCTAACCGTGAAGGGCGAGACGATCCCCGTGATCTTCATCACCGGGCACGGCGATGTCCCGATGAGCGTCACCGCGATGAAGGCCGGCGCGGTCGATTTCCTGCCCAAGCCGTTCCGCGACGAGGATGTGATCGCCGCCGTCCGCACCGCGCTGCTCCGCGACCGCGACCGCACCGCCGTCGATGCGGTCCAGGCGCGCTACCGCTCGCTCACCCCGCGCGAGCGCGAGGTCCTGACGCTAGTCTGCGACGGCCTCATGAACAAGCAGATCGCCGGCAAGCTCGGCCTCAGCGAGATCACCGTGAAGCTCCACCGCGGCAGCATGATGCGCAAGATGGGCGTCCGGATGGTCGCGGATCTCGTCAAGCTGGTTCGCGTGCTGGACTTGCCGAGCGCAACCTAGACCTAAATATGGTTTCGGCGCCCGGCCGGCGTTTCTACCTCATTCGTTTTGGCGATGGGCGCATGCCCGGAAAAGGAAGCATGAGCATCGCAAGCCCCGCCGTCGCCATCGTCGAGGACGACGCCGCCGTGCGAACGGCCGTCGGCAACATGGTGCGATCGCTCGGCCTGCGCGCCTGCCCCTACGACTCAGCCGAGGCATATCTGGCCGTGCTGCCGGGCGACATCGACTGCATCATCTCCGACGTGAACATGCCCGGCATGTCCGGGCTCGATTTCCAGGAGGCCCTCCGCGCACAGGGGGTCACGACGCCGTTCATCGTCATGACCGGGTTCGCCACCGACGCCATGGCCGCGCGGGCGAACGCCAACGGGGCCTGGTGCTTCCTCGAAAAACCCTGCGATCCCGAAGCCATCGTCGGCTGCCTGCGCCGCGTGTTCCACGACCTGCCGGACTGACGCCGGCCGCCCGCTCAGCCGCCCACAGGCTCGGCCGACCGCGGATGCAGCGCGCAGGCGATCGTGCCCGCCAGCACCAATCCGCCGGCCACCGCCAGCGCGGCCGACAACCCCCAACGCGACACAATCACCGCCCCGATGACCGCCCCGACAAAGATTGCCGCGACCGATGCGACCCGCCGCCCGATATTCGGATTGCCGCCGCCCGCCAGGCTGGAGTCCGCCGCCAGCCCCGTCAGCGTCAGCGTCAGTACGGTCGTGGTCAGGTCCGGGATCTTCAGCTGGCGGATCGTCGCGTTGCGGAACCCCATGGTGACGGCGGTCAGCGCGATGATCGCGTAGAGCCGCCCGTCCGGGCTCTGCGCCGCCACGTCGAACCCGGTCGCGACCGCCGCCGCGATCCAGAGCAGCCCCGCCTCGACCAGTGCGGCGACCAGCAGCCAGCGGCGCAGCGGCTTGTCGGCATGCGCCCTGCCCGTCCGCCCGGCGGCGAGCGCGCCGATCAGGAACGCCCCGATCGCGACGACATAGGACGGCGCATGGAAATTCGGCGTGCCCGCCGTCGCAAAGCCCAGGAACACGACATTCCCGGTCATGTTGGCGGTGAACACCTTGCCCAGCCCCAGCACGCTGATCGCATCGACCAGTCCGGTCGCGACCGACAGGGTCAGCATCAACGGGACCCGCGGGTCGAATGGAGGGGGCGCAGCACTCATCGATCGAAATCCTTCTTCAAAACCGGAAATTGCTCTCGAGCCCCAGCATCGTGATCGTCTTCGCGGGCCCCGTCTGACGGATGAACCCGCCGGGTGCGAAGGCGGAGAGCGAGGTCGAAAGTTCGAGTTCGGGGGTCGCCTGCCACGCCAGCGACGCCTCCACCTCGCGCCCGATGAAGCGCGCGGTGGCGGTGCCGGGCGCGCGGATCAGCTGGCCCGGAATGTCGTAGACCCCGTCCGCCCGCGCGTAGCGCCAGTAAGCCATACCGGCGAGGCTTGCGGAGACGCCCGACCCGATCGCCATCGCGACGCGCGGATTGACGCTGACGATGTTGGTCGGACCGACCGGCGACAGCTCACCGAAATACTTGCCCTTGGGGAACAGCGCGTTGAACGTTCCCAACCGCCCGTCGCCGGCCCGCCTGTCGCCGCTCACGATGTTGACGCGCAGCACCGCGTCCGGCGTCAGCGGCGCATCGGGAAAGGACCGCCCGACCTCCGACCCGAGCGTCCACGCCGCGATCCTGCCACCGGCGAAGCGGCCGAACTGCGCGACCCCCTCGATGTTCCAGTGCCAGCCGGCCGCGCCACCGAACAGCCGCGCGCCGACGCTGTGCCGAACCTCCCGCCCCGTCCGCTCGCCGAACGTCGCGGCCCGGTTGCGATACCCGAGATAGTAGAGATCAAGCCCCGAACCCGCGCCGACCGCCGGCACCGTCATGTACGCCCCCCACAGCGCCTTGCCGCGGAATCGCCTGTCGTCGAAACTCCGCGTCCCGGCCGCCACCGGCCGCACCGCCAGCAGGCTGATCGTCGCGCCGCGCAGCGACACCAGCCCGCGCAGCCCGTCGAACGCCAGCGGCACGTTCGGTCCGTAACGCGTGCCGACGAGCCGCTCGGTCCCCAGCGACAGCATCTGCCGCCCGCCGCGCACCGTCACCCCCGCGCCCGCCGTGCTGCCCGTATCGGCGTCGCCCAGCCGAACGTCGACGAACCCTTGCAACAGGTCGACCCGCGTCTCGTCGACCGGTCCCGCCGACGGCGCGACGCCGATGGCATAGGCCGCAATCGGCTGCACGAACGCCCGCACCCCGATCGCCCCCGTGCCGACATGCAGGTCGGCATAGGGCATCGCGCGCAGCCAGAGATAGCCGTCGTCCGGCGCCTCAGCCCCGCCCCACAGGCTGTCGCGATACGCCTCGTTCCGCGCGCGCAGCTCGACGCCGGTGGTCAGCCAGGCCTCCGCCCCGACCGGCACATATTTGAACCGGCCGGTCCAGTGCGCCGCCCGCTCGGCCGGATCGGCCAGCGCGGTCCAGTGCTCGTCGTAGCGCGTGATGGTCAGCGTCGGCGCCTGCCACGCCTCCGTGGCGGCCGGCGCGGCGCCGGGCTCCGTCTGCGCCGCCACCGGGGCCGCGACGCAGATCGCCAGCAGCGCCAGGCTACGCACCGCCCCCGGCTCCTCGCCGCTGCCCGGCCTCCGCCACGATCGCGGCAAGGACGAACCCGCCGATCAGCCCCAGATGCTCGAAAAAGGCGTTGGTCGCCATGAACCGGTCCTGCCCGGCGGGCATCGCCCAGAACGCGTTGGCGGTGATCGCGGCGAACAGGGTGAAGGCGCCCAGCATCCCCGCACCCAGCCACACCAGCCGCCCGGACAGGATCAGCAGCGGCCCGACGATCTCCACCGCGATCGTCGCCGCCGCCCAGAACGCGGCCGGCTGCATCCCGAAATGCGCCTGCTCGGCGACCGCCGCCGGCCAGTCGCTCGCCTTGACGATCCCGCCCAACAGGTACGCCCCGACCAGCGCCAGCCGGGCAAGGAACCCCGTCCAGCGCCAGTCCAGGATCGCATCGACGAAGCGCGGATCGCGCGCGGACAGCGTCGTCATTGCGTGATCGGCGAATGGACTTCGGCGATGTAGCCGCCGGGAAACCGCACGATCGCGGACTGCCGGTCGTTCTCGGTATGCGCCGCGACCAGCGTCTCGACGCCCGCCGCCTGCGCCTTGGCGAGCGTCGCCTGGAGGCTGGCCACCTCGTAGCCCGTCACGTCCCGACCATAGGGCCATGGCAGCTGGTTGTCGGACACCATCACGGTCATGCGGCCGTAGCCCGAGGCGACCCGGATGCGGCGATAGACCTTGCCGGGTTGCCCGATCTCGCCGCCGTCGGCCGCCCTGTCGTCGGAGACGATCCGGCCATGCGCGAACCCGGTCCAGCTGCGGACGAAGGCGTCGGCAGCGTCCGGCGTCAGATAGACACGGTTTTCGGGTATGGTCGCGAGCGTCGGATAGTTCGGCTTGGTGGTGTGCCAGTACATCTGCATGCCGACGCCGCCCGGCCACTGCACCACCGCGTCGCGACCGATCGGGTCGGGAAACGTCGCGATCAGCCGCGTCGCGCCGTGCTTCACCGCGGACGCCACGGCCCCGTCGATGTCGGTGACGAGATACCCATTGCGTTCGGCGCCGAACGGGAATGGAATGGGCGTCGTGAAACCGAACACCGACACCGACCCCGCAGGGGTCAACACCAGCTGCGAGAGGGTCTTGCTGGTGGTCGGCGTGACCTGAAACGCGCCCTTCTTCGTGCTCGTGCCGCCGAAGGTCGCCGTCAGGCTCGCGACGAACCGGTCGAAATCCTCCGGCGCGACATAGACATGCGTCGTGTCATACTGCGGGCCGACCGCGAAATCCGCCGTCGCCGCGGCCGCCGGAACCGTCCGGGCCGCGACCGGCACGACGGGTGCCGCACCGAACAGCGCGATAGCCGACAGGATCGTGAAGCGCTTCATCGAACGTCTCCCTTGCAAATGGATCAGACCGCCCAGCATCCGCAGCCGAACGAACCCCAGAAGCCCTGCACGTCGGCGACGGGCACCTCACGTCCCAGCGCGGCTGCATGGTTATGACCGTGGACCGAACAGGCACTGGCGCAGCCGCACGCGCTCGCCAGCTTCGCTGCGGCCTCCGGCGTGCGGTGGTAGCCGCCGAACGTCGCGATCGGCGACCAGTCGGGCATCGGCCGCGGCAGTGCCGGCGCGAGCGGCGCATAGTCGCCCTCCCCCGACACGACCTTGCCGCCGAGGATCGTCAGCACGGATCGCAGGTGCGGAATGTCGCGCTCCGGCACCGCGAAATAGTCGCCCGACAACACCGCCAGATCTGCCAACTGTCCCGCCTTAATCCGCCCCTTCTTGCCCACCTCGCTTGAAAACCACGTATTCTCGTGCGTCCACATGGCGAGCGCCTTCTCGCGGCTCACGCGGTTGGCACCGGGGTAAAGCCCCAGACCGCCGACCGTCCGACCGGTCACCAGCCAATTGAGCGATACCCAGGGATTGTAGCTTGCGACGCGCGTCGCGTCGGTGCCCGCCCCGACATGCAGCCCGGCGGCGAGCATCTTCGCGATCGGCGGCGTGCGTTCGGCGGCCTTCGCGCCGTAACGCTCGACAAAAGACTCGCCCTGATACGCCATGCGGTGCTGTACCGCGATCCCGCCGCCCAGTGCCGCGATGCGGTCGATGTTGCGATCGCTGATCGTTTCGGCATGATCGAAGAACCAGTTGATCCCGTCGAACGGGATGTCCCTGGCGACCTTCTCGTACACGTCGAGCGCGCGCCCGATCGTCTGGTCGTAGGTCGCATGCAACCGCCACGGCCATTTATGTTCGGCGAGCAGTCGGATGACGGGTTCGAGGTCGCCTTCCATGTTCGCCGGCATGTCGGGCCGCTCGACGCGAAAATCCTCGAAGTCCGCGGCGGAATACACCAGCATCTCCCCCGCGCCGTTGTGGCGGTACGTGTCGTCGCCCTGACCCGGCGTCACCTGCTTCACCCAGCCTTGGAAATCAGCGAGTTCCTCCTTCGGCTTTTGCGTGAACAGATTGTAGCTGATGCGCAGCGTCAGCTGGCCGTCGGCGTGCAGCTTCTCGATGATCGCATAATCGTCCGGATAATTCTGGAACCCGCCGCCCGCGTCGATCACGCCCGTGACGCCCAGCCCGTTCAGTTCGCGCATGAAATGGCGCGTCGAATTGAGCTGATATTCGGGCGGCAGCTTCGGCCCCTTGGCCAGCGTCGCATACAGGATCGTCGCGTTCGGCTGCGCGAGCAGCAGCCCGGTCGGATTGCCCGCGGCATCGCGCACGATCTCGCCGCCCGGCGGATTGGGCGTGTCCTTGCCATACCCCACGACGCGCAGCGCCGCGGCGTTGAGCAACGCGCGATCGTACAGGTGCAGGATGAAGACCGGCGTGTCCGGCGCCACCGCGTTCAGCTCGGCGATCGTCGGCAAGCGCTTTTCGGCGAACTGATGCTCGGTGAAGCCGCCCACCACGCGCACCCATTGCGGTGCGGGCGTCTTGTCCACCTGGGCGCGGAGCATCGCCATGGCATCCGCCAGGCTCGGCACCCCGTCCCAGCGCAGCTCCATATTGTAGTTCAGCCCACCGCGGATGACATGCATGTGGCTGTCGATCAGGCCGGGAATGATCCGGCGGCCCCTGGCGTTGATCACCTCCGCCGTCGGGGCCGCGGCGCGTACTTCCTGCTCGCTGCCGACCACCAGGAACCGGCCGTCGCGGATCGCCACGGCCTGCGCCTCCGGGTTCTCGCGGTCGAGGGTCGTGACCAGGGCGTTGACGAGGATCAGGTCGGTCATGGCGGGCTTCCTTGTGGCGGCGGGCAGAGGGCCGGCGGACGGCGCACCGGCGAAGGCGGGCATGGCCGCGGACGCCGCCAAGCCGGCCAGCGTCTCCCGGCGGGTCGGCGTCATGCGACGTCCTTCCGCGCGGCGTCGGCCGACCGGTCACCCGGCAACCGGCCGAGCACCGGTGCCGCGCAGATGTCGGCCACCGACGCTGCAACCGGCTCCCCGGCCAGCACGCGCCGGACAACCGGCAGGACCTGTTCGCCCAGCAGGATGCCGAGCAGACCGACCAGCGCGATCACCGGCGGCGCGGGCGACTTGACGCCGAGGAGGCCGTACACGCCGCCCACCAGCAGGCCGGCGGCAAGCGCGATCAGATACGGTTTCATTGCGCGGACCTCCCCGAACGTCAGGACTTGGGGGGCGATCAGCCGCGGATGAACGCGAGCAGATCGGCGTTCAGGACATCCGCGTTCACGGTCAGCATGCCGTGCGAATAGCCCTTGTAGAGCTTCATCGTTGCGTTCGGCAGCAGCTTGGCCTGCAACTCCACCGCGTTCTGGTACGGCACGACCTGATCGTCATCGCCCTGCATCACCAGCGTCGGCACCGTGATCGCCTTCAGGTCGTCGGTCTGGTCCGTCTCCGAAAACGCCTTGATGCCCGCATAATGGGCCAGCGCGCTGCCGGTCATGCCCTGCCGCCACCAATTGTCGATCACCGGCTCCATCACCGTCGCGCCCGGCCGGTTGAAACCGTAGAATGGCCCCGCGGCGACATCGCGAAAGAACTGCGCACGGTTGGCGGCCAGCGCACTGCGGAACCCGTCGAACACCGCGATCGGCAGGCCGCCCGGATAACGCTCGGTCTTCACCATGATCGGCGGCACCGCACTCACCAGCACCGCCTTGGCGACGCGGCCCTGCGGCTGGCCGTGCTGCGCGACATAGCGCGCCACCTCGCCGCCACCCGTCGAATGGCCAATATGCACCGCGTTCTTCAGGTCCAGGTGGCGCGCCACGGCGTCCGCATCCGACGCATAATGGTCCATGTCGTGACCGCTATCGACCTGCGCCGACCGGCCATGACCGCGCCGGTCATGCGCCACGACGCGGAACCCCTGCGCCAGGAAGAACAGCATCTGCGCGTCCCAGTCGTCGGACGACAGCGGCCAGCCATGATGGAACATGATCGGCTGGGCGGCCTTCGGACCCCAGTCCTTGTAGAAGATGTCCGTGCCGTCGGTGGTCTTCACAAATCCGCTGCTCATCTTGCTCACTCCATTTGATTGGTTGCGTTGCGATCGGGCGAAGGCACCTGCCGGCAGCAGCGTTGTCGCGGCCGCGCTGGCGGAGCCGAGGACGACCGACCGCCGGGACATCGTGATGTTGGGACCCGCCATGGGATCGTCCTCCTGGCTGGGGTCGCGCGATCAGCCGTGGCTGCCTTCCGAGGCACCGAACATCGTCTTGGCGTATGTGACGCCCAGCCCGTAGGCGCCGCCCCAAATCTTCGCGATCCCGGTGGTCGACTCATATGTCTCGGTCCGCGCCCAGTCGCGCTGCAGCTCGAGCAGATACTGGAGCGACGTCATCGGCACGGCACCCAGCTGAATCATCCGCTGCACCGCGCGCTCATGCGCCTCGACCGAGATGTCGCCGCACGCGTCGGCGATGAAATACACCTCGAACCCCTGGTCGATCGCGGAGGCGACCGGCCCCACGATGCAGACGCTGGTCCACAGGCCCGCGAACACGATCCGCTCCTTGCCGATGCGGTTGACCTCGTCGATCACCGCGGCGTCCTCCCACATGTTCATCGACGTGCGGTCCAGCATCGGCTGATGCTCGAACGCCGCGACGATCTCGTCGAACATCGGGCCGGAGAAGCTCTTCTCGGCCACGGTCGTCAGGATGGTCGGCACGCCGAACGACTTGGCCGCGTGACTGACGAGCGCGGCGTTGTTGCGCAGCTGCGTCGTGTCGATCGACTTCGTCGCGAACGCCATCTGCGACTGGAAGTCGATGAGGACCAGCATGTGATCGGTTGGCGAGATCAGGGACTTGCCGGGTTGCGCCATAGCCTCGATATTCACGATAAATCTCCCGAGATTAAAGTCATTGTTAAATTAGAAGCGATTGATTGGAATACATTTACCAAGAAACAAGGTGGCATGTTCGATGCGATATCGGTCTACCAACCAGCTTTTTAGCACTGACCGCCTTCTGTCTGACCCAAACTGCTAAATCTACTATACCTAGGGTTATGCCCATCTGGCTGTTTCAGCCCAGCAAGCCTCTGCTTGGAAGAACGCAGGGCAAAGGTCGGTACGGAGCGACTGACCGGCAGAACAGCAGTTGCAGTCGGCTCGGCGCCCCGAGGCGTCCTGCCGTGGGCGTGGAACATCCAGCAGCACAAAAACAGGATGGGGGGCTCCGCATGACAGACCGTGCCTCAAATTCAGAGAATTTTACCGTCTTTCACTCGCCATGCGCGGACCGAGCGGGGATGCCGATCACCGGCGTCTGACGGTCAGAGCCGGCCGCCAATCAGACGCGGAAAGGAACCAATCCCATGGCCCATGACCCTCGACCCGTAACCTTGGTGACATTGCTGGGCAGCCTGCGGAGCGGGAGCCTGCATGCGGCCGTCGCCCGTGCGCTTCCGGCGCTCGCTCCCGAAGGCGTCACCGTCTTGGCGCTCGGCAGCATCGCCGAACTGCCGCACTACGACGCGGACCTTCAGGCCGTGGGCTTCCCCCCTGCGGTGCTCGCGATGGCGGACGCGATCCGTGCTGCGGACGGCGTGGTCGTCGTCACGCCGGAGTACAATTATTCGGTGCCGGGTTCGCTGAAGAACGCCCTCGACTGGTTGTCGCGCGTGACTCCTCAGCCCTTCGCCGGCAAACCCGTTGCGATCCAGACCGGCTCTCCCGGCATGATCGGCGGCGCGCACGCCCAATATCATCTGAGGCAGACGATGGTCTTCCTGGACGCGCACGTCCTCAACAGGCCGGAAATCATGATCGGTGGCATGCACGACAAGATCGACGCCGAAACCGGGACGATCACCGACAGGACGACGGCCGACCTCATCGGGCAGCAGCTGGCCGCTCTGGCCGCAATGGCATGATACTGCACGGCGGCAGCGAAGACCCGCCCTCCCTGATCGATCCGGTCCGGAATCCATGACGCCGTCAGATGTCCGTCAGGCCGATCTCCTCGGCATCGTCGGCGGCCCCGAGCGTCAGGAACCGATCCAGCAGCCAGGACGCCGCGGGCCCGGGCGGCGTATCCCGCCGCCAGACCCCGGCGAACCGGTATATGCCGCCCGGGCTTTCCGGCATCGCCAGCCGCTTCAACGTACCCGCGATCAGGTCTGGCCGGACCAACGGCAGCGGCATGTTGCCCCAACCGATCCCCTCCCGCAGCAGGGCATGCTTCGCGCCCAGGTCCGCCAGACGCCAGGTCCGGGTGCCGACCACCGAAAAGTCGCGCCCTTCGGTCAAGGGCGAACGATCCGTCAGGACGAGCTGGACATATCTGCTGCCCGCACCCGGCGGAATGCTGTCCATCCGCGCCAGTTCATGATCCGGGGCCGCCACCGGCACCATGGCGACCGATCCGGCCGAATGACTGTCGGTCCCCTCGACGCCCGCCGCGAGCGGTCCGGAAATGCCAACCACCGCCTTGCGTTCGAGGACGAGTGCCGTGACGGCCCCAAGCGCCTCGACGTGCAGCCGCAACGCGACGGTCGGGTAGGCCGCCGCGAATTCGCGCAGGATGCAGCCCAGCCGTTGGGTCGGCAGCATCACGTCGACGGCAAGATTGACCTCCGCTTCCAGCCCATCGAGCAAGCCCTTCACCTTGGCACGAAGCTCGTCGACGCCCTGCGCGATGCTCCGCACCTCCGACAGAACCGCACGGCCGGCCGTGGTCAGATGCGGCTTGCGGGTTCCCTCGCGGTCGAACAGGACCAGGCCCAGCTGATCCTCGAGATTGCCGATGCCGTAGCTGATGACCGATACCGCGCGGTTCAGCCGGCGTCCCGCCGCGGCGAAGCTTCCCGTTTCGACCACGGCCAGGAAGACGCGCAACTGATCGAACGTCGGTGTACCGGGACCCGCCATTTCACTTCCATCGACCGTTTGCACTCACTCTATCTCGGCGATCGACGCTGTCGAGATCACCCGCCCCGTACACCATCTAAACACAGGGGAAGGCATCGACGGCGGTATCCGGAAATCGCCATATTTTCCCGGATTCGATGCGCCGCAATGACCCGTTCGGGTAGTGCGGAGGCACCCGAACCGGCGATGCGCACCTGTCTCGATCGGCATACGATGCTCGTGCAAGGCAGCGGGTATCGCGTGGCTTGCATCCGCAGAGGGGTCACGCCGATGTTCTTCCATACTGCACCGCTCGCCTATACCTGGCAGATCGAACTGCAGCCTCAAGCGCAGATCGGCATGGCGACGCGGCGCGCGAAACGATCCTTCGCCTTCGGACCGTTCGTGCTGGAACCGGAACGCCAGGCGCTCCTCAAGGACGGCAACAGCGTCCGGATCGGGGGACGTGCGCTGGATATCCTGACCCTGCTGGTCGAGCGGTCCGGCGAGGTCGTCGGCAAGCGTGAACTTTTCGAACGTGCGTGGCCGGACACGTTCGTCGACGAAGCCAACCTGAAGGTGAACATGGCCGGCATCCGACGCGCCCTCGGCGAGGGCCCCGGCACCGCTCGATACATCGCGACGGTCGTTGGGCGGGGCTACCGGTTCGTCGCCGACGTCGTGCCGACCCGGGCATCGACCCGCCAAATGCCAGCCGTTGCGTTGCCCCGGTTCGAAACCGGCCCCTCCCTCATGGCTCGATGAACCCGCGTCGGCGGGCGATGGTGACGGCATGGGTCCGGTCATCCACTCCCAGCTTTGCGAAGGCACTTTTCAGATGCGCTTTCACCGTATCGGCGGACAGATCCAGCCGCCAGGCGATCTGCTTGTTGGGATGGCCCTCCGCCACCAGGCGCAGCACCGAGATCTCACGCTCGGTCAGGTGATCGTCGAGCATGTGCGCCGCCAGCGCGTGCGCCACGTCCGGGCTCATGGCCTGGCGACCGGCATGGACGGCGCGTATCGCATCGAGCAGATCCCGGCGGATGCAGGTCTTCAGCAGATAGCCGGACGCCCCCGCCCGGATCGCGCGCACCGCCTGCGCATCGCCCGGATAGGTGGTCAGGATGACGATCCTCGCCTTGGGCGACCGTCGGCAGATGGTTTCGACCGCCGCGATCCCGCCGATGCCCGGCATCTGGACATCCATCAGGGTCACGTCGGGTCGCAACGAACCGAAAAGCTCGATCGCCTCCTCGCCGGTCGCCGCCTCTCCGATGACGACCATGCCCGCCTCGCGATCGACGAGCGCCGCGATGCCGTCACGGATCATCTGATGATCGTCCACGATCAGCACCCGGATGCAGTCGCCGGACGCGCCATCGGCCATCACCCGAACCCCTCAAGGCCGATCCCGTGGTCGGCGATGTGATCGAGAGCCAAGGTCGGCACTCTCGATATCCCGTCCCGCTTGACGAACCAGGTCTTGCCCCGCCGCGTCTGAGCCATCCGCCCGAAATCGAGCCGCCCCTCCTGCGCCACCCCCCGCCAGACGGCGTGAAGATCCAGAAGAACGAACGCAAACTGCGTCGGAAATTCGCCTAGCCCACACGAATGACCGGACCAGGCCGAACCGGCCACGGTCGTCGACGCCTGCATGTCCCGCCCTCCCCGCCCCGGCCGCGTATAACGTCCTGTCCCGTCAATGCCGCAGGCACCGCCCCCGCGAATTCACCCGAAGTCATCGTGCCATATCCCGCCAAAATCACAAGTCGTTGGCTCCCGTTGTTCGAAACAGACCGGACGCAAGTCGTCAAACCGGACGGAATGCGCGTCCACGCACTCAATCTTGGCACCGCCAGCCTAGTCCCGACTCTGCAACGGCAAACCCTATCCCTCGGCAAGGCACCCGAACTTGTTGACCTCTATTCTTGAAGGCAAAGCCACCAGCGCCGCACAAGTCGTGCAGCTGCCGAAACTCTCCGTCCGTTTTCCCCGGCGACCTCCCTTCCATGTGCAACGAGCTGGTTCGCCACCCTCCGATATCGCAGGTTTAACCGCGCTTTACTTCGCCAGGTCTCCGGCCGGGAGTATCGGACGGATGAAGGTACGGACGCCGATCGCGCCGCGTACAGATGCGGTCCCAAGGAGCAAACCATGCCCTCGCCAACCAGTCCGAACCTCAGCCGCACCGAATGGGCGGCGGTCGCCGTGGCGTTGCAGGATACCGCGCGCTGCGGCTGCACGGCGGAGGCGATCGATGCCTCATCCGGCAGCCTTCGGCGTCTCACCCAGTTTCTGTTCGGACGCCATGGTCCGACCCCGCTCGCGGATCCGCGTCTCGAAGCCGTCCGGCGTTTCGTCTGCGCCAGCCACGTCGGGTCGGGCGCCTCCTCGGATCTGGCAAAGGCGCTGACCGACCACGGGTTCAGTCAGGCGCAGATCGATGCCCTCGATCTGCTGTCGCGCTGAGGCACATCTCAAGCGAGCCCTTGCCGGAAAAGCGCCACATCTATTGGCACTTCGTATCGAGCCGCACGGACCGGATCGAGCAGGTGAAACGCGACTGGCGCGAACGCGGCTTTCCGGAAGTGCCCGACGACGCAGATTTCATACCCCTGCCGGACGAGCCCGGCCCGGTCCGTTATCCATGAGGAGAAATGCGATGCAGCGGTCGAGTTTCCGCCCGGATCGGTCAGTCGGGACCACGGACGTGCCGGGGGGCAGCCACGCCCTACCTCCCGCGGTGGGAGTGGACGGCATGACCGACGACCCCGCCATGATGGACGAGGCGATCGCCGAGGATGCGGACACCGGATACCTCCAGGCGCGCGTCCAGGTCGCCGGGATCGAGCTGATCGCCGACGAACCGGTCTCCGTCGGTGGTCAGGGAACCGGCCCAAGCCCCTACCAGCTCATGGCCGCCGCCCTGGCGAGTTGCACGACGCTGACGCTCCGGCTCTACGCGACCCACAAGGGCTGGCCGGTCAGGCGCATCCGCACGGCCGTGGGGCATGTCCGGACCGACGACGCCAAACGGCCCAGCCGTTTCACCCGCTGCATCGAAATCGACGGCGACCTCGACGATCTGCAGCGCGCGCGAATGATCGTGATCGCCGAGAAATGCCCCGTGCATCGGCTGCTGGTCGGCGGGGCCCAGATCAGGACGCTGGCCAGCAATGCGCCCCCGCCGACACAGCCTGCGATCGACCATGTCGTGGACATGGAGGCGCTGATTGCGGTCGGCCGCGGTTCCTTCGACTTCGCTCGATGATGGCCCGCTCCGCCCACAACCGACCCGGCATCACGGCACGCACGCCGCGGCGATCGGGCAGGATCGTCACGCGATTGACCGTGGCGGCACTCGGCCTGATCGCCGTCCTCACCGGTATCGGCGTAAACGCCCTGCTGGAGGACATCCTCATCAGCGGCATCGCTGCCGGAATGGTTGTGCTTGTCCTGATCTCCGTCATGGATACGTTGGGGCTGCGACTGCTGGTTGATGGCGGTCCCACCACGCATCGGCCGCGCCGTAGATCGGCAAACGGTCTGGAGCGGTCCGGGCCGGAGACTGCGAAGGGGGATGAGCCATGATGCTCGGTCGGCGCGACGTCCTGCGGGGCGGCGCCGCGGCAGCCCTGCTTCCGCTCACCACTGCCGACGGAAAACAAGCAAAGACAGACCTGCTGATCGTCAACGCCCGGATCGCCACGCTGGACCGTTCCAACCCGCAGGCGGAAGCCGTGGCGATCCGCGATGGACGCTTCCTGGTGGTCGGCAGCGAGCAGGCGGCGCGATCTGCCGCCAGGGCCGGCGCCGTGGTGATCGATGCAGGGGGTCGCCGGCTGATCCCCGGGCTCATCGACAGCCACATGCACATCATCCGCGGCGGCCTGAACTACAACATGGAGCTGCGCTGGGACGGCGTCCCCAGCCTTGCGGATGCGATGGCGATGCTCAAGCGCCAGGTCGACCGCACGCCGGCCCCGCAATGGGTGCGCGTGGTGGGCGGCTTCACCGAGCATCAGTTCGCCGAGAAACGCCTGCCGACGATCGCCGAACTCAACGCCGTCGCGCCGGACACGCCGGTGTTCATCCTGCACCTTTATGATCGGGCGCTGCTCAACGCCGCCGCGCTGCACGTCGTCGGATACGCGAAACACACGCCGAACCCGCCCGGTGGGGAGATCGTGCGCGATGCCGCGGGAAACCCGACCGGACTGCTGCTGGCCCATCCGAACGCGACGATCCTCTACTCGACGCTGGCCAAGGGGCCGAAGCTGCCGCCCGAATACCAGCTCAATTCGACGCGCCATTTCATGCGGGAACTGAACGGCTTGGGCGTGACCGGCGTGATCGATGCGGGCGGCGGCTTTCAGAACTATCCCGACGACTATGCCATCATCGAGAAGCTGCACGCCGACGAGCAACTGACGCTGCGGATCAGCTACAACCTGTTCACGCAGAAGCCACAGCAAGAGCTTGCCGACTTCGCCGGGTGGGTGAAACAGGTCGGCCCTGGCCGGGGCGACGACAGCTACCGCCACAATGGCGCGGGCGAGATGCTCGTCTATTCCGCAGCCGATTTCGAGGATTTCCGCGTTGCGCGACCGGATATGCCACCCGGCATGGAGGGGGACCTCGAACTGGTCGTCCGGCTGCTCGCCGAACATCGCTGGCCGTGGCGCCTGCATGCGACCTACGATCAGACGATCGGACGGGCACTGGACGTGTTCGAGGAGGTCCATCGGGACATCCCCCTGACCGGGATCAACTGGTTCTTCGATCACGCCGAAACGATCAGCGACCGCAACATCGAGCGTATCGCGGCGCTGGGCGGCGGGATCGCGATCCAGCACCGCATGGCGTATCAAGGCGAGTCTTTCGTCGAGCGTTACGGCGCGAAGGCTGCCGAGCGCACACCGCCGATCGCGAGGATGCTGGCCGCCGGGCTGCATGTCGGGGCGGGTACCGACGCGACGCGGGTCGCCAGCTACAATCCCTGGGTCTCGCTCAACTGGCTCGTTACCGGCCGGACGGTCGGCGGTCTGTCGCTGTACCCCGCCGCGAACCGTGTCAGTCGAGAGACGGCATTGCGGATGTGGACCCACCAGAACACGTGGTTCTCGAACGAGGAGGGCAAAAAGGGGATGGTGAAGGCCGGGCAGCTCGCCGACCTGGCGATCCTGTCGGACGACTATTTCAGCGTGCCGGAGGCCCGCATCCCGCATCTCCGATCCGTCCTCACCATGCTCGGCGGTCAGGTCGTCTATGGCGACGCGGAGTTCGCTGACCTTTCGCCCAAAATGCCGCTACCGATGCCGGACTGGTCGCCGGTCGCCACGTTCGGCGGCTATCGTCGCACCCAAGAAAAGGCCGCCAAGTTGGCCGGCGCATGCGGCTGTTCTACGGCCTGCAACGTCCACGGTCACGATCACGCCGTCGCGCTCGGTGGGCAGGTTCCGGCGGCCGACGTGCAGGGCTTCTGGGGCTCGCTGGGCTGCGGCTGCTGGGCCGTCTGACCGCACGGCACCGAACGACCCGACACCGCGACATTGCTCCGTGCGGCGTCACGGAAACGACTGACCGCTTTCATTCACTTGCCAAGATCATAGAACAAATACCGCGACTTTATTCGACTGTTTGGACGACGCGAACGGAGCCATCTGGGGCTCACCGGCGAGCGGCAGCTCGCACCAAACAGGAGAATTTCGATGGCAACCCTTCCCCTCAATTCCCGTGCAGTCTCTTATACTCCCGGCGCGCTTCCCGCGGTCGGCCGTGTCGGCCTCGCATCCATCTTCGTACTGAGCGGCCTGGCAAAGGTCGCGGCACCGGCTGCCACCGTCGGCTACATCGCGTCGGTCGGCCTCCCCCTTCCTTATCTGGGCCTCGCGATCGCGCTGATCATCGAGCTGGTCGGCGGTGCGGCACTGATCCTCGGCTACCGCACGCGTTTGGTCGCGGGCGTCCTCGCGGCCTTCTCGATCGTCACCGCCCTCGCCTTCCACAGCGCGCTCGGCGATCAGAACCAGTTCATCCATTTCTTCAAGAACGTCGCGATCGCCGGCGGCCTCCTGAACGTCATCGCATTCGGCGGCGGCGCATGGAGCCTGGATGCACGCCGATAAACGATCGGCACACGGACGTTAGACCACCGGGCGGCATGCCGTCCGGTGGTATCTGCATCAACATGTCAACACCGGCAAAGCTACCGCCTTTTACCGCGCTTAACTGAGGCACCGCCGCGACTTCCGATACCACTCGATCCGCGGGTGGCTTCACCGTCCCGCAGTCATCGAACTGGAGGGACGCATGAAGAGGCTTCTGGCACTCGCCTTGGGATGTTCGGCGCTGGCCGGTGCGGCCGACGCCCAGACCGTCTGCCGCCCCGCGACAACCGCTACCGCTGCGCAGGTCCCGGTCGTGCGATACAAGTCGGTGAAGATCGAGGGCGTCAACGTCTTCTACCGCGAGGCCGGCCCCGCAAACGCGCCGGTGCTCCTCCTCCTCCACGGCTTTCCGACCTCGTCGCACATGTTCCGGAACCTCATCCCGCTGCTGGCGGATCGGTACCACGTCATCGCGCCCGACTATCCCGGCTTCGGTCAGAGCGATGCGCCCGACCATAACCGCTTCAGCTACACGTTCGCCAAGCTGGCGGACACGGTCGATACGCTCGTCACGACGCTCGGCGTCACCCGGTACAGCATGTACGTCATGGATTACGGCGCGCCGGTCGGCTACCGGCTCGCGCTCAAGCATCCCGAGCGCGTGCAGGCGCTCATCGTCCAGAACGGCAACGCCTACATCGAAGGGCTCGGCGCGTTCTGGGATCCGATCAAGGCCTATTGGGCGGACCCTTCGTCGCCCGCGCGGCGCGCCGCCTTGAACGGTCTGGTCACGCTCGAAACGACGAAGTTCCAGTATACCGACGGCATGGGTGAGCTCGCCCGGATCAGTCCCGACAACTGGGTCGTCGATCAGGCCTTGCTCGATCGACCCGGCAACCGCGACATCCAGCTGGACCTGTTCCGCGACTACGGCACGAATGTCCCGCTCTACCCCAGGTTTCAGGCGTTCTTCCGCGATCACAAGCCGCCGACGCTGATCGTCTGGGGCAAGAACGACAAGATCTTCCCCGAACCGGGCGCGCACCCGTATCGGCGCGATCTGCCCAACGCGGAAATGCACATCCTCGATACCGGCCACTTCGCGCTCGAGGACAAGCTCGACGTCATGGCACCGCTGATCCGCAACTTCCTCGACAGGACGGTCTGCCGGTAACCGCCGACACCCGATCCCCGCGAAGACCCTATCCGAAAAGAGGCAGGACATGACGGACACCGCGAACAGCATCGGCACCGCGCCCGCCGCCGGACCGACAACCTCGATCGTGCTCGTCCACGGCGCATTTGTCGACGCCTCCGGCTGGCAGCCGGTGTACGCCGACCTTGTCGGACGCGGGTTCGAGGTCCTCGTCGTGCAACATCCGACGATCACCCTGGCTGACGACGTCGCCGTCACCGAACGCGCGATCGCGGCCGCCCGCCATCCCGTCATTCTGGTCGGACACAGTTACGGCGGTGCGGTGATCACCGAGGCCGGCGCGCATCCGCGGGTGGCGGCACTCGTCTACCTCGCCGCGTTCGCCCCGGCCGAAGGGGGATCCGTCGCGGCCCTGACCTCGGCTCCCCCGGAACCCGGCGAGGCTCCGGCACCGGTCCTGCCGCCCCAGGACGGTTTCCTCATCGTCGATCCGGCGCGCTTCGCACAGGCGTTCGCCGCCGACGTCGATCGCGCGACGACCCGGTTCATGGCCGCCGCCCAGCTACCCTGGGGCCTCGGGGCGGTGACCGCGACCATTGGCCGCGCCGCCTGGCGGACCAAGCCGTCGCACTATATGGTCGCGACGAGCGACCTGATGATCCCGCCGCGCGCGCAGCGGATGATGGCCGAACGCATCGGCGCCACGATGGTGGAGGTCGACAGCAGCCATGCCGTCATGCTGTCGCATCCGCGCGAAGTCGCCGATCTGATCGCGACGGCTGCGGCCACGGTCGGCTGAGATGGCCCCCGCCCCCGCCGCCCCGCCAGTGACCTACCACCGGACCGCGAAGATCGCGGGAATCGACATCTTCTACCGCGAGGCGGGATCTCCCGACGCGCCCGTTGTGGTCCTCCTGCACGGCTTTCCAAGCTCTTCGCACATGTACCGCAACCTGATTCCGGCGCTGGCCGACGCCTACCACGTCATCGCGCCGGACCTGCCGGGCTTCGGCCTCTCCGAAATGCCGCCGCTCCACGCGTTCGAATATGGGTTCGCAAAATTCGCGGACGTCGTCGACGGCCTGCTCGAGACGCTCGGCGTTCGGCGATACGCCCTCTACGTCATGGACTATGGCGCGCCGGTCGGGTTTCGGCTCGCGCTTGCACATCCGGACCGGATCTCGGCCCTGATCATCCAGAACGGCAACGCCTATGAAGACGGCATGCAGGCGTTCTGGGCGCCGACCCGAGCATTCTGGGCGGACGACACCCCGGCCACCCGCGATGCGATGCGGCCATTCATGAGCCTCGAAGGGACGCGCTTCCAATATGTGACCGGCGTGGACGATGTCGCCAGGCTCGATCCCGCCGCCTGGCTCCACGACCAGCTGTTCCTCGATCGACCGGGCGCCGTCGACATCCAGTTCGCGATCATCCGCGACTATCGTTCGAACCTGGCGCTCTACCCGGCGTTCCACGCCTACTTGCGCGCCTGCCGCCCCCCCGCGTTGATCCTGTGGGGGGCCCGCGATCCCATCTTCCGCCCGGATGGCGCGCACGCCTTCCTTCGCGATCTCCCCGACGCGGAGCTCCACCTTCTCGAAACCGGACACTTCGCGCTCGAAGACCGCGCCGATGAAATGGTGCCCCTGATCCGAACCTTCCTCGCGCGGCATCTCGCTGCGCAGCCCCAGCCATCATCCCCCGCCAGCACAGGAGATCGACGATGACATCCCATCCCACCGCGAAGCCGAGCACGCTCCCGACCGGCGGCGGCGCCGCGCTGATGGACCCGGCCGACACCTTGGTCCTGCTCCTCGATCATCAGTCCGGTCTGTTTCAGACGGTCAAGGACATCCCCGTCGCCGACCTGCGGCGGAACGTCGCGATGATCGCCAGGCTCTGCACCCTCCTCGACATCCCGGTGATCACGACCGCGTCCGAACCGTCTGGAACCAATGGCCCGCTGATGCCGGAGATCCACGAACTGGCTCCGCATGCCGTCTACGTCGCCCGCAAAGGCGAGGTGAACGCATGGGACAATGCCGACTTCGTCGCCCAGGTTGAGTCGACCGGACGCAGGACGCTCGTCATGGCCGGCGTCTGGACCAGCGTCTGCGTCATGTTCCCGGCGCTCGATGCCCGCGTCGCCGGGTATGACGTCTACGCTGTGATCGATGCGTCGGGGGACCCGAGCGAATTGGTTTCCCGCACCTCGCTGGCCCGCTTCGTCCAGGGTGGCGTGAAGCCGACGTCGACGAACGCGCTGCTGTCGGAACTGCATCGCACCTGGGCCCGGCCGGAGGCGGCCGATCTCGCGCAGCTTTATGGGCTCGTGGCGCCGAACTATGCTGCCGTCATGGAAAGCTACCAGCGCGCTCAGCAGGCCGCCCGGCAGTCCAGCTGAGCATCGGAGACGTGCCTTGTCCTACGGGTTCCTGGATATCGCCATAACGCCGAGCGTTCGTGACGCTCAGAAAGCCCTGAACGCGGATCATCTGTGGCAGGACTTCCGGGGGCACCGCGACTTCGACCGGTTCACCGCGAGGGAGACGGACTTCATCGCCCGCCGGGACAGCTTCTACATCGCTTCGGTGTCGGAAAGCGGCTGGCCGTATGTCCAGCATCGCGGTGGACCGGTCGGCTTTCTGAAAGTCGTCGATGACCGGACGCTGGCCTTCGCCGACTACCGCGGCAACCGCCAATATATCAGCACCGGCAATCTGGCGGCGAACGCCCGGGCATGCCTGATCCTCGTCGACTATCCCCGCCGGTCGCGCCTCAAGATCTACGCCCATGCCGAGAAAGTGTCGCTCAACGCCGATCCGGCGCTTACCGCCCTGGTCGGCGACGATCGGTATGGCGCGGACCTCGAACGCATCTTCCGCCTGCGGTTGCAGGCCTTCGACTGGAACTGTCCCCAGCAGATCGTGCCGCGTTTCACGCAAGCCGAGATCGACGTGGCCGTCCATCCCCTGCAGGAAAAGTTGGCTCAGCTCGAAGCCGAAAACGAGGCGCTCCGTAAGCGCATCGCCGACTGAGACGCCCCCCACGAGTACCGAGCCCTCCCGAACCGCTTTTGCCGTGGGGCGGATCCGGTTGCACTCCAGCCGACGCACCGTCCACTCAACAGGCTGCGTCCAGCTTGCCGCCGTCATGATCCGGCTACGCTGAACGGCGATACCGCCTAGTCGATCGCGGAGCACCCCACCGCGGACCCGCGCCCCCGAAAGAGCCGATTGGCCAGCCGCCCGGCCGCGTTCCACCAGCCAGTCCGCCGAGCCGCGCCGCGATCGTCATAGGCGACATAGGCGGGGATCGTCAGCATCACCTCCGTACCGCCGCCGACAGCAGAGCACACCGTGAGTGTGCCGCGCAGCTTCCTCGCCCGCTCGCGCATGCCTTGCAGGCCGTAATGCCCGTCCCTGCCGCCGCTATCGAGGATCGCGGGCGCGATCCCGATACCATTGTCGGCGAACCGGATCGAAAACGGCCGCGCGAAGCGAAGCTCGATCAGAAGCTCGGTTGCGCGGGCATGCAGCCGGACATTGGCGATCGCCTCGGCGGCGATATGCACGATCTCGTCGAGCGCGATCGGCGCAAGGCGGCGGGGATCGCCGATCGTCTGGATACGAACCGAAGACGCAGGATCGAAGCCCTGCGTGTCGGCGATCTCGGCGAGGATCGCGGCGATGCCGTCGGGATCATATCGCGCGCGCAGGTCGCGCACGCGATCCCGCCCTTCGGCAATTGCCCGGTCGGCGCGGGTCAGGGCGTGCTCCAGTTTCGAGCGTTCCGGCGCGCCTTGCGGCAGGTCTTCCGCCGCCACCTGGACGTGGAGGGTGAGGGTCTGAACCGATTGCAGCAGCGTGTCGTGCAGTTCGCGGGCGATGCGTTCGCGTTCGCCCATCCGCTCTGCCATCTGCGCGCGGATACGACGGGCGACCGCTCGCAGCCGCAAGGCATAGCCAAGCCAGACCAGCCCCAGCAGCCCGAAGCCGCAAAGCACGCGAAACGGCCAGCTCTGGAAGAATGTCGGCGGGATTTCGAACGCCAGTGTTGCGGGCCGTCGGCTCCATACGCCGTCATCGTTCGCCGCCATGAGCTGGAACTTGTAACGGCCCGGCCCAAGCCCCGTGTAAAAGGCCTCACGGCGCGGACCCGCATCGACCCAACCGTCGTCGACCCCCTCCAACTGGTAGCGGAACCGCACGCGGGACGGCACGGAAAGGCTGGTTGCGGTATACTCGATCTGGAGGTTGGACGCGCCTTTCGGCAGCGTGATGGGTGTATCCGCCGCATAGCTGCGGCCTCCGGAAACCAGGGACTGGACGACTACCGGCGGTGGAAGCGCGTTGAAGGACAGTCGCTTGGGGTCGATCCAGGCGACGCCGAGCCTCGTAATGAACCAGAGACGCCCGTCGGACGCCTCGATCGCCGTTTGCGACCAGGAATCCTGCTGCGCCACGCCGGGCATCCCATCGTTGCGATCGAACACGCGTGCCTTCAGCCGGCGAGCGGTATGGGCGAAGGCATCGTCCACGTCCGCGCGATCGATCCTGACCACGCCGGCCACGGTGTTGAGCCACAGGTCGCCTTCGGCCGTTTCGACGATCCCGGCCGTCCGGCTCAGGAACGGATGAACATCCGCCTTGAGGGTCACGAAGCGCCGGCCGTCGAACCGTGCCAACCCGAAGTCGCCGCCCGCATACACATGCCGTCCCCGGCCTGCGATGACCACAACGGTCCCCAGTGCGGGATCGTCCCGGGCGGAGAACACCCGTCGCGCGGGTCCATCGATCATCTCGATGCGGTGCGCTTCCGCGATCCATATCCGCCCGAGCGCGTCACGCAGCATCTGCATCGGCAGAATACTCCGTGACGCGAGGCGCGGTTCGGCCTTCCATCCATATGGCATCCGGCAAAAGGCGCCTTCCGCGGACGAGACGCAGATCCGACCCGCGGCGTCCTCGATGAGAGCAAACGGCCTGGGTCCCGCCCATGGCAACGGCACGTCCCGAACGCGGGTGCCGGACAGAATGCCGAGCGTTCGGTCCGTACCGATCCAGGTCCGTGACCGTGCATCCGTGTGAAGGACCAAGGTCCGCCGCGGCAGTTGCACCAACTTACGGGCGACACGGTCCGCGCTCGCCTGGAACAGGGCGTCGTTTGAAGTGACATACATCGTGCCTGCGGGGCCCGGCGCGATCCGGAAACCATTGCGCGAATCCGTCGGCAGGCCGGTCGCAACCACGGCGCTCGTCTCGCGAAACTGATCGAGACCAAGGTTCGTCCCCACCCAGACATTGCCTTCCCGATCCTCCAGGATCGGATTGGCAAGGTTGGACGTCAGGCCGCGCTCCACGCCGAACCTCTCCTTTGCGCCATCGGCCGGGAGCGTGCGGCCGACCAACCCGACGCTGCTGAGACGAAAGACGCCGCCACTTCCGTACGTTCCCCAAAGACTGCCGTGTCGATCGAACAGGATGCTCTCCGCCCGCGGATTGGCCGTCCCGGGCGGCACGATCCATGTCGGTGCGGCTTGGGCAGGCCATGCCGCGATGCGCTGGAGACCGGGGCGGGCGCCGGTGGTCAGCCATATCGCGCCGTCCGGCGACTGCTTGAGCTTCGGCCTGCCCGCTGCCGAGGCGGCGACGCGCGAAAAGCGACGTGCGCCTGGTCGCAACACCTCGAGTTCGCCACCCGCCGCGATCCACACCGATCCGTCTCGCGCGCCCAGGACGCTGGTCGCCGCGCCCGCGACGACCCCATAAGCGTCGCCAACACTCTCCCATCGACCCCTATGGAAGCGCGCGACCCCTCCCCTGTCATCCTCGCCAAGGGCCGCCCAGATCCCGCCTGCGCGGTCCTCGGCCAGCTCCAGCACCGGGACCGGCGGCAGGCCCAAGTCGAAAATGGTCAAATGGCCCGAGCGGAGTCTCGCCACGGCGCCCGATGCAAAGCCAATCCAGAGGTCACCGCTGCGGGTGGCCAGCAGCGAATTGACGTTGAGCGAGGGAAGGCGTTCGCCGCCAAATGGTCGAAACTTCTCGAAACGAGCGCCGTCGAACCGGTAAAGTCCGCTTCCCGTGCCCAGCCAGAGATATCCGTCGTTCGACTGGGCCAGAGCCCAGATCTCCGGTGGCGCGCCGTCTCTCGATGTCCAGGCGGTGTGCCGCAGTTGCTGGAGGCTGCGCTGCGCATTCGCTACGCCTGCTTCGCACAGGCTCAATAGCGCGGTCAGCATCGCCAGCAGAAGGAATTTCGGAACGGACGACATCCCTCACATCTTCTTTCAAGGCGGACGCGGCGTCATCTGGCGACCTGTCCGTGACTATTTTATTTCAGAAATAGCAATACGGTGCTGCATCCGCCGACGTTCATTATCAAATTCAGGCCGATACAAGATAACCGATGTTCCCGCATTGTAGCGATCGTCCAAATGGGTGAAACCAGTCGAATTGGGCTTGCCTCGTTAAAGTGGATAAGTATTGCCTCAGCGTGACGTGGTTCGTTTGAACTGCGTGGGGCGCAGGGGTCGAGCACGAAGTGGCGCCGGACGAAGTTGTAGATGAAGCGCGCTGAGCGCGATTTGCCCGGAAACTGCGACATCCTCCCGATCAGTGGCGGCACCGCTCTATCGTCCATTGACGTTTTTAAGGAGACGGGGCTGATGAGCGTGTGAGCATCGGTCCCATGTCCCTTTTCCTCGGCCTGTTCGAGGCGCAGATGCTGGTGCTCGCCACCGCCATCATCGTCGGCCGGCGGGGGGCAGCGCAAAATTATCTCGGCGCGCTGCTGATCGTCCTGTGCGGGATGCTGACCCCGTTCACCATCGGCTATGCCGGCTTCTACGATCGCTGGCCTTGGCTGTCGTTCGCACCGTTCGCCGTGCCGCTTGCCATGGGGCCACTCCTCTACGCTCACCTGAACGCACTGGTCTTCGATCGTCCGATCTCACGCTGGCACGCCGCCTTGCCCGTGGCCCAATTCGCCTACCAGGCGGTCGCGTTCTGCCTTCCGCTCGACTTGCGCGGGGCGTTCGATCGTGAGGTCCAGCGCCCGTGGCTCGATCCGATCCTGGCGATCCTGCTGCTCATCTCGATGGTCGGCTATGCCGCGGCGGGCTTGCGCGCGTTGCGCCGGCACCGGGCATGGCTCTCGGCACGCCGGGCGGACCTTGCGGCGGCGCGGCGGGTGCGGGCGGTGCTGATCGCCTATGCCGCCATCGTGGCGGTCCGGACGGGGTATCTCGCTGCCGACGCACTGGTCGCGCCGCTGTCCTACTTCGACATGTTCGGCTTCTACGTCGTGCTGGCGATCGTCGGCAATTACCTGGCGATCGAAGGTTGGCGTCACGCCGACGCCCGACCGCACCCGATCGTCGAGCCCGTCGAGCGCGACTGGTCCCCGATCGCCGCCGACTGGATGCGCCGTATCGAGGAGCAAGGCTGGTGGCGCGATCCGGATCTCGATCTGGCAGGGCTGGCGCGCCGGCTCGGTACCAACACGGCCTATCTGTCGCGGGGGCTGAACGACGGCCTCGGGCTCGGGTTCGCCGAGGCCATCAACGGACTGCGCGTCGAGCATGTCGCCGCCCGGCTACGGGATGGGACCGATGCCGATATCCTGACGCTTGCGATCGATGCCGGCTTCGGATCGAAGGCGACGTTCAACCGCGTCTTCAAGGACCGGTTCGGCGTCACCCCGTCCGCCTATCGCCGCGTCTCAACCGACAAAAACGTCGCGGGACCCCCGGATATGCAGCGCACCGGCTGACAGCCGGAGGCATCGGCTTCGGAGCACATTCGCCCGGAGCACCACCATGATCCAACTCGATCGTCGCCAAATCCTGACGGGAGCGTCTGGACTGGCCGCCGCCCTCCTCCCTGCCCCCGCCCTGGCAGCCGGCGACCTGCTGTCACCAGCCGCGATGCGCCAAGACATCGGCATCCTGTACGATGCCTATGCCAGCCTGCATCCGGGCCTCTATCGCTACCTAACTCCCGCTGGGTTCCAGCGGGAATGTCGGCGCCTCGATCGGTTCGCCGGCACCCCCCGCAGTTTGGGCGAGTTCTACATGGCGCTGGCGGCGTTCACCGCGACGATCCGGTGCGGCCACAGCTTCCCCAACCCCGCCAACCAGACGCCGGCCGTGGCGGCCACGCTGTTCGGCAGGCCCGACCGCCTGCCGTTCGCCTTCATCTGGCTCGACCAGCGCATGATCGTCACCGCCGATCTCGGCAGCGGGCACAATCTGCCGGCGGGAACTGAGATAGTCGCGATCGACGGGATCGCCGCACGGGTCATGCTGGCGAGGATGCTCCCATATGCCCGCACCGACGGCGGGAACGACGCGCGGAAGGTTGCCGATCTCGGTATCCCCGGCGGCGCCGATCAGCCGGCCTTCGACGTCCTGCGCGCGCTGCTCTCTCCGTCGTCCGGGCAATCGGCCCGTATCGTGGTCCGCACCGCCGGCGGCACCGCGACGGTCGCATGTCCCTTGATGACCGCCTCAGCACGCGACGCGGCGTTGCGTCCTCCATCCCAAGCATCCCCCTATGGCTGGACGTTCGATCTGCGTGGTGATGTCGGCGTCCTCACCATGCCGACATGGGCGGTCTTCCGTGACGAATGGGATTGGCGCGGCTTCATCGACGCGAGCCTGGATACGGCGGTCGACCGCAAGCTGTCGGGCCTCGTTGTGGACATCCGCGACAATGGCGGCGGCCTAGACTGCGGGGCGGCGATCATCGCCCGCCTGATCGATACGCCCCTGGCGACCGACAGCTATTCCCGCCATGTGCGCTACCGGAAGATCCCCGATCGGCTGTCCCCCTACCTCAAGACGTGGGACCGCAGCTTCCGGGATTGGGGAGCCTCCGCCGTCGGCCCCGACGCGGCGGGCTTCTATGCTCTCACGCGCCCCGGCGATGCGTCCGACACGGATCTCATCCGACCGGCCGGCCGGCGGTTCGCGGGCAAGGTCGCCGTGCTCGTCGGGCCAAAGAATGCGTCAGCCACCTTAAGCTTCGCCGGCCTCATGCAGCGGCACCGACTGGGTACGCTGGTCGGCGAGCAGACCGGCGGAAACCGGCGCGGCATCAATGGCGGCGCGTTCTTCTTCATCAACCTGCCGGCATCGGGCATCGAGGTCGATCTGCCCCTGATCGCCTACTGGCCCGACGTGCCGCAACCGGATGCCGGAGTGATGCCGGACATCCGGGTTCCGGCGCGCGCCGTCGATGTGCAGGCCGGGCAGGACCGCCAACTCGCGCGGGCCATCCTTGCCGCCTCAGCACCGGCCTAACCCTTTGTCACGCGGCCTCCCGGCCCACACCGCTGTTGCGACGACCGTAAGCCGCATAGAGCGCCAGCCCTGCCACGTTCCACATCACGAACCGCACCAGCGTCGAGGACGGCAGGCTGGCCAACAGGTAGAGGCACCCCAGCACCGTCACCGTCCCGACCACATAGGCGGCGGGGCAACGAAACAGACGGGGCAGCTGCGGTGCGGTGCGACGCAGGACCATCAGGCAGATGCCGACCGAGATGAACGCGATCAACGTCCCGGCATTGGCCAGTTCGGCAATCTCGTCGAGCCGGAAGAAGCCGGCGACCGCGGCGATCGACAGGCCGGTCAGCACCGTGATCAACGTCGGCGATCCCGTCCGCCGGCTCACCTTCGCCAGCCCGCGGGGCAGCAGACCGTCGCGCGCCATGACGAAGAAGATCCGGCTCTGGCCGTACATCATCACCAGAATGACCGACGGCAGCGCGATCACCGCGGCAAGCGCGATCAGCTGTGCCGCGAACGGCTGGTTCAGCTGTCGCAGGACAAGCGCGAGCGGTTCCGGGGAATTGGCCAGCTGCGTGAACGGCATGGCACCGATCGCCGTCACCGCGACCGCCATGTAGATCACGGTGCAGACGAGCATCGACCCGACGATCCCGATGGTCAGGTCGCGCTTCGGGTTCTTCGTCTCCTCCGCCGATGTGGCGACCGCGTCGAAGCCGTAGAAGGCGAAGAACACGATCGCTGCGGCCGCCATCACGCCGCGCTTGTGCCCGGCCACTTCCGTCGATCCAAAGCCGTAGGGCATGAACGGATGCAGGTTCGCGTTCTGGAACGCGGGCAGCGCGTAGACGACGAAGATCGTCAGCGCGACGAGCTTGATCAGGACCAGCACGATATTCAGCGTCGCGCTCTGCCGCGTGCCGAGGATCAGCATCCCCATGACGGCAAGCGAGACGAGCACCGCCGGCATGTTGACGATGCCGCCGCCATGCGGCCCGACCAGCAACGCCTGCGGCAGGTGGATCCCCGCCGTCTCGATCCAGCCGACCAGATATCCCGACCAGCCCACCGCGACCGTCGAGCAGGCCAGCGAATATTCCAGGATCAGGCTCCATCCGACGACCCAGGCGACGGTTTCGCCAAGCGCCGTGTAACTGAACGTATAGGCACTGCCCGCCGCCGGGATCAGCGTCGCCAGTTCGGTATAGGCCAGCGCCGCGCACGCGCAGATGACGCCGCAGATCACGAAGGCCAGGATGACGCCCGGCCCCGCCCGCTCCGCCCCGACCCCCACCAGCGTATAGATCCCGGTCCCGACGATCGCGCCGACGCCGAGCGCGATCAGATGCGGCCAGCTCAGCGTCTTGGCGAGGCTATGTTCCTGGCCATGGGCCGACGATTCGAACGATTTGCGTGGTCCAAACATTGCCCATCCCCGAATATGGTTACGCGTCGCGCGCCGTCCCGAACTGGTGCCGCAGTTGAGTCGGCCTCGATTGCAAATGGCCGGCAAGCAGCGTCAGCATCCGCCCCTCATCGCGGACAATCCTCGCGCCCAGCCGGCCGCAAATGCGCGCCGTGACGATCTGCCCACGGACAACGATGCGCATCGATGTGCGGCTCGGCAGGCGGGATTACCGCGCCGGTACCGCACAGGCTTCATGAAACCTGGAAACCTTCCCAGAAACGGTCTTCCCGGTCGATCCAGATCGTGTTGAACCCGGTCGCGACGGCCGATCCCTCGATCGACGGAATGATCGCGGCCGTGTCGCCCAGGCTCGTCGCCGCCTCCACACGCCCGACGAACCGGCTGCCGATGTAGCTTTCGTGGACGAAGCGGTCGCCAACCGCCAATCGGCCGCTGTCCGCCAGATGCGCCAGCCGTGCGGAGGTGCCGGTGCCGCACGGGCTTCGGTCGATCGCCTTGTCGCCGTAGAAGACCGCGTTGCGCCCGTCCGCGCCGTCGCCGCGGGGCACATCGGCCCACAGCACGTGGCTGACGCCGCGGATCGTCGGGTCGATCGGGTGGACCGGCTCGAACACGGCCCGCACCGCCTCCCGGACGCGACCGCTCAGCGCGACGATCTCCGCCGCGCCGAGATCGTCGAGGCCGGTGTAACGCCCCTGCGGCTCGACGATCGCATAGTAGTTTCCGCCATAGGCCACGTCGACGACGAGCGGTCCGATGCCGTCGATATCCACCTGGATACCCCGCGCGGCGACGTAGGCCGGCACGTTGGTGATCCGGACCGACGTGACCTTCGGGCCATCGGTCTCGTACGTCACGTCGATCACGCCGGCGGGTACTTCGATCCGCAACCGTCCCGGCGCGCCCGGCTGGATCAGGCCGTGTTCCAAACCGAACGTCACCATCCCGATCGTGCCGTGCCCGCACATCGGCAGGCATCCGCTCGTTTCGATGAACAGGATGCCGATATCGGTGTCGGCTCGCGTCGGCGGATACAGGAATCCGCCGGACATCATGTCATGCCCACGCGGTTCGAAACAGAGCCCGGTGCGGATCCAGTCGAACCGCGCCATGAAGTCCTGCCGCCGTTCGGACATCGACGCGCCCTTCAGCAACGGCGCACCGCCCGCAACCAGGCGAACCGGGTTACCGGCGGTGTGCCCATCGATGCAGAAGAATGTGTGCCGCATCAGGCGGGGGCAAGCGCCGGTTCGGCGGGCGAAAGCGTCGGCCGCGTCGCCGCCGCCTGCTCGACCATCGCGATCACCTCGGCCCGGCGCGCCCCGACCAGCGGGTAACGCGGCGGCAGGACGCGCTCGGACCCGCGACCCATCACCTGCTCGGCCAGCTTGATCGACTGGACCAGGTCATGCTCGGCATCCAGGTGGAGCAGCGGCATGAACCAGCGATAGATCTCCATCGCCTTGGCATGATCGCCGCGCTGGAACGCGTTGACCAGTTCGACGGATTCCCGCGGAAACGCGTTGGTCAGGCCGGAAACCCAGCCCTGCGCGCCGAGGAACAGCCCCTCCAGCGCGACGTCGTCGAGCCCGGCGAACAGCACGTAGCGATCGCCGAACGCATTCTTCACGTCGGAGAAACGGCGCGTGTCGGGCGCCGACTCCTTGACCGCGACGATGTTGGCAACGTCGACCAGTGCGGCCAGCACCTCGTTGTCGATCAGCGTGCGATAGGCGGGCGGGTTGTTGTACAACATGATGGGCAGGCCGACCTGTTCGGCCACACCCCTGAAATGCAGCACCAGTTCGGCCGGCTTCGGCACATAGACCATCGGCGGCAACAGCATCAGGCCGTCCGCCCCGACCTTTTCCGCCGTCTGCGCATAACGGACCGCGCGGCGCGTATCATATTCCGAAACGCCGGTGATCACCGGCACACGGCCATGCACCGCCTCGACGATCGCGGTCAGTATCTCGACCTTCTCGTCATAATCGAAGGAGTTGTTCTCGCCGACCGTGCCGAGTGCGATGACACCCGTCACGCCGTCGCGGATCAGATCGTCGACGACACGTTGCGTGTCGCCCAGATCGACGGTCATGTCCTCGCGGATCTGCGTCGTGACGGCCGGAAACACGCCTTTCCATTCGACTGACATTCGGTATCGACCTTCCTGTTTCTCAATCTATATACTGTATACGAAAATCGCAGATACGGTGCAACAGGAGAATGACGTGGGCGGGATCGGGATCGTGGGGGGCGGCATCGTCGGACTCAGCTGCGCACTCGCCATGCTCGATCGGGGGCGTGGCGTTACAGTGTTCGAACGCGCCGCCGATTACAACGCCGCATCCTGGGGAAATGCCGGTCATATCGCGGTCGAGCAGGTGGCACCGCTCGCCTCCCCCGCCGCGTTGCGGTCCGCGCCGTCGCGGCTGTTCGGCGTCGGCGGTGCTCTGGCGCTGCCGCCATCGATGATCGGGCGCTGGCTGCCGTTCGTCCTGCGCCTGGCCGGTGCGTCGACGCCCGGCCGCTTTGCCGCCGGAACAGCCGCGCTCACGCCGCTGCTGGCCGGCGCCATGCCGGCCTGGCGCGATCTGGCGGCGGCGATCGGCACGCCGGACCTGCTGCGGGAGGATGGCCACATCGTCGTCTGGGACACGCCTGCGGCCGCCCGCCGCGGCCGCGAACGCTGGTCGCAAACCGTGATCGGCACGGCCCAGATCGTCGACGCCGAACCGGACATGCTGCAACGACTGGGCACCCTGACCGAACATGTCGGCGGCGCGATCCGCTTCACCGGCAGCGGACAGATTGCGGACCTCCGCCGGCTCGCCGTGGCGCTCGAGGCCGCGGTCGTGGCGCGGGGCGGCCGGATCGTCCGGCAGGATGTCCGGCTGATCGAGACCGCGGGACGGATCGCCGTCGCCGGGCATGATATCGATCAAGTCCTGGTGGCCGCGGGCGTGCGGTCGCGCGCGCTGCTCGAACCGCTCGGCTACCGCGTGCCGATGATCGCCGAGCGCGGCTATCATGTCCGGGCACGCGCCGATCGCTGGCCGGCGGACCTGCCGCCCGTCGTGTTCGAGGACCGATCGATGATCGTCTCGCGTTATGCCGACTGCGTTCAGGCGGCGAGCTTCGTCGAACTCGGCGACCCCGATGCGCCGGCCGATCCGCGCAAGTGGGAACGGCTGGAACAGCACGTCCGCACGCTCGGCCTTCCGATCGCGGGACCCTATGATCGCTGGATGGGCGCACGTCCGACCCTGCCCGACTATCTCCCGGCCATCGGCCGCTCCACCCGACACGCCAACCTGATCTACGCGTTCGGGCACCAGCATCTCGGCCTGACGCTGGCGCCGGTGACCGCGCGACTGGTCGCCGCGCTGATGCTGGGGCAAACTTCTTCAATTCCGCTCGACCCGTTCGACCTCAACCGGTTCCGCAACACAGGACGTCACCCATGACCATCGGCGGATCCACTGTCGCGCGCGAACTGGCGAGCCTTCACGCCTGGCCAACGCCCGCACCGCGCATCGCCGCGGCCGAACGCACGGCACGCCTCGCCAAGGCCCGCGCGCTGACGGAGGCCGCAGGCGCAACCGCGATCCTGATCGGCGCGGGGCCGAGCCTGCGGTATTTCACCGGCCTCCCCTGGCACGCGACCGAGCGGCTGGTCGCGCTTCTGCTCCCGGTAACCGGTCAGCCGATCCTGATCTGCCCACGCTTCGAACAGGGTTCGCTGGAGGCCGGACTCGAAATCGACGCGGACCTCCGCCTCTGGGAGGAGGACGAAAGCCCCTACGCACTGGTCGCCGATGCGATCGCGGGCCGGTTGCTGTTCGATCCGCAACTCCCCTACGGCATGGCGTCCGCACTGGCCGCCACCGGCCTCACGCTCGGCGATGGCGGCTCGGTCGTCGACACCTGTCGCATGATCAAGAGCCCGGCCGAACTCGCGTTGCTGACGCAGGCCAAGGCGATGACGCTCGAAGTCCAGCGCCGCGCCGCCCGCATCCTCCACCCCGGCGTCGCCGCCAGCACCGTCATACGCTTCATCGACGAGGCGCACCGCGCGATCGGCGCGTCAGGCTCGTACTTCTGCGCGGTCCAGTTCGGTCGCGCGACCGCATTCCCGCACGGCCTGCCCGGCGATCAGCGGCTGGAGGGGGACCAGCTTGTGCTGATCGACACCGGCTGCCAGGTCGAGGGCTATCATTCCGACATCACCCGCACCTACGCGTTCGGCAATGTCGGCGATGAGGCACGCGCGATCTGGGATGTCGAACATGCCGCGCAGGCCGCGGCCTTCGCGGCGGTCCGGCCCGGCGTCCCGTGCGAAGCGGTCGATGCCGCCGCCCGCGCGGTGCTGGAGAAAGCCGACCTCGGCCCAGACTACCGCCTCCCCGGCCTGCCGCACCGCACCGGCCACGGCATCGGCCTTTCGATCCATGAGCCCGCCTATCTCGTCCGCGGTGACCGGACGCCGCTTGCCCCCGGCATGTGCTTCTCGAACGAACCGATGATCGTCGTGCCCGACCGCTTCGGTATCCGGCTGGAGGATCATTTCCACGTCACCGAAACCGGTGCAGCCTGGTTTACCGAGCCGCAGCCGTCGATCGACCGCCCCTTCGGCTAGCGGCCAATCTCACTCCTCGTCGGGATAAGGCCCCTTGCCGCCCGCCGCGATCAACGCATCGGTCCGCGCCTGGATCACCGGCACCGGCACCGATCCCATCTCCAGCATCGCGTCGTGGAAGGCGCGGATGTTGAACTTCGCCCCCAGTGCGTCCTGCGCCTTCTTGCGCGCCGCCTGGAACGCCATCTGCCCCATATAATAGGACAGCGCCTGACCCGGCCACGCGATGTAGCGATCCACCTCGGTCTCGATCTCATGATCCGACAGCGCGGTGTTGTCGTGCAGATAATTCTGCGCTTGTTTCCGGCTCCAGCCCTTGGCGTGGATGCCGGTATCGACCACCAGCCGCGCCGCGCGCCACGCCTGGTAGCTCAGCATCCCGAACAGGTCGTACGGCGTCTCGTACATCCCCATGTCCTCGCCCAGCGTCTCGCAATACAGCGCCCAGCCCTCGCCATAGACCGACAGGTAGGTGTCGCGCCGGAACGCCGGCAGCGTCTTGTTCTCGGCAGCCAGCGGCATCTGGAACGCGTGGCCCGGCGCGCTTTCGTGCAGCGTCAGCGCGACCTGCGAGTAAAATGGCCGCGACGGCAGCGCATAGGTGTTGACCAGGTAGATCCCCGGCCCGCCGCGCCCCCCGGTGTAGAACGGCGCGATATCGGCCGGCACCGGCTTGATCGCGAACCGGCTGCGCGGCAGGTGGCCGAACCACTGCGACGCCTTGCCGTCGAACGTCTTGGCAATCCACGCCGCGCGGTACAGCAGCTCGTTCGGCGTCTTGGGGTAGAATATCGGATCGGTGCGCAGGTGGTTGAAGAACGCCTGCAGATCGCCCTGGAACTTCACGCTCCGCATCACGCCGTCCATCCGCGCGCGGATCTTGGCGACCTCGGCAAGCCCCAGCGCGTGAACCTGGTCGGGCGTCAGGTCCTCCGTCGTATATTCGCGGATCTTCGACTGATAATAGGCCTTCCCGTCGGGCAGGTCGTACGCGGCCAGCGTCTGGCGCGCATGCGGGATATAGTCGGTGCGCAGGAACGCGAGCAGCGCCGTATAGGCCGGGACGACAGCCTGCGAAATCGCCGCCGTCCCCTCCGCCCTGAGCGCCGCCTGATCCGCCGCGGAGATGGTCGATGGGAACGTCTTGAACGGTTCGTAGAACGGCGAATCCTGCGGCGTCTTCGCCTCCGCCACCTGCGCGACGCCCGTGTCGCGCCCGGTCAACGTCACGCGCGCCGGCGTGAAGCCCCGCGCCAGCCCGGCGCGCATGTTCCCGGTTTGCTGCGCGAAGTAACGCGGGATCTGGCGCATCACGGCGATATAGTCGCGATACTCCTTTACCGACTTGAAGTTGCCGCGCGCGCCCTCCGCCACGTCGCCCCAGAAACTCGTGTCCGCGGTCAGCGGCTTTTCATAGTCGCGGTAACGTTGCTCGGCGAGCAGCGCATCGATCTGCTGCGCATAGACCGCATAGTTGACGCGGTTCGCAGGCGACAGGCTGGCCGGCGCGATCGCCGCCAGTTGCCGCGAAACGTCCGTCCAGCGCGCAAGCCGCTCCGCCTGTGCCGCCGGCCCGACATCGGGCAGCTGCGGCGGCGCGTTCGGCGTGTCCTCGCCTTGCGCCATCTGGCGTTGCCGCCACGCATATTCCGCGGTGTAGAGCGCCTCGAACCGCGCATCGGCGGACGTCGCCGCCGCCGCTCGTGGCGGTGCAGCAGCCACCGCACCGACCGCGGCCGAACCCAGCGCCAGCGACAGGATCAGGGCCTTCATCATACTTCTCCCGGTATCAGCGCCAGAATCTCGCGGTGCAGCGCGCCCGGTACGACCACGCCCTCGGCCAGACTCCGCTCCCGCGCCGCGTAACGCCGCTGCGACGGCAGCCGCGCGCCCTGCGCCTCGATCGCCGCGAACATCGCCTCGGCGCGTCCCAGATGCTCGGCCGCCGCATCGCCCAGGAACCCGGCCGGATCGATCGCGATGATCAGCTCACCGCCGATCGGCGATCCGCCGCGACCCGCATCGGCGTCGATCGACTCCCGGCTGGTCATGTCGCCGATCAACGGCCCGGCGAGCAGTTCGACCATCGCCGCCAGCGCGGAGCCCTTGTGCCCGCCGAACGTCCGCATCGCGCCGTCCAGCACCGCCGCCGCATCGGTCGTCGGTTGCCCTTCGGCGTCGTACCCCCAGTCGTCCGGCACCGGCTTGCCCGCCCGCCGGTGCAGCTCGATCTCACCGCGCGCCACCGCACTCGTCGCGAAGTCGAACACGAACGGATGACCGCCCGGCCGCGGCCAGCCGAACGCGATCGGGTTGGTCCCGAACACCGGCTGCGTGCCCCCGGCCGGCGCGACCCAGGCATGGCTCGGCGTCACCGCGATCGCGACCAGCCCGTCCTCCGCCAGCGCCTCCACCTCGGGCCACAACGCCGCGAAATGGACCACGTTGTTCAGCGCCAGTGCCGCGATCCCATACTCCCGCGCCTTCCGCGCCAGCACCGGCCGCCCGCGTTCGAACGCCAGCTGCGCGAACCCGCCGCCGCCCTCGACGCGGACCAGCGCGCGCGCCGGCTCGCTCAACACCGGCTTCGCATCGACCACAACGACACCCCTGGCGATGCTGTTCGCCGCAACGAGCAGCCGGTAGACGCCGTGGCTCCTGCACCCGTCGCGCTCGCCCGCGACCATCGTCTCGGCCACCGCATCGGCATGGTCGGGCGCCAGACCCGCCCCGCGCAGCACCGTCCGCGCCAGCGTCCGCACGTCGTCGAGCGTCATCCGTACGTCGTCGCTCACGCCGTCGCGCCCGGCTTGACGGTGATCATCCGCGCACCGAACACCGGCCCGGCGGACGACCGGTCATGCGGCACGAACCGCACCTTCACGCTCGCCTTCCCCTTCGTCAGCCCGATCGGCAGCGGGTAGTCGACGTCGAAGAACTTGCCTGGCCGGTCCGCCTCCAGATGCTGCGTCGCCACCTTCACATTGTCGACCAGGATATCGAAATCCCGCGCCCGCTCGTCGCCCCAATAGGTCGCCTGCAACGCCAGCGGACCGGGCCGCGTCTTCATCGTGAATTCGAAGAAACCACCCGACCGCGCATCGCGCCCGTTCCGCCCGCGATAGCTGACCGGGTAGGAGATTTCAGACGTCAGCGCATGGTCGCGCTCCGGCTGCATCTCGCCTAGATGCATCACGTCGACCGACCGCGCGGCAATGTCCTTCAAACGCGCCTGCTCGGTCCGGAACGCCGCCTCCTCGGTCTTCCACGCCGCCTCGCTGAACCGCTTGAAATACACCGCGCTGCGCCGCTCATACTGGCTGTAGAACGGCACGAAGTTCAGGTCCCCCGGCCGGATGATCCCGCGCGTGGCGTAGGTCGCGCGATCGGCCGCGGTGGGCGTAAAGGCCGCAAGCAGGTCCGCCCCCACCATCGCCGGGTCCGCCTGCTCCCATTTCGCTTCGTTCGGGCCAAGGTCCGCCGCCAGCACCATCGGCCCGCGCAGCACCGCGACCGTGTCCGCATCGCCCGGCGCACTTTCCAGCCGCAGGTCGAGCGGCACGGTCAGCGCCACGACATCGCCCGCCTTCCACCGCCGATCGACGATCGCATAGCCCTTCGCCATCGTCGGCTCGACCGCCGCACCGTTGACCGTCACCGTCGCGCCATCCCCCGCCCAGCCCGGCACGCGCAGCGCGATCGCGAAACGCCCCGGCTTGCCCAGCTTCGTCAGCGTCAGCCGCGACTCCGGCTCGAACGGATAGCGCGTCTCCAGCGTCAGCACTGCGGCCCGCGCCTTCCACCGCGCTTCGGCGGGAATGTACAGGTTGACCAGCAACGTCGTGCCGCCCTCCCAGAAGATCGCCTCGCCATGCTTGGCGTGGCTCTCCATCCCCGATCCGACGCAGCACCAGAAGACGTCGTCCGCCGGCGTCGAATAGCTGCGCGGCGCCCCGGTCATCAGCGGGGTCATATAGCTGAAACCGGCATTCTTCGGATCCTGCGCGGCCATCACATGGTTCAGGTGCGCGCGTTCGTAATAGTCGAACAGCGCACCGTCCGGCTCCCAACCATACAGATGCTGCGTCAGCTTCAGCATGTTGTACGTGTTGCAATGCTCGCACGTCTGCTCGGTGATGTGCGTGGCGATGCTGTCCGGTTCGGTGAAATATTCCCGGTCGGCATTGCCGCCGATGACGTAGCTGTGATGCTGCGTCACCGTCTTCCAGAAGAACCGCGCGGCGTCGGCTGGCGGCTGCTTTCCGTTCAGTTCGTGGATCCGCGCCAGCCCGACCACCTTCGGCACCTGCGTATTGGCGTGGAAATTGGCCAGCTTGTCCTGCCCCGCCACCATCGGATCGAGCATCTTCCGGTCGTACAGCCGCTCCGCCACGACGAGCCACCGCCGGTCGCCGGTGCGCGCCGACAGTTCGGCATAGCTCTCGTTCAAACCGCCATATTCGCAACCCAGCAACGTCTGCATCTGCGCATCGTCAAGCGCCGCGAACACCTTCTCGAAATACGTTGCCAGCCCCGTCGCGACGGTCAGCGCCTGCGTGTTCCCCCACGCGCCGTGGACGTCGAGCAACCCGGCGAACACCTTGTGGACGGTATAGAGCGGCGACCAGGAGCCGTTCAGATCGAACCCGCCCCACTTGATCTCGCCGCGCATCACTTCGGGGAAGATCTCCTCCCCGTCGACGATCGTCCCGTCCTTTCGCTTGCGGCCGAGCGCCCCGACATAACCGGTGCCGCGCTTGGCCTGCGCCCGCGCCAGTTCGGCGACGATATAGTCGGCACGCCGGCGGCACTCCTGATCGCCGGTCTGCGCATGCATCAGCACCAGCGCGGTCAGGTAATGGCCCAGCGTATGTCCGGCGATCGTGTCGCTTTCCCACCCGCCATAGATCGGTGCCTTGGCCGGCAGCCCGGCATAGACCATGAAGTTGTGCAGCAACCGATCCGCACTCAGCCGCAGCAGGTAGGTCCGGTTGACCTCCACCGCCGTCGCGTAGGGGGACGGCCGCAACCGCACCGCCGACAGCGGCAGCGGCGTCGGCCGCGCGGGCAACGCCGTCGCCGGCGCGCGTCCGATCGCCTGTTCGCTTGCCGACAACAGCGCCACCGCCGTCGTCCCCATCAATACGTCCCGGCGGTTTGCGAACATCTTCCCCTCCATTCGGATATCGTATACTATACTTTGAGAAGAGTGGCGCAAGTGTCATCTCGCATCCCCCGTCGAGCCGAGCGAGCCCCATCATGAACGCATGCCGCCCCCTCCTCGTCCTCCTCCTGCTCGGTACTGCGACGCTCCAGATTCATGCCCAACCGCCGGTCGCCAAGCCAATCTACCGCCCGATTGCCCGGACGACGATCGCCACGCCGACGTTTCGCCTGGCACTCCGCACCGACACCCAGACATTGGCACGGCTGTCCCCCATCAGCGACCCGGCGTTCGATTTCGTCCCTGGTGCCCGCGAAGCCGAGCGCGCCGGCGACGGCTACGTCCATATCGGCGACATCCACCTCCGCCTCCGCAAGCCCGGCGGCCCCTGGACGGACTTTGCGTCCGCCCAGCACCGCGCTGCAATCCGCCGGCTGCCAACGAACGGCGCGACGATCGCCGCCGCCGACATCACCGCCTCACTCGGCACCGCTAGCCCACTTCGCGTCGAACGCCGCTGGGTCGACGACCGCGGCGTCCTCGCGCTGCGCTTCACGTTGACCAACATCACCGACGTGCCCGTCGAAGTGGGCGGGCTGGGCCTGCCGATGGTGTTCGACAACATCATCACCGATCGCACCCTCGAACAGGCGCACGCGCAGGCCAGCTTCGTCGACCCCTATATCGGCCGCGACGCCGGCTATCTCCAGGTGACGCGGCTCAACGGCGCGGGCCCCGCCCTGCTCGTCCTGCCCGAGAAAGGCACGCCGCTCGAGGCGTATCGCCCGATCCTGGAAGCCGCCAAGGCCCCCACCGGCGACATCTTCACCGACCGCAGCAAGCGTGGCCAGACCTCGGAGGGGTTCTACGACTGGACCATCGCCAGCAAGGGGTTCGCTGAGCGCGAATGGGCGAAGGCCGGCGAACAATGGAACGTCCCGACCAGTTTCACGCTCGCCCCCGGCGCGACCCGCACGATCGGCGTCCGCTTCGTCACCGCACCCTCGATCGCCGCGATCGAAGATACGCTCATCGCCAACCACCGCCCCGTCGCGGTCGGCATCCCCGGCTACGTCGTCCCGACCGATCAGGACGCGTCGCTGTTCCTGAAGACCCCGCAACCGATCACCAGGGTCGAGAGCTTCCCCGCCGGCGCGCTCACCGCCACCCCGACGACAAGCGCCAAAGGCTGGGCACGCTACACCGTCCGCAGCAAGGGCTGGGGCCGCGCCACGCTCGCCATCACCTACGCCGACGGCAGCGTCCAGACGGTCAGCTATTTCATCACCAAGCCGCTCGACCAGACCATGGCCGACCTCGGCCATTTCTCGACCACGCAGCAATGGTATGAGGACAAGGCCGACCCATTCGGCCGCAACCCCGCGATCCTGACCTACGACCGCGAGGCCGGGAAGGTCGTCACGCAGGACCCGCGCGTCTGGATCTCGGGCATGAGCGACGAAGGCGGCGCCGGCAGCTGGGTCGCGGCGATCGCCAAGCAGCTCGACAACCCCGATCCGGTCGAGATCGCCAAGCTGCAACGCCTCGTCGACGAAACCATTCAGGGCGGGCTGCAAATCCCCGACGGCCCGCACGCCGGCGCCGTCCGCAAGAGCCTGTTCTACTACGATCCCGCCGCACATCCCGGCTATTACGACCCGACCGTCGACTGGACGACCTGGACGTCCTGGTCGAAAAAGGCCGCCGGCGACCTCGGCCGCGCATACAATTACCCCCATGTCGCGGTCGGCCACTGGGTCCTGTACCGCGTCGCGCGCAACCACCCTGGCCTCGTCACCGCGCATCCCTGGCGCTGGTATCTCGATCACGCCTACCAGACGACCACCGCGATGATGCGCGACGCGCCGCACTACACGCAGTTCGGACTGATGGAGGGCGACGTCTTCGTCGACATCCTGAAGGACCTGAAGCGCGAGGGCCTGACCGCCGAGGCGACCGAAATGGAGCGCCTCATGAAGACCCGCGCCGACCACTGGCGCACGCTCGCTTTTCCGTTCGGCAGCGAAATGGCCTGGGACTCCACGGGCCAGCCCGAAGTCTATGCCTGGATGCGCTATTTCGGTTACCAGCCGCAGGCCGACGTCACGCGCCGCGTGGTCCTCGCCTATGATCCGACGATCCCGAGCTGGGGCTACAACGGCAACGCGCGACGCTATTGGGACTTCCTCTACGGCGGCAAATATCCGCGGATCGAACGGCAGATCCACCATTACGGCTCCACCCTGAACGCCGTCCCGCTGTTCGACGCCTACCGCGCCGACCCGAGCGACCTGCGGATGCTGCGGATCGCTTACGGCGGCATGATGGGCGGCATCACCAACATCGACCGCGACGGCTTTTCGTCCGCGGCGTTCCATTCCGCACCCGACATGATGAAGTGGGACCCGTATAGCGGTGACTACGGCATGGGCTTCTACGGCCACGCGATCACCGCCGCGACCTATCTGGTCAACGACCCGACCTTCGGCTGGCTCGGTTTCGGCGGCAATCTGAACCAGGCGGCGGGGACTATCGGCATCGCCCCGAAGGACGGCGCGCGCACCCGCCTGTTCATCGCACCCGCCGGGCTGTGGATCACGCTGGAGGCCGGCAGGATCGCACGGGCAAGCTATGCGCCCACAACAGGCGCGGTCACCCTGACGCTCGATCCGGCAACGGCGATCAGTCCGAGCGCCCGTGTCTTTCTGGAGACGACGACCAAAGCGGGTCGAGTCTATATCCCGGCGGGCGGATCGTTCGAACGCGGCGGCTATACCGTCCCGCTCAAGTCGACACCGACCCACCTGACCCTGTCACCGCGTTAGCCCGAATTCACCGGACGGCGTTCGCGTCCGGCACCGCCTCCCCCGCCAGGTTCCGGACGAAGAACCCGAACTGCCGCTGCGCGACATAATCGATCGGCCCGGTCGATCGCCCGACGCTATGCTCGCCGCCGGGCACGACCAGCAGGTCGAAATCCTTGCCCGCACGGATCAGCGCGTCGGCGACCTGCATCGTCGATGCCGGGTCGACATTGCTGTCCTGCTCGCCGACGATCATCAGCAGCTTGCCCGTCAGCCGTGCGGCATGATCGACGCCCGACGCGGCGGCATAGCTCGCATCGACCGGCCAACCGAGCCACTGTTCGTTCCAGCTGATCTTGTCCATCCGATTGTCGTAGCACCCGGCATAGGCGACCCCGACCTTGTAGAAATCGCCGTGGAACAGCAGCGCGTTGAGCGTGCTCTGCCCGCCCGCCGACGCGCCGTAGATGCCGACCCGGCCGATATCGTAGGACGGGTCCCGCGCCGCCAGCGCGCGGTGCCACGCGATCCGATCCGGGAAGCCGGAGTCCGCCAGGTTCTTCCACGCGACGTCCTGGAACGCCTTTGACCGGTTGGCCGTGCCCATCCCGTCGATCTGCACGACGATGAAGCCGAGATCGGCCTGCGCCTGCATCCCGATCACCTTGTCGCCGCCGGAATGATAGCCGAACGGCCAATATTGCTTGGGCACGAAGCTGTCGTGCGGCCCGGCATAGATGTTCTCGATCACCGGATAGCGTTTCCGCGGATCATAGTCGCGCGGCCGGACGACGACGCCCCAGATGTCGGTCTTCCCGTCGCGCCCCTTAGCCACGAACACCTCTGGCGGCCGGAACCCCGCAGCGCGCAATGCACTGTCGTCGCCCTTGGTGATCGTCGCCACCAGGGCACCGTCGCTCGACCGGTGTAGCTCGCTCACCGTCGGCAGGTCGACCCGTGAATAGGTATCGACATATAGCGATCCATCCGGCGAGAACCGCACGTCATGATCCGCCTTCGCCGGCGTCAACGCGGTCAGGCGCCGCCCGTCGAACCCGATCCGGTAGACGTGCCGGAAATACGGGTCCTCCCCCGCATTCATCCCGCTCGCCGAAAACACGATCTGGCGCTTCACATCGTCGACCGCGATCACGTCGCGCACCACCCAATCCCCGCTCGTGATCCGCGTCTTCACCCTCCCCGTCCGGCCGTCGACCAGGTAGAGATGGTTCCAGCCATCGCGCTCGGATGCCCAGATGATCTCGTCCCCGCGCCCGTCGACCTCATGCTGGTAACGCCGATCGGCGAACACGAAAGTCTTGGCATCCTCGGTCACCGCGGCATGCGCGACGCCAGTCTCCGCATCGACCGCGACGATCCGCGCCTGCCCGAACCCGCGCCGGACATAGTCGAACGCCACGCTCCGCCCGTCGCTCCGCCAGCGCGGCGCGGAGAGCTGATACGGATTGGGAAACAGCGCGTCGTCGATCACCGTCTGCCGCCGCGTCGCGACATCGAACAGCACCGGCCGCTCCTGATCGATCGCATCCCCGGGCTTCGGATAAAGCTGGCTCTGCAACTTCGGCTGAACCTGGTCGCGCGGCGACGATTCCACGCGCAGCACGCGCCGCTGATAGCCCGGCCGAACCCGGTAGATCATGATGTGCCGACTGTCCGGCGACCAGCGCAGCGTCTCCGGATCGTAGAAATCGCCCGCCGTCCCGTCGACGCTCAGCGGCACGATCGCCGCATCGCCGGCCTTCCGCACGACGAGATTGTCGCCCTGCACGAACGCGGTCCACGTCCCGTCCGGCGAAACCTTCGGCGCGTTGTCCGCCAGCACCGACAGATTGCGCACCACGCCGAACCCCCGCGGTCGGCTGTTGTCGACGATCGCCTCGCACCGATAGACGACGATCCCGCAGCGCCACCGCGTCTCGTCCAGCCCGAACGTGATCGCCTTGCCATCGTCGGCATAGTCGAACTCGGCGAACGGCAGATGCAGCGCATCGACCGCTTCGTGCCGCGCTTCGCCCAACGCGGCCGCCAGCCTGGCCGTATCGAACGCGGCCGACTTGGCGAGCGTCTCGGCATCCACCGTCTCGAACGCGAACCCGCCCGCCACCGTCTTACGATATGAAAAGCGCCGCCCGTCCGGCGTCCACTGCACCGGCCACGCCACCTCGCGCGTCAGGTCCTGCCACGCCCTGCGCAACCCGATCGACCGCCGGAACGCCGCCTCGTCGGGCGCAGCCTGCCCAGCCGCCGAGGCACCCAGCAACAGGATCGCCAGGACCCGCGACGAACGACGTAAGATCATCAGCTGTCCTTGCCCAGACCGATCAACGGCAACATCGCGGGCGCCAAGCCGTCCCCCCGCGCTTCCAGCCGGATCGGCCCGCCCCGCTCGCCCGCCTGGACCAGCGCCATGCACAACCCGTTGAACGCGGACCGCGCCGTCGCATGGTCCGGCTCCAGGCTCCGCGGATCGCCATTGCCGACCCCCAGCAGCTTCGCGTCACCCGACAGGCTAAACGACACCCGATCCGACGCGGTCGGCACCTCGCGGCGTTTCGCGTCGAGGATCGCAACGCGCACCACCGCCACCTCTCCCGCCGCCAACCGCCGCCGATCGCTCGACATCCCGATCCGCGCCGCCGCCCCCGTCGTCTCGCGCACCGCGTGCATCACCCGCTTGCCGCCGCGATAGCCGTGTGCCTCGATCCGCCCCGGCGCATAGGGCACCTGCCACTCCAAATGCTCGTTGCGCACCACCGCCTGCCGCCCGACGCTCCGCCCGTTCACGAACAGCTCGACCGCCTCGGCATTGCTGTGAACCCACACCGAAACCGGCTGCCCCTCGCGCCCCGCCCAGTTCCAGTGCGGAAACAGGTGCAGCACCGGCTCCCCGCTCCACCAGGCGCGGTAGTAATGATAATTGTCCTTCGGAAACCCGCACAGGTCCATCTGGCCGAAGTTCGAGACGTTCTCCGGCCAGCGTTCGAACGGCGTCGGCTCCCCGCGATAATCGAACCCCGTCCACACGAACCCACCGCTCAGAAACGGCCGCGCGTCGTAGAAACTCCACCAGGTCTCCGCGGTCGTCGCCCATTTCGGGAAATCGCGATCATAGGCCGGGACGAAACCCTGTTTGTCGTCGCGCGCATATTCGCCGCGCGTCATCACCGTGCTGCCCGTCTCGGTCCCGATCATCGGCATGTCAGGATGCGCGGCGTGATACGGGTCGATCGCGTCGAGGTAATAATTGCACCCCATCACGTCGAGCACGCGCGACGCCCCCTCACCGAACTTGCCGTTGAACGCCTCCGTCACCGGCCGCGTCCCGTCGAGTTCGTAGACCCTGCGCTTCATCGTCTCGGCGATCCGCGCGCCGGTTTCGGTGCCGCGGTGGATCTCCTCGTTGCCGATGCTCCACAGGATGATGCTCGGATGGTTGCGCCCTTGCCGCACCATCCGTTCCAGCTGCCCCAGCCCCTCGGCATTGCTCGACATCTGCCGCGTCTCGTCGATCATCAGGATGCCCATCCGGTCGCACGCATCCAGGATCGCGGGCGCCGGCGAATGATGCGTTGACCGATAGGCGTTGCTCCCCATCGCCTTCAGCTGCTCCAGCCGCCAGACATGCAGGCTGTCCGGCACCGCAAAGCCGACCCCGGCATGGTCCTGATGGTTGCAGGTGCCCTTGATCTTGACGGGCTTGCCGTTGAGGAAAAACCCGCGCGCCGCGTCGAACCGGATCGTCCGGATCCCGAACCGACACGTCTCGCGATCGACCACGACACCGTCGACCAGTATCTCGCTCACCAGCGTATAGAGCTGCGGCGTCTCAAGCGACCACAGCGCCGGCGCCGCGACACGGGTCTCCTGCGTCGCGGTCGTCCCGCCCCAGGCCGCCAGGCTCAGCGGGTCCGCGAACAACACCGCAACCGGCTTCCCGTCCGGCCCGATCACCGTCGATCGTACCCGCGCCGCACAGGCGGGCCCATCATTGTCGATCTCGGTCGCGACCCGAACCGTCGCCCCACCGGCATCGACCGAGCACCGCACCGTCGCGCCCCATCGCCGGACATGCGCCGGCGCTACCTTCACCAGCCGCACGTCGCGGTACAGCCCCGCCCCCTCGTACGACCACGCCCCGCCCAGGCTCACGTCGCACCGGATGACGAGCACATTGTCCTCGCCCGGCCGGACGAAGTCGGTCACGTCGATTTCGAACGGCGCATAGGCGCTCTCGTTCGATCCCACGACGAAGCCGTTCAGGATCACGATGCAGTCGCGCGCCACCCCGTCGAACTGCAGCAGCAACCGCCGCCCCGCGTCGCCCTTCGCCAGCGGGATCACCCGCCGATACCAGCCGACACTCGTCGCCGGCCACATCCGCCCGACCGGCTTGAACCCCTGATACGCGCCCGTCCGGTCGGCATCGCTGCCCGCCGGCCCGAACTGCCTGAACGGCAGGTCCACCGCCCAGTCGTGCGGCAGCGTCACCGCCTCCCAGGCACCGTCATCGAACGCGCGCTCGGCAACCGGCGTCCCGACATCTCCCGACTTCGCATAGGTGTCGTGCGAACGCCCGAAGCCGAAATCCTTCGCCGGATCGCTCGCATGTCCCAGATGAAACCGCCACCCGCCCGCGAGCGGCACGACCTCGCGCGGCCCCGGCGAGACCGCTCCCGCCGCCGCGAGCGGCAACTCGGGCACGACCGCGGCAAGCGCCGTCAGGCCACCGGTCTGCAAGATGTGGCGGCGGCCATATCCAGTCATGCTGTCACCCCCCACCGCGTCAGAGTTTCACGGTCGCCCCGACGAACAGGATCCGCCCCAGCGTATCATACACCCCGGGATAGGTGTTGCCGTTCCCGAACGACGACAGGATCCCGGCGGCGATCGCGGGCGGGTCCTTGTCGAACAGGTTGTTGATGCCCGCGCGCAGCTGGAGTCCCTCACCGAACGCCACGGTGCCCGCCAGATCGATATAGTTATACGCCGGAATCTTGCGGTTGATGACGCTCGGCGTGCCGGCCAGGAACGCATTGTCGGACAGCGACGACAGGCTGACCGAGTCCGTGTGGCGCCACGAAACCGACAGCGACCGGCCCTGCGGCATCATCCACGTCGTCCGCATCACGTGCCGCCACGTCGGGTTCGGCTGCCCGCAGGTATAGCCGTACAGCCCCTTGCAGTCATAGCTGCCCAGCCCCGCCAGCGGTTCGGCCGCCTGCTTGATCAGCCGCGTGCCGACCAGATTGAGGTTCAGCTTGCCGAGCGCGCCCAGGCCCAACGTATAGTCGGTGGTGACGTCGATCCCCGACGTCGTCAGCGATCCGGTGTTGTACGTCGTCGACACGAGATAACCGTTGGTCCCGAACAGCGCGCCCGACCGCGGATCGCGCGTAAACAGGCCGCAGTAGAACGGATCGCCCCCCGTTACGCACTGGCTGATCGCCAGCGAGGGATCGACCGAGCTGATATAGTCCTTCACCTTGATGTGAAAATAATCGACCGACAGTGTGAAGTTCCGCATCATCCGCGGCGTCAGGACCAGGCCGATGGTGTAGGTATCGGCCTTCTCGGGCTTCAGGTCGGAATTACCGCCGAACTGCGCCGAACAGGTATCGGACGGGCATTCGATGATGCTGCCATATTGCGCCTGCGTCACGCCGGTCAGCTGGCAGACATCGAACGAGGCGGCCGGCGTCTCCCCCGAACACGGGTCCTGCGCGGCGACGTTGCCGATCGATCGCGACCCGAACAGCTCGGCGATATTGGGCGCCCGGATCGCGCGGTTGTAGCTGAAGCGCAGCCGCGCATCCTGCGACGGCGCCCAGCTCGCCTCGCCCTTGTATGTCCAGACATTGTACTTCGATTTCAGCCCGGTCGACTGCTGCTCGTTGCGATAGGCGGAGTAGCGCAGACCGCCGTTGATGGTCAGCGCGTGCGCGAACGGCAGGTTCTGCAGGATCGGAATCTCCAGCTCGCCATACGCCTCGTTCACCGTGATGCGCCCGTCGGTATCGGTCGCGCCGCCCTGCTCGGCCACCGCATCGGCGGTGTAGTTCAGCGTCTCGCGGCGCCGCTCGGCACCCAGCGCGATGTTCACGCCGCGCTCCGCCCAGGGGCTGGCGATGCCGAACGTGCCCAGATCGCCGTTGATGTTCGCCGAAAACACCGTCAGCGCGTTGCGCGACGCGGTGTTGCTCTCCGAATAGAGATAGGCCGCCTGCGTGTCGGTGATCGCGTTGGCCTGGAACACGTTGACCGGCACACAGCTCGGATCGCTGCCGTCGATGACCGATCGGCACGTCGGCACCCCATTCACGCTGACCACGTCGAGCGCGCGCTGCGCCTTCACATTGTCGACGTTGTTTAGATACGTCTCGTTGAACTTCACCAGCGAATGAAGATAGCTGACGTCGTATTGGAACCCGTGGCCCAGGTCACCGCGGACGCCGGCGTTGTAACGGTAATCCTCGTGCCGCAAATCGTCGCGACGCGACTGCGCGTCACCCAGCCGGTATCCGATCAGCGTGTCCTGCGTCGCCCCCGTCCCGGCGGCCGCCCCGCACAGCGACTGCTGTTGCGCGGCACTCATCAGCGGATTGTTGCACGGCACGGTAAAGCTCGTCCCCAGGAACAGTGCGGAGGGCGCCACCTGAGAAAATGTATGGTCGTTCATGTACATGAAACTGCCATAGACTTCGGCCACCGGCGCGATCTCGAACTTGGCGAACGCGCCGCCGATGTAGCGATTGTCCGATCGCTGCAGGTAATTGGTCGGCGAATAGTTGTAGGCGTAGGCCGACGTGTAGGGGACCCAGGTCTGCGTTCCGTTGATGTTGTTGGTCAGCGTCTTGCCGGCATTGGGCCCGCCGAGCGGCGCGAACGTGCCGTATGGCGAGTTGCTCGATCCGCCGCAGATCAGGTTGCTGCCCGCATCGTCCACCTGGTTCAGCGCGCACGCCGATACGTCGCGGTTCGCCTGCAACACCGGATCGGTATGGCGATACCCGCCATAGACGGTGATGTTGCCGCGCCCGTCGGCGAAGTTCTTGCCGTAGGCAGCGTTGATGTCCTGCTTGCCACCGTCGGCGACGTTGCGCGGCGCGTTGGCATAGCCCTGCGCCGTCACGAGATCGCGCACCGCGCCATTGTCGTTGGTGTGGATGCCGAGCGAGGACTGCCCGTCGATCCGCAACCCGTCGAGATGGTCCTTCAGCACGAAGTTGACGACGCCCGCAACCGCGTCCGACCCATAAACCGCGGACGCCCCGCCCGTCGCCACGTCGACCCGGTCGATCAGGCTGGACGGCACGAAATTGAGGTCCATCGCCTGCTGCGGTAGCAATCGCTGGCCGTTGAGCAGGATCAGCGTCCGGTTGGACCCGAGGTTGCGCAGGTTGATGTTGGCCGTGCCGTCCGAACCGTTCGAAACATTCTCGTTCGCGTCGGCGGTGAACTGCGGCAGGCGGTTCAGCACGCTCTCGACGTTCACCGCCCCCTGGTACCGGATCTCCTGATCGGTCACCGACGTGACCGGGCTGTTGCTCGCCAGGTCGGACCGCCGGATGCGCGTGCCCGTCACGACGATCGCCTCGTCACCGGCGGCGGACGACGCCGCATCCGCCCCCTCCGGACCAGGCACCACCTGCGCATGCGCGCCTGAGGCGAGAAGCATCGCCAGCACCGTGACGGTGCTCGCGCGAAGACGATGTGTGCCGACCAGATTTCCCATGATGACCCCGCCCAGAGTGTGTCCGGGCAATCCATCACGTCATCAAACTGAAGTCAAATATAATATACGATATCCGGTATATCTGCGTTACATGTGTCTTTACGGCCGGTATGAAATGAACCGCGCCTCTCGAAACGCCTGTATTCCGGCAACGGCCGGCCTATGACGACCGCCACGGCGTTGCGTGGACCGCAGCGCGAACCACGAGGCGGAAGCAGAGTCATGAGCAAGAGCAAGGGCCGCACAGGCGCCGCCGGTCGGGCCAACATCGCACCGCCCCCTACCGATGCGCAGATCGCCGCGGCGCAGTCGGAGATCGTCAAATGTCAGTCGTGGCTCGACGAGCTGGCGACCGGCCACCCCTCGACAAAGGTCTGGCGGACGCGGCTGAAGGCGGCGCAGGCCATCGTGGCACGCGCACCGCGCGCGCCCTGAGCGCGGCTCAGTCCGCCACGCCCAGATACAACAGCCACAGGAAGAACAACGTCGACGTCACCGTCACCACCCCGAGCAGCACCACCGTCCGCCAGGCGGCACTGAGCCGTGACAGCAGATACCCATAGCGCAACTGCTTATACATATGGACGGGCGGGATCAGCAGCAGCGCGAACCACATGATCGCCGGCTTGCCAAGCCAAGCCGCTGCCAACGTCGAAACAACGACCAGCAGCGACATGAACGCGATCGAATAGGTCGCGAACACCGCATGATCGTACAGCCCGAACCGCCGGCGCCACGCGAACATGACCCACAGGAACGGCAAGGACAGCGGGATCAGCGCCCAGCTATACTTATACCCCGCGGTCTTCATCTTGTAGAATGCCAGCTTCGGGTTCTCGCGGAAATGCTCGACCCGCTGCTCGAACCATCCTTTGATCTCCGCCTGCGACGGTTTCGGTCGCCCGGCCGCCGCCGCCTCAACCTTCGGGCTGCCCTCGCCCGGGATGGCCGCCGCCGCGATGCTCAGACCGCGAAGATCCTCGCGCAGCTTCGCCAGGCGCTGGTCGGCCGCCGCCACGTCCTGCCCCGCCGCCACCCGCCGCGCCCGTGCGGCTTCCAGTTCGGCGATCTCCGTCCGCGTCCGAACCGTCTCGTCCACCACTTGCCGGCGCGCGGTCGCCAGATCCTTCGTCACCCCGGCCAGCGCGCCGGACTTGCCCCCGACGCCGCTCATGAAACCGATGTTCGAAACGATCGCGAACATCAGGAACACGGAGAACAGGAACATCGCCATCGGCGTCACGAACTTCTGCCGCTCGCCGTCGATGTAACGCCGGGTCAACTGTCCCGGCCGAAGCGCGAGCATCGGCAGCGTCGTCCAGAACTTCCCGTCGAAATGGAACACGCCGTGGACCACGTCATGCGCGAACCCCATCATGTCGCGGTGAATATGCGCCGCCTGCCCGCAATTCTGGCAGAACGCGCCGGCCCGCGTCGCCCCGCAGTTCGGGCACGTCCCGCCCGCCCCGTGATCGCCATGTCCATGCTGCCCGACGGACGAAGCGGCGTGTCGCGCCCCGTGTCCATCCACCGCCTGCGCCGCCAGCCCCCCGGTCACCACCGCGCCCGCGTCGTCCAGTCCGTCCATCGCCGCCGCCCCCGCCGCCATTTCCCCCGACTGCTATCCCCCATCCCGCACGGTCCGTCGAGATGACTTCGCATCCCCCCGCCTTCGCGGCTTCGGCTACGCCCGCCCGTGAAAGGTCCGAACGAAGTCACGTCGACAACAGGCCGATGTACGATGGCGCGAGGATCGCAGGCCGTCCCAATGTCGATTTTGACGGCCTAGCTTCATAATCCGCTGCGAAGCTGCGATACCGCATTTGAGCGACACAGAGCGCATAACGACAGGACAGGATCGCCCCCGTGACCCCACCCCGCCTGACCATCGGTGATCCCGCGCCGTGGTTCACCGCGTCCATGCTGGGGCAGGCGACGGAGGCCGATTTCGACAAGGCCGGCGGGCGGCATGTGCTGCTGCTGTTCTTCGGCACCGCGGGCCACCCCGCCTGCCAGGCGGCGTTGCGGCAGATGGAGGCGAACGCCGCGCTGCTGGCCGACGGGCGCGCCGCGTTCCTCGGCGTCACGGCCGATCCGCGCGACGTCACCGACGGGCGGCTGTCGGCGCTGCAGCGCATCGGCGTGCACATCATCGTCGACGACGATCGGCGGGTCAGCACGCTCTACGGCGCCGTCCGGCCCGGTGCGCAGGGCGACAGCTTCACGCCCTACTGGCTGCTGCTCGATCCGCTGCTGCGCGTCGCGGGCGTGTTCGCGTTGCAGGACGGTGAGGCGGCGATCGACGCGCTGCGCGGCCTGCTGTCCACCCCGCCGGTCGATGTCGCCGCCCCGGCGCTCATCCTCGAAAACATCCTCGATCCGGACTTCGCCGCCGAACTGATCGCGCTCCACACCCGTCACGGTGGCACGGAATCCGGCACCATGCGGCGGATCGGCGACCGGACGGTCGAGGTCCACAACCACGCCGTCAAGCGCCGCCGCGACCATATCGTCCAGGATCCCGCGGTCCAGGCGCAGCTCCACGACGCCGTCATGCTGCGCCTCGTGCCGATGATCGCGCGCTGCTTCCAGTATCGCCCGGCCGAGATCGAGCGCTACATCGTCTCCTGCTACGACAGCCGCGACGGCGCACACTTCGCCCCGCACCGCGACAACACCACCCCCGCCACGGCGCATCGCCGGTTCGCCGTCACGATCAACCTCAACGACGACTATGACGGCGGCGACCTGCGCTTCCCGGAATTCGGCACGCGCTGCTACCGCGCGCCACGCGGGGGCGCGATCGTCTTCTCCTGCTCGCTGCTGCACGAGGTGACGCGCATGACCGCCGGGCGACGCTACGCCACCCTGCCGTTCCTCCACGGCGGCGCGCCCGCCTGAGGCCGCGCCCCGCCCGCCAAATCGGTCGCAAGGGGCGGTGCCATGCGGTATGCCGACGCGATGAGCCAGTCCCCGCCCGCATCGCGCATGCGCTCCGCCTCGTCCACGATCGGCACCGAGCAGGCGCCGCTCCTGCTGGTCGACAACATGCTCTCGAACCCGGAAGATCTGCTGCGGATCGCCCACGACGCTCCGTTCACGCCGGCCTTCACCCCGGCCGGCGGTTATCCCGGACTGCGCGCCGCGGCACCGCGTGCCTACACCGACGCGATGATCCGGACGCTGATCGGTCCCGTGCGGGAGGCATTCGGCCTCGGCCCGGTCGCAGTCACCAAGGCGGAATGCGCCTTCTCGATCGTCACGCTCCCGCCGGACCGGCTCACCCCGCCGCAACGCGCGCCGCACGTCGATTCCACCGACGGGCACCAGTTCGCGATCCTGCATTATCTGTCGCGGGCGGACCACGGCGGCACCGCCTTCTACCGCCACCGCGCGACCGGCTTCGAAACGATCACCGACGACCGCAAGGATGCCTTCCTGGCAATCCGCGCGCAGGAAGGCTGGGCGGCGGGCTACGTCGCGGACGGCGAACCCTGGTTCGAACAGACCGCCGAGATCGACGCCGCGTTCAACCGCGTCATCGTCTACCGCAGCAACGTGCTCCATTCCGGACGCATCCTGGCACCGCAGCGCCTTTCGCCCGATCCGCGGCTCGGCCGGCTGACCGCCAACATCTTCGTGACGTTCAGCCCCGTCGGTGACCCGGCCTGAATCGGCCGTCACACGGTTTAACCGTCGCCTGTAAAACTTCCCGGAGCCCCGCATGACGTTCAGGCGATCCACGCCGTCGGCCGTGTCGCTGTTCGTCTTCACGACCGGGGATTTCGCGTTCAACCTCTATTGGCAGGGTGTGACGCTCTACCTGCTGTACTTCTACATCGACGTCCTCGCCCTTCCGCCCGCCATCGCCGGGACGGTGTTCATGGTCGGCGCGCTCTGGGATGGGGTGGCCGATCTTGCGGTCGCGGCGATCATCGAACGGACGCGGGTCTCGTATCGGCGGATGATCGGCTGGGGCGCGGTTCCGCTGGGCGGTGCGTTCGTCCTGATGTTCGCGCACACCGCGCGGTCGGCGGTCGCGCTGCTGCTGTTGCAGATCGTCTTCCGCACGCTCTACGCCGCCACCAACACGCCCTATGCCGCCTGGACGGCGCGGTTGAGCGACCGCAGTTCGGTCCGCACGATGCTGACCGGCATCCGGATGATGTTCGGTGCGGCCGCCGCGATGCTCGTCGCCCTCGGCCTGCCCTGGCTCGCGGAACGCAGCGCGTCGCCGGCTGCCGTAGGCTGGTCCCACGCCGCGGCCCTGTTCGTCCTGGCGGCAACGCCGTTGCTGCTGATCGTCGTCTGGATCGTGCCAGAGCCGGTCCGGCCCGCGACCCTGCAGCAGACCGCCCTGCGTCCGCAATTCGCCGCGCTCGTCCGCAATCGCGCCTTCGTCCTGCTCAACGTCGCGGCCGCGGCGGGCAGCGCGGCGACGATGCTGCTCAGCCAGTCGATCCCCTATTATTTCCGCTACGTGGTGCAAGACACCGCGCGCGGCCCGCAGGTTCTGGCCGCGATGGCCGTTGCCGGCGCCGTCGCGTTGCCCGCCTGGACCGTGCTCGCACAGCGGACCGGAGCACGCACCGCATGGCTCTGCGCGATCCTGCTCGCGATCCTGTGCCTCGGCGCGGTCGCCGTGTCGGGACGCGACGGTGCGCTGCCGATCACGGCGCTTGCGGTCGCTTTCGCATGCTTCGGCCTGGCCGGTTGGTCACTGGTGCCGGACAGCGTCGACTGGGGCGAGGCGCATGACGGCATCCGGGCCGAAACGCTGGCGTTCGGCGCCTTTGCCTTCGTGCAGAAGGCGGCGCTTGCAGGCACCGGCTTGCTTATCGGTGCCACCTACCAGGCGAACGGCTTCGTGGCGGGCGCCGCGCAGACCGCGGCGACGATCCACGCGATCCACTGGCTGATGCTTGGCGGCCCGGCGCTGTTGATCGCGGTCTGCGCGCTCGCCGTTCTCCGGCTTCCGCTTCGCCGCGGCACGATCGCCGCCCTGCGCGGTCGGCGGGAACCGCCCGCGCCGATCAAGCGAGCATGAACTCGCCTGCCACCCCCTCCGCCTGAGCCGACGGCGCGATCCACAGCCGGAACCGCCCGGGCTCCACCGTCGGCTTCAGGTCGCCCCCGACGAACAGCAGGTCCGTCCGCCGGATCGGGAACGACACCACCCGCGACTCGCCGGGCTTCAACGTCACGCGCCGAAACGCCTTCAGCTCGCGCACCGGCCGCGTGATGCTCGCCGTCACGTCCTGCACATAGAGCTGCACGACCTCGTCCGCCGCGCGCGTCCCGCTGTTCGTCACCGTCGCCGACACGGTCAGCGTGCTGCCCGCCGACAACCGCCCGCCGCCCAGATCCAGCCCCGCATAACCGATCCGCCCGTAGGTCAGCCCATGCCCGAACGGGAACGCCGCATCGTTCGCATACTCGCGGTAATGCGCCTTGTACGGCGCCAGCGGCCCCGGCCCGTTCGGCCGCCCGGTGCTCTTGTGCCCATAATGATAGGGCTCCTGCCCCGTCGCATGCGGGAAACTGACCGGCAGCCGCGCCGACGGCCCGACGATCCCGAACAGCACGTCGGCGATCGACCGCCCCGCCTCCGACCCCAGGAACCACGTCACCAGCACCGCCGGCGCAGTCAGCACCCCGCCCGACAACGCCAGCCCGCGCCCGGTGGACAGCAGCACAACAACCGGCTTGCCCACCGCGATCACCGCCTCGGCCAGCGCCATCTGGGCGGCGGGCACCACGATGTCGGTCCGGCTCTGCGCCTCGCCCGACATCGCCTGGCTCTCGCCGATCGCCAGCACCACCACGTCGGCCGCACGCGCCGCCGCCACCGCGGCATCGATCCCGCCTGCGATCGGCGCGTCGATCCCGCTGCCGTCCGCCACGGTCACGCTGCCGGCGTCGGCCACCGCCTCGCGCACGCCGGTCGCCAGGTCGATCGCCTCGGCATCCGTTCCGTACACGTTCCACGGCCCGATCAGGTCGTGCTTCCCTTGCGCGAACGGCCCGATCAGCGCGATCCGCTTGCCCGCACGCGGCAACGGCAGGATCTCCCCCTCGTTGCGCAGCATCACGATCGACTTCGCGCCCGCCTCGCGGGCCAGCGCCAGTGTCGCCTTGGTCCGCACGCGCGTCTTCTCGCGCCGCGGATCGATCCGCCGGAACGGATCGTCGAACAGCCCCAGCGCGACCTTCAGCGCTAGCACCCGCCGCACCGCCTCGTCCAGCCGCGCCATCGGCACCTCGCCGTTCGCGACCAGATCGGGCAAATGCAGCCGGTAAAAGGCCGACTGCATGCTCATGTCGACACCCGCCATGAACGCCAGCTTCGTCGCCTCCCGCGCGTCCGCGGCGAACCCATGCGCGATCAGCTCCTCGTCGCCGGTATAGTCGGACACGACCAGCCCACCGAACCCCCATTCGCGACGCAGCACCTGCGTCAGCAGCCAGGGATTGGCGGTCGCCGGCACCCCCGAAATTTCGTTGAACGACGCCATCACGGTCGGCGCACCCGCCGCCAGCGCCGCCTGGAACGGCGGGAAATACACGTCGCGCAGCGTCCGTTCAGAGATATCGACGCTGTTGTAGTCCAGCCCCGCCTCGCCCGCGCCATAAGCCGCGAAATGCTTGGCACAGGACGCGACCGCATCAGGCGCGGCCAGCCCACGCTCGCCCTGGAACCCGCGGACCCGCGCGTCCGCCATCATCCGGCCGAGCAGCACATCCTCACCCGCGCCTTCGACGCCGCGACCCCAGCGCTGGTCGCGCGCGATGTCCACCATCGGCGCGAACGTCCAGTCGATGCCCGATGCGGCCGCCTCCGCTCCCGCCGCCCGCGCGGTCCGGCGGGCCAGCTCCGGATCGAAACTGCCCGCCTCGGCCAGCGGCACCGGGAACACCGTGCGGAACCCGTGAATGATATCCGCTGCGAACAGCAACGGGATCTTGAGCCGCGCCTCGCGCATCGCGACGCCCTGCATCCGCCGCGCCATCGTCGCGCCATTGCCGTTGAACACGCCGCCCAGGCTGCCGGCGCGCACCTCGCCCAGCTGCGTCTCGAACGTCGACGTGCCCGCTGCCGGATTGAGCGCCGTCGCCGCACCGCCCGCCCAGGTCGCGGCCATCAGCGTCAGCTGCCCCGCCTTCTCCGCCACCGTCATCTGCGCGACCAGCGCCTCGACCTTCGCGGGCAGCGCACGCCCCCCGGCCTCCGCCAGCATCGCGCGCACCGGGGACGCCGCCCAGGCCGCCGTCGCCGCCGCGCCGATCATCAATCCGCGCCGTGAAACCTGCCGTTCGTTCATCGGATCCCCCTCCCGACCACCGTATCGGTGGAAAGTATTGAAACCCTCTCTAAGTTTCTGTAACCGGTTACAGCAAGCCTTATGATCCGGCATCGACCGGTTTCGGCGACAAAGATCGCGGGCGAGGGGAGCGAACGAAACTGATGCCGCATGCCACGATCCGTGATGTCGCCCGCGAAGCCGATGTGTCGGTCGCGTCGGTGTCGCGCGTCCTGAACGGTCACACCAATGTCCGCCCCGCCGTCCGGCTGCGCGTGGAACAGGCGGCCGCGCTGCTCGGCTACGTCCCCCACGCGGGCGCACGCAATCTCAGCCTCGCCCGCGCCGGGGCGATCGGCATCGTCCTGCCTGATCTGCACGGCGAATATTATTCCGAACTGCTGCGCGGGATGGACCGCGAAGCCTCGTCGCGCGACCTCCAGCTCCTGCTGACCGTCATGCACGACCGCCCCGGCCGCCACATCACCGCGCTCCAGACGATGCGCGGGCGCGTCGACGGACTCTGCGTGATGGCGCCGCACATTCCCGCGGACGAACTGGCCGCCAACCTGCCCGCCGGGGTGCCCGCCGTCCTGATCAACTGCACGGTCGGGGGGAGCCCACACCTCACGCTCCATGTCGACAATGTCGCCGGTGCCGCCGCGATGACCGATCACCTGATCGCCACCGGCCGCCGCCGCATCGTCCACATCGCCGGTCCCGCGACCAACCTCGACGCGGTCGAGCGTCGCCGCGGGGTCGAGCAGGCCGCCGCGCGCGCCGGCCTGTCCGTCCTCGTCCTGCCTGGCGACTTCCACCAGGAAGCCGGCATCGCCGCCGCCACGACATTGCTCCAGGACCTGGATCAGGTCGACGCGATCTTCGCGGCAAACGACATGATGGCGGTCGGCGCGCTCATGACGCTGAAACGCGCCGGCGTTGCGGTGCCGGACCGTGTCGCGGTGGCCGGGTTCGACGACATCCCGCTCGCCCGGCTGCTCACGCCGGCGCTCAGCACGGTCCGCATCGACATCGCCGGCATGGGCGCCCGCGCCGTCGCCGGCCTCGCCGCGCTGATCGACGGCGACTCGGACGGGTCCGACGGCATCCAACCCATCCTCCCGACGCTCGTCGTCCGGGAAAGCACAGATCAACCAGGCCTCGAAACGGGGCATTCAAAAGGGGAGCGCAGACCATGAGCAGGAACTTCAGACTGGCACTCGCCGGGGCCACCATGCTGGCCAGCGGCGGCATCGCATTCGTGCCGGCCGCGGCGCAGACGTCGACCGCGTCGATCCGCGGTCAGGTCAGCGGTAGCACCGGCACGCCCGTCGTCGGCGCCACCGTCGCGGCGGTCAGTACCGCGACCAACCAGACCTATCGCGCGGTCAGCGATCCGTCCGGCCGCTACATCCTGAACGGCCTGCGCCCCGGCGAATACCGCATCACGATCACGGGTCAGGGCGCCGCCACGTTCGAACGGCTGATCGTCGTCGCGATCGGCCAGTCCGCGTCGCTTGACGCCACGCTTGCCGCGCCCGCCGCGGCCGCCGCACCCGGCACCCCGGACACCCCCGGTGCCGCCGCCCCCGCATCCGGCGACGGGGCGGAGATCGTCGTCACCGGCACCCGCCTGAGCGAAACGCGCACCAGCGAGATCGCGACGAACATCACGCAGGAACAGATCCGCACGCTGCCGCAGACCGATCGCAACTTCCTGTCGTTCGCCGCCCTCGCGCCCGGCGTCCGCTACAACGACAGCGAAACGGACAAGAGCTTCACGTCCGGCGCGTCCACCGCCAGCCAGGTCAACGTCTTCATCGACGGCGTCAGTCTGAAGAACAAGATCCGCGAAGGCGGCGTCGCGGGGCAGCAGAACAGCCGCGGCAACCCGTTCGGCCAGCTCGCCGTCCAGGAATTCCGCGTCCTGACGCAGAACTACAAGGCCGAATATGAACAGGCCGGCGCCGCGATCATCACCGCCGTCACCAAATCGGGCACCAACGAATTCCACGGCGAAGCATTCGGCCAGTACACCGACCGCAGCCTCAGCTCGACCAGCTTCCTCGATAAGCGCGACGGCAACGCCAAGCCCGCGTTCGAACGCAAGCAGTACGGCGTCTCGCTCGGCGGCCCGATCATCAAGGACAAGCTGTTCTTCTTCCTCACCTACGAAGGCAATGACCAGAACCGCGCGTTCAACGTCAACTCGACCGGTTCGGCCGCCGCCGTCGCGCAGTTCGAACAATTCTCTGGCCGCCGCCTCGCGGACTTCGAAGGCGCCTATGTCAGCCCGTTCCGCGGCGACTTCTACTTCGGCAAGCTGACCATGACGCCCGACGACCGCCAGGTCTTCGACTTTTCGTTCAGCCGCCGCACCGAAACCGACATCCAGGGGTTCGGCGGCAACGTCTCGTATGAAAATGCCGAGAACAAGCGCAACAAGGTTGATACCTACCTGCTGAAATGGACCTATTCGGGCGACAATTTCGTCAACGAGGTCAACCTTAACTATCTGAACTACTCGTTCCGCCCGACGTCGATCAATCCGGATTTGGCGACCTTCGACTATGACTCCGTCCTGGTCTTCGGCGGTAAGGACTCGACGCGGCGCGAGGTGCAACAGGGTTACACGATCCGCGACGACTTCACCTATACCGGGATCGACAACCACGCGATCAAGTTCGGCCTGCGTGCCGAGGTGACCGACATCGAATTCAACAACAACGCGTATGTCCAGCCGCGCTACACCTACCGCATCGATCAGGCGGGCACGCCGGACAACACCGCCGACGATACCAGCTTCGCCTTCCCGGCAGAGGCGCGGCTGGGCCTCGGCAACGGCCGCATCTACGGATCGAACACCCAGTACGGCGTCTATCTGCAGGACGACTGGGACGTCACCGGCCGGCTCCAGCTCAACCTCGGCGTGCGCTGGGATTACGAAACCAACGGCAACAACAACCAGTATATCACGTCGCCCGCCGCCGCCGCGACGCTGCGCGCACTGCCGCAAACCTATTACTTCAACGCCGAAGACTATATCTCCACCGGCAAGAACCGCGATCCGTACGAAAAGGCGATCGCCCCGCGCGTCGGCTTCTCGTGGGACGTCAACGACAACCAGTCGACCGTCATTTTCGGCGGGTTCGGGCGTTATTACGATCGCAACAACTTCAACAACACGGTCGATGAACAGTCGCGCACGATCAACCCGGTCGGCGTCTTCCGCTTCTCGTCGGACGGCGCACCGCGGTCCGGTCTGCCGACCATCAGGTGGGACGCGTCCTACCTGACGCGGGAGGGGCTGCTGGCGCTGGCCGCCAGCTCGACGCAGGGCCTGCCCGAACTCTATGCGGTCAAGAACGACACTCGCCCGCCCGTCAACGACCAGGCCAGCTTCGGCGTGCGTCAGAAGATCGGCATCTTCCAGGCGTCGGTCACCGGCTCCTACCAGCGCGGCCGCCACGGCTACACGAACATCTACGCGACGCGTCAGAATAACGGCCTCGGCAACTGCTGCGACACCGCGGTCGCGGTCGCCAACGGCTATTCGAACGTCATCATCGGCCTCGACGGGCTCGATACGCGGTACAAGGCGGTCTACTTCACGCTCGACAAGAACTATTCGAAATCGTCGGGCTGGGGCTTCAACATCGCCTACACGCTGTCCGAATCCGAACAGAATGGCGGCGATCTGTTCAGCCTCGATGCGGTGACGCCCGATGCCTACGGTTGGCGGCGCCGCTCGGGCGACGAACGTCACCGGCTCGTCCTGTCCGGCATCGTCGATCTGCCCTACAATTTCCAGCTGTCGACGCTCACCACGCTGGGCAGCGGACAGGCCTATCAAGTCACCGATGCGCGCAACGGATCGGACACCGGGCAACTGGTGTACACCGCGGCCTACCCGGAAAAGAACTGCATCGGCGGCGTGTTCGCCTTCTGCGAAGTCAACGTGACGCTGGCGAACAAATTCAACCTGTTCGGGTCGAAGGACCAGGTCGAACTCGCGGTCGACGTGCTGAACGCGTTCAACACCAAGAACCCGAGCGGCTTCGACGGGTTCTTCAGCAACACCGACCCACTCGAAGCGGCGAACGCCCGCACCGGGTCCAGCGCACTCACCCTGCCGCGGCGCATCCAGTTCCGGATGGGCTACCGCTTTTGATCCGCTTGGGCCGGGGCGGCGGTGTCGCCCCGGCATAGTCCGGGAACCTCATCTTGATCGATCGCCGTCAGTTCATCGGGTCCGCCGGCCTCGCGGCCGCGGGCCTCGCGCTTCCTGCCCACGCCGCTCCGCTCACGCCCGAACGGCTCATCGACGATATCCAGCACCGCACCTTCCGCTTCTTCTGGGACACCACCGATCCGCGCACCGGCCTTGCGCCAGATCGCTGGCCGACACCCTCCTTCGCCTCGATCGCCGCGGTCGGCTTCGCGCTCACCGCCTACCCGATCGGTGTCGCCCGCGGCTGGATCAGCCGCGCCGCCGCGCGCAAGCGCACGCTCGCCACGCTCCGCTTCTTCGCCGCCGCGCCGCAAGGTCCCGACCCGCACAGCAATGCCGGCTACAAGGGCTTCTTCTACCACTTCCTCGACAGCCAGACCGGCCTCCGCTTCGGCCGCACCGAACTGTCCACCGTGGACACCGCGCTATTGATGGGCGGCGTGCTGTTCGCCGCCGGCTGGTACGACGGCGACCATCCGGACGAGGTCGCGATCCGCACGCTCGCCGACCAGCTCTACGGCGCGGTCGACTGGGCCTGGGCGGTCCGCAACGCGCCATTCCTCTCGATGGGCTGGCACCCCGAAACCGGGTTCATCAAGAGCGACTGGGACATCTACAACGAGGGCATGCTGCTCTACGTGCTGGCGATGGGCTCGCCGACGCACCCGCTGCCCGACGGCACGTGGGAGGGTTGGTCCGCGCGCTTCGAACCGAGCTGGACGACCGGATCGGACAACCCGCACCTCCACTTCCCACCGCTGTTCGGCCACCAGTACAGCCATCTCTGGATCGATTTCCGCGGGATCCGTGACGGCTATATCGCCGGCAAGGGCATCGATTATTTCGAGAACAGCCGCCGCGCCACCTACGGCCAACAGACCTACGCCATCAGGAACACCGGCCGTTGGACCGGATACGGCCCGGATTGCTGGGGCCTCACCGCCTGCGACGGACCCGGCGACTTCCTCGTCACCACCGGCGACCGCCAGCGTGCCTATTTCTCCTACTCCGCCCGCGGCCCCGCGGACCGCGACGACGGCACCATCGCCCCCACCGCCGCGCTCGGCTCGATCGCGTTCGCGCCGGAGATCGTGCTGCCCACCGTCACCGCCATGCACGCGCGCTACGGCCGCGGCATCTACGGCCGCTACGGCTTCCTCGACTCGTTCAACCCGACGCTGACTGACACGTCCGCGCCGCTCTATCACGGCCGCATCGTCCCCGGCATCGGCTGGGTCGACGGTGACTATCTCGGCATCGATCAGGGGCCGATCGTCGGCATGATCGAAAACCACCGCTCCGGCCTCGTCTGGCAAACGATGCGCCGCAGCCCCGCCATCCGCCGCGGCCTGACCCGCGCGGGCTTCACCGGTGGCTGGCTGGCATGATGCTGCCCATCCTCCTCGCCGCGCTCGCGGCCCAGCCCGCCCCGCGCGACCTGATCCGGGGCGGTGCCGCCTGGACGTCCGCCGCCTCGGACGGCGTCTCGTCGCAGGTCGGCATCACCGGCGGCGCGCTCGACCTCGACTACGACTTCGCAAAGGTCTCCGGCTACGCGGTCGCCCGCCGCGCACTCCCGCTCGACTGGCCCGCGAACTTCGCGCTGCGCCTCCGCATCCACGGCACCGGCGGCGTCAACGATCTCCAGATCAAGTTCAGCGATGCCGCCGGGACGAACGTCTGGTGGGTCCAGCGCCGCAATTTCCGCCCGTCCCCCGACGGCCAGACCATCACCATCCGCCCGCGCGACCTGGAATTCGCCTGGGGTCCTACCACCGACAAGACGCTCCGCAAGACCGCGTCGCTGGAGATCGTCGTCGTCCGCGGCCGCGACGGTGGAGCCGGCCGCATCACGATCGACGAACTCACCTTCGAACCGCTTCCGCCCCCCGTCCCGCTCCCCCCACCGCGCGCCAGCGACCCACGCGCGATCGACGGCCGCCGCGACACGCTCGCTCCTTTAAGCCGCCCGCTCACGATCGACTTCGGCGGCCGCAAGGAACTCGGCGGCCTCACCCTCCACTGGAGCCGCAACCCCGCCACCAGCTACCGGATCGACGCCTCCGACGACGGCCGCCGCTGGCACGCCCTGCGCACCGTCACGAACGGCGACGGCGGCACCGATCCCGTCCGCCTCCCCGACACCGAGACACGCTGGCTGCGCATCACCGCCCCCGGCGCCCCCGACCTCGCCGAACTGGACGTCATGACCCCCGCCTGGGGCGCCACCCCCAACGCCATGATTGCCGCCCTCGCCAAGGCCGCCCCGCGCGGCACCTACCCGCGCGGCTTCACCGAACAATTCTACTGGACGCTCGTCGCGACCGACGGCGGCGGCGGGTCCGGCCTGATCGGGGAGGACGGCACGATCGAGGTCGCGCGCGGCGGCTTTTCGCTCGAACCCGCCGTCCTTGCCGACGGCAAGCGCTTCGGTTGGGCCGACGTTACCGCGACGCAGCGCCTGCGCGACGGCTCGCTCCCGATGCCCGCGGTCGACTGGCGCGCCGACGGCTGGTCGCTCACCACCACCCTCGTCGCCGACCAGGCCACCGCGCGGCTGCTCGCCCGCTGGCGCCTGACCAACACCGCCAACCGCCCGCGCACGCTCCGCCTGCGCATCGCCGTCCGCCCGTTCCAGGTGAACCCGCCCGCCCAGTTCCTCAGCCAGCAGGGCGGCGTCAGCCCGATTTCGCACATCGCCTGGGCCGCCGGCCACCTCGCCGTCACGACCCCCGCCGCGATCACCGGCGACCCCGTCCCCGTCCGGACGCTCTACCCGCTCGCCAAACCCAACTCGGTCGGGCTCCGCCCCTTCACCCAGGGCGCACTCACCGACGACGCAACCGTGTCGACAGCAACGACGGTCGAGGACCCAGACCAGCTCGCCTCGGCCACCCTTGACTGGGAACGCACGCTCGCCCCCGGCGAAACGCTCGACATCCCCCTCGCGATCGGCGGCGACACCACACCGACCCCCACCGCCTTCGATTCCGCCGAAACCGCCACCGCAGACTACTGGCGCCGCACGCTCGGCACCGTCACGATCACCGTCCCCACGTCCAAGCAGGCCGTTGCCGACACCGTCCGCACCGCGCTCGCCCACATCCTGATGAGCCGCGACGGCCCCGCGCTCAAACCCGGCACGCGCTCCTACGACCGCAGCTGGATCCGCGACGGCGCAATGATGGGCGACACCTTGCTCCGCCTCGGCCACCCCGCCCCCGTCCGCGCCTTCGCCGACTGGTACGGGACGAAGCTGTTCGCCAACGGCAAGGTCCCCTGCTGCGTCGATGCGCGCGGCCCCGATCCGGTGCCCGAAAACGACAGCCAGGGCGAATATATCCACCTCCTGACGCAACTCTACCGCTACACCGGCGACCGCCCCGCGCTCGCCCGCGACTGGCCGAAACTCGACGCCGCCCGCCGCTACATGGAGGGCCAGCGTCAATCCGAACGCACCCCCGCCAACCTGACCCCCGACCGTCGCCACCACTACGGCCTGATGCCTCCATCGATCAGCCACGAAGGTTATTCGGCTGAGGCCCAATACAGCCTCTGGGACGATTTCTGGGCGCTCACCGGCTACAAGGACGCCACCTTCGCCGCGACCGTCCTCGGCCGTCCCGAAGCCGCCATTATCGCCATCCAGCGCGACCAGTTCGGCCGCGACATCCGCGCCGCCATCACCGCCTCCACCCGCCGGTTCGGCATCGATTTCATCCCCGGTGCCACCAGCCTTGGCGATTTCGACGCGACCTCGACCACGATGGCGCTCGATCCCGCGGGCGAGGAAGCACGGCTCGACCCCCGCCTGCTCGCCAACACGTTCGACCGCCAATATGCCCGCGTCATGGCCCGCACCCGCCCGGACGCGACCTGGGCGGACTACACGCCCTACGAACTGCGCAACGTCTCCGCCCTCGTCCGGCTGGGCCAGCGCGACCGCGCCAACGACCTGCTCGCCGCCTACATGGCCGATCGCCGCCCGGCGGCGTGGAACGGCTGGGCGGAGGTCGTCGGGCGCGACCCGCGCGAGATCCGCTTCATCGGCGACATGCCGCACGCCTGGGTCGCGTCCGACTTCATCCGCGCCGCACTCGATCTCTTCGCCTATGTCCGCACCGACGATGGCGCGGTCGTCGTCGCGGCTGGTCTCGACAACGCATGGCTCTCGGGCACCGGATCGTCGATCAAGGGACTGCGCACGCCTTACGGCACGCTCGATCTCTCCGCCCGCGAGGCAGGCGGCACGCTGCTGATGACCATCGCTGGCGACATCGCCGCGCCCGGCGGGTTCATGATCCCCTGGCCATTGTCCGGCAAACCCGGCCCGGCCCGGATCAACGGCAAAGTCGTCCAGCCTCGTGACGGGAAACTTCACGTGATGAAATCAACCTCGCTTCAAATCGAATGGAGCCCCCTCCGCTAGACCATCGCGACGCTATCCCCCTGCCGCCAAACGCCTTTCGCTTCCTGCCCGGCCATGCCACACATGCATGGAAGCCGGCCGAAGACGCCGACGTGACGGGGGACGGACGTGGCAGGACGAACAAGACGTTTCGCGATCGCAGCGATCATGCTGCTGGCCGGTTCCGCCAATGCCCAGCCAGTCGCGCAGCCGGCAGCAAAGCCCGCCCCCGCGACCAACGGATGGGGCGAGCAGGTCCACACCAACGCCCCGCTCGGCCGGATCAAGCGGTTCCCGGGTGACGGCACCGGCGCCTTCGCCACCGGCCGCTACCGCAACCTGTTCGCGGAACAGCTCGGCAAGACCCGGCAGGAAACGCATGCCAAGATCGAGCAGGCGTTCCAGCGCTTCTTCCACGGCGACGGTCAGGAGGAGACGGTCTATTTCGAGACCGGTGCCAACGCCAACGGCACGCTCGCCTATATCACCGACTGGGCGAACAACGATGCGCGGTCGGAAGGCATGAGCTACGGCATGATGATCGCCGTCCAGCTCGGCAAGAAGCGTGAATTCGACGCGCTCTGGAACTGGTCCAAGACGCATATGCAGGTGACGGACCCGCAGAACCCGTCCCTCGGCTACTTCGCCTGGTCGATGAGCACCGACGGCTCGCCGCGATCGGTCGGCGCCGCGCCGGACGGCGAGGAATATTATGTCATGGCGCTCTACTTCGCCGCCAACCGCTGGGGGAACGGCACCGGCATCTACGACTACAAGGCGGAGGCGGACAAGATCCTGTCGAACATGCGCCACCGCGCCGTCATGACCGGTACGGGACCGTTCCGGATCCACCCGGACGGACCGCCCTTCGTCCAGCCCACCACGCCGTGGCCCAGCCCCAACAACCGCACCGCCGCCGCCGAAGCCGCGAAAAAGGGCGAGCCCTGGCCGCCTGCGATGTTCGGGACGACGCGACCGAACCGGCCCGTGACGGTCGGCCCGATGGTGGAGGAAAGCCACGCCATGATCCGGTTCGTGCCGGAAGCGAGCAACAACACCACCGACGCCTCCTACCACCTCCCGCATTTCTACGAGCTGTGGTCGCGCTGGGGGCCGGAGGCGGATCGTGCCTTCTGGGCCAAGGCGGCGGACGTCAGCCGCGACCTGATCGTGAAGGTCGTCGGACCCAAAACCGCGCTGTCGCCCGAACGCAGCAATTTCGACGGATCCCGCCTGATCGGCCGCGACGGCAAGCCGGTCGAGTTCGGCTACGACAGCTGGCGGACGGTCAGCAACTGGTCGGTCGACTGGGCCTGGTTCGGCAAGGACGCGCGCCAGCGGACGCTGAGTGATCGCAACCAGGCGTTCCTGTTCGGGGAGGGCATCGACAAATTCGCCGACCGCTACACGCTCGACGGCCAGCCGCTATCGGACCGCCACTCGTCCGGCATGGTCGCCGCGGCTGCGGTCGGCGGGTTCGCGGCCACGCCCGGCCCGGTGTCGAAGGCGTTCCTCCAGGCCGTATGGGACATGCCCCTCCCGACCGGGGAGCAGCGTTATTTCGACGGCATGCTCTACCTGATGAGCCTAATGCACCTGAGCGGCGAGTTCCGTATCGTCGCCCCAAACACTGCGCCGCAACCCACGCCCTGAGCGCGTAACGACAGTTACGGCGCGGGGCTGGCCAGCGGCGCAACCCGGACCAAAAGCAACCCGCCGAGCAGGGCAAGTCCGCCAAGCGCCGCGCAGAACCACAGCACGCCGGGCCAGTTGCCCCACGTCCACGCAAGCCCCCCCGCCGATCCGAGCACGCTCGACCCGAGATAGTAGCAGAACAGATACCAGGCCGCCGCCTGCCCGCGCCGTGCGCCGCCACGCCGTCCCACCCAGGCGCTGGCGATCGAATGCGCCCCGAAGAATCCGACCGTCACCACGCCGATCCCCGCAATCACCAGCCAGAGCGGCGGGGCCCCGGACATCGCGATGCCGGCGATCAGGATCACGGTCGGCACCCAGAACACCCGCCGCCGGCCCAGGCGTCCCGCCAGACCGCCGAACCACGCGGAACTCGCCGAACCGAGGATGTAGAGCAGGAACACCGCGCCGACCGCCGCCTGACCCAATCCGTAGGGCGGCGCCATCAAGTGGAACCCCGCATAATTGTAGATCGAGACGAACACGCCCATCAACAGGAACGCCTCGGCATAGAGCAGCCGCAGCCCGGGATCGCGGAACAGCGGTCCGGCGTCCCGCACCGTGTCCAGCCACCCTCCCCCGCTGGGCGTGAACCGCCGGGACGGCGGCGCAAGCCGGCGGAACGCCTCCGCCATGGCAAGCCCCGCGACACCCACCGCGGCCAGGGCCCAGCGCCAGCCGGCGACATCGGCGACCAGTCCCGCGATCAACCGCCCGCCCATCCCGCCCAGCGCGCTGCCGGCGATATACAGCCCCATCGCCAACCCGACCGCGCCGGCATCCACCTCCTCGGCGACATACGCCATGGCCACGGCCGGAACACCCGCCAGCGCAAGCCCGGCGAGCAGCCGCAGCGCCAACAGCGCATACCAATCCGGCGCCAGCGCCGCTGCGATGGTCAGGACGCCCGCCGCCAGCATCGCCGCGACCATCAGCGGCCGCCGCCCGACCCGATCCGACATCGCACCGGCAACCAGGATCCCGATCGCCAGCGGCCCCGTCGCCATCGACACCGCCAGCGACGCCCCCTCCGCCCGCAACGCGAACCGTTCGGCCAGCAATGGCAGCAACGGCTGCACGGAATACAGCGTCGAAAACGTCGCGAACCCGGCGAACAGCATCGCCAGCGTCAATCGCCTGTAGCCGATCGTGCCCAGCGCATACGGTTCGGGCATCAAGACGCGTCGCCGGTCGGCGCTACCAACCCCTCGGGCACGACGGCACGCCTGTCACCCGATCGGATGGCGCGGTTCCGGCGCTGGATCGCATCGGCTTCGTCGGCAGGAACCCTGGTCATGCGCCGCACATAGGCACGCCGCGAGACGCACCCTAGGCCTTCGTTCGAAACTAGCCGGCGTAGGGTCAGGCCTTCGCCGGCTCGGCGTCGGTCTTCGCCGCGATGCCGTAGGCACCCACGACGAACACCAGCCCGCCGACGACGTTGCCCAGCGTCACCCAGACCAGATTATGGACCGCACTCGCCAGCGTGATCGTCTCGCCCGGCGCGAACAGCCCAAGTGTCAGCGCGGTCATGTTCGCTACCGAATGCTCGAACCCCGCCGCCACGAACGCCAGCAGGATCCACGCCATGACGATGCACTTCGCCGCATCGCCGGTGACCCGCGCCGACGTCCAGATCGCCAGGCACACCAGCCAGTTGCACAGCACCGCACGGGCCATCAGTGTCATGGCATCGGCCTCCACCTTGTGCGCGGCATAGGCGTCGAACATCGTGCCGGCATTGGCGAACACCTGCCCGCCGCCGCCTGCGATGAAGATGCCCGACAGGATCAGCGCACCGATCAGGTTGCCGACCCAGACCACGACCATCAGCATCGCGGCGTCGGCCGGCCGCACCGTCCGGCGCATCAGCCCGAACCCCAGATACATGACGTACCCGGTAAACAGCTCGCCGCCCGCGAACACCGACAGCAGCAGGCCGAGCCCGAAGGTCGCGCCCATCACCAGCGGCCGCACGCCAGCCGGCAGCCCGGCGGCGGCGCTGATCGCCAGGATCATCGCGATGCCGATATAGGCCCCGGCCAGCATAGCACCGACGAAGAAGCCCATGGGCGACCGCCGGATCGCAACCGCTTCCGCGGCTGCACGACCGGCGAAACCGGTGATGGTGGGTGCATACATCGGCTCAGACTTTCGCAGTGACGGGACGACCGGCAACACCGGCACGTTCGACGATCAATTCGGCGCCGTCATCGGCACCTGCGGCGTGGATCTGGACCGGCACCGACTTGTAGGACGGCGTGAAGCTTTGCTTGTCATGGTCCTCCAGCGCGATCAGGGGCTGCGTCTCCGGATAATAGGACGCGCAGCAGCCATCGGGCAGGTCATGCTCGACCAGCGTCAGCCCCTGCACGATCCGGTCGGCGCGCTTGAACTGCAGCGCGGTGGTGACGTCGATCACGTCGCCCTCCGCAAACCCCAGCCGCGCGATCTCCTTGCCGTTCATGAACAGGATGTCGCGCCGCCCGAAGACACCGCGATACCGGTCGTCGAGCGCGTAGATCGTCGTGTTGTACTGGTCGTGCGACCGCAGCGTCGTCAGCCGCATGACGCTCGGGTCGCCGATCGTCTCGTCCTCCTCGACACCCGGCGACACGATGAAGTTCGCCTTCTTCGATTCGGTCAGCCACACCCGCTCCGCCGCCGCGTTGGGCAGGTGGAACCCGCCCGGTTCGCGGATGCGGATGTTATAGTCCTTGAACGCCGGGAACACCGCCTCGATGCTGTCGCGGATCGTGTCGTAGTTCGCGACATAACCGTCCCAGTCGATCCCACCCTTGGCGCCCAGCGTCGCCTTGGCGATCCCGGCGACGATCCACGGTTCGGACCGGACATTCTCGCCCGGCGGCATCAGGAACCCCCGCGAGGCGTGGACCATCGACATCGAATCCTCGACCGTCACAGACTGCGGCCCGCCCGCCTGCATGTCGCGCTCCGTCCGGCCCAGGCACGGCAGGATGTACGTCGCGCCCTTCGCCATCAGCAGCTGCGTGCGGTTCAGCTTGGTCGTGATGTGGACGGCCAGCTCCATGTTGCGGAAGCCCGCCACGCACGCCTGCGGATCGGACGCGGCGATCGCCAGGTTCCCGCCCAGGCAAACGATCGCCTTGGCTTTCCCGTCGCGCATCGCGGCGATGCTTTCGACCACCGAATGACCATGCTCGCGCGGCGGTTCGAACCCGAACACCTCCTTCATCTTGTCGAGCAGCATCGGCATCGGCCGTTCGGTGATGCCGACGGTCCGGTCGCCCTGCACGTTGCTGTGCCCGCGCAGCGGACAGATGCCCGCCCCCGGCCGGCCGATATTGCCGCGCAGCAGCAGCAGGTTCGCGATCTGCTGCACGTTGCTCGTGCCGGTCCGGTGCTGCGTGATCCCCATGCCGTAGCAGGCGATGGTCGCCTTCGACTGCGAATACAGCCGCGCGACCTCCTCCAGGTCGCTCTGCCCCAACCCGCTCGCCGCGACGATGTCGTCCCACTCAGCGGCTTCCAGATCGGCGATCAGCGCGTCGATCCCGGTCGTATGTTCGGCGATGAACGCATGGTCCAGCACCGGCGGCTCGCCCGCGGCGGTCGCCGCCTTGTCCATCGCGACCAGCGCCTTGGAAATCCCCTTCAGCGCCGCGGCATCGCCACCGACCTTCACCTGCAGGTAGCTGCTCGCGATCGGCGTCGCGGAGAACGTCGCCATCTCGACCACCGACTGCGGCGATTCGAACCGTTCGAGCGAGCGCTCCTTCAGAGGGTTGAACGCGATGATCTTGCCGCCGCGGCGCGACACCTCGCGCAGCGTCGCCATCATGCGCGGATGGTTGGTGCCGGGATTGTGACCGATCGACAGGATCAGGTCGGCGTGATCGAAATCCTCCAGGCTGACCGTACCCTTGCCGATGCCGATCGACTTGGGCAGCCCGACCGAGGTCGCCTCGTGGCACATGTTCGAACAGTCCGGGAAATTGTTGGTCCCGTACAGCCGCACGAACAGCTGCAACAGGAACGCCGCCTCGTTCGAACACCGCCCGGAGGTGTAGAATTCCGCCTGGTTCGGGTCGTCCAGCCTGGCCAGCCCCGCACCGATCTCGGCCAGCGCCTCATCCCATCCGACGACCTCATAATGGTCGGTCGCCTTGTTGTAGCGCAGCGGTTCCGTCACGCGGCCCTCGCCTTCCAGCCAGTGGTCGGTTTTCGCCCACAGATCCGACACGGAATGTTCGGCGAAGAACTCCGCACCGATCTTCTTGGCGGTCGACTCCCACGCCACGGCCTTCGCGCCGTTCTCGCAGAATTCGAACGAGGAACTGTGCTTCGGGTCCGGCCAGGCGCAGCTCGGACAATCGAAGCCGTCCGGCTGGTTCGACTTCAACAGGGTCTGCGCGCCGCGCTGGACGATCTGCTGCGCCTTGAGGCTCAGGGCCACCGCCTTCAGCGCGCCCCAGCCGCCGGCCGGGCCGGTATAGTCCTTGATCCCGTCGGGACGCTTGCTCCGCATACTCGAATCTCCAGGCGGCCAGCCGTTTACGGATGGCCGATCACTGGTCGCTCCAGAAACCTCGCGCAAGGAAAACGCAAGTTTCGTCGCAGCTTGCATCGATAGTCCGTGGTCCGGCCGTGCCGGATGCGCCGTTCGGATAAGGACGACCTGCCCGGTGGCAGGTCGTCCACACCCTCAGAACCGCGCCTTGAACCCCATGTAGAAAGACCGGCCCAGCACATCGTAGGTTCCGGGCAGCGTGTTGCCTGGCGTACCGGCGATCACCAACGGCGCCTTGTCGAACAGGTTGGTCACGCCCGCGCGCAACTGGAACCGCTCGTTCACCGCGATGCGCCCGGTCAGGTCGAACAGGTCGTAGGACGGCACCCCCGCCGCCGGGCTGGCCGGGCGAATGACGCTCGTCACGTCGCGCATCGCATTCAGGTGGCGCCAGCGCACGCCGATGTCAGCCTTGCCGAGTGTCAGGTTGCCCGTCGTCGTGTACCGCCAGCGCGGCAGCGGCAGCGAATTGGTCGCGTCGATCGTGCCTGCAAACTCCTGGAACGCATCGGTCGGGAAGTTCTTGACCTGATAGCTGTCGAGATAGCTCACCAGCGTATTGAGCGAGAAGCGCACGTCCCCGCCGTTCGCCAGCGACGCGATATCCAGGCTCCAGTCGAGCTGGACGTCGATCCCCTTCGTCTTCAACCCACCCAGGTTGAGGTAGGGCAGCGCGACGTTGGTGATCCCGCCCGTCTGGTCGCGCGTGATCAGCCCGCAGAATGTGTTGGCCGCATCATAGGTCGGGTTGCTCCCGTCCTGGTTGTAGCATTTCGCCAGCGCAGTATTCCCGGCCACGGTCGAGATGACGTCCGTGATTGAGATGTCGTAATAATCCACCGACAGCGACAGGCCGCGCAGCAGCGGCGACTGGAAACGCGGGCGCAGCACGATGCCGGCCGTCTTGGTCGTCGCCTTTTCCGGGCTGAGCGCGAGGTTGCCCGAGTTGGTGACCGGGATCGCCACCGTCGTGAAGTTGTAGTTGTCGACCAGCGCGGTCGGCACGCCGGTGGCGATGCACAGCGTCCGCAACTGCGCCGCTCCGCTGCCCGTCCGCGACACGCTGCGCACGTCGCAGGGGTCGCCCGATGCCGGCGGATTGCCGATCTGGACCTGCGCACCCGTCGCCGAACTGAACAGTTCGCCGATGTTCGGGGCGCGGATCGCGCGCTGATACCCGCCGCGCAACAGCACCATCTTGACCGGCGACCATTCGACTTCCGCCTTGTACGTCGTGGCCCCGCCCGTGACGTTATAGTCCGAATAGCGCGCACCCAGGCTCAGGTTCAGCGTCTGGAAGAACGGCGTTTCGCGCAGGATCGGTACGAACAGTTCTCCGGCAATCTCCTTCACGTTCGTCTTGCCGCTGGTCGGGTTGGTCTGGTTCGTCGCGAACACGTCGCCCGCGATCAGCTCCGCGCCGGGCTCGAAACTATATTTGTTCTCGCGGTACGTACCGACCACCGACAGCTTCAGGTCACCCGCCGGCAGCGTCAGCAGCGTGCCCTGCACCGCCCCCTCGACCGTGTTCTGGCGGATATCCTCGTCGCGGCTGACGCGGCGCGTGATGAACGCGGCGCAGGCCGGTGAGATCGTCCCGGCATTGGCGAGCCCGAACGGGTTGTATCCACCCGCGCACAGCGACTGCCCGCCGTCGCTCGCCCCCAGCAGGCGGTTGAGCTGGCTGCCCAGCACGCCCGGCGCGATGTCGTCATGGATGACGTTGCGGTCGCGCGATCCGTAGATGTCGTAGGTCCAGTCGCCGAAGCCCAGCTTGCCGCGTGCGCCGACGATGAACTGGCTGGTTTCGAACGTCGTATCGAACACGCGCGACGGCAGTTCGGTGAACCGCCGGTTGATCGCGAACGGCGCATTGGGGTCGGGCCGCGATGCCAGGACGGCGCGCAGGCTGGCCGGGATGAACGGGTTGGCGGCGGACACGTTGACGTTGATGAACTGGGTCAGCGAATTGCCGACATTGGTCTGCGCTTCGGAACGGGTGAACAGCCCCTGCGCGTACAGCGTCAGCGCGTCCGACACCTCATACTCGGCTTTGCCGAACGCGTTGAACCGCTCCAGCGGCCGCTCGATCGACTGCTGGCGCGCCACCGGCTGACGCACGACATTGCCGAACGTGACATAGTCCCCGGTCGTCGGGCCGGCATAGTTGGTCGCACCGACCTGGCTGAACAAAGATCCGTCGTCGTTGAACCCCAGCGAGTTGGTCCGCGCCACCGTACCGGGCGCACGGTTGCCGAACGCCGCATTCACCGCGGCCTGCGTCGGCAGGTTGGTGGCGGACGGCACGAACGTCCCCTGCCCGATGAACGACGACAGGATGCCCAGGTCGAAGAACGACCGCTCGGATCCCTTCAGCTCGTCGCGCTTGGTATAGCCCGCTGCCCCTACGATGCTGAACCGGTCGTCGCCGGATGTCCATCCGCCGACGGCCGACAGGTCGGTCGCCAGCCGATCCGCGCGGAACGTGTTGCCGATCTGCCCGTCGATCTCGATCCCGTTGATGTTGCGCCGCGTGCGGAAATTGACGACGCCGGAAATCGCGTCCGACCCATAGACCGCCGACGCACCGCCGGTGATCGTCTCCACGCTTTCGATCAGTGATTGCGGGATGATGTTGACGTCGGTGACGTTGAAGACGGTCGACGGCGGCAACCGCCGCCCGTCGAGCAGCACCAGGTTGCGCCGGTCGCCCAGGCCACGCAGGTTGAGCGTCGCGCGTCCCGCGCTGGCCGCCGCCGATGCGCCGCCGCCCTGCGATCCCGACCCCGGAATGAACTGCGGCAACTGGTTCAGCGACTGTTCGACGTTGACCGCACCGGTGGCCTTCAGCGCTTCCTGGCTGGTCGTCACGATCGGGCTGGCGGAGGTATAGTCGCTGCGCGTGATGCGCGATCCGGTCACGACGATCTCGCCGTCGCCGGTTTCCGCGGGCGCGGCCTGAACCTCGGCCGGCGTCGCGGCACCCTGGCTGGGCAGCAGCGCGGGCGACGTCTGGTCCGCGGCCGGCGGCAACGAGCTCGCGTCCGGCGCCGGGGTGGCCGTCTGCGCGACGCCCGCCGACGTCCAGAGCAAGGCTACCGCGGACACACCGATCCTGTACCTCTTCATGACTGATCCTCCCTGATTTGTTTTTTTGGTATCGACACACTGCTGATCCGCAGCGATTTCTAGGTGACCGTGGGTAGCTCGATCCGGCTGACGTCGGTCAGGATGACGATGTACGAAAGCGCCCCGAGCAGGGCGACGACCCCGATGAACCCCAGCGCGTAGGCGAAGCTGCCGGTGACCGCGACGATCCCGCCGATCACCAGCGGCGTGATGATGCCCGCCAGGTTCGCGGCCAGGTTGAAGATGCCGCCGGTCACGCCGAGCATCCCTTCCGGCGCGATATCGGACACCAGCGTCCAGCCCAGCGCCGCCATCCCCTGCGCGAAGAACGCCAGCGACAGGATCGCGATCACCACCCGATCGTCGGTCACGAAATTCGCCGCGACGATCGTCGATGCCAGCAGCAGGCCGAGGATGATCGGCAATTTGCGGGCGACCGTGGCCGACACACCCCGCCGCAGCATCGTGTCCGACCACCACCCGCCGAACAGCACGCCGACCGATGCGGCGATGAACGGCAGGATCGCGAAGAAACCGATCTTCAGCCAGTCCATGTGACGCTCGACCGCCAGGTAGGTCGGGAACCACGTCAGGAAGAAGACGAGCGTCGAATTGCCCGCGAACTGACCGAGGCAGATGCCCCACATCTTGCGTTCGCGCAGCAGCAGCGCCGCCTTCGACCAGTCGAGCTTCGGCGCGGCGGCGTGTGCGGCCAGACCGCCGCCGGCGACGATGTGCGCGATCTCCGCCGGGTTGGCATCGCTGTCGGCGGGCTCACGGTAGCCGCGCCACCAGATCAGCGCGAACACCAGCCCGACGACGCCCGCCCCCACGAACAACGACCGCCAGCCCCAATGCGCCAGCATCGCGAACAGCAGCGGACTGAGAAATGCCAGCCCGATATATTCACCGACCGTATAGACCCCGGTCGCCAGCGCGCGTTCTTGTCGCGGGAACCACGTCGCCACCACCCGCCCGTTCGCCGGGAAACAGGGCGACTCCGCGATGCCGAGTAGCAACCTCAGCCCGAGCAGCGAGGCGATCCCGCCGACCAGCGCATGGAACAGCGTGAACAGCGACCAGAACCCGACCGACAGGCAATAGGTCAGCCGCGTCCCGAACCGGTCGAGAAACGCCCCGCCCGGAATCTGCGACGCGGCGTAGGTCCACGAAAATGCGGAAAACACGACGCCCATCAGCGCGGGGCTGATCGACAATTCCTTGGTCAGCGCCGGCGCGGCGATGCCCAGGATGGTGCGGTCCAGATAGTTGATCAGCGTGCCGGTCGCGATCAGCGCCAGCATGCTGAACCGGACGCGCGACCGCCGATCACCCGACGTCGCGGCCGCCACCGCGGTCATGCCCCCGCTCCGGTCAGCGCGGCGAAATGGCGCATCATCCGGTCGCCGTCCGCCTTGCGCCCGGTGAAGATCTCGAACGCGCCGACCGCCTGAAACACCGCCATGTTGCCACCGTGCGACGTCCGGCACCCGGTCACCCGCGCGGCCTTCAGCAACGCGGTCTCCAGCGGGAAATAGACGATCTCCGCCACCCACAGGTCGGGCCGCAGCAGACCTGCATCGAGCGGCAGGCCCGGATGCGCCGCCATGCCCGTCGGCGTGGCGTGGACCAGCCCCTGCGCATCGGCCAGCGCCGCGGCGATGTCGGTCGATGCGGTGGCCGCGTCGGCGCCGAAGCGCGCGCACAAGGTCGCGGCCAGCCGTTCCGCCCGGCCCACGTCGGTATCGACGACCGCGACATGCGTGGCACCCATCGACAGCACCGCGGCCGCCGTCGCCGCCCCCGCCCCGCCCGCGCCCAGCTGCGCGACGCGGTGTCCGCGGATGGCGCCGATGTCGCGCTCGATCCCGACCCGGAAACCGGAGACGTCGGTGTTGTAGCCGCGCGTCCGACCGTCCACGATCCGCACCGTATTGACCGCGCCGATTGCCAGCGCATCGTCGTCGACTTCGTCCAGCAACGGCAGGATCGCCTGCTTGCACGGATGCGTGATGTTCAGCCCGTCGAAGCCCAGCATGATCGCCCCGTCCAGCAGCGCGGGCAGATCGTCGACCGACCGGCCGAGCGCGACGAGGTCGATGATGCGGTAGATGTAGCGGCAACCCTGCGCATCGCCCTCGGCCATGTGCATCGCGGGCGACAGTGACCCGCCGATCCCCTCGCCGATCAGTCCAATCAGCCAACCGGTGCGCGGCGATGGCGTCCGTGGCGCGGCCGAAGCCGGCTCGTCGCGAGCAAGACGTATGTCGCCCATCAGTTCCCGTCCCTTCTTGCGCCAGCTTTTCCGCCGGTCTGCGATCTTTGTGTACGAACTAGTACGTTCATGTCAACTGCCCCTTGCGGTACTTGCCTAACGAGGGTGCCCCAGCCGATAGAGCATCGATGGCCAAGCCCCCTCCTCCCCCGGTCGACCAGCGCCGTTCCGCCGAGCGGACGCGCGCCGACATCGTCGAAATCGCCCTGAACGAATTTGCCGACAAGGGTTTCGCCGGCGCCCGGATCGACGAGATCGCCGACCGCACCGATGCGTCGAAGCGGATGATCTATTATTATTTCGGCAGCAAGGAAGGCCTGTACCAGGCGGTGCTCGAACATGCCTATGCGTCGATCCGCACGACGGAGGCGGTCGCCGAACTGACCTCGCTGGCCCCCACCGCGGCGCTCGCGCGGCTGGTCGAGATCACGTTCGACTATCACCTCCAGCATCCCGAATTCGTCCGGCTGGTGATGAACGAGAACATCCAGCGCGGCACCGCGATCGGCGCGCTCGACAGTACGCGGACCCGCAACGACTCCGTGCTCCACATGATCGGCACTTTGCTCGATCGCGGCGTTGCGGACGGCGTGTTCCGGACCGGTCTCGATCCGATCCAGCTCCACATGACGATCAGCGCACTCGCCTTCTACAACGTGTCCAACCGTTACACGTTCGAACGCATCTTCGCCTTCGACATGACGTCGGACGAGGCCAATGCACAACGCCGCGCGATCGTCGTCGATACCGTCCTGCGCGCCTGCCAGGCCTGACTCGCCCGCCCTAGATCGCCGCGTAGGACGCCACGAGCAGCGCTGCGGCAACCGATGCGATGAACCGCTCGCTCAGCCGCCATTCGTCCGGCACGAGCCCCTCGAACCGCCAGGTCCAGAGCAGCGCGGCGGCCAGATAGGTGCCCATCATCCCGAAGACGAAGGGCCGTCGATCGGGTCCCACCATCACGATCGCCAACGCGACCAGAGCCAGCAACACCAGCCCCCCGCCGATCGCCCATACCACCGATCGCGACCGAAGCCGCCAGTTCCAGACGGCGAACAACCCCATCCCCTCGACAAGATAGCCGAGCGTGACCAGACCGAAGCTCACGTCGCGTCGCCCCGTGCCGCAAGACGCACCAAAACTCCGAAGAATGACATATCGCAAACCGCCCACGCGCCGATGGGCAGGACAGCCCTCCGCTTCAGGCCCGAGGTCGGTCCCCCGCATATCGATACGAGTACGATTGTCCTATTCCGCATAGTGCCGGCATAGTATTAAACGGTTTGTGCGATGTTCTTCCGTGATTACGTCGCCCAAGTTTGCAACCTTCCGTCCGAGTATACGCAAACCATATTCGAACAGGCGCAATCGATCTCGATTCACTATTTCACATTCCGTACATTGACAGCCTTTCCACGGATTTGGAACGGCTCCCCGATGACCATGCTACGACCGAAACAATGGTGAGCGTACGGAACGCAACCGAGATGCTGGTTCTCGGCAAAGATCGCGACGGAAGCTGGACCGTTCGGGAGGGTGAAGGGCTGCTCCTCGGCCGGTTCACCTCCTCAATGGCGGCGCACCACTTCGCGCAGGCCGAGCGGCGTTCACGCCCGTCGGCGGTCATCGCGTCCTCGAACGGATCGCGGCCACGCATTGCCGGTCGCCTGACGCTGTCCCGCGGCGTCCGGCCCAGGCCGGCGGACATGTCGGATGCATAGGATCGCGCCCCGCCTCGCCGGCCTCGCACTCGTCGCCGCATCGTGCGGGACGACATGGGTCCACCGTTCGATCTGGGACGCCGCGCACAACGGACCGGCGCAAGCCGCCGAACTCGGGATCGGCCTGCTCACCTTCATGCTCGCCAGTGCCGGCGTGCTGCTCCTGATCCACGGTGTCGCGCTGTTCGGCCGGACGATCAACGAAGCCCCGCCGGCGACGCCGGATCTGATCGGACGGCTGCTCGACCCGATCACGCCTGCCGGCCGCGCCTACGACACCAGACGGGGTGTCGCGATGATGCAGACGCGCCGCACCCGCATGGCCGGTCTCTCGCCCACCCGTCCCGAACTGCGCTGATCCGCTGCGGCGAACCGAACGCATCCCTACGAGCGCACTATGCGATCGCCCGGAATCGATCTCGATACCCTACGCCGCGCTGCGTACTTCGGATCGGCGGGCAACAGGCTCGTGATACGAAAGGCAACAAGGCGACATGTCGTCTGCACCCACCCCGACGCCCGACATAAGCGGGCTCGTCCTCTACGTCGGTCAGGATCGCGCCGGCCACTGGCTGGTCCAGGACAATAACAGCCGGATCGAAGGACGCTTCACCTGCTACGCATCCGCGCTGAGCTTTGCCGAGGCGGAGCGCGACATCTACCACGCGACGGTCAAGATCACGAACCGCCCGCTCGTCCCGCTCATCTCGTTCGGACCGGCCGGCCCCGGCGAGTATGCCCTGCCGCGCGCCGCATGACGGTGGCAGCAATGACAAACGTCCACGCCCTGGCAACCCGTCCGCATGTCGCAACGGCCCCACGCGCAAAGCTGGCCGTCCCGGGATCGAAAGCCGCGATCCACGACCCGCGCTGGCCGCGTGTCGCCGCGCAGCTCGCCAGCCTGCGCGGTGCCGGCCGCCATGCCGTCCGCATCGTCGATGCCGATTGCGGCGCGGGCTCGCTCCTCCTCCACGCCGCCCGCCATGCCCGTGCGCTGGGCTTCACCGCGATCGAGTGCCGCGGGATCGACGGATCGCCCGCGCTGATCGGTCGCGCCCGCGCCGCCGCCGCCCGCTGCGTCGATCCGGCGATCGGCCTGTCGTTCGACTTGACCGACATGATCGCGGCACTTGAGGCGGAACAGGACTTTCCGGCCGACCTCGTCCTCTGGCACGGCAGTCCCGCCGACCATCAACGACCCGAGGCACTCGCCGCAGTCCGCGCCGCCGGACAGGTCACGATCGCCGATCACGAGCCGGCCGCGGAACAGGTCGCGACATGACCCGGCGGGACATGCTCTGGCGCGGCGCAGGGCTCGTCCTCGCCGCCGCCGCCTGTACCGGCGCCGTCCTGCTCGACGACTCCCCGCTCGTCATTCCGCTGTTCGTGGTCGCACTGATCGGCCTGACGCTGATCATCAACGGCAAGCGGGCCGCCACCGCGCTGCATGCCGAGCGGCGCGGCCACGGACACACTGCGGAGGCGATCCACGCGGAACGGGTCCGCCGTCACCGCCCCGACCGATCCCGGTCCTGACGCGCGCTACTGCATCCCCGCTTCCAGCCGGCACGTTGCCGGATCGGGCGCGGAAGTGCTGTTCCGCCGCGCCGCGATCTCCCGCCGCGCCGCGTCCATTTCGTTCCGGAATGCCGCCACCGAATGCAGCGCCGCGACCTTCACCGCTCCAGCCAGATAGCCCGCTTCGACCGCGCTGCGGTTGTGCGAACCGCAGATGTAGCGGCTTTCGCCATATTGCCGCCCGCGACGCAGGATCGCGGTCGCCCGGTCCGGCATCAGCTCCGCCAGGATCAGCGCGGTCGACCAGCCCGCGGTCGTATGGCCCGACGGATAGTCGCCGTTCGCCGCCAGATGCGCGGTCTTCGGTTCGCAGATCGGCGCGTCGTGATCCAGATAGGGCCGCCGCACCGCCAGCGTGTCCTTCGCACGCCCGACCATGTTCTCGTCGCCGTCCCGCGCCATGACCCGCGCCAGCGCCGGCAGGCCGGGATCGTCCAACCGCAACCCGGCGGCGCAGCTGAACACCACCAGCCGATTGGTGGTCACGTCGCTCGTCGCGATCCGCCCGCGGTCCGTGCCGAGCAACGGCCGCGTCGCGCGGAACGTCGCGGCATCGTCCACCGCCTGCGGCGATCCCTTGGCCGGCGGGGCGGGCAGGATGCGAACCAGATCGGGCATCGGGGCACCCGCCAGATAGGCGGGCTGCGCGACCGGCGCGGCAGCGGCAAGCAGGACCAGCGAGACGATCGGAACCATCACTTTCCCTTCCCCTCCAGGTCGCCACAGGCCGGGCGCCGCAAGGGATTGCACCGCGCCACGATACCGCCGGGCAACGCGACATGATAGCCGCCCGGCAGGCGCGGGTCCGGCCAGAGATAATCCGTCGACACATATTGCGCCCCGCCGGCCAGCGCCGCGTCGCGCGGCTTGGTGTCGTTCGCACGGGCCTCCCGCGTGTTGGCATCGGCGCGCGTCCGCACGATGAACCCCGCCGCCACCGCCCGGCGAATGCGGTCCGCGTCGCGCACCGGATCGTTCAGCGTCAGGTACGCGGCGGCCGGCGACGCCTCGTCGGTGTTGATGAAGAACACCCGCCCCTCCAGCGACCGCCTCGCCCCGCGATACACCGCGACCTTCGCCGGCGGTTCGTCCAGCGCGAACAGGAACTTGCCGCGCGCCGCGTCCAGCGTCGGCCACGCATTCGCCAGCACCGCCTCGCGCAGCGTGGGATACCGCCCCTGCACGTCGTCCGGCACGATCAGGTGCGCCGGGTCCATGACGGACCGGATCTCGGCGTCCAGCGCGTCATAGGCCTTGCTGTCGAACGGCAGCGCGTCGATCCCGCCGCGCGCCGCATTCTGTTCGTCCTTGGCGTTGAACATCAGCAGGATCGGCACGTGCCGCGGATGCGCATCGGACCAGCGTCGGATCGTGCGCAGGCATTCGACCAGCAGGACGCAGGACGATCCGTTGTCGATCCCCGGGATATGCAACACCTTGAACCCCGGCCGACGCAGCGCCGGATCGGTCGACCCCGCCGCATAATGCCCCCCGACAGGATCGTAGTTCACGTCCAGTTCCAGCTGCCGCGCCCCGGCGTCCAGCTGTTCGGTCAACGGCCGATGCCCGTAGTCCAGCGCATCGGCCATGGCCGGCGACACCGCCCGCACCCGCGCCATCGTCGCTGTGGGCATCGGCAGCTTGTAGCTGTTGTGCGTCCCGATCACCGCGATGTCGTTCATCCTGAGCGGCGGCGCCGCATCCGCACCCGCCGCCGCGAACGCCAGCCCCGCCGCCGCCATCGTCCGAATGATCGACATCGCGCTTTCTCCCATCAGAATTTGAACAGCAACGACCCGGACACCGTCCGCCCGAAGATCGGACGCGCCAGGATGATCGCGCCCGCCGCCACCCCCGGCACCGCCTGCGCCCCGCCGCCCTGGCCCAGGCCCAGGCTGTTCGACAGGTTCGTTCCCTTCACCTGCACCGTCACCTGGTCGGTCAAGTCCAGTTCCGCGCTGGCGTTGAACACCGAAAACGCCGGCAGCCTGACGATGTTGGCGTCGTCGTTGAATTTGTTGCCCTCGTACCGCCATTCGCCCAGCACACGCAGGCGACCGTTCGCCAGCGTCAGCCGCGGGCGGACGCTCGCCATCACCTTCGGCATGCTCGACGGCCGGTTATCGTCGAACGATGTCGTCGTCGTGACCCCGCTCGCGATGGTGTTGTAGCTGTAGTTCTTGAACTTCGGATCCTGGTAGGTCGCCGTCGCCGCCACGTCGAACCAGTCGGTCGGGCGCAGGCTCCCCTCCAGCTCGACACCGATCGTGCGGACGTCGCCATAGTTAATTTCCTGCACGATCAGCAGCGACGTCGGGTCGATGAACGTGTTGGTGAACTGTACGTCCTGGAACGAATTGTAGAAGACCGTCGCGAACAGGCTGCCCCACGGCTGCTGGAACTTCACGCCCGCCTCGGCCTGGTCGATCGACTGGCTGCGCACGTCGGTGGGCAGGACATTGTCGCGATACTGCCCGATCTGCGGCAGGCGGTAGCTGCTGGTGTACCGCGCGAACACGCCGGCATTCGGCATGAACTGCCAGTTGGCACCGATCGTATAGCTCTTGTCGTCGAACGCCGGGTCGAACCGCGTCAGCACGCCCGATCCGTACAGGACATTGTCGTCCGCTAGCGTGGTCGCATCGCCCAGGTTGAAACTGCGCACCCCTTCGCTGAACCCGCGGATCCAGATCTTCTCGTACCGGAACCCGCCGTCGATGCGCAGCTTGGGCGTCACCTGCCATTCGTCGGACAGGTAGACCGCGGCATCCTCGTATCCGCCGAACGAATGGGCGAACCGCGACTCGTATCGCGCGATGCCCCCGTCGGTGACGCGCCCGACCACCTGCCCCGCGGCATTCACGGCGACCACGTCGAGCAGCCGCGCATTGTCGCGCACTTCGGTGATGCCCACGCCGTCGTTGCGATCATGCGCCCAGTCCGCGGTCGTGCCGTAGAAGCCCAGCTTCACGTCGTGCCGGCCGATCCCGGTTTCGAACACATGGCCCAGCTCGACCAGCCCGATCATTTCCTTGATCGGGTTCTGGATCGACTGGAACGTGTTGACGCCGACCAGCCCGTTGCCGTTCGCATCCGCCGGATACGCGCTGCCGTCGCCGGAATAGACGAACCTCACGTCGGTCGCCCCCTGCGCCGCGAACGCGCGCAATGCGTTGGCGCGGTTCGTCGTCAGGTACGCGGCCTGCGTCGACAGGTTGTTCAGGCCGCGCGCATTGCGGTTGGTCTTGCTGTCGCGGTACCGGAACCCCGCGTTGATCGTCGTCCCGTCGTCGAACCGCATGTCGCCCTTGGCGGTGAACTGCAGGTCGCTCGTCTGGTTGAACAGGTTGAACGCCGCATCGCGGATGCCGACCGGCGTCTTGATCACGACATTGCCGTCCTCGGGGCCGGTCAGCGTATCGTCATTGCCGTTGAACGGCGTCAGCGGCCGGATTTTGCCCGACGCGGTCCGCACCAGCGGGATCGCGTCGAAAAAGAAGTTGTTGTCTTCCAGATACTTCACGCCGAACGACAGGTTGCCGCGCGCGAACGCCTTCGACACGATGACCCGCCCCTGCCCGCCTTCGTTCGCGGTCGGGCCGGGATCGCGCACGCCCTGGTCCTTGTTGTAATATCCGCCGATCGAAAAGCGCCAGTCGTCCGCGATCGGCCCGCCGATCCAAACGTCCGCCCGCGCTTGGCCGTAGTCGGCGGTGGTCAGCTTCAACAGACCGCTCAGTTCCGGCGTCCCGCGCCGCGGGATGAAGTTGATCAGCCCGCCCGGCGCATTGGCCGCGAAGATCGACGACGGGCCGCCGCGCACCGCCTCGATGCTGCTATAGCTTTCGTCGATGCGCAGAAACTGGTCGACGTTGATCCAGTTGATGCCCGGATCATGCTGGATCGGCAGGCCGTCCTCATACACCGCCAGCGATTCATAGCCGCCGCGCGGGATGCCGCGAACCCGCGTGTTGTTCGCCCCGACACCGGCGGACGAATCCGCCCATACGCCCGGAATCTGCTGCAACGCCTCGGCAAGGTTGCCGATCGCGCGCTGGCGCAGTTCCTGGTCGCTGATCGTGGTGATCGAATAGCTCGCCTCGACCTTGCGTTGGTTCACAGTGCCCAGCCGCCCGGTGACCACGATGTCCTCGCCATTGCCGGCCGAGTTCGTCCGCGCCGCGTCACGCGGCGCGGCGTCCTCTGCCGCGACGGGTGCCGTCGCAACGTCCTGCGCGCCGGCGGCACTGCCGATCATGGTCACGCCGATGCATGCCGCGGTCGCCCGCAGTCGATTGATGGTCCGCAATGTCTTACCCCCCGGTGATCGCGGCCGTTACCCGGCTCGCTTGCGCCGCGGCTATGCGGACCCGCCATGACCGAACGGAGACGTGAACGTTACGAACGCGATACATGCGGCCGACGGTTCAGCCGGTCGCCCGGTCCGCCTCAGTTGGCCAGAACCGGCACCGTCGCGGCCACGGCTTCAGACGACGATCGCTCGATCGACCACAGCACACGCTGCGCGCCATGTTCCCAGGCGACCGCCTGCCCGCCCGTCGTCAGACCGATCGTCGCGACGTGCTCCAGCGTCGATCCCGCCGCCGGCAGGCGCAGCGCATAGAGTTCGGGCCGGTCATGCCCCGTCACATAGAGCAGCCCGTCCTTCCCCCAGACCCCGCCGGACGAGCTATAGGGTGCGAAGCGCGCCAGCACGTCCGCCGGGAACAGCCACGCCCCCTGTTCCGCGAATTGCGGGGAATAGCGGACGAGCGTCGTCAGCCGGTGGTCGCGTCCCGGCTCGCCACCCTTGTTGTCGTAATGCGCGAAACACGCCCACCAGCTGCCGTCATGCCAGTCCAGCCACGTCAGCGAACCGCGCCCCGGCCCCAGGCTGCGCGTCCGGACATGCGTCATCTTCACGGTGTCGAACCACTCGATCGAACTGGTCATCGGCACGTCGGGATAGTTGGACGCCGCACAGACCAGGTCATGACCTTCGAGGATGCAGCTGTTCATATGGCGGAACAGCTTCGGATCACCTTGCCAGCGGCCGATGCGCTGCTTCGTGCGGCGATCATATTTGCCGATCTGCGCGTTGGAGATCGCATAGACGTGCCGCCGATCGGCCACCACGCCCTGCCGCGCCTCGGGCGCACGGAACCGCTCGATCTCGGTCACGACCGGCTGGCCGGCAGGCGCGACGACCGCCAGGAGGAATGCGAGGACCAGCATCAGAACTTGGCGGATATGCCCGCATAGAACGTCCGGCCATAGCGTTCATTCTGGATCAGCCAGTTCTTGTTCCCCGCCTGATATTGGCGGGTCGGCTCATCCGTCAGGTTCTGCGCCTCCGCGAACAGCCGGACATTCTCCAGCAAGGCAAAGCTCGCCTTGGCGTCCAGCCGGCGCAGGTCGTCGTTATACTGGTCGTTATACGCCGGGCTGCCGATCGCGAGCAGCGAGTAACCGGTGTTGTGATAGGCGACCGACGCCTCCAGCCGACCCTTCTGGTAGAACAGCTCCGCCCCATAGAGATATTTGGACTGGCTCGGGAAACTCGACAGCCGCCCGTCCGGCAGGCGCAGGCTGGAGTCCGTCAGCGTCCCGTTCAACGTGATGCCGAAGCCCGACAGCAGGCCCGGCAGGAAACTGAACTGCTGCTGATACTGCGCCTCGATCCCGACGATGTCGCCCTTGTCCGCGTTCAACGGCTGCGTGACGTTCAGCACCGGATAGGTGACGCCGTCGAACACCGTGTTGCGCAGGACGGTGACCTGGCTGAAGATCGGGTTGCGGATGAACTTCGCGAACGCCCCGACGCTCAGGATCCCGCCGCGCGCGAAATACCATTCCGCCGTCGCATCCAGATTGTCCGCACGATACGGTTTCAGCTCCGAATTGCCGAGCGACGCGGCATTGTTCGCGCTGTCGATCGATCCGCCGGGGCTCAGCGTCGAATATTCCGGCCGGCCCAGGCTCTTGGAATAAGCGAAGCGAAAGACCGTGTCGTCGCTCGGCTTAATCCGCATGATCAGCGACGGCAGCCAGTCGTCATAGCTGTTCCCCGCCGCGACCGCCGACACCGCCCCGCCCGCCAGGCGGAACCCGTTGATGTCGAGCGTGGTATGTTCGTAGCGCACCCCCGGCGTCAGCGTCACCGCGCCGAACACCAGATTGGCCATCGCATAGCCCGCGGCCACCTTCTCCTTCAGCGCGAAGTCCGAGATCGTGTTGTTGGTCAGCGTCGTCGCCGCATCGAGCGGCATCAGCGCGCCGCCGCGATTCTGCTCGGTGAACGCCTGCAACGCCGCAATATCGAACACCGGCGCGTTGAAATAGCATTGCTTCGGATGCGCGCTGTCCGGGTTCACGCACTCGCCGGGTGCGTCGAGCCCGTACTGGCCGAGCGTCCAGCGGTTGCCCGTCGCGGATGCCCGGACCCAGGTCGGGTTGTCCTGATCGAACGTGCGATCCGTATCGCGATACTTGCCGCCGAACTTCAGGAAGCTGCCCCCGTCGCCGATGCCGTCCAGCGTGTAGGTCGCGTCGACCTTGCCCTGCCAGATCTTCTCGACATTGACCTGGTCGAACTCCTGATACTGGCGGAACTGCAACTGGTTGCCCGTGCATTCCGTCACCGGCGCCGCTTCGTACACCTTCTCGGTGAAGTCGAAATTGACCGTGCCGGGGTTGCAGCGGAACTGCCAGAGCGGATAGCGGTCGACCGTCCGGTTGCGGCTGTACGCCGCGTCGTAGTTCAGCGTCAGCCGGTTGAGTTCGGTCGATCCGCCGACGCTGCCCGTCGCGAGATATTTGGATTTATAGTCGAGCCGCAGGTCCTCGCGCCGCTCCGGGCCCGAACCCGCCGCGCCCGTCGCCGAACTCGGCACGCCCACCGTCTGCCCGGTCAGCCCGTCCGGGTTCAGCGTGAACGGCGTCGTGGTGAAATCCAGCCGGTACCGCGGCCGCACCTCGTCTTCGGTGAACTTGCTGTAGACGCCGCGGACATAGAATGTCTGCGTGTCGCTGGGGTGCCAGTCGAATGATCCGGTCCCGCTGATCCGTTCGCGCTTCAGCGAATATTGCGTGTATTTGATGTTGTCCGGCACGCCGCCGCGCGCCGCGGTGGCAAGCGGTTTCCAGTTGTCGGGATAGAAACCCTCGCTGTCGAAATCGCGGAACGAATAACTGCCGCCCAGCACGATGCCGAACTGGTCGTCGGATCCGAACCGCGTGCCGACGCTGGCATCGGCCTGATACGGCACCTTCTCGTTCAGCGTCTGGTATCCGGCCTTGGCACTGATCGCCAGGTTGCTACGCGCCTTGAAATCGAATGCGGTCTGCGTGACCAGGTTGATCGTTCCGCCGATCCCCTGCCCGTCCATGTCCGCCGTCTTGACCTTCACGACCTCGACCCGGTTGAGCAGCTGCCCCGAAATGATGTCGAGCGGCAGCGCGCGCGTCGTGCCGTCCGGGTTGCCGATCTCCAGCCCGTTCAGCGTATAGTTGTTCAGGTTCGACGGCACGCCGCGGATCGCGACATAGCGGCCCTCGCCCTGATCGTAGCTTACGCCGACCCCGGGCAGGTGCTCGATCACCTCCGCCACGTTGCGATCGGGAAGCCGGCCGATCTCGTCGGCGGCGGCCACATCGACCACGCCGATCGCGTCGCGCTTCACCTGGATCGAACGCTCCTGCTGCGCCCGCTGGCCGGTGACGACGATCGCGTCCTCCGTCGCACCGGTCGCCACGGTCTGCGCCGCGGCGGCATCGGAAAATGCCAGCACGCCGAGCGCGCTGGTCGCAATCAAGATCGTCTTCATGGTCTTCCCATCCCCGGTACGATCGGCGGGATAGGCGGATCAGACTATGGTTCGATGACGGACAGGTGACCGTTTGGTGTCAAAGTGGTATGCATACCCACGCCAGAGATTCACGTCCGGAACCGCAGTCAGAGATACCGCATCCACCACGCATTGCTCGCGCGCTTGACCGCGGCGAAGCGCTGGCAGGCGAACCAACACGGCACCCCGACGCATGCCGCCACCGCCCAGATCCCGCCGACCGTTGGCACGCTCACCAGCCCCTCCGCGCCGCCGACCGCCCCCACGACGCGGTTCAACCCGTGCAGCAGGTAGAGGTGCAGGATGTAGAAGAACAACGGCACCGATCCGAACACCACCAGCATCCCCGCCATCCGCGTCGGCAACCGCTCGAACAGCAGCAGCAGCCACGCCCCGATCGCGAGGGTCAGCAGCAGGAAATCGGCCGACGGCGGATATTTGGTGAGGTTGAGGAAGCTCATCAGCGTTTCCAGCCCGCCCGAACCAGCCGTCCACGGCACCGGCTCGCCATACCCGTTCAGCACGCGCAGCACGCCGAACGCCGCGAGCGCAACCGACCCGACAACCGCCAACGCCCGCCGCCGCCACTCCGGCGACACACCCCTCGCGAACCACGGCCCCATGGCATAACCCAGCGCGATAACGCCGATCCACGGCAGCACCGGATAGGATGTCCGCGCCTGCCCGCGCCATGGCAGGTCGATGAAGCCGCGGTCGTGCAGCACCGCCCACAGCGCATGCCCCGCATCACCCGGCCCGACCGCGATTGGATCGAGCAAGTTATGCCCCAGCACGATCGCGAACCCGACCGCCGCGATCGCCGGCCGGGGCAGATGGACGAGCGCGGCCAGCGCCACCATCGACACCCCGATCGCCCAGATCACCTGAAGATAGACCGTCGCCGGCGTCACATCGAACGTCCAGGCGAAGTTCACCACCGTCCATTCCAGCACGATCAGGAACAGCCCGCGCTTGAACAGGAACCCCGACGCCGCCTGCGCCCCGCCGCGCGGGGCACCGTATAACCACGCCGCAAGCCCGGTCAGCGCGACGAACACCGGCGCGCACAGATGCGCCGCCAGCCGCGTAACCACCAGCGCGGGCGCGGTCCTGCCCAGGTCCATCGGGTCGCTGACCTGCGCATGCAGGAAAAAGAATTCGCGCGTATGATCGACCAGCATCAGCAGGATGACGAACCCGCGCAACGCGTCGATCGCCGCGATCCGCTGTACCCGGACCGCCGGCGCCGGGACGCCGGCTCCGTCCTGAAAGTTGTTCGATACGGTTGACACCAGATACTCCCTTCCGCCAATTGCGATGATACATCATCACCAGGAAGGCAACCTCCCTTGTCGAAACGATCGTCCGCGGCAAGCCTGTTGCCGCTGCTCTGCTGCGCCCTGCCCGCCTTCGCCGAAGTGCCCGACGCGGCACCGGTGATTGCGGAGGAGCGCGTTCGCGAGGAGGAGATCGTCGTGCTTGGTACGCGCCGCACCCGCGCGGACGCAACCCTCTCGTCCGACCTCGCGACCGAAACGATGTCGCAATCCAGCCGGTCGATCGAACGCGACCTGCTGTCCGCCGCCGGCACCTACCGCCTGTCCGACGCGCTCGAACTGGTCAGCGGGATCAGCAACCAGAACAACCGTGGCGGCGTGATGGACAATTTCGCGATCCGCGGCTTTCTCGGTACGCCCGACGGCGGCGCCGAATATTATGTCGACGGCTTCCTCGCCAATCGCGGCATGGGCCCCCCGCGCGATCCCGCCACGACCGAGCGGATCGAGGTCCTGAAGGGCCCGGCCGGCGCGCTGTTCGGCGACATCGATCCCGCCGGCCGCGTCAACATCGTCAGCAAGACGCCCGGCTTCGACCCCGCCGTCGTCGCGACCTACAGCTATGGCTCGTTCGACACGCGCCGCGTCGAACTGGACGCGAACCTGCCGCTGACGCAGACGCTGGCCGCGCGGCTCGTGGTCGCGACCGAGAGTTCGGACGGCTGGCGCGATCATGTCGGCCTCGACCGCTCGGTCGTCGCCCCGTCGCTCACCTGGCGGCCGAGCGACACCGTCCGGCTGACCTATGTCGGCGAGATCACGCGGTTCGACACGCTGTTCGATCGCGGCATTCCCGCCATCGCGGGCGACGCCAACGCGCTGCCCCGCTCAAGCTACTACGGCGAGCCGAACGACGGCCCGACCCGCTTCCGCAATCAGCGCCATCAACTGACCGCGCTCGCCGAACTGGGCGACGGCTGGTCGCTCAACGGCGGCGTCGCCTGGCGGACGGGCACGCTGAAGGGCTTTTCCTCGGATCAGTCGCGTCTGGTCGACGACCGCACCCTGTGGCGCCAGCGCCGCTCGCGCGACTTCAAGGTCGACGATCTGTCGGCGCGCATCGAACTCGCCGGCACGATCGGCAACCACCGCACCAGCATCGGTCTGAAAGGCTATGTCCTCGACTATGCCGAACGCTGGATGCGCCGCAATCCGACCGCCGCTGCCCCCTATGCGATCGACGTCTACGCTCCGGTCTATGGCCAGGCCCCGCCGACGCTGCTCCCGTTCACCAACAACCGCGAAAAACGCCGCTCCGGTACCCTCTACGTGCAGGACATGTGGGACGTCACCGACCGGTTGACCCTGTCCGGCGGTGCGCGCTTCGACGCGTATCGTCAGCGCATCCGCAACAACAACACCGGTGTCGTCGGCCAGACCGCCGATCACCCGCTGAACTTCCGTCTCGGCGCCAAGTACCAGGCGACCCAGGCCATCTCGCTGCACGGCAACTGGGGCAAGAATTTCGTCCTGAACTCGGGCACCGACCGGCTCGGCGCGGGCTTCGCACCCGAAACGGGCAAGGGCTACGAAGCGGGCATCGCCGGCCGCTGGCCCGGGCTCGATCTCGCCGTCACCTGGTTCGACATCCGCAAGCGCGGCATCCTGACCAACGATCCGGTCGACAGCAACTTCCTCGCCCCCGTCGGCGACCTCAAGAGCCGCGGGATCGAGGCGGATGCCGCGCTGAAACTCGGCCGCCATTGGCAGCTCGTCGCGAACTACGCCTGGACCCACGCCCGCGTCGACGATCGCAGCTTCCCGACCGACGAGGTGCTGAACGTCCCCGAACATGCCGCGACGCTGTTCGCGCTCGGCCACTTCCTCGACGCCGCCGGCCGCGGCCTGTCGGTCAGTGGCGGCGTGAGCTACGTCGGCAACCGCGCCGGCTCGCTCGAAACCGATGTCGTCCTGTTGCCCGACTATCTGAAGGCGAAGGCCGCGGTCGAATACACCTTCTCCCCGCGCCTCACGCTCCGCCTCGAAGCCGACAATCTCTTCGATGCCCACTACGCGCAAAGCTCCTACAGCCGCGTCTGGATCTATCCCGGCCAGCCTCGGACCGTACGCCTGTCGGTCCGTGTTGCGGCGTGACGGACGGCTGCGCTATCAGGATGTGCCGGGTCAGGGAGAAACGCGATGCCGTCCGCAAGCCTTGTCGTCGCCACCCTGCTCGCCGCTGCCAACCCCACATTCCCCGCGAACCTCCACGGCCAGTGGACCGATAACGCGGCGCATTGCGGTAAGGAGGACACCACCGGCATCCGCGTCACGGCGCGCAGCATCGCGTTTTACGAAGCGGTCGGAACGCCCACCTCGGTCCGGACGGAAAAGGACGGCACGATCACCGCAACGCTAACCTACACCGGCGAGGGCAGGCGCTGGACCGAGGCCAACAGCTACGAACTGTCGCGCGACGGAACGTCCGTCCGCGTCCGCGCGCTCGGCGGCATGTATATCCTCGACCGCTGCCGCTAACCCCTCACCGACCCGTCGGGCAGGACGCCACCACCGGGTCGCACCGAAACCCGCCCGCGAACGGCGCGACATGATAGTCGTTCGCGTAGATGTTCGGCGCGGTCAGATAGTCGGTCGAGATGATTTGCGCCCCGCTCGCCAGCGCGGCATCGCGCCGGCGCGTATCACCCGTCCGCGCATCGACCGTATCGATGTCGGCCCGTGTGCGGACGAGGTAGCCCTTGCGCACCGCATCGCGGATATCCGCCCCGCGGGTCAACGCGTTGTCGAACAGCATGAACGCGGTATGGGCCATCCCCGGCTTCCCCTGCACGAACGCCATCCGCCCCTGCAACGACGGCCGCGCATCCAGATACGGCGCGAACGCCGGGAAATTCATCCCCGGCACCAGGAACAGGAACACGAACTTGCCGCGCGCCTGCGCCACGGTGGGCCAGCGCTTCGCCAGCGCCGCCGCCTCCAGCGTCGTCATGTCGCCGCGCAGGTCGTCCGGCGTGAACACCTTGTCGCGGCCCAGCACGCTCCGGATGCTCGCATCCACCTCCTCGAACGCCGCCCGGTCGAACTTCGGCACCACCGCGGTCCCGGGGATCACCTTGTCCAGCCCGGACAGCTTGGGTTCTAGCAGCACGAACACCGGGCTATGCCGCGGCGTCGCATCCGACCATTGCCGCAGCAGCGTCAGGCAGGACCGGAACGTCGGGCACTGGCTGCGGAAATCCAGGTCGGCGACGTGGAACACCTTCATGCCCGGCTTCATCATTTCGTCGCGATAGGTCGGCGCAAGCTCGGTCGCCCCCTGCGCGCGCAACTGGCGATAGGGCAGCGGATCGGCATAGGCCCCACCCTTCGGATCGGGCTGCAGGTCGATCTCGACACTGCGCACGCCGCTGCGCAACTGTGCTTGCAGCGGCATCTGCACATAATCGAGCGTCCTGGCCATGTCGTCCGACTTGCCGGGATGCTCGTCCTCCATCGCCGCGCGCCGTTCCGGCGTCATGGTCTTCGTCATCGACGCCATCAGCGCGGACAGTCGCGGCGCCATCATCGCCATCACGCGCGGGTCGGCGGGCAACGCATAGCTGTTGTGCGTCCCCACCACCTGGATCGCGTTGATCGGCAACCGGTCGAATGCCGCGCCGTCGTCGCCCTGCGCCACCGCGACGCCGGCCAGCGACGCGGCGGCCAGCAGGGCACCCGCAAGGATCGTCCTCATGGTCGTCATATCCTCGAACCGCATCAGAAATTGACGTTGACGAAGCCGCCAAGCGTCCGCCGCGCATTGGGCGAGGTGTAATGCAGCAGCCCCAGCACGCCGTACTGCTGCCACCCGGTCGAGAAATACTGGTCGAACAGATTGCGCCCATAGACGCCGACCTCGACCCGCTTGCCCGGCAGCGTATAGGACAGCCGCGAGTTCACCAGGCTGTAGGCCGGGACGTTGGAATAGGCGGGCTGGCCGACGACGGTCCACAACTCGCCGCGATACGCATAGTCGACATGCGCCTTCAGCCCCGCACCTGACGGCAGCTCATGCGCGTAATCGATCGCCGCGGTCCCCGCCCATTTCGGCGCGTTGGTCAGCCGCGTGCCCGTATAGTTGGTCGTCGCGTTGTAGACATAGTCGGTGAACTTCGCGTCGGTATAGCTCCCCGAACCCGACAGCGTCAGACCCGGCAACGGCTGCGCCGTGATGCTGCCTTCCACGCCCTGCGTCCGTAGCCCGCCGGCATTGCCGATCACCGTCGCGTTGATCAGCCCGCCCGATCCGTCCGGGATCTGCGTCAGGATCGTTGCCTGGAAATCCTTGAAGTCGGACCGGAACACATCGAAGTTCACGCGCAGCCGGTGCCCCAGCCACTCGGACTTGATGCCGCCCTCCCACGCCTTCACCGTCTCGTCGCGGTACGGCGCATATTTGTTGCCGACGAACGCGATCCCCGCCGGCTTGTACCCGGTGGAATAGCTTGCGTAGAGCATCACGTTCGGCGCCACCTGATACTGCGGCGCGATCCGGTACGAGAAATTGTCGCCCTTCACCTTGCCGTAGCTCAGCGCCGGCGCCGCGCTCGATCCGACGAAGCTCGGATTATAACCCGTGATCGGCTTTGGATCGATCGTGACGAAATCCAGCCCCTGTGAATTGACGTCGCGCGTGTAACGCCCGCCGACCGAGACGCTCAGCGCCGGCGTCAGGTTGAACTTCAGCTGCCCGAACCCGGCCATCGTCTCGTTCGTCGCGTTGAACAGCGACGCATTGGCATCGACGCCCAGCGCGCCGGTCAGCGCGATCAGCGTCGCTTTCGGCGTGCCGTTGGCATCGTAGAGCGGCTCGCCACCGGTGCTCCACTGCAACTGCGTCTGGCGCGATTTCAGCTTGTTGTAGAACCCGCCAACCAACCACTCGACGAACCCGCCGGTCGGGGATGCCAGGTGGATCTCCTCGCTCACCTTGTCGGTGTCGAGGTTGCCGACGTTGAACGGGATATAGGCATAACGGTCGTACGGCGTCAGGCTGGCCGGCGTCGTATTGTCGTACCGGCTGTACCGGTATGCGCTGATCGACGTCAGGCTCAGCCCGCCCAGATCGGCCACGACGCGGAACGAGGCACCCGCTTCCTCCGTCACGATGTTACCGAACGACGAGTCCGCGGTGTCCGCACTCTTCGGTCCGGGGAACACGCCCAGTTCGTTCAGGATCGCGGTCACGTTGGCCGGCTGGCCCGACACCGGCGTCCGCACGCTGCTGTCCCAATGATGCGCGTAATCGCCCGACAGCGTGAAGTTCAGGCTCGACGACGGCTCGATATACAACCGCGCGCGGCCGCCATATTCATGCTGCGAACCGACCTTCTTATCCAGCGTCACGTTGCGCCCGAACCCGTCGAAAGCCTGGTCGAACCCGGACACGCGCAGCGCCGCCATGCTGCCGAGCGGCGCGTTGACCGTCCCGTTCAAAATACGCTCGTCATGCTCGCCCAGGCTGGCGCTGGCCCGCACCGTCGTCTCGTTCAGCTTGGGCATGCCCGTCGTCACCGCGATCACGCCCGACGTCGCATTCTTGCCGAACAACGTCCCCTGCGGCCCGAGCAGCACGTCGACCCGGTCGATATCGACCAGCCCGGTCAGCCCGTTCGCGCGCGGCGCGTCCATCACGACATCGTCGACCACGACGCTGACCGACTTGGCGTTGGAAAAATCGAACGATGTGCTGCCGACGCCGCGGATCTGGAACGCCGCGCCCTGCGTCGGGTCGTACTGCACGCCAGGCGCGATATATTGCAGGTCGGTCAGCGACGTGTAGCCGGTGGCGGCCAGCGCCGCACCGCTGACCGACTGGATCGCCAGCGGCACCTTCTGGCTGCTCGCCGAACGCCGTTCCGCGGTGACCACGATGTCGGACAGCGCGTTCGCGTCGGCGCGTGCCGGGGTCGCATCCTGCGCGGGAGCCTGCGCCTCTGATTGCGCCTGCGCGGTCCCGGTCGCGACCGGCCCGGCCACGCCGAACAGCACCGACGATGCCAGCAAAATCTGCCGCCGCGTATTGAACCTAGTCACCATCTCGCTCCGTCCCCGAATGTCACGAGGCGGTCGCTAGCGGTGTTCGGTGACTCTTTTGATACGGTCGTACCGTTATATTACCGTTCCTTAATCGTCATCCAAAGACACCCGTACCGTTCTACCCATCCAGCTCATCGCGTCCGCCAACACGGGCGCAGGGCGTCCGGTGGCCAGGTTGAACAGCCCCTCCCCGATCAGGCCCATGACCACCGCCTGCACCCGCGCCCGGTCCGACCCCGTCGGAATATCGAGCAGCGCCGCGATCTGCGGGTGAACATTCTCCGCCCGCCGCCGCCGCATGTCGATCGCGAACGGCAGGAACGCCGGGTTGGACAGCGCATGCAGCGCGCATTCGTGCGTCAGCCGGATGATGGCGCTGCTGCTCGGCGGCGTCCCGCCCCCCGCCACGATCCCCGCGCGCATCCGGCGGTAGATCGCCTCGACCCCCGCGAACAGGACGTCGCGGTAGCTCGGATAATGATGCGCGATGCTCGACACCGCGATGCCCGACGCCTGCGCCACCACGCGGTGCGACAGCGCGCCGACGCCCTGCGCCACGATCACGTCCGCCGCATGCCCGGCGATGACCGCCTTGGCCCCCTCCGGCACCACCGCGTGGCCCAGCGCGGCCGCCGCCGGCACCGCCAGCCGGTCGACCAGCCCCATATGCCACTCGCCCCACGCGGGCCGCACCGCCGCCCCCGGATCGCGCAGCAAACCGCGCACCGTTGATTGGCGCAGCAACCGGTAATCGACGTCCCCGGACAGCAGGATCGAAAAGGGCTGCTCGTCCCGGCAATAGCTTGCGATCCGCCGCGCCAGCGCCGCATCGTCCGGCAACAGCTCCGCCCACAACGCGTCGCCCGCCGCGAACAGCGTGGCCATCCCCGGCAACGCCGCCGGATCGCGGCTCGCCAACAACGCCAGCTCGCACGTCACGATCGCCGATGTCCGCCGCGCCCACGCCCCCGCCTCCAGCCAGGCGATCACCAGATCGGGCAGGATCTCGGCCGCCACCGGGTCCATCCCGCGCACCCTTGCCGTCCAGTCCGCGCGCTCCGCCGTGGTCACCGCGATCTCGCGCTCCAGGATCGCCGCCACCAAAGCGGCCCGGTCCCCGAACCGATAACTGATCGCGCCCACCGACAGACCCGCCTGCTGCGCGACCGTGCGCAGGCTCATTCCCGCCAGCCCCTGCTCCGCGATCACGGCCCGCGCCGCGTCCAGGATCGCGATATTGCCGGCCGTCGCCCGGTCGGGTTTCACCGGATCGGTCACCGCAGCCCCGCTCACCCCAGCCGCAACCCGAGTTCCTGCATCAGCTGCCCGGCCTGCTCGCGCGAGATCGTCGCGCCGCGATACGCCGCCGCGTCCTGCAACCGCAACCCGCCGAGATCCGCCCCGCGCAGGTCCGCCCCGGCGAACCGCGCGCCGTCCAGGTTCGCATCGCGCAGGCTGCATTCGTCGAACAGCGTCGACCGGAAATCGCACTTCCGGATGTCCGCCCGCGTCATGTCGACCCGCGTCAGGCGCTGCCCCTTGAACGCGATCCCCGGCAGCTTCGCGTCGATCAGCAGCGTCTCGTCGATCTCCAGGTCGATCGTCGCCGCCTTGGTCAGGTCCGCGCCGGTCAGCTTGCTCCCGCGGATCCGCGCCGACGTCAGCACCGCCCCGCGGAAATCCGCATTGTTGAAATCGCACGTCGCGATCGCCGCATCGCTCAGGTCCCCCCCGGTGAACGCCACCATGCGCCCGCGGCACCCGGTCCACACCGTCCGCTCCAGCACCGCATGCTTCAGCACCGCCTCATGCAACGTACAGCGCTCGAACCGCGCCCCGCGCAGGTCGAACCCCTCCAGGTCGATCCCGTCCAGATCGCACCCGACGAACGCCAGCGGCGCGCCCCGCCCGATCGCCTCGGCAATCTCGTCGCGCGACGGCTGCCCCCCCTCGAACATCACGAACCTTAAGCCATCCGCTCGCGCGCGACCTTTTCCAGCACCGTCAGCGGCATCGCCCCCATCGTCAGGATGCGGTGGAACGCCTTCGGGTCCCACTTCGCGCCCGCCTTGCGCTTCGCTTCGTCGCGCAGCTTCACCCACACCGTATGGCCGATCTTGTAACTGCACGCCTGCCCCGGCCAGACGGTGTAGCGATCGATCTCCCCCTGGCTCCGCCCGCGCGCGATGCCGGTCGTCGCGATCAGGTAATCGGTCGCCTTCTCGCGGCTCCACTGTTTGGCATGCATGCCGGAATCGACCACCAGCCGCGTCGCACGGAACAGCAGCGACTGGAGATAGCCGACCTGCCCCAGCGGATCGCCGTCATACACCCCCATCTCGTCGGCCAGCTGCTCCGAATACAGCGCCCACCCCTCCGAATAGCCCGAATAGAACCCACGCCGACGGATCAACGGAATGTCCTCGCTCTCCAGCGCCGACATGACCTGCAGATGATGCCCCGGCACCGCCTCGTGATAGCTCAGCGTCGCCAGCCCGAACTTCGGCCGATCGAACGTATCGCGCAGGTTGATGAAGTAGATCGCCGGCCGGGTCCCGTCGAGCGAGGCGGACTGGTAATAGCCACCCGGCGCACCCGCCTGAATCGCCTCCGGCACGCGCCGCACCTCGACCGGCGCACGCGGCAACACCGCGAACTGCTCGGGCAATCGCTTCGTCATCGCGGTCACGACGCCGCGCAACTGTTCCAGCAACGCCTCGCGCCCCGGATCGGTGTTGGGAAACAGCTGGTCCGGCCGCTTGTTCAGCGCGACCAGCCGATCGCCGACGCTCCCCTGGCTCATCCCCTGCGCCTTCAGGATGCCGTCGATCCGCGCGCCGATCTCCGCCACCTGCGCCAGACCCAGCCGGTGGATCTCGTCCCCCGTGATCTCGGTCGTCGTTGCGGCACTCACCGCCGCGGCATAATAAGCCGCCCCGTCCGGCAACCGCCACACGCCCGCATCATGCACCGCCCGCTTGCGCAGGTCCGCCACCAGCGCGCGCTGCCGGTCGAGCGCGGGGAACACCTGCTCCGTCATCAACCGGCTCACCGCCTGCGCCCGATCACCGGGCAGGTTCGCCGCCTTCAGCTTGGTGGTCAGGTCCATCACCGGCCCGCTCGCCTCGGCCGCCTTGTCACGCACCGCGCCCAGCTGCTTCAGCGTCGTGTCGAGGATATAGTCTGGCGCGAACACGCCCTTGGCCGCGTCCTGCCGCTGCCGCTCGGTCTCGGCATCGATCGCCCCGCCGAACGCCGCCACCCGCGCCACATAGGCGTCGGCATCCGCCGCGGTCTTCACCTGATGCTGGTTGGCCAGGAAATCCGGCACGTCGCGATACGCACCGGTAAGCTGCGTCAGCACATAAGGCGCATAACGCCCGGCACTCGCCCCGAAATCATAGCGTTCGCCCGCGATCACCCGATCGAGGCTGTATGCGACCACGTCGTAATCGAGCTTTGCCTCATCGCCCAGCGCCGCCCGCGGGATCGTGCGCAGCGCCTTCAGTTCGGACCGCGCCCGCGCGAACTGCCGCGCCTCGCCCGCCCGCGACGCATCGCCCAGCTTCGACTTCAGCGCCGCCCGCGCACCGGTATCGAGCCCGAGCGACGTCGCCTGCTCCGGACTGTCCTGCAACCGCGCATAGAAGAACCGGTCGAGCATCGCCTTCAGGTCGGCATCGCGGCTCCCCACCGCGGCCGAGGCGACCCGCGGCAGCGCGACGGTGGCCGCAACGGCACTGGCGGAGGCAATGAATTGGCGGCGTCGCATGCACACTCCCGGAGTTCGGCAAGGGGTCGCCCGGCTTGGGGCTTCGCACAACGATGACCCGTCCGATCCGCTTTGTCCATGAACCGCGTCCGCCCATGTTTGCAATCGCTTGCGTCGATGCGGTCTTTTGCCCGATGCTCGCAATATGTTCCTGACCCTGCTCCTCGCCGCGGCCGCGTCCGCCACCCCGATCTCCGCCGACCGGATCCGCGCGGACGTCCGGACGCTGTCGTCCGACGCCTTCGCCGGCCGCGGCCCGGGCGAGGTCGGCGAGGCGCGCACCATCGCCTTCCTCGCCAAGTCCTTCGCCGCCATGGGCCTCAAGCCCGCCGGCCCGAACGGCAACTGGTACCAGGACGTCCCGCTGATCCGGATCGACCGCCTGCCCGGCGCAACCATGGCGCTCAAGACCGCCAGCGGCACCACCCCACTGGTCCCGGGCCGCGACGCCACACTCTCGCTCCGCAACGCCGGCCACATCACGCTCGTCGACGCGCCCGTCGTCTTCGCGGGCTACGGCATCGTCGATGCAGCACTGGGTTGGGACGCCTATGCCGGCGTCGACATGCGCGGCAAGATCGCGCTCGTCTTGGCCAACGACCCGGATTTCGAGGCCGGCCGCGACCTCGGCTTCGAGGGGCGCCGCATGGCCTATGCCGGCCGCGTCGGCATGAAGTTCGAGGCCGCGGCAAAGGCCGGCGCCACCGGCGTCCTGGTGATCCACGAGGATGCCGCCGCCAGCTACCCCTTCCTCCAGGTCGCGAGCGGCGACGCGCTTCCCGCCTTCGCCCCCGCGCCGATGGCCCCCTCCCCGCTCAAGCTCAGCGGCTGGCTGCGTGGCGATGTCGCAACCCGGCTGTTGACCGCGCAACGCCTCGATCTCGCCACGCTGAAACAACGCGCCCGCAACCCAGCGTTCCGCGCCTTCGCACTCGGCGACACACGCTTCTCCGCCGACGGCACCGTCCGGACAACGCCCGTCACCAGCCACAACGTCGTCGCCCGCCTCCCCGGCGCGACCCGCCCCGACGAAGCCGTGCTCTACGGCGCGCACTGGGATGCGAACGGCACCAACGGCCCCGACGCGACCGGCGACGCGATCCGCAACGGCGCGATCGACAACGCCACCGGCACCGCCGAGCTGCTCGAGGTCGCGTGCGCTTTCACCAAGGGCAAGCGCCCGGCCCGCACCGTCATCTTCGCCGCCTGGACCGCCGAGGAGAAGGGGCTGCTCGGCGCCGAATATTACGCCGCCCACCCGCTCCATCCGCTGGCCACGACCGCCGCGGTCATCAACCTCGACCCGCACGTCGCGCTGCCTGCCGCGCGCAACATCGAACTGGTCGGCAGCGGCCGCACCACGCTCGAGAACACATTCGCGGCGGTCGCTAAGGACCGGGGCCTCCGCGTCGATGACGAGCCCAACCCGGAAGCCGGCTGGTATTTCCGCTCAGACCATTTTGCCTTCGCCCGCCGGGGCGTGCCCGCGCTCTCGTTCCGCGCGGGCCGAGATCTCGTGCAAGGTGGCGTCCCGGCCGGCAACGCAATCGTCGACCCCTACAACCAGCTGCGCTATCACCAGCCGAACGACGCGTTTGACCCGGCCTGGACCTTCGCCGGCACCGCGCAGGAGGCGTCGGTCGCATTCACGCTCGGCCAACGCATCGCCAACACCACCGACTGGCCCGGCTGGAAACCCGGCAACAGCTACGCCACGATCCGCGCCGAAACCGACGCCGAGCGCAAGTAGGGCGTCAGTACATCCCCAGCGGAACCGGCCCGGCCGGCCGCGGAAACGCCTGATCCAAGCGCCCGATCGTCTCGCGGTCTAGCACCAGATCCAGCGCCGCCCGGTTCTCCGCGACATGCGCCACCGTGCCCGCCTTCGGGATCGAGATCACGTCGTCGCGCAACAGCGTCCACGCCAGCGCGACCTGCGCCGGCGTCGCATCCAGATCGCGCGCAATCTCGCCCAGCGCCGCGTTCCGCGCCAGCCGCCCCTGCTCGACCGGGCTATACGCCATCGTCGCCATCCCGCGCGCCGCCAGCCACGGCAACAGGTCATGCTCCGGTCCCCGCCGCGTCAGATTGTAGAGAATCTGGTCGGTCGCACACCCCTCCCCGCCGGCTTCGATCAGCTCGACCATGTCGTCGGTGTCGAGGTTGCTTACCCCCCACCGCGCGATCAGCCCCGTCTCCTTCAACCGCTCCATCGCCTCCACCGTCTCGGCCAGCGGCACCGCCCCACGCCAATGGAGCAGATACAGGTCGAACCGGTCCGTCCCGAGCCGCTTCAAGCTCGCCTCGCACGCCGCCCGCAACCGCCCGCGCGACGCATTCTGCGGATAGGCCTTCCCGACCAGGAACAGCCCCTCGCGCACCCCCGCGATTGCCTCGCCGACCAGCGTCTCCGACGCCCCGTCCGCATACATTTCGGCGGTATCGATCAGCGTGAGTCCGCAGTCGATCCCAGCCTGCAACGCCGCGATCTCACCCGCCCGGCGGCGCGCATCCTCAGCCATCATCCACGTCCCCTGCCCCAGCGCAGGGACCCGCGTGCCGTCCGGCAAAGCTACCGTCTTCATGACACCGTCCCCGTCACCACGACCAGCGGATCACCCGCCCGCCCGTCCGCCAGTACGACCTGCTCGGACGCCGCGAACCCGCCGCGCGCCATGTACAGCGCGATCAGCTCCGCCTGCCCGCCCATGTCGAGCGCCTGCCAGATCCGCACCGCCTTCGTTGGAAAACAGCGGTTCGAGAAACTCACCACGAACCGCCCGCCCGGCCGCAGCACGCGCCGCACCTCGCCGAACACCGCCACCGGCTGCTGCAGATATTGCACCCCGACACAGCACAGCGCCGCATCCACGCTCGCATCGTCGAGCGGCAGCACCGGCGCCGCGTTCAGATCCGCCACGAACCACCGGTCGAGCCGCGGGTTCGCCGACAGCTCGACCGCGTTCATCCCATGCCCGATCACCTCCACGGTCGGCAGGTCGTCCGGCAAATGGCTGACCCAGCTCGACATCAGGTCCAGCACCACCCCGCCCGGCGGCACCGTCGCGCCATAATAAGCCGACAGCGCCGCGACGGCCGCCTCGTCGATATGCGTCACCAACCGCGGCGGCGCATAAAAGGCCAGGTCGTCGCCTCCATCCTGCTTCTCGAACGCCCCCGCCGGCAGATCGCCCGCCAGATCGCTCACGAGAAACCGACCACCGCATGGGGCACATAAGGCTCCTCCAGCCGCGCGATCTCGCTCTCGGTCAGCCCGATCTCCAGCGCCGCCAGCGCATCGTCGAGATGCGAGATCTTCGACGCCCCGACGATCGGCGCGGACACTTCCGGCTTCGCCAACACCCACGCCAGTGCGATCTGCGCCCGCGGCACGCCCCGTTCGGTCGCGATCTCCGCCACCCGCTCCACCACGCGGCGATCCGCATCGGCGGTCTGCTGGTACAAAGTCTGGCCGAACGCGTCCGTCTCGGACCGGCTCGTCTCGGCATCCCAGTCGCGCGTCAGCCGCCCGCGTGCCAGCGGGCTCCACGGGATCACGCCGATCCCCTCCGCCGCGCACAGCGGCAGCATCTCGCGCTCTTCCTCGCGGTACAACAGGTTCAGATAATCCTGCATCGTCGAAAACCGCGTCCAGCCATTGGCGTCCGCGGTGTGCAGCATCGTCGCGAACTGCCACGCGAACATCGACGACGCGCCGATATGCAGCGCCTTGCCCGCTTTCACCACATCGTGGAGCGCCTCCAGCGTCTCCTCAATCGGCACTTCGGGGTCGAACCGGTGGATCTGGTACAGGTCGACATGGTCGGTCCCCAGCCGCGTCAGGCTTGCGTCGATCTCCGCCATGATCGCTTTGCGACTCAGCCCCGCGCCGTTCGGCCCCGGCCGCATCCGGCCATGCACCTTCGTCGCGATCACCACCTCGTCGCGGCGTGTGAGCTCCTTCAACGCGCGCCCGACGATCTCTTCCGACGTCCCGTCCGAATACACGTTGGCCGTATCGAAGAAGTTGATCCCGGCCTCCACCGCGCGCTTCAGGATCGGTCGGCTCGCCGCCTCGTCCAGCGTCCAGGCATGGTTGCCGCGCTCCGGCACCCCGAACGTCATGCACCCAAGGCACAGCCGCGACACGTCGAGCCCAGTCGCGCCTAGTTTCACATAGTCCATGTCAGTCTCCGTCATCGCACGTCCCCAGGGTAACGACCCGCAAGCCCGCGATGATCCGACCCGTTCGGACGGACCGCCCGCTCAACCAGGCCGTGACCGATCCACCCGATCCCGGCATGACGGCGCATCCGCCCGAACCCCGTCGCGAAGGTCATCGCCATGTCCCTGCTCCTCTCGCTCGCCCTCCTCGCCGCACCTGCGGTCGCACAGCCGCCCGCCGCACAGATCGGCCTCGACACCGCCGGTGCCTGCCGCCGCGTCACCCTTCGCGATCCGGCAAAGGCCGGGCCGGACAAGGCCGTGGCACTCGGCTGCGTCGGCACCGACGGCCAGTTCCGCCCAAACCTCTTCAGCCCCGACGGCAAGACGAACGCCGTCTCGCCCGGCGCAACCGGCATCTCCCGCGCCGGCGAATATAACTATTTCAGCACCGAGGTCCTGTCCGACCGCGTGTCGCAGACGGTCCCCACCAGCGGACAATCATCGAAGGTCAACGGGATCAACTCACTCCTCAACTTCGGTGGCCCCGGCACGCGCGGCGGCCGCCACGCCATCAAGGGCACGCTCGTCCAGCTCGCCCCCACCGAGGCGGACAATCCCGACCGCAACTATGTCGGCGTGCAGGGCCAATCCGTCTCCACCACCGGCGACGGCGGCACGCCGCAGACGCCGCGCGGTGCCTATTTCGGCATGTCGTCGATCACGCAGATCCGCGCGAGATCCCGCAATCTGCTGAACGCCACCGCGTTCGAAAGCAACGTCGACACCGAACCGGGCAGTACGCTGCTGTTCCGCTCCGGCATCCAGATCGCCGACCATGTCGGCGCACGCGGCTCCGCCTTCGACGCGGCGCTCAGCATTTCGGGTCTCAACGGCCGGACGCTTGGCGCGAAGAACGCCGTGCTGATCGGGTCGCAAAATGGCGGCAATGCGCTCGGGCCCGACAGCACCGTGCTGCGCGTCACCGACAGTCCGGTGCTGGAAAACGGCTTCTATGCGCCCGACACGATCTTCACCGGCTACCTGCTGCGCTCAAAATTCACCGCACTCAACGACACCGGCCTGTCGCTCCTGAAACCGAACGCCGCGCTCGAGCTCGGGTCACAGGAAACCCCCGGCACGCCTTATGTCGACCTGCACAGCAGCGGCAGGGCCACCGATTACGACGCGCGGATCATCGCATCCGGCGGCACCGGCAAGACGGGCGGCGGCACCGTCACGGTCGTCGCCGCTTCGATCAATCTTCCCAAGGTGCTGCTCGCCATGCCGCTCCACGTCCACCCCGACAACGCCGCCGCCATTGCGGACGGCGACCCGGTCGGCCAGGTCTACCGCACCGCGACCGGCGTCCTGATGGTCCGATACTGAACCGCCGGGTTAGACGCCGCGACCAAATCCAGCTTCGCCTTCCACGGATCCGGCCCACCCCGCGCGCTACCGTCCGCCGCGAAATCCATCAGGAAATTGTTCGCCGGCGTATAGGGCGTCCAGCGCGCCGGCGTGCCGCCGTTCGGATCGCCCGCCTTCGCAAAATTGCCGACATACCGGTTGATCGTCTGCGCCATCGCCGCATCCTTGGGCGTCAGCGCCGCGCCATATTTCGCATGCACCGTGTCGAAGAAGAACGGGATGTCGCTGGCATGCGTGGCCCCGCCCGGCTGCGTCGCGCGCACGCTGTCGGCGACGTAGGAGAAGCGGTAATAATAAGCCGGCTGCCCCGCCCGCGCGACCATCCCCGCCACATAGCGCGCCGGCTCCGTCATCCCGCGGTCGGCCGCCACCGCCGCGCCCAGTGCGCGGATATCGGCATTCCCGGTCGGATCGTACAACCGGCGCGCCGCCGACGCCCCCGCGCCGAATGTCGCGAACAGCGCGTCCTTCGTCGGCGCCCCGCCGAACCCGATGTCCGCGCTCGTCGTCCCGATCATCACCGGCACCCGCGCCTGCCGGCCCGCCTCCAGCAACGACTGCGGCGTGCCCGTCACGATCGTGCCGTCCTCGATCGGCCCGCCGACATAGGTCTGCACACCGCCCGGTGGCACGAACAGTTGCATCATGCTCAAGCCCTGCAACACCTGGTCCGCCGACAGCGCGCGCAGTTTGCGCAGCGCGTCCGGCCCGGTCCCGTCGACCCCAACCGACTTCGCGAAATTCAGCCCGATCGTCTCCGCCGACGGCACCTGCGGCTGATCGACGCTGATCTTGCGCGCGGGCAGTAACGGCGCACGCCCGCCGCCCGACATCACCACCACCCGGTTGAACAACCCGCGCGTCACGGGCGACGTGAGCACGTTGATCGCCGATCCGCCGCCGGCACTTTCGCCGATTACGGTCACGTTGCCCGCATCGCCGCCGAAGCTGGCGGCATTGCGCTTCACCCACTGCAACGCGGCGACCTGGTCCATATACGCATAGTTGCCCAGCATCCCCTCGCGCGCCGCGGTCAGCGCGGGATGCGCGAAGAAGCCGAACCGCCCCAGCCGGTAGTTGAAACTGACGAACATGATCCCCTGCTCGGCGAACTTCGCCCCGCTATACACCGCGGGCGACGATCCGCCGTTCACGAACCCCCCGCCATAAATCCACACCATCACGGGCAGCTTCGCATTCGCGGGCGCACCGGCCGGCCGCCAAACGTTCATCACCAGGCAGTCCTCGGACGGCTCGGTGCCCAGCGGCGCGGCGTCGCTCGGAAACGGCTTCTGCATGCAGTCATGACCATATTCGGTCGTCTGTTTCACGCCGGACCAGCGGATCGACTGCGGCGCCCGCCAGCGGTTGTCGCCGATCGGCGGCTTGGCGAACGGAATGCCCTTCCACGCCACCACCTTGCCCTCCACCGCGCCACGGATCCGTCCGGCATCGATCGTCACCTCGGTCGGCGCCGTCTCCGCGGCTGCCGTCATCGGGACGGCGGCACAGGCGAGCAATGCAGCATAGCGGATCATCGTCATCATGGGCCCCGGCCTTCAAGCAGTCGACTCAGGAGACCATAACGCCTTGCCGGTGTCGACCCTCGCCTCCTGCCGATGCGCATCGCGGCAAGGGTTCGTTCGCCCTCGCCCCAAAAGCCGAACTGTCGAAAAGTGACATATTCGTGTCGCACACCGTTCGTACCGCAGGCGCTCGGTCACATCGACGACCGGGTGACGGGGAATGATCAGGTGGGCACAATCACGACGAACCGACTGCACGGCCGCGGCAAACTCCGGCGTCTCCGGACCGGACTATCACTCGCCTGCCTGCTGGCCGCCGCGCTTCCCACCATCGCACCGGCGCAGGTCCGTCCCGCTGCGCCGGCTAAGGCGCGCAACGTTATCCTGTTCCTCGGCGACGCGGGCGGCGTATCGACGATCAGCGCGGCCGGCATCCTCGCCAACGACCGGCCACAGTCGCTGTTCATCCAGTCGATGCCGCACGTCGCACTCTCCGACACCTCATCGCTCAACCGCTGGGTGACGGACTCCGGCGCGGGAATGACCGCGATCATGACCGGTCACAAGACGAACAGCGCGATGGTCTCCGCCATCCCCGCGGCGTCCGGCGACGGCGTCACCCCCGTCAAGACGCTCCTCGAATATGCCGAGCAGCAGGGCCGCTCGACCGGCGTCGTCACCAACATGAAGATCTGGGATGCCACCCCCGCGGCCTGTTACGCCCATGTCGGCGCGCGCAAGGACAAGGACGAGATCTTCCGCCAGATGCTTGCCCCGCGTTTCGGCGACGGCGTCGACATCCTGGTCGGCAAGGGGATGGCCGACGCCACCGCATCCTTCGCCGCCCGCGGCACGACCGCGCAACAGGCATTCGCCAAAGCCGGCTACCGGTTCGGCGAAGACCCCGCGCTCCTGGCCCAGCCCGGCCGCGCCGCCATCCTGCGCGACACCGACTTCGCGCCGCTCCCCGCGGTCGAGGCGACGGTGAAACAGCTCGCCCGCAACCCCAAGGGCTATTTCCTGATGGTCGAATGGGACATGCACACCGACGATCCGAAGGCCGGCCTGCGCCACGTCATCGAAATGGACGACATGATCCGCCGGATCAAAGCGGTCGCCGGTGACGATACGCTGATCCTGTTCACCGCCGACCACAGCTTCGCGCTGCGCATGGGCGGCGGCGAACGCGGCAAGCCGCTCGCCGCGCAATATGCCGCCGAGGCCGCGAAACCCGGCGTCACCGACGCAACCAACAAGGTCATCAGCGTGCAGGACGGTCACACCGGCGAAGAGGTCATCGTCGCCGCCTCCGGTCCCGGTGCCGAGGCGGTCCACGGCTTCATGCCCAACACGCGGCTGTTCGGCATAATGATGACCACGCTTGGCCTCAAGCCGGACGCCTGACCCGAGACGCCGGGCGGGCGTTAGCGCTCCCCGGCGGACTTGATCGAGTTCATTCGGTTACCGGTTGCCAACCCGCGGACGTTGGTACAGATTTGTGACCGCTACCACGCGTTAAGTCGGTCCAGTACGCACCCACCGGGCGCGCTCCGGACCGGCTCGGCGGCGGGGTCAGCGCCGACAAACGCCGGAACCATATCGGCGTCGTGAACAGGGGAGATGCGTGTGTCGAAGAGGCTCTTGAGTAGTTTGCTCGCGTCCGTCGGCCTGATGGCCGGCACCGGCATCGTCCACGCCGGTCCGCTGACCGTCACCCCGGCCGAAACGCTCGAGACGCAGGGCCTCACCGTCATCCTCGACCAGAACCCGTTCAGCCCGATCTTCTTCGATGAAAAGAACGCCGGCATCCAGATCGTCCTGCACGGCGATCGGATTGCCACCGACGGCGCGGTGCGGCTCGACCGCACCCCCGAACAATGGGCCCCCGTCCCCGCCTTCGTCAGCCGCACGCGCGGGACCGAGCCCAACCAGATCGTCGTCCGTTCCGCCTACAAGGACGTCAATCTCAACTATGTCGTCAAGGTGACCGCGGAGGGTGAAGGCTTCCGCATCGCTGTCGATCTCGACCAGCCGCTGCCCGCCGCCCTCGCCGGCAAGGCAGGCTTCAACCTCGATTTCCTGCCGACCGCCTATTTCGGCAAGAGCTATCTGATGGACACGGCGCCCGGCCTGTTCCCGCGCCACCCCACCGGCCCGATGGCCAAGGACGGCTCCGGCGATCCGCTGCCGCTCGCGTCGAACGGCAAATCGCTGACGCTTGCGCCCGAGGACCCCGTCACCCGCGTCACGATCACGTCGGACAACGCACCGCTGTCGCTCTACGACGCGCGCAACCGCGCCCAGAATGGCTGGTTCGTCGTCCGCTCGCTGATCCCGGCGGGTGCGAAGGAGAACGCGGTCGTCTGGCATGTTCGCCCGAACGTCGTGAAGAACTGGGTCCGCCCGCCGGTCGTCTCGTTCAACCAGGCCGGCTACACCCCCGGCCGCCCCAAGATCGCGCTGATCGAACTCGATCCGAACTTCAAGGGTCCGGGCGAGGCCGAGCTGGTCAAGCTCACCGCCGACGGTCGCAAGCAACCCGTGTTCCGCGCCAAGACCCAGCCACGCGGCCGCTGGACGCGCTACGACTATGCCGCGTTCGACTTCTCGTCCGTGCGCGAACCCGGCGTCTACGCCATCTCCTATGCCGGTGCGACGACCAACCCGTTCCGCATTTCGCCCGACGCCTATGGCCGCATCTGGCAGACCTCGCTCGACACGTTCATCGCCGGGCAGATGGATCATGTCGGCATCCGCGAACAATATCGCGTCTGGTCCGCCCCCTCCCACCTCGACGACGCGCGCCAGGCCCCGCCGAACATCACCCATTTCGACGGGTACAAGATGGGCGCCAATCTCGACTCCCCGTTCAAGGCGGGCCAGCACATCCCCGGCCTCGCCGTCGGCGGGTTCCAGGACGCGGGCGACTACGACATCCAGACCCCGGAAAACGCCTCGGTCGTGCGCGATCTCGTCTGGGCGCGCGAATTGTTCGGGCTCGATTGGGACGAAACCAGCGTCGACGAAGCCGCTCGTGCTGTCGAGATCCGCAAGCCCGACGGCGTCGAGGATGCTGTCCAGCAGATCCGCCACGGCACGCTCCAGCTGCTCGCGCAATACAAGATATTCGGCCACGCCATCGTCGGCATCGTCGATCCGGCGCTCCGCCAATATGCCCATCTCGGCGACGGCGGGTCGCAGACCGACAACCTCATCTACGACCCGCGCCTGAAACCGACCGAGAAGAAGCCCGCCACGTCCGGCGCGCAGGACGATCGCTGGGCATTCACCACCGACCTGCCGGCCAACAACCTGATCGTCGCGGGCGCCCTTGCGGGGTCCAGTCGGGCGCTGCAGGCGAGCGACCCGACGATGGCGGCCGAGGCACTCGCCGCGGCAAAGGCGCTCTGGACCAAGCAGCAACGCGGCACCGCGCAGGCCGGCGACGGCCGCGACGACTCCTCCTCGCGTCGCTCGCCCGACGCGGCCAACGTGTCGGCCACGATCGAACTGCTGATCACCACCAAGGGCGACAAGCTCTACGCCGATCGCCTCCGCCAGCTGATGCCGGTGATCCAGCGGAACTTCCAGTGGCTCGGCGGTCCCGCGGTCCGCGCCATCCCGTTCATGGACGCCGCCTACCGCGCCCAACTCGAACCGCTCGTCCGCGCGATGATGGCCAAGGTCGATCAGGACATGACCAAGAACCCGTTCGGCGTCCCGATCAGCGACGGCGCATGGGCGGGGTCGAACCAGGTCGCCAGCTTCGGCACGACAATGTACCTGCTCCACAAGGCGTTCCCGGCGATCGTCGGGACGGACCATACGCTCAACGCGATCGACTATGTCCTCGGCCTCCACCCGGCCAACAACCTGTCGCTCGTGTCCACGGTGGGTACCCAGTCGAAACTGATCGGCTACGGCCACAACCGCGCGGACTACAGCTTCATTCCGGGCGGCATGGTGCCAGGCGTGCTGATCGTCAAACCGGACTTTCCCGAACTGAAGACCGACTGGCCGTTCCTGTGGTTCGAAAACGAATACACGGTCAGCACCACCTCCGCCTACATCCTCGCCGCCCGCGCCGCGATGGCCGTCACGGCGGAGACACCGTAAGGCGGCGGGGAGGGTGGAACCCAAACCGGATCCGCCTCCCCCGTTCGTGCTGAGTAGAGACCGAGTAGCGCCCTCGGCGCGTATCGAGGACTCGTATCGAAGCACAAGGCACGCCCTTCGATACGAGTTCCCGCCCCCCAAACCGCCGATCCCGAGCGCAGTCGAGAAGCCAACAGCCCCTCACCCACGATGCTCAAAGATTACCCCCCAGTCTCGACCACCTGAACACCCGCCTCGCGACAAACCCCGCGCAACGCATCCGGCAACCGGTCCGTCACCAGCCAGTCGATCTCCTTCAGACTGCCGATCCGCACCGGCGCCGGCCGGTCGAACTTCGAAGAGTCCACCGCCAGGATCACCTTGCGTGCATTCTGGATTATCGTGCGCGACACATGCACCTCGTCCACGTCGAAATCGAGAAAGTCGCCGTCCGCCCCGATTGCCGATGCACCGATCAGCGCGATGTCCACCTTGAACCCGCGGATGAAATCCATCGCGATCGCCCCTACCACCGCCCGGTCGCTCGGCCGCACGCGCCCGCCCGCGGCGATCACCTCGATCCCCGGCCGGTCCGCCAGGATATCCACCACGTTCAGATTGTTGGTGATCACCATCAGCCGGCGCCGGTCGACCAGATGCCGCGCGATCGCCTCGGTCGTCGTGCCGATGTTGATGAACAGGCTCCCCCCGTCCCCGACCAGCGCGGCGGCGGCCGCCCCGATCGCCGACTTCGCCCCCGCCGCGATCTCGCGCCGCTCGGCATAGGCCAGCGTGTTCGTGCCCGACATCGCCATCGCGCCACCGTGGACACGGGTGATGAGCGCGCGCCGCTCCAGCTGCGTCAGATCCTTGCGGATCGTCTGCGGCGTGACGCCCAGCGTGGTCGCGAGCGCCTCGACCGAAACGCTGCCCGCCCCTTGCGCGATTGCCACGATCCGCGCCTGGCGCGCGGCGACCTCCGCTGCGCCCGTCTCGATCATGCCGCGACGGCGGCCCGCTGACCCAGATACAGGTCCAGCCGCTCCGCGGTCCCGCTCGGCACATGCAGCCCCAGCTTGCTCCGCCGCCAAAGGATGTCCTCCGCCGTCCGCGCCCATTCGTTCGCGACGAGGTAATCGACCTCAGCGACGTGCAGCCCACCGCCCAGATCCTCACCGAGGTCGGCGACGCTGCGTGCCTCCCCCAGGATCGCACTGACCCGCGTCCCGTACGCCCGCGCCAGCCGCCGCAGCAACGCCAACGGAATGGCCGGATACCGGACCTCGACCCCGCCCAGAAACCGCTCGAAATCCGCATCGGGCATATCCCCGCCCGGCAACGCCGCACCGGCAGTCCACGCTTTCCCCGCATCGCGCAGGAACGGTGCGAGCTCCCGCATCGCATGCTCGGCCAATTTGCGGTACGTCGTGATCTTGCCCCCGAAGATGCTCAGCATCGGCGCGCGATCCTCGCCCGCATCGACATCCAGCACATAGTCGCGCGTCACCGCCGACGCGTTCGCCGACTTGTCGTCGTACAGCGGCCGGATCCCTGAATAACTCCACGCGATGTCCGCCTCCGCCACCGGCCGCGCGAAGTATCGCGCGATCGTCTCGAGCAGATATTTCGTCTCACCCGCACCGATCTCGGCCTTGCCGGGCGCCTCGCCCCACGCCTCGTCCGTCGTGCCGACCAGCGTGAAATTCCCCTCATACGGGATCGCGAACACGATCCGCCGGTCGTCGTTCTGCAGCATGAACGCATGGTCGCCGTCGTACAGCTGTGGCACGACGATATGGCTCCCCTTCACCAACCGCACGCCGCGGTCGTTGCGGCTGCCGCTCGTCCGGCCCAGCACGTCCGCGACCCACGGCCCGGCCGCGTTCACCAGCACGCGCGCCGCGATCTGCCGCGTCAGCCCGTCCGCATCGATGACGTCCGCGGTCCAGCCCGTCGCCGATCTTTGCGCCCCCGTCAGCCGCGCCCGCGTCCGGATCGTCGCCCCGCGCTCCGCCGCATCCAGCGCGTTGAGCGCGACCAGCCGGCTGTCCTCCACCCAGCAATCCGAATAGACGAACGCCTTGCCGCCACGCGGCGACAGCCCCGCCCCGAACGGCGAACTCGCCAGCTTCACCGTCTCGGTCCCCGGCAACTTCTCCCGCCCGCCCAGATGATCGTACAGGAACAGCCCGAGCCGTACGATCCACGCCGGTCGCGGCGACTGGTTCTGCGGCAGCACGAACCGCAGCGGCCAGATGATGTGCGGCGCCATGCCCCACAATCGCTCGCGTTCGATCAACGCTTCGCGCACCAGCCGGAACTCGTAATATTCCAGGTAGCGCAGCCCGCCATGGATCAGCTTGGTCGATGCCGACGACGTGTGGCTGGCCAGGTCGTCCTGCTCCACCAGCAGCACGGACAACCCGCGCCCCGCCGCATCGCGCGCGATCCCCGTGCCGTTGATGCCCCCGCCGACGATCAGCAGGTCCACGGGTCCGGTCGGCCACTGGTCCATCGCGCTCAGTCCTGTCATTTGATTGCCTCGGCTCGTAGCACCAACGCACGCCGAACGAAACAGTTGACGTTCATTCGAAACCGGTCGAACCTTCATCCGAAAGTACAAGGCGGAGAGAAACCCATGGCCAAGACGCACATCCTGGTCATCGATCAGGGCACCACATCGACGCGTAGCATCGTCTTCGACGGCGCCGCCCGCCGCGTCGCGATCGCGCAGGCCGAGTTTCAGCAACATTATCCCGAACCCGGCTGGGTCGAACATGATCCGGAGGATATCTGGCGCGATGCGGTCGCCACGGCGCGCGACGCTCTCGCCCGCAGCGGCATCGCGGCCACCGACGTCGCGGCGATCGGCATCACCAACCAGCGCGAAACCGCGGTGGTGTGGGACCGCGCGACCGGTGTGCCGATCCACCGCGCGATCGTCTGGCAGGACCGCCGCGGCGCCGCGCGCTGCCAGGAACTGCGCGCGGACGGCGCGGAGGATCTCGTCCGCGCCCGCACCGGCCTCGTCATCGACCCTTATTTCTCCGCCACCAAGATCGCCTGGATCCTCGACAATGTCGCCGGTGCCCGCGCGCGTGCCGATCGCGGCGAACTCGCGTTCGGGACGATCGATAGTTTCCTGCTCTGGCGGCTGACCGGTGGACGTGTCCACGCCACCGACGTCACCAACGCCTCGCGCACGATGCTCTACGATATCCACGCGCAGGCCTGGGACGCGGAGCTATGCCGCCTGCTCCGCGTGCCAGAGGCGATGCTACCCGCGGTTCACGACAACGCCCATCTCTACGGCACGACCTCGCCCGACCTGTTCGGTGCGGCGATCCCGGTCGCGGGCATCGCGGGTGATCAGCAGGCGGCGCTGTTCGGCCAGGCCTGCTTCGCACCCGGCACCGCCAAATCCACCTACGGCACCGGCTGCTTCATGCTGCTCAATACGGGGGAAAAGGCGGTCGCCTCCGAACACCGGCTGCTCACCACCCCGGCCTACCGGATCGATGGCCGGATCGTCTACGCGCTGGAAGGATCGATCTTCGTCGCCGGCGCGGCGGTCAAATGGCTGCGCGACGGCATCGGCGTCATCACCCACGCCAGCCAGACCGACGATCTCGCCACCCGCGTGCCCGACAATCACGGCGTCTACATGGTCCCGGCGTTCGCCGGCCTCGGCGCGCCGCACTGGGACGCCGAGGCGCGCGGCGCGATCTACGGCCTGACGCTCGGCGCCGGTGCCGGCCACCTCGCCCGCGCCGCGCTGGAGGCGGTCGCGTTCCAGACGATGGACCTGATCGACGCCATGGCCGCGGACGGCGGCGGACGGCCGGCGATCCTGCGCGTCGACGGCGGCATGGCGGCCAACGACTGGCTCTGCCGCTTCCTGGCCGACATGATCGACACGCCGGTCGAACGGCCGACCGATCTGGAAACGACGGCGCGAGGCGCGGCCTTCCACGCGGGCCTCGCAACCGGCGTCTGGTCCGGGCTCGACCACCTCTCGAAACTCTGGTCGCGCGACCGCTGTTTCGAACCCTCGATGCCGGCTGCGGTGCGTGCCCCGCTCGCCGCGGGGTGGCACGACGCGGTCAAACGCACGCTCAGCACACCCCTCTGACCCCCTCCCCGCCACCCGATCGGCTGGCGGGGAGGGGTCGGACGCCTAGAACTTCACGCCGACTTCCATGCCGTAGAAGCGCGGTTCGCCCGCAATATAGGTCGGCACGCCAAGGCCACCGCCCGTATTGCCCGCATCGATCAGATACTTCTTGTCGGTCAGGTTGCGCGCGAACCCGCTGAGCGTCCAGCGTGCTCCCGGCCCCTCGATCCCCGCCCGCAGGTTCACCAGCGTATACTGATCGGTCGAAATCGCCTCGTTGTTCGGCAGTTCGAAGAACACCTTGCTCTGATACGTCACCGACGGTGTCGCGAACAACGTCAGCGACCCTGCCGGCACACGCATCGTCACGCCACCGGCCGCCTCATATTTCGGCTGCAACCGGAACCGGTCGCCGGAGAACGCGCCGAACCGCGCATCCTTGTCGATCCCGCCGTCGATATAGCCGAAGTTCCCGAACGCGGTCAGGAACGACGCCAGCTTCACCTGCGCTTCGGCTTCGAAACCCAGATTCTGCGCCGTGCCCGCGCTCTGCGTCGTCGTGACGCCGTTGGCCGTCACCGACACCTGGAAGTCGTCATACTTCTGCAGATATACCGCCGCCGCCGCGGTGACCGGGCCGACCGATCCCTTCAGGCCCGCCTCATAGTTCCAGACCGTCTCCTGCCCGACCGGCTGGAGCCGTGGGCTCACAGTCGTGCCGACCGTGACAGCATCGAGCTGGACGACCGGCGAGCGGCGCCCCTTGGCCACCGTGGCATAGGCGTTCACGCTGTCGGTCAGGCGGTACAGGATGTTGAACCGCGGCAGCACCGCTGCGAACGAATCCTCCGCGCGGTACGTCACGCCGTTGGTGTTGCTTGTCCCCAGCAGGCTTGCGCGGGCGATCGTCGAGTTCGGCGCCACGCTCGAATAACCGCTGCGCCGCTTCTCGATCAGCACTCGCGCACCGGCGGTCAGCTCCAGCGCCGGCGTCGGAATGTAAGTCACGTCGCCGAACGCGGAGTAGGTGTCGTTCCGCCCGCTGTTCTGGAACGTCGAGGAGTAAGGGGCGGTGGTCAGCGCCCCGCCGGTCAGGACCGACGTCGCCCGCGTCGCAGGGATCGTCCCCGCCGCGGTCACGCAACCCGTGCCGGTCGGGATACCCGTCGCGTTCAGGATGTTGCGCACGCCGGCAAAGGCGGTGTTGACCGAACAGGCCAGATACGTCCCCTCCTCGGTCGAGAACGGCACGCGCTGGAACCCCTTTTCGAAGAACGCATTTGCGCCGACGAACGCGCGCCAATGGTCGTCCGTGTAAGACAGGCGCGTCTCGTGGCTGTACTGCTTGCCGCGCGCTTCCTCCGCAAATTCCAGGTAGAATACGCTCGCGCCGTCGGCGTCGAACACTTCGTTCGCGTTGAATTCGCGGTACCCGTTGACCGTGGTCAGCGTGACGCCGTCGCCCACGTCCCACGCGAGCGTGAAGTTCGCGTCATATACGTTGCGCTTCAGCCCAAGCCGACGCGCGCCCAGCACGCTCTCGCTGTACGGCGAACCGGACAGTTCGGCCGGTCCGTAATCGTCGAACGGCTTGCCGCCGAACCCGCCGGTCGGCGCGAACGCGCGCGATTTGAACGCGGTGCCGGGGTTACGCTGCCCGTCATAGGTCAGCACCAGATCGGCGGTGACCGCATCGGACGGCCGGTAGCGCAACGAAGCACGCACGCCGCGCTGATCCTGCCCATTCAGATCGCGCTGATCGACCTGCCCCTGGTTCTGGTTCGGGACGTCCGGATCGCCCGCGATGTTCCGCACATAACCACGGCGCTTCTTGTACGCGAAGGCGATCCGCCCGGCGATCACGTCGTTGCCGGCGTTCAGGTAACCGGACGCCAGATAGCGGTCGAAATTGCCGTACCCGCCCGAGAGCGCGCCGGAAAAACCCGGTTCCGGCTTGGCGGAGATGATGCTGATCGCACCGATCGCCGCCGCCGTGCCGAACAACGTCGCCTGCGGCCCCTTCACCACCTCGACCCGTTCCAGGTCGTACAGGTCCTGATACGCCCCGCGCGACCGGCTGATATCGACGCCGTTATAATAGAGCGTGACGCGCGCACCCTGCTGCGACGATCCGTTGTCCGACGTGATGCCGCGGATGACGAAGCCCGGATTGTTCGCGCTCTGCTCTTGGATCGTCAGGCCGGGGATGTAGGCGGCCAGTTCGTCCAGTTCGGACACGCCGATTGCACGCATCGTCTCGCCGGTCACCGCGGTGACGGTCAGCGGCACGTCGGCGATCTTCTGTTCGGACTTCTGGGCGGTGACGACGATATCGCCGAACGCCGCATCGTCGGCACCGTCGGTCGGCGCGGCCACCGATTGCGCAAACAAAGCCGACGGCGTCCAGACGAGCATGATGGCCAGCGCAACGCGTGAAACAGACACAATATTTCCCCCATGTAATATCGTGGCGCTAGGGTGACTGGATGGCGTTCGCATGACGGGGCGGGGTCGGCGGCATGACGCCCCGGTGACGAAATGGTTACGGCGGCTGCAACCATATCGTCGCATAGCCCCCCTATCGCGCGGTGATCCCAGACACAGGAATGACCGCATGACCGTCGACCGCCGCACCGCGTTGAGCCTGATCGGCATGGGAACGACGCTCGCCGCGCCCGGCGTCGCGGCCGCCGCCGCCGCGCCCGCGATCACTTTCGTCCACGGCGTCGCTAGCGGCGATCCGACCCCCGGCGGCGCGATCTTGTGGACGCGTGCCACCCCGTCCGTCGCGGGCCACGCCGGCGACATCCCGGTCGTCTGGACCGTCACGGACGGCGACGGTGCCGCCCCAGTCGCCACCGGCCGCGCCGTCGCTCGCGCCGCGCGCGACTTCACGGTCAAGGTCGAGCCGAAGGGCCTGAAGCCGGGCCACGACTACAGCTTCTTCTTCACCGCGGCCGACGGCACGAAATCCCCGGTCGGCCGGTTCTGCACGTTGCCGGTCGGCGCGGTGCAGGATGCCGTGCTCGCGGTCGTCTCGTGCAGCCTCTACAATGGGGGCCTGTTCAACGCCTACGACGCGATCGCCCAGGCGCCGCGCGTTGACGCGGTCGTCCATCTCGGCGACTATATCTACGAATACGGCATCGACGGTTACGGCGGCGAAATCGGCAAGCGCCTCGGCCGCACGCTCGATCCTACGCACGAGATCGTGACGCTCGACGATTATCGCCGCCGCCACGCCTGGTACAAGAAGGATGCGGACCTGCAGGCCGCGCACGCCCGCGCCGCATTCATCTGCGTCTGGGACGATCACGAAACCGCGAACGACAGCTGGATCGGCGGCGCGGAAAACCACCAACCCAACGAGGGCGACTGGGGCAAGCGCAAGGCCGCCGCGATGCAGGCCTATTTCGAATGGATGCCGATCCGCGATCCGATCCCCGGCCGCCCGCACGAAGCGATCAACCGCAGCTTCCAGTTCGGCGACCTCGCCAGCCTCATCATGGTCGAAACGCGCCTGCTCGCCCGCAGCCACCAGGCGGTGTTCAAGAACGAGGTCGCCACGCCCGACCAGTATGGCGTGGTCAAGACCATCCGCGCCGATCCGAAGCGCGAGATGCTGGGCCCGGACCAGGCACGCTGGCTGGAGGGCGAACTGTCCGCGTCGGTGAAGGCGGGCAAGCCGTGGCAGGTGCTCGGCAATCAGGTCGTGATGGCCCGCGTCGCCGGCCCCGATCTGGCCAAGGCCCTCGGTCCGCAGGTCTATGCCGCCACGATGGCCGCCATGCCTGCGATGTACCGCACCGCCCTCACCGCCGCGGCGGAATCCTTTCGTGCCGGCATCCCGTTCAGCCTGGACTCGTGGGACGGTTATCCGCCGGCGCGCGAGCGGCTCTACGCCAGCTTCCGTGCCGCCGGTTCGCGCCCGCTGGTCATTTCGGGCGACAGCCATGCCTTCTGGGCCAACGACCTGCACGACGACGCCGGCCAACTGGTCGCCGCCGAGTTCGGGACGAGCGCGATCACCAGCCCGTCCTATGGCAGCCTCCTGCCCAACGCGAACCTCGGCAAGATTATCGCCGACGCCAACCCCGAAGTCGCGTTCTGCGACCAGGACAACAAGGGCTACATCCTGCTGACCCTGACGCCGCAATCGGCGCGCGGCGACTATCTGGCGATGTCGACGATCATGACGAAGCCCTACACGGTCAAGACCGTCGCCAGCTACACCGTATCCGCCGCCGATCGGACGTCACCGATGCGGTTGGTCGGCTGACGGGGGGCGTCGTGCGGCTAATCCTCCGCGCGACGCCCCCGATCCGGGCCGCGGGTCGTTAACGGCGAATGATTCCAGAACACCTCCTGCCCGAACCCTATATTCTCATGCTGGCCGGGTTCGGCATTCTCACCGCTGTCGTCGTCTGGTTGCCGCTCGTGCTGCGCAAGCTGCCGTTGTCGCTGCCGATCGTCTGCATCGCGCTCGGCGCGGCGCTGTTCTCGCTGCCGCAGATCACGCTGCGGCCGCTGCCGTGGCTGTATCCCGCGATCACCGAACGGTTCACGGAATTCGTCGTGATCATCGCGTTGATGGGTGCGGGGCTGAAGATCGATCGGGTGTTCAACTGGCGCGAGTGGGCCGTCACCTGGCGGCTGCTCGCCGTCACGATGCCGCTCGGTATCCTCGCAATCACTCTGCTCGCGGCATGGGGCATCGGCCTGCCCTGGGCGATCGCGTTGCTCCTCGCGGCAAGCCTTGCCCCGACCGATCCCGTGCTGGCCGCGGACATTCAGGTCGGACCGCCCAAGACGGGGGACGAGGATGAGGTCCGGTTCGGCCTGACGTCGGAGGCCGGTCTGAACGACGGCCTCGCCTTCCCGTTCGTTCATCTTGCGATCCTGCTCGCCACCGTTGCCGCGACGGGCGAGCCTTGGTTCGGCGAATGGCTGGGCTACCGCGTGTTCTGGGAAATCGGTGTCGGGATCGGCGCAGGCTGGCTGATCGGCCGCGCGTTCGGCTGGCTCACTTTCCACGTCTCGGCGGAGAGCAAGCTGGTGCAGACCGGCGACGGACTGATCGCGCTCGCCGCGACCTGCGTCTCCTACGGCTTTACCGAAATCGTCCATTGCTACGGCTTTCTCGCCGTGTTCGTCACCGCGCTCACGTTCCGCGGCACGCACCGCGACCATGATTTCCACCACAACATGCACGACGTGACGGAGCAGATCGAACGGCTGGCGATGATGGTCCTGTTGCTGCTGTTCGGCGGCGCGGTGGTCAGCGGGCTGTTCAGCGCCGTCTCCTGGGTCGATGTCGTCGCGGCGGTCGTGATCCTCCTCGTCATCCGCCCGCTCACCGGGATCCTTGGTCTGGCGGGGTTGAAGGCAGACCGGTCGGAGAAGCTGACGCTCGCCTTCTTCGGCATCCGCGGGGTCGGGTCGATCTACTATCTGGCGTTCGGCCTGAACCATATTGAGGTCGACGGCGTCGAGCGGCTGTGGGGCATCGTCGGCCTCGTCATCTTGTTCTCGGTCGTGTTGCACGGGTTGACCGTCACGCCGATCATGCGGTCGCTTGATCGCCAGCACGGCCGCGATCCGGACCGCGATGATCCGGTCGCCGCGCCTGCCGCGCCGTAGAGTAAAATAAGCGCGGTCCGGGGTTGCCAAGGCGCGGCAATCCCCGGAACATCGCGGCCATGATCCGAACCGCCTCGCTCCTCCTCGCCGCCCTCCTGTCCACCGCCGCGCCCGCCGCGACCGTCGTCGTCACCGCCGCCCATATGGTCGACGTGCTGGCCGGTCGGCAGGTCGACAATCCGCAGGTCACCATCGTCGACGGCCGGATCACCAAGGTCGGCCGCCGCGGCGATCCCGTCCCGGCGGGCGCCACCAGCATCGATCTGGGCGGGCGGACGATCCTGCCCGGGCTGATCGACATGCACGTCCACCTGACCAGCGACCCGACGTTGTCGGGCTATCGCGGGCTGGAGTTCACCGATGCGTTCTGGACCGTCGTCGGCGTCGCCAATGCGCGCAAGACGATTGACGCCGGGTTCACCACCGTCCGGAACGTCGGCTCGTCCAACTACGACGATGTCGCGCTGAAGCAGGGCGTCGATGGCGGGTACATTCCCGGGCCGCGGATCGTGCCCGCGACCTATGCGCTCGGCGTCACTGGCGGCCATTGCGACGCGACCGAGTTTCCGCCGTCGATCACGGTGCCGAGCCCGCAGATCGCGAACTCACCCGAAGGATTCCGCGCAGCCGTCCGCACGATCCGCAAATACGGCGCGCAGGTGGTGAAGGTCTGCATGACTGGCGGCGTCCTGTCCAAGACGGACTCGGTCGGCGCGCAGCAGCTCAGCCTGGCCGAGATCAGCGCCGTGGTCGAGGAAGCGCATATGCTCGGCATGCGCGTCGCGGTTCACGCGCACGGCACGTCGGGCATCAACGACGCGCTTCGCGCCGGGGTCGATACGATCGAACACGCCAGCCTCGCCGACGCGGAAAGCTTCAAGCTCGCCAAGGCGCACGGCGCCTGGTTCGACATGGATATCTACGACGACGACTATATCCTGGCCGAAGGCGCCAAGAACGGCGTCTTCGCGGAAAGCCTGGAAAAGGAACGGATCGTCGGTCGCAAGCAGCGCGAGACGTTCCGCGCCGCCCATGCCGCGGGCGTGAAGATGCTGTTCGGTACCGATGCGGGCGTCTACCCCAACGGCAACAACGCGCTGCAATTCGCCAAGATGGTCGAATGGGGCATGCGCCCCATCGAGGCGATCCAGGCCGCGACCCGCAACGCCGCCGAAGCGCTCGACAAGACCGCCGACGTCGGTGCGATCGCGCCGGGCCGCTACGGCGACCTCATCGCCGTCGAAGGCGACCCGCTCGCCGACGTCCGCCAGCTGGAGCGTGTCAGCTTCGTGATGAAGTCAGGACAGGTCGTGAAGCCGCTCGACCTCCGCTGAGTTTCGAGGCGATCGCACCACCGGGACAAACTTCGCCAGCGTTCTTGCGAACCGCTTATTCCGGGTCGTGCAGCATCGCCTCAAAGATGCCCTCCGTCGCGGTCGCCTTCTTCTTCACCATCTTGTCGAGCGAGAAGACAGGCTCGACCGCTAAGACGTCCTGCCTCAAACACTTATTCGCCGGATGTACGTAACGCCCTTGTCATCCGCCGCTTCTAGTCCGAGTATCAGACCTTGCTCATGAGAGCCGGGCGGGGGCGTCAATGATTATCGAAGACCAGCGCGAGCTGCGGCCGTTCGGCCTGTGGCCGGACGTACCGAGCGCGATCACCGGGCTCGGCGGCACGGGCGGAGCAACGGATGCGACCTATGTGTTCCATTCGGAATATGTGACCACCCGCGCCGGACAGGTGACATTTTCCGGTCGCTTCCAAGATCTGCGGGCCACGAAGGGGAAACTTCGCATCCGCGTTCGGGCCATGCCCTACGGGTCCGAAGCGTCGACCACCGCCAAGACTACGGTGCTGCGGCTGACGGACGTCGCCGCGCAGGACGGCCGCTGGAGCGTCACGCTGAACGCCAGGCCGGGCTACTACCACGCCATCATGGGCCGACTGGTCGAGGACACGGACGCCGCGGCGTCGAGCCTCAGCCTCGATATGGACGGCTGGGGGGACGGATCGGCGCACAAGGCCAAGATGCTCGACGCGAAGAAGACGGTGTTCGCGCGCGGTTCCGCCGTGGGTCGGGGCTGGTGGGGCAAGCCGTCGCCCGTGGACGAGGCGGGACTGATCTCCGGCGAACCGGCAACGATCGCCGATCCGGCGTCGCAGATGTGTACCGCCAACCAGATGGAGGAACCGGCCTATCGCGCCTGGCTCGACCGGCTCGGCATGGGCATCCACTGGCACCGCAAGCAGTGGGAGAACATCTACATCCTGGCGGTGCTCGAAGCTCAGGGAATGTTGCGCCCCGGGTCCCGCGGGCTCGGCTTCGGCTGCGGTGCCGAATGCCTGCCCTCCTACTTCGCATCGCGCGGCTGCCAGATCCTCGCGACGGACATGCCCGTGGGGCATCAGCAGCTCGCGGGTTGGCTCAACACCGGCCAGCACAGCACAGCGATCGAACAGCTCCACTGGCCGTCGCTGTGCGATGCCGAGACGCACGCGAGGAATGTCTCCTTCCGGCCGGTCGACATGAATGCGATGCCGGACGACCTGCGCGGCTTCGACTTCTGCTGGTCGGCCTGCGCGTTCGAACATCTCGGGTCGATCGAGGCCGGACTGCGCTTCATCCATCAGGCGGTCGATCGACTGCGCCCCGGCGGGGTTGCGGTCCACACGACCGAGCTGAACCTGTCGTCCGACACCGCGACCGTCGACAATGAGAGCACCGTGCTGTTCCGCCGCCGCGACATGGAACGGCTCGCGCTCGAACTCACCGCCGCCGGCCACCATGTCCTCCCGCTCAAATACGACGCGGGCGATCGGCCGCTCGATCTGCACATCGACGTGCCGCCGTTCGCGCAGACGAACCACCTGAAGATCGCGCTGCGGCAGTTCGTCACGACCTCGTTCGGCATCGCCGTCATCCGCGGCCCGGAGGTTCGCTAGCGAAAGCGGTTCGTCCGGCAAGGCGCGCAATGGGCCGCTGGCCATTGTCGGCCGGCCACCCCCGGGCGACCGAACGCGCCACCGAGGATCGCTTTGTTTCAGGTTAGTCGCGGTGTCACCGGACTGTAGCGTGGGCACCATAGAGGCCCCCCATCCAACCGGGGGATTTTCCATGCAGGTCGCACGTTCGCGAGCTTTCGCTCTTTCGTTTCTGTCGTCCGCCAGCGTGCTGGCATGCATGCCCGGTGCAGCTTATGCGCAGCAGGCGGCGGTGGCGGCCCCATCCGCGGCCTCCGCTCAAACCCCGGCCGATGCTCCGGCGGAGACCGAACAGTCCGACATCATCGTGACCGGCACCGCCGCCCGCGCGCAACGCCGGTTCGACGTGTCCTACGCGATCAACTCCCTGTCGCAGGCGGATGTCCAGCAGATCGCGCCGAAGAGCTTCGCCGACCTGCTCGGCACCGTCCCCGGCATCCAGGTCGAGGCGACCGGCGGCGAAGTGCAGAACGTCACCCGCGTCCGCGGCATCCCCACCGATCGCGGCTACCTCATCTTCCAGCAGGACGGCCTGCCGCTGTATCACGAGATCGACGGCGTCTTCTTCAACTCCGGCGAAGGCATGCACCGCTTCGACCTGATGACCGAGCGCGTCGAGATCGTGCGCGGCGGCCCGGCGCCGATCTACGCCAGCAGCGCGGCGGCGATCGCCAACAACATCACCGCGGTCGGCACCGACGTCGCGCGCGGCAAGGCGCAGCTGACGATCGGCGACACCGGCCTCTACCGGCTCGACGCGATGCAGTCCGGCCCGCTGTCGGAGAACACCTATTTCGCGGTCGGCGGCTTCCTCCGCCACCACGAAGGTTACCGCAAGAGCGGCTTCCCCAGCGACAAGGGCGGCCAGATCCGCGCCAACCTGAAGCACGACTTCAGCAACGGCTTCGTCAAGCTGTCGGGCACCTATGTCAACGATCACAACATCTTCTACCTGCCGATCCCGATCGCCGATCCGCGCAACCCGTCGGTCTCGCTCGATCCGTTCATCGATTATCACCGCGGCACGCTGAACTCGCCCGCGCTGCGCAACGTGAACATCAAGTATCGCGACGGCGCCGGCGTGGTGCAGAGCCACGACCGCGACCTGGCGGACGGCCGCCACATGCGGTTCTTCAACGCCGGCCTGCAATATGAAGGCGACTTCGACGGCTGGCGCGTCTCGGCCAAGACCGGGTTCACCAAGGGCAAGAGCAGCTTCGACGCCTTCTACTCGACCACCAACCCGGTCGATGCGGTCACCTACGCGACGGCGACCGGGAACGGCACGAACCTGACCAATGCGCGCGCGGCGTTCGGCGCCGGCGTGGCGCGGCTCGGCTATGTCTTCTCCGGCACCAACGGCACGGTCTACGATCCGTCGACCGCGTCGGGCCTCGTGGTGTCGGGCCAGTACCGGATGTCGGAATCGAGCTTCTATTCCGGACAGGCGGACCTCAGCGTCACCCGGTCGATCGAGACCGGCTTCGGCACGCACGAACTGCGCGTCGGCACCTATGGCTCGCTCTACGGCAACACGCTGCTCCAGGCGTATCAGGACATGCTGATCGAGGTGCGCGGTCAGCCGCGGACGCTCGATCTGGTCGCCTATTCCGCGACCGGCGCGGTGCTCGGGTCGGTCACGCAGAACGGCGTGCTGCGCTACACCACGACGCTGAACCAGGGCGAGGGTGACGCGAAGATGATCGCGCTCTACGCCAACGACACCTGGGACGTGACCCGCGGCCTGCGGCTCGATTTCGGCATTCGCCAGGAATGGTATGACTATGACGGCTTCGCGCTGCCGACCACGCAAGCCGATCTCGGCGACGCGACCACGCTGGCGGACAATACCACCCGCGCCTTCACCGGCGCCGTCATCTCGCAGAAGCTCCAGCCCAAGGCGATGAACTGGACGGTGGGCGCCAACTACGACTTCACGCAGAACCTGGGTGTCTACGGACGCGTGTCCAACCTCGAAGTCCCGCCGCAGCTCAGCGTCGTGACCAGCATCAACCCGACGATCGTCAAGACGAAGGCGCGCCAGTTCGAAGCGGGGCTCAAGGCCAGCTTCGGCCGCAACTATCTGTATCTCACCGGTTTCTACACCAAGTTCAATCCGTTCAACGCGTCGTTCGCCGCCTTCAACCCGGAAACCGGACGTAACGACCAGTCGTTGCCGTTCATCGGCGAAGCGTCGGTGAAGGGCGTCGAGATCGACGGCCGGCTCGCCCCTGTCCGGTGGTTCTCGATCACCGGTTCCGTCACCCGGCAGAACCCGGAATATCGCAACCTGGAAAACACGTCGGGCGCGGATCCGAGCGCGGTCAACGGCAACCAGATCATCCGCGAGGCCAAGTTCTTCGGCAATGTCCGCCCGTCCTTCAACCTGCCCGTCGGGGAAGGCGAACTGGAACTGTTCGGCCGTTACGAATGGGTCGGCCGCCGCTACGTCGATCTGTTCAGCCAGACCGCGATGCCGGGCTACGAGACGCTGGCCGCCGGCGTGGCGCTCGACTGGAAGGCATGGCGGTTCCAGGTCGTGGGTGACAACATCACCAACGCCAAGGGCCTGACCGAGGGCAATACCCGCACCGATCAGTTCGCCGGCCAGGGTTCGGCCGAGGCGATCTACGGCCGCCCATTGTTCGGGCGCAACGTGCGCTTCATCGTCAGCCGGAGCTGGTAGGTATGCGCCGGCTGATCGGTGCCTGCCTCGCGGCGGTCCTGCTGTTGCCGTCCGTCGGCGCGGTCGCGCAGACTTCGGCGACCTATGCGGTGCCGTATGACGAGACGCTCGAGACGGTCGTCTTTCCGCTGCCCGCGATGATGCGGGCGGCGGACGGCTGGGCCGCCGCGCTGCGCCGCGATCCGGTGTTGCGCCGGCTGACGGCGGACCGGGCCGCGCGTGTCCCCGACAAGCCGTGCGTGCCGACGCCCGCCTGTCAGGCCGATGCCTGGCTCTGGACGGCAGCCGAGATCGCCACGGTCGAAACCCGGTTGCGGCAACTGGCCCGCGATCCGCAGCTGGCCGATGCGTTGATGACGCGCGTGCTGCGCCCCTCGGATCAGTTCGCGCGCTATAACAACCTAAGTGACGGCGACCTGATCGCCGCCGCCTGGGCCGGCACGGCGGCCGCGATGAACCACGTCGTGGACGTCTACGCGAAGGGCATTCCGCCGCGTTACCCGCTGATCGACGCGATCATCTTCGACCCGCTGTTGCCGGAATATGGCGAGGTCCTGATCGCCCATGCCGCCGCGGTCGGCGCGCGCGACGGCGACCTGTTCTTCGATCCCGCGCTCCGTTACGCGACCGGCCTGCTGCGCATGAACGAGCGGACCGACGCCGCCAGCCATCGCCCACTGCTCGGCGGCGAAAATACCGCGGCGATACAGGCGGTGGCCCATACCAACTGGAGCGCCACGCCCTACACCGCGCTGCTGGTGTTCGGGCACGGGCCGGAGGACGCCGTGTCGCGCACCGGCGTGATGGGCCATATCAGGCTGGAGATCGCCGCCGACCATTACAAGCGCGGCCTAGCGCCGTTCCTGATCGTGTCCGGTGGCAACGTCCACCCGAACCGAACCGCATTCAACGAAGCGATCGAGATGAAGCGGCTGCTGATCAGCGACTACGGCATCCCCGCGGACCGCATCCTGATCGAGCCGCATGCCCGCCACACCACGACCAATCTGCGCAACTGCGCGCGGCTCTTGCTGGCGGCCGGCTTCCCCGCGGACCGGCCGGCACTGGTCGTCTCCGACCCGCGCACCATCACCTATATCGGCGGCGCGGAACTGGCGAAGCGCAACGTCGCCGAAATGGGCGTTCAGCCGGGCACGCTGACGCCAGGCCCCGACCGGTTCTCGCTCCGCTTCGCCCCCGATCCGGTCGCGTTCCAGGTCGACGCCGCCGCGGACCCGCTCGATCCGTGACGCGCCTGCTAATCCTTTTCCTGCTGGCCGCGGCAGTACCGGCGCAGGCGCGCGACGCGGCGCAGACCGTCAACCCGTTCATCGGCACGCTGGCGGACTTCGGGCAACTCAGCCCGGCCGCCGCGGCGCCCTACGGCATGGTTCAACTCGGCCCGGACACCAGCCCGGCGAACCATGCCGGCTACGACTATGCCGCCCGGACGCTGCTAGGCTTCTCGCACACCCGCGGCGTGGGCGTCGGGTGCAGCGGCGCGGGCGGCGACGTGCGCGTATCGCTGGGCTACGCCGGGACCGGGACGGCCTGGTCGATCGACAAGCGCGGCGAGGCCGCCCACGCCGGCTACTACACGGTCGGCTACGGCGACGGCATCGTCGCGGCGATGACCGCCACGCGCGGTGCCGGCGTGATCCGCTTCGTGCTGCCGCGCGCCGGACGAATCGACCTGACCGTCGCGTTCGATCAGGGCTATTCCCGCCGACACGGTTCCGAATGGCGGGCCGCGCCGGACGGCGACCTGCGCGCGAGCTTCAGCGCCGGCACGGTCTGCGACGTCGGGCGATATCACCTGCACTCCGCCACCCGCATCTCACGCGCGGGAAAGACCGTGGCGTTGCGCGGGGCCGGAACCACCGGTGCCGCACGGACCGTGCTGGACGTGCGCAAGGGCGACGTGATCGAGGTTCGCACCGGTCTTTCGTCCGTCGATCCCGCCGCCGCGGCGGCTGTCCGCGACACGGAACTCGGCACGCGATCGTTCGCCGCCATCGAGGCCGCCAACCGCGCGGTATGGAACCGCCAGCTGTCGCGGCTCACCATCGACGGCACCGCCGAGCAACAGGTCCTGTTCACCACCGCGCTATTCCGCGTCATGCAATCGCCGGTCGCGATCACCGATCCCGACGGGCGGTTCCGCGGCAGCGACGGCGTCGTCGCCCGGCTCAATCCCGGCGAGCAGCATTATACGAGCTGGGCGCTGTGGGATAACTACCGCACGCAACTGCCGCTGCTGGCGCTCGTCGATCCGGCCCGCGCGGGGGCCATCGCGCGGTCGCTGGTCCGGCTGTACCGGACCGGCAAACAGCGCTGGGGCACGCAGACCGAGCCGTTCCTGACCGTCCGCACCGAACATGCCGGGATCGTGCTACTCCATTTCCGACGGAGGGGTATTACCGATTTCGACGCCCGCGCCGCGCTGGACGGCATGGTCGCCGAAAGCGCCACGCTCGCCCGCAAGACGCCCGACGAGCAGATCGAGGCGGCCTATGACGACTGGGCGATCGCGGAACTGGCGTCCGACCTCGGCGAAGCGGAGCTGTCCCGCCGGTTCCGCGCCAAGGCGTTGTCCTACCGGCCGATGTGGCTCGAAACCTTTGCGACGCTCGGCGCCGACGCGGACGTCGTGCATGCCCGCGGGCTGTATCAGGGGACGCTGGCGCAATATCGCTGGGCGCCGGTCTTCGACCTGCCGTGGATCGCCGCGACGCTCGGGTCACGGTTCCGCCCCGAACTCGACCGCTTCTTCGCGGAAAATCTGTTTAACATGACGAACCAGCCCGACATCCACGTCCCCTGGATCTACGCCTTCGCCGGCAACCCCGCGGCGACACGGCGGATCGTGGACCGCTACCTGCGCGAACCGGTGCCGCACCGCTACACCAATGCCGGCGTGCGGCCGCAGCCCTGGGTCGGGCGCAGCTTCGCGCCCCAGCCACAGGGCTTCGCCGACGGGATGGATGACGACGCCGGCACGATGTCGGCCTGGTACGTCTGGTCGTCGATCGGGCGTTACCCGCTGGTGCCCGGCACGCCCGGCTTCGTCACGATCGCGCCGCTCGTCCGCGGTGCGACGCTGCGCTTACCGGGAAGGGCGCCCATCAGGCTCGTCCCGACCGGCAGCTAAGTTACCGCGTCCACTCTTCGTAGAACGCGATCTCGTCCCTCAGAATGTCGCGCAGGGCCGGCCCTGCCCGGTCGATCTCCTCCAGCGCATCGTCGCCGGAACGCAGCGCACCAACGTTCGACCGCGGCAGCACGAGTTCGACGTCGAGCATCCGCCCGAGCACGGCCGTGACCGCGTCCATCGCGTCCGTCCGCCCGACGAACTCGAAGTCCGCGCGGTTCAGGCCGCGGAAGAAGACGTCCCGATAAAACCCGCGCAGCATCGGCAGCCGCGCGAAACCGAGCAGGTCGAGCGATTGCTCATGGAAGTACCGCCGAAGCGGGTTTGCCTGCGCAACCGGCGCCTCACGCCAGAAGAAGTAATGCGAGATCAACCGCTCGACCGGACCCCGCAAGATCGTCACCCAGGCCGCATCCGGCGCGGCAAGTCGATACTTCGCGGCGTGCATGTGCCCGTAGGCGAGCCGTTTCGACGCAAGCACCGTCGCCGCGTCGGCCGCGAAGCGTTCGGCCGTTCCGAGCGGATCGATACTGAAATCCGTGGCCGGATTGGCCGGGCTATCGCCGTAGTCGAGGTAGATGAGGTCGGGCCCGATCGCGGACGTAACGGCATCGATCAGAGACGTCCCGCCGCATTTCGGGATATGGGGCGAAACGATCTGGACCATGGCGTTTCATGTTCGAACAATCGCGTGACGACAACCCGCACCTTCGGCGGAGGCCCTTAGCGTTTACGGGAAACCTCGTCTGCACGACGCGCCATCAATGACTGGATCCGCTCGGTCGTAGCCGCCGTGGCGGGATTGTAGACGATCATCCCAAGGTCGGGACGACCGTCGATCGCGAAAGCCGAGAATTCCAGTTCGATCAGGCCGTGCTCCGGATGGTGGATCCGCTTCAGTCCGTCCGCATGTCCCGCGACGTCGTTGTCACGCCACAGCGCTTCGAACTCCGGGCTGAGCCGCGACAGTTCCTCGACCAGCCGCGTGATCTCCGCCGCCGCGCCGGCCCGCGCGGCATCCGCACGAAACGCCCCCACGACGTAGCGCGCGACGCTCATCCAGTCCTCCTGCGCCGCCTTGATGTTCGAATTGGTGAAGATGAGGCGCAGGATATTGCGCTGCTCGCGCGGCAGCGCGCCATAGTCGGTCAGCAGCGTCGCCGCCGCCGCATTCCACGCGACCACGTCCCACGTCGCAGTCTTGATGATCGCCGGGCTGATCGGGAACGCGTCCAGCACGCGCTGCAACCGCGGCGTCACATCGTCGGCGCGCGTGTAGCGCGGCTCCGGTGGCCGCCCGAGACCCAGGACGAACAGATGCTCGCGCTCCGGCTCGGTCAGCATCAGCCCGGCCGCGATCCGGTTCAGCACGTCCGCGGACGGCGCCCCGCCCCGGCCCTGTTCCAGCCAGGTGTACCAGGTCGGCGAAATGTTGGCGCGCTGTGCCACCTCTTCGCGGCGCAGTCCCGGCGTCCGGCGGCGTCCGCCGCCATAGCCGAAAGCCGCGGCATCCATGCGAGACCGGCGATCGCGCAGGAACGTGCCGAGCGGGTTGGCGGTGGCGAGCGGCATGCTGATCCTATTGAAAACTATACCATGATACAGTCACTACTTTAACCGGACCACTGGTAAGCCAAAACCGCGCTTCGAACAATCTCGGAGCGAGCTGATGCGTATATTCCTGACTGGTGCGACCGGCTTCATCGGCTCGCATCTCATTCCCGAACTGCTCGCCGCGGGCCACCAGGTGCTCGGCCTGACGCGGTCCGATGCCGGTGCGCGATCGCTGCAGTCCGCCGGTGTCGAGGTGCATCGCGGCAACCTCGAGGATCTCGACAGCCTCCGCGCGGGGACGGCACACGCCGACGCCGTGATCCATACGGCGTTCGATCACACGTTCGAGAATTTCGTCGCGAACTGCGAGAAGGACCGGGCCGTCATCGCGGCGCTCGGCGACGCGCTCAAGGGCACCGATCGCCCGCTGCTCATCACCTCCGGCATCGGCATGGGCGACAACGGCCCCGGCCGACCCGCCACCGAGGACCGGTTCGATCCGCACCATCCCAATCCACGGATCGCCTCCGAACTGGCCGGGCACGCACTGCTCGACGCCGGCGTCGATGTGCGCGTCGTACGGCTTTCGCAGATCCATGACACGGTCAAGCAGGGCCTGATCACGCCGTTCGTCGCCATGTCGCGCGCCAAAGGCGAAGTGGCCTATATCGGCGACGGCGCAAACCGCTGGGCGGCCGCGCATGTCGGCGACGCTGCGAAGCTCTACGTCCTCGCGCTCGATCGAGGAGAACGGGGCGCCCGGTACCACGCGGTCGCCGAGGAAGGCGTCCCGGCTCGCACCATTGCGGAAACCGTTGCCGCCGCGCTCGGCGTCCCGGCGATTTCGCTGCCGGCCGAAGAGGCGCAAGCCTATTTCGGCTGGTTCGGCCGCTTCGCCGGTCTCGACATGCTGGCGTCGAGCGATTGGACGCGTTCGCGGCTCGGATGGCAACCGACGGGACTCGGGCTGATCGCCGATCTCGAAGCGATGGACTATTCGCCGCCGGCGGTGGCTTAACCGTCTGCGGTCGCAGGTCCCGACCTGCGACCGCACAGCCGCCTCCGCTACAGCCTCTGCCGGTTGCCTTACAGGCAGCCCATGCTCGTCAGCGTCGCACGAACGGCCTCGTCGAGCGGAGTCCGCGGTTCACTCCCGAGCACGTCCCTCAAGCGACCGTTGGACAGCCGCACCGGCCGCTCCCAGAGATACTTCATCTCCATCACTTCGCGCAGCGTCGGCACGAAGGGCGAGGCGAGCCGCATGATCCACCAGGGCGTCTTGCGGACCGGGATCGCAGGATCGCCGAGCGCGCGGACGATCGCGTCGGTCATGCGCGTGCCGTCCGCATCCCACTGGCCGTCCATATGGAAGGTCGCGAACGCATCGAGCCCGCCCGTCTCGATCAACCGCACCATCGTCTCCGCCACGTCGGGCAGATAGGCCCATTGATGCCCCACGCCGCGACGACCCGGATGGCTCACCGCCGCGGGACGCTTGCCCGCCGGCACCAGTTGCGAAAACCAGTTGTTCGCCGATCCCGGACCGAAGAAGTCCCCCGCCCGCACGATCAGCACGCTCCCCGCGCCCGCCTGCGCATAGGCGCGCAACCGCGCCTCCATCTCGACACGGATCGCCCCCTTCCGCGTCGTAGGATGCTGCGGCGCATCCTCCGCGATGTCCGGGAAAGCATCCGAACCGTAATTGTAGACCGTCCCCGGAAACAGGATCTTCGCGCCGTTCGCGCGCGCCGCCGCAATGCTGTTGTCGAGCATCGGCAGGACGAGTTTGTCCCAGTCGCGGTACCCCGGCGGGTTCACCGCATGGACGATCAGCGACGCACCCTGCGCAGCCGCCGCGACGTCGCTGGCCACCATCGCATCGCCGGTATGCCAGTCATAGCCGTGCTTTACCGCCACGTTCTGCGGCGCGCGGTGCATGGCCCGCACCGTCCATCCGCCGGCCGTCAGCCACTGCGCGACGGCGCCACCGATGCCGCCCGTTGCGCCCAGTACCAATGCGATCTTGCTCATGTTCCGTCTCCGCTCTGTGTGTGACGAACAGATGCGGCCAAGCCAGACTAAACGAAATTGCCGAAAGGCGTGGATCGGTTATACGAAAATAGATGAACATACCGAGCTGGGATCTCTACCGCACCTTCGAGGCGGTCCTGCGCACCGGCTCACTGTCCGGTGCGGCCCGAACGCTCGGCCTGACACAACCCAGCATCGCGCGCCACATCGACGCGCTGGAACAGGCGATCGGGCGCGACCTGTTCGTCCGGTCGCAACGCGGCTTGACCCCGACCGCGGCGGCGCTCGAGCTCCGGCCCTATGCGGAGCTGATTGCTTCGACCTCGGCGGCCCTGTTGCGCACGGCGGAAGGCAGCGCAGGCGCGGTCGCCGGTACGGTCCGGATCAGCGCCAGCGAGGTGGTCAGCGCCGAGCATCTCCCCGCCATGCTCGCCCGCCTACGGCATCGCCATCCCGCGCTGACATTCGAACTGTCCGCGTCGAACACGCTCGACGACCTGTTGCAGCGCCAGGCCGATGTCGCCGTCCGCATGGTGCAACCCGTCCAGCAATCGCTGATCGCGCGGAAAGTGGCGCCGATCCCGGTCGGCCTCCACGCCCACACCGATTATCTCGCCCGCCACGGTATCCCCGCCACGCTGCACGATCTCGCGGATCACGACCTCATCGGTTTCGACACCGAGACGCCGGCGATCCGCGCCTTTGCCGAACGCTTTCCGGACCTCAACCGTGCGGCCTTTGCGCTGCGCGTCGACAGCGACGTCGCGCAGCTCGCCGCGATCCGGGCGGGCTTCGGGATCGGCATCTGCCAGGTTCCGGTCGCCGCCCGCGACCCGCAGCTTGTCCGCGTGCTGGCGGACTGCGTGAGCTTCGATCTCAACGTCTGGATCGTCATGCACGAGGACCTGAGCAACAGCCCGCGCTGCCGCGCCGTGTTCGACGCCCTGGTTACCGAGTTCGGCTAATACCTGTTCGAACCCAAACGGCGTCGGACGAAGCCATCGCATCAGCCGGCCGGGACCACCGCCAGCGTTGCCGCCATTTCAGCTACGCTCTAAGCGGCTTTCGCTCGATGGCGTCAAGCGTGGACCGGCAGGAACGGCTCCAGCACGCCCAGCGCGTGATCGACATACCCCGCCTTCTCCCCGACCGGCGCGACATAGTGCAGCGCGTCCCGTGCGTGGCCGACGGACGCCCCGCGCGCGATCATCCACGCGGCCAGATACGGGGCCGCCAGACAGCCGCCCGCGGTCGCGACATTCCCATGCGCGGCAAACGGCGCGTCGACGACGTCCACGCCCGCTTCGATCACCCAGGGCTTGCTCGTCAGGTCGGTGCAAGCCGGCACCGCGCCGATCAGCCCCAGCTTCGCCAGCAACAGCGTCCCGGAACATTGCGCACCGATCAACTGCCGCGCGGGATCCAGCGTCAGCCGGGCCAGCAGGTCGCGATCGGCCGCGATGTCGCGCGTCCGGATGCCGCTGCCGATCAGGACCGCGTCGGCCTCGCCGGCGAAATCGATCGGGCGCTGGCGCCGCACCGTGACGCCGTTCATCGACGTCACCTCCTCGGACGGCGACGTGATGTACGCCGCCCAACCTTCGGGCCGCAGCCGGTTGAGGATCGCGGCCGCAACGAACGAATCCAGCTCGTTGAACCCGTCGAACGTGAGGATCGCGACCTGCATCAGCCTTCGCTCCGCCCGGAAAACAACGTGCGGGTCGCCCCGCCGACCCAGACTTGGCCAGCGCCGTCCTGCTCGACATGGATGCGGCCCGTCCGCCCCAGCCGCGTCCCCTGCGCCGCGACATAGGCACCCGTCGCCCGACCGCTGGCGAACAACCACTGCCCGACCGACGCGTTCAGGCTGCCCGTCACCGGGTCCTCGATCAGCGCACCATAAGCGTCGCTGAAGATCGCGCGGATCTCGAACGCGGTCTTGCCGCCCGGCGCGTGCGGACCGACGATGCCGATGTCGATCTGCCCGCCGTGATGGCGCGCCGGTTCCACTGCCAGCACCGCATCGGCCGACGTCAGCATCACCGCGATCCAGCCCGGTCCGTTATCGACCCACGCCGCATCGACGATCGCGCTGCGATCGATCCGCAGCACCGTGGCCACCTCCGCAATCTCCGCCTCGCTGGGAACACCGCCACGCACCAACGGCGGCGCGGCGAACGCCAGCCGATCGCCATCCCGGCGGATCGGGATCAGCCCCGCCCCGCACTCCTGCACGATCACACCGTCCTGCCGCGGCTTGCCACCGGCCTCCAGCCAGGCATGCGCGCTGCCGAGCGTCGGGTGGCCGGCAAAGGGCAGTTCGTGCGCCAGCGTGAAGATTCGGACACGGTAGTCCGCCCCATCCTCGGTCGGCGGCAGCAGGAAGGCGGTTTCCGACAGGTTCAACCACCGCGTGATCGCCTGCATTTCGTCGGTCGAAAGCTCCTCCGCGTCCGCCACCACCGCAAGCGGGTTGCCGGTGAAGCGATCGGTGCCGAAAACGTCGACGAGGCGGAAGGGACGGGTCACGGGCAAGGCCTCCAGTTGATGAACCCTGCGTCTGCCCGAAACCGGATGGTCGCGACAGGCACGGTCCGATACGATCACCCCGAACTGTACCGGTACCCGAGGCAGAACAGATGAGACCTGCCCCCGACGACGACACGCGCACCGGCACCGTCGCCCGCACGATCCGCGACCGGATCGAAGCGCGCAGCTTGACACCCGGCGCGCGGCTCCCGTCGATCCGCGCCATGGCGCAGGCAAGCGGCGTGGCCCCCTCGACCGTGGTCGAGGCCTATGAACGGCTGGCCGGGGAAGGCATGATCCGCTCGCGTCCCGGTTCGGGCTTCTATGTCGCGGCACCTCTCGCACCATTGGCGCTCGACCGCCTCGACCCGACGACCGAGCGCGAGGTCGATCCGCTCTGGATGCTCCGCCAGTCGCTGGGCGATCAGCGCCACGAGTTGATGCCCGGCTGCGGCTGGTTGCCCGACGACTGGTTGGCGGGCGACGCCCTGCGCAAGGCGATGCGGACCGCCGCACGCGCGGACGATGCGACGACGCTCGCGGGCTATGCCTCCCCGCTCGGCCCGCTACCGCTCCGCGCGCTGCTGGCCCGCCGACTGGCCGAACAAGGTGTCGACACCAGCCCCGACCAGATCCTGCTCACCGACAGCGGCACGCATGCGCTCGATCTCGTCTGCCGTTTCATGCTGCAGCCCGGCGACACCGTGCTCGTCGACGACCCCTGCTACTTCAATTTCCTGGCGCTGCTCCGCGCCCACCGCGCCAAGGTGGTTGGCGTGCCGATGACCCCCGCCGGCCCGGATATCGCGGCATTCGCCGCAGCCGCCGCGACGCACCGCCCGCGGCTCTACATCACCAACTCGGGCATCCATAACCCGACCGGCGCGACACTGGCCGGCCCGACCGCGCACCGCCTGCTCAAGATCGCGGAGGCGCACGACATCGTCATCGTCGAGGACGATATCTTCGCCGATTTCGAACATGCGATCTCCCCGCGGTTCGCGGTCTATGACGGGCTCGACCGCGTCATCCGCATCGGCAGCTTCTCGAAATCGCTCTCCGCCGCGGTGCGCTGCGGCCATATCGCCGCGCGGCCGGACTGGATCGAGGCGCTTTGCGACCTGCGCATCGCGACATCGATGGCCGGCAGCCCGCTCGCCGCCGGCCTGCTCCATGCGGTGCTGACCGACGGCAGCTATCGACGCCATGTCGAGGGCGTCCGCGCCCGCCTCGCACGGACCACGGTCCGCGTGACGAAGCGGCTGCGCGCGGTCGGCATCCTGCCCTGGATCGATCCGGCCGCCGGGCTGTTCGTCTGGGCCCGCCTGCCGGACGGTCGCGACGCGGTCCAACTGGCGCGCGACGCGTTGACGCAGGGCATCGTGCTGGCACCCGGACCGGTGTTCAGCACCGGTGGCAACTGGCGCGATCACATGCGCTTCAACGTCGCCCGAAGCGACGACGATCGCCTGTCCGATTTCCTGCGAGAAAGCCTGTGTTGAGCAGACTTGGTCTGCCCCTCATGCCCCCCTACCGCGGCGGTATCACGCGGTCGTCCAGCATCCGCTGCATGAAGATCAGGTCCAGCCACTGACCGAATTTCGCACCGACCTGCGGAAGCCTGCCGACCTCCACAAAGCCAAGTCCCGCATGCAGCGCGATCGACGCCGTATTGCGCGCCTCGATCCCGCCGATCATCGCATGCTTCCCCATACCCTCGGCGCGCTTGATCAGCGCCTCAAGCAACAGACGGGCGATCCCGCGGCGACGATGCCCGGGCTCGACATACACCGAATGTTCGACCGTGTGACGATAACCCGACCGTGGCCGGAAATCGCCGAACGACGCGTATCCGGCGAGCACCCCGTCGACCTCGCAAGCCAGGACCGGATAACCGGCAGTGCGTCGCGCCGCCAGCCATGCCTGACGATCCCTAAAGTCGACCGCCGCATCGTCCCAGATGGCCGTCGTCTCGGCGACCGCAGCGTTGTGAATGGCAAGAATCGCGGACAAATCCATGTCCGTCACGTCCCGAATGATCATGCGTCGCCCCGCTCGCCGTTGCTGTCGAAGGGCGAATGGCACGCCCGTTGTCCTACGGACAGCGGGCCGACCATGCTCGTTTCGGCACTGGGATAATCGCCGGTTGAGACGCCCGAGCCTCCAGCCAGAGCCGACCGAACGCGTGGTCCAGTTCGGGCGGATCGAACGGCTCCAGCCCCGATCCGGGATAGAAGCTGATCTCCCCGAACAGCGGCTGCGCCCCCGGCTGGTAGAAGTCGACGCGCACGAAGTCGAAGCCGGTGCCCAGCTCCTCGGCGGCCGCGATCATCGCCGCCAGTGCCGTCGGGCGCGGCACGATCGGCACATCGTTCGCGATCGGGCACCAGTCGCGATCGTAAACGATCCACCGATGCCGACGCGCGCGGTCGAGATGGACCTGCACATGGGTCACGCGTCCGCCGAACACGAACAGTTTGTAGTCGACGGGCAGGTCGCTTCCCCCGCCAATGAACGGCTCCACCAGCAATCCGCGTGGAATGTGGGCGTAGAGCCACTCGTCCAGCCACCAGCCATAGGTGCCGGACATCCACTTCGCAGACCGGGAACGTGCCTTGGCCCAATCGCGCCCATCGCCGACGAACGCATTCTGGTTGCACCCGTGTCGCGCCTTCACGACCACACGGCCGGTCGCCGGAAATTGCACTGGCAATTTCGACCCCGACCACAGCAGCGGCACCACCCACTCGCGCCCCAGCCGGGTGGTGACGATCGCCTTCACCCCCACCTTGTCCGCCAGGACGGGCATCTGAGGATCGCGATCCCGCAGCTTGCGGACCTGGACCAGTTCGCTGAACAGTTCGGGGTCGGTCAGATTCGGCAGCCGTCCGTGCCGCCAGAGATACGTCAGCTCGATCCGCAACCGCGCGGCACGATCATCAACCGGCCCTGACTGTTTGAAACCCTGCATCCTGCAAGGAAGGCCGCCAAGCCTCCGAATGTTCCGACGTCGCACCAAACGGCGTCGATTGGGCCAGGGACGCTCGGTCAGCTATGATTCAACAAGGAACCGTAGCATAAACTTCCCGCTATGCTTCCCGGGCACCGCCGGCCGATGCCAGATCCGAAGGAAACTCCGATGCCAGTCAAAGTGGTCGCGCTCGTCACCGTAAAAGCTGGCGCGGACAACGCCTTCCTCGCCGCGGCATCGGCCTGCGCTGCGGCCTCGCGAACCGAAGCGGGCACGTTATACTATGAAATCTGGCGCGAAACGGACGGCGACCGTCGCGTCGTCTTCAACGAACTTTATGTCGATGAGGCAGCAGTCGCGCAGCACATGGCGTCCGACCACTTCAAGATCTTCGGTAAGGCCGCCGCCGACCTGTGGACCGCTCCGCCCACGATCATCGTAACCCACCCCATCGATATCGGCTGACCAGCAAAGCTCGCAATGGCTCGGTGATGCGGGCCAGCAAACCCTTGTGCTTGGCCTTGAACTGCTATGCTGCTGACTTAACCCGAAAGACAAAACCAACCATTCTTAAGGTCGATCTCATTCAAGGTGGTGCCGCCTATAGGATTCGAACCTACGACCCCCGCATTACGAATGCGATGCTCTACCAACTGAGCTAAGGCGGCCCGTGCGTCGGGTGCGGTGGGCCTTACCAACGGAGCGTGCGATAGACAAGGGCAGTTTCGTCACGCATCTTAAGCCTTCGGAAACCATGGTTGGCGCATCGTCGCCTTTCAGAGCCAGGGCTGGGACGACGACATGGATACGCTTGACAGTCTGAGCGCCGACGGGGCGGCATCGATCGCCGAGCCACGGATGGACCCGCCGCCGACGATCGGCAACGACGAACGCCGCATGCACGTCCGCGCCTATAACTATTGGGCGTCGCTGCTGCAGGGCCGCGAGTTTCCCTCGATCGACGTTCTGGATCCGGCCAGCATCGGCGATTTCGGCCCGCACGGCGTGCTGCTCGATTTCCGCAATAGCCGCACCAACCCCGCCATCTCATGGCTCGGCCGTGCGCTGGCCGATGAAGGTCGCCACGTCGCGCCGGTCGCGACACTGGCCGACGTGCCGGCGGGATCGTTGCTGTCGCGGCTGTCCGATCACTATGCCGACGTGGTCGCCAACCGCGCGCCGATCGGGTTCGAGGCGGAGTTCGACAACGCGTTCGGCAACCACACGCTGTACCGCGGTATCCTGATGCCATTCTCGTCGGACGGGACCACGATCGACTATATCTACGGTGTCATCAACTGGAAGGAAGTCGCCAACGCCGCGCTGGTCGCGGGCATCGCGGCAGAGGTCGCGCGGGCGCCCGCCCCGGCCGCGCGTCCGCCGGTCCCGGCCTGGGCCGACGGACCCAATCGGTTGGCGAAGGAGGCGGACACACCTGCCGACGTCGATGCCGAACTGCTTGCCGCCGCGATCGCCGGCATCGATCTCGCCCGGTCGACGCAGGCGCGCGCCCAGACCGCCTTGTACCGCGCGCTCGGTCTTGCGTACGACCTCGCGCTCGCCAACGAAGCGCACGCCCCGTCGGGAGCGAGCGATCGGACCCGGCGCGTCGCGGCGCTGGTCCGACGTCTATTCGCCACCGACTCCTCCGTGCGGCAGTGCGCGGACTATGCTGCGATACTGGAGTTCGGGCTGCGGACGGGCGTGGAGCGCGGCGGGTTGCGGATGCTGCTGGAGCGTGAACCCGGCGGCTGGCGCGCGCTCGCCCGTGCCGGTCGGCAGACTCGCCGCAACGGAACGACCGAGCGGTAGCGCGACACCGGCTGCAAGTCGCCGTGTCTTCATGAAATATCGCGTTACCGGACGCGTGCCTTATCATCGCATACCGTCGGCGGGCGTTCACGCACGTCTGTTGCGCTTCGCCGCACACGTGCCGCTTCGCCTTGAATGACCCCGTGTCGGGGCGCATAGGCTGCCGCCAAAGAGAACAGGCGGGCGACGCCCGCGCATGAAGGAGCAGACCGCGATGTCCATGCCACCTGCGCCGACGCATTCCGCTGAAAGCCAGCGCGATGCCATCGCCGATGCGCTGGTCGCCGGCGCGCTCCCGGGCGAAACCGACGGGTTCGATACAGAGGCGCGGCTCTCCGCCGCCGGGTTCGTGGCCGAGGTCGCCGCCCGCCGCGCGCCGGGCGAGGCCGTCGTGCGGATCGAGTCGGCCGGGTCGGACGCGGGTCGCCGCCGCATGCGGCTCGTCACGGTCAATGCCGACATGCCGTTCCTGGTCGATTCGATCGCCGGCGCGGTCGCGGCGCGCGGGCTTGCGGTCCACCGCCTGCTCCACCCGGTCGTGTCCGTCCGCCGCGACGGCGACGGTGTGCTCGACGCCATCCTGCCGCCGGGCACGGCAGGCGAACGCCGCGAATCGATTGTCTATATGGAGATCGAGCGCGCCGACGCACGCGACCGGCGCGGGATCGAGGACGAGATCCGCGCCGTGCTGGCCGATGTCCGCGCCGCGGTGCAGGACTGGCCGAAGCTTCAGATCGCGCTGCGCGACGAGGCTGAGCGCATGCCCGACGGCGAGGGTGCTGCCCTCCTCCGCTGGCTGCTCGATCGGCACTTCACGCTGCTCGGTGCCGCGACGCAGTTGCCCGACGGCAGCATGGCCGACCCGCTGGGCATCCTGCGCGTCGCGCCTCGCCAGATCTGGAACGACGCCGACCGCCGTAGCGCGATCGCCCATTTCGAGGCCGGCGGCGAGGCCCCGCTGATTCTGAAGTCGGACAGCATCGCCACGGTCCACCGCCGCGCGCTGCTAGACCTGATCGTGGTGCCGGTGCGCGATGGCGGCCGCGTCGTCGCACTCTCGATCCATGTCGGGTTGTGGACCAGTTCGGCGTTGCGCGCGCCTTCGGACCGCGTCCCCGTGCTCCGTTCCCGGCTGTCGGCGCTCGAGGAGAAATACGGCTTCGACCCGTCCGGCCACGCGGGCAAGGCGCTGCGCCATGCGCTGTCCGCGCTGCCGCACGACCTGCTGACCGGGCTCGACCGCGCCTCGCTCGAACGCGTCGCGCTGACCGCGATGTCGCTGGCGGATCGGCCGCGGCCCAAGCTGGTGCTGGTCACCACACCGCTGCGCCGTCACGTCGTCGCCTTCGTGTGGTTACCGCGCGACGAACTCACGACCCAGCGCCGTATCGCGGTCACCAACATGATCGGCCGCGCCGTTGGGTCGCCGCCGGTCAACTGGTCGCTCGACCTCGATGACGGCGATCTCGCCCTGTTACGGCTGACCTTCGCCAGCACGGAGGCGAGCGTCGTGCCGGACGCCGATGCGCTGGATGCGCAGCTCGAATCGATGCTGCGCGGCTGGGCGCCCCAAATCGAGGCCAGCCTGGCCGCGAGCGAGGGCGCAAGTCGTGCCGCCCGCCTCGCAATCACCTACGCCAACGCCTTCCCGACCGGATACCGCAACCGCAGCGACGCGGCCGAGGGCGCGGTCGATATCCTGCGTATGGCCGCGTTGTCCGGGCCGGAGGCGCGCGACGTGCGGGTCAGCCGACGCGAGGGCGAACCGGCCAGCGCGCTGCACCTCAAGACCTACCGGATCGGCGGAATGATCCCGTTGTCCGACGCCGTGCCCGTGCTCGAGAATTTTGGGTTCCGCGTGCTCGGCGAAACCGCGACCGCACTGGACGAGGGTCGCGCCGGCTACATCCACGACTTCCTGCTCGACGTCGGATCGGGCGAGATCGCCGAACGCATCGCCCGCGACGCGCAGGTCGCCGAGGCCGCGATCGCCGCGGTGCTCGAAAGCCGTGCGGAGAACGACGAGTTCAACACGCTGATCGTCGCGGTCGGCCTGCCGCCGCGCGCGGTCGTGCTGCTCCGCGCCTGGTTCCGCTACCTCCGCCAGACCGGCCTGTCCTACGGCCTCGCCACTGTCGTCGAGGCGCTGAAGCGCGCACCGCAGGCTGCAACCGGACTGATCGCGCTGTTCGATGCGCTCCACGATCCGGCCGGGTCGGGCAATGCCGACGAGGCGGAAGCAGCGATCGACGCCGCGCTCGCCAATGTCAGCGCGATCGACGACGACCGCATCCTGCGCCGTATCCGTGCGGTGATCCAGGCGACGCTCCGCACCAACGCCTTCTCGCCGGCAGCGGACGAGGCGCTGGCGTTCAAGCTTGAAAGCCGCCTGATCCCCGGCCTGCCCGCCCCCGTGCCGTGGCGCGAAATCTGGGTCTATTCTCCGCGGATCGAGGGCATCCACCTGCGCGGTGGGCCGATCGCCCGCGGCGGGCTGCGCTGGTCCGACCGGCGCGACGACTTCCGCACCGAAATCCTCGGCCTGATGAAGGCGCAGGTCGTGAAGAACGCCGTCATCGTGCCGACCGGCGCCAAGGGCGGCTTCTATCCCAAGGCGTTGCCCGCTCCCGGCGACCGCGACGCCTGGCTGGCGGAGGGCACCGAAAGCTACCGCATCTTTATCCGATCGCTGCTGTCCGTCACCGACAACATCGTCGACGGCGCGGTCGTGCATCCGGACGGCGTCGCGATCCGCGACGACGACGACCCCTATTTCGTCGTCGCCGCCGACAAGGGCACCGCGACCTTCTCCGACGTCGCCAACGCCATCGCGGTCGAACATGGCTTCTGGCTGGGCGACGCGTTCGCCAGCGGCGGGTCGCAGGGTTACGACCACAAGGCGATGGGCATCACCGCCAAGGGCGCCTGGGTCTCGGTCCAGCGCCACTTCGCCGAACATGGCGTCGATGTGCAGACCGATCCCGTCACCGTCGTCGGGTGCGGCGATATGTCGGGCGACGTGTTCGGCAACGGCCTGCTGCTGTCGCGCTCGCTCAAACTGGTCGCCGCGTTCGACCATCGCCACATTTTCCTCGATCCCGATCCGGACCCGGCTGCCAGCTGGGCCGAACGCGCCCGTATGTTCGCGCTGCCGCGGTCTTCGTGGGCCGACTACGACGCGACCAAGATCTCGCCCGGCGGCGGCGTGTTCCCGCGCTCGCAGAAGGCAATCCCGCTGTCGGCCGCGGTCCGGACTGTGCTTGGCATCAAGGACGAAAGCCTCGACCCGGCGGCACTTATCGCCGCGATCCTGAAGGCCCCGGCCGACCTGCTCTGGTTCGGCGGCATCGGCACCTATGTGAAGGCCGCCGGAGAAACCAATGCAGAGGTCGGCGATCCCGCCAACGACGCCAACCGCGTCGATGCCGAACAGCTGCGCGTCAAGGCAATCGGCGAGGGTGCGAACCTGGGCCTGACGCAGGCCGGGCGCATCGCCTTTGCCGCGCGCGGCGGGCGGATCAATACCGACTTCATCGACAACAGCGCCGGCGTCGACTGTTCGGATAACGAGGTGAACATCAAGATCGCGCTCAACCGCGAGATGAACGAGGGCCGCCTCGGCTTCGACGATCGCAACGCGTTCCTGGCATCGATGACCGACGACGTCGCCGCGATCGTGCTGGAGGACAACCGCCTCCAGACGCTTGCACTGTCGCTGGCCGAACGCGGTGGTGCCGCGGCATTGCCGAGCTATGTCCGCGTCATCGAAACGCTCGAATCAATGGGCCGGCTCGACCGCGCGGTCGAAGGGCTCGGTGGGAACGAGGATCTGCTCCGCCGCGTGCAGGACGATCGCGGGCTGACCCGCCCCGAACTCGCCGTCCTGCTCAGCCACGGCAAGCTGGCGCTCCAGTCGCGGATCGAGCGTGCCAATTTCGCGCAGGATCCGTCGCTCCGCCCGCTGCTGCACGCCGCCTTCCCCAAGGCGATGCGCGACCGGTTCGGCGATGCGATCGACCAGCACCGGCTGCGCCCGGAAATCGTCGCGACCAAGATGGCGAACCGCGTCATCAACCGGCTGGGCATCGTCATCCCGTTCGAACTGGCGGAGGAGGAAGGCGTCAGCATCGCGCAGGTCGCCGCCGCGTACTTCGCCGCCGACGCGATCTTCGGGTTCGAGGATATCTGGCACCGGATCGAGGTCGAGCCGCTGGCCGAGGACGCCCGGCTCATGCTGTTCCGCGTCATGGCGGCCATCGCGCGGCTCCATCTGGCCGACCTGATCCGCATTGCCGCCACCGAAACCGGCCCCGGCCCGATGATCGAGCGCCTGTCACCCGGCATCGGCCGGCTCGACACCGCGGTCGAGGCGCTGCTCCGCGACGAGGCCCGGTCGCAGTCCGCGGTCCTGCGCGGGATGATCGGCGGGTTCGGCGCGGACCCGGCGCTGATCGACCGGATCGTACGACTCGCCGAGCTGGACGGTGCGATCGGCACCGCTACGCTCGCCGCCGATACCGGCGTCGACGAGGTCGCAGCGACCGGCGCCTATGTCCGGCTGGGCGAGGCGCTGGGGCTCGACTGGGCGAAGTCCGCCGCGGTCCGGTTCGTCGCGACCGACCCTTGGGAACGGCTGCTCACCGCCGGCCTCGCGCGCGACTTCGAACAGCTCCGCCTCGATTTCCTCGAACGGCAGCGCAGCGACGATCCGCTCGCGATGGTCGACGCCTGGCTCGAAACACACCGCAACCGCGTCCTGCAGTTCCGCGCCCTCATTGACCGCGCCCGCGCCGCGCCGCAGCCCACGGCAGCGATGCTAGCGCAGATCGCCGGCCAGGCACGAGTTCTGCTAGCGCGGTAACCTAAAAGCCCTCCCCCCACCGGGGGAGGGTTGGGTGGGGGGCTTAGGCTTGAAAGAACCTCACCCCAAGCCAAGCCCCCCACCCCGACCCTCCCCCCGATGGGTGGAGGTAGCAAAAAAAAGCCCCCTCCCTTTCAAGGGAGGGGGTTGGGGGTGGGTGCTACCTCTTCACCGGCAAAACGCTCGAACAACCAGACCCGCAACGCACTCGTCAAATTCGGCGGATCAACCGCCTCGATCCGAACGGCATCGATCCGCGCGACCAGCGCATTCACCGGGATCGCATCCTCCGCCGCCGCGCGGTCGAGCGCCGCCCAGAACACCGGTTCCAGCGACACGGACGTGGCGTGCCCGGCGATCGTCACCGAACGCTTCACTGGACCCGCCACCGCGCCGTGCCTCAATACATGTGCTGGCCGCCGTTGATCGACAGCGTCGATCCGGTGACGAACCCCGCATCCTCGCCGCACAGGAACGCCACGCCGCGCGCGATCTCGTCCGCCTGCCCCAGCCGGCCAACCGGCACCTTGGCGACGATCTTGGCCAGCACGTCGGCCGGCACCGCCGCCACCATGTCCGTGTCGATATAGCCCGGCGCGATCGCGTTGACCGTCACGCCGAACCGCGCGCCTTCCTGCGCCAGCGCCTTGGTGAACCCGTGGATGCCAGATTTCGCCGCGGCATAATTCACCTGGCCATATTGCCCGGCCTGCCCGTTGATCGACCCGATGTTGACGATCCGACCCCAGCCGCGATCCTTCATGCCGGCAAACGTCGCCTTGGCCATGTTGAAGCAACCGCCCAGATTGGTGTCGATCACTTCCTTCCACGCCTCGTAGCTCATCCGCAGCAGCGTACCGTCGCGCGTGATGCCGGCGTTGTTCACCACCACATCGACCGGCCCCAGCGCCGCCTCGACTGCGGCCACGCCGTCCAGGCACGCCTGGTGATCCGACACGTCCCAGCGGAACGTCTGTATCCCGGTCCGCTCGCTGAACGCCCGTGCCCGCTCGTCATTCCCGGCATAGTTCGCCGCGACGGTCATGCCCGCCTTCTGCAACGCAAGGCTGATCGCCTCGCCGATGCCACGCGTTCCTCCGGTGACGATTGCGACGCGTGCCATAAACTCTCTCCTGCTTTGTGCTTTCCGGCACGTTAAGCAGGCCGCCGCCAGCCTTCAAGTTCCCGCGCGACAAGTTTTTCGAGCAACGCGACGCCCAGGTCGCTGTCGTTCAGGCACGGCAGATAGGCGAAACGCTCGCCACCGGCCTCCTCGAACGTCTCGCGCCCGCGGATCGCCATCTCCTCCAGCGTCTCCAGGCAGTCGGCCGAGAAGCCCGGCGCCACCACCGCGACCGACTTCACGCCCTGCGCCGGCAACGACGCCAGCGTCAGGTCGGTCGCCGGTTCCAGCCACTTCGCCGGGCCGAAACGCGACTGGAACGCGATCGTGATCGGCCGACCCATCGATTCCGACAGCAACCGCGCCGTCTTCTGGCAATGACAATGATAGGGATCGCCCAGCGCCAGCGTCCGCTTCGGCATCCCGTGGAAGCTCGCGATAATCCGCTGCGGCTCGAAATCCAGCTGCGCCAGGCTCGCATCGATCGAGGCATGCAGCGCCGCGATATAGTCCGGATCGTCATGATATGGCGGCATCGTGCGCAGCGCCGGCTGCCACCGCATCTTGGCTAGTACGGCGAACGCCTGATCATTGGCAGTCGCGGTCGTCGCGGCGCAATATTGCGGATAGAGCGGCGCCAGCAGGATGCGCTCGCAGCCCGCCGCCTTCATCGCGGCCAGCTTGTCCGGGATCGACGGATTGCCGTAGCGCATCGCATGCTCGACCAGCACGCCCGACCCGAACCGGTCCTTCAGCGCCAGCGACTGCGCGGTCGTGATTGCCTGCAACGGCGACCCGTCCTCGCGCCACACCTGCGCATAAGCGTGCGCCGACTTCTTGGGTCGCACGTTCAGGATGACGCCGCGCAGGATCGGCTGCCACAGCAACTGCGGGATTTCGATCACCCGCTTGTCGGACAGGAACTGCCCCAGATAGCGTTTCACCGACTTGGCATCGGGCGCGTCGGGCGTGCCCAGGTTCATCAGCAGCACGCCGATGCGCGGCTTCGGGACGGGCGGGTGATCGGGGGGAAGGTTCATGCTTCGATAGGTAGGCGCTCGCCAACCGGAAGAAAGTACTAATCCACGATCAAGTCCTACCTAAAGCCCTCCCCCACCGGGGGGAGGGTTGGGGTGGGGGGCTTAGGCTTGACGAAACCTCGTCCTAAACCCGCAATGGCAAGCTACGCCGCCGATACCCCAACGTCGCAAGTGCATTCGCGATCGCCGGCGCAACCGGCGGCACAGCGATCTCGCCCACCCCGCCCGGCGCGGCCCCGCTCGCGATCAGCTCGACCACGATCTCCGGCGTCGTCGCCAGCAACGGCAGCGCCAACCCATCGAAATTGCGCTGCTCCGGCACCCCGGCCACATAGTCCACTGCCCCGCCCAGCGCCGCCGCCAGCCCCCAGACGATCCCGCCCTCGATCTGCCCGCGCACCGTGTTGGGGTGGATCAACCGCCCGGCATCCACCACCGCGGTGATCCGGTCGACCCGAACCCGGCCACCCTCGACCGCGACCTGCGCCACCATCGCGACATGCGATCCGAAGCTCGAATGGATCGCGATCCCCTGCCCCGACCCGGCACCGCCGCCCTCCCAGCCGCCGCGCGCCGTAGCCGTCGACAAGCACCGCGCCAGCCGCGGCTGCCCGCCGAGCATCGCAATGCGGTACGAGAACGGATCGGCCCCCGCCTGCAACGCCAGCATGTCGATGAAGCTCTCGGTAAAGAACGCGGTGTAGCTGTGCGCGACGCTCCGCCACATCCCCGTCTCGATGCCGACCGCGACCGGCAGGTGATCGACCGCCAGCACCGGAATGGCATAGGGCGGAACGGCTCCCCCCACCGCGGCCGGCTCCGCGCCCTGCCTACCGCCCGCCAGCCGCGGCGTGATCCGCGCCGCCACCTCCCGCCCGCTCGACGGTGCCGCGATCCGCACTTGCCAGCCGCGGATCGTCCCGCCCGCCCCCAGCCGCGCCGCCAGGAAAGCACGCGCCGGCGGCCGGTTGCGGCTGCGCATCGTCTCCTCCTCGCGCGACCAGACGAGCTGGACCGGGCGCTTCACCTCGATCGCGATCAGCGCCGCCTGCACCGCGGCGTCGTTGTCCACCTTGCGCCCGAACCCGCCGCCGATCGGCATCGGATAGATCACGACATTGACCGCCGAAAAGCCGGTCGCCTGCGCCACCGCATCGCGCGACGCGGTCAGCGCCTGCGTCGGCATCCAGACCTCCAACTGATCTCCCGTCACCCGCGCCGTCGCGGTCAGCGTCTCCATCGGCGCATGCGCCGCGAACGGCACCGCGAACTCGGCGGTCAGCAGGTTCGCGCCGGTAAAGACCTCCGCCAGGTCACCGACCGCCGCGATCCGCTCGCCCTCCCCGCTCGCCAGCGCCGCACTCAGCGCCCGATCGACCGACGCACCATCCGGGACCGGACCGTCCGACCCGAACTGCGGATCGACCGCGTCCAGCCCGCGGTTCGCCGCCCACCAGTTCGTCGCCACCACCGCGACCCAGTGGGCGTTCTGGATCACCGCCTTCACGCCCGGCACCCGCTCGCCCGCCGCAAGCGTCACGCCGCGCAACTGCGCCCCACCGGCCGGCGCACCGCGCACGGATGCGTAAAGCATCCCGGGCAACCGCACGTCGCCAGCATAGCGGATCGATCCGTCCACCTTCGCCGGCAGGTCCAGCCGCGGCACGCTCCGCCCCGACAGGCCGCCCGCCCCCGGCGTCCGCAGCGTCAGCGTACGCGGCAGCGTCAGCCCCGCCGCCTCCGCCGCCAGCTCCGCAAAGCGGAGCCGATCGTCGCCGCGCGCTACGAAGCCGTCCTTGGTATCGCACGCCTGCCAGTCGATCCCCCAGCGCCGCGCCGCCGCCATGCACAGCAGGATGCGCGCGCCCGCGCCGGCCGCCCGGTACCGCGCCTCGAACCCGCGCACCGAACTCGACCCGCCGGTCAGCTGGAACGCACTGCGCCGCGCCAGTTCCCGCCCGACGGTGCCCGCGACACCCGCCAATGCATGCGGCGCGGCATCGCGTGCCGCCTCGTCCATCACGAAATCATTGGCGTAGATCGGGTTGATCGGCGCCGGCTCGACCGACACCGTCCGCCAGTCCGCGCCCAGTTCGTCGGCCAGAATCTGCGGCAATGCGGTCCAGACGCCCTGCCCCATCTCGGCCTGCGGCACGACGACCGCGACATGCCCGTCCTCGCCGATCTTCACGAACCCGTCGAAGATCGTCTCGCCCGGCGCCGCGACCAGATTATGCCGGTAGCTGCGCGGCCACAGCCCCCAACCGATCAGCAGCCCCGCCCCGATCCCACCGGTGACGAGCAGGTTCCGGCGGCTGATCCTGTCGTCCATCACGCGGCGATAGCCTCAAGACATGAGCGAAGGAATAGCGCGCCGTCTCACGCCTCCGCCGAGGCCGCATAACCTTCACGCAGCGTCTTCTTGTCGATCTTGCCCGTGCCCAGCTTCGGCAGCGGCTCGGTCGAAAACCAGATCCGCTCGGGCAGCTTGAACCGCGCCAGCCGCGCCGCCAGGAACTCGGTCAGGTCGTGCTCGGTCAGCGATCCCGGATCGGTCAGGTGAACCACCGCCGCCGGCACCTCGCCCAGCCGCTCGTCCGGCAGCCCGAACACGCACGCCTCCGCCACCGCCGGATTGGCATAGATCGCCGTCTCGACCTCCTGGCAGCCGATATTCTCGCCGCCGCGGATGATGATGTCCTTCGCCCGGTCGACGATGAACAGATAGCCGTCCGGATCGAGATAGCCGATGTCGCCCGTCAGGAAATACGGCCCGCGAAACGCCGCCGCGGTCGCGGCCGGATTGTCCCAATATCCCCGGAAGTTCGCCCGCGACCGGATCGCGATCTCCCCGCGCTCGCCCGGTGCGACAGGCGACCCGTCCTCATCGAAAATGGCAACATCGGTGAACGGTGCCTGCGGCTTGCCAGTCGACGCGGGCTTGGCGGCATAGTTGTTGCGGAAATTGGTGCATCCGACCGCATTCGTCTCGGTCAGCCCATACCCAAGCATCGGCGCGCTGCCCGGAAAGCTCTCGATCAGCCGCGCGACATGCGACACCGGCCGGGCCGCGCCGCCCGCACCGATGTCGAGCAGCGACGACGTATCGAACTTGTCGCGCTCCGGATGCTGCATCATCTCGAGGCTCATCGTCGGCACCCCGACGAAGTATGTGACCTTCTCCGCTTCGACCAGGCGCAGCGCCTCGCCCGCATCCCATTTGCGCATCAGCACCATGGTCCGCCCGATCGCGAAGCTATTCAGCATCACCGGCACCGCCCCGGTCACATGGAACAGCGGCACCGCGACCAAAGTCACCGGCGGGTTGGGCGGCGGCCGCCCCTCCTCCACCATCAGGTGCAGCAGCGACGCGGTATAGGCCAGGAACGTATAGGCCCCCGTCACGACCGCGATATGCTGCGACACCGCCCCCTTTGCGCGCCCGGTCGATCCGGACGTGAACAGGATCGTCGCGTCGTCCTCCGGCGCCACGTCCGGCAGCGCCGCGGCCGCGATCCCGTCGAGCAACGGATCGAGCGCCTCGGCCAGGTCCGCTTCGATCGGCAGGACGATCGTCGGCACGGTGATCCCCGCCGCCGCCATCCGCCGGCCGCGCTCCGCATCCGCGACGATCAGCTTGGGCGAAACCAGCGCGATCGCCCCGGCCAGCTCGTCCGGCTGCCACCAGCCGTTCACCAGCGTCGCGACCGCCCCGGCCTTCACCACCGCCATGTAGAGCGCGATCCAGGCCGGGCAGTTGCGCATCGCGATCACGACGCGGTCGCCCTTCTCCACGCCCCATCTGCCGCAGAACGCCGCCGCCGTCCGGTCCGACCAGCCTGCCATGTCGCCGAACGTCAGCCGCTCCGCACCCGCGACCACCGCCGTCTTGTCGGCGTGCGCCGTACAGAAATGCCCGAAGAACGCCGCCAGCGTCGCCGGCGCGCTGGTCACCACCGCGTCGCCCGGAACCAGCGGCCCGACCCCGTCCGCCGGCCCGGCGATCAGCGGCCCGTGGGGCCCCGTAATCCCGCTGATCGCCGTTTCCAGACGGATGTCGAGCTCGCTCGCCATAACATTCTCCCGCTCTCTTTTCGTTTCTCGTTCCACCCTTTATGAGGGCCGAAATCGCCGGGGAAAAGCCTTGATCCTGAACCTCCTCGCCGACGCTACGGCAGCCTTGGATTTCTCTTCGCTCGGGCTGTCCCCGATCGCACTGGACCTTGGAACCTGGCGGATCGGCGGCCTCTCCCTGCACCCGCAGGTCCACTGGTACTCGCTCGGCTACATCGCCGGAATCCTGTTCGGCTACTGGTATCTGACGCGGCTGCTGCAGCATCCCGGCGCCCCGATGGCGAAGCGCCATGCCGAGGATCTGGTGTTCTACGCCACCATCGGCATCCTGGCGGGCGGGCGGCTCGGCTACGTCCTGTTCTACAAACCGGAGATCCTGCGCAACCCGATCGAGGTGCTGTATCTGTGGGAGGGCGGCATGTCGCTCCACGGCGGCCTGCTCGGCACGATCATCGCGATCCTGCTGCTCGCGCGGAAGAACGGGCTGAACGCGCTGCGCGTCTGCGACTATGTCGCGGTCTGCACGCCGCCGGCGCTCGGGCTCGTCCGGCTGGCGAACTTCGTCAATGGAGAGCTGTGGGGCCGTCCCACAACGCTGCCCTGGGGCGTCATCTTTCCACGGACCGGCGACGGCATCCCGCGCCACCCGTCGCAGCTTTACGAGGCCGCACTCGAAGGCGTGCTGCTGTTCATCGTGCTGAACATCCTCTTCTGGAGGACCGACGCGCGCTACAAGCCCGGCTTCCTCGTCGGCAGCGGCCTGCTCGGCTACGGGATCATCCGCTTCCTGATCGAACTGGTGCGCCAGCCTGATGCCGGCCTCGAACATCTTAGCTGGGGGCTGACCATGGGCCAGACGCTCAGCGTGCCGATGCTCGCCGCCGGGCTCTACCTGATCGCCACTGCCGCTGGCCGGCGCGTCCGCGTCGAACCGATCGCCGGGAGTGAGAGCGTCGCCTGATACGCTCGCCGAAACGTTGGCGGCGCGCATCGCCGCCGACGGTCCCATGCCGCTAGACCGGTGGATGGACGCCGCCAACACGCATTATTACGCGACGCGCGATCCGCTCGGGCTGGCGGGTGACTTCACGACCGCCCCCGAAATCAGCCAGATGTTCGGTGAACTGACCGGCCTCTGGCTCGCCGACCTGTGGGACCGCGCCGACCGCCCGCCCGCCGCCTATGTCGAACTCGGCCCCGGCCGCGGCACGCTGGCGGTCGATGCGTTGCGTGCGATGCGCAAGGCCGGGCTCGTCCCCACCGTCCACCTCGTCGAAACCAGCCCCGCGTTGCGCGCAGCACAGGCGGCCCGGTTGCCGGACGCGGTCTGGCATGACGACGTCACCACGCTCCCGACGGACCGCGCGCTGCTGGTCGTCGCCAACGAATTCTTCGACGCGCTCCCGATCCGACAGGCGGTCCGCACGGCGGACGGCTGGCGCGAACGCGTCGTCACCCACGGCCCGGACGGCTTCGCCTTCACGCTTGGCGGTCCGGTCTCCGGCGCAGACGCCCCCGACGGCACCATCGCCGAAACCCGACCCGCCGCCGAGCCGATCCTCGCTGCTCTTGCCACCCGGATCGTCCAACAAGGCGGCACCATGCTCGCCATCGACTATGGCTACCGCGACCCCGCGCACGGCGACACGCTCCAGGCGGTCCGCGCCCACGCCTTCGCCGACCCGCTGGTCGACCCCGGGGAGGCGGACCTGACCGCCCATGTCGATTTCACCGCGCTCGCCGCCGCGGGCGCTCCGCTCACCGCGTCCGGCCCGGTCGATCAGGGCGAATGGCTGCTCCAGCTCGGCATTGCCGGTCGCGCGGCCACCCTCGCGCGTGGCACGCCGGCACAGGCGGATGCAATCGCCGCCGCCTATCGCCGCCTCACCGCGGCCGATGCGATGGGCCATCTGTTCAAGGTTCTTGCGCTCACTGCCCCGTGCTGGCCCGAGCCCGCCGGTTTGCGAGCCTAGCGACTCGCTTGCCAGCACCCGCGGAAACAGGGACCATGTCGGAAACACCGACGGAGACGGATCATGGACCCCGACGACCTCAAGACGCAGGCAATCGCGCTGCACGACCGTTTCACGCACGAAACGCATGACCGCCGCGCGTTCATGGCCGATCTCGCCAAGCTGGCCGGCGGATCCGCTGCTGCCGGCGCGCTGCTCGCCACGATCGGCGCAGACCCCGCCGCCGCCGCCATCATCCCCGCCGACGACCCCCGACTGAAGACCAGCAACGTCCGCTGGACGGTCGCCCCCGGCCGCATGATGTACGGCTACATGGCGCTGCCCGCCAAGGCGCGCGGTCGCCAGCCTGCCATCATGGTGATCCACGAGAATCGCGGCCTCAACGACTATGTCCGCGATGTTGCACGCCGCGTCGCGCTCGCCGGCTATGTCGCCCTTGCGCCAGACTTCCTGTCCACCGCCGGCGGCACCCCGGCCGACCAGGACGTCGCCCGCGACATGATCGGCAAGCTCGACCTGCCGCGTATCGTGCAGGACGGTGTGGCGACGCTGGCCTGGATGAAGGGCAACCGCTACGCCACCGGCAAGGTCGGGGTCGTCGGTTTCTGCTGGGGTGGTGCAATGGTCAACCGCCTCGCGGTTGCGGGCGGCGATGCGCTGTCGGCCGGCGTCGCCTATTACGGCCCCGCCCCCGATCCGTCGGAGGCCGCGAAGGTCAAGGCGGCGATGACGCTCCACTATGCCGGGCTCGACGAACGCGTGAACAAGACGGCACAGCCGTGGGTCGACGCGCTGAAGGCGGCCGGCGTCCCCGTCCAGGCCTATTTCTACCCCGGCGTGAACCACGCTTTCTACAACGACACCTCGGTCGACCGGTACGACAAGGCCGCCGCCGACCTGTCCTGGCAACGCACGCTCGCCGCGTTCAAGGCCGCGCTCGCATGACCGGCCTCACGCTCTACACCAACCCCATGTCGCGCGGCCGTATCGCGCGCTGGATGCTGGAGGAGGTCGGCACGCCCTATGATCGGGTCGTGCTCGGCTATGACGGCGCGATGAAGGACCCGGCCTTCCTCGCGCTCAATCCGATGGGCAAGGTCCCGACCCTCCGCCACGGCGAGACGGTCGTCACCGAAACCGCGGCGATCTGCGCCTATCTGGCGGACAGCTTCCCGGACGCCGGGCTTGCCCCGCCGCCGGCTGACCGCGGCGCCTATTATCGCTGGCTGTTCTTCGCCGCCGGTCCGTTGGAGGCAGCGATCACCAACGCCTCGCTTGGCGCGGACTTCGGCACGGACAAGACGGCATCGCTCGGTTACGGCACGCTCGCCACGACGCTCGGCACGCTGGAGGCAGCGCTCGCCGATCGCGACTATCTCGCCGCGGACCATTTCACTGCCGCCGATCTCTATGTCGGTTCGCATCTCGGCTGGGGCATGATGTTCCGGACGATCCCGGCGCGGCCGGCCTTCGAACGATACCGCGATCGGCTTTACGCCCGTCCCGCCCACCTCCGCGCCGCGGCGCTGGACGATGCCGACATGCCGCCACCCGCCTGACACGAAAAGGCCCGGCGGATCGCTCCGCCGGGCCTCATATGCTCTCGGTTCAAACAGCGATCAGCGACGATCGCCCATGAAGTTGAGCAGGAAGGTGAACATGTTGATGAAGTCCAGATAGAGCGTCAGCGCACCCATCACGACCGACTTGCCCATGAAGTCGCTACCCTGAACCTGGAAATACATGCTCTTGATCTTCTGCGTGTCGTAGGCGGTCAGGCCCGCGAACAGGAGCACACCGATCGCGCTGATCGCCATCTGCATCGCCGGCGACTGCAGGAAGATGTTGATGACCATCGCGATCAGCAGGCCGACCACGCCCATGATCAGGAACGTGCCAAAGCCCGACAGGTCCTTCTTCGTGGTGTAGCCGAACAGGCTCAGACCGGCGAACGCACCCGCGGTCGCGAAGAACGTCGTTGCGATCGAGGTGCCGGTGTAGACGAGGAAGATCGTCGACATCGACAGGCCCATCACCGCCGCAAACGCCCAAAACGTCGCCTGCGCGGCGGTCGTCGACATGCGGTTGATGCCGAAGCTCAGCACCATCACGAACGCCAGCGGCGCGAAGATGATCAGGTAACGCAGCGGCGTCGCCATGACCTGCGCGGCCAAGCCGCTCGACGCGAAGCCGAGCGCGACCAGACCGGTCAGCAGAACACCGGACGCCATGTAGTTGTAGACGGACAGCATATAGGACCGCAGGCCGGCATCGCGGGCCGCGGACGTGTCCCGGCCTGCCGAGCGCGGCACGGCCGTCGTACGGGGGTCAGACCAATTCGCCATTGCGATAAACTCCACTGTGGGTGCGAAACGCACCGCTACTCATGGAATATCATCCTCCTGCACCCGATTTTCAAGCGGCGTCGCCTGGTTCGACATGTCAAATCATTGCTGGCGCCCCGGCGGGCCGGCGTTGTCACTATCACTTTACGAACACGTCAACCTGGCCCAAACCCGTGTCAGGCGACGGCATGATCGCGACGGGAGAGCATGATGGAGAACGACGCGCGGCCGGGCGGCTACCGTTGGTATGTGCTCGGCCTGTTCACGATCGTGTACGCGTTCAATTTCATCGATCGCCAGATCGTCACCATCCTCGCGCCGTATCTAAAGGCGGATCTCGGCCTGACCGACGCGCAGATCGGCCTGCTGTTCGGCACCGCCTTCGCGCTGTTCTACGCGCTGTTCGGTCTGCCGCTCGCCCGGCTGGCGGATGGCTGGCACCGCGTGCGGACCCTCTCGATCGGCCTGGGCCTCTGGTCGGCGATGACGGCCGTGTCCGGTACCGCCGGCAATTTCGGGCAGCTCGCGCTCGCCCGCGTCGGCGTCGGGATCGGTGAGGCGAGCGCCAGCCCGTCCGCCTTCTCGATCCTGCAGGACTATTTCCCCAAGGCCCAGCGCGCGACCGCGCTCGCGATCTACTCCAGCGGCATCTATCTCGGCGCCGGTGCCTCGCTGATGATCGGCGGCCATATCGTCGCGACCTGGGACCGGCTGTTCCCGGCAGGCACCGCGCCGTTCGGGCTGGCCGGGTGGCAAGCGGCCTACATGGCAGTCGGATTGCCCGGCCTGCTGCTCGCGCTGCTCGTCGTCACCACGGTGCGCGAACCGGTCCGCGGCGCGATCGACGGCCACCCCCATCCGGGCGAACCGCACCCGTTCCGCGCCGCCTTCCGCGAACTCGGCACGCTGTTTCCACCGTTCAGCATCCTGACGTTGCGCCGGCTCGGCGCCCGCCCCGCCGCGATCCGAACGAACCTGATGATGCTTGCCGCCATCGTCGTCGCGGCGATCCTGATCGTCTGGGTCACGGACGGCCTGCTCGCCCCGGCGAAGCGCGCCGCCATATTCCGGATCGGTGACACCGCGATCACGACGAACATGGTGCAATGGACCGCGATCGCGATCGGCGCCTACGCGGTGGCCTCGTGGATCCAGTCCGTCCGGTTGCGCGACCCGACCACCGCCAGCCTCATGATCGGCTCACCCAGCTTCGTCGCGGTCGCGGTCGCCGGCGGGCTGCTCAGCTTCGGCAGCTACGGGCTCAGCGCGTTCATCTACCTCTACGGCACGACCTATCTCGGCATGCAGCCGGCCGACGGTTTCACCATCGGCGCGATCGCCGCGGTCGCGGGCGGGCTTGGGACAATGCTGGGCGGTGTGATCGCCGATGCCGCCCGGCGCCGACATCCGGCCGGCCGCCTCTATGTCGCTGCCAGCGCCGCCGCAATCTCCGCCGTGCTGACCGTAGTGCAATATCTGACCGCCGACCTGGCGACCTTCTACGTCCTGAACTTCGCGGCCACGCTCTGCCTGACGATGTGGCTGGGCCCGACCTTCGCCACCGGCCAAGACCATGTCCTGCCCCGGATGCGCGGCACCGCGACCGCCGTCCAGTTCCTAGGGATCAACCTGATCGGCCTCGGCCTGGGGCCCTACTGGATCGGCTTGGTGAGCGACATCACGGGCAGTCTGCGCGTTGCGATCATGACAGCGGTCGTGCCGATCCCGATCGTCATTGCGCTGTTCCTGTTCGCCGCGCGCCGCCTGTCCGCCGCCGAAGCCCGCGTGGCCAACCTTGCGGCCGCCACGCGGTAATCCATCAGGCCGCGGTCACGACGCCGCACGCAAGCCGCGCGCCACTGTTGCCGGACGGGTCGGTCCGGTAATCGTCCGCCGCCGCATGGATGATGAGCGCCGCCCCGTCCGCATCCATCAGCGGCGAGGTACCGCCGGTCAGCATTGCGCCCGGCACGGTGGCCTCGACCCGGCCGGTGCCGTCCGCACCGATCTCGATGTTGGGCAGGTCGCCCGAATGCGGTCCGACGCCCGAATCCTTGCCATGCTTCATGGATGTCGGGTTCCAGTGCCCGCCCGCCGTCGTGAAGTCCGGGGCGTCGCAGCGCCCCGTCGTGTGGAAATGAATCCCCTTCGGTCCAGGCGTCATGCCCATCGCGGACACCGTCAGCATGAGTCCGTCAGGTCCCTGCCGCAACGTTGCCATGCCCTTCGGCGCACCGGACGCATCCATCAGCGCCACCTTGGCAGCCGCCTCTGCCGCGCCACCCCGCTCCGATGCCACGCCACTGCCGTTCGTCGCGCACCCGCTCGCACCCAAACCGATTGCAATCGCCGCACCCAAGACCAGTTTCCGCATGTCACACTCCCTGTGTTGCTTCACCGGCTCAACGTACCGCAAGCGTGCTTGCTCCGTCGGGGCAGTTTCCGGAACCAGACAACGCGGGGCGTCCAGGGAGTAAGGCTGCCACTCAGCCATAAGAGGCTCCTCGGGTCGACCGAGGAGCTCAGCGCTTGTTCGTATCGGCAGCGCGAAACACTGTGCGTAACCCGACCGGATCTAATGCAGGACCTTCGAGACGGGATTTGAAGCCCATCCCCGGACCCAGCTTCCGGACCCAGCTTCCGGACCCAGCTTCCGGACCCAGCTTCCGGACCCAGCTTCCGGACCCAGCTTCCGGACCCAGCTTCCGGACCCAGCTTCCGGACCCAGCTTCCGGACCCAGCTTCCGGACCCAGCTTCCGGACCCAGCTTCCGGACCCAGCTTCCGGACCCAGCTTCCGGACCCAGCTTCCGGACCCAGCTTCCGGACCCAGCTTCCGGACCCAGCTTCCGGACCCAGCTTCCGGACCCAGCTTCCGGACCCAGCTTCCGGACCCAGCTTCCGGACCCAGCTTCCGGACCCAGCTTCCGGACCCAGCTTCCGGACCCAGCTTCCGGACCCAGCTTCCGGACCCAGCTTCCGGACCCAGCTTCCGGACCCAGCTTCCGGACCCAGCTTCCGGACCCAGCTTCCGGACCCAGCTTCCGGACCCAGCTTCCGGACCCAGCTTCCGGACCCAGCTTCCGGACCCAGCTTCCGGACCCAGCTTCCGGACCCAGCTTCCGGACCCAGCTTCCGGACCCAGCTTCCGGACCCAGCTTCCGGACCCAGCTTCCGGACCCAGCTTCCGGACCCAGCTTCCGGACCCAGCTTCCGGACCCAGCTTCCGGACCCAGCTTCCGGACCCAGCTTCCGGACCCAGCTTCCGGACCCAGCTTCCGGACCCAGCTTCCGGACCCAGCTTCCGGACCCAGCTTCCGGACCCAGCTTCCGGACCCAGCTTCCGGACCCAGCTTCCGGACCCAGCTTCCGGACCCAGCTTCCGGCAATCTGGCGCGGACGCAACAAAAAAGGCCGGCCCCTTGGGGGACCGGCCTCCTTTGTTCGCTGTCCCCACCAGAAGGCGGGGACAGGAAATCACATGCCCGAACCCGGACCGTAGGTGATTTCGACGCGACGGTTCTGCGGCTCGCGCACACCATCGGCGGTTTCCACCAGCGGGCGGCTCTCGCCGAACGCTTCGGTCGTGATCGAACCTTCGCCGATGCCCTTGCCGGACAGGTAGGACTTCACCGCGTCTGCACGACGCTGCGAAAGGCCGACGTTGTAGCGATCCGAACCCGACTTATCGGCGTGACCTGCGAGCATGACCGAAGCCGAACCCGAAGTCGCGAACGCCTGAGCGGCGTTGTCGAGGATGGTTGCCGCTTCCGGCGTGATGTCCGACTTGTCCCAATCGAAGAACACGATGAACGGACCGGCCGGGATCGGTGCGACCGGTGCAGGTGCGACTGGCTCAGGCGGCAGCGGCGCAGGCGCCGGAGCCGGCTCGACGGGCGGCGCTGCTGCCGGTTCGCCGAAGTTGAACACGAGGCTGGCGAGCAGCGAGTGCGAGCGGAAGCGACCTTCTGCTTCCTGACCGTTGCCACCGGTGTAGCGCAGGTTGTCGACGTTGAAGAAACGGTACTTCAGACCGAAATCAACATTGTCGGTGACCGGGTAACGCACGCCGGCAATTGCCTGCCATGCGAAACGCGTATCGCTGTCGTCGATGGCATTGATGCCGCCGTTGAAGCGATAGATGTTGGCCGAAACGCGAGCGATACCCGCGCCGCCGCCGACATACCCGTTCAGGCCGTCGTCGGCACCGAAATCGAGCAGACCGTTGACCATGAAGCTGAGCGCGTCGGTCGAACCCGAACGCTTGCTCTCGTAACGGCCGTTCGGCACGCCACCGAAGCTGTTCGCGAGGCCCGACTTGGTCAGGGCTTCGTTCTCGGCCTTTTTGTAGCCGACTTCGCCTTCGATGCGGACCGGACCGAAGTCGTAGCCCACGATGCCGTCGACGTCGAAACCATATTCATGGTCGACGCTCAGGCCGTTGTTGACAGTACCGATATCGAACTTCGAATCTTCGACGAGCATCGCGCCGCCTTCGACACCAACATACCAGGCGTTGTCCTTCGCCATGGCAGGCGTCGCGAGCGCCGTGGTAGCAAGCGCGACCGTAATGGCCAGCTTACGCATATAAATCCCCTTTCGTTCGTGTCCCGGAAGGAACCCGTGGTTTTCCTAACTAACCCGACCCCCCCACGCAAGCGTACTGGACCCGGAAGCGTTGCAAAAAGGCAACGTACGCACCAAAAGTGCCACGCTTCCATCCTGCAGACGAGGCCCTTAACACAGCAATGGTTGATCAGTTTCCCACCCGACGAAAAAAAAGAGCTACGTGGTAATTAGGCCATGGTTTCGCAGGGCCGTCAACACCGCCCGTAACGTCGAACGGCCCTGAATATCCGCCATTTCTCCCCCCTCCGGGTCCGCAATCGCCGGCTGTTGCGCACCGACCACGCGCACGCCGGCCACGGCCACACCGCCGGTCGGAACCGGTCCGCTACTCCACACGGCACCCGTCCAGCGCGCGTGTAGCCCCTCGTCCACAACCCAGGTCACCATCCCCGGCGTCGGCGCCACGAATCGCCACCCCCCATCGGTCCAACCCGCGATCTGCCCCCGCCTGTCCGCCCAGACCCCCGTTCCGTCCGCCGGAACCACCCATGCGCGCCCGACCTGCGGATCGTCCGGCGGCACGGCGAGCGTCAGCGTCTCGACCACCGGGTGCAGCACCATGTCCACGATCGCGAGCGCCTCGTTATGCGTCACCCCCTTCTGCGCCTGGCCCGCGACGATCGCCGGCAATCCAAAACGCGCAGTTGCATCCGCCATATCCGTTCTCCCCATGTGCATCAGAACAATACGGTCCGCCGGGTCTCGTCCGACACACTCGACGTCCCGAGTTGCGCGACCGCAAAGACGATGCCCGCAGCGTCGCGACGACCGTCCTCCGCCTGCATCGCGACGGAATAGTCCCATGCGGGCGAATCGACGGTCACCGTCCGCATCGGGCCATCGGCGCCGAATAGGGTGAGGCGGTATCGCTCCACCTCCCCCCCAACGGCGCATCGATGCCGTCCGTCCAGGTCCAGCCGTCCCGGCTGCGACGGATCCAGCGCAGGGCGATCGCGCCGTCCGTCCCCCGAGTCGCGTGGAGGTGGACCGGCGCCGGCGGCCGCAGCACCCGACCGCTGAACCCCCGAATCTGCTCCACCGGCTGCGCGTCGCCGATCCCGCTCGCCAGGATCAGCGCGTCCGACCCGACCGCGCTCGCCGCCAGCGTCATGGTCGCCAGCCGGTCCGGTTCGATCAGCACGAACGGTTCGTCGTCGGCATGGCCGACAATCGCCCCCTCCGTCCCGTACCGTCCGCGCAGCAGCCGCGTCAGCCGGAACCGCGCGACACCAACCTGCTCAACCGCGCCGAACTGGATCAGCTCGTCCCCGACCAACGCCAGGTTCGCGCCGTTCAGCATTGCGGCATCCGAGCGCCCCTCCAACGTCATGCCGTCGTTCAGCAGCCGCACCTCAATCGCGGTCCGCAGATCGAACAGCGCGGATCCCGCCGCCGGCGTCGCCATCGCGACCCGCCCGATCGTTGCCCGCGGCGCGGTCCGCCCGATGAGGCTCAGCGTCGCTCCCCCGTCGAGGCTGCCCGACAGCATCGCCGCGCGCCAGCCGGCAGACACGCCCGCAGCCGCGACATGGATCGCCCCACCGCTCGCCACGCCCGGCACCCCGGCGGGCAGTTCGAACGGCACGATCGTCGTGGCCCCGTGCGGCCGATCCGCCTGCATCACCGCCCGCCCCGGTACGCCCGCCACCCGCGGTGCCGCCCCCGCCCCGGCCGGCTCCGCGACCAACCGCAGCTCCACCACCATCCGGTCGACAGTCACGCCGGCCACTCGCCAGTCGCCACCGATCGCCGGCACATGCACCGTCGCACCCGGACCGATCGCCATATAACGCCATGGCAGCCGCACGACCGCCTCGCGCCGCGCGGCCCAGTCCGCCGCCAGCCGCCGCTCCGCGATACTGCGCGCCACCGCCGCCGCCAGCACCGCGGGCAGTTCCAGCGCCATCACCCGCCGCCCGACACCGCCCCGCCCGGCGCGTTGCAGCCCCGCCTGATAATCGCGGTTGATCTCGTAATACGCGACGGTCACCGCGTCCGACACGGTCCCGGCCGCGCGCTGATCCCGCTCCAACCTTACACCACCCACCGCGCCGGCGGCCGCACCGATCGCCGCGGAAGGCAGCGCGACCGCCACCCCCGCCCCCTCGGTCAGCACCAGCACGCCGTCCGCATCGACCAGCACGGACGGCACCGCCGCCGACAATGTCTCCACCGCCCCGCGCACGCTGTCCCCGCTCGCCGCATAGCCGAGCACCGTCGTTACGGTCCGGTCCACAATAGCACCGTCCGACAACGCCGCCGCCACCGCGCCGATCGTGACCGGCCCGTCGTCCGCTTCCACCTCGAAACTCAGCGAGGGGATGCGGTTGCCGTACGCGGCCAGCTGCATGTCCTCGAACACGACATAGGCTAGCCCGCGATAGGCCGGCGTCTCCCCGACACCTTCAACGGCCGCAATCAACGGATCCGCCGCCTGCCCCTCGCCCCCGTCATGAAAGCGGAACCCGGTCGCCCCCTTCCAGTCCCCCGCCGCCCCGCGCAGCAGCGTCCCGTCCGCCCAGATCCGCCCCACCGACCGTAACCGCCGCGCCGACAGCGCCACCGCGAACGATGCGGCATAGCTATAGTGTGTCGTCCCCGGCTGCCCCTTTCCCCCGCCGCTCCGCGTGCCCGTCTCCTTCAGGTCGGTCGCCCAGATAACCGTGCCCGCCACGCGCATCCGCCCGAACAGCTTCGGGATCATGCTGCCATAGGACGATGTCTGCACGCTGAGGTCGCCCAGCCGCGGCCCCCGCCCGCCGCCACCGCCCAGCACCGCGCCGTCGATCCGGTTGCCGATCAGCGCGCCCACCGCACCACCGATCGGCCCACCCACCAGCGTGCCGACCGTCGTCAGGACCAATGTCGCCATCGCCTATACCTCCCCGAACTGCCAGCTGGCGACGACCGGCCACGGCACCGCCCCCGGCACCGCGACGATCCGCCCGATCCCGGCATCGGCGTGGACGAACCCGTCCGCCGTCCGGATCACCAGATGGAACTGCCGCGCCCCCGCCTCGACCAGCAGGACCGCGCCCGGCCCCGGCACGTCGGTCCGCACCAGCCCCACCGCATCGACCAGCGCCGCCACCGCCTCCGCCGTCCCGCCGCGCATCGCATAGCGCGCCGGCACGCGTTCCAGCGGCAACTGCCCGGCAAAGGCGATCAGCCCGACACAGTCCAGCCCATACGCCGGCACGCGCCCCTGCGCACGAAACCGCACGCCGACGCAGGCCCGCGCCCGCGCGATCACATCGTCGCCCATGTCATTCCCCCGGATATCGTGTCAGCAGGTCGTTGCCCGGCAAATGCGGCTCCCCGCGAAAATTCACCGCGTTCCCGAACCGCACGCTGCAGGTCGCCAGACTGCGATCGCACCCCTCGGTCAGCTCGACCCGGTCCCCCACGACCGTCCCGAACGGCGGCGGATCGCGCAGGAACAACGTGCCCCCGTCGCTCCACGCGATCTCGCTCGACAACCCGCTGCCCGCCCCGTCCAGCCAGCGGATCCGCCCACCGGTCCAGCGATCCGCGTGCCCGCCCCCATCCGGCACCGAAACCGTCTGCGCATCGGTCACGCCAGCGATCACGCTCATCGCCACCCGCCCGGCCATGTCGACCCGACACCGCCGATCGCCCAGCTCGGCCCGGCATTCCGGCGACGTCCGCTCGACCACCGGCCGCTCCAGCACCGCCGTCGGCCCGCGCAGCTCCGCCTGGAACGCGCCGTCCCGCGTCGCGACATCGCCGATCTCGCCCCGCGCCAGCGCCACCGAACCGCCGTCCGGATCGCCCCAGTCGACCGCGAACAGCCGCACCGCCGCCCCGTCCCACCGCCCCGCATCGAGGTCCGCTGCCGATATCCGGTCATGGGTCAGCGCGCCTCCGACATCCAGCGTCTCGACCGCGAACCCCGCCTCGCGCGCCACCGCGGACGGCACCATCCCCGGCGCCGCGGCATAGATCATGCCGTCCACCATCAGGTCGCGGTCGTGCCCCGTGAACCCCAGGCTGATCCCGTCCCGCCGGTCCAGCCGCCAGCAAAAGGCGACGCGCGTCAACTCCGGCTGCAACCAGTCGGCCATGCGCTCTCTCCTTCAGGTTTCGCGGATCTCGATCATCGGCACCGACGCCATCTCACCCGCCAGATAGGTCGCGCGCGACACGTCGATCCGGTCCTCCGCGAACCGCACCGGCACGTCGAACCGGAACCCAGCGGTCACCACAGCACCCACCCCCGGCGCGGCGTCGAACACGACCGTCCCGCCCGTATCCAGCGTCCACCCGCCGATCAGCGCCGCGCCGTCCACGCCGACCCGCACGCTGCCCGCCACCGGCCGCGTGATCCGCCGCATCTGGCTGTCCTCCCCGTCGCCATAGGATTTGATCAGCGCGAACCGCGTCGTCTTCCCGTCGCCGACCCCGATCCGCTGGTCGCGATACGCCGGCGCATCGGTCATCCCCGCCGAACTGTCGTCATACGGATCGCGCAGCCGGAACCCCTTCGCCGCGCCTCGTCTCGCGCGGAAGAACGCGATCAGCGTGTGCGCATCCGCGTCGGATCGTACCCCCGGCCCGGCATCGTACCGCATCCGCGCCTCCGCCCAGTCCGCGTTGCGCTGCTCGTGCCCGGACGCACTCGTCACCACCGCGGTGGAGAAGCTCGGGCTGACACTCGCCTGCCGCCCCAGTGCGATGGGAAAATCCACATCGTCGAACGGCGTCATCGCCTCTCCCTCCGTATCCCAATGGACGAACCCGTCGCGCGCCACCTGCGGCAGCGCCCAGATGAAGACGTCCGCGATCCCCCGCGCCCGCCCGGCCTCCGCGGCCGTATCGATCGCGCGCCACTCGGCCGACGCCTCGCGGTTCAGCACGAAGCCCGAAAAATACTGCTGCTCGTCGATCGGGTACCCCAGTCGCGCGGTCATCGCGTCCACGCCGCGCGCGGTCGCCCCGCTATTGCCGGTCGTCACCCAATCATAATCCTCCAGCTGGAGGACATCGAACGCTGGCCGCGCCCACCCCACCGGCACGTTGGCACGCCGCAGCTCGGGCGCCGCCCGGTCCAGCACCGTCGGCAGATAGACGAGCAACGCGACCCGGCACCCCGGCGCCTCCGCCCGCACCGCGTCGCGCAGCGCCAACGTCGATGCCGCCAGCAACGCCCCCGCCTGTTCGAGCATCGCGCGCTGCGCCGCATCCATCGGCATCACCACATCCGCGATCGACACGAGGCCCGCGCCGAACGCCGCCCGCGCGGCCGCATCGTACAGGCATGGCTGCCCGCCCGGCGCGACCCACCACCACGGCTCCCCCACCTGGAACCACGGCTCCAGCTCGGCCGCCACCGCGATCCGCACGAACGCGCGCGCCACCTGATGGAGATACTTCATCGCCCCCTCATGCGCGGGCGACAGCAAGGTCGACGGCGGCACCCACCCGGTCAGCGCCGGCGCGCCGCCCTCCGTCCGCTGCTTCCAGTCGCCCCACGCATGCGCATCGAACAGCTCATAGCTCAGCGACAGGATCAGCCGATATCCCAACGACTTGCACCGCATGGCGAAGTCGCGGTGCCAGCTCTCGCAAGCGACGTTCAACACACCGCCCCGCAAGCTGACGAGCAGGTTATTCCCGGCCTGCTCCAGCCGAAAATAATGGCTCATCCCGACATAGTGGTTGATGACCTCGCGGTACCCCAGCAGCACCGCGTTGCGCAGCACCCGCTCCGGCGTCAGGTTGTACGCGTCGTCATACCCGGTCGCGATCCGCATCGCGTGCGCCGGCACCATCGCATCGCCCAGCGCCAGCACGGACCCCGCCCCGTCGCACCGCATGTCGGAGATCTCGACCCACCCCTCGGCCGGTGTCGCCAGCCTCCCGCCCGCCGGGTCATAGTCCGGCGCCACCAGCGAGACGAACATCCGGTCGATATCCCCCGCCCACACCGGGTCCGCCTCCCCCGGCAGCAGATAGCCGCCGTCCAGCTTCGCGAAATCGATCGACACAACCGCGTCCTGCGGATCGCCCACCGCATAGTTCCACAGCCGCACATACCAGGCGCGCGCCTGCCCCGCCGCATCGCGCCCCTCGATCGTCAGCGTCGGCCCGTTGATCGCATCCAGCGCGCGAATGCCCCCCGACCGCCACCGGAACCGCAACGTGCATTCACGATAATCCCGGTCCGTCTCGTAACTTGCGAGCGGATGATCCCACCGGTCCTCCGATGCCCAGATCAGCCCGGCCAGGTCGTCGCGGTTGTAGAACACCGCATCCACACGCAACGCATGCGGCCCCGTCGTCACGACCGACGCCATTACCGGCCGCGGAAAATCCACCGTCCAGAACCGCACGTCGAACCGCTTGAGATACCCCGTCTCGGTCCGCTCCGAAGCCAGTCGCCAGCCCATCAGGACCTCCATATTAGAGCAACACGCCCCCTCTCCCCACCGGGGAGAGGGTTGGGGAGAGGGGCTTTTCTAGGTGAAGCGCCTTTAGGGCTTACGCCTGCGATCTCACCGCTCAGCCGCAGCCAGCGCAGTCCGCACCGCGCGCGCCACCTGCCGCGAGGACCGTGCCAGCGCCTCCGGTGCAGCCCCCGCCGCCACATTCACCGAGATCGCCACTCGCACCTCCCGCGCCGCCTCCCCTGGCACAGCCGCCGCCGCCCGCACCTGTCCACTGCTCGTCGGCACGAATAGCTCCGGCCCACGCTCGCCCACGACATAGGCCGCCCCCGGCGACACCGGCCCACCCGTCGCCCGCCCCGGCAGCCCGGCCACCGCCCCGACCAAAGTCGCCGCCACCGACGCCAACCCACCGCCGCCCTTCGACCCACTACCGCCAAGCACCGAAGCGATCCCGCCCGACACCGCCGCCGCCGCGATCTCGCCCAGCACCGCCAGCGCGCTGCGCTTCAGGTCGTCGAACCCCAGCTTCCCCGTCCGCACCGCCCGGGCCAGCGCCGTCTCGATCGCCCGCCCCGCCCGGTCGGCATCGCGTTCCAGCGGCGACGCCAGGCTATCGCGCATCGTCGCCACATCGCGCGCGAACCCGGCCGTGTCGGCGCGCACGCCGATCACCAACCGTTCGATCTCGTCATCCATCTGGATCCCTTTCCTGCATCGCGGCCAGCTCGCGCGGCCCCAGCGGTTCGTCCGTGTCGCCCGCGATCACCGCCGCCAGTGCCGCAAGCTCGGCCGGCGTCGCGCGCCAGAACCGCTTCGGACCCCAGCCGAACAGCACCCCCGCCTGCCCCGCCATCCGCACCGCCGCATCGGCGAACGACGCGCCTTCCCCCCTCCCTTTCAAGGGAGGGGCCGGGGGTGGGTGACCCAAGCGCAACGCGCCGAACGTCATCTCACCGCCCCTGCAGGATCTGCAGGATCAGCGTGCGCAACGCCGGCGTCACCGCCGCCAGCCCCGCCTCCAGGATCGCCTCGCCCACCCGCTCGCGCGTCAGCTCGGGCCCGCGCTCCGCCACCACGTGCCAGAACAGCGCCGCGATCTCCGCCAGCGACAGCGTCCCCGCCGCCGCCCGCTCGACCAGCGCGAACAGCGGCCCCAGCTCGCCCTCCGCCGCAACCAGCGCCTCGAAACTCGGCCGCAGCGTCAGCGCCGCACCGTCGACGGTCAGCGCCGCCTCCCCCCGCGCGGGGTTCACGACGATACCACCTGGCCTGAGGATTCCAGCGCAACCGTATAGGAACGCTCGCCATTATAGTCGCCGGAATAGTCCAGCCGTGCGACCAGGAACCGCCCGCGCAACCGCTCGCCACTTTCGAAGCTCAGCTCGTAATCGTCGAGCAGCCCGGCCAGCGCATTCGCCTTCAGCCGCGTCTCCGCTGCCGATCCGGTGAACACGCCCGCCCCCGCCACCGACACCGATCGCACCCCCGCGCCGGACAGCAACTCGCGCCACCCGCCCGACGCCTTGCTCGTGATCGCCACCGCCTCGCCGTTGATCGACAACATCGTCGTCCGCATCCCCGCCACGGTCGCATAGACCGGGCTCGCCGCCCCATCCCCGACCTTCAGCAGGAACGCACTTCCCTTTTCTACCGCCATGTAAGACCTCCCGCTAACCAGTTGAAACAGAAAGCCCCTCCCCTTCAGGGGAGGGGTTGGGGTGGGGCCGACCTCTTCAAATCGATAAGGTCGAAGGCGTAGAACTCACCCCAGCGAAACCGTCCGCACCCGGTACTCCACCAGCCCAGCCCAGGGCCGCCCCGCATCGCGCACCAACCGCGCGCGCAGGAAAAGCAGCCCCACGATGCTGTGCCCGGCCAGCTCGCGCGTCATCTCCTCGATCGCGCCCTCCGCCAGCGCCATCAGCGCGTGGAGCCGCGACGGTCGCCCGCCCTCGTCCCACAACACCACCGCGATCCGGTGCTCGCGCCCCTCCAGTCCCTTCGCGCCCCAGGCCGAGGTCGTCGCCTCGCCGATCGCCGCATAGGGCAGCTTCGCCCCCGCCGGCGGCCCGTCGAACACGCCCGTCACCCGGCCGCCCAGGCCCGCCCGCAACGCCGTCACCAGCGCCGCCTGCACCGCTCCCGCCGCATCGCTCATGTCGCATCCTCCCCGATCATGCCCCGCAGGTCGCGCAGCCGCACATCGTCCAGCATCCGCCGCGACAGCCCGCGCCCCGCCAGCGTCACGCCGTCCGCCGCGCCCACCACATCCAGTTCCGGAAACACCGCCCGCAGCCGCTCCGCGACCCGCGCGATCACCTCTCGCTGCCGCCGCAGCGCGATCCGCTCGACCCGCGTCACGGTTCTTCCTCCGCAAACAGCGTGATCCGGTCCGGCATCCGCGGATCGGCCAGCACCCGCACCACGCGCAGCTGCATCGCAACCCGCCCGATCCGGTCCCCCACCGCGACATCACAAGGCCGCATCGCGATCCGCCAGCGCCGCTCGCCGTCCGGCACGCACCCCGCCCACACCGTACCCACCAGCGTGAACACCCCCGACACGCCGCCCTGCGCATCGCGCGCCGGATCGCCGCGCAACACGGTCACCCGCTCGCGCAGCAACCCGGCCAATCCCGCCGCGCTCACAGCCGCATCTGCCTATAAGGCCGCCACAACGCCGCCACCACCGCGGGCGGCCCGGCATCGTCATCGCGGTGCGCATGGAAATGCGCCGCCAACCGCACGATCCCCTGGGCCACCGCGGCCGGCACCTCGCCGTCAAGCGGCGCCCCCAGGAACCGCTCCGCCACGCCTTCCGCGGCCGCGACCAGCGTCGCGATCAACGCATCCTCCGCGTCCGTCTCCAGGCGCAGATACGCCTTCACCGCGTCGATCCCGACCGCTGCCATCCCACCCCTCCCCACGATAGATCCGTCCGGTCCCAGGCTCGAAAGTCCGGAACCAGGCGGCAACAAGCCATTGATCCGGAACGATCAGTTCGCGGAGAACCTCATCAGCTTGATCGCCTCGGCATTCACCACCGCACCCCCCACGCGCTTGGTGGCGTAGAAGTGAACGAACGGCTTGTTGGTGAACGGATCGCGCAGGATCTGCGTCTCCTGCCGCTCGGCGATCAGGTACCCCACCCGGAAATTGCCGAACGCGATGCCCACGCTGTTCGCGCCCACGTCGGGCATGTCCTCGGCCTCGACCACCGGATAGCCGAGCAGCGTATCGGGCCGCCCCTCGATCAGCCCCGCCTGCCACACGAACGCCCCGTCCGCAGTCTTCACCTTGCGGATCAGCGACAATGTCGCGCTGTTCATCACGAACGACGCGCCCTGCCGGTACGGACTGCGCAGCGACTGGACCAGGTCGATCAGCCGCTCCTGCGCATTGCTGCCGAACCCGCCTGCGGTCCCCGACGCCACATATTGCAACGCCCCGAACGCGCGCGTCGCGTCCCCCTCCGGCGCCACCGGTTCGGCCAGGAAGCCGCGCGGCCGGTTCACCCCGTTGCCGGACACGAACGCCGCCCCCTCGGCGCGGGCGAACTCGGTCGCCACCTCGTCGGCCAGCCACTGCTCCACGTCGAACGCGGCGTCGTCCAGCATCGCCTGGCTCGCCGCCGGGTTGGCGTACAGCTCGCCCATCGGCGGCGCGATCTCCGCGAACACCGGCGTACCTGTCTCCGGCCGCCCCGCCGTCTCGGCGACCCAGCCGGACGGCGTCGCCCCGCGCGTCACCAGCTTGCGGTATCCCGCGGTCCCGACCTTCACGACCTGCGCGATGCTCCGGATCGGCGAGATGCTCGCCAACGTCGCATCGATCCGCCGGTCGATCTCCTCCGGCACGGCATAGCCGCCCGCCGCATCGGTCACGCCGTTCACACTCTTCAGCTCGACGCCCACCTCGCGCCCGGCGCGCAGATACCCCTCCACGAACGCCGTCACCGCGCCATCCGCCCGCGCACCCGACAAGGCCGGCCGCCCGAACGCATCTGCCTTCACTTCGTACATATGTCTCTCCTGTTAAAAATCTTGTCGGCAAGGCGGTCGCCTCACCACACCCGATCGACCCGCGCCCCCGGCTGCATCGGTACCGCCACCAGCGACACTTCGAGCAGGTCGACGTCGATCAGTTCACGATATGTTCCCCGGCGTTCCCGCCGCGAACGATATCCGAACGACAACCCCGTCACGTCACCGGCCAGCAACGCCGCCGCCATCGCCGACCCCGCCGGCACCTGTCCGGCGACGCGCAGCCCGCGCGCATCCTCGACAGCCACGTCGATCGTCCCGACCGGTCGCAACCCGCCATGTTGACGCAGCAACGCGACCCGCCCCGGCCTTCCGGCGAGACTGCGCGCAAACGCCCCCGACCGCACGATATCGCCACCGCGGTCGACCACGTCGAACAGCGCCGCATAGCCCTCGAACCGCACCACACTCATGGCTTCAGCAACTCGGTCAGCCCCAGCCGCGCCGCCATCGCGACCAGCAGCAGCGCCAGCGCAGTCCGCATCGCCCACGCCAGCACCGCGTTGCGCGCCGATACCTTCGCATCACGCCACGCCTTCAGAAGCTCGCGCAAAGCACTGATATCGTTGCGTGCGGACACGTCGCTCAACCCCAGCCGCTCCAGCGCCCGCCCCGCCCCCGCCTCGCTCGCCTCCTCGATCAGCGCGCGCAACGTCACCAGCGCCGCCCCCTCCTCCTCCGCCTGGCACAGCAACCGCGCCAACATCGCCACATCGGTCATCCCATCCTCCCCCACATCGCCTGCAAGTTCCCCGGCGAAGGCCGGGGCCTAGGTGAAACGGCCGCGTCTAGGCCCCGGCCTCCGCCGGGGAACCGCCCGCCTCCCCCTCAACCGCAAACCCCAGCAGCTCGCGCTTCTCCGCGCGCGACAGGAAATCCGCCGCCGCCACCTGCCCCCACATCGCGGCGCGATCACCCGACAGCGCCGGCACCGCATCCAGGTCGACGACCAGGGCCAGCCCCGGCCACCACCCCGCCAACCCGTCCGACACGCCGTCCAGCAACCGCGCCACCAGCGGCAGCACGGTCAGCCGCCACAGCGCGCGGTTTGCCTCCGCATAATTGGCGTAGGTATTGTCGCCCGGCAGCCCGAGCAGCATCGGCGGCACCCCGAACGCCAGCGCGATCTCGCGCGCCGCCGCCGCCTTCAGTCCGACGAAATCCATGTCGGCCGGCGACAGGCTCATCGCCTGCCACTTCAGGCCCCCCTCCAGCAGCATCGGCCGCCCGGCGTTGGTGGAGCCCGCGAAGCTCGCCTCCATCTCCGCCTTCAACCGGTCATACTGGTCACGGCTCAGCACCGCCCCCGGCTCGCCCGGATCATAGACCAGCGCCCCCGACGGCCGCGCCGCATTGTCGAGCAGCGCCTTGTTCCACTGCGTCGCCGCATTGTGGATCGCCACCGGCCCGGCCGCCGCACCCAGCGACCCGACCCCATAATGATCGTCGAGCGGATGCAGCGCCTTCAGGTGCACGACACCCCCCGCGCCGCCCTCCCCCGCAACCGGGTAACGCGTCGTCACCGCGCCCGCCTGGTACCGGTACGCCACCGGCCACCCGCCCGCGTCCGCCTCCACCGTCACCCGCTCCGGCCTGAGCGGATACAGCGCCTCCGGCACCCCGTCCGCCCCGCACCCGATCAGCAGATAGGCGTTGCCGTGTAACAGCATCTGCGCCGCCACCGTCTCCAGCACCGGCTTCACGATGCGTTCCGCGACGTGCCCCTGATCGGCCGCCAGCACGGTCACGCTGCCACACGCATCCGCCACCATCCGCACCGATCGCTGCGCCACCGCATTGCCCAGATACGCCGCCCGCACCTGCGCCTCATACCCGCGCGGCCAGTCTCCCAAGACGCCGCCCCCCGCACTCCGCACCAACGCCGGACGCGCCTCCGCACGCCCGGACTTCCGCCCGAACAACCACATGACAGCACTCCTAAAAAGCCAGAACCGTCCATCCCGAGCGAAGTCGAGGGACCCGTCGAGCGCAGCCGAGACGCGCACACCCTATGAAATTACAAAACCCTTAAACCCGGCGCGCCACCCCCGCGCCCCAGCATCAGCTCGGTCATCGCCCACACCAGCGCATCCGCCCGATCCGGCGAACGCCCCGGCCCCACGTAACTGCCGCCCGACAGCAGCCCCGCCAGCTCGTCCTCAAGCCGCGGCAAAGCGCCGACATGCACCGCGCGCCCCGCCTCGTACAACGCCGCCACCGGCTCCGCCCGCGCCACCTTGCCGCGGCTGGCATGCACCAACTTCACCGGCATCGCGTGGTTCGCGGCGCGCAGCACGCTCTCGACCATCGCGCCGCCATTGTTCGCCTCCGCCACCACGCGGTCCGCCCCGTGTGTCGCCGCCGCATCCGCCACCGCCTGCGCCCAGCCTTCCGGGCTCACGCCCTGCACGCTGGCGTCGGCCACCACCTGCGCCACCCCGTCCGCGCCCAGCGTCACCACCACGATCCCGCAGGCGTCCGACGTCGCCGTCGCCCCCGCCGGCGGATCGACCGCCACCACGGTCCGCACCGCCGGCACCGCCACGTCGCGCCGGCACGACTCGATCAGCGCCCGGCTCCATAGCGCACCGTCGATCTCCTCGATCAACTCGCCGTCCAGCTCCTGCCGCCCCAGCCGCGTGCCACCGTACAGCGCATCCATCGTCGCCACGAACGCATCCGCCAGGTTCGCGCGATTGTCCGCCGTCCGCCCGCGCGTCACCACCACGCCCGGCATCGCGATCAGCCGGCGGACCAGCGGCACCGGCCGCGGCGTCGTGGTCGCCACGATCCGCGGGGCTCGCCCCAGCCGCAATCCCATCGCCAGATTGTCCCATGCCGCATCGCCCCCCTTCCATTTCGCGATCTCGTCCGCCCAGGCCACATGATGCTGCGGCCCGCGCAACGCCTCCGGTTCGGCGGCGGAATAGACCGTCGCCGTCCCCCCGCCGGGCCACCGCAGCCGGCGCAGCGAGGGTTCCCACACCGGCCGCGCCTTCCGCGGCGCGATCGCCAGCAGCCCGCTCTCCCCCTCCACCATCACCGCCCGCGCCTCGGCATAGGTCGCACCGACCAGCGCCGCCTGCACCCCCGGCCGCCCCTCCAGCTGCGCGCGCACCCATTCCGCCCCGGCCCGCGTCTTGCCGAACCCGCGCCCGCCCAGCATCAGCCACAACCGCCAGTCGCCCGGCGGCGCACGCTGCCCCGGCCGCGCCCACAGCGCCCAGTGATGCTCCAGCCCGCGCGCGCCCTCGCCCAGCCGGCGCAGCATCCGCCGCCGCTCCGCATCCGGCAGCAACGCCAGCCGTTCGCCCAGCGATCGTTCCATGGCCCCGCCCCCCGCTCATTCCGAGATGCTTTCCAGCCGGCGCTTCATCTCTGACAGTTTCTCGTCGATCCGGTCGGTCACCACGCCCAGGTCGTCGATCTCCTCGAAGATGCCGGTCGCCTGCACCGCCCCGCGGTGTTGCCGCAGCAGCTGCAACCACGTCCGCTCCTCGTGGCTGGTCGGCGCATCGCGCTCCGCCTCGCCCCCCGCCGCCCGCGCCAGCGCACGTTGCAGCATCCGCAGTTCCAGCCGCAGATACCCCTCGGCCAGCGCGCGCAGGAACGCCGCGCGGAACTTCGCATCCGCCTGCCGCCGCTGCCACGCCCGCTTGTCGGTCGTCCCCACCGCAATCGCCGATTGCGTCACATTGGCGGACCCGGCCAGCTCCTCCAGAAACCCCTTCTCGATCGTCGCCGACCAGGTCGCCGGCTTGTCGGCCTTCTCCTTCGCCGTATCCCCCATGCGTCATGCCCCCCGGACGACGAAGGGGCCGGAAAGCGTCTCCGCCCCGGCCCCTTTCGGAATTTCTCATCGTTCACGTCATGTGCCAGAACAGCGCGCCGATGTCAACCTCTTTTAACCGATCTGGTTCTCTTTTAGATGGTCATCCCGGCGAAAGCCGGGATTTCCCTTTGGTCGAACCGAACCGCAAGCCAGAACGAGATCCCGGCCTCCGCCGGGATGACGGAACTGGAGTCAGACGACGGCCTGCCAAACCTCATTATGCTTCAGCGGCCCGGGAATGAACGGCGAGTTGAAGAACGCATGCTCCACGCCGCCCACCGGCTCCAGCCCGCGGGCCTTGATCCACGCCGCCAGCTGCGCGCTCTTCTCCGCCAGCAACGCATCGTCCGCCTTGCCCGGAAAGCGGATCGTCGCCACCCGCCGCGCCGCGATCAGCTCGATCTCGATCCCCGCGTCGGGGGTCGGCAACGTGTCGCGCGTATAGGCCTTGGGCATCACGAAACTCACGGTCCAGCCGCGCCCCTCCGTCCGCTCGGCCAGCACCGGCGCGGTCATCGCGATCTCATCGCCCTCGCGGTGTTCGGCAAAGATATAGCCGGCCAGCACGCCGAACCCCTGCCCAAGCGCCCGATCGCGCCCGCCCGGCTGCACCGTCCGCGCCACCAGGATCGGCGGATAACGCCGCAGTTCGAACACGCCGTCCTCCTCGACGGTCACATAATCCGCCTTCTCGGTCGTCCGCTCCTTCAGCCAGTACAACCCCGCACCCGCCACCGCGACCGCCCCCACGCCCGCCGCCCAACGCCCGATCCTGCGATAATTCATAAGGGGGTCCTTCTACTTCTAAGCCCCTCCCCTTCAGGGGAGGGGTTGGGGTGGGGCTGACATCGTCAACTTAGCAACGTCGCAGGTATGAAGCGGTTGCCCCCACCCCAACCCCTCACCTGAAGGAGAGGGGCTAAGAGAGCCTCAGCTCGGCCTCTTCATCGGTCCCCCCGGCCCGAATAGCCCGCCAACCCCCAAACCGTCATGCCGGCGAACGCCGGGATCTCCCCCCGGTCAAGCACCCCCACAAGCCCATCCCCGCAACAACAAGCCTCAGCTCGCCTTCTCCAGAACCTCGCTTGCCTCGACCCAGACCGCCTCAGCCGCAGCCAGCCCGGCCTCCGCCTCGGCCCGCTTCTTCATCAGCTCCGACATCGTCAGCTTCGCATAAGCCGCCCCGGCCGACTTCGGATCGAACATCGCCAGGTCGATCTCCCCGCGGATCGCCGAGAACTTGGCCATCTCGCGCTCCGCCGCCTGTACGGCCTTCTTCAACCCCTGCGACTTCTCGCGCAGCTCCGCCGCGGCCTTCCGGTCCTGCTTCGACTTGTTCTTGCCGCCGCCCGACGCCGCATCGCCGGACGAGCTGCCCGACCCCTTCAGCACCATCTCGGTATAGTCGTCGAGCGACCCGGAATATTCCGTCGCCGTCCCATTATCGACCAGCACCAGCCGGTCCGCGGTCAACTCCAGCATGTGCCGGTCATGGCTCACCAGCACCACCGCACCCGAATAATCGTTCAGCGCCTGGACCAGCGCCTCGCGCGAATCGACGTCCAGATGGTTCGTCGGCTCGTCGAGGATCAGCATGTGCGGCGCCTCCCGCGTGATCAGCGCCAGCGCCAGCCGCGCCCGCTCGCCGCCCGACAGCTTGCCGACCTTGGTCAGCGCCTTGTCGCCGGAAAACCCGAACCGCCCGAGCTGCGCGCGCACCGCACCGGGGCTCATCCCCTTCATGATCCGCGTCATATGCTCCAGCGGCGTGTCGGACGTGTCGAGTTCCTCGACCTGGTACTGCGTGAAATACCCGACCTTCATCTTGCCGCTCGACGTCATCTCGCCGTCCATCGCGGGCAATTGCGCCGCCAGCAGCCGCGCCAGCGTCGTCTTGCCGTTGCCGTTCCGGCCGAGCAGCGCGACCCGATCATCCGGGTCCAGCCGGAAATTCAGCCGCTGCAGGATCGGCGTCTCGGCATAACCCACCGCCGCCATGTCCAGCGTCACCAGCGGCGGCCGCAGCTCGGTCGGATCGGGGAAGTTGAACGACAGCGTCGGATCCTCAGCCGCACTCGCGATCGGCTGCATCCGGGCCAGCGCCTTGGCGCGCGACTGTGCCTGCTTGGCGGTCGATGCGCGTGCCGAATTGCGCGCGATATAGTCCTGCAACTTCTCGCGCTGCTTGGCCTGGCTCGCCCGCGCCGACTCCAGCTGCGCCAGCCGCTCCGCCCGCTGCCGCTCGAACGAATCATACCCGCCCGCGTACAGCGTGGTCGTGCCATTCTCGAGGTGCAGGATATAGTCGACGACATTGTTCAGCAGGTCGCGCTCGTGGCTGATCACCACCATCGTCGCGCGGTAGCCCTTCAGGAAATTCTCCAGCCACATCGTGGCTTCCAGGTCGAGATGGTTCGACGGCTCGTCGAGCATCAGCAGGTCCGGACCGGAGAACAGCAACGCCGCCAGCGCCACCCGCATCTTCCAGCCACCGGAGTAGCTGTCGAGCGGCCGCCCCTGCATCTCCTCGTCGAACCCGAGACCCACCAGGATCCGCGCCGCCCGCGCCGGCGCGCCATAAGCGTCGATCGCGATCAGCCGCTCATGCACTTCGCCCAGCCGGTCGAGGTCCTGCTCGGTCTCGCTCTCCTCCAGCAACGCCTTGCGCTCCAGGTCGGCGTCCAGCACCGTCTCGAACGGCGTCGCGGTACCCGACGGCGCTTCCTGCGCGATATAGCCGATCTTGGCGCCCTTCGGCATCTCGACCGTGCCCGCGTCGGCGTCGCCCAGGCCGCAGATGACCTTCATCAGCGTGGACTTGCCCGCGCCGTTCCGCCCGATCAGGCCGACGCGCGCCCGCGTCGGCAACGCGGCGGTCGCGCGGTCGAGGATCGTGCGTCCGCCAAGACGCACCGTGATACCGTTCAGATTCAACATGGCCGCGCCGATAGCGTAATTTGCTGCACCGCGCTATCGGACACGAAACACGAAGCACGGAACGCATCATGACCGACCAGACCCCCGACCAGATCCCCGCCGACCAGCCGCTCGCCGGGCAGGCGCAGGCCGCTCCCGAACAGACGGCCGCCGATCAGGCCGCGGCTACGTCCGACACGCCCCCCGACCGCCTGTCGACGAACCCGAAGAGCCCGTTCTTCATCCCCGAGCATCTCCAGCGCGGCGTCGGCATCGTCTTCAACGGCGTCGAAAAAACCAACGTCGACGAATATTGCATCTCCGAAGGCTGGGTAAAGATGGCCGTCGGCCGCACGCTCGACCGCAAGGGCAACCCGATGACCATCACGCTGAAGGGCAAGGTCGAACCCTATTACCGCGACACCGCGGCGGCCGCCGAAGGGGCCGGCGAAGCCTGAGCCACCACACCCGGTCAGCATCACCGGCCCGGACCGAGACGCCCACCACCACAAACCGTCATCCCGGCGAAAGCCGGGATCTCCCTTCGGTCAGCGGTGAGCCCTTCACCTGCACGAGATCCCGGCCTCCGCCGGGATGACGCGGGAGGGGAGCCACTCCAGCCCCCTCACCCCATCCGCGCCAGCAACGCCCGCTCCTTCTCCACCAACCCCGCAAAGGACGGCCGCGCCAGGATCGCCGCCTTGTAGGCCGCGATCCGCGGGAACCCGTCGAGCGTGCCACCCGCATGCTCCAGGTTCACCAACGGACTGACCACCGCCAGATCCGCCAGCGTGATCCGGTCCTCGACCAGAAACAAACTCTCCGGGATCCGCGCCTCCAGATACGCCAGCACCCCCGGCACCACGTCCGCCTCGCTCGCGTCCGCCGCTGCCAGATCGCCCGGCTTGCCCTCGAACCGCGGGCTCACCACCCGGTTGAAGAACAGCGGCCGGATCGCATCGAACAGCTCCGCATCGCCATACTCGTCCCAGAACATGGCCGTCCCCCGCGCCCGCGGCTCAGCCGGGATCAACGCCGGCTCGGGATGCAGCGCCTCGATATACGCGACGATCGCCGACGAATCGGCCAGCAGATAGTCGCCGTCCCGCAGGGCCGGCATCTTGCCCAACGGGTTCGCCTCGCGGAACGCCGGGTCGTCGCTCCCCCGCCCGACACGGTGAAGGTCGATCGCGACCCCCTTCTCCGCCGCGAACGCCAGAACCTTCCGCACGAACGGCGAAAACGAACTTCCGTACAGGATCATCGCTTATCCTCTTCCAGGCTCCTCACCCCAGGCCATAATGATCCGCCAGCCGGTCGAGCGCCAGCCCCAGCACCAGCTTGCCCGACCGCTTCGGCCACCCCAGCGCGCGCTCCGCGGCCTCCAGCCCCTCGCCCGCGCACGCCACCCGCCACAGCACGTCGGACAACCCCGGCCCGGCCGCCGCCACCGCCGCCTCGAACCGCCGCTTCGCCGACAACTGCGCGCCCGAAGGATCGATCGCGCCGCCCGCGCCACCACCGCCGGGCGTCGCGGCCGGGTCCCACCGCATCGTCACGCGCGGCGCCAGCTGCGCCGTCTCCCAGTCCGCCCGCACCCGCTCGCTCGCATCATATTGCCGCGCGGTCACATGCCCCCGCGCACGCAGCCAGCCGAGCGGCGACTCGCCCAGATTGACCGTCACGCGCCGCCCCGCCCCCTCGACCGCCGCCAGGTTCCGCTCCACCAGCATCCGGTTCGCGCCCTCCGGCGTCGCATCGCGCACCGACCAGCCGCGCCCCGCCTCGGTAGCGACCAGTCCGCCCTCCGTCATCTGCGCCAGGTCCGCGCGCACCAGCACCTCGACCAACGCCACCGGCGTGTCCGACAACCTGCGCCCCGCCGCCAGCGCCGCCAGCGCCGCCATCACCGCCTGCCCCCGTCGATCGAGTATCACGCCCATGCCACCATCCTCCGCTACGAAGGGACACTTGCCACAACGTCACGATTGTAGGACAGGGAAATAACCTTACTGGTTAGGAGCCCTCCATGATTACCGTCATCCGCGATGTCCGCCGGGCCAAGGGCATGACGTTGCAGGACGTCGCCGACGCCTGCACCCCGCCCACCACGGCGCAGACGATCGGCCGGCTGGAGACCGGGATGCGCACCGTGTCGGTCGGCTGGCTCAACCGCATCGCCGCGGCGCTCGGCGTTCCCGCCGCCGATCTCGTCCGCCTGCCCGATCAGGCCGATCTGGCCGTCGCCGCGATCCTCGGCGGCACCGGCGCGCACGCCCCGCGGCAATCCGACGCCGTCCTGCCGCCCCGCCCCGCGCCCGATCATGTCGCGGTCATCGTCGACGCCGGCGTCGGCGACTACCGCGCGGGCGACGTGCTCTGGTGCCGCCGCGTCGGACCCGACGGCTTCCCGTCAGCGCTCAACCGCGACATCCTCGTGCCCCGCCCCGCCGGCCGCTTTCTGTTCGGCCGCCTCATCGGCCGCGAAGCCGGCAAGCTCCAGATGCTCCCGCTCGGCGCCGGCATGCGCCAGCAAGTCCTCGCCGACCCCCCCTGGGCCGCCATCGCCAACCTGCTGGTGCGGACGCTCTGAGACCCTAAAGCCCTCTCCCCTCCGGGGAGAGGGTTGGGAGAGGGGCTTAGCTTGGTACCACTGGGCATCGACCGGAACATCCCAACCATCGAAGAGCGGCAGAAGCCCCCCCTCGCCACCCCCGCCGCCATCCGCTATGCCCCGCGCGACACCCCAAGGAGACCCTACCGATGATCGAAGCCGAATGGTGGGAGTTCGAGGATCGCGACAGCCTGGCGCAACAGGTCGCCGACGATATCGAATTTGTGATCGAACGCGCGCTCGCCGGTCGCGGCCATGCGCTGCTCGCGGTCACCGGCGGCAGCATGCCGGCCGCGATCTTCGCGGAACTCGGCAAGCGCAAGATCGCCTGGGACAAGGTCGTCATCACGCTGACCGACGACCGGATCGTGCCCGATGACGACAAGCTCAGCAATTTCGCCGAACTGACCAAGATGGCGGGCAAGACCGGCGCGACGCTCGTGCCGCTCGTCCGCGGCGCCACCGCGACGGACGATCCCGCCGCCGCCGGCCGCGCCGCCGACGCGCGCCTCGCCGACCTGCATTTCCCCCCCGACCTCGTCTGGCTGGGCATGGGCGAGGACGGCCACACCGCGTCGATCTTCCCGGGTCCCGACTTCAACCATGCGGTGAACGGCCCCGCCGCGCGCCGTGCGGTCGGCGTCCGGCCCGATCCGATGCCCGCCGATCGCCCCGCCAACCGCGTTACGCTGACGCTGCCGGCACTCGCCGGTGGCCACGCCATGATCGTCACGATCGCCGGCGACGTGAAGAAGGCGACGCTGGAACGCGCGATCGAAGAGGGTCCGTCCTCCACCCTGCCGATCGGCCGCGTGCTGGCCGCGACCGAAGCCGCGATCGACATCTACTGGAGCGCCGAATGACGACCGCGACCGATCTGGATATCCCGCCCGCCACCGACACCGCGACGCTCGCCGCCGCGGTCCGGGTGGCCCTGCGCCGGATGGCCAAGTCGGTCACGGTCATCACCGCGCTCCACAACGGTCGCCGCTATGCGATGGCGGCGACCGCGGTCGATGCGCTGTCGATGGATCCGCCGTCGATGATCGTCTCGGTCAACCGCTCTGCCTCGCTCCACGCCCCGCTCGCGGCCGGCGCGGATTTCTGCATCAACGTGCTCGGCGCGATGCACGAGGATGTCAGCCGCGCCTGCGGTGGCGGCGCCTCGGGCGAGGACCGCTTCGCCACCGGCAACTGGATCACCGGCCCGCGCGGCCTGCCGATGCTTGCCGACGCCCAGGCCGCGTTCGTCTGCCACAACGACGTCTCGCTCGGCTACGGCACTCACGGCCTCTTCATCGGCCGCCTCGTCGACGTCCGCTCCTACGGCGACGTCGACCCGCTGGTGTATCTGGACGGCCGCTACACCCGCCTGGCGGAATAGCTACGGCCGAACCGGCCGCCGTCGACAGCGATCTTGGAAATGTCGCAGGCAACGACGGGTGCAGCTTGGCCGTCACGAAGGTGAAGCCAACGGTCTGCCCCGAACGCCGATTGCACCGACAAGACCGCCATGCCATGCCGCCACTATGCTGACAGCGCTTCTTCTGGCGATTACCGTCGAGCACCGGGTTTTATTGCCCGCCCCCCTTGCGCCAGCCGTCAACGATCCGTTCGTTGTGTTCTTCCGGACGGGGGATGCTACCGTCACGACGGAGAGCCGACAAATACTCGATAATTTCGTCCGCGCGGTGCGCAATGATCGAACGCTAGGGATTACGATCCTTGGTCATGCCGACCGTGCGGAAGGCCCGCTGCACGTCACGCTTCCCCTGTCCGAACGGCGTGCCGCCGCGGTCCGGCGCTACCTGCTGTCTGCCGGGATACCGGTTCGCATCGTCCATGCCCGGGCAATGGGGACCGCCTTTCCCATCACGCGCAGCCCCAACGTCGTCAACCAGTACGTTTCCATCGCAATCGATCTCTGAGACCGCGCAGCTCCGTGCGGCTCAAGCAGCCTTGATAGCCTGCCCCTGCCCCAACATCTCGCCGCGCGTGATGATCACCCGATCACCCAGCTTCATCACCTTGAACAGCTTCGCCGCAAACGCCGTCGGCACGCCGATGCAGCCATGCGTCACCGTGCCCCATTCCACGTCGCTGCCATGGATCGCCACGCCGTCATTGGTCAGCCGCAGCATGTACGGCATCGGCGCATCGTACAGGTTGGACACATGGTCCGCATCCTTCTGCGTGATCGGGAAGATGCCGGTCGGCGTCGGCCGCTCGTCCGCGCCGTACATCACCACCGCGGTCCCGATCTCGTATCCGCCGCGGAACACCGACAGCGTCTGCGCGACCAGGTCGACCGTCACGATCATCGGCCCCGCCGGCACGCCCGCCTCGTCCCACACATAGTCGCCATGCGTAAACGGCCGCGGCACATCCAGCACGCGCTTGATCACCATCCCCTGATCCACCGGCGCCGCAGCAGGAGTAGGAGCAACCGCGGGCTTCGCCGCCGCAACCCGAACCGGGGCCGCAGCCGGCACCACCGGCTCCCGCGCCGAAATCCCGGCGATCCACGCGACCGGACCCAGCACCGCAATCCCCAGCGCGACATACGCCACCGGCTTCCAGCTCGCTTGTCCCGTTCCGCCCGTCATCGCACCGCTCCCGTCGTCCCGCCCGCCATCGCGCAAAGCGACCGACAAGACCAGTGCCGCTCTACGCCCGTCCCAGCCCGGCACATTAACCAAGCGCGTTCATGCCCCGACGATCAGAACGCCACCTCGCCTCCTGTCGCCGAAGCCGGCATCGCCCCCGCGCCGGCCAACTCGCCACCGCCCGCCCACAGCGTGAACCGATACCGCACCGGCGCCACCGCGATCCGGTACCGCTCCAGCGGCCGCCCGAGCGCGCTCCAGCTATCCGTCCCGCCCAGCCCACTCTGCACCGCATCGATCGCCAGGCTCACCTCGCCATGCGGCAGGATATCGCTGCTCTTCCGCGTCCCCGGCGGCCGCCGCGCCAGATCGTCATACGGAAAGCCCAGCACGTTCATCGACAGCGGCGCCGCCCCACGCACCATCAGCGCCGGCACCCCCGCCCCGCTCACCCGCATCCAGCGCACGCCGACCTTATTTCCCGTCTCCTGCGGCCGCATATAGTCATGGTTCTGGTCCGCGATCGCCCCGGCCCAGCGCCCCAGCGCCGCCCCCGCCTGCCGATCCACATAACTCTCGTGCGGCCCCTTGCCGTACCATTCGACGCCCTTGAACCCCGACGGCATCCGGTACGCGAGCCCGACACGCAACGGATCGGGCAACCCGCTAAGCAACGGCGTGAACGCCGCATCGACGGTCACGCTGCCGTCGCCCAGCATCCGATACCGGTTCTCGAAGCGCGCCGCCCCGTCGCCGACGAGGAACCGCACCACGACCACGGCCCCCTCGCCGCTCCGCTCCACCGTCACCGCCTCCACCGTCCGGCGCGCGGACGCATCGCGCCACACCGCATGGGTCCGCTCCACCTTGGTCCCCAGATCATTGTCGGTCAGCGCGCGATAGAAGTCCGGACTCCCCCCGCTCAGCACCGCGCTGCCACCCTTGTCGTAGGCCACCATCCCGGTCGCCCGGTCCACCACCAGCGCCGCGTCTCCCACGGACAGCGTCACCCGCCCCTCCGCATCGCGCACCGTCACCGCACCGGCCACCACCACGGGCTCCTCCGCAACCGCCGGCAACACGAACTGCTCCCAGGCCACCAGGCTCCCCGCCGGCACCATCGGCACCGCCCCACCCCACGCCCGCGCGGTCAGCGTCATGACATATTCATGCCCCGCCCGCCGCGGCACCGCGGGCATCGCCACAGTCACCGCCCCCTCCGCCCGCGCCGCGACGCTCACCGCCGGCATCGCCCCACGCGCCACCGCAACGCCGTCCTCCAGCATCACCCAGCCCAGCTCGTACCCCGACAGATCGCTGAAATCCTGCCGGTTCGCGATCGTGAACCGCCCCGCCGCCAGGTCGTCCGCCCGGAACGCGATCGGCTGATACACCTTGCGCAGCTCGAACAGGCTCGGGTTCGGCGTCCGGTCCGGCTGGATCAGGCCGTCGCCGAACTCGATGTCACCGCCCGGGTTCGGCCCATACAGGTTCCCCGTCCCCCAATAAGGCTCCCCGTTCGCATCGCGCGCATGCATCGACTGGTCGACCCAGTCCCACACGAACCCGCCCTGCAGCTTCGGATTGGCATAGATCGCGTCCCAGTAATCCGCGAGGTTCCCGCCGCTATTCCCCTGCATGTGCGAATATTCGCACTGGATCAGCGGCTGCGTGAACCGCTTGTTGCGCGCATAGGCGATCGTCTGATCCACGCTATAATACATCGGCGCGAAGATATCGGCATAGGCGTTCGGCTTCGGCTCGCTCAACGTCCCCCAGCCCAAATAGCTGATCGGCCGTGTCGGATCGCGCCGCCGGGCCTCCGCCGCCGCCTTGGCGAACGCCGGCCCGATCCCCGCCTCGTTCCCCAGCGACCAGAAGATGATCGACGGGTGGTTCTTGTCGCGCTCCACCATGTTGGCGACGCGCGAGACATGCGCCGCGTCCCACGCCGGGTCGTACCCGATCTGGTAAAGCTCGCGCTCGCGGTCGCCCTTCCAGCCCATCTCCATGTAGGCGTGCGACTCGACGTTCGCCTCGTCCATCACGTACAGGCCATATTCGTCCGCCAGATCGTACCAGCGCGGATCGTTCGGATAATGCGATGTGCGCACGGCGTTGACGTTGTTGCGCTTCATCATCTCCATATCGCGACGCATCGACGCCATCGATATGACGTGGAACGTGTCGGGGTCGTGCTCGTGCCGGTTGACCCCGCGGATATACACCGGCCGCCCGTTCACCGTCAGCCGCCCGCCCTGCACCGCCACGTCGCGAAACCCGATCCGCTGCGCCGTCGCCTGCATCACCTTGCCCTGCGCGTCGATCATCTCGACCAGCAAAGTGTAGAGGTTCGGCGTCTCGGCGGACCAGGACCGCACGTCCGCCACCCGCGCGCTCAACCGCACGCTCCGCTCGCCCGCGCCCGGCCGCACCACAGCACTCCGCTGCGTCACGGTCCGCGCGCCCTCCAGCAACGTCGTCCGCACCGTCATCGCGGTCCGCCCCGGCAAGACCTTCGCCGTCACGTCCAGCGTCCCGTCGCGCCACCCGTTGGTCAGCCCGGCCTTGACCGCGAAATCGCGCACCCGCGCCTTGGGGGCCGCCATCAGGAACACGTCGCGCTCGATCCCCGACACCCGCCAGAAATCCTGATCCTCCAGGTAAGACCCGTCGGACCAGCGATAGACGCGGATCGAGATGCTGTTGCGCCCCGGTCGCAGATGCCGCGTCACGTCGAACTCGGACGGCAGCTTGCTGTCCTCGCTATACCCGACCATCCGGCCATTGACCCAGACATAGTAGGCCGAACCCGCCGCCCCGATATGCAGCAGCACGTCCTGCCCCGCCCACCCGGCCGGCACCTCGACATCGCGACGATACGATCCCACCGGATTGCGATCATGCGGGATCAGCGGCCGGTTCGCCGGAAACGGATAGGTGATGTTATTGTAGCGCGCCTGGTCATAACCTTCGGTCTGCCAGTCCGCCGGCACGCGGATCGGCTTCCACCCCGACACGTCGTAATCGTCGCGATAGAAATCCGCCGGCGCGCCTTCGACGTTCGGCGAAAAGTGAAACTGCCAAGCCCCGTTCAGCGACAGGAACCGCGCCGACGCCGCCATGTCCCCCGCGATTGCCTTCGCGCGATCCTCGAACGGAAACCCGGTCGCCCGCGCCGGCTCCTTGCCGCGTTCGAATATCGCGGGGTTCTCCCAGTCCGGGCGGCTGGCGTCGATCTGCGGCGACATCGGCACAACCGGCCGGTCCTGCGCGGCGCCCGCCTGCGCGAACAGCAACGGCACCACCATCGCGGCCAGTCGGCGCATATCCATCTCCCCGGAGCGTCCTCGTCGTTTTCTAGACGGAGTAATGCGGTCGGCCACGAATGCAACCGCTCCTCGTCCGGACTGCGTTTTGGGACCCTTGGGGACATTGCGCCCGGTCCCTTTGCCATGCCACACCATGCGGCACCGCAGCACGGCCCTGTTCCCGGAAGGCTCCCCATCGATGAAGCGCGCTCCCGCCCTGTTGATCACCGCCGCCCTCGCGGTCCAGTCGCTGCCCGCCGCGGCGCAGACCCCGCCCGCGCGGCCCGATCGGGTCGCCTTCCGCGAATTGTACCGGGAACTGGTCGAAACCAACACGACCTCGTCGGTCGGCAACTGCACGACGGCCGCCGAACAGATCGCGACCCGGCTGCGCGCGGCGGGGTTCAGCGACAAGGAACTGGTCCTCTATGTGCCACCCGGCCGCGCCCGCGACGGCGGCCTCGTTGCCACCTGGGTCGGCAGCGACGCGAAACTGCCCGCCATGCTGCTGCTCGCCCATATCGACGTAGTGGAGGCCAAGCGCGAGGACTGGGTCCGCGAACCGTTCAAGCTGATCGAGGAAGGCGGCTTTTTCTACGCCCGCGGCACCAGCGACGACAAGGCGCAGGCCGCGATCTTCTCGGACTCGCTCATTCGCCTGCGCGCCGCCGGCTACAAGCCGCGCCGCACGATCAAGCTGGCACTGACCTGCGGCGAGGAAGGCAGCAACCCCAACGTCCTGAACGGCGCCCGCTGGCTGGTCGAAAACCGCCCCGAACTGCTGAAGGCCGGCTTCGCGCTGAACGAAGGCGGCGGCGGACGGACCGCGCCCGGCGGGGGACCCGAGACGCTCGGCGTCCAGGTTTCGCAGAAGTCGCCGCGCAACTACATTCTCGAAGTCACCAACCCCGGCGGGCACAGCTCGGTCCCGCTGCCCGACAACGCGATCTACCGGCTTGCCGCGGCGATCCTCAAGGTCGGCGCCGTGCAATTCCCGGTTCACTTGAACCCGGTCTCGCAGGCCTATCTCGCCAAGGCCGGCGCGCTCCGCAAGGACGCGGTCGGCACCGCGATGCGCACCCTTGCCGCGAACCCAACCGATGCGGACGCCGCCCGCGCGCTCTCGGCCGATCCCGCCATGAACGCGCTCCTGCGCACGACCTGCGTCGCCACTTTGCTCGACGGGGGCCACGCCGCCAACGCCTTGCCGCAGCGCGCGACCGCCGGGATCAACTGCCGCATCGTGCCGGGCGAAACCCCCGACGAGACCCGCGCCACGATCGCGGCCGCCATCGCCGACCCGCAGGTCAAGGTTCTGCCGAGCAAGATCCAGGAACGCCCCGTCGCGGTCACCCCACCGCTCGATCCCGCCATCCTGAAACCGATCGAGACGGTCGGCGCAAAGCACTTCCCCGGCATCCCCGTCATCCCGACGCAGTCCACCGGGGCAACCGACGCGACCTATCTCAGCCAGATCGGCGTGCCGACCTATGGCATTCCCGGCCTCTGGAACGACGGATCGTCGGGTACGCACGGCCTCAACGAACGGATGTCCGCCGACGCGCTCTACCGCGGCCGCGACTATATCCACGACCTGATCCAGGCCTACGCCGCCGGCTGATCCGCACGCCCCACGGCTCTATACGCCGCGCACTCTGCACCCCGGATCCGCGCTCCGCCGACGCCAGCGTCTCCCGCGGCGTCAGACGGTTCGTGCCAGCACAGCCTCCGCGCGGGTCCAGTCGGTCTTGCCATAACGCGCGTTGTCGAGCGGGACGAGCTTGCCGCGGCCGCTCGCCATGTCGCGCAGATACTGCATCCCCTGCCACGCAGGGAACGGCGCGTCGCTCTTGGGGGACAATGCGCGCGCAACCGCGATGACGGTGCTCAGGCGGCCGATCCCGCCGGCGCGGAGCAGCTTATACTCCCGCCCGCTCAGCCGCGTCATGATCGACGCCAGATCGCGCGCGCTGACCACATCGCCCGCGATGCGCGAAAAGCGTGGGGCGTCCGCATCCATCGCAACATCGGCCACATGGTCCGCGACGTCGTCCTTGGTGGTGAAGTCGAGCGGCTGATCGGCATCGCCCCAGTGCAGGATGCGGTGGAGCTTGTGCAGAACGATCGGCGCCTCACCGGTCAGCAGGTCGGCGAACGCACCGTTCAGCACCGATGTCGCGCGGATCGGTGCCGCGTCGACGCGCGCCTGAAACGCGCGCCGCAGGTCCATGTTGCGGTTGTCCCCGGGCCGCGTCCTGGTGAAATCGAGCGAGAAATCGGACGGCATGAAGCGCGGCACGCCGACCGCGACCGCTGCGTCGAGCAACCGACCCTGCAAGCCCAGGATCGTCGGCGCGAGCCCGTTCAACGCCGATACCACGCACACCGCACCGGCACAGGCGCGCGCCAGTGCGGCCGGATCGGCATAATCCGTCTCGATCACGCTCGCGCCCGTCCCGGCGATCACCCCCCGCTTGGCGTCCGGCGTCTCGGTCCGGACCAGTGCGCGAACCGGCACGTCGCGGCGGCGCAGTGCCCGTGCGATCCGCAGACCCAGATCGCCGGTCGCGCCGGCCAGGACCACGGCTCCACCTTCGACATTTCGAACGGCCATCCGCGCCTCCCTCTGTTCCCTGAACGCATGCGGGCTGGGACTGACCGATTCCGATCCCGTGGTCCACCCCCGGACCACGACCATGAGATTGCTCGATCCGCCATCGCGCGCCAGGAACGAAAGGTCCTGAAGCACCGTGCTGACCGGGCCCGCCAGCGTGCCGGCATCACTCCGCCCCGGAAGCCCGCCCTTCGCGATGTCACGCTCGATGCGCGTGCGGAGGGCGTCGATGTCCGGGTCGCCCCCCTAGGATAAATGGCAGGACCCAAAGCTTGCTGATTGCAAAGCCGCTGGTCTCAGGGGCCCTCGTGCCAAGGATCGGTGCCGGGCTCCGGCTCGTCGTCCATCGGGCTGCCGGTATGTGGCGCATCGGGCACGATCGGCTGCGTCACCGGGGGCTGTTCAACGTCCGGCTTCGGGGTGTCGGTCATCATGGTCGTTCTCCGTAGCAACGCGCCGCCCGCGGGCATGTCCAACCGACACGCCCGCGGACGCCGCGGGATCACATCGTCGGGATGATGAAGCTCTGGTCGATCACCGACCCGCCGCTCGGCCAGCGTTGCGTGATGGTCTTGGTGCGCGTGTAGAACCGGATGCCGTCGGTGCCATACTGGTTCAGGTCACCGAAGCCGGACCGCTTCCACCCGCCGAAGCTGTGATAGGACACCGGCACCGGGATCGGCACGTTGATGCCGACCATCCCGACCTCGACCGAGCTCGCGAAGTTCCGCGCGAAGTCGCCGTTGCGCGTGAAGATCGCGACGCCGTTTCCGTACTGATGCTGCGTCGGATAGCTCACCGCCTCTTCGAACGTCGCGGCGCGCAGGATCTGCAGGACCGGCCCGAAGATCTCCTCCTTGTAGCTCTGCATGTCCGGCCGGACATGATCCAGCAGCGTCGGCGCCAGGAAATAACCGTCCTCATAACCCTGTAACATGAAGCCACGCCCGTCGAGCACCAGTTCGGACCCCTCGTCCACCGCCATCTGGATATAGCCTTCGATCCGCGCCTTGTGCTGCGCGCTCACCACCGGCCCGTAATGCGCGTCGGCATCGGTCGAGATGCCGATCCGCAGCTTGGCGATCTCCGCCACCAGCTTCTCGCGCAGGACCTCCGCGGTCTTCTCGCCGACCGGCACGACCACCGGCAACGCCATGCAGCGCTCGCCCGCCGAACCGTAAGCCGCACCCAGAATGTCGGCGACCGCCTGGTCGATGTCGGCGTCCGGCATGATGATGCCGTGATTCTTCGCGCCGCCCATGCACTGCATCCGCTTGCCCGCCGCGGCCCCGCGGCCATAGACATATTGCGCGATGTCGGACGACCCGACGAAGCTCACCGCCTTCACGTCGGGATGATCCAGGATCGCATCGACGACCAGCTTGTCGCCGTGCACGACGTTCAGGATGCCGGCGGGCAACCCCGCCTCCAGCGCCAGTTCGGCCAGCCGCACTGGCACGGACGGGTCACGCTCCGACGGCTTCAGGATGAACGCGTTGCCGCATGCAATCGCCGGGGCGAGCATCCACAGCGGGATCATCGCCGGGAAATTGAACGGCGTGATGCCCGCCACGACGCCCAGCGGCTGGCGCATCGAATACACGTCGATCCCCGGCCCGGCGCCCTCGGTGTAATCACCCTTCAGCAGATGCGGGATGCCGCACGCGAATTCGACCACGTCGAGCCCGCGCTGGATATCGCCCTTCGCATCGGAGATGACCTTGCCATGCTCGGACGCGAGCAGCGCGGCCAGCTCGTCCATATGCGCTTCGATCAGCGCCTTGAACTTGAACATCACGCGCGCCCGGCGCTGCGGGTTCGTGGCGCCCCACTCCGGCTGCGCGGCCTTCGCGTTGGCGACCGCCTCGGCGACCGTCTCGACCGTACCCAGCGCGACCTGCGCCTGAACCTGGCCGATCGTCGGGTCGTAGATGTCGCCCGTACGGGCGCCGGACCAGGCGGCGGTCTGCCCGCCGATGAAATGCGATACGTTGCGCATGGCTCTTCCTCTCAAGTTATCACGTTGGTCTTAGCCTCTGCACGACGCCACCGGAACCACCGCCAAACCGCATCCGTTGTGCAAAAATGCAGAGTCTGAACTGGGACGACATCCGCCTGTTCCTCGCCGTGGCGCGCGACGGCCGGCTCCAGGCCGCGGCCCGCACCCTCGGGCTCGATCATAGCACGGTCGCACGCCGCATGAACGGGCTGGAGGCGGCACTCGGCGCGCGGCTGATCGACCGGTCACCGCGCGGCGTCCTGCTCACCCATGCCGGCGACCTGCTGCGCGATCATGCCGAGCGGATGGAGGTCGAGATGATCGCGGCCAGCGCGGCGGTCGGCGACGATGCCGGCACCGTCGCCGGATCGGTCCGGCTCGCGACCCCCGAGGCGTTCGGCACCTGGCTCGTCGCGCCGAATGTCCACCTGCTCCACGCCCGCCACCCGACCGTCATACTCGAACTCGCGCCCGAAAGCCGATCGGTCAGCCTGTCACGGCGCGAGGCGGACATCGCGATCGGCCTCACCCGCCCGCCACGCGGCCGGGTCGTCGCGCGCAAGCTCGTCGACTACCGGCTCGGGCTCTACGCCGCGGCCGACTATCTGGACCGTCACCCGCCGATCGACACGCTTGACGCGGTCAAGGCGCACCCGCTGGTCTGGTATATCGACGAACTGATCGACATCCCCGAACTGCGCTATTTCGACCAGATCGTCAGCGACGCACCCACCGTGTTCCGCTCCAGCTCGATCGCGGCGCAGCAGGCGGCGGTCGCCAACGGCCTGGGGATCGGCGTGCTGCACGTCTTCGCCGCCGAACAGGACAGCCGCCTGCAACGCGTCCTGCCGGACGTCGCGGTGACGCGCAGCTACTGGCTGCTGATGCACGCCGACCAGCAACGCCTGCCGCGCATCCGCGCCGTCGTGGATTTCCTCGACGAGGTCATGCGGATCAACCAGCACCGCTTCTGACCGCCAGTTCTAACCATCCGTTCACTTTCCGCTTGCCACCCCTGTTTCCAGGTGCGACAAAATGACCAGTCGGTCAGAAGTGAGGCATGCAGCCCTCGCCGCACCGGCGTGGAGGAGCCATGAAGCCGCCATCCTTTGGCTATCAGCTTGCGCAGGACCTTCCGGATGCCTTCGCGCACTATGCCGCCGCGACGGACGACGTGCTCTGGCTGGCGGGCGGACACAGCATCGTCCCCTCGCTCGCGCTCCGCCTTCAGGCGCCCGGCCTGCTGATCGACATCTCCCGCCTGCCCGAACTGGCCGGCATCACGGTGTCTGACGACGGTCTCCGGATCGGCGCCACCACGCGCCATGCCGAACTGCTGTCGAACCCGCTCGTGGCGGAACACGCGCCCATGCTGGCGCAGGCCGCGCATTTCGTCGCGCACCCCGCGATCCGCAATCACGCGACGTTCGGCGGCAACCTCGCGCTGGCCGACCCGGCGTCCGAATTCCCGGCCGTCGTCCGCTGTCTCGGCGGCATGTTCGACATCGTCGGCCCCGATGGCGAACGGACCGTCGCGGCGGAGGACTTCTTCCTCGATCTCTACACGACCGCGATCGAGCCGGGCGAGATCCTGCGCTCGATCCTCATCCCCCCCGCCCCGCCCGGCACGCTGACCGCGTTCGACGAACTCGCCCGCCGCCACGGCGACTACGCCATGGTTGGCGCCGCGGTCCGGCTCGTCATGGACGACGGCCTGATCGGGCAGGCCGGTCTCTGTTTCCACTCCGTCGGCGCGACGCCCATCCGCGCCGAAAACGCCGAGGCCGCACTCGTGGGACACCCGCTCGACGACGCCACGATCACGGCGGCCCGCGACGCGCTCGCGCAGGATCTCGACCCCGCCGACGAACCAACCATGCCCGGCGCGACCCGCCTGCATCTGGCCGAGGTGCTGCTCGGTCGCATCCTGTCGCGGCTCGCCACCCCTGCACCCTGAACACGCCACGGATCGAACTTTGAACAAGGTGCCCGTCGCGAACGGCGCACCACATGAGAGGAAGCGCTATGGAAACCAGTGAGAGCGGCACGCCACAACGGTGGAGGGTGCTGAACATGACGTTCCTGGCGTATCTCTACGACAGCCTCGATCTGCAGATCCTCGCCATCTGCATGCCGGTCATCATCGTCTCGCTCGGCCTGTCGCTGACCGACGCCGGTCTGCTCGCGTCGGCCACCATGATCGGCACCGCACTCGGCGGCATCCTGTTCGGCTGGGTCGCGGAAAATATGGGCCGCAAGAACGCGACCGTCATCTGCCTGATCGAATTCGGCATCTTCACCACCGCGGTCTACTGGACCACCTCGTGGGAACAGCTGATGGTCCTGCGCTTCCTCCAGGGCATCGGCATCGGCGGCCTCTGGGGCCCGATCGTCGCGCTGATCGCCGACCATTGGGCACCGAAATACCGCGCGCGCGCCGCCGGTTTCATGCTGTCCACCTTCGCGCTCGGCGGCATCCTCGCCTCGCTGATGGGCCGCTATTTCCTGGCCGATCTCGGCTGGCGGATGCTGTTCGCGCTGACCGGCACCGCCACCATCGTCGGCATTCTGTTCTGGATCATCGTCCCCGCCGATCCCGTCCGCCCGCCCAAGGCGAAGGAGCCACGCATCGGCTTCGGCCGCCTGTTCCGCCCCGACATCGTGAAGCTTACCATTGGCGCGACGATCGCCGCCGCCTGTCAGATGGGCGGCTTCTGGGGCGTCTCGTCCTGGATCCCGACCTATCTGGTCAAGGTCCGCGGGCTCGACCTGGAATATATGAGCCTGTTCTCCGTCGTGATCTTCTCCGGCGCGTTCGTCGGCTACTTCGTCTACGCCTGGCTCGCCGATCATATCGGCCGGCGCAAGGCGCTGATCCTCGCCTTCCTGGCCGATACCGTCATCGTCCCGCTCTACGTGTTCGTCCCCGACGCGACTTTGCTGTTCTGGCTGGGGCCGATCATGGGCCTGTCGTTCGGCGGCGTGTTCGGCCTGTTCGGATCCTATTTCGCCGAACTGTTCCCTCAGGACATTCGCGCCATGGGGTCGGGCTTCGCGTTCAACGTCGGCCGCGGGCTTGGCGCGGTGCTGACGCCCGTCACGGTCGGCGTGCTGGCCAAGACGCACGGGCTCGGCTTCGGGATCGGCACCTGTTCGGTCCTATTCCTGGTCGGCGCGATCACCGTCTGGTTCATGCCCGAAACCCTGCGGCGCGCCGGCGATGCGAAGCTCGTTCCGGCCCACTGACCAGTCAGGCGTCGGCATCCGCGAACTGCACGCGGATGCCGGCCAGCGACGCCCGCACGGTGCGCGCGACGGTGCCGGCGATATCGTCCGGCACCGCCGTCCCATAAACGAACTTGCGGATCGCGACATAGAACACGCCGCCATGCAGCCCCCAGAACAGCTCTTCCTCGACCTCCGATGGGGACTGCGCAGGCAGACCGAGCTCATGCCGCAACTCGCCGATCGCCGGCAGGACGAGGCGGTCGCGCACGATGGTCAGATACCGCGTCGGCAAACTGTACGATTTCAGCCCAGACGAGACGAAGATCCGCACCCACTCATACTCGAACACCGAGTCGACATATTCCCGGTAGAACCGCAGCAACCGCGCCTCGACGGACAGGCTGCGGTCGGTGATCAGGCTGTTCCACTCGCTACGCCAGCGGCTCGTGAACACATGCTCGTACACCCGCTCGATCAGCGCCTCCTTGCTCTCGAAATGCCGGTAGATCACGGCGTGCGAGATCCCCAGCCGCGTCGCCAGCTCGCGTGTCTGCCCCTCGAAGCCGTTCTCCGCAAAGAACCGGACCGCCCCCTCGAGAATATGCTTCTCGCGGTCCTCCGACCGCATGTTCTTGCGGCGCGGCTTCGGCGTCTCCGGTCCGTCCCCCGCCTCGGCCAATTCAGAACTAACCATCTGGTCTTTTGTCTTGCGTGCAGACGTCGGTCGTGTCATTTTGTAACCAATCGGTCAGTTGTTGAGCGTACGCGCCGACTTCGCCTTGAACAGGAGCGGATATGACACCGTCATTGGCCGGATATCGTCCGGTGACACGCCTTTCGCAACCCGGCGAAACCGCATGATCACCACCCCGCTCGAACTGCGCGTCAACGGCGAGGATGTCGCCGAACAGGTCGAACCGCGCACCAGCCTGGCCGATTTCCTGCGCGACCGGCTGCGCCTCACCGGCACGCATCTCGGTTGCGAAATGGGGGTCTGCGGTGCCTGCCTCGTGATTCTCGACGGCGCGCCCGTCCATGGCTGCCTCGTTCTGGCCGTCCAGGCCGCGGGCCGCGACGTCCAGACGATCGAGGGCATGTCCGAAACCGGCCTCATCGCCGATCTGCAAACCGCCTTCCACGAACGCAACGCGCTGCAATGCGGCTACTGCACGCCCGGCATGATGATGACGGCGCACACTTTGCTGTCGACCGACCCGGACCCCGATCGCGACACGATCCGCCAGGCACTGTCGGGCAACTACTGCCGCTGCACCGGGTACGAGGCGATCGTCGACGCGATCGCCACCACCGCCGCCCGCCGTCGCGAAGCGGCGGCCGCATGACCGATCGCCCCGCCCATATCGGCGCGCCGCAGCTCCGCGAGAACGCGCTCCGCCACCTGGCCGGCCGCGGCGATTTCGTCGGCGACCAGCAATTGCCGCGCATGGTGCACGCCGCCTTCCTGCGCAGCCCGATGGCCCACGCCCGCATCACCTCGCTCGACGTCGACGACGCCCGCGCCGCGCCCGGCGTGATCGCCGTCTTCACCGCGGCCGACCTCAACCCGCTCTGCCAGGACTGGACCAGCCACCTCGACCATTTCGTCGGCATGGTCAGCGCCCCGCAGAACATCCTCGCGGCGGACGAGGTCCTGTGGGTCGGCCACCCGATCGCCATGGTCGTGGCACGCACGCGGGCGGAGGCGGAGGACGCCTGCGAGCACATCCTGCTCGACCTCGACGAACTCGACGTCGTCTCCGGCGTCGATGCCGCGCTCGACGTCGATACCGCGCCGGCCGCGACCGGAATCGACAGCAACCTCTGCTACCGGAACGAACTCAAGACCGACGGCGTCGATGCCGCGTTCGTCCGTGCCGCGCTGGTCGTCGAGGGCGACTATGCCTTCGGCCGCCACACCGCGGTCACGCTCGAACCACGCGCGATCATCGCCGACCATGATCCCTCCACCGGCCAGCTGACCGTCCGCCACGGCACGCAGACCCCGTTCCAGTTCCAAGACATCTACGCCCGCCATTTCGGCCTGCCCGATCACAAGGTCCGCGTCATCGCGCCCGACGTCGGCGGCAGCTTCGGCATGAAACTCCACGTCTACAACGAGGAGATGGCAACCGTCGCCGCGGCACTCATCCTCCACCGCCCGGTCCGGTTCCTGGCCGATCGGCTCGAAAGCTTCGCCTCGGACATCCACTCGCGCGAACACCGCGTCCACGCCCGCATGGCGCTTGCCGCCGACGGCACCGTGCTCGCGATGGATGTCGACGACTACGCGCCGATCGGCGCCTTCTCCGCCTATCCGCGCACCTCGGTCGTGGAAGGCAACCAGGCCTATCGCCTGATGGGCGCGCCCTACCGGATGGCGGACTATCACGGCCGCCTGACCGTGCTGTTCCAGAACAAGGTCCAGACCAGCCAGTACCGCGCCGTCGGCCACCCGATCGCCTGCCAGGTGACGGAGGAACTGCTCGACCGGGCCGCCGCCGAACTTGGGCTCGACCCGTGGGACATCCGCGCGCTCAACGTCGTGCCGGACGATGCCTACCCCGCCGTCTCGGCCACCGGCTACATGTTCGAGAAGCTCTCCCACGAGGCAAGCCTCGCCAAGCTCCGCACGCTCATGGACTATGACGCGCTACGCACCGAACAGGCGGCCCTGCGCGAACGCGGCATCCACCGCGGCATCGGCCTCGCGACCTTCGTCGAGATCACCAATCCCGGCGTCGCCTTCTACGGCGTCGGCGGCGCACGTATCTCGGCACAGGACGGCGCCGTCGTGCGGCTGACGCCCGGCGGGGAGGTCCACTGCGCCATCTCCGTCACCGAACAGGGCCAGGGCACCGAAACCATCATCGCCCAGATCGTCGCCGACCAGCTCGGCGTCGCACCCGGCCAGGTGAAGGTCACCACTGGCGACACCGACCACACCCCATCGGGTGGCGCCACCTGGGCCTGCCGCGGCGCCGGCATCGGCGGCGAGACCGCGTTGCTCGCAGGACGCAAACTCGCCGCCCGCATCACCGACATGGCTGCGGCGCTGCTCCAGGCCGCTCCCGCCGCGCTCGACCTACGCGACGGCGCGGTCGTCGATGCTGCCACCGGCGAGGTCCGCCTGACACTCGCGGAGATCGGCCGGATCGCCACCTACCGCCCCGACACGCTCCCCAAGGGCGTCGACAGCTCGCTGACCGTCGCCCACCATTTCGCGCCGTCGGGCTATCCGTTCGCCTTCACCAACGGCGTGCAGGCCAGCTTGGTCGAGGTCGACACCGAAACCGGCCTCGTCAAACTGCTCAAGCATTGGGTGGTCGAGGATTGCGGCCGGATCATCAACCCGTTGCTCGTCGACGAACAGATCCGCGGCGGCGTGGTCCAGGGGCTCGGCGCGGCACTGTTCGAAGAATGCCTCTACGACGATGCCGGGCAACTCCTGAACGGATCGATGGCCGACTATCTCGTCCCCATGGCGGGCGAGATGCCCGACATCGTCATCGGCCACATCGAAACGCCGACGGAGGACACGATCCTCGGTGCCAAGGGCGTCGGCGAGGCCGGCACCGCCGCCGCCGGCGCGGCCCTGATGAACGCCGTCAACGACGCGCTCCGCCCGCTCGGCGCCCGCATGACCCAGACGCCGATGACCCCCGCCCGCATCCTCGCGGCGCTCGGGATCGGTCACGCTTGAAAAGGATGATCCCATGGAACTGACCGGCCGCCACGAACTGACCCAGCCGCCAGAGATCGTCTGGGCCGGCCTCTTCGACCCCGCCATGCTCGCCGAATCGATTCCCGGCTGCGAGGAACTCGAGCAGACCAGCGACACGACCTTCGCCGCCGTGCTGAAGCTCAAGATCGGCCCCGTGTGCGCCAAGTTCAAAGGCGATGTCGAACTGTCCGATATGGTCGAACCGCTGTCCTGCATGCTCTCGGGCCGCGGCTCGGGCGGCATGGCGGGGTTCGCCAAGGGCTCTGCCCGCGTCGAACTGACCCCCGAAAACGGCGGCACCGTCCTCACCTACACCGCAGACGCCGCCCTCGGCGGCAAACTCGCCTCGCTCGGCAGCCGCCTGATCCAGTCCACCGCCAACAAGCTCGCGAACGAATTTTTCACCAACTTCGGCGCGGCCCTCGACCGCCGCGTCCAGGTCGTCGTGGACTGACGCCCCCGCCTGCTGCTCGGAACCGATCGCTCGGCGGTCGCAACACCAACGACATCACACCGCTCATCAGACGTAACAGCCGGTCCATCGACGGCCGTCTTCCGCTGATGGACCGGCTAACCGCGGCTTCGTCGCCGATCCCCGCCCTGCGCACTCGGCACAACGCGACATTTTCGCGGCGTCCAGATCCGCCCTCGCATGCCGAAACCTCGACTTTCGCCATCACGCGCCTCGACCCGCCAAGCCCCAAAAGGCTGGCGGGGAGCCCGAAGGCTAACTCATTCACATATAATCTGAAAAAATGGTGCCCAGAAGAGGACTCGAACCTCCACGACCTTGCGATCGCCAGCACCTGAAGCTGGTGCGTCTACCAATTCCGCCATCTGGGCACGGGGTAGGAGGGGGCCTCTAGGGGGTCGGCATGAACCTTGTCAACGGCCTTCTGCACGGGCAATGGACCGGCAACGGATTTCCGGTCGGGAATTCGGCACGCATATCATCCGGACGGACGGGAATCGATCGATGGCAGGGTTGGTGACGATCTTCGGCGGCGGGGGCTTTCTGGGCCGCTACGTCGTGCAGGAACTGCTGAAGGCGGGCGCACGCGTCCGTGTCGCGGGGCGCGATCCGAAAAACGCCTGGTTCCTCAAACCGCTCGGCGGCGTCGGCCAGACGCAGTTCGTCGCGGTCGACATCACCCGCGCCGACAGCGTCGCCCGCGCGGTGCAGGGTTCCACTGCGGTCATCAACCTCGTCGGCCTGCTCGCCGGCAAGTTCGATGCGGTCCACGTCGGCGGCGCGCGCAACGTGGCGGAGGCGGCCCACGCCGCCGGTGCCACAGCGATGGTCCAGGTCTCGGCGATCGGTGCCGATCCCGCCGCCGCCAGCACCTACGCCCGCAGCAAGGGCGAGGGCGAGGCCGCGGTCCGCACCGCATTCCCGAACGCCATCATCCTGCGCCCCTCGATCATCTTCGGGCCGGAGGACATGTTCGTGAACAAGTTCGCGCAGATGGCCCGCCTCCCCATCCTCCCCGTCCTGCGCGGCCCCGTGCTGTTCCAGCCGGCGTTCGTCGCCGACGTGGCGAAGGCCGTCGCCCGCGCCGCGCTCGATCCGCTCACCTACGGCGGCCGCACCTTCGAACTGGGCGGTCCGGACCGGATCAGCATGGAATCACTCAACCGCTGGGTCGCGAAACAAATCGGCCGCTCCCCCGCGATCGTCCCCATCCCCGACGCGGTCGGTGCGATGATGGCCAAGGCCGGCCGCTTCATCCCCGGCGCACCGATCACGCAGGACCAGTGGCTGCTGCTCCAGTCCGACAATGTCGTCGCATCGGATGCGGAAGGGTTCGCCGCGTTCGGCATCAATCCCGTCCCGCTCGCCGCGGTGGCACCCGGCTGGCTCGTCCAGTATCGCCGCCACGGCCGCTTCGCCACGGTCGACGCAACGGGCGCCGGCGCGGTCTGATGGATCACTCGCTGCTCGTCATCGTGCTGCTCGGCATCGTCGAGGGCCTGACCGAATTCATCCCCGTCTCCTCGACGGGTCACCTGCTGCTGGCGGGCGAGCTGCTCGGCTTCAATTCCGCCTCCTCCGCCACGTTCGACATCGTGATCCAGCTTGGCGCGATCCTGGCGGTCGTGGTGCTCTACGCGCGCCGCTTCACCGCGGTCGCCGCCGGCCTCGTCCGCCGCGATCCACAGGCGATCCGGTTCAGCCGTAACGTCGTGCTCGGCTTCCTGCCCGCGCTCGTCATCGGCGCGCTGGCCTACAGCTCGATCAAGGCGATGATGCAGACCCCGATGGTCGTTGCGGTGGCACTCGTCGTCGGTGGCATCGCGATCCTAGTGATCGAACGCCGCACCCGTCCGGTCGCGGTCACCTCGGTCGAGGACATGCCGTTCCGCACCGCGCTCGGCGTCGGCGTCGTTCAGTGCCTGTCGATGATCCCGGGCGTCTCGCGCTCCGGCGCCACCATCATGGGCGCGCTCAGCCTCGGCGTCGATCGCCGCACCGCCGCGGAATACAGCTTCTTCCTCGCCATCCCGGTCATGCTCGCCGCCACCGCAAAGGAATTGTGGGAGGTGCGCCACGCGCTCGGTGACACCGACTGGACCGGCATCGCGGTCGGCTTCGTCGTATCGTTCGTTGTCGCGGTGCTCGTCATCCGCGCCTTCCTCGCGATCGTCTCGCGCCACGGTTTCGCGCCGTTCGCGTGGTATCGCATCGTCGTCGGCACGATCGCCATCCTCTGGCTCGCACTGCGATAGGACCGAACCGGACCTTACCGCCTGCGTTTAAACCGCGGTCGTGCGCTTTGAGCATGCACGTTAGGATTAAATAGGACAGCCTCGCTGTACCACCGCTTGTTTAGGTCGTGACATCGGCTCCAGACTGCGACATTCGTGCGCCGCAAGAGGAGCATGCGATGGCAGACAACCCGATGTTGAGCTTCGTGCGGCTCGGCCAGCATTACCCGGCCAAGCGCCCCGCCGCCGTGCGGGCCGAGGACTTCGCGGAAATCGCCGATCGCTACGCCCGCGACGATGCGGAGGCGCAGTCGTCGCGCTGTTCGCAGTGCGGCGTCCCCTATTGTTCGACGCACTGCCCGCTCCACAACCACATCCCCGACTGGCTCCGCCTGACCGCGGAGGGCCGCCTGCGCGAGGCCTACGAGCTCAGCAATGCGACCTCCACCATGCCCGAGATCTGCGGCCGCATCTGCCCGCAGGACCGGTTGTGCGAGGGCAATTGCGTCATCGAATTTTCCGGCCACGGCGCGGTCACGATCGGCTCGGTCGAAAAATACATCACCGACACCGCCTGGGCCGAAGGCTGGGTCGAACCGGTCCGCGTCGGGCCGGACCGCGGCCAGTCGATCGGCGTCATCGGCGCCGGCCCCGCCGGGCTCACCACCGCCGAACTGATGCGCGCGCGCGGGTACGAGGTCCATGTCTACGACCGCCACGACCGTGCCGGCGGGCTGCTCACCTACGGCATCCCCGGCTTCAAGCTGGAAAAGGACGTCGTCATGCGCCGCGTCGAACGGCTGCGCGACGCCGGCATCGTGTTCCACCACGACTTCGCGGTCGGCCGCGACGCGACGCTCGCCGATCTACGCGGCCGCCACGACGCCGTCCTGATCGCGACCGGCGTCTACCGCCCGCGCGCCATCAAGGCCCCCGGCGTCGGCGCGAGCGGCATCGTCGAATCGCTCGACTATCTCACCGCCTCCAACCGCAAGGGTTTTGGCGACGCGGTCCCGGCCTATGACGACGGCGCGCTCAACGCGGCGGACAAGGACGTCGTCGTGATCGGCGGCGGCGACACTGCGATGGATTGCGTCCGCACCGCCATCCGCCAAGGCGCGAAGTCGGTGAAGTGCCTCTACCGCCGCGACCGCGCCAACATGCCGGGCTCGCAGCGCGAGGTGAAGAATGCCGAGGAGGAAGGCGTCGAATTCGTCTGGTTGTCCGGGCCGGAAGCCTTCCACGGCGACGCGCAGGTGACCGCCGTCGCCGCCACCCGCATGCGGCTCGGCGCCGCCGACGCCTCCGGCCGCCGCGCGCCCGAACCCGATCCCGCCGGCGGCTTCCGCCTCGACGCCGATCTCGTGATCAAGGCGCTCGGTTTCGATGCCGAGGACCTGCCCACGCTGTTCGGTTCGAACGAACTGTCCGTCACGCGCTGGGGCACCGTCCGGATCGATCACAAGTCGATGCAAACCTCGATCGACGGCGTCTTCGCCGCCGGCGACATCGTCCGCGGCGCCTCGCTCGTCGTCTGGGCCATCCGCGACGGCCGCGACGTCGCGGACAAGATGCACGCTTACCTCCGTGCCAAGGCAAAGGCCGCAGCGGCACAGGAGCTGGTCCCGGCATGAGGCTGCAACCGGCCGACATCGACGCGATCAAGGCCGCCGCCGCCGAAACCTTCGGCGCGGACGCTGTCGTCCGGCTGTTCGGCAGCCGCGTCGACGACACCCTGCGGGGTGGCGACATTGACCTGCACGTCGAAACCGACCCGGTCAGCGACGAATGGCACGCCCGCGACGCCTTCCTGGACCGCCTGTTCACGCAGATCGAACGGCAAAAGGTCGACGTCGTCATCACGCAGCGCGGCGGCACGCCCCGCGGGTTCGAACGGATCGCTTATCGCGACGGGATCGTCTTGTGACACCCGAGGGAGAAATCGCCGAGGACCTGCGGATCGGTCTCACTGCCCTCGTGATCAGCCTGAACGAAACGCTCGACCTCACCGGCCCCGCGCCGGTCGATCAGCCAGCCTTCGAGGCGCTCGACAAGATCCAGCGCGTCGCATCGACGTCGCTGCTTAAGGTTATCGAGCAGCTTGAAGACCAGCTCGCCCGCCTCTTCCGGACGATCCTCCAATCCCGCGCGGTCGATACCAAGGGGCTCTACGCCGCCGACTACGGCAACCACATGGAACGGCTCGGCCTCCTCGACGACGCCGGACGCTGGGTCGGCGTCGTGAAACTCCGCAACCGGCTCGTGCACGACTACCCGATCGACCCGGCGACCCAGTTGTCCCGACTGAAACAAGCGCACGAAGCGGCTCCCTTCCTCCGCGAGACCGCCGAACGCACCCTTGCCTTCCTGAACGACAGGAACCTGCCATGACCGACACCGCCTCCCCCGCCGAACGCGCCCGCATCGCCGAAGTCGGCATGTACCGCCCCGAACTCGAATCCGACGCATGCGGCGTCGGCCTCGTCGCCGCAACCGACGGCCGCGCATCGCGCCGCGTGGTCGCCGCCGCGATCGAGGCGTTGAAGGCGGTCTGGCACCGCGGCGCGGTCGATGCGGACGGCAAGACCGGTGACGGCGCCGGCATCCATGTCGACCTGCCCGTCCGGTTCTTCGACGACGCGATCGAATATTCCGGCCACGAAACGCTCCCCAACCGGCTCGCCGTCGGCATGATCTTCCTGCCGCGCACCGATCTTGCCGCGCAGGAGGCCTGCCGCACCATCGTCGAGTCCGAGATCATCGACTTCGGCTACAGTATCTATGGCTGGCGCCAGGTGCCCGTCGACGTGTCGTGCATCGGCGAAAAGGCGCTGCTCACCCGCCCCGAGATCGAGCAGATCATGATCGCCGGCCCTCTGCCGGATGCCGAGGACGCCGCCGAGTTCGAGAAGAAGCTCTACCTCGTCCGCCGCCGGATCGAACGCAAGGTGATCGAGGCGCAGATCCAGGGCTTCTACATCTGCTCGCTGTCGTGCCGGTCGATCGTCTACAAGGGCCTGTTCCTCGCCGAGGAACTGTCGATCTTCTACCCCGACCTGCAGGACGAACGGTTCGTCAGCCGCGTCGCGATCTTCCACCAGCGCTATTCGACCAACACCTTCCCCCAGTGGTGGCTGGCGCAACCGTTCCGCACGCTCGCGCACAATGGCGAGATCAACACGATCCGCGGCAACAAGAACTGGATGAAGAGCCACGAGATCAAGATGGCCTCGCTCGCGTTCGGCGAGCATTCGGAGGAGATCAAGCCGCTCATCCCGGCCGGTGCATCCGACACCGCGGCGCTCGACGCGGTGTTCGAGGCGATCTGCCGCTCCGGCCGCGACGCGCCGACCGCCAAACTCATGCTCGTCCCCGAGGCGTGGCAGAACGACCCCTCGCTCGATCCGCAGGTCGCGGCGATGTACCGCTATTTCGGCTCGGTCATGGAACCGTGGGACGGTCCCGCCGCGCTCGCCATGACCGACGGCCGCTGGGCCGTGGCCGGCGTCGACCGCAACGCACTGCGTCCGCTGCGCACCACGCTCACCGCCGATCACCTGCTGATCGTCGGGTCCGAAACCGGCATGGTGCTGGTGCCGGAGGCGACCGTCGCCGCCAAGGGCCGCATGGGTCCGGGCCAGATGATCGCGGTCGATCTCGACACCGGCACGCTGTTCATGGATGCCGACATCAAGGCGCGGATCGCCGCCGAACAGCCGTACAGCGAATGGGTCGCCGGCTTCCGCACCCTCGCCGACCTCACGCCGCCGGCCGACCCGGACGTCCCGCGCTATGCCCGCCCCGACCTCCTTCGCCGCCAGGTCGCGGCCGGCCAGTCGATGGAGGACATGGAACTGATCCTCAGCCCCCAGGTCGAGGAGGCCAAGGAAGCGATTGGCTCGATGGGCGACGACACGCCGCTCGCCGTCATCTCCGACAAGGCGCGGCTGATCAGCCAGTTCTTCCGCCAGAATTTCAGCCAGGTCACCAACCCGCCGATCGATCCGCTGCGCGAACGCCACGTCATGAGTCTCCAGACCCGCTTCGGCAATCTGGCGAACATCCTCGATACCGATGCGCAACAGTCGAACGTCCTGGTGCTCCCCTCCCCCGTCCTCACCTCGCGCGAGTGGTCGACGCTGAAGGCGCATTTCGGCGCGTCCACCGCGACGATCGACTGCACCTTCGGTCAGGACGACGGCCCCGACGCACTCCGTGCCGCCATCGCGCGCATCCGCCGCGACGCGGAACAGGCGGTGCGCGAGGGCCATACCGAACTGTTCCTGACCGACGAGGGCGTCGGGCCGGACCGGGTGGCGATCGCCATGGTACTCGCCGCCGCCGCGGTCCACACCCACCTCGTGCGCCGCGGGCTACGCTCCTACGCGTCGATCAACGTGCGCTCGGCCGAATGCCTCGACACCCATTATTTCGCCGTGCTGATCGGCGTCGGCGCGACCACCGTGAACGCCTATCTGGCGGAGGCCGCGATCGCCGACCGCCAGGCACGCGGCCTGTTCGGCGACCTGACACTCGACGACTGCCTCTATCGTCACCGCAAGGCGATCGACGAGGGCCTGCTCAAGATCATGTCCAAGATGGGCATCGCGGTCATCAGCAGCTACCGCGGCGGCTACAACTTCGAAGCGGTCGGCCTCAGCCGCGCGCTGGTGAACGACCTGTTCCCCGGCATGCCTGCCAAGATCTCCGGCGAAGGCTATGCCTCGCTTCAGCTCAACGCGCTCATGCGCCACGAACTCGCCTGGGACGACACCGTCGTGGCACTCCCCGTCGGCGGCTTCTACCGCCAGCGTGCGGGTGGCGAGGCGCACGCCTATTCCGCGCAGCTGATGCACCTGCTCCAGACCGCGGTCGGCACGGACAGCTACTCGACCTACCTGCAATTCGCGCGCGGCGTGAAGGACCTGCCGCCGATCTATCTGCGCGATCTGATGGAGTTCAACTGGGCCAAGGAGCCGATCGCGATCGACAGCGTCGAGGCGATCACCGAAATCCGCAAGCGCTTCCTCACCCCCGGCATGTCGCTCGGCGCGCTGTCGCCGGAGGCGCATGAAACGCTGGCCATCGCCATGAACCGGATCGGCGCAAAGGCCGTGTCCGGCGAGGGCGGCGAGGACCGCAAGCGCTACAAGCCCTACGAGAACGGCGACAACGCCAACAGCGCGATCAAGCAGGTCGCCTCGGGCCGGTTCGGCGTCACCGCCGAGTATCTCGGTGCTGCGGAGGAGCTAGAGATCAAGGTCGCGCAGGGCGCCAAGCCCGGCGAGGGCGGCCAGCTCCCCGGCTTCAAGGTGACCGAGATGATCGCCCGCCTGCGTCACTCGACCCCCGGCGTCACGCTCATCTCGCCCCCGCCGCACCACGACATCTATTCGATCGAGGATCTGGCGCAGCTGATCTACGACCTGAAGCAGATCAACCCGCGCGCCCGCGTCTGCGTGAAGCTCGTGTCGTCCGCCGGCATCGGCACCGTCGCGGCGGGCGTGGCGAAGGCGCACGCCGACGTCATCCTCGTCTCCGGCCATGTCGGCGGCACCGCGGCCTCGCCGCAGACCTCGATCAAATATGCCGGCACGCCGTGGGAAATGGGCCTGTCCGAAACCAATCAGGTGCTGACCCTGAACGGCCTGCGCCACCGCGTGAAGCTGCGCACCGACGGCGGGCTCAAGACCGGGCGCGACATCGTCATCGCCGCGATCCTGGGCGCGGAGGAATTCGGCATCGGCACGCTGTCGCTCGTCGCGATGGGCTGCATCATGGTCCGCCAGTGCCATTCGAACACCTGCCCGGTCGGCATCTGTACGCAGGACGATGCGCTCCGCGGCAAGTTCGTCGGCACGCCGGAAAAGGTCATCAACCTGATGACCTTCATGGCGGAAGAAGTGCGCGAGATCCTCGCCAAGCTCGGCGTCCGCTCGCTCGACGACATCATCGGCCGCACCGAACTGCTCCGCCAGGTCAGCCGCGGGCACGAGCATCTCGACGATCTCGATCTCAACCCGATCCTGGCAAAGGTCGACGCGGACGACAGCAAGCGCCGCTTCGCCATCGCCACCTTCCGCAACGACGTGCCCGACAGCCTCGATGCGCAGATGATCCTCGACGCGCGCGCCGTGTTCGAACGGCGCGAAAAGATGCAGCTGACCTACACCGTCCGCAACACGCACCGCGCGGTCGGCACCCGGTTGTCGGCGGAGATCACCGCGAAATACGGCATGTCCGCGCTCGCCGACGGCCACGTCACGATCCGCCTGCGCGGTTCGGCGGGCCAGTCGCTCGGCGCGTTCCTGTGCAAGGGGATCAAGCTCGAGGTTTTCGGCGACGCCAACGACTATGTCGGCAAGGGTCTGTCCGGCGGCATCATCTCGGTCCGCCCGATGGTCTCCTCCCCGCTCGACACGCGCAGCAACACGATCCTCGGCAACACCGTCCTGTACGGCGCGACCAGCGGCAAGCTGTTCGCCGCGGGCCAGGCGGGCGAGCGGTTCGCGGTGCGCAACTCGGGCGCAAACGTCGTGGTCGAAGGCTGCGGCGCCAATGGCTGCGAGTATATGACCGGCGGCACCGCGGTGATCTTGGGCGACACGGGCGCCAACTTCGGCGCGGGCATGACCGGCGGCATGGCCTTCATCCTCGACGAGGACGGCCACTTCCCCGCCCGCGCCAACCCCGAAAGCATCGTCTGGCAACGCCTGGCGTCGGCGCATTGGGAGGCCCGCCTGAAGGCCATGGTCGCCGAACACGCCGTCGCCACCGACAGCCGCTGGGCCAACACCATCCTCGACGACTGGGACCGCTACGCCGGCAGCTTCTGGCAGGTCTGCCCCAAGGAAATGCTGACGCGGCTCGACCACCCGCTGGACGACACGCCAGAAGTGCAGGCGGCCGAGTAACCAAAAGCCCTCTCCCCAACGGGGAGAGGGTTGGGAGAGGGGGAGTGGCAGCGGCTAACTCCCGCGCAATCCGAACCTCACGTTTCGCGAACCGCCAACTCACCCCCGCGGCCTAGAACACCCCAGGCCACACCCCCCACCCCGACCCTCCCCCCGAAGGGTGGAGGGAGCAGAACAACCAAAAGCCCTCCCCCCACCGGGGGGAGGGTTGGGTGGGGGGCGTGGCCTGACGAAACATCACCCCACACGCGTCCAACAGATTCGCGACCACGCAAAACACAAAAAAGAACCGACTAGCGCCCCCCGCCCCCCGCGCTATGAACGCCAGACCATGTGGCAACTCCATCAATTCCCGCTCTGCCCTTTCTCGCGCAAGGTCCGGCTCCTCCTCGGCGAGAAGGGGGTCGGCTACGAACTCATCCGCGAATCACCCTGGGCGCGGCGCGACGAGTTCCTCGATATGAACCCCGCCGGCCAGACGCCGGTCATGACCGACGCGATCGTCGGCCTGACGCTGATCGATTCGACCGCGATCTGCGAATATCTCGAAGAGACGATCGACAAGGCGCCGATGCTCAACGGCCCGGCCGCCAACCGCGCGGAGATCCGCCGGCTCGTCGCCTGGTTCGACGAGAAGGTCTACAACGAGGTCGTCGCCCCGCTGATGCATGAACGCATGCTCAAGCGCATCGTCCACCGCGCCGCGCCCGACGCCAAGGTGCTGCGCGAAGCGATGAAGGTCGCCAACAGCCATCTCGACTATGTCGACTGGCTGCTCGACCATCGCCGCTGGATCGGCGGCCCCGTCCTGAGCTTGGCGGACCTCGCCGCCGCCGCGCACCTGTCGGTCGCCGACTATCTCGGCGGCATCGACTGGCGCGGCCACGACCGCACCAAGGAATGGTACGCCGCCCTCAAAAGCCGCCCCAGCTTCCGCCCGCTACTCAGCGAACGCATGGAAATCGTCACTCCCCCGCCGCACTACGACAAGGTGGATTTCTAGGACGCTTCAGTAAAGCCCCCTCCCCTTCAGGGGAGGGGGTTGGGGGGTGGGGGCAACAGCTTCACACCGGCAACGTCGCAGGCGTGACGATGTCATCCGTACCCTTCCCCTAAAGGAGAGGGGCTTCAAGCAACGCTCAGCTTCGCCACCCCATGCTCCACAGTCGCCACCGCCCGCGTGCTCACCTGACCACCCGGCCGCGAAACCTGATCCACCACCCGGAACCGCGACTCCCACCGATCCGGCGTCACGGAACACAGCAGATACCCGCGCTGGTCGTTCGTGAACTTCAGCTGCGGGTTGTGCGCCCGCATCTGCGGATCGGTGCGGCGCTTGTCCTGCCCGTCGCCACCCGACGTGATCGAGGTCGACACGAACTCGACGGCCACGGCCTCGCCCTTCGCGGTCGCCAGTTCGCCCGCATAATTCTGATGCTCGTCACCGGTCAGCACGACGACATTGCCCAGCCCACGGCAGCGTTCGAGCATGCGTTCGCGCGGGGTCAGATACCCGGCCCAGCTGTCCATGTTGCGGGTCGGCTGCGGCTCGTCGCCCGTCCGCCGGTCGAGCCGCATCATCATCACCTGCTGCGCCAGCGTGTTCCACCGCGCACGCTTCTCGCGCAACGCCGCGTCCAACCACTTCTCCTGCACCGTGCCCAGCACCTGCGCCTTCGGATCGGACGTGCCGGCGCAGTCCGCCTCGAACCCGTCGCCGCATGGCTGGTCGGTCCGGAACTGGCGCGTATCGAGGAAATGCGCGTCGAGCAGTTTGCCGTATCGCGCGCGGCGGTACATCGAAATGCCCGCCCCCGTCGGCATCATGCTCGCCCGCACCGGGCTATGTTCGTACCATGCCTGGAACGCGGCCGCGCGCCGCAACAGGAAGACGCCCGACGGGGTGTCGTTCTCGTCGATGCTGCCGACCCAGTTGTTCTCGACCTCATGGTCGTCGAACGTCGTCCACCATGGCGCCGCCGCATGCGCCGCCTGCAGGTCCGGGTCCTGCTTGTACTGCGCATAACGCCGGCGATAATCGTCGATGCTGTAGATCTCGTCGCCGATATGCGACCGCACGAACGTCCGCGGCAGCCCGTCATACCCGATCGGCATCGGCGACGACCGCCGCTCGTAGATGTAATCGCCGTAATGGAAGACGAAATCGACGTCTTCCTGGCTCAGGTGACGGTAGGCGGTGAACAGCCCGTCCTCATAATGCTGGCACCCGGCCACGCCGAACGTCAGCTTGGCGATGTCCGCACCGGCCAGCGGCGTTGTCTTGGCCCGCCCCGCACTGCTCCGTTCGCGCCCCACGTTGAACCGGTACCAGTAAGGCCGGTCGGGCAGCAGCCCCGCCACCTCGACATGCACCGAATGGGCTAGCTCCGGCCGCGCGAGCGCCTTGCCCTTCTGCACGATCGTCTTGAACGCGGCGTCGCTCGCCACCACCCAGTCGACCTCGATCGGCGCCATCGGCACGCCGCCGCCGTCGACCAGTGGATCGGGCGCCAGCCGCGTCCAGATCACGAACCCGTCCGGCGCCGGATCGCCCGACGCCACGCCCAGCCGGAACGGATATTGCGTAAACAGCATCTGCGAACGCAGGATGGCCGGCGCGGCAAGACCGGTGGCAGCGATCCCGCCGATCAAAGTGCGGCGGGTGATTTCGAGAGTCATACTCAGCCTTCTTCCCCCTCCCTTTTAAGGGAGGGGCCGGGGGTGGGTGCTACGCCGTCACGTCGGCCGCGCGCGAAGGAGTAGCCACACCCAACCCCTCCCTAGGATGGACAGCAGACTAAACCCGCACCGCCGTCAGCAGATAGTTCATCCGCACGTCGTCGCTCAGGGTAAACCCCTTGGTCGCGGACAATGACAGACCCGTGACATCGGTCACCCGCATCCCCGCCGCCGCCAGCATCGCGGTCAGCTCGTCCGGCGTCAGGAACCGGTCCCAGTCATGCGTCCCCTTCGGGATCAGCCGGCCGATATCCTCGCCCACCGTGATCAGCGCCAGCTTCGACAGCGCGGTCCGGTTCGGCGTCGACATCACCAGCGCACCACCCTCCGCCAGCGCCGCCGCCAGCCCGCGCACGAACGCCGGCTGGTCGGTCACATGCTCGATCACTTCCATCGAACACACCAGGTCGAACCGCTCGTCCGCGGCCATCCCCTCGATCCCGCCGGCGCGGTAATCGATCGCCAGCCCTTGGCGTCCGGCATGCACCCGCGCCGCCGCGATCGTCTCGGTCGCGCTGTCGATCCCCGTCGCCTCCGCCCCCATCCGCGCCAGCGGTTCGGTCAGCAGCCCCGCGCCGCAGCCCACGTCCAGCGCCCGCCGGCCCGACAGCGGGCGCAACGCGGTCGGGTCGGTGCCCCAATGCCGGTCGATCGCCGCGCGGACATAGCCCAGCCGCACGGGGTTCAGCCGGTGCAGCATCTTCGACGATCCGTTCGGATCCCACCATTCCGCCGCCATCGCGCCGAAATGGGCGGCCCCCTTCGGATCGATCGTTGCGGGCAGCGTCGTGGTTGCGTTCATATCTTGCGTTCCCTATCAGGTCCCGGCCCCGCGTTCCTGGCGGGTTTAGCGAAGGATTTGCGCCGCAGCCATGGCACGTATCGTGATGAAGTTCGGCGGAACGTCGATGGCCGGGATCGAACGCATCCGCAACGTGGCCCGCCGCATCAAGCATGAGGTCGACGCCGGCCACCAGGTCGCCGTCGTGGTCTCCGCCATGTCCGGCGAAACCGACCGGCTCGTCAATTTCTGTCGGGAGGCCTCGCCGCTCTACGACCCGCGCGAATATGACGTCGTGGTCGCGTCCGGTGAACAGGTGACGTCCGGCCTGCTCGCCATCGCGCTCCAGGCGATCGGCGTCCCCGCCCGCTCCTGGCTCGGCTGGCAACTGCCGATCCACACGTCGGACGCGCATGCCTCCGCCCGGATCGGCGAGATCGAGACCGCCTGGCTCAAGGACGGCGAGGTGGCGGTGATCCCCGGTTTCCAGGGCCTGACCGAAGACAACCGCATCTCCACGCTCGGCCGCGGCGGGTCCGACACCTCGGCCGTCGCGGTCGCCGCGGCGATCAAGGCCGACCGCTGCGACATCTACACCGACGTCGACGGCGTCTACACCACCGACCCGCGCATCGTGCCGCGCGCGCGCAAGCTGAAGAAGGTGACGTACGAGGAGATGCTCGAACTCGCCTCGGTCGGCGCGAAGGTCCTGCAGACCCGCTCGGTCGGCCTGGCGATGAAGGAAGGGGTCCGCGTCCAGGTCCTGTCCTCCTTCGACGAACCCGGCCCCAACGAAACCCCCGGCACGATGATCGTCGGGGAACAGGAGATTGACGACGTGGAACGCCAGCACATCACCGGCATCGCGCACGACAAGAACGAGGCGAAGGTGACGCTGATCGCCGTCCCCGATCGCCCCGGCGCAGTCGCGACGATCTTCTCGCCGCTGGCCGACGCCAGCATCAACGTCGACATGATCGTCCAGAACGTCGCGCACGACACTGGCTCGACCGACGTCACCTTCACCGTGCCGATGGCCGAACTGACCCGCGCGATCGACGTGCTGGAACGGCAGCGTGAAACGATCGGCTTCACCAAGCTGGTCCACGACACCGCCGTCACCAAGATCTCGGTCGTCGGCGTCGGCATGCGCAGCCACGCCGGCGTCGCCGCGATGATGTTCAAATCGCTCGCCGACCGCGGCATCAACATCCTTGCGATCACCACGTCGGAGATCAAGGTCAGCGTCCTGATCCACGAGGACTACACCGAACTCGCCGTCCGCGTCCTCCACACCGCCTACGGCCTCGACGCCGAAGACGCGGCATAACGCCCCTTCCCCAGAGGGCGCTTGCCCTTCTTCCCCCCCTCCCTTTCAAGGGAGGGGTAGGGGGTGGGTCGGCGAGCGCAGACTCGCCGTCCGACGTGGGTTTCAGACGCTCCCGTCTACCCGGAAGCCTTGAAAGCCCAAGGGAAGAAGCCCAGAACCACCGCATGACATCATCCCACACCCGCCTCGACGCCCTCATGCACCGCGGCACCGATTTCCTCGGCACCCGCTACGCCATCATGGCCGGCGCCATGTCGTGGGTCAGCGAACGCAACCTTGTCTCCGCCATCTCGAACGCCGGCGGGTTCGGCGTCATCGCATGCGGCGCGATGACCCCCGAACTGCTCGACACTGAAATCGCCGCGACCAAGGCGATGACGAACAAGCCGTTCGGCGTGAACCTCATCACCATGCACCCGGCGCTGAACGACCTGATCGAGGTCTGCGCGCGGCACAAGGTCGGCCACGTCGTGCTCGCGGGCGGGCTGCCGCCCGCGGGCGCGATCGACCGGATCAAGGGCTCCGGCGCGAAACTCGTCTGCTTCGCCCCCGCGCTCTCGCTCGCGAAGAAGCTCGTCCGGTCCGGCATCGACGCACTGGTGATCGAGGGGAACGAGGCCGGCGGCCACATCGGCCCGGTCTCCACCAGCATCCTGGCGCAGGAGATCCTGCCCGACATCGCGCCGCTGATCCCGGTGTTCGTCGCCGGCGGCATCGGCCGGGGTGAGGCGATCGCCGGCTATCTCGAAATGGGCGCCGCCGGGGTCCAGCTCGGCACGCGCTTCGTCTGCGCCACCGAATCGGTCGCCCATCCGAACTTCAAGAAGGCGTTCATCCGCGCCTCCGCCCGCGACGCGGTCGCCAGCGTCCAGCTCGACGCCCGCCTCCCCGTCATCCCGGTCCGCGCCCTGCGCAACGCCTCGACCGAACTCTTCACCGCCAAACAGCGCGAAGTCGCCAGCCACCTGGACGAAAAGCGCCTGGAGATGCTCGAGGCCCAGCTCCAGATCGAACACTACTGGGCCGGTGCGCTCCGCCGCGCAGTCGTCGACGGCGACGTCGAAAACGGCTCCGTCATGGCCGGCCAGTCCGTCGGCATGGTCAAGAAAGAAGAACCCGCCGCCGACATCCTCGGCACGCTGGTCGCCGAAGCCGCCACCGCCCTAGAAAAACGCGCCGCCTAACCACCGCGCGGCACTAGCGCAGGTCGAAACACAATCGCCCCCTCTCCCCTCCGGGGAGAGGGTTGGGGAGAGGGGCCGCGGCCTGATACCGCCGAAGTCTCAAAAACTATAGAATTAGCACCCCTAACCGGCTCGCTACCCGCAAGCGATAGGGTCGCAGTAGCTCACCCCCCCAACTTCCCCCTCAGCGCCGCCAACCCGGCAAAAGCCCCCGGCTCCGCCTCGACCTCATCCTCCGCCTTCACCCCCGCCGCACGCAGCACCGCCTCCGCATCCACACTCCGCGGAAACGGATCGAGCGCCAGCGCGAAAGTCTCGGCCACCGCCTCGCCCAAATCGACCGCCGCCCCGTCATAAGCGACCACATCCAGGTCGCCCGCATCCAGCTCCATCTCGTCCCCCTCGACCGACAGCGCGGGGACGAAGGTCAGCGCGAACGCCTGGTCGATCGTCGCCGGGATCGGCACCGCGGTCGCGACGCAAGCCTGCACCGCCACGCCGGTCAGCCGCCCCGTCACCGTCACGTCGGTGCCCTTGCGACGGCAATCCACCGTCGCCGCCAGCCGTTCGATCCCGATCAGGTCGAACCGCCTGGCCAGCGCCGCACATTCCGCCTCCGTCGCGGTGACGGTCACGATCTTCCCCGTCTCGCCGATCGAATCGATCCGCACGGGCCGCGAGAATTCCGGTGCGCTCATGCGATATGTCCTTCCAGCAATGCGGGCACCGGCTGCACCGCCATCCCCGCCTCGACCCGCCGCAGGCCCGCCGCGACAAAGGCCACCGCGTCGGCGCCGGGATCCTCGCCACGGTACAGATTGCGCCGCAATGCATCCTCGAACGCGCCTTCGCCGTCCGTCGCCAGCGCCTCGCGATACGCGGTCAGCCGCCCACCCAGCGCCGACACCATCTTGCCGATATGCTTGCCGACCACGACGTCGCCGACGCCTGCTTCGCGCAGCTGCCCGTCCATGTCGTCGACGAACGCCTCGGTCAGCCGGGTCGCCGCCGCGTTGCCCGCCGCTCCGTCACGCTCCAGCCGGATCAGCGCGATCGCCGTCACCGCCGCGACCATGTCGAACCGCCCGTCCATCGTGTCCGGCACGCCCCCCTCGCGGTACCAGGCCGGGCGGCGCGCGGCGGCCACGATCGCGGCATACAGCGCGTCGGCATCCGCGCCGAAACGGTTGGACTTGAAAAGACTCGTCAGGAAGGACACTGTCGGCACCTTGTGGAACAGGGATCGGTCGCTTGCGGCCGGGGGCTCCCGGACATATTGAGGCACCGCGCGCAGGATGCAATCGCAACCGGCGTTTGCGGCGCATACGCTTGACCCCCCGGAGTATCGACTATGACGGCATCCACCTCCCGGTTCGGTCCGCGGTATAGCGGGTTCGCCGCCGTGGCACTGGCGGCGCTGGTGCTGACCACCGGCTGCGCGCGCATCCGCGACCACAAGGGCTATGTCCCCGACAACGCGCTGATCGCCACGGTCCAGCCCGGCGTCGACAACCGCATGTCGGTCGAACGCACGCTCGGCCGGCCCAGCTTCGTGGGGCAGTTCGATCCGAACGTCTGGTACTATCTGTCGCGCAACGTCAGCCAGCTCGCCTTCAGCAAGCCCAAGCCGACCGACCAGATGCTCCTGACCGTCCGGTTCGACGCGGCCGGCAACGTCGTCTCGGCGCGCCGCTCAGGCATGGAACAGATCGCCTCGATCTCGCCCAGCAGCGACAAGACCCCGACGCTCGGCCGCCACACCAGTTTCTTCAGCGAACTGTTCGGCAACATCGGCAGCGTCGGCGGCGCGACCGGCCAGGCCGGCACCACCGCCGACAACCCGACCGGCAACTGATCCAACCGCTCCCCCTCCCTTTCAAGGGAGGGGGCCGGGGGGTGGGTGCGTCGTGTGATGGTTACACGCTACGCCGTGCCTGTGTACCCGGGCGTCCCACCCCCAACCCCTCCCGTGAAGGAAGGGGATACGAAGCGCCCAACATAAGCCTTTCGTTCATCCAACGACACAAAACGAAGCTGCCCCCTCGTCACTATTCTGATAGCACACAGCAATGACGCCCACCGCCGCCACCTCCGCCGCCCGTGAGATCCTGACGCGGCTGCATGATGTGATGGCGGCGCGCACCAATGCGCAGGCGAAACTCAACCGGGTCGTCAACATCATCGGCGAGGCGCTGACGAGCGAGGTCTGCTCGATCTATCTGCTGCGCGACGGCGCGCTCGAACTGTTCGCCACCCGCGGGCTGAACCAGGATGCCGTCCATGTGACGAAGCTGGCGCTCGGCGAAGGGCTCGTCGGCACGATCGCCGACCAGGTCGAAACGCTCAACCTGGACGAGGCAACCAGCCATCCCGACTTCGCCTACAAGCCCGAAACCGGCGAGGAACTCTACCACAGCTTCGCCGGCGTCCCGATCGTACGCCGCGAACGCGCCGTCGGCGTGCTCTGCGTCCAGCATGAGGCGTCGCGGCGCTACGACGACGTCGAGATCGAGGCTCTCCAGACCGTCGCCATGGTGCTCGCCGAACTCATCGCCGGCGCGGGCCTGATCGACGAACATGCCGCCGCCGGCCGCGGCGCACGCGAGGTCGGGCCCGTCCGCCTCACCGGGTTGAAGCTCGTGTCCGGCATGGGCCGCGGCCACGCCGTCTTCCACCAGCCGCGCGTCGTGATCGAACACAGCATCGCGGAGGATACCGAGGCCGAGCGCCACCGCGTCTATTCCGCGTTCCGCCAGATGCGCGAACAGATCGACCGCATGATGAGCCAGGCCGAATTCGGCGTGGCGGGCGAGCATCAGGACGTCCTCGATACCTACCGGATGTTCGCCTATGACGAGGGCTGGAGCCGCCGGATCAACGAGGCGATCGACAGCGGTCTGACCGCGGAGGCCGCGATCGAGCGCGTCCAGCAACGCACCCGCACGCGGATGCGGTCGATCAGCGATCCGTTGCTGGCGGACCGGATGCACGATCTGGAGGATCTCTCCAACCGCCTGCTCCGCATCGTCTCGGGCCAGCTCGGCACCGCGGCACAGGTCGGCCTGCGGCGCGATTCGATCCTGATCGCGCGCAATCTCGGCCCTGCCGAACTGCTCGAATATGATCGCCGTCGGCTGAAGGGCGTCGTGCTGGACGAGGGCTCGCTCACCGCGCACGTCATCATCGTCGCGCGCGCGATGGGCGTCCCCGTGCTCGGCCGCGTCGCCGATATCCGCACGACGATCTCCGAAGGCGACGAATTGCTGCTCGATGCCGAGGAAGACGAGGTCATCGTCCGGCCCACCGCGGCGATGGAGGAAGCGTTCGAGGGCCGGTTGCTCATCACCCAGAAGCGCCGTGCCGAATTCGCCGCGATGCGCGATCTGCCCGCCATCACCACCGACGGCCGCCGCATCGCGCTGATGGTCAATGCCGGCCTCGCCGACGATGTCGCCGCGCTCGACGTCACGGGCGCGGACGGCATCGGCCTGTTCCGCACCGAATTCCAGTTCCTCGTCTCCGCCACCCTCCCGCAACGCGATCGTCAGCAGCGGCTCTACAAGGAGGTCCTCGACCGCGCCGGCGACCGCCCCGTCATCTTCCGCACGGTCGATATCGGCGGCGACAAGGCGCTCCCCTACCTCACCCACGCCTCGGAGAACGAGGAGAACCCCGCCATGGGCTGGCGCGCGATCCGGCTCGCGCTGGAACGCGACGCGCTGATGAAGGTGCAGGCCCGCGCGCTGATCGAGGCCGCCGCCGGCCGCACGCTCAACGTCATGTTCCCGATGATCTCGGAACCGTGGGAGTTCACCGCCGCCCACGCGCTGTTCGAACGGCAGCGCGCCTGGGTGCAGGGCCGCGGCCGCCCGCTCCCCACGCTGATCCGCTACGGCACGATGCTGGAGGTTCCCGCGTTGGCGGAGGTGCTCGACCTGCTTCTGCCGCAGCTCGATTTCCTGTCGGTCGGCACCAACGACCTGACGCAGTTCCTGTTCGCCGCCGACCGCGCCAATCCGAAGCTCGCCGAACGCTACGACTGGCTCAGCCCCGCGATCCTGCGGTTCCTCGCCCGCGTCGCGCGCGAATGCAACGCGGCCTCCGTACCGATCGCGGTCTGCGGCGAAATGGGCGGCCGCACGCTGGAGGCGATGGCGCTGATCGGGCTCGGCATCGAACGGCTGTCGATCACCCCCGCGGCGATCGGACCGGTCAAGGCGATGATCCGCACGCTCGACGCCGCGGCGTTGCGCGCGTGCATGTCGGGGTGGCTGGCGCAACCGCCGCCGGACCTGCGCGCCGCGATCCGTGACTGGGCGCTACGGAACGAAGTTGCCATCGGGTGAATCGAACGATGGCGATTTGACTTAATGCCGCCGCTGCGACGACAAGACGCGGGGGAATTTCAGTACAGAAACGGGCTTTCGGGAGTTGGCATGGAAGAGAGCGTCACCGGCAAGATCGACGCACCATCGGGGCGGATCGGCGAACGACTGGCCGCCGCGCGCGTGGCCAACGGGCTTTCGCTCGACGATATCGCCGCGTCCACCCGCATTCCCCGCCGCCATCTCGAAACGATCGAGGCGGACGGCACGCAAGGCCTGCCCGCGGTTCCCTACACGCTCGGTTTCGTGCGCAGCTATGCGCGCATGGTGTCGATCGATCCCGAAATGGCGGCCGTGGCCTACCGCGTTCACCTGAACGCCGCGCCGTCGACACGTCCGCAGATGCCGGAACCCTATGAACCGGCCGATCCCGCCCGCGTGCCGCCCAAATGGCTCGCGATCATCGCGCTGCTGATCGCCGTCGCGATCGCCGCGGGCTACGGCCTGTGGCGTTCGGGGCAGAGCAGCGACGCCGGCATCGCGGCCACCGCATCCGACGCCCCGCTCGGCACGCCAACCGAAACCGCGGCTGCCCCGGCGCAGACCGCCGCGCCGACCGGCCCGGTCACGCTGACCGCCACCGCCCCCGTCTGGATCAGCGTTTACGAAAAGAGCGGCCCCAAGCTGTTCGAACGCGAAATGGCCGCGGGCGAGACGTTCCAGGTCCCGCCCACCGCCGCCGACCCGCGCCTCCGCACCAGCCGGCCGCAGGCGCTTGCCATCCGCGTCGGCGATACGCAGGTCGCGGCCCTCGGCGAACCCGACCGCCTTCTGGTCGATCAGCCACTGACCGCCACCGCGCTGCTCAGTCGCCCCGCCGGCACGGCCCCCGCCGACCTGGTGCCGCAGACCATCACCCCGCTGGTCCCGCAGTCGGGCAACACGGCTTCCGCGGCCGGCTCTGGCGCTTAACCCTGCCGACAGCTATCACCGGTTAAGCATGCCGACATGACCGGTGCCCCCCTGCTCGGGAGAGCTTTTTCGATGCGTTTCCTGCTGATCCTCTCGCTGCTCGCCGGCGTCGCCACCCCTGCCCTGGCGCAGACGAACGCCCCCGTCACCGCGCGGGTCGATCGGCTAGAAAAGGAAATGCGCGCGGTGCAGCGCAAGGTGTTCCCCGGCGGTGCCGCGGGCCAGTCCGGCTATTTCGAGCCCGAGATCACCGCGCCCACTGCGCCGGTCCAGTCCGGCAACGCGTCTGCGCCGATCGCCGATCTCACCGCCCGGGTCTCCTCGATGGAACAGGAACTGGCGCGCATGACCGGCCAGGTCGAACAAAACGGCTTCCGCCTGAAACAGGTCGAGGACCAGCTTGCCCGGCTCAAGACCGAAACCGGTACGCGGCTCGACACGCTCGAACGCGGCGGCCCGGCGGCGGCCGCGCCGGTTGATACGACGCCCACCCGCCCGCCGTCGCGTCCGGCCGCCGACGACGGGATCGAGGACGACGCCCCCGCCGCTCCCGCCCCGAAACCGAGCGAGGCCCGCCCGGCCGCGGCCACCGGCACCGATGCGGAGGAGAAAGCCTATCTCGCCGGCTACCGCCTGTGGGAACAGAAGGACTTTGCCGGCGCCGAACCGGCACTCAAGGCATTCGTCGCCAAATACCCGCAGTCGCGCCGCGCCAGCTACGCGCAGAACCTGCTCGGCCGCACCTATCTCGACGACGGCAAACCCGCCGCCGCCGCGGTCGCGTTCCACGCCAACTACACCAAGAACCCCCGCGGCGAACGTGCCCCCGACAGCCTCTATTATCTCGGCCAGGCGCTGACCAAGCTCGACAAGCCCAACCTGCCCAAGGCCTGCGAAGCCTATGACGCGCTCACCCGCGAATATGGCGAAACCATCAATCAGGCCCTGAAAGACCGCGTCGCCAAAGCCCGCACCGACGCCAAATGCAAAGCGTCCGCAAGCTAAGCGCAACGCCGTCACACAAACGACCAAACCCCCTCTCCCCTCCGGGGAGAGGGCTGGGGAGAGGGGCGTTTCTAGGTGCGATAGAGGGGAAGGGTCCACGCTCATGCCAAACACCCTCGATCACTTCACCCAAACCCTCAACGCCCTCATCCCCAACGAAACCGCCATGCTCACCATCGCGGTCTCCGGCGGCCCCGACAGCCTGGCCCTCCTCCTCCTCGCCCAAACCGCCCGCCCCGGCCACATCCAGGCCGCCACAGTCGACCACGCCCTCCGCGCTGAGTCAGCCCATGAGGCGGCCGAGGTCGGAAGAATTTGTGCTGCCCAAGAAATCCCGCACGCCACCCTGACAGAAGCCTGGCACCCAGACCCTCACCAAGGCCTCCAGGCCGCCGCCCGCGCGCACCGCTACCGCCTGCTCGACGCCCACTGCCAGGCCAACGCCAGCCCGTACCTCCTCACCGCGCACCACCGCGACGACCAGGCCGAAACGCTCCTCCTCCGCCTCGCCCGCGGCGCCGGCCTCACCGGCCTCACCGGCGTCCGCGCCACCCGCCCGCTCCTCCCCGGCTCCCCCGTCACGCTGGTCCGCCCGCTCCTCGACACGCCCAAGTCCGACCTCATCGCCATTGTCGCCGCGGCCGGACTTGACCCCGTCGCAGACCCTTCCAACCACGACCTCCGCCACGACCGCACCCGCGCCCGCGCGCTCCTGGCGGCGACGCCATGGCTAAACCCCGCACGCCTCGCCGCGACCGCTGCCCACCTGACCGCAGCCGAAACCGCGCTCGCCTGGGCCGCCGACCGCGAGGCCGCCACCCGCATCCGCCTCCTCGCGCCCAACGAACGACTGCTCGACCCCACCGACCTGCCGCACGAACTCCGCCGCCGACTCGTCCTGCGCTGTCTCGAACCCGGCCCCCCGCCCCGCGGCGACGCGCTCGACCGCCTGATCGCCAGCCTCGACGCCGGCGAAACCGCCATGCTCGGCACCACAATCGCGCACGCGACGCCCGACGGTTGGACATTTCGCCCTGCCCCCCCCAGACGGCCGGTCCGCAACCCGCTTTGATCGATGCTGTTCCATTGCCATTAACGTGCATGTGCCTATCTTGATCGGACAGGATCGGAGTGGGCATGAACGACGACAAGGAACCGCGGCCACAGGGAAATCCCTGGGTGAAGAGCATCGGCATCTGGGCTGGCATCTTGCTGGCCCTGGTGTTGTTCGTATCGGTGTTCGACGGCGTGTCGCGCGGTCCGGCGGGCGAGAACATCGCCTACTCGGAATTCCTCGGCCGCGTCGACGAGGGTACCGTTCGTTCGGTCGAGATCGCCGGTGAGCAGATCACCGGCCAGACGACCAACGGTACCGCGTTCCGCACCTACGCCCCGACCGACCCCACTCTGGTCCAGCGCCTCCAGAACAAGAACGTCATCTTCCGCGCTAAGCCGGAGGAACAGGCCAGCATCTGGATGCTCCTGATTTATCAGTCGCTTCCCTTCCTCCTCATCCTCGGCATCGCCTTCTTCGTGATGCGCCAGATGCAGAAGAACGCCGGCTCCGGCGCGATGGGCTTCGGCAAGTCGAAGGCCAAGCTGCTCTCCGAAAAGCAGGGCAAGGTCACGTTCAGCGACGTCGCCGGCATCGACGAGGCACGCGAAGAACTGGAGGAGATCGTCGATTTCCTCAAAGACCCCACCAAGTTCGCCCGCCTCGGCGGTAAGATTCCGAAGGGCGCGCTGCTCGTCGGCTCGCCCGGTACCGGCAAGACGCTGCTCGCCCGCGCCATCGCGGGTGAGGCCGGCGTGCCGTTCTTCACCATCTCCGGTTCGGACTTCGTTGAGATGTTCGTCGGCGTCGGCGCCAGCCGCGTCCGCGACATGTTCGAACAGGCCAAGAAGAACGCCCCCTGCATCGTCTTCATCGACGAAATCGACGCCGTCGGTCGTCATCGCGGCGCCGGTCTCGGCAACGGCAATGACGAGCGCGAGCAGACGCTCAACCAGCTGCTCGTCGAAATGGACGGGTTCGAGGCCAACGAGGGCATCATCATCATCGCGGCGACCAATCGCCCCGACGTGCTTGATCCCGCGTTGCTGCGTCCCGGCCGCTTCGATCGCCAGGTCGTCGTGCCGCGCCCGGACATCGAAGGTCGCGAGAAGATCCTTGCCGTCCACATGAAGAAGGTTCCGCTCGCCCCCGACGTCGATCCGCGCACTATCGCGCGCGGCACGCCCGGCTTCTCGGGTGCCGATCTCGCGAACCTGGTGAACGAGGCGGCGCTATTCGCGGCGCGCATCGGCAAGCGCCTTGTCGCGATGAGCGAGTTCGAAGCGGCCAAGGACAAGGTCATGATGGGCGCGGAACGCCGCTCCATGGTCATGACCGAGGACGAGAAGCGCATGACCGCCTATCACGAGGCCGGCCACGCCGTCGTCGCGCTGCATGAGGTCGCGTCCGATCCAATCCACAAGGCGACGATCATACCGCGCGGCCGCGCACTCGGCATGGTCATGCGCCTGCCAGAACGCGACAGCTACAGCTATCACCGCGACAAGATGTACGCGAACCTGTCCGTCGCAATGGGCGGTCGTGTCGCGGAGGAAGTGATCTTCGGTTACAACAAGGTGTCGTCCGGCGCGTCGTCCGACATCGAATATGCCTCGGGTCTGGCCCGCGACATGGTCACGCGCTGGGGTATGTCCGACAAGCTCGGCCCGCTCCAGTACGCCGAACCGCAGGGCGAGACGTTCCTCGGCTACTCGTCCAGTCAGCCGATCCGCATGTCGAACGAGACCGCCAAGCTGATCGATACCGAGATCCGTGCGATCGTCGAAGGCGCTTACGAGCGCGCCAAGCAGTTGCTGTCCGACCATGTCGATCAACTGCACGGTCTGGCCAATGCGCTGCTCGAATATGAGACGCTCAGCGGCGACGAGATCAAGCGCGTCCTGGCCGGCGAAACGATCGAGCGCGACGACCCTGCCAAGCGCCGCTCGCTCCCGATCGGCATGGGCGGCTCGTCCATCCCGAAGAGCAAGCGCCCCGGCGGCTTCGGCGGCGCGGCACCGCAGGGGGCTTGAGCCCCCCGCGTTTCGTTGCCAAGGAGTTCGGTGACGTCCATCGCCGAAACGTCCAGAGATCGGAGCACTATGTCTGAACCCGCCGCACTTTCCCGCGAAGATCAGTATGCCCAGCGCGTCGCGCTGTTTTACAGGGAGACGGTACGGCCGCAGATGGACGGCACGGTCGGGGATGTCAGGCCGGAGTGGGCGATCGACGCCGAAACCGGCAAATATCTCTATGATCTGACCCGCGAGCTGAAACCGCGCGTCTCGATCGAGGTTGGCTTGTGCCAAGCTGCCTCGGCAATGCACTTCCTGTCGGCGATCGCGGCGAACGGTTCGGGGTTCCACATGGCCATCGACCCGTTCCAGGATCAGTTCTTCCAGGATCAGGGCCTGACGACGATCAACCGGCTCGGCCTGGCCCCCTGGTTCACGCTGCTTCGAAGCCGCAGCGCGACTGCCCTCTCGATGCTGCACTCCGCCGGAATGACCGCGGACCTGATGTTCATCGACGGCGATCACCGGTTCGACGCGGTCTTCACCGACTATTACTTCGCCGACAAGCTCTTGCGCGTCGGCGGCTACCTGATCTTCGACGAGGGCGGCTACGAATGCCCGACCGAGCGGATCGTTGCGTTCGTGACCACCAACATGCCGAACTACGAACGACTGGCGTCGCCGACCAGGTTGTACGTCTTCCGCAAGACTGGCCCCGACGAACGCGAGTTCGGGGACTCGTTCAACTTCTGAACGTCGGAGGCGGAATGCGACTGCAGACCGCCCCTCGTACCTCGAAGTTTGCGCAGCAGACCTGACCGAACCGGACGACAAAAACCGAACTGCGGCCGGGATAACGACGAAGCCCACCCGGCCGGGACGGTCCGTGGCATCCCGGTCTTGACGGGTCTGCCGTCCCCGATCCCGCACGGTCCGTCGACACGGGTTCGCATGAGCCCGCTCCCCTGCTAGCGCACCGCGATGGATACCGCCGAAGCCACCGCCCTGATCGCCGACATGGGCGGGCGCGCCCGCACCGCCGCCCGCATTATGGCCGCCGCACCTACCGCGCAGAAGGCGGCAGCCCTCCGCGGTGCCGCCGATCAGCTCCGCGACCGCGCCGTTGCGATCCTTGCCGCCAACGCCACCGACATGGCCCGCGCCACCGCCGCCGACCTGTCGCCCGCTTTGCTCGACCGCCTCCGCCTCGACGACGCCCGGCTCGACGCCATCGCCGACGCGCTCCATGCCGTCGCGCTGCTGCCCGATCCGGTCGGCCAGGTCATCGACACGCGCATCCCCGACAACGGGATCGTCCTGTCGCGCGTCCGCGTGCCGCTCGGCGTCATCGGCATCGTCTATGAAAGCCGTCCCAACGTCACGATCGATGCCGGCGCGCTCTGCATCATGTCCGGCAACGCCGTCATCCTGCGCGGTGGGTCGGAGGCGACCGCCAGCAATGCCGCACTCCAGGGCGCGCTCACCGCGGGGCTGCTCGGCGCGGACCTCCCTGCCGACGCGGTCCAGCTCGTCGCCACGCCTGATCGCGCCGCGGTCGGCGCATTGCTTGCCGCAGCCGGGCTGATCGACGTCCTCATCCCGCGCGGCGGCAAGGCGCTCGTCGCCCGCGTCCAGGCCGACGCCCGCGTCCCCGTGCTCGCGCATCTCGATGGCAACAACCACATCTACGTCCACGCCGCCGCGGATCCAGCAATGGCGCGGGCGATCGTCGTCAACGCGAAGCTCCGCCGCACCGGCGTCTGCGGTGCGATGGAAACGCTGCTGATCGACGCCGCCTACCCCGAACCCGCCGCGCTGGTGACAGCCCTACTCGACGCTGGCTGCACCCTCCGCGGCGACGACCGCGCGCAAGCCCTCGACCCACGCATCGCCCCGGCAACGGCGGACGACTGGACCACCGAATATCTCGACGCGATCGCCGCCGTCGCGATCGTTGACGGCCCCGACGCCGCGATCGCCCATATCGCCGCGCACGGCTCGGGCCACACCGACGCGATCGTCACCGCCGACGAAGCGGTCGCGGAACGCTTCCTTGCCACGGTCGACTCCGCGATCGTCCTGCACAACGCCTCCACCCAGTTCGCCGACGGCGGCCAATTCGGGCTGGGCGCCGAAATCGGCATCGCCACCGGCCGCCTCCACGCCCGCGGCCCCGTCGCGCTGGAAGGCCTCACCACCTACAAATGGGTGGGCCACGGCACCGGCCAGGTCCGCGCTTGAAGCAGGGCCAGTCGGGGTATATCGTTCGCATATGGGCGAGATGAGGCAGATCGGCATCGAGGTAGACGAGGCGACGCTTGCCGAGATCGATCGGTACGCCACCGCGCACGATATGGATCGCGGCACGGTTCTTCGTCTCGCGGTGTCCGACCTGATCGCGGAATATGCCGCGATCGACCGCTACGTACAGGTCGGCCTCGACTCGCTGGAAAACGAACCCACGCTCAGCCAAGCAGAAGTCCGCGACCGGCTTGCGGATCGTCGTCGTCATCGTATCGCCGCTGAATGAGGGAAGTCCGCTGGTCGCAGCAGGCCCTGCGCGACCTCGACAAAGTCGCTGACCACTACAACGACATCGCCCCCGACTATGCGGACCGGGTCCAGGACGCGTTGTTGCTCGCTGCCGATTTCCTGCTGGACTCGCCCGGGGCAGGCTCGCCCTTCGGATCGCGCGGTGCCCGGAAATGGACGCCGGCGGGCGTACCGTATGTCCTCGTCTATCGATCGACCCGGAACGGCGTTGGTATCGTGCGCGTCCATCACGCACGCAAAGACTGGCGACCTCGTTGAAACGCATCGGTCTCCTCGGCGGATCGTTCAACCCGGCGCATGGCGGGCACCGCGCGATCAGCCTGTTCGCGATGGCGGCGCTCGGGCTCGACGAGGTCTGGTGGCTCGTCTCCCCCGGCAACCCGCTAAAGCCCGCCACCGGCATGGCGCCGCTCGTCGCCCGTGTGCAGTCCGCTCGCGCCCAGGCCCGCCGCGCCCCCATCCGCCCGACCGCGATCGAACAGGATCTCGGCACGCGCTACACCGTCGACACCGTCCGCGCGCTCGTCGGGCGTTACCCGAAACACCGCTTCGTCTGGCTGATGGGCGCGGACAATCTGGCGCAGTTCGAACGCTGGCGCGACTGGCGTGGCATCGCCCGCACCCTGCCCATTGCCGTGATCGCGCGTCCGGGGTATGACGCGGGCGCCCTAGCCGGTCCGGCGATGGGTTGGCTGCGGCGTTTCGTCCGACGCGCACGCCATGCGGATCGTTGGACGGAATGGAGTTTCCCGGCGCTCGTGCTGCTGCGCTTTCGCCCAGATCCCCGTTCCGCAACCGCCGTCCGCACGGCCGCACCGCTTTGGCATGATGTCCATGCCGGACGCCAGGTTCGCGATGCCGTGACGCATCGCATGATCGTGTCCCGTCACCACGTCTAGGAGGTTTCTTGCCTGCATCCCCCGCCCCGAAGAGTGTCCCGCCCGTCCGTACGCCGGACGAGTCGATCGACGCGCTTCACCGGATCATCCTTGCCTCGCTGGAGGATGACCAGGCAATCGAGACCGTCTCGATCCCCCTCAGCGGCAAGTCGACGATCGCCGACTATATGGTCGTGACGTCGGGCCGCTCGACGCGTCAGGTCGCGTCGATGGCCGCCAAGCTGGCCGAGCGCGTCAAGGCCGAAACCGGCCGCCCGGCGCGGATCGAGGGCCTGCCGACCGCCGACTGGGTGCTGCTCGATGCGGGCGACATCATCGTCCACCTGTTCCGGCCGGAGGTGCGCTCCTTCTACAATCTCGAACGGATGTGGGCGTTCGGCGATGCGCCGGCCGTCGCGGGTCCCGTCCACGAACCGTTCGAGGACTGACGCCTGCTCCTCCACATTGTCGCGCGCGGCCGGATCGGTCGCGGGCCGGAGGCCGATCTGGTCGATCGCTATCTCGGCCGCATCGCGGGGCCCACGCGCGTCACCGAACTGCCCGACACCGGCGGCCGCATGCCGCCCCGCGCGCCCGCGACCAAGCTGGTGATGCTGGATGAGAAGGGCGACCAGACCGGCTCGCTCGCCTTCGCCAACCTGCTCGGCCGCTGGCGCGACGACGGCACGCGCGAATGCCGCTTCCTGATCGGCGCGGCGGACGGTTTCGACGATGCGCAGCGTGCCGAGGCAGACCTGCTCATCGCGTTCGGCCGCGCCACCTGGCCCCATTTGCTCGCCCGCGCGATGCTGGCGGAACAGCTGTTCCGCGCCATGTCGATCCTCGCCAACCACCCCTACCACCGCGAAGGCTGATGCCCGCCGCCCGAACCACCGACCGTTCCCCGGCGCAGGCCGGGGCGTAGGTGACCCGCCACCCCAAGGGCCCCGCCCTCCTCCTCATCACCGCGCTCCTGGCCGCAACCCCCCTCCTCGCCCAGACCGTGGCTGAGGAACGCAAAGCCCTCGCCCAGGCCCGTGCCGACGCCCGCGCCGCCACCGCCCGCGCCCAGCGTTACGAAAGGGAGGCGACCCAGGCCGAAGGAGCCGCCGCCCGCACCCGTCGCGCCGCCGCCGCCATCGCCGCACGCATCCAGGCGGCGGAGGCCGACATCGCCGCCGCCCGCGCCCGGATCCAGCTCGTCGACACGCTCCGCGCCCGTCAGCGCACAAGACTGGCGACGGTCCAGGCCCCGATTGTCCGGATGGCCGCCGCGCTCCAGACGCTCGCCCGCCGCCCCGCCGCCCTCGCCCTCGTCCAGCCCGGTTCGATCGACGATGTCGTCCACGTCCGCGCGCTGCTCGCCGCCGGCGTCCCCGCGATCCGCGCCCGCGCCGCCCTCGTCCGCACCGAACTCGCCCGCACCGAACAGCTTCGCATCCAGGGCAACCGCGCCGCCGCGGCGCTGGTCGCTGGTCGCGACCGCCTCGCCCGCGAACGCATCGCGCTCGCCCGGGTGGAGGCCGGCCACCTCGCCCGCTCCGCCAGCCTGGTCGACACCGCCATGGCCGAACAGGACCGCGCGCTGGCACTGGGCGAGGAAGCGCGCGACATCATGACGCTGATGGAGGAGATCGACGTCCGCGCCGCCCGCCGCGACCGGCTTGCCGCCCTCCCCGGCCCGATCCCACGCCCGCTTGTCCCCGGCCTCGTCGCCGTGCCGGTGCCCGAACCCCTGGCGGCCGACCGACCGCCGCCCTACCGGCTGCCCGTCGTCGGGCGCGTGCTCACCGGCTTGGGCGAGGTCTCCGACGCCGGCATCCGCGCGCGCGGCGTCACGCTGTCCCCCGCCGCGAGGGCGCAGGTCGTCTCGCCCGGGGCAGGCCGGATCGCCTATGCCGGCGGGTTCCGCGGCTATGGCCGGATCGTCATAGTCGATCATGGCGGCGGCTGGACGACGCTGCTCACCGGCCTCGGCCGCACCGCGGTCATCGCCGGCCAGACGGTCGACGCCGGCAGTCCGCTCGGCACCGCGGCCACGACCCGCCCGTCGATCACCGTCGAACTGCGCCACGACGGCCGCCCGGTCGACATCGCCCCGCTGCTGACCGGCTGAGCGGGACCATTCGCCCCACCCCGTCAACCCATGGTTCAGCTACGAACGGCGACTATCTCTGTTAACGGCAACCATGTATCCTGCCCGGCAACGTCCGTTCGAAAGCTCCGTCACTCCATGACCAAGGCCCTGCTGCGTCCTCTTCTCCTCGTCGGTGCCGTGGCATTGGTGCCCGCGGTCACCGCCGGCATGGCCGCGACCGATGTCCAGACCTACCGCGAACTCGATCAGTTCATGAACGTGTTCGAACGGGTCCGCGCCGAATATGTCGACAAGGTCGATGACAAGACGCTGATCAAGGGCGCGATCGACGGCATGCTCGCCAGCCTCGATCCGCACAGCTCCTATCTCGACGCGCGCGATTTCCAGAACATGAAGACGCAGACCGACGGCGAATATGGCGGCCTTGGCCTCACCGTCGGGATGGAGGACGGCGCCGTGAAGGTGCAGTCCCCGACCGAGGATTCACCCGCCTTCCGCGCCGGGATCAAGTCCGGCGACTATATCACGCACCTCGACGGCAACCTGATCTACGGCGGCACGCTCGACGAATCGGTCGACAAGATGCGTGGCGCCCCCGGCAGCAAGGTCCGCCTCACCATCGTCCGCCCCGGCCGCGACAAGCCGTTCGACGTCACGCTGGTGCGCGAGATCGTAACCGTGAAGCCCGTGAAGTGGGAAGTCCGCAACCGCGTCGGCATCATCAACATCAATGCGTTCAGCCGGCTGACCGGCGACGCGGTGCGTTCGGCGCTTGTGTCGATCGACAAGTCCGTCGGCGGCCGTCCGCTCGGCTATGTCATCGATCTGCGCTCCAACCCCGGCGGCCTGCTCGACCAGTCGATCGAGGTCGCCGACGCCTTCCTCGAACGCGGCGAGATCGTGTCGCAGCGCGGCCGTGAGAAGGCGGACATCGAACGCTATTACGCCAAGCCCGGCGACCTGTCGCACGGCCTGCCGATCGTTGTGCTGGTCGACAGCGGCTCCGCATCCGCGGCCGAGATCGTCGCCGGCGCGCTGCAGGATCAGCACCGCGCCCTCGTCATGGGCGAACGCAGCTTCGGCAAGGGGTCGGTCCAGACACTGCTTCCGCTGTCGGAGGACACCGCGCTGCGCCTCACCACCGCGCGCTACTTCACCCCGTCCGGCCGCTCGGTGCAGGAGGGCGGGATCGAACCCGACCTCCTCGTGCCGCAGATCAGCGACGCCGATTTCAAGGAACGCCCGCGCCTGCGCGAGGCCGATCTGCGCCGCCATCTGATCAACGAGGTCAAGGTCGACGACAAGATCCTGGAAGACGACGGCAAGACCGATCCGCGCTTCGCCCAGACCGCGGACCAGTTGAAGAAAGCCGGCATCACCGACTTCCAGCTCGACTACGCCATCCGCACCGTCTCCCGCCTCGCCACGCCCGCCGCGACGGCGGCGCTGGCCGCCCGTCCGACGAGGACCGCAGCGAAGTGACGCAGGGGCGCTCCTCTGGGCGAACACCGGATCGCTCCCCGGCGAAGGCCGGGGCCTTGACGCCACCGCTTCACCTAGGCCCCGGCCTCCGCCGGGGAACGCGACGCCCGTCCCACAAAACTCCGTATCCCGGCGGATGCCGGGATCCAGCTAAGTCGCACACGACAACGCCCGAACTTCACACGCAACGCATCACGCCCATCTGGATCCCCGCATCCGCGGGGATACGTGGTGCAAGCGCATGACCCCCACCCGCCCCCTAAGCCAAGCCCGCACCCTGGCCCTCCTCGTCCCAGCCATCGCCCTCACCGGCGCGCTCGGCTCGCAGTACATCGGCCACCTCTACCCCTGCGAAATGTGCCACTGGCAACGCTGGCCGCACTACGCCGCACTCGCCCTCGCGTTGACAGCCTTCGCGACCCGAGACAGCAAAGCCACCCGCCCGCTCGTCCTCCTCGCCGCGCTCGCGATCTTCATCTCCGGCGCGATCGGCGTCTTCCATGCCGGCGTCGAATATCGCTGGTGGGAAGGCTTCACGACCTGCACCGGCCTGCCCAACGGTGCGGCCGGCGGCGACATCATGGCGCAGATCCTCGCCGCGCCGATCGTGCGCTGCGATCAGGCCCAGTGGACGCTCGGCGGTATTTCGCTCGCCGGGTTCAACGCACTCCTTTCCATTCCCGCCGCCATCGCCATCTGGGTGTTATGCCTGAAGCAACGCTGATCCCCGCCGCCCCGCCCGCCACCGCGACGCCGCTTCCCGCGGCGCCCAAACGGCCGCCCGCCGCGCATGATTCGATGGTCCGCGTCGATCAGGCCGGCGAATATGGCGCCACGCGCATCTATGCCGGCCAGCTTGCCGTCATGGGCGATCGCGGCCGCGCCTCGCGCCTGATCGCCCGCATGGCCGCGCAGGAGGAACGCCACCGCGCGATCTTCGACCGGATGATCGTCGATCGCGGCGTCCGGCCCACCTTGCTCCACCCGATCTGGAACGTCGCCGGGTTCGCGCTCGGTGCCGCGACCGCGCTTATCGGTCCAAAGGCCGCCATGGCCTGCACCGCCGCGGTCGAAACCGAAATCGACATCCATTACGAGGACCAGCGCCAGGCGATCGGCGACACCGACCCCGAACTCGGCGCCATCGTCGCGGAGTTCCAGGCCGAGGAAGTCGAGCACCGCGAAATCGCGCTGGCGGAGGGGGCGGAGGACGCATTCGGCTACCCCGTCATGTCGGCGCTCATCCGCTTCGGCTGCCGCGTTGCGATCGCCACGTCGAAGCGGATCTGACCGGACGCATCCCCCCGTGCGCCCGTGCGTTCGGACCAAGATAGAACAGAGGTACACGACATGCGCGCATCCTTCCTCCTCGCCGCCGGGCTGCTCTCGGGCCTCGCCGGCATCGCCGCCCCCGCGGCGGCGCAGACGCGCGGCACCGTCATCACCATCTTCGGCAACGACAAATGCCCGGTCAGCAACGGCGAACAGACCAACATCTGCGTCCGCGCACCCGAGTCCGAGCGGTTCCGTATCCCCGAGACGCTGCGATCGAGCAACGACGCCGCCCCGACCGCGCAGAAGCGCGTCGACGCCGCCCGCGCGGTCGACAACAGCACGATCGGCACCTGCTCCGCATCCGGCCCCGGCGGCATGATCGGCTGCCAGCGCGAGGAATTCGCCAAGGCACGCGCCGAGCGCAAGGCCGCCAAAGCCGCCGTTCCCGTCATCGAATGACGCCTAGTCGCTTCTCATTCGCAATAGCGATTGACTCGATTGCGAGTCAGTCGCATTAGCTTCCCCGGGAGCCGGAACCAACCGGCTGGGGAGAAGCAACTTTGTCCGACGTCGCCACCACCGCCGCGCCTATCCGCCCGGCCATGTTCCTCGCGCTTGGCTGCGTCGGCTTCATCGCCTCCGCCCCCGCCTGGGCCGCCGATACGGACGGCGCGAAGGACGACGGTGCGTCTGACATCCTGGTGAACGGCGTCCGTGAAAAGCCCAAGCTCATCTCCCCCAAGGCGGTCGCCGACCTGATCGACACGCCGCGCTCGATCGTCGTGATCGACAAGGAAACGATCCGCGAAACCGGCTCCGCCTCGCTGGTCGAGGCACTCCGCACCGTCCCCGGCATCACCTTCGGCGCGGCGGAGGGCGGCAACCCGATCGGCGATCGCCCCTTCATCCGCGGGTTCGACAGCCAGGGCTCGACCTATCTCGACGGCGTCCGCGATATCGGCGCGCAGAACCGCGAGGTGTTCGCGGTCGAACAGATCCAGGTTGTGCGCGGGTCGGACAGCACGCTCGGCGGCCGCGGTTCCGCCGGCGGCTCGCTCAACATCGTGTCCAAACTGCCCGAAGCGCGCACCTTCGCCACCGCGGACCTGAGCTTCGGCACCGCCGACTACAAGCGCACCGTCGCCGACCTCAACTACCAGTTGTCCGACACCGTCGCGGTCCGGCTGAACGGCCTCTGGCACGATCAGGACGTCGCCGGCCGCGACGCGATCTACAGCAAGCGCTGGGGGGTCGCGCCGTCGATCACCATCGGCCTCGGCACGCCGACCCGACTGACCGCCAGCTACTACCATCTCGAAAGCGACGAGCTGCCCGACAGCGGCATCCCGTTCCTTTACACGATCGGCAACACGCCCAAACTCGGCACCCATTATTCCGAGCCCGCGGTTGGCGCGATCACCACCATCGCCGGCACCACCGGTACGGTCGACCGCGACACCTATTACGGGCTGAAAGACCGCGATTTCCGCGACGCCACCACCGACCAGGCCACGCTCCGCGTCGAACATGATTTCGGTGGCATCACGCTGCGCAACTCGTCGCGGTTCAGCCACAGCGCGCAAAGCTACATCTTCACCATGCCCGACGACAGCCAGGGCAATGTCTACGGCACCAACGCCGCCAGCCCCGCCACCGCGGGCGGCCAGGTCTGGCGCCGCGCCAACACGCGCTTCGGCTCGACCGACTCGATCATCAACCAGACCGACCTGTACGGCACGCTCTCTACCGGCACGATCAAGCACAGCTTCGCGGTCGGCACCGAGGTGTCGTGGGAAAAGGCCGTCCGCGGCGCCTACATCCTGTCCGACGGCCGCAACGGCAGCCCGCGGTGCAGCGCGCTCGGCGTCGCACGCTACACCTGCACCAGCGCCTTCACGCCCAACCCGAACGACCCGTTCGTCAACTACAGCACCGACACCGCCGTCGGCGTGCCGACCGCGATCACCAAGGGCCTGCCGATTACCCGGACGCAGAACGACGCCCGCACCATCGCGGCCTACGGCTTCGACTCGATCACGCTCACCGACGCGCTGATCCTAAACCTCGGGCTGCGCTACGACGACTTCCACATCGAATCGCAACCCGGCCTCGGCGCCACGTCGACCGGCCCGCGCTACCGCCTGACCCGCGACGACGAACTGCTCAACGGCCAGGTCGGCCTCGTCTTCAAACCGACCGCGCACAGCAGCCTCTACGCCTCGTTCGCCACCGCCGCGACGCCGCCGAACAGCCTGCTTGGCGAGGGCGCCGAACAGAACGGCATCGCCGCCGCCGCGGGCACCGCGGCGGACCAGATCGCCGCCGCCACGCTCCTGCTCGACGCGCTGAAGGTCGAAAAGACCAAGTCCTACGAGGTCGGCGCAAAGGTCGATCTGTTCGGCGACCGGCTCTCGCTCACCGCCGCCGCGTTCCGCACCGAGACCAAGAACGCCCGCGCCACCAGCGACGCCGGCACCGTCACCTTCATCGGCGAACGGCGGATCGAGGGCGTCGAACTGGGCGCGAACGGCACGATCCTGCCCGGCTGGACGGTCACCGGCGGCTACACTTATCTCGATGCGCAGATCGTCGACGGCGGCTTCTCCACGCTCACCGCCGCCGCGGTCGGGGCACAGGCCGCCAAGACCGTCAGCGTCGTGTCGGTCAACACCGGCCGCCGCTTCCCGCAGACCGCCAAGCACAGCGCCACGCTCTGGACCAACTGGCAGGCGACCCCCGCGTTCAGCATCGGCGGCGGCGGCTTCTACACCAGCCGCGTGATCGGCGGCTATTCCGACAACCGCAGCGCGGTCCAGGACGCGGCCGGCGTCGTCACCGTGATCCCCGCGACCAAGACGCTGATCCGCTCGGTCCCCGGCTACTGGCGGTTCGACGCGCGCGCTGCCTACCGGTTCAGCAACGCGATCGAACTGGCGGTCAACGTCCAGAACCTAACCGACAAAACCTATTTCAACCAGGTCTATACCGCCCACTATGCCGGCATCGCCCCCGGCCGCTCCGCCTTCGCCACGCTCAGCCTGAAATACTGAGCGCCGCCCGATGACCGCCGCCGCCCTCGACACGCTCTCCCCCGCGGACCTTACCGCCGCACTCGCCGGCCCGGACCGCGTCGCACTCGTCCGCCGCGCCGCGCTGGCCGGCGTGGCGGAGGCGCAGATGGTGCTCGGCCAGATGCTGCTCGACGGCCGCGATCTGCCATCGGACCCGGCCGCCGCGTTCGGTTGGTTCACCGTCGCCGCCCGCGCGGATCATCTGCCCGCGATCAACATGGTCGGGCGCTGCTACGATCTCGGCTGGGGCGTCGCGGTGGACAAGCCGCTTGCCGCGCGCTGGTACCGCACCGCCGCGCAACGCGGGCTCGACTGGGGCATGTACAATTACGGCACGCTACTGGCACTCGGCGACGGCGTACCACAGGACCGCGCCGCCGCGCTCGCCTGGTTCGGCCGCGCCGCCGACATGGGCAATGCCAAGGCCGCGAACTTCGTCGGCAGCTTCCACGAGGACGGCTGGGTCGTCCCCGTCGACCTCACCGAGGCCGCGCGCTGCTACGCAGTCGCCGCGGCCGGCGGCGATTTCCGCGGCCAGTTCAACCACGCCCGCATGCTGATCGACGCCGGCGACCTCGCGACCGCCCGAACGTGGCTCGAACGCAGCGCCGCCGGCGGCAACCCCCGCTTCCGCGCACAGGCCGCCGCCTGGCTCCGCGCCCACCCGCTGCCCGCCTGCGCCGCGCTCGCGCCGCTGTTCGATCCGGCCGCATGATGCACGCCATCCCCGATATCCTGTCGCCGACGGCAGTCGCCGACCTCCGCGCCCGCCTGCTTGCCGCCGACTGGATCGACGGCAACGCCACCTCCGGCGCACAGTCCGCGCTTGCGAAACGCAACCGCCAGCTGCCCGAGGACTCGCCCGTCGCGGCCGAACTCGGCAGCCAGGTCCTCGACGCGCTCGGCCGATCGCCCTTGTTCGTCGCGGCCGCCCTCCCGCTCAAGGTCTACCCGCCGCTTTTCAACGCCTACAGCGGCGGTGAGGCGTTCGGCACGCATGTCGACGCCGCAATCCGCATCCGCCGCGGCAGCGATTTCCGCATCCGCTCCGATCTGTCCGCCACGCTCTTCCTGTCCGACCCCGACGACTATGACGGCGGCGAACTGGTGATTGAAGGCGGCCTCGCGCCCCAGCGTATCAAACTGCCCGCCGGCCACATGCTGCTCTATCCGGCCAACACGCTCCACCGCGTGGAACCGGTCACGCGCGGCACGCGGCTCGCCGCCTTCTTCTGGATCCAGTCGATGGTCCGCGACACGCCCGCCCGCACCATGTTGTTCGATCTCGACCGGAGCATCCAGGCGCTCGGCACCGCGCTCGATCCCGGCCACGCCGAACTCGTCCGGCTGACCGGCCTCTACCACAATCTCCTGCGCCGCTGGGCAGACGCCTGATGCCTTGACGGCTCGACTAACCCGTTCCGACAAGCCAAGAACGGCGCCATGCCCGCGCTCCGCATCCTGATCGTCGATGATGAAACGCTCGCCCTTGACCGGCTCGAAACGATGCTGTCGCGGATCGACGACGTCGTGGTCGTCGCCCGCGCGACGGACGGAATCGACGCGGTCGACCGCATCGCGGCACTCCGCCCCGACCTCGTCCTGCTCGACATCCAGATGCCCGGCCTCGACGGGCTCGGCGTCGCCGCGGCGCTCGGCGACGGCCCGCGCCCCGACCTCGTCTTCGTCACCGCGCACGATCATCACGCCCCCGCCGCGTTCGACGTCGACGCGGTCGACTATCTCCTCAAACCGGTCGATCCGGACCGCCTCGCCCGCGCCATCGCCCGCGTCCGCCAGCGCCGCAGCGGCCGCCCCCCGGTCACGCCCCCCATCGCCCCGGATGCACCAGTCGGCACCATGCAGGATCTCTGGGTCCCCGACCGCACCGGCCTGCGCCGCGTGCCGATCGCCGACATCGGCTGGATCGAGGCGGCGCGCGACTATGTCCTGCTCCACGCCGCGGACCGCAGCCACATGCTGCGCATCACCATGACCGATCTCGAACGCCGCCTCGCGGGCTCCGCGCTCGTCCGCGTCCACCGCTCCGCCTTCGTCCGCCCCGACCGCGTCGCCCGCATCGGCCGCTCCGGCCGCACCGCCGTCCTCATCCTCACCGACGGCACCCAGGTCCAGGTCGGCCCCAGCTACCTCGACAAACTGGACGCTATCCTCGCCGGCTGAAGCACTCCCCGGCGGGGGGCTTAGGCCAGAAACAACCAAGAACCGAGGAATAACCAAACCCCCTCTCCCCTCCGGGGAGAGGGCCGGGGAGAGGGGCAGTGGCTTGGGCTAACCAAACCCCACCCGCGAACCACCCAGAAAATCCCCCCACCCCAACCCTCCCCCCGATGGGTGGAGGGAGCACATCCCACAAAGCTTCTCCCCCGCCCCCCTTTCCTCTATCATGCCCCAATGGCATCCCTCCGTCCCGGCGCCCGGCCCTTCTTCGATGACAAGAACCGCGCGTTCTGGATCCTGCAGTCTGCCGGCTGGACCGGCTATTTCCTGCTCCGCTCGCTCAATGGCATCGCCAACGCGATGGGCTTGCTGTTCATCGTGCCCACGGCACTCGCCACCGCGTCTGGTTTCTCGCTCACGCTGCTGATGGCCGCGATCTTCCGCCGCCTCATCACGATGAAACCGATCATCACCTGGGGCGTCTCGATCCCGATCCTGCTGATCGCGTCGGCGGTGTTCTCGACAATCGAGGTGTGGGCGCACGCCACATTTTACCGCCCCGGCGTGATGCCCTCGGGGCTGGAATTCTTCGGCGCGATCATTCTCGATTTCTCGCTGCTCGTCGCCTGGTCCGCGCTCTATTACGGCATCAATTTCTACCTGCTGCTCGAACAGCAGCTCGATCGCGCGGCCAAGCTCGAAAGCCAGGCCGCCACCTCGCAACTCGCGATGCTGCGCTACCAGCTCAACCCGCATTTCCTGTTCAACACATTGAATTCCATCTCGACTCTTGTCCTGCTGAAACAGACCGATCGCGCCAACGCGATGCTGTCGCGGCTCTCCTCCTTCATGCGCTACACGCTGGTCAACGACCCCGCGGGCGAGGTCACCGTGGCGCAGGAGATCGAGACGCTGAAACTCTATCTCGAGATCGAGAAGATGCGGTTCGAGGACCGGCTGCGCACCAGCTTCCGCGTCGATCCGCCCGCCGACCGCGCCTACCTCCCCTCGCTGCTGCTCCAGCCGCTCGTCGAGAATGCGATCAAGTACGCGGTGACGCCGAAGGAGGACGGTGCGGACATCTCGGTCGAAGCGCGGCTCGCCAACGGCCGGGTCCAGATCCGGGTGTCCGATACCGGGCCGGGGTTGAACGAGGGCGTTCCGCGGACCACCTCATCCACTGGCGTCGGCCTGGCGAACATACGCGACCGGCTGGCGCAAGCCTATGGCGCGGACCAGCGCTTCGATATTCAAACGAATCCGGAAGGAGGGTTCGCCGTCTTGATCGAAATCCCCTTCCGGCCTGAGTTATCCAAGGAACACGCATGACGATCCGCACCATCCTCGTCGACGACGAATCGCTGGCGATCCAGGGCCTGCAACTGCGGCTCGAACCGCATGAGGACGTCGAAATCATCGAAACGTGCAGCAACGGTCGCGAAGCGATCCGCGCCATCAAGACGCACAAGCCCGACCTCGTCTTCCTCGACATCCAGATGCCCGGCTTCGACGGCTTCTCCGTCATCCAGGGCCTGATGGAAGTCGAACCGCCGCTCTTCGTCTTCGTCACGGCCTACATGGACCACGCCCTCCGCGCGTTCGAGGCGGACGCCGTCGACTATCTCATGAAACCGGTCGAAACGGACCGCCTCGCCGACACGCTCGACCGCGTCCGCCAGCGCCTCGCCGCCCGCCGCGGGCAGGAGGAAGCTGGCCGCCTGAAGGAAGTGCTTGCCGAAGTCGCACCCGACACGATGGACGCCATCACCGACGGCAATAGCAGCGAAGCCCCCGCCGCCAACCGCTTCGAAAAGCTCATCAACATCAAGGACCGCGGCCAGATCTTCCGCGTCGATGTCGACACGATCGAGCGGATCGACGCCGCCGGCGACTATATGTGCATCTACACCGGCGACAACACGCTGATCCTGCGCGAAACGATGAAGGACCTCGAAAAGCGCCTCGACCCGCGCCGCTTCCAGCGCGTCCACCGCTCCACCATCGTCAACCTGGACCTGGTGAAGGAGGTCAAACCCCACACCAACGGCGAATGCTTCCTCGTATTGGGGTCCGGCGCCCAGGTGAAGGTCAGCCGCAGCTACCGCGACGTGGTCGCCCGCTTCGTCCACTAAAAGAACCACTGTTCCCCCGCGGACGCGGGGGTCCAGCTAAGCCCCAGAAGCTGCATCCAAACACGAAGCTGGATCCCCGCATCCGCGGGGATACTCAAACTTGGTTGCTCCCCGGCGAAGGCCGGGGCCTAGGTAAAACACTTGCACCAAGGCCCCGGCCTTCGCCGGGGCACAACCTACGCGGTGACGAGGCTCACTTCCCCACCAAGAACCGCATAGCCACCCCATTCATACAGTAGCGCAACCCGGTCGGCTTCGGCCCATCGTCGAACACATGCCCCTGATGCCCGCCACACCGCGCGCAATGCACCTCGGTCCGGCTCATCCCCAGCGTCCGGTCGGTCGTCGTCCCCACCGCACCCTTCAGCGGTGCCCAGAAACTCGGCCACCCCGTCCCGCTGTCGAACTTCGTCGTCGATGAAAACAGCGGCAACGCACACCCCGCACACACGAACGTCCCGCGCCGATGCTCATTGTTCAGCGGACTGCTGAACGGCACCTCCGTCCCCTCCTGCCGCAACACGCGGTAGGCCGCGGGGCTCAGCTTCGCCCGCCACTGCGCATCGCTCAGCTTGAACGGGAAATTGCCCTTCGGCGCGGCGGATCCGAACCCGCTCCACCCGAACAGCCCGATCGCGCCGCCGACGCCCAGCGCCGCCACACCCAGAAACCCACGCCGCGTCCCGTCCATGCCGAACATCCTACATACTGCAAGGACTGTACGTAGGGTTCAAACCGCCGGTTTCATCCCCCGCCGCCGGAACCGGCCGAGCCAGCCACCGCCACCCGACTTCAGCACGCTCCGCCGGAACAGCCCCGCCGCGATCCGCACGATCACCGCAACCCAGATGAGCTGCCAAACGATCGCCAGCAGATGCGGCCACAACGCCGGCCCCTGCGCCGCGCGCGCCAGCATCGCGAACGGGCTGCTCCACGGGAACAGCGCCGCCGCGATCCCCATCGCCGACTGCGGCGCGCCCAGCGAGGACGACGCGAACGCCAGCACGCCCATCTGCCCCATCGTCACGGGCAACGACATCATCTGCACCTCGCGCGGCGAGGCCGCCTGCCCGCCGATCCCGATGAACAGCGCCCCCAGCAACAGGAACAACGTCGTGAAATACGCCAGCCCCAGCACCAGGAACAAAGGCCACCCCACCGCCGGCGCGGGCACCGCCGGCAACTGCCCGGCCGCCAGCGCCAGCCCGGTCAGCACCGCCCCGCCCCACACCGCGATCCCCGTGAACGACATCGCCAGCATCGCGAACAGCTTACCCAGAAAGATCGCATCGACCGGCACCGCGGCGGCCAGCACCTCGATCACCTTGCTCGATTTCTCCTCGATCATGTTGGACAGCAGCATGCCAGCCAGGATCATCGTCAGGAACATCAGCAGGAACTGCCCGGCGCGCGCGATCAGCGTCCGCCCGGACCGGTCCGTCCCCGCCGCGCGGTCCACCGGACGCTCGACCACGTCGACCACCGGCGGCACCTGCCCGTCCAGCGCCCGCATCTGCCGCGCGCTGTCCAGCACCAGCCCGATATCGCCACCGACCGACCCGATCCCGCCACGGCTGCCGGTCAGCGTCGGCCGGTCCAGCCCGCCGGTCAGCACCGCGACCACGCCCCGCCCGCCGCCATCGGCGAGCAGGCGCTTCACCTGCACCGACTCCGTCCCATCCGGCATCACCATCCGCAACCGCGGCAGCGCGTTCGGCCCCAGCCGCGCGGACAGCCGCGCACCGGCATGACCGATCGCCGCCGCCGTCTCCGGCGCCGCGATCACCGCGACGGTCGGGTGCAGCGTCTCGCGGTCCTGGCTCGCCCCCATCGCGCCGAACCCGACGCCCGCGATCACCGGCAGCAGCGGGAACAGCAGGAACAGGACGAACGTCTTCGAAAACACCGTCGCGGCATAATCGCGCCGCGCGATGACCAGCGCGGCCCGGATGATCTCCCTCATGCCACCGGCTCCTTCTGCGCATCCAGTTCGGCCGCGACCGCCGCCCCCGCGATCGCCACGAACGCATCGTGCAACCCCGGCCGCTCGATCGACAGCGTCTCGATCCCCGCCCCGCCGTCGATCAACGCCTTCAGCAACGGCTCGACACCGCTCTCCGGCAAGGCGAAGCTCCACTCGTTCCCCTCGGCCACCGCGTCCGCCGGCAACGCCGCGCGCCACGCCCCGTCCGCCGCGCGCGTCCGCACCCGCACCTGCGGCCGCAACCGTCCGCGCGCCTCGTCCACGCTCCCGTCGAACCGCACGCGCCCGCCCGCGATGATCGCGATCCGCTCGCACAGCCGCTCCGCATGCGCGATGACATGCGTCGAAAACAGCACCGTCACCCCCTCGCGCGCCTGCCCGCGGATAAGCCCTTCCAGCCGCCCCTGGTTCAGCGCGTCCAACCCCGAAAACGGCTCGTCCAGTACGATCAGCCGCGGCCGATGCACGATCGTGCCGAGCAGTTGCACCGTCTGCGCCATGCCCTTCGACAACGTTCGGATCGGTTTCAACCGGCTCTCGCCCAGCCCCGCCTCCTCCAGCAACGCATCCGCCCGCACGCGCCCTTCGCGCAGCGGCAATCCGCGCAGCGCTCCCATGAACGCCACCGCCTCGCGCGCCGTCATCGCCGGATACAGCCCGCGCTCCTCCGGCAGATACCCGACATGATGCGCCGCGCGGATCGGCCGCGCCTCGCCCAGCAGCGTCCGGTGCCCCGCGTCCGGATCGATGATCCCCAGCAGCATCCGCAACGTCGTCGTCTTGCCCGCCCCGTTCGGCCCCAGCACGCCGAAGATCGCCCCCTCCGGCACACGCAGCGAAATCCCGTCCACCGCCCGCTTGCCGTCGAAAGTCTTGACCAGCCCCTCGGCCACGATCGCATCCATACCGCCCCCCTGACCCGTTTCGCATGGGTTACGCTGCGCCAATTACTTTCTCTAGCCCCTCTCCTTCAGGAGTTCCGAGCGCCGTCAGGTCGGGATTGCCCCCGGCAATCCCTGAAACATGCCGGGGGCATGTTTCACCTGACGGAGATCGGAACTGGGTTGGGGTGGGGGCAACACCACCCCGGCATCCAACGTCGCAGCCTTGACGATCTCAGCCCCACCCCAACCCCTCCCCTGAAGGAGAGGGGCTTTACGTCGTCCTTCACCAAGGCCACATCCTCCCCGTGCAAGCCACCCTCGAAACCCGCCTGAAACAGGAAGCGCTGGCGCTCGGCTTCGTCACCTGCGGCATCGCCCGCGCCGACGCAGCACCGCAGACCGCCGCCCGCCTCGCGGCCTGGCTGGCGGACGGCGCGCACGGCGACATGCTCTGGATGGCCGACCGCGCCGAACAGCGCGGCAGCCCCGCCGCCCTCTGGCCGCAGGTCCGCAGCGTCGTGATGCTCGGCATGAGCTACGCGCCCCCCGGCGACCCGCTCGCCCTCGAACATGAACCGCACATCGGCCGGATCAGCGCCTATGCCCGCGGCCAGGACTATCACGACATCGTCAAGAAGGCGCTCAAGGCCCTCGCCCGCTGGCTCGTCGCGGCTGGCGGCGGCGACCTGAAGGTCTTCGTCGATACCGCCCCCGTCATGGAAAAACCGATGGCGGAGGCCGCCGGTCTCGGTTGGCAGGGCAAACATACCAACGTCGTCAGCCGCTCGGACGGCAGCTGGCTGCTGCTCGGCGCGATCATGACCACGCTCGATCTCGCGCCCGATCCGCCCGCGATCGATCGCTGCGGCCGCTGCGACGCTTGCCAGCGCGCCTGCCCGACCGACGCCTTCCCCGCCCCCTACCGGCTCGACGCGCGGCGCTGCATCTCCTATCTTACGATCGAGCACAAGGGCCCGATCCCGCACGAGTTTCGCGCCGCGATCGGCAACCGGCTCTACGGCTGCGACGACTGCCTCGCCGTCTGCCCCTGGAACAAGTTCGCCGCATCCGCCGCCGCCAACCGCGCCTTCCACACCCGCGCCGAACTCGCCGCCCCCGCGATCGCCGACATCCTCCAGCTCGACGACGCCGCCTTCCGCGAAGTCTTCTCCGGCTCCCCCATCAAACGCATCGGCCGCAACCGCATGATCCGCAACGCCCTTATCGTGGCGGGCAACGGCGACGGGAGAGCGTTGCGTGAAGTGCTGGCGCTACTCGACGACCCGGACGAAGTGGTCCGCGGTGCTGCCGTGTGGGCGCTTGGCAGGCTGGACGCAGGACGCTTCGCCGCAGAGCGGGCCGTTCGCACAGCAACCGAACCCGACGAAACAGTCCGCTCGGAATGGGGATCAACCTACCAAAACCCGCTTCTCCCGAGCGCAGTCGAGGGACCCCTTCGAGCGTAGCCGAGAAGCGCAAAGTCGAAGACCTCGGCTTCGCTCGGTCGGCCCCTCGACTACGCTCGGGATGGACGGGGTAGGGAGGGAGCCCACTCCCCAAACCCGTTTGGTTCGAGCCTGTCGAGAACTCCGCGCAACGTTCTCGACGAGCTCGAACCGAACGCGCTGGGTTAAGCAGACACCCTCACCCCCGCGCGATCAAAGCATCCAAAATCTCGGTCAAACTCTCCAACGTCGCCACCGTCAGCGCCCGCGTCGCCTCCGTCGCGGGCAGCAGATCCGGCACCATCACCGTCGCCATCCCCGCCGCCGCCGCAGCGCGGATCCCGTTGGGCGAATCCTCCACCGCCAGGCAATGCTCAGGCCGCACGCCCAGCCGCTCCGCCGCCAACAGATAGGGGTCCGGCGCCGGCTTCGGGTTCAGCACATCGCTGCGCGTCACCACCACGTCGAAATGGTGGATCAGCCCCGCCCGCGTGAGCGCCGCCTCCGCATCCGGGCTCGCCGTCGACGTCGCGATCGCGCACGGCACGCCCCGCTCACGCAGGTGATCGAGCAACGCCACCACCCCGGGCCGAAGCGGCACCCCGTCGCGCGACGCCACCAGGAACCGCGCATCCGCATCCGCATAGAAATCGTCGAGCGGAAACGCCTCGCCCATATGCTCGGCCAGCACCACGCGGTTCACGTCGCGGTGTACCCCCACCAGCCGCGTGAACAGCGCCTCGTCGATCTCGGTCCCCAGCACCCGCGCCGCATCCGCCATCGCGACGTGATGCATCCGCTCGGTATCGAGCAGCGTCCCGTCCATGTCGAAGATCACCGCGTCGAGCGGTTCGGGGAGGAACGAGAGCTTCATGCCACCACCACTTTCGCCGTCGCCTCGCACAGCCAGCGTTGCAGGTCGCCGCGCGAAAACGGCTTAGTGATCACCGTCACGTCCGCCGCATCTGCGCCCACCTCGGCAAATCCCGTCACCAGCAGCACCGCAATGTCCGGCCACGACGCGCGCACCTTCCGCGCCAGTTCCATCCCCGACATCCCCGGCATCGCATAATCCGTCACCAGCGCATCGAACCGCGCGTCCTCCGCCAGCACCGCCAGCGCCCGCGCACCGCTCTCGACCGACACCACCGCGTGGCCCAGATCCGCCAGATACGCCGCGACCACCGACCGCACCTCGGCATCGTCCTCCGACAACAGCACGCGCAACCGCTCGCCCTCAGCGTCGCCGACGTCCGGCGCGGCGGCATGCGAACCATCCGCCCCCGCACGCGGCAGCCACAGGGTTACGGTCGTCCCCTGGCCCAGCACGCGGTCGATCGCGCTCGTGCCCCCGGCCGCCTCCGCCATCGCATGCACCATCGGCAGGCCTAGCCCGGTGCCCTCGCCCGGCGCCTTCGTCGTGAAGAACGGCTCGTACACCCGCCGCCGCACCGCTTCGGACATGCCGACGCCCTGGTCCGTCACCGCGATCCGCACATAATCGCCCGGCACCAGCCCGTCCGGCATCTGCCCCGCGCCCGCATTGGCGGCGGTCAGCACCACCTCGCCACCGTCCGGCATCGCGTCGCGCGCGTTAATGCACAGGTTGACCAGCGCCAGCTCGAACTGCCCGCGGTCCGCATGGATCGGCCACAGATCGTCCGCTATCGCGTACCGCACCGCCACCCGCCCGGCCATCGACCGCACGACCAGATCCTCAATCGCGCGCAACGCATCGCCCGGCGCGAACGTCTCCGCGGCCAGATCGCGCTGCCGGCTGAAACTCAGCAACCGCTGGGTCAGCGCGGTGCCGCGCCGCGCCGCCTCCGTGGCATTGTGCAGGAACCGCGCGAGCCGTTCCGGGTCCGCCGCCCCGCCCACCCCGGCGCGCGTCGCCAGCTCCAGATTGCCCAGCACCGCGGCGAGCAGGTTGTTGAAATCATGCGCGATCCCGCCGGCCAGCGTCCCCAGCGCGCGTAGTTTCTCCGACTGGTGCAGCGCCTGCTCGGTCCGCTTGCGTTCGGTCTCATCGCTCTCGATCCGCAACAGGTGCGCGCCCGATCCGTCCGCCGTGAACGGAATGCGCCGCGTCCGCACCCAGCGTTCCGCCCCGTCGCGACCGACCCGCGGCATTTCGCTCTCGTGATACTCGCCCTGCGCCAGCAGCGCGCCATCCTCTGCCTCGACCGGGCTTTCGAACGGCCGCCCGTTCGACCGAACGATCCGCCCGGTCGCATCGACGACCGAAATCGCCGCCGTGCTCCGTTCCGACAGCCCGGCGAACACTGCCTGCTCGAACGACAATGCGGTCCGCAGCCGGAACCGGTCCGCCGCCGCGCCGACCATCGCGCGCAACGCGTCCGGCTCCCACGGCTTGTGGACATAGCCGCCGATCGCCCCATCATTCACCGCGGAAATCACCGCCGACAGGTCGGCATAGCCGGTCAGCAGCATCGTCTCCGCCCGGCAACCCGCGCGCGCCTGCGCCAGGAACTGGTTCCCCGGCATCTCCGGCATCCGCTGGTCCGACAGGATCACCGCGAAGTCATGCCCGTCCGCGATCAGCGCCAACCCGGCCTTGCCCGACGACGCCGTGAAGACGCGATACTCGTCCTCGAACAGGTCCTCCAGCGCGACCAGGATCTCCGCCTCGTCGTCGACGATCAGCAGCAGCGGGCGCGTGTCCGCCGCTACGGCATCATCGGGTCCGTCCGCGATCGTCATGGTGTCGGTTGCGTCATCGGTCATGGCGCGGCCACCGGTATCGCAAGCGTAAAGCACGCGCCACCCTCCGGTCCGTCATCGACCAAGATCGTCCCGCCATGCGCCTTCACGATCCCATAGGCGATCGCCAAACCCAACCCGGTCCCGGCCCCGACATCCTTGGTCGTATAAAATGGTTCGAACAGCCGCGCCCGCAATGCCACCGGCACGCCCGGCCCGTTGTCGGCGATCGTGATGCGATATTCACCCGCCACTTCGGCCGTCCCGATCGTGATCCGCCCGCCCTCCGCCGGTGCCGCGTCCGCTGCATTGGCGACGATGTTCATCACCACCTGATTCACCAGCGCGGGGGTACAGACCAATGTCGCCGGCGCGGCATAATCGCGCATCACCGTCACCCCGTCGCCCAGCTTCGGCCCGAGCAAGGTCAGCACCGCCTCGATCGCCTCCGGGATGTCGGTCTGCACCGGCCCGCCATCGTCCAGCCGCGAAAAGCGCCGCAGCTTCACGACCAGGTCCTGGATCCGCGTCAGACCCGTCCGCATCGATCCCAGCCGGTCCGCTGCCTTCGCCAGTTTCGCCGCATCGCCCCCGCCCGCCGCATCGCGCACCAGCCGCTCGACAGTCGACTGATGCGCCAGGATGAACGCCAGCGGATTGTTGATCTCATGCGCGATGCCGGCGACCAGCTCGCCCAGCGACGCCATCTTGGCGGATTGCACCAGCTGCGCCTGCGTCTCGCGCAGCCGGGCGTTGGCATCTTCCAGCCCGCGGTTCGCGACCGCCAGCGCATCGGCCGACTCTGCCTCCGCCCGCGCGCGTTCCAGCGTGCGCTCCTGCTCCAGCGCGCTGGCCGCCGCGCGCATCTCCTCGTCACGTGCCAGCTTCCGCCGCAACGTTGCGCGGATCCGCACCAGCACCATGTCGCGGTCCTGCGTGCGCGGCACCACGTCGTCCGCCCCGGCATTCAGCGCGGCGAGCACGGCCGGCCCGTCCTGCACGCCGCCCAGCCCGACGATCTCGTACGCATCGCCCGTCCGCCGCCGCCGCGCGTTCAGCCGCCCGCACAGCTCGGTCGCGTCGTAGCGCAGACTCTCCAGCCCGATCAGCACACAATCCGCCGGCTCGCTCGCCAGCAACGCGATCACATCCGCCCCGTCGTCCGCCTCCACCACCTTGTGCCCATCGGCGGTCAGCACGGTGCGCAGCAGCAGCCGGTACGTCGCACTGTCGTCGATCAGGATCAGCCGCGCCTGGCGGAACCCGCTGTCGACCGGCGCCGCCGTCCCGGTCGCGCGCCGCTGCCGCACCAGCGCGCGCATCCGCGACACCAGCAGCGCCGTTTCGCTCGATTTCGGCAGATACGCATTGGCCCCGCTGTCCAGCCCCTGCCGCTCGACGTCATGCGCCGCAGCGCCGGTCAGCATCAGAACGGGCAACGTTCGGGTCCGCGTTGCATGCCGCATCCGCCGCACCAGCTCGTCGCCGTTCATGCCGGGCAGGTTGTAGTCGACCACCACCAGATCAGGCAGGTCGCCGTTCAGCCGCTCCAGCGCCTCCTCCGCGGTCCGCGTCCGCTCGACCGCAAACCCCTCGCCCTCCAGCAGCAGCCGGAACTGCAGCGCCTGCGTCTCCGAATCCTCAACCAGCAACAGCCGCGGCGTCTCGCCGTCCGTCATGCCGCCAACCCCGCGATCGTCCGTTCCAGATGCGCCCCGATCCGGTCGATCGGCAGCGCGAGCGCCCCCATCCGCACCGCCGCCGCCGGCATCCCGTACACCACCGCGCTGCTCTCATGCTCCGCGATCGCCGCACCCCCCGCCGCGATCAGCGCGCGCACGCCATCTGCCCCGTCCTCGCCCATGCCCGTCAACACCACCGCGATCGCCGCCCCGGACAAAGCCTCCGCCGCGGACTCGAACAAGGCGGTCGCCGCCGGCCGCTGCCCGCCGACCGGCGCATCGCTCCCGATCCGCATCCGCCCGTCGCGCCCGATCCGCAAGTGGCGTCCGCCCGGCGCGACATGGATCGTCCCCGCCATCGGCACGCCCCCATCCTCGGCAATCACCACGCGCTGCGGCACCACGCTCCGCAGCCACGTCGCATAGCCCTCCATGAACGCCTCCCCCATATGCTGCACCAGCAGTGTGGGCAGCATCAGGTCGGCCGGCAACCCGCCGAAAAGTCGCGCCACCGCCTGCGGCCCGCCCGTCGATGCCGCACACAGCAACATCCGCGGGCTCACCGGCACGCCCGCCCCCGGCGGTTCCATCTCGCGCAGCCGGATCCGCCGCCGCACCACCGCGACATCGCTCATGATCGCCAACTGCGTGCAGATCTCGCGCGCCACCGCATCGAACGCGCGGTTCCCGAACCCGACCGGCTTTTCCACGACGGACAGTGCGCCCGCCCGCAACGCATCCATCGAACTCGCCAGCGACGCGCCGTCGATGCTCGCCGAGATCACCACGATCGGCGTCGGCCGGTCCGCCATGATCCGCCGCGTCGCCTCCAGCCCGTCCATCCCCGGCAACTCGATATCCATCGATATCACGTCCGGCTGCACGCGCGGCAGCGCCACGATCGCCTCCTCCGCACTCGCCACCGCCGCGACGACCGTCAGCCGCGGATCATGCGAGATAATATGCACCAGCAGCGTCCGGACCGCCGTCGAATCCTCGACGATCATCACGCGCTTCGGGGCCACCGCCGCCATCGCAGTCAGATCAGCTGGCCGATGATCGACAGCAGCTTGCCCTGTTCGAAATCCTGCTTCGTGACATAGGCGTTCGCGCCCAGGTCGAGGCCGCGTTCGATATCGTCGGGGCTGTTGCGCGATGTCATCATCACCACCGGAATGCCGCGCAGGGCCGGATCGTTCCGCACCGCGGTCAGAAGCCCGAACCCGTCCATCCGCGGCATCTCAACATCGGCCACCACCAGGTCGATCTCGCCCGCTTCGGCCCGCAACCGTTCCAGTCCGGCCAGCCCGTCCACCGCCAGCCGCACGGCATAGCCCGCTGCCTCTAATATTCCGCGCTCCAGCGTCCGGGTCGTGATCGAATCGTCGACCACCAGCACGGTCAGCCGCCGTGCCGCCGCCGGCTGCTCGGCCACCACCGCCACCCCGCGCGCACTGCCCAGCGCCCGCGCCGCGATCACGTCGGCCCCCAGCACCAGCGCGACCGCCCCGTCGTCCAGCAACACCGTCCCCGCCACCCATGGCAGATCCACCGCGATCGCCCCCGGATCACCCACCACAAGCGACCGCACCGCGACCAGCGCATCGACCGTCAACGCGATTCCACTCCGCAGCCACAACACCGACAACGCGCCTTGGCCGGCAGGACTGCCGACCCCCAGCACCGCGGAGAGGGCAACCAGCGGCACCGCCACCCCGTCGATCACCGCAACCTGCCCGTCCTCGCCGCGCGTCACCGCACCGGGGTCCAGCGCCATCACCCGCCGCACCGCCGCCACCGGCACCGCGTAAGTGGCGCCCGCACACTCCACCAACAGCATCGTCTGACGCGACATCGACAGCGGCACCGCCAGCATCACCACCGTCCCGCCGCCATCCGCCGGCGCGATCGTCACGCTGCCCTGCAAGCGCCGCGCGGCATCCGCCACCACCGACAGGCCCACACCACGCCCCGATACCTCGTCCACTGCCGTCGCGGTCGAGAACCCCTGCTCGAACACCATCGCGCGCAGCACCGGCAGCGGCGGCGTTGTGCTTCCCGCCGCGATCAGCCCCGCCGCCCGCGCCCGCCGCTCGATCGCTGCGTCGTCCAGCCCCGCCCCGTCGTCCGTGACGGACAGGATCAACTGCCCCCGCGCCGCCTGCACGGTCGCGGTCACAGAGCCCTGTTCCGTCTTCCCCGCCGCCCGCCGACGTTCGGCGGTCTCGATCCCATGCCCGACCGCATTGCGCAGCATATGCAGCATGGGATCGCGCAGCATCTGCAGCACGCGGCGGTCGGCGGCCGTCTCGCTCCCCTCGATATGCAGCGACGCACTCTTGCCCTGGCTCTGCGCCACCTCGCGCAGCATCCGGTCATATCCGTCGAACAGCATCTGCGCCGGCACCATCAGGACGCGCTCGGCACTCTCTTCCAGCGCCGCCACCGCGCGGTCCATCGCCCAGTCCGCCCGCCCCTGCGCCCGCCGCATCTTGCCCGCTGCCGCCAGCGTCCGGGTCACCTGCCGCGCCGCACCATCCGCATCGCCGCGCAGCAGCATCGCCGCCACCGCCTCCAGGTCCGCCGCGATCCCGACCAGCCCATCGGCCACCGCCGCGCGCCCCTGCACCTCTGCCGAAACGCCGTGCAACGACCGGGTCAGCGCCTCCACCGCGCGCGCCGACACGCGCAGCATATCGTCGCCTGTACTCTCCCGCATTACCGGCTCCGGCACAGCCGTATCGCCAGGATCACCACCCGACACCGCCGCCCCGGCCGCATCCTCGATCGCATCAATCTGCACCCGCAACTGCGGCACCGTCTCGGCATCCAGTGCCCGATCGCCCCGAGCGATCGCCTCCAGCAACGTCTCCAGCGCATGCGCCAGCCGCTCGGTCTCGGGCTGCTCCACCGCGCGAGCGGCCCCCTTCAGGCTATGCGCCCGGCGGAAGAACTCGCGCAGGTCGACCGGCTGCCCCGCCTCCTGCGCCGCTAGCGCCGCCCGCATGCCCGCCAGATGTTCCGACAGTTCGTCCGCAAACGCCGCCTGCAACAGGGCCTGGATATCCTCCACCGGCAATTACAGCCGATAGCGTTCGGTCAGCCCCACCAGCGTGCGCGACAGCATCGTCAGGTCGCCCGCCGCCTGGTCCAGCTGGCGCGTGCTCGATGCGGTCTGCTGGCTCGCCTGGCGGATGTTCTGGAGCGCGATCGTCACCTGCTCCATGCCGATCTGCTGCTGGTTGGTGCTCGCCACGATTTGCTGGAACGTCTGCACGCTGTCTTGGATACGCGCGCCCAGCTCCTCGATCGCCGCCTGCCCCGCGTCGGTCCGCGCCTTGCCCGATGCCGCGCGCTTCACCGCCTCCTCGGTCAGCATCACCGATGCGTTGATGCCGCGCTGGATCTCGCCCAGGATGCTCCGCACGTTGCGCGTCGCGTCCTTCGCCTGATCGGCCAGCGTCTTCATCTCGGACGCCACGACGGCGAAGCTCCGCCCGGCCTCGCCCGCCGCCGCCGCCTCGATCGACGCGTTCAGCGCCAGCAGGTGCGACCGCTCCGACACGTCGTTCACCGTCGCGATGATGTCGCCGATCGCCGCGGTTTTCTCCGACAGCAGCACGATGTTGCTCGCCACCGCCTCGGCCTGCTCGCGGATCTCGTCCATCGCGCGCACCGTGTCCTCGACCGCCGCGGTCCCCGTATCGCTCGTCTGCACGGTCGCCTGCGCCACCGCGATCACCTCCTGCGCACGCCGGCTGATCTGCGTGCCAGAATGGACGATCTCGTCCACCGTCGCCGCCGTCTCCTGCACCGCGGCCAGCTGTTCCTCCACCGACGCCGCCTGCTGCTGCGTCGATGCGCGGATCTCGGTCGCCGCCGCGTTCAGGTTCTCGGTCGCCTCGCGGCTCTGCCGGGCGATCGCCTGCAACCCCGTCACCATGGTGTTCAGCGTCGCACCCAGCCGGCCGAATTCGTGCGGCCCGGTCGCCGCGGTCTGCCCGGACAGGTCGCCCTCGCCCACCCGCGCGACGAAGCCCATGAATTCGTCCAGCGGCTGGACGATCGACCGGCGGATCCCCCACGCGATCACGACGCTCGCCAGGATCGCGACCATCAACCCGGCCAGGATCGACAGCCGGCTCCGCTCATAGGTGTCGCGCGCCACGCCGCGCCCCACCACGATCGTATCGGCCAGCACGCCGCGCATCGCACTCAGCGATCGGATCATCGCGGTCTGTTCGCGTGCGATCGTCGGTTGCAATGCCACCACCGCCGCCCGGTCGCCGCGCCGCACCGCCGCCAGCTGCGCCGTGCTGGCATCGCGCACCGCCGCGAACCGCACCTCCACCTCGTCGGACAACCGCACCATCTGCGCCCACTGCGCCTGGCGCGACACGTTGGCCGCGCTCTGCTGATACGTCCCTACCAGTTGACGCAGGCGGTTGATCGCCGCCTGCATCGCCACGGTCTGCGCCGCGAAACCGCCGTCGCCATCCGCCGCGGCCGTTCCCATCGCGAAGCGCAGCACCGCCTGCCCGCGCAGTTCGGATGTCGCCGCCTCCGCCGCGCTGACCGAATCGAGCTGCGTCAGCGCCGCCAGGTCGCGCTCGACGATCCGGTCGACGGTCGATCGCACCTCCGCCACCTGTCCCAGCGCATACAGGCCGAGCACGACGAGCAACGTCGTGATCGCGGCAAAGCCGAAGATGATCCGGTTGGAAACGGACAAATGCGTCATCCTTCTTGCGGCGGCGGGACGGCCGGCACCGCGCCGCCCCGCCCGGTCAGGTGCCCGATCAGGCGGGCCATGTCGACGATCGTGATCGGCGGCACATCGGGCAGCACGATCAGCTGCGCGATCCCGTCGCGCCGCCCGGCCTCCGCCACGGCGGCACCGGGAACCTGGATTACGTCCTGCACCGTATCCACCCGGATCGCGACATAAGGCCGGTCCTGCCGCACCAGCAGCACCGCGCCGGCCCCGCCCCCCGCCGGCTCCAGCCCCAGCGCCGCCGCGGGATCGAACAGCGTATGGATCACGCCGCGCCGCGCGAACACGCCGATCACCGCCGCCGGCGCACCCGGCAACGCGGTCACGCTCACCCCGGCCAGCACGTGCCGCACCACCGCCAGCGGTGTCGCGAACCGCGTGCCGCGCGTCTCCCAGCACAGCATGGCCACGGTCTCGACCGCCGCGACATCCTGCGCCGCCAGCCGCACCCGCCGCCGCTCCAGCTCGAGCGCGATCGCCGCATCCGACAACGCCGCCGCCGTCACCCTGACATCACCGCTCACGCCGCCACCTGCAACGCATGGCGCACCGCGGCGATCAGGTCCGCCGCGGTCATGCCGTCACCCTCGCGCAGCACCGCATCGTCACCGACCAGCGCCGCCGCGTTCGCCGCATTGGCCAGCGACCGCCGCCCCTCCGCCACGCGCCCCTCACCCATCAACTGCCGCCCGAGCAGGTAATGCGCCATCGCGAAGTCGCCATCCAGATACAACGCCCGGCGATACCCGCGCTCCGCCACCGACGCCTGCCCCAGCGCCGCCGCCGCCAGCGCCCCCAGATAATGCGCCACCGGATCGCGCGGTATCGCCGCCACCGCCGCCTCGGCCTGTGCCAGCGCGGCCGCCGCATCGTCCGTCGACAGGTACCGCCGCACCGCATCCAGCCGGTCGTCTCCAACGACTACCGCCGGCGCGATGAACTGCGCCACCTTGGGCAGCACCTTGGCTACCACCCGCTTCACCGGCTGCACGACGCGTTGCACCACCGGCACCGGCTGCACCGGGACGGCAACCACCGGCACCACCTCCGCCACGCTGCCCAGCCGCCGATACGCCAGCACTCCGCCGGCATCGACCGGCGTCGCGACCGCGTTCAGCGCCGGATTGGGCTCGGCATGCCCCAACATCAGATACCCGTCCGGCCGGGTCCGCAGCGCCAGCGCCCCGACCATCGCGGCCACCACATCCTGCCGGAAATAGATCAGCACGTTGCGGCACAGGATCAGGTCGAACGTGTCCCGCTCCGCCGTCGGCCCGTCCTCCAGCAACGTCATCATGTTGTGCCGCGCGAACCGCACCATCGCGCGATATTCTGGCTTCAGCCGGAACCGCGTCCCCTCACCCACGAACAGCGCGCTGCGCTCGCCCGCCGCCATCGTCCGCAACGCCCAGTCACCGAACAGCCCCGCTCGCGCCACGTCCAGCGCGTCCCCGTCGATATCGGTCCCCAATATCTCGATCTGCCAGTCCGCCAACCGCGGCCCCAGCAGCCGGTGCAACAGAATCGCGATCGAATATGGCTCCGCCCCGGTCGAACAGCCGACCGACCAGATCCGCAACCGCCGGTCGCCCCCGCGCCGCGCGATCAGCGCCGGCAGGACCGTCTGACGCATCGCCTCGAACTGCTCGCTGAACCGGAAGAAGAACGTCTCGTTGATCGTGACCGCGCTTTCGATCCGCGCCCACTCGTCCGCCGCCGCATCGTCCAGCCGCCGAGCATAGTCCCCAACCGTCGCGATCCCCAGCACCGCCATCCGGTCCGCCACCCGCTCCCACAGCTGGTCGTCCTTATCGGCATAATAATGATGCCCGGTCCGCGCGATCACGCGCGTCTTCAACGTCGCGAACGCCGCCGCGTCGCCCGGTGTAAGCGCCTTCATGCCCACTCCCGCGCCCGCCGCGCCGCATCCGCGGTCAACGCATCGATCCGCGCTGCCGCCCCGTCCGCCAGCAGCCGCGGCACAGACAGGACATGCGCTTGGCCCTCGCCCGCATCGACCATCCCGGTCACGCACCCGCGATACGACGCATCGTCCGCCACCGGCCGCACCACCGCATCGCGCACGATCTCCGCCGCCCGGTCCACCAGCAGGCACGGCGCACCCGCCCCCCGCACACGCACCAGATGCGCATACAGGTCGACCGCCGCGCCCTCCGCGGCGTCCCCATCGAACAGCAAGGCGGGCGACAACACCGCCACCGTCTCGCCGCGCACCATCACGAACCCAACCAGCGGCCGCGGAATCGTCGGCGGCCGCCACAACGGCACGATCGGCAGGATCTCCGCCACGTCCGACAGCGCCAGCGCGAACCGCACCGGCCCCACCTCGCAGATCAGCATCGATGGTCCCGCCCCGTCCATGCCTCCCGGCTATCGAAGCGGCCCCGACCCGTCAAACGGATGTCTCACGTCCAGTACAGGATCCGCGCCTGTGGCAGGACGCGCGCGATCGTCGTCTCGAAAAACCCGCGCAGCGCCCGCATCGTGCCGGCGTCGTACACGAACTTCACCGACCCGAATTTCGTCCGCTTCTCCGCCCGCCCGTCAGGCCCCATGTCGAGCGCCGACCCCGGATACCACGTCTCCAGCACCGCCTTCGATCCCGGCGTATAACGATGCGTGATCAGCTCGATCGTCAGGTCCGGGTCCGGCAACCCGGCCAGCGCATCGGCGACGTCTTCGATCAGTTGACCATAAGCCCGCTCCCACCCGTCCGCCGCAATGATCGGCGCGATCGTCAGCCCGATCTTGTATCCCGCCTCCGCCATGCGGCGCAGCGCCACCAACCGCGCCGCGACCGCACTCGTGCCCCCCTCGAACCGCGCATAGCCCGCCGGATTGACCGACGCCCGCATCCGCGTCCGCCCGCGATGCTCCAGGTCCAGCAACGGCCCGACCGCATCGTACTTCGTCGTGAAGCGCAGCTGCGCATCCGCCTCCCAAGCCCCGAACGCGGAGATCAGAGCGGACAGCGACCCCGTCGCCGGCTCGATCCCCAGCGGATCGGTGTAGCATGACGCCTCGAACGTCGTCCCCTCGTCCATCCGCCGCACGGACCGCGACGTCACCTGCCCGCGCCCCAGATACTCCGGCAGCCCGCCCATGATTTCGTCCAAATTGGCATAGGCCCGCACGATCGGCGGCCCCTTCAGCGACCCGGCCAGATAACAATATCCGCAATGCGCCGGGCACCCCTCGGCCAAATCGACGCGCCAGTCCGCACTCGGCGCGATCGGCTGCAGTTTGCGCTTCGACGGCGGCGCCACGACCACCGCCAGCGTCGCCTTCGCCTCGGCATAGGCGCGCCGCGCATCGTCGGGCAGGTCCAGCGCCAGCCGATCGCCCGGCAACTCGACCACCACCGACCCCAGCGCCAGCGCCCGCGCCGCGATCGCCCGGCCATGTGCAAACTCGCGCGCACTCCGCGTGATCAGCACCCGCTTCGGCCGCCAGACCTTCCCCGCCGGCTCCGCGTCCCCAACTGTCTCGATCCGCGTCGCCATCCCCCCTGAACGCTCGCCGCCCGCAACGGTGCCGCGCCATCTCCGCCCGCGGGATGGCAATCGCGCGCCCATCCCGCTACCCGTGCCAAAACCGCCGCAACACCCGGACCCAGCTGACCATGCCCGAACCGCTCAAGCTCTTCTTCGACGGCGGCTGCCGCCCCAATCCCGGCCGCATGTCCGTCGCCGTGTTCGCGCGCGGCATCCCCTATGTCGATCTCGACAAGGGCACCGGCGACAACAGCGACGCCGAATGGCTCGCCCTCATCCACGCGATGGAGGTCGCCCGCACGCTCGGCGCGACCGACCTCGTCCTGCTCGGCGATTCGATGCTGGTGGTGACGCAGGCGACCGGCAAGGCCAAGTGCCGCAGCCCCGAACTGCGCGCCCACCTCGCCCGCTTCGAGGAACTCAAGACCCACTTCACCCGCCTTCGCATCCGCCACACCGGCCGCACCAGCAACCTCGCCGGCATTGCCCTCGAACGCGCGCTCGATGCGGAGGCCGCGCTCGCCCACCGGGCGGAGATCACCGGATGATCCGCCGCACGCTCCTCACCGGCGCAGTCGCCGCACTCCTCACCGCGACGCTCGCCCCCGCCAAGGCACCCCCCGGGCCGGCCAAGGTGCGCGTGCGGATCGACACCACCGTCGGCTCGATGATCGTCGCGCTCGATCGCGCCCACGCCCCGATCACGACCGAGAATTTCCTGAAGTACGTCGACGAGAAACGCTTCATCGGCACCGCCTTCTACCGCGCCAGCCGCGCCGGCAAGGATCGCGGCCTGATCCAGGGCGGCACGCGCAACGCCGCCAACCGAACCTTGCCGCCGATCGCCCACGAACCGACCAGCCGCACCGGCCTGCGCCACGTCACCGGCACCATCTCGATGTCGCGCGAGAAACCCGGCAGCGCGACCGGCGACTTCTTCATCACCGTCGGCACGATGCCCGGCTACGACGCCAAGGGCAAAAACCTCGGCTTCGCCGCCTTCGGCCAGGTCGTCGCCGGCATGACCACCGTCCGCCGCATCCTGAACGCCCCCACCACCAAGTTCAGCGGCTACGAAGGCATGCGCAACCAGATGATCACCGCCCCGATCATTATTACGGGCACCACGCGAGTGAAGTGACACTTAAACCCGCCATGGTTTACCAGGACACGTAACCGTCGCGCGTCGATCAACTAATTTCGCTCCGGATCGTCCACGAGTTCAAACTCGCTCTTCGTCTCCACGTCCGCCCGCGTGGTGCGACTTGGAGGTTGCCCAGGGCGGCGGCCCGAACCGGAGTGGGTCGACATCCGCACCCGGCGATCCTTCCGTGACCGCACGATACACCGCCAGTCCCACCGGGCTGAATGCGATCGCGTTGATCGCGATCTGCGTCGACACCAAACTTCCCAGTCCCCAGAACCACGCCGGATGGATGCGGCCACGCGCGCGGACATCGTGGATCATGCCCGCCAACGGAAACAACAGGATGACCGCGAAAACCGCTTCGCCTGCGAAAGGCATAAGCAAGGGGCTGGGGATGATGCGACCGATCGCCGGCCCGAGCAGGATCGCCATGCCGCAAAACATCAGACGCCGGTGCCAGAGCGTCCGCCGCCGCAGCACGATCGCAGCCGTGGCCAACCCGGCAAAGACATAGAGCGACAAGGGATTCATCACGACAAAGTAAGCGGGTTGAAAGAAGAACGGCACCCGCACCGTCCGTGCCGCCTCGATCGTCACAAACGTCCCCATCACGAGCATTGCCGGGATCCAGACGATCGCGATCCATCCAAGTCGGCGATGCAAACCAATCCATTCCGGACCGGCGAGGAAATTCTGCGCCGCGTAGATCACCGTCCAGCCGAAAAAGACGAGAGCGTGGACGTGGAGAAATATCGGAACGGCAAACGTCGACCGACCCATCGCTAATTGAAGCGAAAACCCGCTAAATACCAACAACGTCATAACGATAGCGGATCGAATGAAGAATCGATGTTCGCGATCGATGCTTGCTATTCGTGGTGATGCGACGGTTGCCATCGGCTTGCCCCCCAACGTACCGATGAGGGGCATAGCACGAATTACGGGGCGCTTGAACTCGTTCGGTACACCAGCCTGTTGTGCATCGCTAAAATGCTCGGACTGTTGGCGAAAATCTTCGGCTCAACCCTCACCGACGTCGTCTAGCGGTAATCGGCACCAAGTCATCCAGCTTACTTCAAAACCCGTCCGGCATCTCCACCGGACCCACCACATCGCGATACCGCGCAATCGCATAACGATCGGTCATCCCCGCGATAAAGTCCGCCACGTGCCGCCCCCGGCCCGGTTCGTCCGCGGGCAACCGCTCGCGCCAGCCGTCGGGCAGCAGCGCGGGGTCGGCCCGGTACACCGCGGCCAGCCCGGCCACCACCGCGCGCGCCTGTTCCGCCACCGCCAGCTGGTGCGGATGATGGTACAGCTCAGCATACATGTAGCGCTTGAACGCGCGCTCCTCGGCCGCCATCGCGTCGGAGAAGCCGATCAGCGCGCGCCCCGCCTGCCGCACCGCGTCGGCATCGCGCGGGTCCGCCTCCGCGATCCGCGCGCGGCTCGTCGCGATCAGGTCGTTCACCATCCGCCCGATCTGTTCCCGCACCAGCTCCGCGATGCGGCGCTCCGGCGGCAGATCCGCCAGCCGCTCGCAGACCGCCGCCCAGCCCGGCCTCACCAGCGGTTGCGCCACCAGTGCGTCCAGATCGATCAGCCCGGCGCGCAACCCGTCGTCGATGTCGTGATTGTCGTACGCGATGTCGTCCGCGATCGCCGCCACCTGCGCCTCCAGGCTCGGCCAGCTTTCCAGCTCCAGCGGCATCTCCGCATCCGCCGCCGCCAGCGCCCAGTTCGGGTGCCGCACCGGGCCGTTATGCTTGGCCAGCCCCTCCAGCGTCTCCCAGCTCAGGTTCAAGCCCGCCCAGCGCGGATAGGGGCTCTCGATCGCGGTCAGGATGCGCAGCGTGTGGGCGTTGTGCTCGAACCCGCCGACGTCCATCGTCGCGGCCTTCAACGCATCCTCGCCGGCATGGCCGAACGGCGGATGGCCGATATCGTGCGCCAGGCACAGCGCCTCCGTCAGGTCCTCGTTCAGCCCCAGCACGCGCGCGATCGTCCGGCCGATCTGCGCCACCTCCAGGCTATGCGTCAGTCGGACGCGGAAATGGTCGCCGTCGGGCGCCACGAACACCTGCGTCTTGTGGCGCAACCGCCGGAACGCGATCGAATGGACGATGCGGTCGCGATCACGCTGGAACGGGTCGCGCTCGCCCCGCGTCCCGCGCTCCTGTTCAACATGGGCACGCCCGCGGCTGGCGTGCGGATCGGCGGCGTAACGGGCTGTCATGCCGCGGCTTTGCCGTGTCCCCCCGCCCCCGTCGACCCCTAAACCCGCCGGCTCAAAGGTTTGACGACATTCCCCAAACCGCCCATCGCCAGCGAAGTCGAGGGCAGCCAAGACGTCGACGCCCCCCCCCACCGCGACGCTCGGGGAACAACGCCCCGTGAGCCCGCGGTCTAGCGCACGGGCAGCTTCTCCACCGCCTGCCCCGCCGGACTGGTGTAGGTGAACGCGTTGATCCCGGCACCGCTCGCCTTGTTCACGAACGCCTGCGCCTCGCTGTTCGACCCGAACGGACCGACCAGCAGGCGATTGGTCGCGCGCAGCGGCGCCGTCCACGCACTCCGCCCGCTCAGCAGCGCGCCATGCTTGGCCTTCAGGGTCCCGTACAGGCTTGGCAACGTCCCCTTGTTCGCCCCACCCGCGACCTGCACCCAGTAACGCTCGGACGCGCCCTTCGCGGATTTCGCCGCCCCCTTCGCGCTATCGCCCTTGTCCGCCGCGGCCAGCTTCGCCTTCTGCGCCTTCGTCAGGCTCGCAACCGTCACGGCGCCCTTCGTCCGGATGCCCAGCGTGGTCTTCTCCGCCGCGGTCAGCACCGGCGCATCGTCATCGCCCTTGTCCGCCGCCGTCAGCTTGGCCTTCTGCGCCTTCGTCAGGCTCGCAACCGTCACCGCACCCTTCGTGCGGATGCCGAGCGTTGCCTTCTGCGCCGCCGTCAGCACCGCCGCGTCGCTGTCCGACGTGTCCGCGGCGGCCAGCTTCGCCTTCTGCGCCTTGGTCAGACTGGCGACCGTCACCACGCTCTTCGACCGAAGACCAAGCGTCGCCTTCTCCGCAGCCGTCAGCACCGGGGCGTCGTCAGGCTTGTCCGCCGCCGCCAACTTCGCCTTTTGCGCGCGGGTCAGGCTCGCGACTGTAACATCGCCCTTCGTCCGGATCCCCAGCGTCGTCTTCTCGGCCGCCGTCAGCACCGGCGCATCCGACTCCGCGCTATCCGCCGCCGCCAGCTTGGCCTTCTGCGCCCGCGTCAGGCTCGAAACCTTCACTGCCGCCTTCGTCCGGATGCCCAGCGTCGTCTTCTCAGTGGCGGTCAACACGGGCGCTTCGGCCTCGGCCTTCTCCGCCGCGGCCAGCTTCGCCTTCTGAACCCGCGTTAGGCTGGCGACCGTGACGGCCCCCTTCGTCCTGATTCCCAGCGTCGCCTTCTCCGCCGCCGTCAGCACGGGCCCCGTCACCCGCGCCGGCACGACCGGATCAGCCACGACCGGCCGCGTGACCGGAACCGCCGGCGTCGGTGCAACCCGCGCCGGCGCAGCTGCAGGAGGCGCCACGACCGCCTGACCAGTCGCGGCGGGCGCCGCCCGCGTCGCCCCCGGGCCAGCCGTTACCATCGGCACGACATCCGGCGAAGCCCCAGCCTGCGCCGAAACCGACGTAGCCGGCCCCGCCGCCTGCGACGGCACCGCAGCCACCATCGCAGTCTGGACCACGCCCGCATCACGCACCGGCCCCACCAAAGTCGCCGTCGCCGTCGCCGACGCGCGGTTCAAGGCCGCCGCACTGGTCGGAGCCTCCGATGTCGCGGCACCACTATTTGCGCTAACTGCGGGGGTGGGAGCCGCTGCCGTCCCCATAACCGGCGCGGTCGCAACCGTCGCAGCTGCTGCGCTCGGCCCTGCCGCGACCCTCACGGCAGGCTTCGTCGAAGCGGCGCCGCCCGCCGCCGCGAGACTTCCCCCGCCCGCCCCCGCCTGCGATGCAGCTTGCCCACTGCTCGGCACGGCGGCCGTCGATGCAACCGGTGCCCCCGACGCCATCGCGACCGTCTCACCTGAGGGACGTTCAACGCCAGCACCCGAAACCACTGCACCAGCCGTCACCGGCGTCGCGCGCTGCGCGCTGACGGTCGATGCGGACCCAGGCGTGGCAACGCTCGAAGCGCCAGTTCGGGGCATAACGCTCCCCGCAACGCCGCCGGAAGCCGCCGCAGCTTCGCCGTTCTGCGCGACCGCGGCCGTTGTAGCCGAACCAACCGCCCCCGGCGCCGCCACCGCGCTTGGCTGTATCCGCGCTCCGACGTTGCCGGCAGCCGCAGTCCCGGCCGTCAGGTTTTGCGAAGCAGTCGGCGTCGAGGTCGCCACCCGCACCGCACCGGCCGTCGCCGACGCAACCTGCCCCGAACCCGCAACGGGCGCGGCGCCCATCGACGCGGCGGATGCACGGTTCAACGCCGCGCTGCTCGTCGACCCGCCGCGCACCGCACCCGGCGTCACCGAACCAGAAGCCGGCCGCGCCACCGCAGCGCCCTGACCGAACGCCTGCCCGGTCGGGGTCAGCGCCTGTCCGACCGCCCGCGCCGCCGGTGTCGCATCCGCCATCTGCGTGCCCGCCGGCCGCCGCACCGCCGGGAAGCGCCCGAAATGCACCGCCGCCGCTTTCTCGCTCGCATCCAGCGCGCCCAGCCGTTGCAGGTACGGCGTCATCGCTGCCGCCTGCGTCGGGATCATCAGCTGGTTCGCGCGCTTCACCGCCCCCGCCGGATCGCCCGTCATCGCCAGCACGAACGTCGCCGCGCGCCACGCCGCCTTGTCCTGCTTGCGCAGCAACGGGTCGAGGATCTTCATCGCCCCTGCCCGATCGCCACCGATCGCGGTCGACAGCGCCAGCCGCCGCGTGATCTCGTCATCCTTGCGCAACGCCAGCGCCGCGCGATAATCCGCCTGTGCCAACCGGTTCTGCCCGCGCAGATCATAGGCCAGCCCGCGATCGCCGCCGATCTCGCCCACCGGCACACCCGCCGCGATCGCCTGATCGAACAGCCGCAGCGCCTGGCGCGGCTGCTCCTGCTGCACCGCGGACGCCGCCAGCCCGGCCTTCACCCTCCCGTTGGTCGGCGACACGCCCTCCGCCCGCCCAAAGAATCCGATCGCCGCATTGGCATCGCCCATCGCCAGCGCCGCCTTCCCCGCACCCAGCAACGCCTCCAGGTTGCGCGGATCGACCGACAGCATGCGCAGATACTTGTTGAGCAACGTCGATGGATCGTTCGGATCACGCTCCAGCGTCAGCGTCCCCGGCGGAAAGCTCGGCTCACCCTGCGCCAACACCGCCACCGGGGTCGTCGCCAGCAACAGTGCCAGTGACAAGGCGAACCGCCGCGCGGCCATCGTCGATCGTGAAGTCATGCCACCCGAATGCCGCAAATCCCCTGAACGCGACAGTAATAGCGCACCCCCGCGCGACCAGCCGTTCCCACCCATCGACGAACCTGCGGTCCGGGCCGGGGCCCGTTCAGACGAGCAGCGCAAGCCGAATCCTGGGACAAACGCATCCGCACCCCGAAGACGCCGCGGTGCTTGCTCCAAGGTGCCAAACCCACCCGTCCATCCCGAGCGAAGTCGAGGGACCCTTCGAGCGAAGCCGAGAAGCCAACAACACCCCAAGCATGATGCGCCCAGGCTTGCCACCCCACCCCGTTTGGTTCGAGCCTGTCGAGAACTCAGCGCAGGGTTCTCGACAGGCTCGAACCAAACGGGGTGGTACGCTGGTCAGTCAAATGTGATCGCGCAGTCGTTCACACTCTCCATAAATCGAGACGGGGCTCAGCCCGAACGGGGCGGGGTGCAAACCGTTCAGAGCAATTCCGAACAAGCGACCTCAAAGACTTTTCCGGCAAACCAACCGGCCCAGCCATCCACCCAACCAACCACCGGCCCCAAACACACAAAGGGCGCGCGGTCCAAAGACCGCACGCCCCTCGCGTCACACCAAACCCGAGCTCAGCCTACTGATTATTCTGCCGGTTCAGAAACCGCGGAATATCGAGCGGGTCACGGCCACGCGCCGGATCCGGCTCTTCCTCGCCTGGAGCCTTCGCGGCACCGCGTGCGATGTTGGACATCCGTTCGAACAGCGTCCCGCCATCACGCCCCGCCCGCGGCGCGGGGGTGGCAGGCGCCGCCTGACCGGCTTCGTTCAACCAGCGCCGGCTGGCGGCGATATCGGCATCGGTCGGCTCCGACGACTGCGGCGGCAACGGATTGCCCGCGACCGGCGGCGTCAGGATCGTCTCGCTACCCAGCAGCAGCTCTTCCTCGCTCCGCCCGCTCTGATCGGCGGTGTCACCCGCCGGAGCAGGGGCATCCACCGGCGCGCTCGCAACCGGCGCAGCCTCAACAGGCGTCGTCGCCGCAGCCGGTGCCGGAGTTGCGGTCACCGAAGCCGGGGCCTGCCCCTCGCCACGGGCCGGCGCACCGCGCGCGGTGTTGAACGAGAAGGACTTGGCCGGTTCCGCCATCGTCGCGGGCTCCGCCTCGATGCCCGTCGCAACCACCGAAACGCGGATCTTGCCTTCCAGATCGTTGTTGAACGCCGACCCCCAGATGATGTTCGCGTCCGGATCGACTAGCTCGCGGATATGGTTCGCGGCCTCGTCGACCTCCATCAGGCGCATGTCCTCGCCGCCGGTGATCGACACGATGACGCCCTTGGCGCCCTTCATGCTCACCCCGTCGAGCAACGGGTTGGCAATCGCCTTCTCCGCCGCTTCGATCGCGCGGTTGTCGCCGCTTGCCTCGCCCGTACCCATCATCGCCTTGCCCATTTCGGACATGACAGAGCGGACGTCGGCGAAATCGAGGTTGATCAGACCCGGCATCACCATCAGGTCGGTGATCCCGCGGACGCCCTGCTGCAGGACCTCGTCCGCCATCTGGAACGCTTCCTTGAACGTCGTGTTCGGGTTGGCGATCAGGAACAGATTCTGGTTTGGAATGACGATCAGCGTATCGACATGCTTCTGCAGCTCCTCGATGCCCGCATCCGCCGCCTTCATCCGGCGATTGCCTTCGAAGCTGAACGGCTTGGTCACGACACCGACGGTCAGGATGCCACGGTCACGCGCCGCCTTGGCGATCACCGGCGCCGCACCCGTGCCCGTGCCGCCGCCCATGCCGGCCGCGATGAAGCACATATGCGCACCCTCGAGGCTCTTCTCGAGCTGCTCGATCGTCTCCTCCGCGGCTGCGCGCCCGATCTCGGGCCGCGATCCGGCGCCCAGGCCCTGCGTGATCTTCAAGCCCAGCTGGATGCGGCGTTCCGCGGTCGAATGGTTCAGCGCCTGCGCGTCGGTGTTGGCGACGATGAAGTCCACGCCCTGCACGTCCGAACGGATCATGTTGGCAATCGCGTTGCCGCCGGCCCCGCCCACGCCGATCACGCTGATCCGCGGCTTCAGTTCGTCGACCTCGGGCCGCATGAATTCGATCGTCATCCGCTTCGACTCCTTTGCCCGCGCCCGCTGCGGGTACCTGACCTGTCACCAGCCCTAACCGATTTCCGGGCCGGCACGCAAAATTAACGAGAGCTTTTTCAGTAGCCCGAGCGGAATGCCGCGATGAGCCGCTGGACCATGTTGTTCGTCGCCGTCCGGTGAACCATCTGGTGCGCGCCGGTCACCTGCCGCAGGTCCATCGGGTCGGACGCCGCGAACTGGATCAGCCCCGCCAGCGTGGCGAACGCCGGTCCCGAATGCGCATCCGGCAACCCCGCCAGCCCGCGCGGCCGCCCCACCCGCACCGATCGACCAAGCACACCCTGTGCATAATCTGCGATCCCTTTCAGCTCGGCACCGCCACCGGTCAGCACCACCTGCCGTCCAACCGGCCCGTGGAAACCCAGTTCCTTCAACGCGCCTGCAATCGCACCCATCCAATGCTCCATCCGCTGGCGAATGACGGTGATCAGCTGCGCCCGCGTGATGCGCTGCACTTCGCCGGCGCCCTCCTCCTCGGACATTGGCGCCACGTCGATCATCTCGTGATTGTCGCGCGGGCTGGTGGTGGCCGACCCGTGGAAGCACTTCATCCGCTCCGCCTGCGTCCGGCGCGTGCCGAATGCGCTGGCGATATCGTCGGTGATGTCCGCCGCCCCGATCGGTATCGACGACAGACCGACGAGCAGCCCGCCGGCGAACAGCGACACGTTGGTCACCCCCGCCCCCATCTCGACCAGCGCCACGCCCAGCTCGCGCTCCTCCTCCGACAGGCACGCCATGCCCGTGGCGATCGGCGCCGCCACGATCGACTTCACCGCCAGATGCGCAGACCGCACGCACAGGTCCAGGTTCCGCACCGGCGACGGCTCGGCCGCCACCACATGGATGTCGACGCCCAGCCGGTCGGCGTGCAGCCCCAGCGGCGTCTTCACCCCCTGCAACCCGTCGAGCGTATAGAGCGTCGGCTGTGCATGCAGCACCATCCGCCCGTCCGGGTCGATCGATCCGCGTCCGGCCGCCAGCAGGTCGTCGATGTCGCTCTGCTCGATCCGCTGCCCGCCCAGGTCCACCTCGACCGACGCGATATCACTCACCAGCCCGCCGGCGGAGAAACTCACCCACACCGTGTCGATATTGGTCCCGGCGATCCGCTCCGCCTGCTCCACCGCCTCGCGGATCGCCGCCTCGGTACGCTCCGCATCGGCGATGTAGCCACGCCGCACGCCGCGGCTTTCGCGCTGCCCGGTGCCCAGCACCTGCACCTCGCCATCCTCGCGCACCTGCGCGATCAGCGCGCACACTTTCGACGACCCGATATCGAGCGCCGTGATCAACTGGTCCCCGCGAAGCTGTGCCATCGACTATCCCCGCCCGACGTTCGAACGCACACCATGCGCCTGATTTGCGACTCGGCGCAACTGGCCGTTTTCGGTGCGTTCGGCCGGTCCGCCCGCGCCGTCCGGAACGTGGGTCAAATGCTCTTGTCCACCAGCGCGGTCTCGGTCACCTTGTGGCCGGGCTCGCGGCTGACCCGCACGACGAACTTGTCCGGCATCCGCATGTCGAACCGCACGAACCCCTGGCCCAGCAGGCGCGCGCGCCCGTCCATCGCGGTGAACTTCCGCAGCGCCGCCATCGCTGCCTCCTGCCCCTCCGGCAACGCCAGCGTCTCGCCCGACTGGAACCGCAGGTCCCAGCGCCGGTCGCCGATCCAGCTCGCCCCGGCTAGCATCGGTTTCAGCGCCGGCGCGGTCTCCATCAGCACGTTCAGGCTCGCCGCCTGGCGGTTCGCGCCCGGCCCGATCACGATCGGCAGGTTCTCCGGCATCGCCGCCAGGTCCACCGGCGCGATCACCACGCCCGTCCGGTCGATCAGCGCAAGCTTCTGCTTGTGCTGCCAGATCGCCGCCGCACGCCGTTCGACGATGTCGATCACCAGCGTATCGGGCAACCGGCGCGACACGCGCGCATCCGCGATCCACCCGAACCGCATCAGCCGCGCACGGATCGCCTCCAGGTCGACCAGCGGCATCGCGCGCGACGTCTGGTCCACCGCCACGTCGTACACCGCCGCGCGGTCCGCCTGGTCGATCCCGACGATCTCGATATTGCGCACGCGGAACCCGGCCGCCCCGATCCCTTCGCCGATCTCCGTCCCGATCGTCTGCGGCAACCGCATCGCCAGCACGCCGGCCACGACACCGACCGCCAGCGCGCCGCCCGCCACCCAGTTGCCGATCCGGCGCAGCATCCCCGCCGGCAGCGGGATCGTCGCGAACGCCTGCGCGATCGTCGACGGGCGCTTCGCCGCGGGTCGCCGGCCGGTCGACCGCGTCACCGTCGGCCGTTTGCGCTGCGCGGACGTGCCGCGGCGGATTTTGGCGGGTCCGGTCATGTCGGCAGGTCCTCCGCAAACGCCTCGTCCACGATCCGCTGGACCAGCTGGGCATAGCTCAGCCCGACATGGCGGCCCTGTTCCGGCACCAGGCTCAGCTTGGTCATGCCCGGCTGGGTGTTGACCTCCAGCAGGTACAACCCGGCCTCGCCCTGCTCGTCGTCCCACCGGAAATCGGACCGCGACGTGCCGCGGCAACCCAGCACATGATGCGCCTTCAACGCCATCGCCATCGCGCTCTCCGCGATCTCTGCCGGGATCTGCGCGGGGCAGATATGGACGGTCAGCCCGTCGGTATATTTCGCGTCGTAATCGTAAAATTCCGACGTCGGCACAAGCTCGGTCACCGCCAGCGCGCGATCACCCAGCACCGCCACGGTCAGCTCGCGCCCGCGAATGAACGGCTCGGCCAGCAGCATCGGAAACTCCTGCCACGGCCCCGCCACGTCGCGCCCGATCGGCGACCCGTAATTCCCATGCGCGGTCACGATCGCGACGCCGACCGACGAACCCTCGTTCACGGGCTTCAGCACATAAGGCCGTGGCATCGGATCGGCGGCATACAGGCTCTCCGACCCCACCATCATGCCGCCCGGCATGCGGATCCCGTGCGGCACGAGCGCATTCTTGGTCAGCTGCTTGTCGATCGCGATGACGGAAGCGGCGAGCCCGCTATGCGTATAACGCAGCCCCATCAGGTGGAGCAGCCCCTGCACCGTCCCGTCCTCGCCCGGCACGCCGTGCAGCGCATTGAACACCACATCCGGCGCCGCTGCCGCCAGATCCGCCGCCAACGCGGTCCGCCGCTCCTTCGTCATATCGACCCGCGTCACCCGATGCCCAAGCGACTCCAGCGCCTCGGCCACCCCGCTCCCCGACGACAGCGAAACCTCGCGCTCCGACGACCACCCGCCCATCAACACGGCAACATGCAACGGACGAGCCGGACGGCTGGCAACTTCGATCACGACAAACCCCCAACAGTATCAAGACGGCGAGACTTCTTAGCCCTCTCCCCAACGGGGAGAGGGTTGGGAGAGGGGGAGCGGCCAGAAGCAACCAAGGTCACAACGAACCCTCGCGACCATCCACAACACTCGACGAGCCAGAGGCCAGGGCAACCCCAACCCGCTGTATCTCCCACTCCAGCGTCACCCCAGAATGCGCCAGCACCCGAGCGCGAACCTCCTCACCCAGCGCCTCGATCTCCGCCGAAGACGCCCCACCAAGGTTCAGCAAAAAATTACAATGCTTCTCCGAAACCTGCGCATCCCCGCGCCGCAAGCCACGGCACCCCGCCGCATCGACTAAAGCCCATGCCTTGTGACCATCCGGGTTCTTGAACGTCGACCCGCCCGTCCGCGACCGCAGCGGCTGCGACGCCTCGCGCTCCGCCGCGATCCGGTCCATCTCCGCCCCGATCATCGCCGGATCGCCCGGCCTGCCGGCGAACACCGCCTCCACCACGATCGCCCCGACCGGCAACTCCGAATGGCGATAGCGATAGTCCAGCCGCGCCGCGTCCCAGGTCTCCACCCGCCCATCGCGCAACACGACCGTCACCGACACCAGGATATCGCTCGCATCGCGCCCATAAGCGCCCGCATTCATCCGCACCGCCCCACCGACCGTGCCGGGTATCCCGCGCAAGAACTCCAGCCCCGCCACGCCGGCATCGCGCGCCGCGCTCGCAACGGTGATCCCCATCGCCGCCCCGCCCGCGCGCACCCGGCCGTCCTCGACCGACACCTTCGCGAAACTCTTCGGCAACCGCACCACCACGCCCGCCACGCCGCCGTCGCGCACGATCAGGTTCGATCCCACCCCGATCGGCATCACCGGCACCGCTGGATCGAGCGCCTTCAGATACTCGGCCAGATCATCGACATCCGCCGGCCGTACCAGCAGCTCGGCCGGCCCCCCGGTCCGAAACCAGATGAAGTCCGCGAGCGACGCACCGGCCTCCGCCCGTCCACGCAACCCGCCCTGGACCGCAAGCTCCGCCGAGCCCGTCACGTCTTCGGCGTCCACGCTTCGATCCACGCCGTCCAGGCCTTCGCACCGGCCATCCCGGCCTCATGCGCCTTCGCCTGGAACGCCACCATGTCCTCACCCGCCGCCAGCGCCCGTGCGACCACGTCCAGGTTGCGGCGCTGGAAACTCAGCACCTCCTGCTGGAACGCGACGAACGCCATGAACGGGTCCTGGCTCATGCCGGGACGCGCTGCGCCACGATGCCGTCCGCCAGCCCCGCCGCCCATTTCGTGATGTCGCCCGCACCCAGGCACACGACCATGTCGCCCGCCTGCACCGTCTCGGCCAGCACGCGCGCCAGCGTGTCCGCATCCTCGACCACCTGCGCCGACCGATGCCCGCGCAGCTTCAGCCCCGCGACCAGCGCACCGCTGTCGACACCCTCGACCGGCGCCTCGCCCGCGGCATAGACCGGCGTCGCATAGACGATGTCCGCGTCGTTGAACGCCGACTGGAAATCCTCCATCAGATTGCCCAACCGCGAATAACGATGTGGCTGCACCACCGCGATCACGCGCCCCTCGACACCCTCGCGCGCCGCGGCCAGCACGGCGCGGATCTCGACCGGGTGATGCCCGTAATCGTCGATGATCGTGACGCTGCCACCCTCGACCGGCACTTCGCCGACCTTGGTGAAACGCCGCTTCACCCCACCGAACTTGGAGAAGCCCGTCTGGATCACATCGTCCGGCACGCCCAGTTCCAGCGCGACACCCACCGCCGCCAGCGCGTTCTGCACATTGTGCCGCCCCGGCATCGGCAGCTCAATCCCCTCGATCGATCGGCTCGAACCGTCGCGATGCCGCACGATCACCTCGAACCGGTTGCCGCCCGGGATCGGCGTCACGTTCACGCCGCGCACGTCGGACTGCGCAGAGAACCCGTAGGTCACCACCCGCCGGTCACGGATCCGCGGCAGGATCGCCTGCACCTCCGGATGATCGAGGCACATCAGCGCCGCGCCGTAAAACGGCACATTCTCGACGAAATCGACGAACGCGCGCTTCACCGCATCGAAATCGCCATAATGGTCGAGATGCTCGGGATCGATGTTGGTCACCACCGCGATCGTCCCGTCCAGCCGCAGGAAGCTGCCGTCGCTTTCGTCGGCCTCCACCACCATCCAGTCGCTCGCCCCCAGCCGGGCGTTCGATCCGTAGCTGTTGATGATCCCGCCATTGATCACGGTCGGATCGACCCCGCCCGCATCGAGCAACGCCGCCACCATCGACGTCGTCGTCGTCTTGCCGTGCGTGCCCGCCACCGCGACCGTCGACTTCAGCCGCATCAGCTCCGCCAGCATCTCCGCACGGCGAACAACCGGCACGCGCGTCTCGTACGCCAGCTCGACCTCCGGATTGCCGCGCTTGATCGCGGTCGACGTCACCACCACCGCGGCATCGCCCAGATTTTCCGCGCGGTGCCCGATATGCACCACGATCCCGCGGTCACGCAGCCCCTGGATGACATAGCCCTCGGCCACGTCGGACCCCTGCACCTTGTACCCGAGATTGTGCATCACCTCGGCAATGCCGGACATGCCGATGCCGCCGATCCCGATGAAATGGATCGTCCCGATGTCGGTGGCGACACCCTTCATACGTCTGCTCCGCTGGTCTGCGTCATATCCGTCGTCTCGTCCTTGTCCGTCCGTACCGTCCCGCCGGCCAGCTGCTCGACCAGATCCGCTAGGTCGCGCACCGCGTCCGGCCGGCCGCACCCGCGCGCGCGCCGCGCCGCATTCTCCAGCGCACCGGGTTCCAGCGCCAGCTTCTGCATCTGCTTGGCCAGCTCCACCGGCGTGAACCGCGCCTGCGCGATCGACCGCGCCGCGCCCGCCGCCACCATCTCGCGCACGTTCACGCTCTGATGATCGTCGGTTGCCCCCGGCAACGGCACCAGGATCGCCGGCCGCCCCGCCTCGGTCAGCTCCGCGATCGTCGATGCCCCCGCCCGCGCGATCACCAGATGCGACCAGGCCAGCCGCTCCGGCAGGTCGGGCAAATAGGTCGCCAGGTCCGCCGGAATGCCCAGCTCGGCATATTTCGCACGCACCGCGTCGATATCCTCCGGCCGGCACTGCTGCGTCACCTGCAACCGCCGCCGCAACGCCACGGGCAACATCCCCAGCCCGTCGGGCACGACCTCGCTCAGCACGCTCGCGCCCTGGCTGCCGCCAGTCACCAGCACGCGGAACACGCCATCCGCATCCAGCACCGGGAACGGCTCGTCACGCAACGCCGCGACCTCCGCCCGCACCGGATTGCCGACCAACGTCACCTTGTCGGCATAGCGCGCCGGCAAGCGTTGCACATCGGGATAGCTCGTCGCGATCGCCGCGACCTTGCGCGCCAGCAGGCGGTTCACCCGCCCCAGCACCGCATTCTGCTCATGCACCGCCGCCGGTATGCCCGCCTTGAACGCCGCCAGCACCGCGGGCAGCGCGGGATATCCGCCGAACCCGATCACCGCGTCCGGCCGCGCCTTGCCATAGATCGTCCGCGCCATCGCTCGCCCGGCGCGGATGTTGCGCCACGCCTTCAACCAGCCGATCGGCCCGCCGCTCAACCGGCCGGCGGGCAGCAGATGCGTCTCGACACCCTGGAACAGCCCCGGGATCCGTGCGCCACGCGCATCGGTGATCAGCGCCACGCCATGTCCGCGCGCCATCAGTTCGGCCGCCAGCGCATGCGCCGGGACCATGTGGCCGCCGGTCCCGCCGGCCGCCAGCACGAAATGCCGTCTCGCGGTCATGCTGTTTCGCCCGTCATCGCCCGCCGCTCCATTTCACCACATAGGGGGAGCGGTGCAGATACGGGTTCCGCCGGGTGAACGCCAGCAGCAGCCCGAACCCCATCGACAACGCCAGCATCGACGACCCGCCATAACTGATGAACGGCAGCGTCATGCCTTTGGACGGGACGATCTGCACGTTGACCGCCATGTTGATCAACGCCTGCATCCCGAACTGCACCGCCAGCCCGGCCGACGCGAGCAGCAGGAACTCGTCCTCCTCGTCCAGCAGCTTGATGAACACCCGCACCACGATGGTCAGATACACCATAGCGATCGCCAGGCACGCGATCAGCCCGAACTCCTCGCCGATGACGGAGAAGATATAGTCGGTATGCGGCTCGGGCAGCCGGAACTTCATCGTGCCCCCGCCCGGCCCTGTGCCGATCAGCCCGCCGTTCACCAGCGTGTTGTGCGCGCTCACCGTCTGGTAATTGTCGCCGTTGCCCGTGATGAACTTGTTGATGCGGTCATGCGCCACCGAATAGAAAAGGTATGCGGACACGACCCCCGCCAACCCCAGCGCGCCGAGCGCATAGAGATAGCGCATCGCGATCCCGCTCAGCATCAGCAGCGCGACCCAGATCGACAGGAAGATCACCGTCTGCCCGAAATCGGGCTGCTTCATCAGCAGCAGCGCGATCCCGCCGGTCAGCACCGCCGACAGCGGCACGACCGGCAACGTCCGGTCCTTCGCCTTCAAAGACAGCAGCCAGGCCAGCGCGACGACGTACAGGGGTTTCAGGAACTCGGACGGCTGGAGCTGCATGAACCCCACGCCGATCCAGCGCACGGCACCATTCACCTCCACCCCGGCGACCGGGACAAGCGCGAGCAGCAGCAGGAAGAATGCCGCCCCGCCGATCGACAGCCGCCGCGCGACATCCTTGGGCAACATCGACACCACCAGCATCACCGGCAGGCCCACCGCCAGCCAGACCAGCTGCCGGTACAGATAATAGAGCGGCGGAAACGTCGTCGTCCCGCCCGAATAACGCACCGCCGCCGCGGGCGAAGCCGCCGCCACCGCGACGATCCCGACGCCCACAAGCACCGCGACCAGCATCAGCAGAACGCGGTCGATCTCCCAGAACCAGGTGCCCAGCGGGCTGCGATCGCCGCGCCCGAACCGCTGCACCTTGGTGATGCGTTTACGCTTCTGCGCCTCTGCCGCAAACACGTTCATGACTGCATGGCCCCCACCAGATCGCGGAACGCGTCGCCCCGTGCCTCGTAATCGCGATACTGGTCGAACGACGCGCACGCCGGCGACAGCAACACGACCTCGCCCGCCCGCGCCGCCTCGCGCGCCGCACCCAGCGCCCGCTCCAGCGTGCCGACGTTGACGACCGGAATACCGCGCTCGGTCAGCAACCCCGCATACAGCGCCGCACTGTCGCCGATCGTGTACGCCGCCACGACATGCCCCAGCTCGTCCGCCACCGCATCCAGATCGCGCGTCTTGGCCATCCCGCCGAGGATCCAATGCACCTTCGAATACGCCGCCAACGCCGGCGCGGTCGACGTCGGATTGGTCGCCTTGCTGTCGTTCACATACAGCACGCCGTCCACGGTCGCGATCCGCTCCATCCGATGCGGCAACCCGGGATAGCTCTCGAGCCCCCGGGCAATCGCATCCTCGTCAACGCCCAACGCCCGCACAACGGCAACCGCCACCGCAACATTCTGCGCATTATGGGGCCCCTGCAAAGCCGGCCAAGCCGACTGATCACCGACATCCGACGACCGCACTTCGACCAGTTCCGCCGCGTCGGCAGAAGCCAACCCGGCCGTCACAGCCCGCGTCTCGTCATCCTCAACGGCAATCACCGCGACCCCGCCCGTCTGCATCGCGAACAACCGCGCCTTCGACGCCGCATAGGCCGCAAACCCGTCATACCGGTCGAGATGATCCGGCGTGATATTCAACAACACCGCCACGTCGCAATCCAGCGTCCGCGTCAGGTCAATCTGATAACTCGACAGCTCCAGCACATAGACGCCCCCTGACGGCAGCGCGTCACGCCCCATGATCGGCAGCCCGATATTCCCCCCCATCAAGGCCGGCACACCCGCCGTCTCCAGAAGGTGAAACACCAAAGCCGTCGTCGTCGACTTCCCGTTCGTGCCCGTAATCCCCACCACCCGATGCGCCGGCAGGCTTGCGCGCGCCTGCGAAAACAACTCGATATCGCCGATCACCGGCACACCCGCCGCCGCCGCCCGCCCCGCAATCGGATGCCGGTTCAGCGGCACCCCCGGCGAAACGACAACCGCATCGAACCCCTCAAGCGCGATCTCCAACGGATCCCCAAGCGAAACCGCCTGACTCCCTCCCCCCACCGGGGGGAGGGTCGGGGTGGGGGGCGTAGGCTGGACAGACCCAACCCCACCAGACGCAACCAGCCCCCCTCTCCCCTCCGGGGAGAGGGCGGGGGAGAGGGGCTTAGACTGGACGGAACCATCACCCCCAATTAACCTCAAAACCTCGGCCCGCCGCTCCGCATCGCTATCCCAGGCCACAACCTCGGCCCCACTCGCCACCAGCGCAGCCACAGTCGCCATCCCCGATCGCGCCAGCCCCAGCACCGCATAGCGCTTGCCCGCAAAGGCCTCCGAAACGATCACCGCAGCTTCAACGTCGCAAGACCGGCCAGTGCCAGCACGAACGAGATGATCCAGAACCGGATCACCACCGTCGGCTCGCTCCAGCCCAGCTGTTCGAAATGATGGTGGATCGGCGCCATCCGGAACACCCGCCGCCCCGTCCGCTTGTAGAAGAAGACCTGTACCACCACCGACACGGCCTCCAGCACGAACAGCCCGCCGACGATCGCCAGCACGATCTCGTGATGCGTCGACACCGCGATCGCGCCCAGTGCGCCGCCGAGTGCCAGGCTCCCCGTATCGCCCATGAACACCGCGGCCGGCGGCGCATTGAACCACAGGAACGCCAGCCCCCCGCCGATAATCCCCGCGCACAGGATCGTCAGGTCCCCCGCCCCCAGCACATGCGGAATGCCGAGATACCCCGCGAACACCGCGTTCCCCACGACATAGCTGATCGCGAAGAACGCGAGCGAGGCGATCACCACCGGCATCGTCGCCAGCCCGTCCAGCCCATCGGTCAGGTTCACCGCATTGCCGAACGCCACCATCACGAACGCCGCGAACGGGATGTAGAACCACCCCAGATCCAGCACCGGTCCGTTGTAGAACGGCACGTACAGCAGCGTCCCGTTGCCGTCGTTGATGATCCAGGAGGCCACGCCGGCGATCAGGAATTCGAAGAACAGCCGCGTCTTGCCCGATATCCCGGCATGGCTGCGCTTCCGCACCTTGTCGAAATCGTCGAGGAACCCGATCGTCCCGAATCCGATCGTCACCATCAGGCATGCCCAGACATAGCGGTTGGACAGGTCCATCCATAGCAGCATCGTGATCGTGACCGCGGTCAGGATCATCAGCCCGCCCATCGTCGGCGTGCCGACCTTGGCCAGGTGCGTCTGCGGCCCGTCCGCGCGGATCGGCTGGCCCTTGCCCTGCCGCACGCGCAGCCAGCCGATGAACCGCGGCCCGATCAGCAACCCGATGAACAGCGCGGTCGCCAGCGCCCCGCCGGACCGCACCGTGGTATAGCGGATAAGGTTCAGGACCCCGGGAAACCCGAGATGCTCGGCGATCAAATACAGCATTATAGATTCCCGCTCGCGACGGCATCGACGATGCGCCCGAGCCCGATGGCGTTGGATCCCTTGACGAGCACCGCGTCGCCGGCCCGCAGCCGGTCGCGCAGCACGTCACGTGCCGCCGCGGCGTCGGCCACATGCGCGAAATCGATCCGGCCCTCAAGCATGCGGGCCAGCGCCGTCATCTCGTCTCCGACCAACAGCGCGAATTTCACGTCCGCCGCAACCAGCGGTCCGGCGAGCGCCGCATGATAATCGTCCGATCCCGCGCCCAGCTCACGCATCGCGCCCAGGACCACGATCCGCCGCGCCGCCGCTTCCTGCCCCAGCAGCGCGATCGTCGCCGCCATCGACGCGGGGTTGGCATTGTAACTCTCGTCGATCAGCAGCACGTCGCCGCCGCCGAACGCCGCTTGCGTCCTCGCGCCGCGGCCCTTCAACCCGTCCAGCTCCGCCAGCGCCAGCCCGGCCGCGTTCAGGTCGCCGCCGACTGCGTCCACCGCGGCGATCACCGCCAGCGCGTTCGACACCCAGTGCGCGCCGGGCGGCGCCAGCGTGAACGTCAGCTCGGCTGCCGGCATCGTGACGCTCACCAGCGTCCCCCTCGCCCCCGCCATCGCATCGCGCGCCCGCACGTCAGCACCCGCGCCAGACCCGAACGTCACGGTCCGCGCCGCATATCGCTCCGACGCGGCATACAGCCGGTCGCGGTGCGGGCTGTCGTGCGGCACGATGCCCACCCCGCCCGGCTCCAGCCCGCGGAACACCTCGCCCTTCGCATCGGCGATCGCCGCCTCATCCGGGAAGAACTCCGCATGGGCGGGCGCGATCGTCGTCACCAGCGCGACATGCGGCCGCACCATCCGGGTCAGCACGTCCAGTTCGCCCGGCGCCGACATCCCCATCTCGAACACGCCGTACAACGCGTCCGCCGGCATCCGCGCCAGGCTCAGCGGCACGCCTGTATGATTGTTGTAGGACTTCACCGACCGGTGCACCCGCCCCGGTGCGGCGCGTTCCAGCGCCGCCGCCAGCGCCTCCTTCGTCCCCGTCTTGCCCGCCGACCCGGTCACCCCGATGATCCGCGCCGAAGTCCGCGCCCGCGCCGCCACGCCCAGCGCATTCAGCGCCGCAGTCGTATTGGCCACCAACACATGCGGCCCCTCGACCGCCTCCGAAACAACAGCCCCCGCCGCCCCCTGCGCAAAGGCCTGGGCGACAAACCGATGCCCATCCGCCTGCTCGCCCTTCAGCGCGAGAAACAGATCGCCCGGCCCCACCTCACGCGAGTCAAACGCCACACCCAAAACCACAAAAGCCCCGGACGCAACGCCACCCGTCGCCCTGGCAATCTCATCGGAGGTCCAAAGACTCGTCACGACCAAAGCCCCCTCCCCTTGAAGGGAGGGGGTTGGGGGTGGGGGCAACAGCTCCCCAAATCGAGCATATCAGGCGTCCGAAAACTCACGCCGCCCCCTCCCGAGCAACCTGCACATCATCGAACGGCAGCACCCGCACCGTATCGCCCGCGCCGACGATCTGCCCCTGCTCGTGCCCCTTGCCAGCCAGCAACACGACGTCATCCGCCCCCGCCGCCGCGATCGCCGCAAAGATCGCATCCCGCCGATCGCCGACCTCGATCGCGCCCGGCGCACCCGCTATGATCGCCGCCCGGATCGCCGCCGGGTCCTCCGACCGCGGATTGTCGTCGGTCACGATCACATAATCGCCACCCGCCACCGCGACGCGCCCCATCTCCGGCCGCTTGCCGGTATCGCGGTCGCCGCCCGCCCCGAACAGCACAATCAGACGGCCCTTCGTATGCGGGCGCAATGCCGCGATCGCCGCCTCCAGCCCGTCCGGAGTATGCGCATAATCGACATAGACCGGCGCTCCCGTCCGCGAAATCACCGCACGTTCCAGCCGCCCGCGTACCGGCGCCAGCCGCGCCAAGCCGGCCAGCACCGACCGCAGCTCCGATCCCGTCGCCAGCGCGAGCCCGGCCGCGGTCAGCGCGTTCGCCGCCTGGTACGCGCCGATCAGCGGCAGTTTGACGACATGCGTCGCCCCCTCCGCCGCGATCGTCAGCGTTTGCCCGAGCGCCGTCGGCACCCGCTCCACCAGCTTCAGCGTCTCACCATGCGCGCCCACCGTCACCACGCGCAGCCCGCGTTCGCGCGCAATCTCCGCCACCCGCGCCGACGCCGCATCGTCCGCCCACACCACCGCTGCGCCGTCCGCCGCCACCACTTCGGTGAACAGCCGCAGCTTGGCCTCGAGATAGGCCTCCATCGTCCCGTGATAGTCGAGGTGATCGCGCGTTAGGTTGGTGAACGCCGCCGCCCGCACCGGCAGCCCCTCGATCCGGTATTGCGAGAGCCCGTGGCTCGATGCTTCGAACGCCGCGTGGCTCACGCCCTCGCGCGCCAGACCCGCCATGTTCGACAGGAACGTCACGATGTCCGGCGTCGTCAGCCCGGTCGTCACGCGCTCGTCGCCGGTCGTCACGCCCAGCGTCCCGATCGACGCGGCGTGCCGCCCCTCCATGTTCCACAACTGGCGCAGCAGTTCGACGGTCGACGTCTTGCCGTTCGTCCCCGTCACCGCCACCGTAACGTCGGGAAACGGCGCGAAGAACCGCGCCGCGATCCGCGCGAACGCCCGCCGCGGCTCACCGTCCGCGATATGCACCGCGCCGGTCACGCTCGCCTCGGGCCGCGTCACCACCGCAATGGCGCCGGCCGCGATCGCCGCGTCGATATAGGCCTCGCCATCGAACCGCGCGCCGCGGAACGCACCGAACACGGTCCCCGGCGCCACCTTGCGGTGGTCGATCGCGAACCCCGTCACCACGACGTCGGCGGCGTCTCCCGCGCCTTCGATCAGATCATTCAACCGCATTCGGATTGGCACCCTTCGGTTCCCACAGCAACGGCAGCAGTTCGCTCTCGTCCACCTCGGCGCGGTCGTCCGGACGGATGCCCAGCATCGGGCCGATCCGCTGGACGACGCGGCTGATCACAGGCCCCACGGTCCACGCCGCGGTAGTGAAACCGAACGTATCGGCGGTGCCCTTCGGACTGTCCAGCATCGCGATCACGACGTAGCGCGGGCGGTCCATTGGGAACACTGCGGCAAACGTCGACACGTTGGTGTTGCGATCATAGCCGCCGACCTTCGGCTTCTCGGCCGTGCCCGTCTTGCCGCCGATCCGCAGACCAGGCGCGTCGGCCTTCCGCCCGGTCCCCTTCATCACCACCAGTCGCATCAGCTGCCGGATCCGGTCGCTCGTCGCCGGGCTGATCACCCGCCGGCCGGCCGGCACCGCCGAGCCTTCGCGCTTCAGCAGCGTCGCCGGCCGCCACACGCCGCCATTGACGATCGCGGCATAGGCGGATGCCAGGTGCAGCGGCGTCACCGCGATGCCGTGGCCGTACGCCACCGTCATCGTCGTGGTCCGTGCCCAGTATTTCGGCCACAGCGGCTTGGCGCGCCCGCCGACCTCGATATCGGCCGGATCGCCGAACCCAATCTTGCGGAAGAACGCCTGCGTCCGCGCGGGCCCCAGCTCGTCCGCGATCCGCGCCGTCGCGATGTTGGACGAATGGACCAGCAGCTCCGGCACGTTCAGCCAGCGGTTCTGCGGGTGATCGTCGCGGATATAGAACCCGCCGACCGCCAGCGCATGCGTCGCGTCGTACCGCTTGGACATCGACGTCACCACGCCGCTCTCGATCGCGTTCGCCATCGTCAGCATCTTGAACGTCGAACCCAGCTCGTACACGTTCGACACCGACTTGTTCAGCAGCAGCTCGTACGGCACGTTGCCCGTGCGGTTCGGGTTGAAGCTCGGCAGCGACGACATCGCCACGATCTCGCCCGTGTTGACGTCGAGCACCAGCCCGGTCGCGCCGATCGCGCTGTGCTTGGCCATGGCCGCGCCCAGCTCGGTCTCCATCGCCGCCTGCACCCGGCTGTCGATCGACAGCGCGACGGGCCGCCCGCGCAACGCCGGATCGCTCAACCGCGCATCCAGCACCTTTTCCATGCCCGACGCGGCATTGCCGTTCTGGTCGATCCAGCCGAGCACATGCGCGGCCAGCGACGCCTGCGGATACAGCCGCTCGGGCTCGCGCCGGAACTCGATCGCCGGCTCGCCCAGCGCGTTCACCGCCTTGACCAACTCAGGCACCGCACGGCGCGACAAATAGGCGAACTTCTTCGGCGACGTCAGGATCGCGAGATACTGTGCCTCGCTCTTCTGCGGCATCAATTCGGCCAGCCGGTACGCCAGCAGCGCCGGATCGCCGATCACCTTGTTCGGATGCACCGCGATCGACCAGGCGTCGATCGTCGTCGCCAGCGGCATGCCGTTCCGGTCAACGATATCGCCGCGGTCGGGCACCAATCCGCGCGGCGCCTTCAGCGCCTGCGGGCCATCGCTCGCCACGGCCAGCCACAGCAGCCGCGCGCCCACGATGCCGGTGACGAAGATGAACAGCAGCATCATCACCATCAGGCGGAAATGCGCCGTGGCGGTCGTCTGCTGCCGCTGGCCGGCGACGCGGACCCGATCCGTCCTGGCCGCCAGCGCGGTCATCGGGCGCGTTTCGCGGACGCTTCGTTCTTCGCCAGCGCGGCGAGATCATCGGCGAAGTCGGAACTGTTCAGCGCCACCTTCTGCGGCATCGCCGTCATCCCGCCCTTCGGCCGAACATAATTGGCGTGGCGCAGCGTCGGCACGCCCTCGGCCGCCTGCGGCTCGTTCCGCTGCGGCGTCGCGGCCGGGTACGAAACCTGCCGCGCCACAGACTCCGGAATGCCCAGATCCGGGGCGATTGCCGGCGCCGAAGGATGGTTGAAACTGGCCAGCTGAACCTCGCCGTCGATATACTGGCCGGACCGCGGCGCGGACAGCGCCAGCACGTCGGTGTTCCACCGTTCAAGCTGGCTCAACCGCCCGCGCGTCTCGATCTCGGTGCCCAGCCGGCGAATCTCGCGCTGCGACAGCAGGATGCGGTGCTCCACCTTCTCCAGCGCCTGACGCTCGCCCGCCACGCGCTGCGTGACGAGGTAGCAACCGAGCGCCGCCGTCGCGACCGCAGCCACCCAGCCCACCGACCGGAATCGCAAGACGTTCATGCGGAGATACCTTCGACTGGGGACCAGGGCGGCGATGCGGTGCGCTGTGCCACGCGCAACGTGGCGGAGCGCGATCGCGGATTGCGCGCGACCTCGGCCTCGTCGGCGCGCACCGGTTTGGCGACGCGTTCGAAACTCGGCGGCGTCGCGGCGGCGGCCTGCGGCATGTGGCGCGATCCGGCCGGCGTCGCCCCGCTCCGCTCGATCAGGAACCGTTTCACGATCCGGTCCTCGGTCGAATGGAACGACACCACCGCCAGCCGCCCGCCGGGCTTCAGCGCGCGCTCCGCCGCGACCAGCCCGTCGCGCAACTCATCGAGTTCGCGGTTCAGGTGGATCCGGATCGCCTGGAACGCCCGCGTCGCGGGGTCCTTCTTCTCGTGCGGCCGATGCCCCAGCGCGCGCCGCACGACGGTCGCCAACTCGGCCGTCGTGGTCAGCGGCCGCGCCGCCACGATCGCGCGTGCCACGCGCCGCGACTTGGGCTCGTCGCCATAATGATACAGTACGTCGGCGATCTCCGCCTCGTCGCTGTCGTTCAGGAATTCCGCGGCGGTCTGGCCCTCCTGGCTCATCCGCATGTCGAGCGGCCCGTCCGACTGGAACGAGAAGCCGCGCTCCGCCCGGTCGATCTGCATCGACGACACGCCGATATCGAACGTCACGCCGTCGACGCCGTCCACGTCGCGCGCCGCCAGCGCCGCGGTCATCGCGCCGAACCGGTCATGCACCAGCACCAGCCGCCCGTCGGCCTCTGCCACCAGCGCCGCGCCTTCCGATATGGCATCCGGATCGCGATCGAACGCGATCACCGACGCGCCGACGTCCAGCAGCGCACGGGTGTAGCCGCCCGCGCCGAACGTGCCGTCGACATGCCGCTCGCCCGCCACCGGACTCAGCCCCGCGATCACCGCGTCGAGCAGCACCGGCACGTGCGGCGCGATCACGACGTCGCTCATTTCCCGGTCCGTTCGGCAATCAGCGAATCGAGCATCCGGATCAGCCGCGGCTTGTCGGCGCGCGCCGTCCGGAACGTGTCCGGGTTCCAGATCTGGAACGTCTCGCCACCGCCAACGAACAGCGCGGTGTCGGTGATGCCCGCCGCACGCCGCATCGGCGCGGACAGCACCATGCGGCCGGCGCCGTCATAGGCGATCTGGGTCTTGGATCCGAACGCTTCGGCCATTTCGTCGTCCATGGCCTCCATCACGTCCACGTCCCCCATCGCCGCGACCTTGCGGCGGATATTCTCGTGCAGTTGTCGTGAGTAGGTCGGGTCGAATCCCTCCAGGCAGGGCAGCTTGGCGTGTTCGCCCAGCAGGATCAGCCGGTCGTCGGAACTGGCATCGCTCGAATCGCGCCGCACGCGGCGATCGATCACGCCGCGAAAGCTGGATGGCAGAGACACCCGCCCCTTCGCGTCGACCGCGTTCAGTATCCCGCCGTGGAAGAAATCGATGATTTCCACGCACTGACCCCGTTGGAAGCCACTCCGCGCCGCCGATCCCGAACGGATCGATTGGGCTCCGGTCACGTGAAGGCTTCCGTCCCTCACACCCACAGGGCGTATCAGGGGCATCCATGGGTTTCAATACCACTTCATGGTTTTGGGGTGTTGATGAATACCCCACAAACCCTGTGCACAACGCACAGCAAGCCACGCTATTCCGCCACGGTTCTATCTATGTTCCGGTATAAAGCCTGTGGATAACTTCAGGCACAACTATTTTGGCGAAATCTAACATATGGTTTTTCATGGTTCCGGTTGGCGCGTTGGCGCTACCGTATGGCTTCTGCCGCTACGGCCCCGCGCCATCGAACCGGTCGTGCCGGTGGTATGATTCTCCCGTGCCCGGCGATCAGCGCCGCGACGAACGCGGCATTGTCCGATCGCCGCCATGCCGGCCGCCATCCGCCCGCGCCATCGGTCCACAGCGTTGGGTCGAGCATGTCCGCGTCCGCCACCAGCACCGCCCGCCCGCGCCCCAGCCGACAGTCCGCAACCAGCCCCCCCGCCGAGATCCGGCAAGGCCCCGCCCCGGCTGCAACGAACCGCCCCGCCCCGTCCAGCACCAGCCGCCACCGCCGGCCGTCCCGAACGACGTCGCGCACGACGATCCCACGATCACCCGGCGTCAGCCGCAGCCCCCAGTGCAGCAGCAACGGCCCCAGCGTCCCGGTCCGCGGCGGTGCGGCCGGATCGCCAAGGGCATAGCGGCTCGGCCAGCGCAAATCGGGGTCAGTCAGGATCACCGCCCGCGCCCCGGCCCGGATCCGCGCATCGATCGCCACCAGACCTGCAGGCCCCGGCGACCGCGGCTGCACCAGCAGCAGGTCGTCGCCCGTCAACCGCGCCGCATCGTCGACCGCGATCAACCGGAACGCCCCGCCCAGCATCCGCCATGCCTCGCCCGGCCCGGACGACAGGTCGACACCCCCCTCCCCCCAACGCAGTGGCACCCCGGCCAACACGGCAACCCGCCGCCCCGTCCGCGTCTCGCCATCGCCCGCTGCGAACTGGGCATACCATCCGCCGGCCCCCGGGATCGCCAGCAGGACAACCAACCCGACCGCCGCCACCGACCGGCCCCGGATCGCCATGCCGGCACGCGCGACCAGATCGACCACCGCCGCAACAACCGCGGAGACAACCGCCGCGCGCAGGATCGCAGCACCGCCCCCGCCCAGCAAAACCGATTGCCCGAGCGCAGATCCCGCCAGCATCGCCGCATAACCTGCCGAGCGTGCCCATCGCGGAGACCGCGCGAGCACGACAGCGAGCACCGCCAGCAGCGCCGGCCCCCAGGTCAGCAGAATTCCGATCTCGACCCGGTCCGCCCGGTCCATCGCACGCAGACCGAGGAGACTGTCGACCGATGCCGCCGCAAGCCCGGCGACGATCGCGGATCGAACGCGAATCAGGGTACCGTTCGGCTCGCCGGCGGGCTCAGCACGGGCGCCGGCGGGCCCGGAATGATGACCGGCCGCATCTCGGGCGCAGCGATGTTGTTGACCTCGGTCGCCCCGCCCGGCGCGACGCCCAACTCGGCCAGCGGCTCCTTCGGGTTCGCCTCGGCATCGGCCGCCGCGGCGGCGACATTTCCGGCTTCGACGCCCGGCGCTCCCGGTCGCGTCACTTCATCCCCGCCGCTCGCCATCCCGAAAAACGCCGCAGCCAGCAATACCAGCAGGAAGACCACTGCCAGCCCCATCAATCCGATGCGTACCCTCTGCATCCGATCGTGCTCTCCACTTTGCCCGCAAAATGGGCGTCCGAAGTCCTCGATTTAGGGCACGGCCGCGTCATTGTCTAACCCACGAAGCCAGCCGGCCCGATCAAGCGCGGTCCGCCAGATAGTCCGGCACCGGCAGCCCCTTCGCCGCAAGCCAGACCGGATTGTACGTCGTGCTGAGGTACCGCATTCCCGAATCGCACAAAATGGTAACGATCCGGTGCCCCGGCCCCATCATCCGCGCCAGCCGCACTGCGCCGGCCACGTTGATCCCCGACGACAGCCCTATGCACAGGCCCTCACGCAGCAGGCCGAACACCTGCTCCAGCCCCTCCGTATCCGAAACGCGGAACTGCGTATCGATCGGCGCCCCGTCCAGGTTGGCGGTGATCCGGCTCTGCCCGATTCCCTCCGCGACCGAACTGCCCTCCGCACGCAGTTCCCCGCACGCATAATATTCGTACAGCGATGCGCCATAAGGGTCGGTCAACGCGATCGTCACGTTCTGCGACCGCTCCTTCAGACCCAGCCCGACGCCCGCAAGCGTCCCACCGGTCCCCACCGCGCAGGTGAAGCCATCGACCCGCCCCTCGGTCTGGTCCCAGATCTCGGCGGCCGTCCCGCGGATATGCGCCATGCGGTTGGCGAGGTTGTCGAACTGGTTCGCCCACAACGCGTTCGGCGTCTCCTCCGCGATCCGCCGGCTGGTGTGCACATAATGCGCCGGGTTCGAATAAGCGGTCGGCGGCACCAGCACGAGTTCGGCACCCAGCGCGCGCAACGTGTCCATCTTCTCGCGGCTCTGCGTCTCGGTCATCACGATGATCGTACGATACCCCTTGGCCTGCGCCACCAGGGCCAGGCCGATCCCGGTATTGCCGGCGGTCCCCTCCACGATCGTCCCGCCTGGCTGCAACGCACCGGAGGCCTCCGCATCCTCCACGATCGCACGGGCGGCACGGTCCTTCACCGACCCGCCGGGGCTCATGAATTCGCACTTGCCCAGGATCTCGCACCCCGTCGCGTCGCTCGGTCCGTTCAACCGGACGAGCGGGGTGTTGCCGATGAGCGAAAGTGTGTCGGGTCTGATAGCCATGGACGGCAGATAGGCCCTGCCCCGCGCCCGGCCAAGCCACCATGGCTTCCCCGCGCGATAGCCTCGCTCCGTGCTGCACCTGCGTCCGTTTCAGACCCAGATCGGGGCGGACGCGGCGTTTGTCGAGACGAAGACGCCTTGACGGGTCCTACCGCAACCGCGAAGACCATCGTCATGGCACGCATCATCCCCCTCGCCGCCGTTCTGGCATCCGCCCTCCTCGTCGGTTGCAATTCGCAGCCGGAGACCGTCTCGTCGGGCCCGACCGATCCGGACGCGGTCGCCGTCGCGAACGCGCCGAAGGTCTCGCTTCCGCCGTCGGTGAAGTCGAGCAAGGTCTATCGCTGCGCCGACAGCAGCCTGCTCTACGTCGACTTCTTCTCCGACGATCTCGGCGCGAACATCCGCACCGAAAGCGCCGGCACGAACACCAAGCTGACCGCACCGGCGGCCGGCGAACCGTTCGCAGGCGGCGGCTACACCGTGGCCGGCAATGGCGACACGGTGAAGATCACCACGCCGAAGAAGCCCGCGCAGACCTGCAACGCCTGATCGCGTCCGCCCCCTTCCTACGCGAAGGGGGCGTTATCGCCTGCGGTGCTAACTCCGCGGCTGACATTCCCTCCCGCCTCCGCTATCGGCGCGGCATGACCCAGACCAGCTCCGCCATCACCGACGCGACCGTGGCCGAACATGGCTTCTCGCCAGAAGAATATGAGCGCGTCCTGCACGCGCTCGGTCGCGAACCGAACCTGACCGAACTCGGCATCTTCTCGGTCATGTGGTCGGAGCATTGCAGCTACAAATCGAGCCGCCTCCACCTCCGCAAGCTGCCGACCACCGGTCCGCAGGTCATCTGTGGCCCCGGCGAAAATGCCGGCGTGGTCGATATCGGCGATGGCCAGGCCGCCATCTTCAAGATGGAAAGCCACAACCACCCGAGCTACATCGAACCCTATCAGGGTGCGGCGACCGGTGTCGGCGGCATCCTGCGCGACGTGTTCACCATGGGCGCGCGTCCGATCGCGAACCTCAACGCGTTGCGCTTCGGCCGTCCCGATCATCCGAAGATGCGCCACCTGATCGCCGGCGTCGTTGCGGGCATCGGCGGCTACGGCAACTGCGTTGGCGTGCCGACCGTGGGCGGCGAGGTGAACTTCCACCGCGCCTATGACGGCAACATCCTGGTCAACGCGATGACCGTCGGCGTCGCCGAAACCGCAAAGATCTTCTACTCCGCCGCCTCCGGGCTCGGCAATTCAATCGTCTATGTCGGGTCGAAGACCGGTCGCGACGGCATCCACGGCGCAACCATGGCCTCGGCCGACTTCTCTGAGGATTCGGAGGAGAAGCGCCCCACCGTCCAGGTCGGCGACCCCTTCACCGAGAAACTGCTGATCGAGGCCTGCCTCGAACTCATGGAGTCCGACGCGATCGTCGCGATCCAGGACATGGGTGCCGCCGGCCTCACCTCCTCCTCGGTCGAAATGGCGTCGAAGGGCGGCGTCGGGATCGAACTCGACATGAACGCCGTCCCCTGCCGCGAAACCGGCATGACGCCCTACGAGATGATGCTGTCCGAATCGCAGGAACGCATGCTCATGGTGCTGAAGCCGGGCCGCGAGGCCGAGGCCGAAGCGATCTTCACCAAGTGGGAACTCGATTTCGCCGTCATCGGCCGCGTCACCGACACCGGCCGCATGGTCCTGACCCACAACGGCGACACCGTCTGCGACATCCCGCTCGGCCCGCTCGCCGACGAAGCCCCGCTTTACGATCGCCCGCACGTCCCCACCCCCGCCCGCGCACCGCTGACCGACATGCCGGAGACGAGCGACCTTGCGGCCGACCTGCTCCGCATCATGGGATCGCCTGACATCGCCAGCCGCCGCTGGATCTGGGAACAATATGACCACATGGTCGGTGCCGACACCGTCCAGCGCCCCGGTGGCGACGCCGCCGTCGTCCGCGTCCACGGCACGCAGAAGGGGTTGGCGATCAGCACCGACTGCACGCCGCGTTACTGCTTCGCCGATCCGGTCGAGGGCGGGAAGCAGGCGATCGCCGAATGCTGGCGCAACCTGACCGCGGTCGGCGCGCTCCCGCTCGCCACCACCGACTGCATGAACTTCGGCAACCCGCAGCGGCCCGAGATCATGGGCCAGTTCGTCGGCTGTATCGAAGGGATGGCCGCCGCCTGCACCGCACTCGACTTCCCGATCGTGTCCGGCAACGTCTCGCTCTACAACGAAACCAAGCTCGACGACGGCAGCGGCTCGGCCATCTTGCCGACCCCCGCGATCGGCGGCATCGGCCTGCTCGCCGACTGGACCAAGTCCGCGACAATCGCGCTCAAGACCGCCGGCGACGAAATCTGGTCGATCGGTGAAGGCCCGGGGCACCTCGGCCAGTCGATCTGGCTGCGCGAAATCCATGGTCGCGAGGACGGCCCCCCACCGCCGGTCGATCTCACTGCCGAACGTGCGCATGGCGACGCGGTCCGCTGGCTGATCCTCGACGGTATCGCGACCGCGGTCCACGATCTGTCGGACGGCGGCCTGCTGGTCGCGCTGACCGAAATGGCGCTCGCCGGCCGCACCGGTGCAACGCTCGACGCCGCCCTCACCCCGGCCGCGGCCTTCGGCGAGGATCAGGCCCGCTACCTCGTCACGGTCGCCCCCGGCACGATGCCCAACCTCTCGGTCCCGGCCGCGCGCATCGGCACCGTCGGCGGCGACACGATCGCGCTGCCCGACGCCGCCGTCCCGCTCACCGCGCTCCGCCAAGCACATGAAGGGTTCTTCCCGCACCTGATGGGCGCGACCGTCCTCGCCTGATCCGGTGACGGCCGCGCAGTCCTTGCGGCCCGACGCCGAACGAATCGTCACGCTCGATGTCCTGCGCGGGCTGGCCGTCATGGGCATCCTGCTCATGAACATCGGCGGGTTCGCGCTACCCGAGGGGGCCTATTTCAACCCCGACGCGGTCGCGGTGCATGGCCCGGCCGACCGCCCGATCTGGCTGGCTCAGTTCGTGCTGATCGACGGCAAACTGCGCAACATCTTCTCGCTCCTGTTCGGCGCCGGCATCCTGCTGGTCATCGACCGCGCCATCGCCGCCGGCCGGGACGAGGGCGTCGTCCACATCCGCCGCATGGCCGTCCTCGCGCTATTCGGGCTCGCCCACGCCTACCTGCTGTGGTGGGGCGACATCCTGTTCCAATATGCCGTACTCGGCACGCTGGCCGTGTTCGTCGCGGACCGGCGCCCGGCCGCCTTGGTCCGCCTCGCGCTGCTCTGCCTGCTGCTCCACGCCATCCTGTCGGCCACATCGCTGTTCGGCCTTGCCTCACTCCGCGCCAACCCCGCCGACTGGTCGACCATCGCGCCACAGATCGGCGCGGTCGACCGCCCGGCCATCGCCGCCGAAATCCATCGCATGCACGGCAACTACCCCGCGCTGCTTCGCCACCGCATCACCGTCGATCTCGGACTACCGTTCGCGATGCTGATCGGCAACGGGCTCGAAACGCTCGGCATGATGCTGCTCGGCATGGCCGGCCTGCGCTCCGGCTTCCTGACCGGCGCCTGGTCGCGACTGCGATACCGCCAAATCGCGCTCGTCGGCTACGCCATCGCGCTCCCCGCGATGCTGCTGCTGGCCGGCTGGGCCATCCGGTCCGGCTTCGATCCGGTCGTGAACCTGGGCGTCACGACGGTCTGGTCGCTCCCGTTCCGGCCGCTGCTCGCCTTGGCGCATGTCGCGCTCGCGATGCTGATCGTCGGTGACGGGGCCGTGCGGACCCGGATCGCCGCGGTCGGCCGTGGCGCCTTCACCAACTATCTCGGCACCAGCCTGCTGATGACGACGCTCTTCTACGGCTACGGTTTTGGACTGTTTGGCCGGCTGGACCGGCTGCAACTGCTCGCCGTGGTTGTCGCCACCTGGGCGATCATGCTCCTCTGGTCGAAACCCTGGCTCGATCGCCATCGACACGGGCCACTCGAATGGGCGTGGCGTACGCTCGCCGGCACGTACCGCCAGCCGCGATCAGACTGACGCGCCCGGCACTCCCCGCCCGAACACCACTTTCCGTCCGAACCCCTGCGGCCGGCGCATCACGACCGAACTCGTCGCTTGGTTCAACAACGCCATGGTCGAAATGAACATCGGGCGCAGGCGCACGACCTCGCCCAGCAAGTCGTCGCACCCCTCGCGCCGCTCAAGACAGTCCCGTGCGGTTTCTTCCACATGTTCCGCCAGCGTCGCGAGCCCGCTTGCGCCGAGCTGGGCCGCATCGGCCTTCAGCGTGTGCGCCGGCATTACAAGCGACGCGACGGACCTTTGCCGCATCGCATCCTCGATCGCGGCGACCGATCGCGCGCCGTCTTCGCGGAAATAGCCAAGGATCCGGGCAAAGTCCGCGCCAAGTTCCACCTGCGCGCGGTGATAGGCGGTCCAATCCACGAGTGCGCCGTCTAGTTGTGACACGGCTTGCCCCCTGCTCGCGATCCGACCCGGATACTCAATACCTACTCAAGAATAGGTAAACAAATGGTTGATGGAGGCTCAGGTCCGAATGTCTATTCGGTCCAATTCCTGGCTCATCGTCCAACCATTCGCGGCGGCCAGCGCAGCGATCTCGCTCCCGGCATTCGGATCATCCGCCATCACGACATAATACGTCCCATCCGCCCCCGCGCGAACGGCCCGCGCCAGCCGCAGCGCCGGCCATGGGCACCGCATCCCGCGCGTATCGATCAGCACCGCGCCCGCGTCGTTCACCGGTCGAACGGGTTCCGCGGTGCGCGCACGGTCAGCCGGATCGGCACCGCCCCGAAGCCAAGGTCCTTGCGGATCCCGTTCATCAGGTACCGCTTGTAGCTTTCGGGTAGCTGATCGACGCGCGTCCCGAACAGGATGAACCCCGGCGGCCGCGTCTTGGCCTGCGTCAGATAGCGCAGCTTGATGCGTCGTCCCCCCGGCGCCGGCGGCGGATTGATCTCGACCGCCTTCTCGAACCAGCGGTTGAGCACGCCCGTCGACACACGCTTCGACCACGCCTCGCGCACATCGAACGCCGCCTGGATCAGCTGGTCCATGCCACGCCCGGTCTCTGCCGAAATCGTCAGCAACGGGACGCCGCGGACCTGCGCCAGCCCCTCCTCCAGCGCGAACCGCACCCCCTGGAACAAGCTCGGCGGGTTCTCCGCCACATCCCACTTGTTCAGCGCGATGATCAGCGCTCGCCCCTCCTGCAACACCTGGTCGGCAATGCGCAGGTCCTGCGCCTCCAGCCCCAGCGTCGCATCGAGCAGCAGCACGACGACCTCCGCGAAGTCGACAGCATGCATCGCGTCGGCGGCAGACAGCTTCTCAAGCTTGTCCTGCACCTTCGCCTTCTTGCGTAACCCCGCCGTGTCGATCAGCCGCACCGGACGCACCTGCCCGTCGGGCGCGGTCCATTCCCAGTCGATCGCGATCGAGTCCCGTGTGATGCCGGCCTCCGGTCCGGTGATCATCCGCTCCTCGCCCAGGATGCGATTCACAAGCGTCGACTTGCCCGCATTGGGCCGCCCGACGATCGCCAGCTTCAGCGGACCGCTCTCCTCATCCTCTTCGGGCTCGTCGACGACATCGTCGAACCCGTCGAACTCGATATGCGGCCGCAACGCTTCGAACAGATCGACCAGACCGTCGCCATGTTCGGCCGAAAACGGCATCGGCGTGTCGAACCCCAGCGAATAGGCTTCCAGCACGCCGCTCTCCGCGGCCTTGCCCTCCGCCTTGTTGGCCATCAGGATCACCGGAGTATCCTCGGACCGCAGCCAGCGCGCGATCTCCTCGTCCTGCGGCACGATGCCGGCGCGCGCATCGATCAGGAACAGCGCGACGTCCGCCTCGCGCACCGCATTCTGCGTCTGCATCCGCATCCGGCCAGGCAGCGTGTCGGGGTCCTCGTCCTCGACGCCCGCGGTATCGATGATCTTGAATTCCATACCCAGCAGCACGGCGGTGCCTTCGCGCCGGTCGCGCGTCACGCCGGGCCGGTCATCCACCAACGCCACGCGCTTGCCGACCAGGCGATTGAAAAGCGTGGATTTGCCGACGTTCGGTCGGCCGACGATCGCGACGATGGGAAGTTTAGCCATCGCCGCGATGTAGCGGAATCTGCGCGCAGGTCACGGCAAAGTTGCGCAACCCGTTTGGCGGCCTACCGCCAGGCGCTCAGCTTCCCGTCATTGTCGAGCAGGAACAGCGTGTTCCCGGCCACCACCGGCGGCAGGTAGAACGCCTTGCCCGCCTCGATCGGCGCCGAGATCTTGCCGTCGGCCGGCGTCACCGACGCCATCTCGCCCTGCGTATTGACCACCAGCAAACGGTCGCCAGCCAGAACCGGTCCGGTCCAGCCGATCAGGCCCTTCTTCTTCTCTTCGTTCCGCCAGCGCGGCAGTTGGCTGATCCAGCGGATCCGCCCGGTTGCACGCTGGATACAGAGCATCCGCGCATCGTCGGTGACGACAAAGATCCAGTCGCCCACGACCGACGGGGTCGCGATACCCGCGACGTTCAACTCCCACAGGCGCTGGCCGGTGGTCAGCTCCAGGGCGACCATGCGTCCACCCTCGCCGACCGCATAGACGCGTCCGCCGTCGATCACCGGATCGGCATCGATATCGCTGAGAGTCGACACGGCGGTCGAAATGCTCGTCCGCGAAAGAGCATCCTGCCACACCGCGCGCCCGTTCTCGTAACGGTAAGCGGTCAACTCGCCGGAGGAGAAGCCCGCCACGACGGTTCCCTGCGCCGCCGCCGGAGCCGCCACGCCAAACACGCCGGCCGCTTCCAGCGTCCCGGATTCGTTCCAGATCGTGTCGCCCGTCGTCTGGTTCAGCGCGAACAGCTGGTTGTCCGGGCTCACGACGTAGACGTTGCCGTTCGACACGGTCGGCGCACCGCGCAACGGGCCGCCCGGCCGCTTCTTCCACACGACCTTGCCGGTCGCCGCTTCCAGCGACACCACATCGCCGACGCCGTTGGTGGCATAGAGCCGGTCGCCATCCACACTGACGCCACCGCCGAACAGCGAACGCTCGTTGCCGGCCGGATCGGTCAGGCGCGATGACCAGACGACGCCGCCCGTCGCGGCATCGATCGCGCGCACGACCGCTTCCGTATCCATCACATAGACGCGGTTGCCGGCCACCACCGGCGCCGCGGCCAGCCGGACCTGTTTGCTGCTGCCGGCGATCGAGACGGTCCAGGCGCGGGCAAGCGTCGGCTTCAGCGCGACATTACCCATCGATTTCTGGGCATTACCGCCCGACTGCGTCCAGCTGTCGTTCGCTTCGGCCGGCGGCACGGCAACCGGCACCGCGGCGATCGACGGGTCCAGCTCCGCGCCGTTTTCCGACGTCAGCACCGCGATCCGGTCACCTAGCAACGTCGTCTTCGGCTTGCCGCCCTTGAACACGCCGCAACCGGCCAGCGCCGTCGCGATCAGCAGCATCGCTGCGAACCTGCCCGTCTTCATTGCATGCTTTCCTCAGTCGACTGCGGCACGTCGAACCCGAGCGCACCCGCCACCCGCACCGCGCGTCCGCGCAGGCTGGCCGGCATCGTTTCGTCCCGCGCGATCGCGGCAAAGATCCGTCCCGCATCCTGCGCCTTGTTGGTGCGCAAATACGCAATCGCCACCATCTCGCCCGCGCTGCCGAACCACGGATTGCCCGCGATCGCCAGCGGCTTCAGCCGCGTGATCACCGTCGCCGGGGGCAGCTTGTCATATTCGATCGCCGTCTGGCGGACGAGCGCCGCATCGCGCAGCGGCTGCGGCACCGACGTGTCGGCCGCGACCTTCGCGAAACCTGCCAGCGCGGCTGCCTGATCGTTGCGAACGAGCGCTGCCGACGCGTCGGTCAACAGGGCCGCACCGCGATACCCGTCGTTGCTCGTCGCGGCGAGCCCTTCCAGCCGCGCCTTCACGCCGGCTTCCTTGCCCTCGCCCAGATCGGTCAGCGCCTGCGTCAGCACTTCACTATGCGCCTCGGCCGCCTGCGTCTGGCGATGCTGCCAGTAGATATACCCGCCGATCGCGGCGAGCAGCAGCACGACGGCGAGCAGGATCCACTTGCCGTTCCGCGAAACGAACGTCTCCACGCGGTCGCGACGCAGATCCTCGTCGACCTCGCGGAAAAACGTCTCTTCATTCTGTGGTGCGAGCGCCAATCGGGATCTCCGGACAAAGAACAGGCGGTAGCCTTAGCGACGCAACCGCCTGAACGGAAGCTGAGTCATAGTTTCGGCTGGTACGTCTCGCCCGCCGTCGGAAACGCCCGTGCCCGCACGTCGGCGGCATAGCGCGCGGCGGCATCGGTCACCCCTTCCGCCATCGTGCCATAAGCCTTCACGAACTTCGGCGTGCGGTCGAACAGGCCCAGCATGTCCTCGCCCACCAGCACCTGACCGTCGCATTGCGCCGACGCGCCAATGCCGATCGTCGGGCAGGACACCGCCTCGGTGATCGCGACCGCGATCGGCTCCAGCACGCCTTCGATCACGACCGCGAACGCGCCCGCGTCCGCCACAGCCTGCGCATCGCCGACGATCTTGGCCGCCTCCGCCTCGCTCCGCCCGCGTGCGCCATAGCCGCCCAGCGCATTCACCGCCTGCGGGGTCAGCCCGACATGCGCCATCACCGGGATGCCGCGCGCGGACAGGAACGCGATCGTCTCGGCCATCGCGACGCCGCCTTCCAGCTTCACCGCCGACGCGCCGGTCTCCTTCAGGATGCGCGCAGCACTGTCGAACGCCACTTCCTTCGACGCCTCGTAACTGCCGAACGGCATGTCGATCACGACCAGCGCATGCGCCGCCCCGCGCACCACCGCCGCCCCGTGCGCACACATCATCTCCAGCGTGACGGGTACCGTGGACGGCAACCCGTAGATGACCTGCGCCAGGCTATCGCCGACCAGCAGCATGTCGCAATGCGGGTCGAGCAGCGCGGCAACCCGCGCGGTGTAGGCAGTCAGCATCACCAGCGGCGTGCCCCCCTTGGCGGCGCGGATCGCAGGAACGGTGATGCGGCGGAGCGGCGTGGCGGAGGCCCCCGCCTCAGGCTGGAAAGTCGACATGCGCCCGCCTACCAACGCCGGCCCCTCGGCGCAAATCGTGTGCCCTGACCTCTAGAGACGCACCGCGTTGATTCCGCTCTTTGCCAGCTGCGCCTGGACGCTGTCCGGGCCGACCAGATGACCGACCCCAACCGCGACGAAGATCGTGCCCTTCCCCGCCAGCATTGTCTTGATGCGGCCGGCCCAGTCGATATTCCGCGCGACAAGCAGCTTGTCGTACAGCAAAGGCGACTCCTGCTTCATGTCGGTCGTCACGATCCGCGCCAGCGTCGGCACGTCGCCATTCTCCCACGCGGTCGCCATCGTCGTCAGTTCTGCCGGGCCCTTTTCGGCTTCCTGCATCGCGCTATCCAGAAACGCGAGCTGCTCGGCCTCGCTGAAGTCGGCGAGGAAGCGGATCTGCTGCTCGGGCGTCTCGAACCCGTGGATCTGGTCCTTCTCCGCGACCGCGACGATGCGCAGCGTCCGGTCCGCGCCTGCAACCGGGTCGAGCCCCGCCTTCACGAACGGCAACGTGCCGAGTGTCACCGCCGCTAGCCAGGGCCGCATCGGCTCCAGCTGCGCCATCGGCATACCGTATGGCTTCAGCACCGCGGCCAGCCGCACGCGCTGCGCCTCGGTCAGCTTCTGCGAAAGCGGCTTGGTCTGGTCGAGTCCGTATTTCTTCAGGATCACGGCCATCGTCGCCTGCGACGTCGCCAGATCGTCGCTAATCTCCAGCCACAATTGGCGCGACGCCTTCATCGCCGCATCGATCTTCTTGGTCTTCCACCCGGTATCACGCCGCACGGCGTGCGCCGTCCCGAACAGGTAGATCGTCGAGTCGGCATCACGCACCGCCCACATCGCCGGCTCCGCCGCCGCCGGTGCCGCGACCGTGCAGGCCATCGCCAGCGCAACGCCGGCCGCTGCTATTCCGCGTCGGGTCATTCCCATTCGATCGTCCCCGGCGGCTTGGATGTATAGTCGTACGTCACACGGTTGATGCCCTGCACCTCGTTCACGATCCGCGTCGCCACGCGCGACAGGAACGCAGCATCGAACGGATAAACATCCGCCGTCATGCCGTCGGTCGACGTCACCGCCCGCAACGCGCAAACATAGTCGTAGGTCCGGCTGTCGCCCATCACACCCACGGTCCGCACGGGCAGCAGCACCGCGAACGCCTGCCAGATCGCATCGTACAGCCCGGCCGCGCGGATCTCGGCCAGATACACCGCATCCGCCTTGCGCAGGATGTCGCAGCGCGCCTTGGTCACCTCGCCCGGAATGCGGATCGCCAGGCCCGGCCCCGGAAACGGATGCCGCCCGACGAACAGTTCCGGCAACCCCAGCTCGCGGCCCAGCGCACGCACCTCGTCCTTGAACAGCTCACGCAGCGGCTCGACCAGCGCCATGTCCATCCGCTCGGGCAGGCCGCCGACATTGTGATGGCTCTTGATCGTCACCGACGGCCCGCCGGTGAAGCTCACACTCTCGATCACGTCGGGGTACAGCGTCCCCTGCGCCAGGAACTTGGCCCCGCCGATCTTCTTGGCCTGATCCTCGAACACGTCGATGAACGTCTTGCCGATGAACTTCCGCTTCGCTTCCGGATCGGTCAGCCCCGCCAGCCCGTTCAGGAACAGCGTCTCGACATTCACATGGACCAGCGGGATGCCGTAATGTTCGCGGAACAGCCCGACCACCTGGTCCGCCTCGCCCAACCGCAGGAGCCCGTGATCGACGAACACGCACGTCAGCTGGTCGCCGATCGCCTCGTGGATCAGCACCGCCGCCACCGCCGAATCGACTCCGCCGGACAATCCGCAAATCACCCGCCCGTCGCCGACCTGCGCGCGGATCTCGGCGATCTTGGCCTGCCGGAACTCAGCCATCGTCCAGTCGCCGGCAAGTCCGCAGACATGCCGCGCGAAGTTCGCGATCAGCTTGGCCCCGTCGGGCGTGTGGACCACCTCCGGGTGGAACTGCACGCCGTAGAACCGTCGATCCTCGTCCGCGGTCACCGCGAACGGTGCGCCTTCGGATGCGGCGACCGGGTGGAAGCCGGGCGGCAGCGCGTCGACGCGGTCGCCATGGCTCATCCACACCTGATGGCGTTCGCCTTCCGCCCACATCCCGTCGAACAGCGCGGACCGCTTCGTCACCTCGATGAACGCGCGGCCGAACTCACCGCTTTCATGCGGCGTCACCGATCCTCCGAGCTGCTGGCACATCAGCTGCTGGCCGTAACAGATCCCCAGGATCGGCAACCCCGCCTCGAAAAACTCCTGCGGCACGCGTGGGCTATCGAGCCGTGCCACCGAGTCCGGGCCGCCCGACAGGATGATCCCGCGCGGCTGCAACCGCTCGAAGGCTTCGGCGGCACGGTTGAACGGCGCAACCTCGGAATAAGCGCCTGCCTCCCGCACGCGGCGCGCGATCAGCTGTGTCACCTGGCTGCCGAAATCGACGATCAGGATGCAATCGGTGGGGTGTGCGGTCGGGGGGGTGGGGGTGCCGTCTGTCATGGCGCTACGCGATACGATCCACCCCCCGCCCTGTCCAGCGACGCTTCGTGCCATCCGCCCGTTAGGGTCGCATGATCACTGTCCCCCGGCGATCGCCCCCTCGGCGGCTGTGGTCAGGCCCGTCCACTTGCCGGCGAACGCCCAGAGGTCGGTATATTCCTCGATGATCTTGTCGGTCGGCTTGCCCGATCCGTGCCCGGCGCGCGTTTCGATCCGGATCAGGTGCGGCTTGTCGCCCACCTTCGCCGCCTGCAACGCCGCGGTGTATTTGAAGCTATGACCCGGTACCACGCGGTCGTCCGTATCGGCCGTCGTCACCAGCACCGCGGGGTAAGGCTTGCCGTCCGCGATGTTGTGATAGGGCGAATAGGCGCGCAGCACGCGGAAATCGGCCTCCTTCGACGGATAGCCATAATCGTCGGTCCAGTAGCGCCCGGCGGTGAACCGGTCGAACCGCAACATGTCCATCACCCCGACCGCGGGCAGCGCCGCCGCGAACAGGTCCGGCCGCTGGTTGACGACCGCGCCGACCAGCAGGCCGCCGTTGGAGCCGCCACGGATCGCCAGCTTGTCCTTCGTCGTGATCCCCTGCGCGATCAGATATTCGCCCGCCGCGATGAAGTCGTCGAACACATTCTGCTTGTTCTGCAGGCGCCCGGCATCGTGCCAGGCATTGCCATATTCCCCGCCGCCACGCAGCGACGCCTGCGCATACACCCCGCCCATGTCCATCCACGCCAGGTTCGCGGGGGAGAAGGACGGCGTCATCGAAATGTTGAACCCGCCGTAAGCGTACAACATCGTCGGCGCGCCCTTGTCGAGGTTCAGCCCCTTCTTGTGCACGACGAACAGCGGGATCTTCGTACCGTCCTTCGACGGGTAGAAACGCTGTTCCACGACATAGTTCGCCGGGTCGAACGCTACCTTCGGCATCGCCCACGGCGTCGCCTTGCCGCTCGCGACATCGTAGCGGTAGATCGCGCTTGGCGTGTTGAAGCTGGTGAACGCGAAGAACGTCTCGCTGTCGTCCTGCTTGCCCCCGAACCCGCCGACGCTGCCGATCCCCGGCAACGCCACCGTCCGCACCGGTTTGCCGTCGAGGTCGCTGACCCGCACCTCGCTCTTGGCGTCGACCAGATACTCCGCGACCAGCTTGCCGCCGACGATCCCCGCGCCCTGCAGCGTGGCCTTGTCCTCGGCGATTACCGGCGTCACGACCGGCGCGGCGCCGCCCACGGCGACCTTCACGACGCGCAGCCGCGGTGCGTCCAGATCGGTCACGAACCAGAAATCGCTGCCCTGGTTGCCGGCGACCATCCAGTTGTTCTTGAGACCCGTGAACAACGGCTGCGGCGTGGCGCCGGGCTTCGTCAGGTCGAGCAGCGCGATATCGTTGCGCGGGTCGGTCCCCTCGGACGTGTAGATCACCAGCCAGCGACCGTCGTCGGTCACGCTGCCATAATGGCCCCACTTCGGATGCGCCGGCGTCTCGTAGACCAGTCGGTCCGCGGACTGCGGCGTGCCGAGCCGGTGGAAGTAGAGCTTGCTGTTCAGGTTGACCGCCTGGAACGTATCGCCCGCCGCCGGTTCGGGGAAGCGCGAATAATAGAAGCCCGAGCCGTCCTTCGCCCAGCTGCCATTGCTGGTCTTCACGAACTTGATCTCGTCGGTCATCACCTTGCCGGTGTCGACGTCGAGTACCTTCAGCGTCCGCCAGTCGGTGCCGCCGTCCTGGATCGAATAGACGATCCGCTTGCCATCTTCCGACGGGTTCCAGTCCGACAGCGCGGTCGCGCCGTCCTTGGCCCATAGGTTCGGATCGATCAGCAGCCGGGGCGTGCCGTCCAGCGCGTCGCGGACGTACAGCACGGCCTGGTTCTGCAACCCGGTGTTGCGCGTGTAGAAATAGCGTCCGCCCGACTTCCGCGGCACGCCGAACCGCTCGTAGTTCCACAGCGCCTTCAGCCGCTGGGCGATCGCGTCGCGACCCGGCAGCGTCTTGAGATAGGCGTCCGTCACCGCGTTCTCGGCCGTCACCCATTCGCGGACCTTCGGGTCCTGCCGCACGTCGTTTTCGAGCCAGCGATATGGGTCCTTCACAGCCTCGCCGAACTGCACGTCGGCGACGGTGCCGCGTTCGGTCTTGGGATAGGTCAGGGCCTGGGCGGAAAGCGGCATGGCGGACACCGAAAGCAGGAGAGCAAGGACAGGACGCAACATGGGGGACGCACTCCGCACAAACGAGAAGGGCCGGAGACTATCGTCCCCGGCCCCTGCCGCAAGTCCAAAGCCGTGCGTTAATCAGGCTTCGTCGTCATACTCGTCCTGCACCTGGACTGGACCGGAGTCCTGGCCCTTGGCGGACATGTCGCGGTCGACGAACTCGATGATCGCCATCGATGCCGCATCCGAGGCGCGAATACCGGCCTTGATCACGCGGGTGTAACCACCGGCGCGCGTGGCGTAGCGATCGGCGATCACGTCGAACAGCTTCACCAGCTGCGTGTCGTCGAGCATGCGGGCATGCGCCAAACGACGGTTGGCCAGGCCACCCTTCTTCGCCAGCGTCACCAGCTTTTCGACATAGGGCCGCAGTTCCTTCGCCTTGGCGAGGGTCGTCGTGATCTGCTCATGCTTGATGAGCGCCGCCGACATGTTGCGGAACATGGCCGTACGATGGCTGCCCGTCCGCTGAAGTTTCCGTCCGCCTACACGATGGCGCATAATCCATACTCCGTTCGTTCAGGGGCCGTGTCAGGTACCCCGGACCAGGCGGTGAAGGGCACCGCCAAACCCATTCCCCCGACACGATCGCGCCGGGTCAAATCCTTCGAAGTTGTCAAAGTTGCGGTGTAAAACACATCCGCAACTTCGACCGACCTCAAAACTCCTGTTCGAGCTTCTTGGCCATTTCCTCGATATTCTCGGGCGGCCAGCCCGGGATTTCCATCCCCAGCCGCAGCCCCATCGACGCCAGCACTTCCTTGATCTCGTTCAGCGACTTGCGACCGAAATTCGGGGTGCGGAGCATCTCGGCTTCGGTCTTGCCGACCAGATCGCCGATATAGATGATGTTGTCGTTCTTGAGGCAGTTCGCCGAACGCACCGACAGTTCCAGTTCGTCCACCTTCTTGAGAAGGTAGCGGTTGAGCTGGTTGCTGTCGCCTTCCGGATCGACGCCACCCGAGGACGGCGGCACGGCGATCCCGATCGGGGCCGAGGTCGACACCATCGAGTCGTCGAAGTGGACGAACAGCTGCAACTGGTCCTGCAGGATGCGCGCGGCATAGGCCACGGCGTCCTCGGGCGTCACGGTGCCGTCGGTTTCGATGTTCAGCGTGAGCTTGTCATAGTCCAGCTCCTGCCCGACGCGGGTGTTCTCGACCTTGTACGCCACCTGGCGGACGGGCGAGTACAGCGCATCGACCGGGATCAGACCGATCGGCGCATCGGCCGGACGGTTGTTCGCGGACGGGACATAGCCCTTCCCGACATCGGCGGTCAGTTCCATGTTCAGAACGGCGCCCTCGTCGAGATGGCACAGCACGAGCTTGGGGTTCATGACCTCGATGTCGCCCGACGTGGCGATGTCGCCCGCGGTGACCTCGGCCGGTCCGGTGACCGACAGCTGAAGGCGCTTCGGCCCTTCGCCCTGCATGCGCAGCGCGATCTGCTTGACGTTCAGGACGATGTCGGTGACATCTTCCCGGACGCCGGCCAGCGACGAGAATTCGTGCAGCACGTTCTCGATCTTGATCGAGGTGACGGCCGCCCCCTGAAGCGACGACAGCAGCACGCGGCGCAGCGCGTTGCCCAGCGTCAGGCCGAAGCCGCGCTCGAGCGGTTCGGCAACAAAAGTCGCCTTCCGCTTCCCGTCGCCGCCGGCCTTCTTCTCGAGGCCATGCGGCTTCTTCATTTCCTGCCAGTTCTTGGCGTTGACAGCCATGAGTGTCCCTCGACGTTGGGCAACGAGGCGCGTCCGCCCCGGCCAGGAAGTTCGCGGACGGAGCCGAACGGCCCCGCCCCGGTAATCAGACGCGGCGGCGCTTGGACGGGCGCACGCCGTTGTGCGGGATCGGCGTCACGTCGCGGATGGACGTGATGTGGAAACCGACCGCCTGCAGTGCACGCAACGCCGACTCGCGACCGGAACCGGGGCCCTTGACCTCGACCTCGATCGTGCGGACGCCGTGCTCGGACGCCTTCTTGCCGGCGTCTTCCGCGGCGACCTGCGCTGCGTACGGCGTCGACTTGCGGCTGCCCTTGAACCCCATCATGCCGGCCGAGGACCAGGCAATGGTATTGCCTTGCGCATCGGTGATCGTGATCATGGTGTTGTTGAAGCTGGCGTTGACGTGGGCGACGCCCGACGTGATGTTCTTACGCTCGCGCCGCTTGATGCGCTGTGGTTCGCGTGCCATTTTTCGATGGTCCTACTATATTCTGTTGCTGCTTCCGCCACCGCGCCTTCGCGCATCGACGGAGAAGTAAAGGGTCGCTGGCTTGCCAGCGCCTCTCCTTACTTCTTCTTGCCGGCGATCGGCTTGGCCTTGCCCTTGCGGGTGCGCGCATTGGTATGCGTGCGCTGGCCGCGGACCGGCAGGCCCTTGCGATGACGCAGGCCGCGGTAGCAGGCCAGATCCATCAGGCGCTTGATGTTCATCGCCACCGTGCGGCGAAGATCACCCTCGACCGTGTGGCCGGCGTCGATCGCTTCGCGGATCTGCAGAACTTCCTGGTCGGTTAGGTCCTGCACGCGACGGGTCCGGTCGATGCCGAGCTGCTCGGTGAGCTGCAGCGCCTTGGTGCGGCCGATGCCGTGAATATAGGTCAGCGCGATTTCGACGCGCTTGTTGCTCGGGATGTTTACACCCGCGATACGTGCCATGTGATACTTTCTCCTGCTCCACGGGCGGCTGGCTGACCGACCCATCTCGACGCGTGGGCCCGCGAAACGAATCATTCGCTACGGACCACCCGAAAACCGGAAAACCGACGCGCGCATAGGAACGCCGCCGGGTCTGCCTCTCGGGATGCGCGGGGGTTAGGGCTTCCCCCCTCCGCTGTCAAGCCAACCCAAAGGAAGGGCGACCCGTCGCGTCACGACCGGTCGCCCTGAAACCCATCGGCCCGTAATGCGTGCGGTCAGGCGACCACGCGCACCGGCACCGACTTCGCCGCCAGCGTGTGCGACTCGACGTCGTGATGCTTCAGCGGGATCAGCGGATTGCACTCGGGATAATAGGCCCCGATGCAGCCGACCGGCACTTCGTACGGCACGATCCGCAGGCCGAGCACCGACCGGTCGTGACCGTCGTCGTAGATCGTCTCCAGCCCGACGATCTGGTCCGCCGCCAGCCCGAGCCGTTCGATATCCTCCGGGTTCATCAGCACCACCTGACGCGAACCGGAGATGCCGCGGAACCGGTCGTCGTAGCCGTAGATTGTCGTGTTGAACTGATCGTTCGAGCGCAGCGTCATGAGCCGCAGCGTCTCGGGCGTATCGGCAAACCCGGTCGAGTCGAGCCCGGTCGGCAACTGGATCTGCGCCTTGCCGCTCTCGGTCAGCCACGTGCGCGAGCGCACCGCGTTGCCCTTGTCCAGCCCGCCGGGGACATGCATCCGCTTCTCGTAATCGCGGAACTTCTCCGGGAACGTCGCTTCGATCGCTGTGCGGATCAGGCGGTAGTCGCCGACCCAGGCATCCCAGTCCAGCTTCGGATTGGGATCGAGGATTTCCTTCGCCAGCCGGCCGACGATCGCCGGCTCCGACATCAGGTCGCCGTCCGGCGCTTTGCGCGTGCCGATCGAGGCGTGGATGCAGCTCGTGCTGTCCTCGATCGACACGGTCTGCGGCCCGGTCGCCTGGTCGTCGCGCTCGGTGCGGCCGATGCACGGCAGGACATAGGCGACCCTGCCGGGCAGCAGATGGCTACGGTTGAGCTTCGTCGCGACGTGGACGGTCAGCGACAGCGACTGCCAGACGGCCTCCATCCGGTACGTGTCCGGAATGGCGCGGACGAAGTTGCCGCCGAGCTGGATGAACGCATCCACCTCTCCCGCCAGGATCCCTTCGCATGCCGTGGTGGTGTCGAGGCCCTCCTCGCGCGGCGGTTCGAAGCCATATTGCGCGGCCAGGATATCGAGCGGCGCATGCTCCGGCTTGTGGCCGATGCCGACGGTCCGCTGGCCCTGCACATTGCTGTGCCCGCGGACCGGACAGATGCCCGCCCCCGGCTTTCCGAAGTTCCCGCGCAGCAGAAGCAGGTTGACGAGCATGTCGACATTCTCGGTCCCGCGGACATGCTGGGTCAGGCCCATGCCATAGACCGCCATGACGGCCTTGGCCTCCGCATATACGCGCGCGGCCGCGATGATATCGACGCGCGGCAGGCCGGACGCCGCCTCGATCGCCTCCCAGCTCGTGCCGCGCGCGCGTTCGGCTAGTGCGTCGTAGCCGGTCGTGTGTTCGGCCAGGAAATCATGGTCGAGGAAAATGCTGCCCCCGGCCTTGCCGCCCGCGGCGTCGTCCGCCTCGATCAGCCATTTGCACATGCCCATCAGAACCGCGATGTCGCCGCCGGTCTTCACCTGATGATATTGCGTGCTGATCGGCGTCGACGTGCCGAGCGCCATGTCGAGCGGGTTCTGCGGATCGGCGAACCGTTCCAGCCCGCGCTCCTTCAGCGGATTGAACGTCACGACCTTGCAGCCGCGCTTCACCGCGGTGCGGAGCGGATGGAGCATGCGCGGCGAGTTCGACCCGACATTCTGACCGAAGAACAGGATCGCATCGGCATGCTCGAAATCGTCGAGCCGCGTCGTGCCGACCGCCTCGCCGATCGTCTTCTTCAGCGCGACGCCGGTCGTCTCGTGACACATGTTGGAGCTGTCAGGCAGGTTGTTGCAGCCGTACATCCGCGCCATCAGCTGATACATATAGCTCGTTTCGAGCGAGGCACGGCCGGACGAGTAGAACACCGCACGCTTCGGATCGCGCACGCGGATCTTGCGCAGTTCCGCGCCGATCTCCGCGAAGGCCGCGTCCCACGTCGTGGTGCGATAGGTATCGCTCGCCGGGTCGTAACGGACCGGATGGGTGAGCCGGCCATGCTGTTCCAGCTCGTAATCGGACAGATCGCGCAGCGCAGTCACGGGATGCGTCTCGAGCCATTCGGGCGAGGTGCGGTATCCGGTCGCCTCCCACGCGGTCGCCTTGGCGCCGTTCTCGCAGAATTCGACGGGGTGGGGATGCGCGGGTTTCGACCAGGCGCAGCTGACGCACTGGAACCCGTCGGTCTTGTTCTGGCGACGCAGCAGGTTCGCCATGTCGAGCGGGTCGAGCTTTTCCTTGGGCAGGATCGCCGCCATTCCCTTCATCGATCCCCAGCCGCCGGCGGGCCCTTCATAGTCAGTGATCTGGGCCTGCGCGGGGCCGTGGTCGTCGCTCTTGTGCTTGGTCATCTGGAACACCCGTTCTGATCGTCACCCTACCAACGCGGTGACGACCGGAACCGGTCCGCTCCGGCGAAGGTTTCTTGAGCTAACCTATGACATCACCGGAGTTGCCCGATGCCGAAATCCCCGATCGCCTTCGACTACACGCTCGAAACGGTGGCGCCGGACGAGGCGGAAACGCACGCCGAGCTGTCGCGCACGCTGATGGGCATCCAGCACACCGTCAACGACGATCACGGCCACGCCTATCGCAGCGTCCATGCCAAGAGCCATGCGCTTCTGGAGGCGACGTTCGAGGTGGTCGAGGGTCTGCCGAGCGAACTGGCGCAGGGGCTGTTCGGCACCGCCAAGAGTTACCCCGCGATCGTGCGGATCTCGACCAATGCGGGCGATCCGCTGCCCGACACGATCTCGCTGCCGCGCGGCATGGCGGTGAAGGTGATTGGCGTCGAGGGTGCGCGGTTGCCCGGGTCGGAGCACGACCAGGTCCAGGATTTCGTGATGGCCAACGGCAAGGCGTTCGCGGCGAAGGACGCCAAGGCGTTCATGAAGAACCTGAAGCTGCTCGCCGGCACGACCGACAAGGCGGAATGGAGCAAGAAGGCGATCTCCGCGGTGTTCCGCACGGCGGAGCGCGCGCTTGAGGCGGTGGGCGCGGAGAGCACGTTCCTCAAGACTATGGGCGGCTATCCGAACTCGCACCCGCTCGGCGAGAGCTATTTCAGCCAGGTGCCGATCCGGTTCGGCGAGTATGTCGGCAAGATCGGCGTGTTCCCTGCGTCGCAGAGCTTCACCGTGCTCGAAGGCAAGGAGATCGCGATCGACGGCCGCGCCGATGCGATCCGCGAGGAAATGAACCGCGTACTCGGCGTCGACGGCGGCGTTTGGGAGATGAAGGTCCAGCTGATGCGCGACGTCGAGGCGAACCCGATCGAAGACGCCTCGGTCGCCTGGCCGGAGGAGGATAATCCGTACCTCACCGTCGCGCGTATCCGGATCGCACCGCAGACCGCCTGGAGCGAAACCCGCGCGACGGTCGGCGACGACACGCTGGCGTTCGCGCCGTGGCAGGGGCTCGCTGCGCATCAGCCGCTCGGTGGGATCATGCGGGCGCGCAAGCTGCCCTACAAGAACTCCGCCGCGCTGCGTGGGCAGTTGAACGGGTGCCCGATGCACCAGCCGCGCGAGGCGGTGAAGCTGCCGGCCTGAACCTCGAACAGCGGGCTCGTCGGCCAGACGGTCGCCGAGCCCGGCCCCTTCAACGGCAATGTGGGCAGCGGGGTCCCGGATCAAGTCCGGGACGATGTGTTCGTAAAGCGGAGCCAGCTCCTGTCAGCGGTCGAGGATTGCCTCGATCGCCTGCGCCACGTCACCGATGTCGGCCATGCCGTCCACGCGCTGCACCAGCCCGCGGCTCTCGTAATAAGGCAGGATCGGCGCGGTCTTGGCGCGATACTCGGCCATCCGGGTCCGCACGGTCTCGGCATTGTCATCCGGCCGGCGCTTGAACGTCGTCGAGCCGCACACGTCGCAGACGCCCGCGACCTTCGGCTGCTGAAACGTGTCGTGGTAACCCGCGCCGCAGTTCGCGCAGGTAAAGCGCCCCTCGACGCGCGCAACGAGCGCCTCCTCGTCGACGACCAGTTCGATCACATGATCGAGCGTCCGGCCGCGCTCCGCGAGCAGCGTATCGAGCGATTCCGCCTGCGCCTGCGTCCGGGGATAGCCGTCGAAAATCACGCCGCGCGCGGTGTCCGGCTGGTCCAGCCGTTCACCCAGTACCTGGCTCATCAAGTCGTCGGGAAACAGCTTGCCCGCCTTCATGACGCCGTCGGCCAGCTTCCCGATCTCGCTGCCGGATGCGACCGCGGCGCGCAGCATGTCGCCGGTAGAAACCTGCACCATGCCGCGATCACGCTCCAGTCGGCTGGCCTGCGTGCCCTTGCCCGCCCCCGGCGGCCCAAGCAGAATGATGTTCATGTGGCCGCGGCCCCCCTCGCTTCGATCCATGGTGGTCGGCTTTAGCGCCGCACGCCACCCTTCAGCTTCGCCTTCTTGATCAGGTCACCATATTGGTGCGCGAGCAAGTGGCTCTGGATCTGCGTCACCGTGTCGATCGTGACGTTGACCACGATCAGCAGGCTCGTCCCGCCCAGGTAGAACGGAATGCCCGCCCGAGCGACGATATATTCGGGCACCAGACAGATGAACGTCAGGTACGCCGCGCCGAGCACGGTGATGCGCGTCAGCACATAGTCCAGATAGTCCGCGGTCGACTTGCCCGGACGGATGCCGGGGACGAACCCGCCATAGCGCTTGAGGTTGTCGGCGGTCTCTTCCGGATTGAACACGACGGCGGTGTAGAAGAAGCAAAAGAAGATGATTCCGGCCGCATAGAGCGACATGTAAAGCGGCGTGCCGTGCGCGAGATACTGGTTCAGCCCGATCAGGAAATCGCCCCACGCGCTGTCGCCCTCGACGCGCTTGCCGGCAAACTGCGAGATCGTCAGCGGCATCAGCAGCAGCGACGACGCGAAGATCGGCGGGATGACGTTGGCGGTGTTGATCTTCAGCGGCAGATGGCTGCGATCCGCCTGCATCATGCCGCGCGCGGTCTGGCGCTTGGGATACTGGATCAGCACGCGGCGCTGCGCCCGCTCCATGAAGCAGATGAACAGGATCAGGCCGATAACCAGCGCCAGCACGCCGATGATCAGGATCGGGGACAGCGAACCGGTCCGGCCGCCTTCGAGCACGTTGACGATCGTCTTGGGGATCGCCGCGACGATGCCGGCCATGATGATCAGCGAAACGCCGTTGCCGATCCCGCGGCTGGTGATCTGCTCACCCAGCCACATCAGGAACATCGTGCCGCCGATCAGCGACAGCACGGTGGTGAAGCGGAACAGGTACGGATCGACCACGACCGCGGCGATGCCCTGCGTGCTGCCCCAACTCTCCAGCCCGACGGCGATGAAATAGGCCTGGACCGCGGTCAGCCCGACCGTGCCGTAGCGCGTATACTGGTTGAGCTTCTTGCGCCCGCTCTCGCCTTCCTTCTTGATCGCGGCCAGCTGCGGCGACAGCGAGGTCGCGAGCTGCACCACGATCGAGGCGGTGATGTAGGGCATGACGCCGAGCGCGATGAGGCTCATCCGCTCCAGGCTGCCGCCCGAAAATGTGTTGAAGAAGTCCAGCACGCCGCCGCGGGTCTGCGAAAACAGCACCTCCAGCGCGCGCGGGTCGATGCCCGGCAGCGGCACGTGGCTGAGCAGCCGGAACACGATGAGCGCGCCCAGCGTGAACCAGAGGCGCTTCTTGAGGTCGGTCGCCTTGGAGAATTGCGACAGGCTGACGTTCGCTGCCAGCTGTTCCGCTGCGGATGCCATAGGGTATCAGATCCCGGTAAAAAATGGCGGCGGGAGACCCGCTCACCGCCGCCACATATAGTCGTACCGACCGGTTTGTCTAAGCCGAAGGGGACGGGCCGAGATCCGGCCTGCTCCATCCCCTGCCCGTTCGGTTCTGACCGGTCGAAAAACGACCCGGCCTTCGCCCGCCCCGCCGGGTCCGAACGCGCCATTTCAGTGCATTCGAACCGCGGGACAGAACGGAATCAGCCCTTAGCGGCTGCCTTCTTCTCGGCCTTGTCAGCGGCGCGGACGGTCTGGACCGTGCGATGCTTGGCCTTGGCCTTCTCGGCTGCCGGCTGGACGTAGATCACCTCGACGCTGCCGCCGGCGGCTTCGATGGCTTCCTTGGCGCCCTTGGACACGCCGGCCACGCGGAAGCTGAGCTTCGACGAGAACTCGCCCTTGCCGAGCAGGCGCACGCCGTCCTTGCCGCCGCGCGCGATGCCGGCTGCCTGCAGTGCTGCGTGATCGATCACGCCGTCAGATGCCAGCGTGCCAGCCTCGACCAGCTTCTGGATCGTGCCCAGGTTGGCCTCGGCATAGTCCTTGGCGAAGATGTTGTTGAAGCCACGCTTCGGGATCCGCATGTGCAGCGCCATCTGGCCGCCTTCGAAGCCCTTGATCGAGACGCCCGAACGGCTCTTCTGGCCCTTCTGACCGCGGCCGGCCGTCTTACCCAGGCCCGAACCGATACCACGGCCGACCCGGACGCGGCTCTTGCGCGCGCCGTCATTGTCACGGATTTCATTGAGTTTCATGGGGTAGCACTCGCTTTCGCTATATTCGCGCGGGATGGGAAGCGGTGGCGCATAGCGACACCGGACCCGTTTGTCACCCCCATGCAACGTTGCAGCAGTTTAGCCGCACGCCGCTCAGGCCGGTTGCTCGACCTCCGCGTCGGCCTTCCCTGCCCGCTCCGGCACAATCCGGTCGAGCAGTCGCGCGGCGGCCCCGACGAACGGCAGCACGGCGAGCGCCCCCACGACGTTGAAAAGGACATGCGCGTTCGCGATCTGCTGCCCCGTGTCGGATGCCGTCACCGATCCGAACCATGCCAGGCCATCGATCAGCATCACGCCGACCGCCACGGACAGGATGTTGAACAACAGGTGGAAGATCCCCGCCTTCACCGCCGACCGCGACCGGCCGACCGTGGCGAGCAGCGTATCGGCACAGGTCCCGATCTCGGCCCCCAGCATGATCGCCAGCCCGGCCGGTAGCGTGATCAGCCCGCCACCCGTCAGCGTGATGACGATTCCCATCATCGCCGAAGAGGACTGGATCGCGATCGTGGCGAACGCGCCCGCCAGGACACCGAGCCACGGGTTCTCGAGCTGCTTGAGTGCGTCGAGGATCGCCTGGCTCTCGCGCAGTGGCTCGGCCGCGGTGCCGATGATGTTCAGTCCGAACAGGACGAGGCCAAGCCCGAGCGGAATACGACTGTAGCGCGTCGCGGTGTCCGACTTGCCGATCATCTTCCACAGCAGCGCCGCCGCGATCAGCACCGGCGCGAACTTGTCGACGTCCCAGGCGAACAACTGGCTCGAAAAGGTCGTGCCGGTATTGCTGCCCAGGATCACCGGCAACGCAGACCCGAATGGGATCAGCCCGGCGTCGACGATCGTGATGACCAGGATGATGACCACCGACGACGAGTCGAGCGCCACGGTTGCGACCGTACCGACGCCCAGAGCCGAAAAGCGGTTCGACACCGATCGTTCGAGCAGCGACTGGAACCGCCCGCCGCTCGCCTCCTTCAGCGCCGTCGCGAGGATGTCGACGCCGTACAGGAACAGTGCGAGACCACCAAGACAGCCCATGGCGAAAGTCAGCCAGTCGATCCCGGCGCGACCGCCCGCCATAGGTGCAGCGATCCCGGAGGTTGCGCAGAGGACCGCAACCGCGGTTGCGATTGGCACGGTCGAGGCCGCCCGCCACGTCAGAGTTCCGCTGCGGCCCATGCCTTCACAGTGGCCCTGCCGCATGACGGAACGAAGACTCAGGCGGCCGATGCCCGAACCCGCTCGGCCCAAAAGAGGAAGGCCGCCCCACCCTTTCGGATGGAGCGGCCTTTCGGTCCTCGCAAGAGATCGAAGGGTTCAGCCCTCGACCTTCACCATGTGCGCGACCTTGCGGATCATGCCGCGGATCGAAGGTGTGTCCTCCAACTCGCTGGTCTTGTGCATCTTGTTCAGGCCGAGCCCGACCAGCGTGGCACGCTGGCTGGGTTCGCGGCGGATGGGGGATCCGGTCTGGGTGACCTTGATGGTTGCCATGTCGCTTACTCCGCGATCGCAGCCGCGTCGGCTTCGGCAACCTCGGCGGAAGCACCGCCACGACCCAGCAGGTCGGCGATCTTCTTGCCGCGGCGTTGAGCCACCGACTTCGGACTGGTCTGTTCCGTCAACGCTTCGAACGTTGCGCGGATCATGTTGTAGGGATTGCTCGTGCCGGTCGACTTGGTCACCACGTCGGCGACGCCCAGGCTTTCGAAGATGGCGCGCATCGGGCCACCCGCGATGATGCCGGTGCCCGGAGGTGCCGAGCGAAGGTACACGAGGCCCGCACCGAAATGACCGCGGCCATCATGGTGAAGCGTGCGACCTTCGCGCAGCGGAACGCGGACCATTGCCTTCTTGGCAGCGGCGGTCGCCTTCGTGATCGCTTCCGGCACTTCGCGTGCCTTGCCGTGACCGAAGCCAACCCGACCCTTGCCGTCGCCGACCACGACCAGCGCAGCGAAGCCGAAGCGCTTACCGCCCTTGACCGTCTTCGACACGCGGTTGATGTGGACGAGCTTCTCGATCAGCTCCTCGCCGCCATCGTCGCTCCCGCCACGCTGGCCGTCGCGACGACCGCGATTGTTGCCGTCACGGCCGCCACGCTGGCCACCGGGACCGCTGCGATTGCCACCGGGGCCACCACGGCCGGCACCACCACCGGGACCGCCGCGACCGCCGCCGGGACCGCCACGACCGGGGCCGCCCGGACCACGATTGTCGCCGCGGGGCTGCTCGGTCGGTGCCGGCGTGCCCTCGGGGGCCGCCTGGTTCTGGATTTCGTCAGCCATTTAGAACTCCAATCCGCCTTCGCGGGCCGCATCGGCGAGCGCCTTGACGCGCCCGTGGAACAGGAAGCCACCGCGATCGAACACGACGCGGGTCACGCCCGCCGCCGAAGCCCGCTCGGCTACGCGCTTGCCGACGTTCGCGGCTGCTTCCGCAGTCGCGCCGGTCGTGCCGCGCACGTCCTTGTCCAGCGAGGAGGCGGACGCCACGGTCCGGCCCTGCGCATCGTCGATCACCTGAGCGTAGATGTGACGCCCCGAACGGTGGATCGAGAGACGGGGACGGGCCCCGCCCTTGGCACGCAGTGCCGTGCGAACGCGCTGGCGCCGCTTTGCAAAGAGAGACAGCTTGGCCATTACTTCTTCTTCCCTTCCTTGCGGAAGATGAACTCGCCGGCATACTTGATGCCCTTGCCCTTGTAGGGCTCGGGCTTGCGCCAGCGGCGGATCTCGGCCGCGACCTGTCCGACCTTCTGCTTGTCGTTACCGGTGATGTTGATCGTCGTCTGGTCCGGCGTCGCGATCGTGATCCCCTCGGGAATCTCGTAGTTCACGTCGTGGCTGTAGCCGAGCTGCAGCTTCAGGGTTTTGCCCTGAAGATTGGCACGGTAGCCGACGCCCGTGATCAGCAGCTTCTTGGTGAAGCCGTCGGTCACGCCGGTGACGAGGTTCTGGACCATCGTGCGCTGCATGCCCCAGAAGGACCGCGCCCGCTTCGTCTCGTTCGCCGGCATGACCTGCACGCCGCCGTCCTCGACCGAATAGGTCACTTCATCCTGCAACGGCATGGTGAGCGTGCCCTTGGGACCCTTCACCGAAAGCAGCTTGCCCTCAATCTTAGCTTCGACGCCCGCAGGCATCGGAACCGGCTTTTTACCGATGCGGCTCATCAGAAGACCTCCGCGAGGACTTCGCCGCCGACATTCTGGTCGCGCGCTTCCGCGTCGGACAGAACACCCTTTGGCGTCGAAACGATGGTGATGCCCAGGCCGTTGCGGATCCGGGGAAGCTCCTGGCTCCCCGAATAGACGCGGCGGCCGGGCTTGGAGACGCGGGCGACATGCTGGATCGCCGGCTGGCCCTCGAAATACTTCAGCTCGATACGCAGGCCGTCATGGCCGGCGACCGGTTCGCTGGAATAGCCGCGGATATAGCCTTCGCGCTGAAGGACATCGAGCACACGGGCACGCAGCTTGGATGCGGGGGAAACCACGCTATCCTTGCGCGCGCGCTGGCCGTTGCGGATGCGGGTGAGCAGGTCGCCCACGGGATCGGTCAAAGACATAGGGGGTCCTTACCAGCTCGACTTCGTAACACCCGGAATCATGCCCTTGTTGGCAAGATCACGCAGGGTGATGCGAGAGAGACGGAACTTGCGATAATAGGCACGCGGGCGGCCGGTCATCTCGCAGCGATTGCGCACCCGGGTGGGGTTCGCATTGCGCGGGATTTCGGCCATCCGCAGCCGTGCGATGAGCCGCTCGGACTCATCATTGCCTTCGTCGTTTGCGATCGCCTTCAGTGCGGCATACTTGCCGGCATACTGCTTCACGAGCTTCTTGCGACGCTCGTTCTTGTTGATCGAACTCAGTTTCGCCATGACTTAAGTTCTCTTTCCTACGGTCGGCACGCTCTTAAGCGGCCTTCTTCTCTTCAACCGGCGCGACCGGCTGCGGGAACGGGAAACCGAACAGACGGAGCAACTCGCGCGCCTCGTCATCGGTGTTGGCGGTGGTCGCGATGATCACGTCCATGCCGCGGACCTGGTCGACCTCGTCGTAGCTGATCTCCGGGAAGATAAGCTGTTCCTTCAGGCCGGTGGCATAGTTGCCACGACCGTCGAACGACTTGTCGGACAGGCCACGGAAATCGCGGACGCGCGGGAGCGCGATCGTGACAAACCGGTCGAGGAACTCGTACATCCGCTCGCGGCGCAGGGTGACCTTGCAACCGATCGGCATGTGCTCGCGCAGCTTGAACTGGGCGATCGACTTCTTGGCTTTGGTGACGACGGCCTTCTGGCCGGCAATCTTGGTCATTTCGACCGCGGCCTTCTCGACCTTCTTCTTGTCCTGCGTGGCTTCGCCGACGCCCATGTTGAGCACGATCTTGCTCAACCGGGGAACCTGCATCGCGTTGGTGTAACCGAACTTTTCGGTCATCGCCTTGACGATGCGGGCTTCGTAGTCCGCCTTGAGGCGCGGCGTATAACGCTCGCTATTGGCTTCAGCCACCGATCTTCTCCCCGGACTTCACGGCCACGCGGACCTTCTTGCCGTCGTGCATCTCGAACCGGACGCGCGTGGGCTTGCCCGTCTTGGGATCCTCCAGCGCAACCTTCGACACGTGCAGCGGCGCTTCGAACCGATCGAGACCGCCCTCGGGCTGCCCCTGCGTCGGCTTGCGATGACGCGTGGCGATGTTGACGCCGGCGACGATCACCTTCGAATCCTTGGGCATCGCCTTGGTGATCTCACCATGCTTGCCCTTGTCCTTGCCGGACAGGATGACGACCTTGTCGCCCTTCTTGACCTTCATTCCGCTCATCACAGCACCTCGGGGGCGAGCGAGATGATCTTCATGTGGTTCTTCGCACGCAACTCGCGGACCACCGGGCCGAAGATACGGGTGCCGATCGGCTCCTCGTTCTTGTTGACCAGGACCGCGGCGTTGCCGTCGAAGCGGATCGTGGAACCGTCGGGACGATGAATGTCCTTTGCGGTCCGCACGATCACCGCACGGTGAACGTCGCCCTTCTTAACCTTGCCGCGGGGTGCGGCTTCCTTGATCGATACGACGATGATGTCGCCGACCGTCGCGAAACGACGCTTCGAGCCACCCAGCACCTTGATGCACTGGACGCGCTTGGCACCGCTGTTATCCGCAACGTCGAGATTGGACTGCATCTGGATCATGTGTCAGTCCTCCTTCAGGCGGCTGCGACGGGCGTGGCATGGACATCGACACGGTCGAGCACCTTCCACGTCTTCAGTTTGGAAATCGGTGCGCACTCTTCGATCCGAACCGTCTCGCCTTCGCGGAACGTGTTCGTCTCGTCATGCGCATGATACTTCTTCGAACGACGCATGATCTTGCCGTACACAGGGTGCTTCACCTTGCGTTCGACCGAGACCACGATCGTCTTGTCGGTCTTATCGGAGACCACCGTTCCGGTCAGCACGCGCTTCGGCATGGCTGGCGCTCCTTACTTGGCAGCCGAGCGGTTACGCTCGGTCTGGAGGGTCTTGATCTGCGCGATCGTCCGGCGGACCACACGAACCCGGCTGGGCTTTTCCAGCTGGTTGGTGGCAGCCTGGAAGCGCAGGTTGAACTGTTCCCGCTTCAGCTCGGTGAGCTGCGTCGACAGCTGGTCGTCCGTAGCGGACTTCATGTCTTCAATCTTCGCCATGTCACTCGGCCTCGTGGACGGACTCGCCCAGACGGGCAACGACCTTGGTCTTGATGGGCAGCTTCTCCATCGCACGCTCGAAAGCGACGCGGGCGATCGGACCGGGGACACCGTCAAGCTCGAACAGGATGCGACCCGGCTTCACGCGGGCGGCCCAGAATTCAGGCGAACCCTTGCCCGAGCCCATGCGGACTTCGGCAGGCTTCGACGAGACCGGCACGTCCGGGAAGATGCGGATCCACAAACGCCCCTGGCGCTTGATGTGGCGCGTGATCGCGCGGCGGGCTGCCTCGATCTGGCGTGCGGTGATCCGGTCGGGCTCCATGGCCTTGAGGCCGAAGGCACCGAAGTTGAGCGACGTTCCACCCTTGGCGTCGCCATGGATCCGGCCCTTGAAGGCCTTGCGGAATTTCGTGCGCTTTGGTTGCAGCATGTCTTGTACCTTCTGACACCGTAACGACGGTCGATCAGGCCAACTGGATGAGGGGAGGCGCGGCCCTACGCGATTATCGCGCGGGGCGCCACCCCCTCATGTTCAGCGTGCCGGACGAACCCCCGAGGTCTGTGCTTCCATCATGAGGCGGTCCTGCGCGAGCGGATCATGACCAAGGATCTCACCCTTGAAGATCCAGACCTTCACACCGCACACGCCATAGGCGGTGTGGGCTTCGGCCTCGGCATAATCGACGTTCGCGCGCAGCGTGTGCAACGGCACCCGGCCCTCGCGGTACCATTCGGTCCGCGCGATTTCCGCGCCGCCCAGACGGCCAGCGCAGGTGATCCGGATCCCCTCGGCGCCGAGACGCAGCGCGGACTGGACCGCACGCTTCATGGCACGACGGAACGCAATGCGGCGCTCGAGCTGATCGGCGACGCCCTGCGCCACGAGCTTCGAGTCGATCTCGGGCTTGCGGATCTCGACGATGTTCAGCGACACGTCGCTGGTGGTCATCTTGCCGAGCGTCCGGCGCAGCTTTTCGATGTCCGCACCCTTCTTGCCGATGATCACCCCGGGGCGCGCCGCATAGATGGAGATGCGCGCGAGCTTGGCGGGACGCTCGATCACGACCTTGGAAATCGCGGCCTGCGGCAGCGAGGTCATGATGTGCTTGCGGATCTTCAGATCCTCGAGCAGCAGACGACCATAGTCGGCGCCTTCGGCGTACCAGCGGCTGTCCCAGGTACGGTTGATCTGCAACCGCATCCCGATCGGGTTGGATTTCTGACCCATTATTCGGCCTCCTGCTCGCGCACGACGATCCGGACGCGCGAGAACGGCTTGATGATCTGGGTCGAACGACCGCGGGCGCGCGTGGCGAACCGCTTCATGACCAGGCCCTTGCCGACCGATGCTTCCTTCACGACGAGGGCGTCCACGTCGAGATTGTGATTGTTTTCCGCGTTGGCGATCGCGGACGCGAGGCACTTGCGCACATCGACGGCCATCGCCTTGGTGGAGAACTGGAGGATGTTGAGCGCGTCGCTGGCCTTGCGGTTGCGGATGAGTGCCGCCACGAGGTTAAGCTTCTGCGGCGAACCGCGAACGGAGGTGGCGACCGCAAGGGCCTCCTTTTCGCCGACGCGGCGCGGGCTAACGGACTTCGACATCAGCGCTTGCCCTTCTTGTCCGCGGCATGACCGGGGAAGTAGCGCGTGGGCGCAAACTCACCGAGCTTCATGCCGACCATGTCCTCGTTCACCGAAACCGGCACGAACTTGCGGCCGTTGTAGACGCTGAAAGTCAGCCCCACGAACTGCGGCAGGATCGTCGAACGACGCGACCACGTCTTGATGGCACCACGGGTGCCGCCGTCTGACGCCGCCTCGGCCTTCCGCAGAAGGTGGAGATCGACGAACGGACCTTTCCATACGGAGCGGGCCATGATTACCTCTTCTTCTTCGCGTGACGCGAACGGATGATCATCTTGTCCGTGGACTTGTTCGACCGGGTGCGTGCACCCTTGGTCGGCTTGCCCCACGGGGTGACCGGGTGACGACCGCCCGATGTCCGGCCTTCACCACCGCCATGCGGATGGTCGACCGGGTTCTTGGCGACGCCGCGGGTCAGCGGACGCTTGCCCAGCCAGCGGTTGCGGCCGGCCTTTGCAAGGTTGGTGTTGCCGTTGTCCGGGTTGGACACGGCACCGACAGTGGCCATGCAGTCGGACCGGATATAGCGCTGCTCGCCCGAGTTGAGGCGAACCATCACCATGCCCTTGTCGCGACCGACAACCTGCACATAGGTGCCGGCGGCGCGAGCGATCTGGCCACCCTTGCCCGGCTTCATCTCCACATTGTGGACGATGGTGCCGACCGGAGCCTGGCCGATTTCCATGGCGTTGCCCGGCTTCACGTCGGTACGCTTGGCGGCGACGATGACGTCACCCGGTGCCAGGCGCTGCGGCGCGATCACATAGGACTGTTCGCCGTCCTCGTAGTTGACGAGGGCGATGAACGCCGAGCGGTTCGGATCATATTCCAGGCGCTCGACGGTCGCGGGCTGGTCCCACTTCCGACGCTTGAAATCGATATGGCGATAGGACTGCTTGTGACCGCCCGCGATGCCGCGTGCCGTCGCATGGCCCTGATTGTTACGCCCACCGGACTTGCTCTTGCCTTCGGTCAGCGCCTTGACGGGCTTCCCCTTCCAGAGCGACGACTTGTCGACGAGGATCAGGCCGCGGCGGGCCGGGCTCGTCGGGTTATAATGCTTGAGTGCCATATCGCCCTCAGATCCCGGTGGTGACGTCGATGGTCTGGCCGGCGGCCAGCGTCACGATCGCCTTCTTCATGTCGGAACGGGTATAGTCCTTACCCTTCCACTTCTTGGTCTTGCCCTTGACCAGCATCGTGTTGACGCCCGTCACGGTGACCGAGAACAGTGCTTCGACGGCAGCCTTGATTTCAGGCTTCGTCGCACTGGTCGCGACCTTGAACACGACCGCGTTATGCTCGGAGAGCAGGGTCGTCTTCTCGGTGATGTGCGGCGCGAGGACGACGTCGTAGTGACGATCCTCGACCGACTTGGCGGCTTGCTTAGCCATTGAACCGCGCCTCCAGCTTTTCGACGGCCGCGCGGGTCAGGACCAGCGTGTCGTGCTTCAGAATGTCGTAAACATTGGCGCCCATGGCGGGCATCACGTTGATCGACCGCAGGTTGCCGCTCGCCATTGCGAAGCTCTGCTCCACCATGTCGCCGTCGATCACGAGCGTGGTCCGGCCGAAACCGAGTTCCGACAGCGATGCCGCCAGCGTCTTGGTCTTGGCGTTCTCCAGGGACAGCGTGTCCATGACGATCAGCTTGCCGTCCTTCGCCTTCGACGAAAGCGCCATGCGCAGGCCGAGCGAACGAACCTTCTTGTTCAGCGACGGATTGAAGTCGCGGACCCGCGGGCCGTGCGCCTTACCACCACCGATGAAGATCGGAGCGCGACGATCGCCGTGACGAGCTGTACCGCCGCCCTTCTGGCGACCGAACTTCTTGCCGGTGCGGGCAACGTCGGAACGCTCGCGCGCGCCACGTGCCGTGCCCCGGCGCTTTTCCAGCTGCCACGTCACGACGCGGTGCAGGATGTCGGCGCGCGGATCGAGCCCGAAGACGTCGTCGGCGAGATCGATGTCCCCGCCGGCTTCGCCGAGCGATGAGATCTGAACCTTCATGATCAGCCCTCCTGGCCATCAGTGGTGGTCGCAGGTGCTTCGGCCGGAGCCTCGGTCTGCTGAATGTTCGTGGTCGAGGCCTTGGCCTTCACCGAACCCGGCGTGGGCGAGTCGGCATGCGCCGAAACCTTGACCGCGTCCTTGACCAGCAGCCAGCCGCCCTTCGAGCCGGGCACGGAGCCCTTCACGAAGATCAGGCCACGCTCGACGTCCGTCTGGACGATCTCGAGGTTCTGCTGGGTCCGGCGCTTGTCACCCATGTGACCGGCCATCTTCTTGTTCTTGAAGACCTTACCCGGATCCTGGCGCTGACCGGTCGAACCGAGCGAACGGTGGGAGACGGACACACCGTGGGTTGCGCGCAGACCACCGAAGTTCCAGCGCTTCATGCCGCCGGCAAAGCCCTTGCCCTGCGTACGGCCGGCGATGTCGACCAGCTGGCCAACGGCGAAATGGTCGGCGGAGATTTCCGCGCCCACTTCGAGGAGGCTGTCCGCGTCGACGCGGAATTCGGCGACATACGCCTTGGGCTCGACTTCAGCCTTGCCGTAATGGCCACGCTGCGGCTTTGCCACATTCTTCGCCTTCGCGGTGCCCGCGCCCATCTGGACTGCGGTGTAGCCGTCGCGGTCGGCTTCGCGGTGCGAGATGACCTGCGCGCCTTCCAGGCTCAGCACGGTCACGGGCACATGCCGGCCGTCGTCCTGGAACAGGCGGGTCATGCCCATCTTCTTCGCGATCACGCCACTGCGCATGATCTTGTCCTTCCCTTCAGAGGCTCCCGACTGCGCGGGAGCGTGATTACGAAAAAAGCCCCGCGCTGCTGCACGGAGCCCACCCTGGTCGTACCGATTATGCCCCCGTCCGGGCTGCTGTCCTGATCCGCCGGCAAACCGGTATCACAGAAGACGGGGACTCGGTCACCGGCAAGCCGGTCGGTATCCCTGCTCTTCCACCACGATCGACGAATCGATCATGAAAAAGCGACAGCGGGGTGAATCACCCCGCTGCGATGCGCATGCCTTAGGCGAGTTTGATCTCGACATCAACACCTGCGGCAAGATCGAGCTTCATCAGTGCGTCGACCGTCTGCGGGGTCGGCTGCACGATGTCGAGGAGACGCTTGTAGGTCCGGACCTCGAACTGCTCGCGCGACTTCTTGTCGACGTGCGGGCCACGGTTGACCGTGAACTTGTCGATGTGCGTCGGAAGCGGGATCGGACCCCGGATGAGTGCGCCGGTGCGACGGGCGGTGTCGGCGATTTCGCCGGTCGCCTGATCGAGCACGCGGTGATCGAACGCCTTGAGGCGAATGCGGATATTGGTGTCCATGTCCCTACCGATGCGAAAGAGCCTGCCCACGTGCCACGTTCCTGCCGGAACGGACGGGGCTTCCATTAAACGCGAACCGGCCGACTCCCCTATGCGGGGGAGCCGGCCGGCTCGTTGAGGCAGTCTATATTACTTCGTGATCGAAGCGACAACCCCTGCACCGACGGTGCGGCCACCTTCACGGATCGAGAAGCGCAGGCCCTCTTCCATGGCGATCGGTGCGATCAGCTTGACGCTGAGCTGCACGTTGTCGCCCGGCATCACCATCTCGGTGCCCTCGGGGAGCACGACTTCACCGGTGACGTCCGTGGTGCGGAAGTAGAACTGCGGGCGGTAGTTGGCGAAGAACGGCGTGTGACGGCCACCCTCTTCCTTCGACAGCACGTAGACTTCCGAGGTGAACTCGGTGTGCGGCTTGATCGAGCCGGGCTTGCAGAGCACCTGGCCGCGCTCGACCTCTTCACGACCAACGCCACGAACCAGCGCGCCGATGTTGTCGCCGGCCTGACCGGAGTCGAGCAGCTTGCGGAACATCTCAACGCCCGTGACCGTGGTCTTGCGGGTGTCCTTGATGCCGACGATCTCGACTTCCTCGCCGACCTTGACGATGCCGGTCTCGACGCGGCCGGTGACGACCGTACCGCGACCCGAGATCGAGAAAACGTCCTCGATCGGCATCAGGAACGGACGGTCCAGCGGACGCTCCGGCTGCGGGATGAACGTGTCGACGGCTTCCATCAGCTTGAGGACGGCCGAGCGGCCGATCTCTTCGTTGGTGCCGTTGAGCGCGCAGACGGCCGAACCCGGGATGACGGGGATGTTGTCGCCGTCGAAGTCGTAGGACGACAGCAGCTCGCGGATTTCCAGCTCGACGAGCTCGAGGATCTCGGCGTCGTCAACCAGATCGACCTTGTTCATGAACACGACGAGCTGCGGCACGCCGACCTGGCGTGCGAGCAGGATGTGCTCGCGGGTCTGCGGCATCGGGCCGTCGGTTGCGGAGACGACGAGAATGCCGCCGTCCATCTGCGCCGCACCGGTGATCATGTTCTTCACATAATCGGCGTGGCCCGGGCAATCGACGTGCGCGTAGTGACGAGCCTGCGTCTCATACTCGACGTGGGCGGTCGAGATGGTGATGCCGCGCTCGCGCTCTTCCGGCGCCTTGTCGATATTGTCGTAGCTGGTGAAGGTGGCGCCGCCGGTCTCGGCCAGCACCTTGGTGATCGCTGCGGTCAGCGAGGTCTTACCGTGGTCGACGTGACCGATGGTGCCGATATTGCAGTGCGGCTTGGTCCGCTCGAACTTAGCTTTCGCCATGATGTCCTACCTTCTTACGTTTGATGTCGGGCGCTTGCCCTTGGCTCATTTCCGGGGCGCGCCCACCCGCCGTGGACGCGCCCTTAGCGATGTTTTTCGGCTTAAGCCAGCTTAGCCTTCAGCTCTTCGGCGACGTTCGAGGGAACTTCGTCATAATGCGAGAACTGCATGCTGTACTGTGCCCGGCCCTGCGTGAACGAGCGGAGCTGGTTCACATAACCGAACATGTTCGCCAGCGGCACCATCGCCTCGACGACCTGAGCGTTGCCCCGGCTGTCGGTGCCCTGGATCTGACCGCGGCGGCTGTTCATGTCGCCGATGACGTCGCCCAGATAATCCTCCGGAGTGACGACCTCGACCTTCATGATCGGCTCGAGCAGCTTGATGCCCGACTTGACGGCCGCTTCGCGCATGCCGGCCCGGCCCGTGATTTCGAACGCCAGCGCGCTGGAGTCGACGTCATGGTAGGCACCGTCATACAGCGTCGCGGTGAAATCGATGATCGGGAAACCGATCAGCGATCCGGTCGCCGCGATCTCGCGGATACCCTTCTCGACCGAGGGGATATATTCCTTCGGGACGTTGCCGCCCTTCACCTCGTCTTTGAAGATCACGCCCTGGCCGCGCTCGCCCGGCTCCACCGTGAACTTGATGCGGCCGAACTGGCCGGAGCCGCCCGACTGCTTCTTGTGGGTGTAGTCGACGTCAACCTTCTTCGCGAGCGACTCGCGATAGGCCACCTGCGGCGCACCGATGTTCGCCTCGACCTTAAACTCGCGCTTCATGCGATCGACCAGGATCTCGAGGTGGAGCTCGCCCATCCCCTTGATGATGGTCTGGCCGCTCTCGTTGTCCGAAGACACGCGGAACGACGGATCTTCGCGCGCCAGGCGATTGAGCGCGACGCCCATCTTCTCCTGGTCGGCCTTGGTCTTCGGCTCCACCGAAAGCTCGATCACGGGCTCGGGGAATTCCATCCGCTCCAGGATGATCGGCGCGCTCAGCGAACACAGCGTCTCGCCCGTCGTGGTGTCCTTGAGGCCCGCCAGTGCGACGATGTCGCCGGCATAGGCCACCTGGATGTCCTCGCGGTCGTTGGCATGCATCAGCAGCATGCGGCCAACCTTTTCCTTCTTGTCCTTGACCGAGTTCATCACGACCGTGGCCGTGTCGAGCTTGCCCGAATAGATGCGGGCGAAAGTCAGGGTGCCGACGAACGGATCGTTCATGATCTTGAACGCCAGCGCGGCGAAGGGGGCATCATCGGCCGGCGGACGCGTCTCGACCGTGACGCCGTCGAGCTTCAGGCCTTCGACCGGGGGAATGTCGAGCGGGCTCGGCAGATAGTCGACCACGCCGTCGAGCAGGGGCTGGACGCCCTTGTTCTTGAAGGCGGAACCGCACAGGACCGGCACGAACGAGAAGTTCAGCGTGCCCTTGCGGATCAGCGCCTTCAGCTGCGCGGTGGTCGGCTCGGTGCCTTCCAGATACGCGGTCATGAGCTCGTCGTCCTGCTCGACCGCCATCTCGATCAGCTCGGAACGAGCGGTGGCAGCGGCATCGACCAGGTCGGCCGGGATGTCCTGATATTCGAACTTCGCGCCCAGCGACTCTTCGAGCCAGATGATCGCACGGTTCTCGACCAGATCGACCAGCCCCTTGAAGCCGCCCTCGATGCCGATCGGCAAGTAGAGCACGGCCGGACGCGCACCGAGGCGGTCCTTGATCATGTCGACGCAACGCTCGAACGACGCACCGGTACGGTCCAGCTTGTTGATGAAGCACATGCGCGGAACCTTGTACTTCTCCGCCTGGCGCCACACCGTCTCGGACTGCGGCTCCACACCGGCAACGCCGTCGAAGCACGCGACCGCGCCATCGAGCACGCGCAGCGAACGCTCGACTTCGATCGTGAAGTCGACGTGCCCGGGGGTGTCGATGATGTTGATGCGGTGGTCGTTCCAGAAGCAGGTCGTGGCAGCCGACGTGATCGTGATCCCGCGCTCCTGCTCCTGCTCCATCCAATCCATCGTCGCGGTGCCTTCATGCACTTCGCCGATCTTGTAGGACTTGCCGGTATAATACAGGATGCGTTCGGTCGTCGTCGTCTTGCCGGCGTCGATGTGCGCCATGATGCCGATGTTGCGATACTTGTCGAGCGGATGGCTGCGGGCCATGATGGTATCTCCGATGTCGGGGTTCGGAGCCCGAGGCCCCTCGCACAGACGATATAAGTAGGAACCGTGACGCTTTCGAGTCCCGGCCGCCGTTGCCGGCGGGCCGGGGCGCGTGGGTCAGGAGCATGTCGCCGCGATGGACGACACCCCCCTGCCCGGCCGCTCTTTTACCAGCGGTAGTGCGAGAAGGCGCGGTTCGCTTCCGCCATGCGGTGCGTGTCTTCGCGCTTCTTCACCGCGTTGCCGCGGTTGTTGGCGGCATCGAGCAGTTCGCCCGACAGGCGGCCCGACATCGTGTTCTCGCTGCGCGCGCGCGCGGCCGAGATCAGCCAGCGGATCGCCAGAGCCTGCGACCGTTCCGGCGGCACTTCGACGGGCACCTGGTAGGTGGCACCACCGACGCGACGCGAACGGACTTCGATGCCCGGTGCGATGTTGACCAGCGCATCGTGGAACACGGCGAGCGGCTCGCGCTTGGCGCGGGTCTCGACGGTTTCGAGCGCCGAATAGACGATGCCCTCTGCGGTCGACTTCTTGCCGTCATACATGACGGAATTCATGAACTTCGAGAGGATCACGTCACCGAACTTGGGATCGGGGAGGATGATGCGCTTCTCGGGACGACGACGACGTGCCATCAATTTTTCCTTTTAACTTCAGCCTGGGAGATCGAACATGCGCCCCGGCGGTGTGCCGGGGCATAAGGCGATCGGCTTACTTCGGACGCTTGGCGCCGTACTTGGAGCGGGACTGCTTGCGGTTCTTCACACCCTGTGTGTCGAGCACGCCGCGCAGGACATGGTAGCGCACGCCGGGAAGATCGCGCACACGCCCGCCGCGGATCAGCACGACGCTGTGCTCCTGCAGGTTGTGGCCTTCGCCCGGGATGTAGCTGATGACTTCGCGGCTGTTGGTCAGGCGGACCTTCGCAACCTTGCGCAGCGCCGAGTTCGGCTTCTTCGGAGTCGTCGTATAGACACGGGTGCAGACACCGCGCTTCTGCGGGTTCTTTTCCATTGCCGGGACCTTCGACTTCTCCTTCTGGAGAACGCGTCCGTGGCGCACGAGCTGGTTGATCGTTGGCATGAAGCCCTTCACCTTTTAAAGTTACTTTACCGTGCCTGTTCGTGCGGGAATGCACGAAGGCCCCGGCGGTCATCACGACCGTTCCGAAGCCCTACACACATCGGCAATGTTCAAGCTGATCCGGATAAACCGAGCACGAAACCGCACCCGACCCGGTTCGGATCGCCGCGCGCTATACCGCGCGGGGCCGGACGGGTCAACGGGCGGGAACCTTTTGGCGCCCGCCCTGCTCGCGGTCAGGACGACACCGGCTTGATGTAGATCGCCGCCAGCACCGACCAGTCGTGGCGCAGGTCCGTCTCCACCTCCGCGATCAGCGCCTCGACGCGCCCGACCGGGACCGCATCGACGAAATCGACGTCCATGCCGAGGAATACGATCTCCGGCGCCAGGTGGACCGTCGTCACCTTCACCACGCGCACGACCTCCGAACGGCCGTCGACCGACGCGCGCACCGCCGCGGTCAGCGCGGGGTCGGCCCGCTCGCCGATCAGCAGGTCCTTCGATTCGCGCGCCAGCACCACCGCGACGATCCCCAGCACCACGCCGATCAGGATCGAGGCCACCCCGTCCCAGCGCGCGTCGCCGGTCGCATGGCTGATCGCGACGCCGAGCCCGGCGAGCAGCAGGCCCACGATCGCGGCGCTGTCCTCGAACAACACGATGAAGGTTGTCGGGTCCTTCGACCGCCGCACCGCCTGCCACCAGGTCAGATCGCCCTTCGCCGCGACGAACTCGCGCCGCGCGACGAACCAGCTGCTCCCTTCCAGCGCCAGCGACACCGCGAGCACGACATAGTTGATCGTCGGATCGCGCATCTCCTCCGGCGCGGACAGATGCACGACACCTTCGTAGATCGAAAAGCCCGCGCCCACCGCGAAGATCAGGATCGCGACGACGAACGACCAGAAATACAGCTCGCGCCCGTAACCCAGCGGATGCAGGTCGTCCGCCGGCTGTTCGGACCGTTTGCGGCCGTAGAGCAGCAGAACCTGATTCGCCGAGTCGACGACCGAGTGGAACCCCTCGGTCAGCATCGCCGACGACCCGGTGATCCCGGCCGCGACGAACTTGGCGACCGCGATACCGAGATTGGCGGCAAGTGCGGCGTACAGCACGAGCTTGCCGCCGCCTTTGCCCTCCTGCGATGCGCTCATGCCCTCGATCGTCCTTCCATCATTCCGGATGGTCGAGCGGCGGACAGCGCATCAGGGTGGACGTTCGAACGTCCCGCCCTATCTGCGATACCATGCGCGCCGCCCTCCTCGCCCTGCTGCTCGGATCGGCGTGCCTCGGCGGCTGTTCCGATCTGATCCGCGACAAGATCTATCTCGCCCCCGACACCCCCGTAACCATCGGCAACTTCACAAGGTCCGCACCGCAGGAGGTGCGCGTCGCCCTGCCCGGCACCGGATCGCTGCAGGGTTTCTACTGGCCGGGCGAGCGGACCGATCCCGACATCGTCGTGTTCTTCCACGGCCGGCGCGCAAGCCAGGGCGTCGGCGCGAAATATGCCGAATATCTGGTCGGCCACGGCGATTCGGTGCTGGTCGCCTCCTATCCCGGTTTCGCCGGCAATCCGGGCCGGCCGAGCGAAACGTCGATGCGCGCGACCGCCCATGCGTTCGCGACCGAAGCCCGCCGCCTGAAGGGACCACGGGCCCGGCTCTGGTTCGTCGGCCACTCGCTGGGCGCCGCCGTCGCGATCGAGGCGGCGGCGGACGAGGGCGCGGCGGGGGTCGTCGCGCTGTCACCCTTTACCCGGCTGTCGGCGGCGGCGCCGTGGGCGACGCGCGCGTTCGTCGTCGATCGGTGGGACAATCTCGCCGCGGTCCGTCGCCTGCGCGTGCCGCTCCTGCTGATCCACGGGCGGGAGGATACGATCGTGCCGGCCGAACAGTCGGCGGCGCTGCTCGATGCGGCCGCCGGACCCGCCGTTCTCGTCGAAATGGCCGATCGCGCGCACAAGCCGCAGATGCACGAACTGGGACCCTTCATCACCGAGGGGATCGCGGCCATGGGATCGGGCGCCTTTGCCGGATGGCCGCAGACGACGACGCCCGGCTGGACCGTGCGGCGGCACGACCCATGACCGTATCCCGTCGCGGCTAGAGCGTCCGCACCGCCGGCCCGACCGGACGGGGCCTGGCGAACGCCGTGCAGAGCAGCATCCAGCCCGTCCCCACGCACCAGCCGGCGATGACGTCGCTTGGCCAGTGGACGCCGAGCACGACTCGCGACACGCCAACGAGCAGCACGAAGACGATCGCGATCGGCCACACCAGCCTCGCCCGCATGCCGTGCCGGACGAGCAGCCAGCCGATGCACAGGAACACCGCCGACGCATTCGAGGCATGACCGCTCGGAAAGCTGAGCGACGTTTCGACCGCAAGATGGTTCAGGATGTCCGGCCGCGCGCGCCCCACGATCTGTTTCAGCCAGGCATTGCCAACCAGCACGCCGATCGTGGTGGCGGCCAGCACGGCCGCCCCGGTCCAGTCGCGGCGCCACGCCAGCACGACGCCGACCGCGACCGCGACGGGCAACCGGACCGCCGCCGACCCTGCGACGGTCGCGAACAGCAGCACCGCCACCGGCCACCCCGCCGCCCGCGCCGGCCCTGCCAGGCCCAGCAGCACTGCGGCATCGAACTGACGCAGGCCGCCCGCCTCCACCGCGAAACCGATCGCGGCGGCGACGAGCCACAGCGCCAGTACCAGAAGCAGTCGCACCGGCAGCGTCACCGCCCGCGACCCCGGCGAACGGGGCAGCGCGTGCGCGTCCACCCTAGAAATGGATCGCCCGACCGTAGGCGCCGAGCACGCTCTCGTGCATCATTTCGCTCAGCGTCGGGTGGGCGAACACGGTCTGCATCAGCTCGGTCTCGGTCGTCTCCAGCTGGCGCGCGACGACATAGCCCTGGATCAGCTCGGTCACTTCCGCGCCGATCATGTGCGCGCCGAGCAGCTCGCCGGTCTTCGCGTCGAACACCGTCTTCACGAAACCCTCGGCCTCGCCCAGCGCGATCGCCTTGCCGTTGCCGATGAAGGGGAACTTGCCGACCTTCACCTCGTGGCCGAGCTCCTTCGCCTTGGCTTCGGTAAAGCCCACCGACGCGACCTGCGGCCGGCTGTAGGTGCAGCCCGGGATGTTCGACTTGTCCATCGGATGCACGCCGGCATAGCCCGCGATCGCTTCGGCCGCGATCACGCCCTCGTGGCTCGCCTTGTGCGCCAGCCACGGCGCACCCGTCACGTCGCCGATCGCCCAGATGCCCGCGACGTTCGTGCGGCCGTAAGGGTCGGTTTCGATATTGCCGCCCTTCGCGGTCGTGACACCCAGCGCCTCCAGCCCGATAGTCTCAGTATTGGGCACAATGCCGATCGCGACGATCACGTGGCTGTAGTCGCGGACCTCGTCGGTGCCGTTCACCTTGACGGTCGCCTTGATCCCGTCGGCGGACGACTCGATTTTCGACACGCCCGAGTTCGTCAGGATCGTCATCTTCTGCTTGGTCAGCGCCTTCAGCATGAAGTCGGACACGTCGGCATCCTCGACCGGCAGGATGCGGTCGAGCATCTCCACGATCGTAACATCGACGCCCATGTCGCTGTAGAAGCTGGCGAATTCCACCCCGATCGCGCCCGAACCGATGACGAGCAGCTTGGTCGGCAGCACGGTCGGAGTCATGGCGTGGCGGTAGGTCCAGATCCGCTCCCCGTCGGCCTTGGCAAACGGCAGGTCGCGGGCGCGCGCGCCGGTCGCGACGATGATGTCCTTGGCGACCAGCTCGACCGTCTCGTCGCCGCGCTTCACGGTGAGCTTGCCCGGTGCGGTGATCGTGCCGACGCCCTCGACGACCGCGATCTTGTTCTTCTTCATCAGGCCCTTCACGCCTGCGTTCAGCTGCCCGGCCACCTTGCGGCTGCGCTCGACGACCTTGGCCAGGTCGAACGCGACATTTTCCGCGGACAGGCCGTAGGAGCCGGCATTCTGCATATAGTGGTAGATTTCGGACGTGCGGAGCAGCGCCTTGGTCGGGATGCAGCCCCAGTTGAGGCAGATCCCACCGAGCCGTTCGCGCTCGACGATGGCGACCTTCAGCCCCAGCTGCGCACCGCGGATCGCGGCGACATAGCCACCGGGGCCGGAACCCAGGACGATAAGGTCATATTGGTCGGCCACAAGCTGCTCCTACGGGACGGATACGGGACGGACGGGCCGTCGTTGTAGTGCATCTAACGTCGCGAGGCTGACTTTGGAAGGTTGCGCCCCACGTCGCGCAGGGATAGCGCCGAAACCATGAAAGCCGCCCGCTATTTGCTCGCGCCCTGGTGGGCGATCCAGCTGTTCACCGGCGCGAAGTCGTTCGGCGACAATCCGCTGATCGGATCGCCGGCGTTGAACGCTCGCGGTCTTCACGTCCTGCGCATCCGGGCCGCCGCGGCGATGGCGACGCGGCGCCGCAAGCGGCTGGCGCACCTGCTATCGGCGGAGGACCGCGCGGCGTTCGATCGCGACGGCTTCGTGCTGAAACGCGATTTCCTGCCGCCTGCCCTGTTCGCGCAGCTTCGCGATCAGGCGCTCGGCTTTGCCGGCCCGACGCGCGAGATGGTGCAGGGCGACACGATCACCCGCCGCATCGCGCTCGACCCCGAGGCGCTTGCGGCCATCCCGGCAGCCCGCGCACTGCTCGCCGATCCGGCCTGGCGCGGGCTGCTGCGCTATGTCGGCAGCACGGACGCCGAACCGGTCACCTATATCCAGACGATCCTTGCGCAGGTGAACGACGCGGAACCCGATCCGCAGACCAACCTGCACGCCGACACCTTCCACGCCACCGTGAAGGCGTGGCTCTTCCTGACCGACGTGGCGGAGGACGAGGGACCGTTCGCCTATGTCCCCGGATCGCACCGCGACACGCCCGCGCGGCTGGCGTGGGAAAAGGCGATGAGCCAGCGCGTAACGTCCGGCGGCGACCGGTTGTCGTCGCGCGGCTCGTTCCGGATCAAGGCGGACGAACTGCCCGCGCTCGGCCTGCCGCCGGTCCAGCTGTTCGGCGTGCCGGCGAACACTTTGGTCGTGGCGGACACACACGGCTTCCACGCCCGCGGCCCATCGCTGCGTCCCTCGATCCGCGTCGAGATCTGGGCCTATGGCCGTCGCAATCCGTATCTACCTTGGACCGGGTTCGACCTGCTCGGCCGCCCCGGTCTCGCCGAACGGCGCGTGCCGCTGATGTGGGCCGCGCGCGACCGGCTGAAGCGCGTCATCGGCCAACCCTGGCGCGACGTCGGCCGCAAACGCCCGGCCGATCCCGCCGCCTGACCCGTTGCGGGACGGCGATGCAACCTATCAAGGTTTCATGCGATCCGCTCCGTCATAACCGTACGTAACTCGATCGCAGGCTGCGGCGACCGTAGCTCTCAACACTGGCTCGTCGGAGCCGAAAACGTCAGGAAGCCCGTTTCGCATGTTATCGTCGCTGCCCGTCCTGCGCGCGCCACCCTTTCCGGGGATCCGGCCGCAGGTGGCGAGCGTCAGCGCGATCCGCGTCGACCGCCGTCCGGAGAGCGTCACCGCCGACCGGGCCGACACCGATGCGCTGATCGCTGCGATCCGCACCGCGCGGGTCGGCGGCACCTTCTGGGGGGCGACGCCGCCGGTGCCCGACGGTCCCGCCACCGTGCTGCGCCCGCGGTCGGCCGACGACGCGCAAAAACTGGCGACCGAGGCGCTGGACGCTGGTCCGGCCGACCAGGTCGTGGCACTTCTGCCGAAGGAAAGCTGGGCGCACCGGGCGCAGCGTCGCCTGCGCAAGGACGGGATCGCCAGCATGATCGGCGACGTCGATCCCTGGCCGCTGCTGCGCCCCGACGTGCGGGTCATCGCGCACGGCGACGACGAACTCGTGCTGCTCGCGCAGATCGCCGGCGCGCAGGTCAGCGTGCGGTCACCCGGCCGATTCGCGCCCGCCTCCCCCCGGCGCGCGCCGACGATCGCCGACCGGGTCTTCGCCGACATGGTCGCCGCGACCGTCTACCGCGATCCGATGACCGGTGGCGCGGCGGAGGCGATCGACGCGGTCGCGATGCTGGCCGACTGGCGCCGCGCGATCGATGCCAATCGCGGGATCGCGGTCGCGACCGGGATGGCACGCTGGAAACGCCGCGAGATCGAACGCTTCCTCTGGTCGGGCAGCCACCGGCCGCTGCCCTTCGTCCGGTCGGCCGCCACCGCGGTGCGGATCGCGAAACGCACCGGCGGTGCCATCGCCACCTGGCCGTCGCGCAGCCCGCCCGGCCTGACCGACACCGCCGTGGCCGCCGGTGTGCCGGTCTGCATGGTGGAAGACGGCTTCATCCGCTCCGTCGGGCTCGGCGCCGCCTGCGTGCCGCCGCTGTCCGTCGCGCTCGACATGCAGGGCATCCATTACGACCCGTCGCGCCCGTCGGACCTCGAATCGCTGCTCGCCGACACGCAGTTCGACGACGCGTTGCTCGACCGCGCCTGCGCGCTGATCGACTATGTCGTCGATCACGGCATCGGTAAATATGGCGCAGGTCGCCAGGACGAGGCCGAGGAACGACCGTCCGACCCCCGCCGCCGCGTGCTGGTGACCGGCCAGGTTGAGGACGATCTGTCGGTCCGGCTGGGCGGCGGCGACGTGCGCGGCAATTTCGACCTGCTGGTCCGCGCCCGCGCCGCCGAGCCCGACGCCGAACTCTGGTACCGCCCGCATCCCGATGTCGATGCCGGCCTGCGCCGCGGTGCGGTGCCAGACGACCAGGCGCTGCTGCACGCCGACCGCGTCGTTCGCGGCGGATCGATGGCGACGCTGCTCGATCAGGTCGACGGGGTGCATGTGCTCACCTCGCTCGCCGGGTTCGAGGCGTTGTTGCGCGGCCGCGACGTGACCGTTCACGGACAGCCTTTCTTTGCAGGCTGGGGACTTACGCGCGACCTTGCGCCGCCAATCGTGCGTCGGGAACGACGATTGACTATCGTAGAACTGGTCGCGGGGGTTCTGATACTCTATCCCCGCTATCTTGACCCGCAAACCGGGTTGCCTTGTAGAGCGGAACGGATGACCGAAAGACTGGCCCATCAGAACCGCCCCGCCAGGACGCTGCTGACGCGCGTTCGGGGCATGCAGGGCCGGATCAGCCGACTGTGGCAAAAGGGATGATGGCATGAAGCATATCAAACCGGCGCCACGCAGCTTCCTGTTCCTGCAGGGGCCGCCCGGCCCGTTCTTCGCGCGCTTGGGCGATGCGCTTGCCGCGCTCGGCCACGGCGTCCACCGCATCAACTTCAACGGTGGGGACCGGCGGTCCTGGCCGTCCGGCGCGGCGGATTTCCGCGGGTCGCTCGACGACTGGCCGCGCTTCTTCGAGGATTTCGTCCAGGCCAACGCGGTGACGGACCTGATTCTGTTCGGCGATTGCCGCCCGCTGCACAGCGCGGCGCACGGCATCGCCAAGCTCAACCACCTGCGCATCCACGTGTTCGAGGAAGGCTATATCCGGCCCGACTGGGTCACGCTCGAAGTGGACGGCGTGAACGGCAATTCGACGCTGTCGAAGGATCCCGACTGGTATCTGGAGGCGGCGCGCACGTTGCCGCCGCTGCCGACCTATCCCGGCGTCGCGTCGAGCTTCAAGCGGCGCGCGAGCGAGGCGCTGTCCTACTACACGCAGAGCGTGCTGCAGAGCTGGCGTTTCCGGCAATATCGCTCGCACCGCGAAGGCATGGTGATCGTCGAAGGGCTGGGCTGGCTTAAACGGTTCGGTACCGCGAAGACCGCGCGCGAACGGTCCGCGCAAATGCTCGCCCGGGTCGGCGAGAAGCCCTATTTCGTCTTCCCGCTCCAGCTCAATTCCGATCACCAGATCCGCATCCACTCGCCGTTTGGCAACATGCGCGTCGCGATGGATTATGTGATCGAAAGCTTCGCGCGCGCGGCGCCGGCCGACGTGACCCTGGTCGTCAAACAGCACCCGCTCGACAACGGGCTGATCGCCTGGCGGAAGCTCGCGCTCGCCGCGGCGAAGCGGCTCGGCATTTCGGACCGGCTGCTGTTCCTTGAGGAAGGCGACATCGCGCAACTCGTCGATGGCGCGCGCGGTCTGGTGACGATCAACAGCACGACCGGCACGCTGTCGCTTGGGGTTGGCGTGCCGACGATCGTGCTCGGCCATGCGGTCTACGACGTGCCGGGCATCACCCATCAGGGTTCGCTCGACGGGTTCTGGTGCGAACCGCTGGCGCCCGATCCGGAAATCTGGGACGCGTTCTGCCGCGTCCTGCTCGACCGCTGCCTCATCCGCGGCGGTTTCCTGAGCGAGGAAGGCCTGCAATTGCTGATCAGCGGTTCCGTCGCGCGGCTCACCCGCCGGACGCTGCCGGACGCCGCGGCGGTCGATGCCGCCACGCTGGTCGGATAATCACGGCTTACCCTATTGCCTGACTTGCCCAAGATCATTCTCGACATGTCGCGGCTGTTGTCGCGGGTGCTGCATGTCACCCCGACGGGGGTGGACCGCGTGGAAATGGCCTATGCCCGTGGGCTGATCGAGACCGCGGGCGACCGGCTGGATTTCGCCGCGGTCCACCCGACCGGGATCTACGGCCGGTTGCCGGCGGACGCCGTCCTGCGCTTTCTGGACCGGACGGAGACGCGCTGGGAAACCGAGGGGCGCGTCGGCCCCTGGGCGATGCGGCGGTCCGCGGTCGACGTGCTCAATCTCCTCCGCCCGCGCCCCGTACCGCCGCCCGCCCCGGGCGCGCCTGCGGTCTACGTCCAGTCCTCGCCGCATCACCTGACCAATCCGAAGCTGGTCCAGACGATCCTGCGCCGTGAAAATGCGCGCTTCGTCTGCCTGGTCCATGACCTGATCCCGCTCGAATATCCCGAATATGCGCGCGCCGGCGGCGCGGACCAGCACCGTCAGCGGATCGAGACGATCCTGCGTCACGCACACGGCATCATGTCGAACTCGCATGCGACGCTCGCCTCGCTGCGCCCGTGGATCGCGCGGCTGGGCGTCGATCCGGTCTGCCGCGTGGCGCATCTCGGCACGCATGACGGGCACCGGCCGGTCCGCCGGGCGATCGGGGAGGACGCCCGGCCCTATTTCGTTTCGATGGGGACGATCGAGCCGCGCAAGAATCACCTGCTGCTGCTTAACCTGTGGCGGCAGATGTCGGAGCGCCACGGCGCCGCCGCGATCCCGAAGCTCGTGCTGATCGGCCGACGGGGCTGGGAAAACGAACAGATCGTCGACATGCTCGAACGCTGCCCCGCGCTGGTCGGCTGCGTCGAGGAACATGGCGGCCTGTCGGACCAGGCGGCGCGCGCGCTGCTGGCGAACGCGAACGGGCTGCTGATGCCGTCCTTTGCGGAGGGCTACGGCATGCCGGTGGCCGAGGCGCTCGACCTGGGCGTCGCGGTGGTGTGCAGCAACCTGCCCTCGCTCCGCGAAGCCGGCGGCGGCGTGCCGACCTTCCTCGATCCGCTCGACGGACCGGCGTGGCACCGGGCCATCCTGGCCTATGCGGACCTCCAGAGCCCGGAGGCGGAGGCGCAACGCGAGCGCCTGACGACCTGGCAAAGACCTGGTTGGAAAGATCATATCGCCCGGCTTCACGATCTGATATCGGCGGTTTCGATATGAGCACGACCTTCACCGTACCGCCTCGTCCGTCGCTCTGGGCCGGTCTTGCCGTCCAGATCCGCGTCATCGGCGCGTTGATCCTGCGCGAAATGCACACGCGCTACGGGCGCGACAATATCGGCTATCTGTGGATGATCGCAGAACCGCTGATGCTGGGCAGCGTCATCGCGCTGCTGCACAGCGGTTCGCCGGCGCATGACGGCGTCAGCGCGGTTGCGTTCACGGTCGTCGGCTATTGTATCTTCATCATGTTCCGCGGGATTGTGAACCGGTCGGAGGGGGCGTTCGAAAGCAATGTCCCCCTGCTTTACCACCATCAGGTGACGATGTTCGACGTCACGATCGCACGTGCGATCCTGGAGGGGGCCGGGACGTTCCTGTCGTTCCTGGTGCTGCTGATCATCGTCATCTCGCTCGGCTATGTCGGCTTCCCCGTACGGCCGCTCTACTTGATCATGGCCATCGGATACATGCTTTGGATATCGACGGCGCTCTCGCTCATGATCGTGGCCGGAACCTACGAGAACACGGCGCTTGAGAAGCTTGTTCACCCATTCACCTACTTCACCATTCCTATTTCCGCGTCATTCTACCAGATGGCCTGGCTGCCGAAATATTACCGGGATATTCTCGGATGGATCCCGTTGCCGCACATCTTCGAGATGGCGCGTTACGGCATGTTCCCCGGGATGAACCTGGAATATGTCGATATGACCTATCTGACCGGCTTCTGCATGGTGACGACGCTGCTCGGCCTGCTGCTGATGAACACGTCGCGCGAGCGGATCCATCTGCACTGATCGCAACGGCCCGCCCATGATGGCGCGTTAACCACGACATTGGCCATTCGTCAGAAACCAAGGTACTTACCGATTTATGAACATGCATGGTTTCATCGCCCCCGTCGCAGACCGGACCGATCATCGGCCGGAGTCCCGGATGACGGCCTTCCGGCATTGGCTGGTCAAGCATCGCATGTTCGCGCTGGTGGTCCTGCTGCCCGGGCTGCTCGTCACGGCCTATTATTACGGGATCGCGTCCAACCAGTATGAGTCAGAGGCGGATTTCGTGATCCGGTCCTCGGACAATGCCGGGGCGTCCGCGGGTGGGCTCGGTGCGATGCTTGGCATGGCGGGCGGCATCACCTCTTCGCAGTCCGAGGCGATGGGCGTCTCCGACTATCTGAAGTCGCATGAGGTCATCGAGATCCTGCGCAAGCGGCTCGGCCTGGTGGAGCGTTTCCGCCGTCCGGAAGTCGACGCGATCTCGATCCTGCGGCCCGCGAACCCGACCCCGGAAACGCTCGAGAAATATTACAACCAGAAGGTCACGGTGGAATATGACCGCGACACCGGCATTTCGCGCCTGCGCGTCCGCGCCTTCCGGCCGGACGATTCCTACGCGATCATCCGCAGCCTGCTCACGCTCGGCGAGCAGCAGGTCAATCAGCTGAACCAGCGGACGTACCGCGACGCCGTCTCGTCCGCCCGCGCGCAGCTGGCCGAGGCCGAGACTGGCGTTGCCGAGATCCAGAACCGGATGACCGGTTTCCGCCAGACCCGCCAGGACATCGACCCGGCCGGAACCGGCGCGGCGCAGATCCAGATGGTGTCGACGATGACCGCCAGTCTGAGTGCGGCGCGTGCGCAGCTGTCGGCGATGCGCAGCATGATCAGCACCAGCAGCCCGCAATATCAGGCGCTGGCGCAGCGCGTCAGCTCTCTGGAGCGTGAACTTGCGTTGCAGTCCGGCAAGCTGACCGGCGGTAACTCGACGATCGCGTCCAGCCTCGGAAGCTACGAGGACCTCAAAGTTCGGCAGGATTTCGCGGCCAAGCGCTACGAAGCGGCTGCCGCGAACCTGGAGAAGGCGCGCGAGCAGGCATCGCGCCAGCAGCTCTACCTTGTCCGCATCGTCGAGCCGAACAAGCCGGTGAAGTCGGAATATCCCGAGCGCGGCCGGATCGTGCTGACCGTAATCCTGGGTCTGTTGATTGCCTATGGCATCGGCTGGCTGCTGGCCGCGGGCGTCCGCGAGCACGTCGCTTAACAATTACACGACAGGGGCGGCGGTTGAAGTCGCCGCCCCCGACAGGTCAGACCATGACCTTGGCGTACAGCGCCGCCAGCCGGTCGCGGTAGGCAGCGTCGGAGAAGAGCTCCGCACGCACTTTGCCCTCTGCCGCAAGATGGGCACGCAAAGCGTCGTCCCCGTCGAGCCGCTTCAGCCCCTCGGCGATCGCCGAAATATCGTGCGGATCGACCAGTAGCGCGGCATCGCCCGTGACCTCCGGGATCGCGCCTGCGGTCGACGACAGGACGGGCGTACCGAGCGCCATTGCCTCGAGCACCGGCAGGCCGAACCCTTCGTAGAGCGACGGAAACGACACCGCCCGCGCGCCGCGAATTAGCCGCAACAACATCCGCTGCGGCAGATAGTCGATCTGCATCACCGCCGGGCTCGCCTGGACGCCCGGGATCGACCCGTTCGGCACCTGCCGCGCGGACTCATGTCCCCACGGGCGTCCGACGATCACCAACGGCGTCGCAGAGCGGGTCGACAGATAGGCTTCGATCAGGCGCTGGACGTTCTTCTTGGGCTCCACCGCGCCGTAGAACAGAAAATAGCCGCGGTGACGCAGGCCGAAGCTGCCCTCGACGATCGCGGCGTCCTCCGCCGGGTCGGCCGCGGGCGTCCGGAACGCCGGCGGCAACGCCTGATAGGTGTTCGTGACGCGCGCCGGATCGAGCGGGAACCACTCGAGCAGGTCACGGCGACTGGCGTCCGACACGGTGCAGATATGGTCCGCCCGCGCGATGCAGTCGCGGAGCAGCGCCTGGTAATGCGCCTTGTGATCCAGCGTCGCGTGCGGGAACTTCAGCGGTACGATATCGTGGATGGTGTAGACGTTCCGCGCGCCCTCCAGCGTGATCGGCACCGGATAGGTCCAGTGCATGATCTGCGGCGGATCGGGCGTCCGTACCGTCACGAACCGGCCGGTCCGCGCATAATGACGGTGCGCGATGCCGAACAGCCGGGTGCGCGACACCAGCCGGTCGAACCGCGGGAAACTGTCGGCGAACGCGGCCTTGTCGACGCGGTCGGTCAGCGGGACCGGATCGAGCGCGATCGGCGCGAACGGGCGGATCGCCTCCCGCGTCCAGCGCGCAGCGAAGGCCAGCCCTTTCCGACGATCGGTCGGCGGTCGTTGCAGCGTATCGAAGAATCGGACCTCGCGCCCGTCGACCGGGCCGCGCACGTCGAGCCCGAACAGCCCGACCGTCTCATGCCCCATCGCCCGCAGCGCATGAGCGAGCGTCAGCCCGTAGGTCGCCACCCCGGTCCCGCCCGGCAGCGCGAGGTTATAGCCGTCGATCCCGATGCTGAGCGTCATGTCGTTCCATTCCGGCCGCGCCGGACGGCACCGCGATCCTGCCGCACGATTATGCGCGGCCGGTCAGCGGCCCGCGGATCGCGCGATGCCATCCGCATACACAGCGCGCAACCGGGCGGCAAACCGCGCGCGGGAGAAGCGTTCGGCGCGCAGTCGCCCCACCGCGCTCAACCGCGCCCGCAGCCCGGCATCGCCGGCAAGTCGGGCGATCCCCGCGGCGATGGCGCCCGCGTCGGTCGGATCGACGCCGAGCGCGGCCCCGCCCGCCACTTCGGCCAGCGCACCGGTCGACGATGTCAGTACCGGCGTGCCGGCGGCCATCGCCTCCACCGCCGGCAGCCCGAACCCCTCGTCCAGCGACGGGAACAGCAGAGCGGTGGCGTGGGCGACCAGATCGGCCAGCCGGTCCGCCGGAAGATAGGGCAGCCGGACGATGCCCGCCCCGTCCGCCCTTAGGGTGTTCGAAAAGTCCGGACCGACCAGCACCAACGGTTGCGCCACCCCGCTCCGCCGGTACGCGTCGATCAGCCGGGGCAGGTTCTTGCGCGGCTCGTCGAGCCCGCAATACAGGAAATAGCCCCCCGGCAGGACACCTCCAGCAAGCGGCTGGGGCACGGACGCCGGCGCCGCATCGACCGCCTGGTAACAGTTGACGACTTGACCCGCGGGGCAGCCGAGCTGCGTCACGATGCGGGCGCGCGCGTCCTCCGACACCGTCACGATCCGGTCTCCCGCCTGCACGATCCGGGTCAGGACCGCCGCCAGCCGCGTCGGATCGGTCCGCGCGAGCTCAGGCCGCTCGAGCGGGATGACGTCGTGGACCGTATAGACGTTGATCCAGCCCGCCATCCGGATCGGCACAGGGTAGGTCCAATGGATCAGGCCCGGCCGGACGTCGGGCTGCATCCGCAACATCCGCCCATACAGACCAAAATGGACCTGCGCCGCGCGGAACACATGGCGGGCATAAAGCGTCTCCGCCCCGCCTCCATCCGGCGCTCCGCAAACCCGCACCGCGACGGCACGCGGCGATGCGGCGGTCAGCCAGCGTCCGACCGGCCCGTCGTCATCGTCGCGCAGGATCATCGGCCGCCCGCCGATCATCGGCAGTGTCGCGGCCAGCGACGCGGCATAGCGCGAAACCCCCGTGCCGCCCGCGCCCAGCATGCGCCCGTCGACGCAGAGCGGAAAGGACGAGGGTACCCGGTGCATCGCCCATGTCATCTACGGCTTGGCGCGGTGCGTCCATAGCTTTAAGACCGTCCCCAAGTTGCCTCCGACGGCACCGGTTTCCGAAGTGGCCAGGCGCAATGATCCAGTTCCAGAATGTCTCCAAGACCTACCATGTCCGCAAGTTCGAGAAGCTCGTCCTCTCCGACCTGAGCTTCGTCCTGCAGAAGGGTGAATCGCTCGGCATCTGCGGCGCGAACGGCGCCGGCAAATCGACGTTGCTGCGGCTGATGTCGGGCGTCGAACCGCCGACCACCGGCACCGTGACGCGCCGCATGAGCACGTCCTGGCCGCTCGGCTACGGCAGCGCGTTCCAGTCGAGCCTGACCGGCGCCGACAACGCACGGTTTATCGCGCGGATCTACGGTCGGGACACCGAGGAACTGCTCGATTATGTCGAGGATTTCGCACAGCTTGGGCCGTATTTCAAACAGCCGGTCTCGACCTATTCGGCCGGCATGGGCGCGCGCCTGGCGTTCGGCATTTCGCTCGCGATCGACTTCGACTGCTATCTAATCGACGAAGTGACGGCGGCGGGCGACGAGCGGTTTCGCGCGCGCTCGCAGGCGGAACTGATGGACCGCCGCAACCGCGCCTCGCTCGTCATGACGTCGCACGACACCGGCACGCTGCTTGCCTATACGACTCGCGGGGCCGTCGTGTACGGGGGCAGCCTGGTCATGTACGACACGATCGGGGAGGCGGTAGAAGTTCATCAGCGGCTTCAGGCACGCGCATCTTGACAGGCACGTCCCGGTCGTCCTTTCCCGTCCGGATCGATTTTTGAGGTTTCCGACAGACATGCCGAATTCCCCGTTCCCGCGCTGCGGTTCCGTTTTCTCCTCGATCGCGATGGCATCGGTCCTGGCGGGGTGCGCAACCCTGCCCTCCAGCGGCCCGACCGAGCGGCAGATCCGGCGCGGCGCGGAAGCATCGAGCGGGCTTATCAAGTTCGCGATCGTCCCGCTCGACGCGGCGACGGTGGACCGGTTGCGGCGCGAGGAGACGACGCGCCGGACCAGCGTCGCGACGCTGTCGCAACTGGCGCAGGAAGCGCGCACCGATACGATCGGGCCCGGCGACGTTCTGACGATCAGCATCTACGAGGTCGGCGTCGCGCTGTTCGGTGGTGCCGTCACACGCGTGGCGGGTGAAGGCTTCGATCCGTCCGCGCGCAGCGAGACGTTCCCGACGATGGTCGTTGACCGCGAAGGCACGATCCGGCTGCCCTATATCGGCCGGCTGGGCGTTGCGGGCCTGACGCCGTTCGAGGTGCAGCGCCTGATCGAACAGGGGCTGAAGGGCAAGTCGCAGAGCCCGCAGGCGCTGGTGTCGATCAAGACGAACATCGCCAACACCGTCTATGTCTCCGGCGACGTCCGGCGGCCCGGCCGGCTCGAACTGTCGCTGGGGCGCGAACGGCTGCTCGATGCGATTGCCGCCTCGGGCGGGTCGGTCGGCACGTCCGAGGACACGCTCATCCGCTTCTCGCGCAACGGGCGCATCGTCGAACAGCGGCTCGGCTTCATCCGGTCCGGCACGCCGGACGATTTGTTCCTGATCCCGGGCGACCGGGTCGAACTGATCCGCCGCCCGCGCACGTTCGACGTGTTCGGTGCCACCGCCAAGGTGTCGCAAGTCAATTTCGAAACCGGCGAAGTGTCGCTGGCCGAGGCGCTGGCGCGTGTCGGCGGACCGAACGACGTCCAGGCCGATCCGGCCGCGGTGTTCCTGTTCCGCTACGACGGTATCCCCGACGCCCCCGATGCCGGGCCGCCGCAGGTGTATCAGCTGAACATGCTGAAGCCGGAAAGCTACTTCGTGGCGCAACGCTTCGCGATGCGCGACCGCGACGTGATCTACATCGCCAACGCCGCTGCGAACCAGCCGGCGAAGCTCGTCAACATCATCAACCAGCTGTTCTCGCCGTTGGTTACCGCGCGCGCCGTCACGCGCTGATCCGGACGACCGGGCGGGATCGGCGATACGCCGCCCGCCCGGCCAGCTTGGTCACTCCGCCTGCGCCGCCGCGACGATCCGCGAGGTCGAGTGGCCCTGCGACAGATCGATCAGCATCACGCGCCCGCCGCGCGCCTTGACGATGTCGGCCCCCACGACCTGATCCTCGGTATAGTCCGATCCCTTGACGATGATGTCGGGCTGCAACGCGGTGATCAGCTCGAGCGGCGTATCCTCGCCGAACAGCACCACCGCCGACACGCCCTTGATCGCGCCCATCACCGCAGCGCGCGCCGCTTCGTCCTGGATCGGGCGGGTCGGGCCCTTCAGCCGGCGGACCGAATCGTCGGTGTTCAGCGCCATGATCAGCCGGTCGCAGCCGGCCGCCGCCTGCCGGATCAGCGAGACATGGCCCGGGTGGAGCAGATCGAAACAGCCGTTGGCGAACCCGACGGTCAGCTTTTCCTTCGCCCAGCTCCAGCGCAGCGCCACCGCGCTGTCGAGATCGACGAACCGCCCATCATTGACCGAGGCCGAGACCGTATCGGCGGCCAGCGACGCGACGAGTTCGTCGCGCGTCACGCTGGCGGTGCCCATGTGCGACACGACGATGCCCGCCGCGTGGTTGGCCAGCCGCATCCCCTCCGCGATCGACAGCTCCGCCGCGATCGACGCCGCGAGCACCGCCATCACGGTATCGCCGGCACCCGACACGTCGAACACGTCCTGCGCCACGGTCGCCATGTGCGACGGCGCTCCGTCGACCGGGTAGAAGGACATGCCCTTTTCCGACCGGGTCAGCAGGATCGCCGCACCGCATGCCGCCTGCGCCTGCGCCACCGCGGCGGCGGCCTCGGCGTCCGTCTCGCACGGCAGGCCGGTCGCGTCGGACAATTCCTTGCGATTCGGCGTCAGGATCGATGCGCCGCGATAGATGGTCAGGTCGCGCCGCTTCGGATCGATCAGCACCGGCTTGCCCGCCGCATTGGCATGGTCGATCACCGCGCGCACCAGCCGGTCGGAACAGACGCCCTTGTTGTAGTCCGACAGGATCACGACGTCGGCCGCATCGATCGCGTCGCGCGCCGCCGCGATGCAGACATCGTCCAGCGCGGGATCGTCGATCCCGACATCCTCATGATCGATCCGCACGATCTGCTGATGCGCGCCGATGATGCGCAGCTTCTGCGTCGTCCGGCGGTCCCCGGCGGCGACCAGCCCGCCGCATTCGATATCGCCCATCTCGCACAGCTTGGCGATCAGCTGATCGCGCGCCACGTCCTGCCCCGTGATCCCGACCAGGCGAACATGGACGTCAAGCGACGCCAGGTTGGCGGCCACGTTCGCCGCGCCGCCCGGCACCATCCGCTCGGACCGCGCGCGCACGACCGGCACCGGCGCCTCCGGCGAGATCCGGTTCACGTCCCCCGTGATGTAGCAGTCGAGCATGACATCGCCGACGACGGCGATTTTGCATTTGGGGAAGAGATCCAGAAGCGTCTGCATGCGGCACCGATCATATTGAGGACGAGGACGAACGAAGGAACCGATCGCGACCCGTCAGGCCGCCATCCGTACCGCGTAGAAGAAGCCGTTGGAATGCGGCGGGCTCTGGTCGAACACTAGGAAACCGCGCCGCAAGAGCGGGGCGACCAGATCGGCCTGCGTCTTGCTGTCGAAAATCCGGTGCCATTCGACCATGAACGCCGAAATCTGGTCGAGCAGCCCGGCCTTCTCCAGCGATTCGAACACCGCGAACTCCGACCCCTCGCAATCGACCTTCAGCACGATCTTCCGACCCGCGGCGCGCGCCTGTTCGATCACCGGGCGCAGCATCGTGGCGGTATCGCGCACCGAAACGCGGACCGGCGTGCCGCCCGGCATCGGGACGATGCACATAGATCCGGACGCATCGACGTCGGACACTGCGATGGTCCCGTCCCGGTCATGATCGGACAGGCCGATATTGTGCGCCGTGATCTTTTCCGACAAGTCCGGGTTCAGCGCGAAATTAGCGAGCGCACGATCGAAGGTCGCGCGGAACGGTTCGAAGGAATGAACCTCCTGCACATTGGGCTTGGCGGCGAACATCATCGACACCAGCCCGATGTTCATGCCGATATCGACGACGCACAGCTCGGCATCGGCGAAGATGTTGTACGCGTTACGGAAAAACACCTCGCCCACGAAATTGAAATCGTCGCGCGTCCGGGCGAAGAACGAGACATTGTCAACGCGCAGCACGACATTGTCGCCCAGGATCCGCACGGCCGCCCCGTCGCGGTGCAACTGGCGCAACTCCTCGCGGTGCGCGACGAAGAACTCGGGCGCGTCCTGATCGTCCGGCTCGGGAAAACGCGCCTCCGCCACCACCTGCGCAGGATCGGCCTCGGGCGAGGTCACCCTCACGACCGGCCGCTCGTCCGCCACCAGCAGCGGCGCCTTGCCGTTCACCCAGACGCGGAACTCCAGTCGCTGCGTTTCCTTCAACGTGAACGGCAGGACGAACCGCGCCATCCCCTGTTGCAGGTTGGACAGCCGGATCTCGCGACGCGCGATCTGTTTCGTGCCCGTGCCGGCGACGACATCGATCACCGCGCAGCGGAAATCCTTGTTGAACTGCTGATGATCGAGCGGGGCGAGCGCGAATTCGACCACGTAACGGCCCGGTTCGAACTGGAGATAGGGTCCATAGACGGCATGCCCCCTGTCGTTGGCTGTCTGGATCCAGTCACGGCCGTCGATCTGGACCGGCGAACCAACCGCGGAATTAAGCACGTCTACTCACCTTCGCATGACCGGCGATCGCCGGTTCCTTGCCCACAAGACGCGGGCGAACGACAAACCGTTCCGCCGCGCCGTCGCTTCCGGCGCCCCCCTCCGCCGGAATGGTCGCAGTCCCTACGCCAAGGGTGCGCGTCTTTCCAGCACCGCGGTGACGCGCCGCCGCTGGACGGACCCGGACCGGCCCGGTATCCGCCATCGGATATGTTCGGAACCCCGCCATCCCCCGCCCTGCCCTTGCACCTGACCGTCTCCTGCCGCGGGACGGACGGCCGGTGGTGACGCGGTTCGGTTCGGCCCGGCTCTGGCGCGCCGCACGCTTCGTCATCCCCGCCGGGTCCTCCGCGAAGATCGCGCACCGGCTCTACAAACGCGGGACCGAGGCGCGCAACGCGGGGCACTATCTGGCCGCGGCGATCCTGTACGAGGAAGCGATCAAGTTCACGCCGGGGCTGCCCGGCATCCACATCCAGACCGGGCACATGTACAAGGAAGCCGGCGATTTCGACGCGGCGGAGGCGCACTACACCACCGCCGACCGCCTCGGTCCGGGCAATGCCGACCTCGCGCTGCAATTCGGCCATTTCTACAAATTGTCCGGTCGCCCGGATCAGGCGATCGAAAGCTATGCACGCGCGCTGGAGATGCGTCCGGGCTGGTCCGACGCCGCCGACGAACTGGCCGCGCTGCGCAGTGCCTATGACGATCGCCCCGTGCGCAGCGACGGTGGGGCCGCCCCCGCGGACCAGTCCGTCGATTTCGACCGGATGGCGCCCGAACTGCTGCCGCGCGGCGAACCCGAGGTGCGCCGCACGTTCCGCGACGGCCTGCAGGTCCGCCATTTCGGCGCGCGCCGCGAACGCAGCCGCTGGGGCACGATGCGCACGCTGCGCGGGGTGGAGGCGATCCGCGGCCATGTGATCTCACCCGTCCCGATCGTGGAGGTGCGGATCGTCGTCGACGGCACGGTCGTGCGGACGGAGGTGCCGAGCGCGCACGATCTGCGCGGCGGGGCGCCCAGCCAGCGCAAATATGTGTTCAACATCTGGCACGACTTCTCCGGCTTCACGCATGGCCGGTACGAGGTGGAGGTGCGCTGCATCGACGTCGGCAACCGCACGCTGTTCCACCGCCTTCAGGTCGTGATCGCGGCACCGCAGGCCGAGGCCGATCTGCCGCGGTCGGACGGGCTGGTGTCGATCGATCCTACCGACCCGCGCAGCGTCGACGATCAGGTGAACGCGCGGCCCAGCGCCGTCCGCGCCGCCACCCGCACGCTGCTGCCGCACCCGCCGCGCGCGATCCTGGTGCAGCGTGTCGACCAGCTCGGCGATCTGGTGGTGTCGGTCCCGGCGATCCGCCGGCTCCGCGCGCTGTTCCCGGACGCTCGGCTCGTCGGGCTGCTGTCGGCCGCCAATGCCGGGCTCGGCGCGACGCTCGGCCTGTTCGATGCGATCGAAGTCGCGACATTCCCGGAGGATCCGTCCGAGGGCCGCCGCGTGATGGCGTTCGGCGATCAGCAGGCGCTGCGCGAACGGCTGAGGCCCTACGCGTTCGACGTCGCGATCGACCTGTCGGAAAGCGCCGTCTCGCGGCCGCTGCTGCTGCTGTCCGGCGCGCCGTTCATCTATGGGTTCCGCTCGCAACAGGCGGTGTGGCTGTCGGCGGACGCGACCGGCGCGACGCATGATCCGGTCAACGGCCATGAAACCGCGGCGCATTCGGCGCGGCTGGTCGCCATGGTCGACTGGCTGGGCGGCATCCTGTCCGGCCACGCCGCCGTCGCGCCCAACCCAGCGCTTCGCCGCGACATGCTCGCCGATCACGGGCTGGGCGGCGACACGCCGTTCATCGTGCTCCACGCCGGCGCGCGGCTCGCGTTCAGCCGGTGGCGGCACTATTCCGAACTCGCCGAGCGGATTGTGGCGGAGACCCGCCACCATGTCGTGCTGCTGTCCGACGATCCGATCGCCGCCGGCGACCTACCCGCCGGCCTTGTCGCATCCCACCGGTTCCACGCGGTCAGCGGCCGGATGCCGTTCGAGACGTTCGACGCGCTCCTGTCCTTCTGCGCGGTGTTCGTCGGCAATGACTCGGGGCCGAAGCACCTCGCCGCCCTGCGCGGTGCGAAGGTCGTCAGCCTCCACATGGCACGCCTGAACTGGAACGAGTGGGGCCAGGAAGGCGACGGCGTCGTGATCAGCCGCCGCGTGCCCTGCGCCGGCTGCGGCATCCACGACGCACCGGAGGAATGCGGCAAGGACTTCGCCTGCCTCAGCGGGATCCGTGTGGACGAGGTCTTCACCGCGGTGACGGACCTGCTGTGATCGCGACGGACCGCACGGGGCGGCGCGGGGTGGCTAAACCGGTGCGAGGCAGATAGGAGCGTCGCGCACGGCCACGCCGCTGCGGGCGGCGCGACGACGCGAGGCGACGGGTTCGATACACCATGACGATGACCAGCGAGACGAACGACGACGCCGGCGAACCGGTCATTGAGGTAGAGCTCGATCCGTTCGGCTATCTCGGCGACGCGGTCAGCGCGGTGCGCGGGCTGAACCGCGACGAGGAACCGGCCGACCCGTTCTACATCTTCCATACATTCTACGTCGATTTCACGCCCGGCCTGGTCGAAGCGGACCTGACCTTCGTCGGCTTGCGGTCCCGCAAGGACCGGATGATGGTGTCGGTCCATTCGTTCGAGATCCGGACCGAGGCGCTCGGCCTCGTTCTGAAGGACGATTTCTCGCTCCGCACGCTGGCCGCCAGCGGGGGCAAGGCATCGATCGCGTTCGAGGTGCAGGAGGGCTACCGTTACGCCATCCTGGCGCGGACCGGCACGCCGTCGGATGCGGTCGGAAAGTCGCTGACGGTCACCTGCCGCAACTATCCGGGCCGCGCGGGCAAGCCGGTGGTCGCGTCCGACCGGAACGAGTACCGCGCGAAGGGCATGCGCGACGTCGCGACGCTCGTCACCAACCGCCCCGTCAAGCTGGCCAAGCCGATGTCGCAGGCCTGCACGTCGGCGCAGCTGAAGGAACCCACGTTCCGCGAATGGCAAAGCGTGCTGGGGTTCAGCGATCCGGCAGACCGGTTCCAGTGGGAGCCCGTGTTCGTACTGAACGTGCTGAAGGCGTTCGGCGTCATCGATGCCGGCGGGACGGGCCTCGGCTTCGGCCGCGATTATGATGTGATGGCCAGGGCGCTGAACGGGCTCGGCTGCACCACCGCGTCGGCCGAGGCGCTCGCCGCCGCCGCCAAGCCTGCACAGCCGTCCGAGGACGGTGCGGAAACCAAGGACGGCTATGAAAGCCCGGTCGCACTGCCGCCGCCCAGCGTCATGCGCAGCTACGACTTCCTCTGGTCGCTGGGGCTGTGCGACGTCCTGTCCAACCCGGTCGACCTGATCTACCTGGTCGAGGATTCGATCGAGTATCTGAAGCCCGGCGGCATGGCGGTCCATATTCTGACCGCACAGATCGGGCGCGATCAGCTGGGGCAGGAGCTGGCCCCCGGCACGTTCGATCGCAATCGCCTCGCGCAGCTCTCGCTCGCGGTGGTCGGCGGGAAGCACGAGATCGCGCAGCTGAACATGTATTCGGATCCGGACGATGATGGCCCGCATTCGTTCGGCATCATCATCCGCAAGAACGCGACATGATAGCGGGCCGGCATCGGCTTCGCCCGGCCGCGACCCGCCGCGCGACCGATCGCCCGGTCCGCGCCGTCGGCTGACGAAGGATATCCTGTGCCCGTTCTGAAAGCCCTCGGCCTGCACAAGTTGAAGTCCGCCTATCTCGCGAACGCCCTGATCACCCGTGCCCGCGCGGCCAAGCGTGAACAGCGGTTCGCCGAAAGCGCCGTCCTGTACCAGGAAGCGCTGCGTCTGACGCCGAACGATCGCCGCGCGCAGATCCAGTGCGGCAACATGCTGAAGGACGCAGGCCGCTATGCCGAGGCCGAAGCGCATTATCTGGCCGCCCGGCAGTTGCGCGACGGCGATGCCGAGCTGGAACTCCAGGTCGGGCACCTCCACAAGCTGTCGGGCCGGCTGCCCGATGCCCAGGCCAGCTATATCAAGGCAATGGCGTTGAGACCCGGCTGGTCCGTTCCGGAAACGGAACTGGCGAAATTGACCAAGGCGGGCTGGCTTGGGCAAAGCGCGAACCGTCCCGTCGGCGCGCCGCCGCTCGACGCGCAGCAACTGGCTGAAGACGAACCGGACGACGCGACGCTCGCGTCGATGCGCCTCGGTCGCGATGTCGCCGGGCTGGCGCCCAGCCTGGCCCCGCGCAGCAGCACCGAAATGCTTTCCGCGCATGCCAACCATGTCCAGGTCAAACGGCTCGGGCACCGCGAACCCAGTTTCTGGGGCGACAGCACGACGTTGCGCGGGGTGGAGGCGATCCACGGGTTCGTCATTTCGGACACGCCGATCGATTATCTCCAGATCATCATGAACGGCCTGACGATCCACCGCGGTCCGGTGCAGGGCGGATATGATATCGCGTTGGAGATCGAACCGGACCGCCGGCGGAAATACGTCTTCAACATCTGGATGGATTTCGCGACGTTCACCAACGGGCGCTACGCGATCGAACTGCGGTTCTTCGACATCGCCGGCAAGACATTGTCGCATCACGACCGCGTCGTGGTGGCGGACCCGTTGATCGAGGCCGACCACCCCAGGTCCGATGCGATCATCGAGATCCCCCGGCCCGATCCGCGGTCCGTCAGGGAACGCGTCAACGCACGCGAATCGGTGGTCCGCCCGGCGGACCGCAGCCTGTTGCCCACCCCGCCCCGCAATATCCTGGTGCAGCGGACCGACCAGCTCGGCGATATGGTGACGTCCATCCCCGCCATGCGGCGGCTGCGCGAACTGTTTCCGGACGCCCATATCGTCGGCCTGCTGACGATCGCGAACGAGGCGTTCGCCCGGACGCTGGACGTGTTCGACGAGATCATCGTCGTCGATTTCCCGGACGATCCGGTCGAACGCCGCCGGCTGATGCCGCTCGACGCGCAGGAGGCGCTCCGCGCGCGGCTGGTGCCCTACGCATTCGATATCGCGCTCGACCTGGCGCAATCCGATGTCTCGCGCCCGCTGCTGCAATTGGCCGCGGCGCGCTTCACGCTCGGTTTCGGCGGGTCCGAATGGTCATGGCTGTCGGCCAATTTCGTGTTCAACACGCATGATCCGCTGACGAATCTCGACATCGTCCCCCATTCGGCAAAGATGCTGGCGATGGTCGAGGCGCTCGGCGTGGCGACCCGCACGAACGCGACGGTCATGCGCCGTCCAGAATTGTCGCGCGCGCAACTGGCCGCTTACGGGATCGACCCGGACGAACGCTACGTCGTGCTGCACGCCGGCGCGCGTATCGGGTTCAGCCGCTGGCCGCATTACCCGGCGCTGGCGCGGATGATCCTGGACCGGACCGGCCACAAGGTCGTGTTGCTGACGGAGGATGCGGACACCCGCGCGACGCTGCCCGCCGATCTCCTGGCGTCAGGCCGCTTCGTCTTGCTGGATCGGCGGCTGCCGTTCGACGATCTGGATGCGATCCTCTCGTTCTGCGACGCGATGGTGGGCAATGATTCCGGGCCGAAGCATTTGGCGGCGCTCCGCGGTGCCAATGTCGTCACGCTGTTTACCAACCGCATCAATTCGGCCGAATGGGGGCAGGAACTGGGTGGCAAGATCATCACCCGCCGGGTGCCGTGCGCCGGTTGCCTGATCTTCCACGACGCGGAGGAATGCGGTGCCGATTTCGCCTGCATCAGACTGATCAAGCCGGAAGAGGTGTTCGGCGCGATCAGCGAATATCTCCGCCTCCCCGCTGCCTGATCGCGCCCGATCGGGCGCTGCGCGGCGGCTGCCGGACGGGCCCGACGGACAGGATGTCCCAACACGGCACGGCCGTCTTGCCGGTCCGGCCACGCCCACCGCTCGGTTGCGCGGACGCGGGGACGATCCTATCGTGACCACCACGCAGGGCATATCGCCTGGATTGCATGTGCCGGAGACGTCGTTGGCCACCATATTCGCCGGGCGCTCCGAACCGCTCCATCATCTCATTGTCGACCGGATCGTCCAGCGCGCCGTCCCCGGTCGTCCCGATGCACCGCGTCTGTTCGGCGCGTCGCCGGCGGCGGGAATGCCTTCATGACCGCAATCACGAAACCCGCGGCGTTCCTCGATCGCGACGGCGTCCTCAACATCGACGACGGCTATATCGGCAGCATCGACCGGCTCGTCTGGATGCCGGGCGCCGCCGACGCCGTCCGGCTGCTCAACGCGCGCGGCTATCATGTGTTCGTGGCGACCAACCAGTCGGGCATCGGCCGCGGATTGTTCAGCGAGGACGCGTATTTCGAGCTGCGCCGCGCGATGCATGAGACGCTGGCCGCGGCCGGCGCGCGGATCGACGACGAGCGGCACTGCCCCTATCACCCCGACGTCACCGACCCCGCCTATCGCCGCGTGTCGTCCTGGCGGAAACCGGAACCCGGCATGCTGCTCGACCTGATGGACGCCTGGCCCGTCGACCGCACGCGCAGTTTCATGATCGGCGACAAATCGAGCGACATGGCCGCGGCCCGCGCCGCCGGCGTCGCCGGGCACCTGTTCTCCGGCGGCAACCTGCACGACTTCGTCGCCGGCATCCTGGCTCAATCCTGAAGGACATTGCATGACGCTCTACTCGGACGCGTTCGCCGATCTGCGCGGCTGGCTGTTCGACGCGGCACTCCCGTTCGCGGTCGATGTCGGCGTCGATCCGGTCCATGGCGGCTTCTTCGAACGCTTCACCCCGACCGGTGAGCCGATCGGCGACCCGCGTCGCGCGCGTGTCGCCGGGCGTCAGGTCTATGTGTTCGCCGCCGCCGAACGGCTCGGCTGGGGCGACCGCGCGCGGCCCATGATGCGGCACGCGCTGGCGTTCCTCGATCGTCATCTGGTCGATCCCGACGGCATCGTGGTGCCGACGGTGGCCCCCGACGGCACGATCGTGAAGGCCGGCTTCGACCTGTACGACCAGGCATTCGTCCTGTTCGGGCTCGCCGCCGCGGCCGCCGCGGGCGAGGACCCGGACGGCCTGCGCGATCGGGCCCGCACGCTGCGCGACCGGATGGTAGCCGGCTGGTCGCACCCCGATGCGGGGTTCGAGGAAGCGATGCCGCGCACGCTGCCGCTGAAGGCCAATCCGCACATGCACATGTTCGAGGCGGCGCTCGCTTGGGCGGCGATCGATCCGGACAGCGGCTGGGACGCGCTCGCCGATACGCTCGCCGAACTGGCACTGGCGCGGTTCATCAATCCCGCGAACGGGTCGCTCCGCGAATATTATGACGGCGACTGGCGGTTCATCGACACGCCGGAAATGGACGTGGTGGAACCCGGGCATCAGTTCGAATGGGCCTGGCTGCTGATCCGCTGGGGCACGCTGCGCAACCGGCCCGATGCCATCGCCGCCGCACGCCGGCTGGTCGATCTGGCGGAGGCGCATGGCGTGTCGACCGAGCAGCACCTCGCCGTCAACGAACTGACGCCCGATCTGCAGGTCCGCGATCCGCTCCTCCGGCTCTGGCCGCAGACCGAACGGATCAAGGCGCATGTCGCCCTTGCCGGCATCGCGCGCGACGCGGTCGAGCGGGATCGTGCCGAGGCCGCCGCGGCCGCCGCGACTCGCGGGCTGTTGCGGTTCTTCGATCACCCGGTGCGCGGATCGTGGTGGGAGCATCTCGATATCGATGGCCACCCCATGGCGGAACCGGCTCGTCTCAGCAGTCTTTACCACATCGTCTGCGCCGCCTCAGTTCTGGCGGGGGACGACTAAAGACTTATGCCTTGTCGGCAATCAGTTGCCCGATCCCGTTGAACTGGATAGGCGGCAGAGGCCATGAGGCACGATCGGGGAAGGTCGGGGAAACCCGGCATACGGGAGGTGCTTGAATGGAACGAAGCAATCGATATCGGTGCGCCGCCGCGGTGCGCCAGCCCGCGTTGCCCGATCGGGCCACGGCATGACCGGTTCGCCCGTCCGCCTCATCCACACCCGCCGGTTCGGTGACGATCGCGGCTGGTTCTCCGAAACCTACCGCGCGGACAAGCTGGCCGCCGAGGGGATCGCCGAGACCTTCGTACAGGACAACCAGTCCTATTCGGTCCACACCGGCACGATCCGCGGCATCCATTTCCAGAAGCCGCCGATGGCGCAGGGCAAGCTCGTCCGCTGCGTGCGGGGCAGCATCATCGACTATGCGGTCGACCTGCGGCGCGGATCGCCGACCTATGGCCAGCATCTGTCCGCGCGGCTCGATGCGCAGACTGGCGACCAGCTCTGGATCCCGGTCGGGTTCGGCCATGCGTTCGTCACGCTCGAACCGGATGTCGAGGTCGCGTACAAGGTGACCAACGTCTACGCGCCCGAAACCGAGGGCGGCATCCGCTGGGACTGCCCCGTCATCGCGATCGACTGGCCGCTGCCGCCCGCCGGCGCCGCGCTGTCGGCCAAGGACATGGTCCTGCCGTCGCTTGCCGATTTCGACAGCCCCTTCGACTATGACGGCGTGCCGCTCGGCACCCTCAACGACTGATTGGATCCTCATGCGTATCTTGGTCACCGGGGGCGCGGGCTTCATCGGCTCCGCACTCATTCGTCATCTCATCCGCGACAGCGATCATGAGGTCCTCAATTTCGACAAGCTGACCTATGCCGGCGTGCTGACGTCGCTCGAGCCGATCGACGCGGACCCGCGCTACAGCTTCATCCAGGGCGACATCTGCGACGCGGACGCAGTGCGCAGCGCGATCACGGAGTTCCGCCCGGACGTCATCGCGCATCTGGCGGCCGAGAGCCATGTCGACCGATCGATCGACGGCCCCGGCGAATTCATCCAGACCAACATCGTCGGCACGTTCAACATGCTGCAGCAGGCGCTCGGCTACTGGCGCGCGCTGGACGAGGCGGGCCAGGCCGCGTTCCGCTTCCACCATATCTCGACGGACGAGGTGTTCGGCTCGCTCGGCGACGAGGGCTATTTCACCGAGACGACGTCCTACGACCCGCGCTCGCCCTATTCCGCGTCGAAGGCGGCGTCCGACCATCTCGTCCGCGCGTGGCACGAAACCTACGGGCTGCCGACGCTGATCACCAACTGCTCGAACAATTACGGGCCGTATCACTTCCCCGAAAAGCTCATTCCGCTGATCATCATCCGCGCGCTCGCCGGCGATCCGCTGCCGGTCTATGGCGACGGATCGAACGTCCGCGACTGGCTGTATGTCGAGGATCACGCCCGTGCGCTGCGCCGCGTGTTCGAACAGGGCGCACCGGGTCAGACCTACAATGTCGGCGGCAACAGCGAGCGCCGCAACATCGATGTGGTCCGCACGATCTGCGAGACGCTCGACCGCGAAAGCCCGCGCACCGACGGCAAGCCCTATGCCGACCAGATCGGGTTCGTGACCGACCGGCTCGGCCACGACCATCGCTACGCGATCGACGCGTCGAAGATTCGCGCCGAACTCGGCTGGGAACCGATCGAGACGTTCGAGGACGGCATCGCCAAGACGGTGCGCTGGTATCTCGACAATCGCGGCTGGTGGCAGGCGATCCTCGACCAGCGTTACGACACGGGCCGGCTCGGCAAGGGGAAATGAGCGCCATGCCCGGCGCGGTGCGCATCCTCGTCACCGGCGGCGCGGGCCAGCTCGGCCTCGCGCTCGCCGCCGCCAAGTGGAGCCCGCACGTCACCCTGTTGTGCCCGACCCGCGCGGAACTGGACCTGACCGACGCCGCGGGGATCGCGGCCTGGTTCGAGCAGGAGAAGCCCGACGCGGTCGTCAACAGCGCGGCCTACACCGCGGTCGACAAGGCGGAACAGGATATCGCCGCCGCTTGGGCCGCCAACGCGACCGGCCCGGCGCTGCTCGCCGCCGCCAGTGCGAAGGCCGGCATCCCGATCGTGCAGGTGTCGACCGACTATGTCTTCGACGGCACGGCGGGGGGCTCGTATAGCGAGACCGATCCGGTCGCCCCGCTCGGCGTCTACGGATCGAGCAAGCTGGCCGGCGAGATCGCGGTGCGCACCGGCAACCCGCGCTCGGTCATCCTGCGCACCGCCTGGGTGGTCAGCGCCACCCGCGCGAACTTCATCAAGACGATGCTGCGGCTGGGCGAGACGATGCCGGAACTGCGCGTCGTGTCGGATCAATATGGCTGCCCGACGTCGGCCACCGACATCGCCTCCACGATCGTCACGATCATCGAACGGATGCTGACCGACGCTGCGGCGCCAACCGGCACCTATCATTTCGTCAATGCCGGGTCGGCCAGCTGGTGCGATCTGGCGCGCGAGGTGTTCGCCGCCGCAACCGCGATCACCGGCCGTCCGGGTCCGCTTGTCCATGCGATCACCACGGCGGACTATCCCACGCCCGCCAGGCGCCCGGCCAATTCGCGGCTGTCGACCGCTCGGCTGACACGCGATTACGGCATCGAACCGCAACCCTGGCGTCCCGCGATCCGGGCGATCGTCCAGGATCTCGTGCCCGCCCAACCCGCCGCAATGGAGACGAACCGATGAAGGGCATCATATTGGCCGGGGGCTCGGGCACCCGCCTGCACCCGATGACGCGCGTCACGTCGAAGCAGCTCATGCCGATCTACGACAAGCCGATGATCTATTATCCGCTGTCGACGCTGATGCTGGCCGGTATCCGCGACATCCTGCTGATCTCCACGCCGCGCGACGTGCCGTCGTTCCAGGCGTTGCTCGGCGACGGGTCCCAATGGGGCATCAGCATCGACTATGCGGTGCAGCCAGAGCCGAAAGGCCTGGCCGAGGCCTATATCATCGGTGCCGATTTCGTTGGGTCGCAGCCGTCGGCACTGATCCTGGGCGATAATATCTTCTACGGCCACGGGCTGACGACGATGTTCGAACGCGCGGTCAACCGGACCGACTGCGCCACGGTCTTCGCCTATCATGTCGACGATCCGCGGCGTTACGGCGTGGTCGAATTCGACGCCGACATGCGCGCGCTGTCGATCGAGGAGAAGCCGAACAGCCCGCGCTCCGACTGGGCGGTGACCGGCGTCTATTTCTACGACGAGAAGGCCGTCGACATGGTCTCCAACCTCAAGCCGTCGGCGCGCGGCGAGCTGGAGATCACCGACCTCAACCAGATGTATCTCGAAAAGGGCAAGCTGTCGGTCGAGATCATGGGCCGCGGGTTCGCCTGGCTCGACACCGGCACGCCGGACAGCCTGCTGGAGGCGGCCGAATTCGTCCGCACGCTGGAGAAGCGTCAGGGCTTCAAGATCGCGTGCCCGGAAGAGGTCGCCTACGAGATGAACTTCATCGATCTCGCCGCGCTCACCCGCACCGCCGATGCGTACGGCAAGAGCGACTACGGCGTCTATCTGCGCAAGGTCGCCCAGCGCGGCTGACCCGGACCGCGGGTCCGGCCGACGCCGGGCCCGCGGTCGGCAGCGTTTCGGATATGCCGGATCAGGCCGACCGCCGCCCTTCGATGTAACCGAAGGTCATCCAGTGATCGAGGCCTGAGGCATGGCGCCCCTCCGCCACGGCCGCGCGGACATCGGGATGCATGGCAAGATAGCCCTGCTCGTTGAACTCGTTGATCAGCGCATCCAGCAACGGCGGGAGGCGCGGCTGGGCACGTCGGACAACGATCGGCACGTCGCTCCGCTGCTGCTGCTCCAGCGCGCGCCGCAGCAGCCGTTCGGTATCGAAATAGATGTCGCGCATCCGGTCGACCTCGCCCGGGTCCGGCGCCTTGTCCTCGCACGCCGCGATCAGCCAGTCGTGGAACATCGCGACCAGACCATTGTCGATCGGCTCGTCCGCATCCGCAACATGATGGCGCATGTCGTCGCCCAGGAACGCCGCGACCGCCTTTGTCCGGCGGCGGTCGAGCCGGATGTCGAGCGCCTTCGCGATGCGGCCGACCTCGCGCTTCCAGTCCGCCAACAGATGCGCGTAATCGACGAACACGCGCGGCACCGATCGCGACGCTTCTTCCGCCAGCATCGTGTATTTCAGCCAGAGCGCGAACGAGAAATCCTCGCCGATGCCGTCCCGTGCGGCCAGCGATCGCGCGACCTCGACCGGGTGGCGGACGGGCACGATCACCTTGATCGTCCAGCCGCCGCGGCGCGCCGCCTCGAACCAGTATTCCGCCAGCCCGGCGATCCGCGGTTCCTTGATCACCAGCAACGGCCGATCGGCATTGTCCTGCAGGAACGCCTCGATCTGACCGATGAACGCCTCGCCGAGCGCCGGGTCCAGCGTCGTGTCGCGTTGCAACCGCAGGGTCGGATCGAACCAGGTCAGCCCGAACTGCGCCAGGAACCCGTTGTTCAGCGCCAGCGCCTCCGCCGGTTCGAAATGCCCGCGCGGATTGCCGACATTCGCGCCGAGCAGGTCGTCGGGCAGGCGCGCGCCGCACAGTGCCAGCACCTGCGTCAGCGCCGACGTTCCGCAACGCCCCATGCCAAGGACAAAGACCAGGTCCCGCCGTACCGCCATGCCGCTCCTGCCCCCGAAATCCTGGTTACGACCCGATCCTATCGAAATTCGATCAGATCGACGTCGCCCGAAAGTAAGTCTTTAGTCTGCCTGGCGGAGGTGCGCCACGTTCATAGCGTCCATTCCGCGCCGCATCGATCCGTGCCGCGCGGCACTCGGCCCGGCACGAATGGCTTGCGCCGATACTGCCACCCCAGCATAGCTGACGGGATGTCGATGCGGAGATACACGCGGCGCAGCCGATGGCCCACCGCATGACGGCGGGTTGGTTGGCCGATCTTCGCACCGCGTCGTACCGCAAGCGCGGCGACCGGGCGCGTGATCGCCGCCAGTGGCATCGCGCCGTCATCGCCTACCGCCACTATCTCGACGATAGGCCCGACGACGTGGCGATCCGCATTCAGCTCGGCCACGCGCTGCGCGAAATGGGCGATCCGGCGGCGTCCGAAGTCGCCTATGCCCGCGCGGCCGAGGCCACGCCGCGCGACGCAAACCTGCTGATCTGCTGGGGCCATCTGCGCAAGTCGGTCGGCGACATCGAAGGCGCGCGCAGCCTGTACCGCGACAGCGTCGCGATCGACGGCAACACCGCCGCGCTGAACGAATTGCAGGCGCTTCCCGAACTCCTCCCGCCCGCCAAACCGCCTGTCGAAACGCCAGTCGCGGCACCTGAGCCGGCCGCCCCGCACCCCGCGGCCCCGCCCCCGCCCGTCAGCGACGCACCGGCGTGGGCGACGGATCTGGCCTTCGCGAAACCGGTCGACGGCCCGTTCCTCGGCGAAACCGCGCTGTTCCTAGCCCACGCGACCGGCGGCAGGTTGTCACCCCACGTCGCGCCGTTCGTCGACGCGTTGATCGAGACGGGCCACGCCGTCATCCTGCTGGTGGTGACCGATCGTCCGATCGCGCTGCCCGATACCTTGCTCGACCGCGTCGCCGGCGCGCTGGTCCGGCGCGACACCGGCAGCCGGTTCGCCGCATGGGCGCATGCGCTGAAACTCCTCCCCGCGCTCTACGGCGCACCCGGCCTCACCCTGATCGACGACGGACTCGCGGGCGACTTCGGTGACGACCGCTTCGCCACGCTGGCCGCGCGGATGCGGGCGAGCGAAACCGATCTGGTGGCGCTGTCCGAAACCATGACGGACCGTTGGCATGTCGACTGCGGCTACATCCGGCTGAGCCACAAACTGCTCGCGTCGGAGGCGGTCCAGCTGTTCTTCGACGCGGTGAAACTGCATCCGGACCCCGCCGCTCCGGCCGCGAACGACATTGCCTTCGTCGAACGGGTCCGGACCACCGGGCATCGGATCGAGACGCTGTTCCCCGATGCCGATCTCCGCACGCTCGCCGGCTGGCGTCGCCTGTCCGCGCTCGGACTGCCCTTCGTCCCGCCCGCACTTGCGCAGAGCGCGGACGCACCGGACGTGCAGGACGCGCTCCAGGCGGCGGGACTGGAGCCGGCCATCGGCAGCGCCGTCGTGGATGCTCCCCCGGCCGACGGACCGTTACTCGGCGCCCCGCCCCGCCCGTCGCGCGCCGCTACACCGCTCACCGTGCGCTACTACGCGCCCATAAACTATGCCGGGGCGGACGGCGACGCCGCGCGCGCGATGCTGTGTGCGCTCCGCCGCCTGCCGATCCGCCTGAACGTCCACCCGATCCGGGGCGAATTTCTTGGTGCGACCCCGATCGCGCCGCCGGCCGACACGATCGATTTCGAAACGCCCGCCGACATCGCGATCATCCAGCTCGACCCGGACGACTGGCATCTGCTGACCGACCAGCAACGCGGGGTGATCGCCGATGCGCACCGCGGGATCGCGTACTGGACGGCGCCTTGCGATGACCGGCTGGTGTCGCGCGTGCAGAATTTCTATGCGACCGACCGGGTCTGGGTGACTGACCCGATCGGCGCCGCACGGCTCGATCGTCGCGACGGCGCGGCGGTTGCGGCGATCCCGGACCCGCAGGCCCTGGTCGCGGACGACGCGGCGGATTTCGCTCTGCTCACCGCCCTGCGCGCGACGCTCGTCGATCCGACCACCGACCGGCGCGTCCATCGGCCGATGCCCAAGCTCCGCGGCGGCGTGCGGCTCGACGCGTCCACGACCATCCACGACTCCATCCGGCTGGTGCTGCTCGCCGCAGACGGTGCGCCGCTCGACGCCGCCGTGCCGGACCCGACCGACGACCGCTGGGTCCTGTTCGCGCCGGCCGGCACTTGCATCGCGCCGGACTTCGCGGACATCGCCGTGGCGCACATCGCCGCGCGCCCGGATGCGTCGTTGTTCTACGCGGACGATATCGCGGTCGAAACCGAGTTCGCGGTCGATCACATCCGGCTCAAACCCGAATTTGATCGCACCCTGCTCGCCGCGCAGGATTATGTCGGCGCGCCGCTGCTCGTCCGGGCCTCCGCGCTGGCGCAACTTGGCGGCCTGTCGGTGGGCCTGCGCACCGCGGCGATCGCGGACCTGCTGTTCCGGGCGGACGCCGCGGGATATGCGATCGCGCGCATCCCGCATGTCCTGCTCGGCCATCGCGGCCCGCGCGTCCGTGCCGTTCAGGCGGACCATGTCGCGATGCTCCGCGCGCAGCCCGGTTTCGGCGGGTTCGATATCGTCCCGGGCTCCGGCAGCGTCGCGGTCCGGCGCCGGTTCGCGGCCGGGGCCGAACCAGTCGTCACATTGCTGATCCCGACCATGCGCGCGAACGTCCTGCGCGGTGACATGACATTGATCGAACAATTGCTGATCGGGATCGCGCAGACCGACTGGCCGATGGATCGTCTGACCGTCATCGTCGGCGACGACGGTGAAGGCGTGCCCGACTGGGCGGAGCGCCGCTGGCCATTCGCGCTCACCCGCATCGCCACCGCCCGCGCACCCGGCGAACCGTTCAACTATGCCGCGAAGATGAACCGCCTGTGGCGCGCCGCCGAAACCGAACAGATCGTGCTGATGAACGACGATCTCGTACCCACCGGCCCCGGCTGGCTTCGGGCATTGCTGACCTTCGCGGTCGATCCGAGCGTCGGCGGGGTCGGTGCGCGGCTGCTGTTCACCGACGGCAGCATCCAGCATGCCGGGATGGGCCCGGTCGGACCGGGCGCGACGCACCTCTGGGTCCATCGCCGCCACGTGACGGGCGCCTATCAAGGCTGGGCCGACGTCCAGCGCGAATGGTCGATGGTCACCGGCGCGGTGTTCGCGACGCGGCGGTCGGTGATGGAGCGGGCCAGCGGGTTCGACGAGCGTTTCTCGCTCGAATATAACGACACCGACCTGTGCCTGCGGCTGCGGACGCTCGGCTACCGAATCGTTCACACGCCGCTTGCCGAACTGCTCCATGCGGAAAAGGCATCGCGCGGTCAGGGCCTGCCGCCGGGCGACGAGACCGCCGCATTCCGCTCCCGCTGGCGCGCATGGCTCGACCAGGATCCGTCGTGGCACCCCCGCCTGCACCGCGATCGCATCGACATGACCGCGCAATATGACGGCAGCGCCTGGTATGCCTGACCACCGCCCGGCCGACCGGGTAATCTAAGGCCACCGCATCGTTTACCGGCGTTCGAAAGAGGCCTGATGGTTCGTGCCGGTCGATCGCGCATCGCCGCAGTCCGTTGAACCGGACCACGACGGGCGGGTAGCATCGGGATCTGATGTTCGGAACGCCGATCGAGATCCGTCTCGATCCGTACGGCTCAGCCCTTCACGAACGCGTCCAGCGCAACGAGCTTTGCGACGAGCGCTTCGAACTCGTCGAGCGGCACCGCGTTCGGGCCGTCCGATTTCGCGTTGGCGGGGTCGGGGTGGGTTTCCATGAACAGGCCGCTGATCCCGACCGCCACCGCGGCGCGTGCCAGGACGGGCACGAACTCGCTCTGCCCGCCGCTGGTCGCCCCCTGCCCGCCGGGCAGCTGCACCGAATGGGTCGCGTCGAACACGACCGGGCACCCGGTGTTGCGCATGATGACGAGCCCGCGCATGTCGCTGACCAGATTGTTGTAGCCGAAGCTGGTCCCGCGATCGGCGACCATCAGCCCGGTGTCCGACACGCCGGCCGCCGCTGCGGCCTCGCGCGCCTTGGCGATCACGTGGACCATGTCGTTCGGGGCCATGAACTGGCCCTTCTTGATGTTCACCGGCTTGCCGGATGCGGCGACCGCCTCGATCAGGTCGGTCTGCCGCGCCAGAAATGCTGGCGTCTGGAGCATGTCGACGACGTCCGCCACCGGCCGGACCTGCGCCACTTCATGCACGTCGGTCAGCACAGGCAGCCCGGTTTCGGCGCGCACCTTTTCCAGGATGCGCAGCCCTTCGTGCAGGCCCGGCCCGCGAAACGAGCTGCCCGACGAGCGGTTCGCCTTGTCGAACGAGCTTTTGTAGATCAGCAGCACGCCTAACCGGTCGGCGATCGCGCGCAGCCGCTCGGCGGTGGACAGCGCCATCGCCTCGCTCTCGATCACGCACGGCCCGGCGATCAGGAACAGCGGATGCACCAGCCCCACCGGGCGTCCGCACAGCATCGTACCGCTCTCGACGATCGCGTTCATTCCATTCCCCGTACCGCAAGCTGCGCCTCGATCGGCGCCAGGTCGCTCGGATTGTTCAATTCCCACAACTCGCACCCGCGCGCATCGACTTCGACCACGCGCACCGGCACGCCGCCGTCCAGGAACCGCAACTGCTCCAGCCCTTCGAGCTGTTCGAGCAGCGACTCCGGCAACGCGGCGTACCGCGCCAGCGCCGCGCGGCGATAGGCATAGACCCCGACATGCAGCAGCACCGGCAACGCCGGGTCGCCGATCCGCGCATCCGGCACATGCGGGATGACCGCCTTGGTGAAATACAGCGCGCGCCCGTCCGCCGCCGTCGCGACCGTGGTGCCGCCCACCCGGCCCGCCGCCTGATCGTCGAGCAACCGGCGGTGGACCAAGGGCGTCGCGCGCACCGCCGGCGTCGCCACCGCGATCGCCGGGTCCGCGCGCAGGACGGCGACCAGCTCGGACAGGAACCAAGGCGGCGTCAGCAGCGCATCACCCTGCAGATTGACGACGATGTCGGTGTCGTCATCGATCCGGTCGAGCACCGCGGCGCAGCGTTCTGTGCCGTTCGCGCACGCCTCGGGCGTCATCATCACCTCCGCGCCGAACCCCTCGGCCAGCTCGGCGATGCGGACGTCGTCGGTCGCGATGATCACACGAACGTCGCCGCCCATCGCGTCCGCCGCCGCGCGCGCCGCGTCCCAGCTCCGCCGGATCAGCGGACGTTCGACACCCGTGGCACCGCGAATCGCGACCATCGGCTTGCCGGGATAGCGCGTCGAGGCGTGGCGCGCCGGCACGACGATCGCCACGCGGCCGTCACGTCCACCGCCCGTCACGTCGCTCACGCCAGCCCCAGCCGCAGGAAATCATGGATCGTCACGACGCCGACCGGCACGTCCTGCCCGTCCGCACCATCGCCACCGGTCACGAACAGCGCGGTGATCTTGTGATCGTTCATCAGCGCAAGCGCGTCCTCGGCAAAGCTGGCCGCGCCGATCGTGATCGGATCATGCGTCATCACGTCACGCGCCGTGCCGGTCATCAACGCATCGACATGGCGCCGCAGATCGCCATCGGTGATCACGCCGATCAGCCGCCCGGCATCGTCCACCACGCCCGCGATCCCGAACGTCAGCCGCGTCATGGTCAGCACGACCTCGCGCATCGACGTGTCGGCCGGCACCACCGGCATCTCCTCGTCGCAGTGCATCACCGCGGCGACGCGCATCAGGCGCAGCCCGATCGTGCCGCCGGGGTGCAGCGCCTGGAACCCGTCGCGCGACAGGCCGCGTTCGTGCATCGTCGCCATCGCCATCGCATCGCCCAGCGCTAGCATCATCGCCGTCGACGTGGTCGGCGCGATATTGGCCGGGCACGCCTCCGCCGCGGCGGGCAGCAGCAGCCGGATCGTGGCGGCACGCATCAGCGTGGAATTGCGCCGTGCGGAAATCGCGATGATCGGCATACCCAGCACCGCCGCATGGCCGATCATCGGCTTCAGCTCGGTCGTGCCGCCGGAATTGGACAGCATGATCAGCGCATCGCCCGGGATCATCATGCCGAGATCGCCGTGCGCCGCCTCGGCCGGGTGGACGAACAGCGCCGGCGTGCCGGTGGAGGCCAGCGTCGCGGCAATCTTGCGCGCGATATGGCCCGACTTGCCCATGCCGGTCACGATCACGCGACCGGGCAATGTCAGCAGCAGCTCGACCGCATCGGCGAACGAATCGTCCAGCGTCTCGCGCAGCCGGGACAGCGCCGCAGCTTCGATCGCGATGACCGATCGCCCTTCGCGAAGCCGTGCGGCGCGGGCATCTTCGGGGCTGAGGCGGGACGGATCCGTGCCGTATCTCACCAGCGTCGTCCGGGGTTTGCTCAGCCTGATCACCATATGTGCCTAGTCCCGACAAGTTAAAAAAGCGAGCCTGCTGAACGCCCTGCCAATATCGATATTGCTTTACGCTTCCGTAAACGGCAACCTTCGGCTAAGCGACTGCTCAAGCATCCGGACGGAGACGAAGCGCATGAACCTTGATTTCGACGCCGACGAACTGGCTTTCCGCGACGAGGTCCGCGCGTTTCTGGCCGCCGAACTGCCCGACGACATCCGCACCGCGGTGGCCGACCGGACGGACCTGACGAAGGAGCAGATCGTGCGCTGGCACGGCATCCTGCACCGCCGCGGCTGGGCCGTGCCGAAATGGGCGGCCGAACATGGCGGCCGCGGCTGGACCCCGGCGCAGAAGTACATCTTCCAGGAAGAACTGTCGCTCGCCCGCGCGCCGGATGAATTCTCGTTCAACGTCGCGATGATCGGCCCGGTGATCGCGCGGTTCGGCACCGATGCGCAGAAGGAACGCTTTCTGCCGCCCACCGCCAGCCTCGACATCTGGTGGTGCCAGGGCTTCTCCGAACCCGGCTCCGGCTCCGACCTCGCCTCGCTCAAGACGACCGCGGTGCGCGACGGCGACGACTATATCGTCAACGGGCAGAAGATCTGGACCACGCTGGCGCAGCATGCCGACTGGATCTTCGCGCTGGTCCGCACCGATCCGAACGCGCCGAAGCCGCAGATGGGGATCAGCTTCCTGCTGATCGACATGACGACGCCCGGCATCACCGTCCGCCCGATCCGCACGATCGACAATCATCACGAGGTGAACGAGGTCTTCTTCGACGATGTCCGCGTGCCGGCCGAGAACCTGATCGGGCAGGAGAACAAGGGCTGGGACTATGCCAAGCATCTGCTCGGCAACGAACGGTCGGGCATCGCGCGGATCGGTCTGTCGAAGGAACGGCTGCGCTGGGCGCGTGCGACCGCGAAGGAGATGGCGGCCGACGGGCGCATGACGCAGCGCGAACATGCGCGGCTCCTGCGCGAGCTGATCGAAACCGAGATCGATTTGAAGGCGCTGGAACTGACCCAGCTGCGTGTCGTGGCAGCTGACAGCGCCGGCGGCGGCGGCGATCCGGGTGCCGGGGCCGCCGCATCCTCGATCCTGAAGGTGAAGGGCAGCGATATCCAGCAACGCATGACCGAGATCATGATGACGCTCGCCGGCCCAGCGGGTCTCGCCCAGCCCGACCTCGACCATGGCCGCAACGAGGAACCGCAGGACCGCTGGCTGCCCGCCGCCGCACCTTATTATTTCACCATGCGCAAGGTCTCGATCTACGGCGGGTCGAACGAGATCCAGCGCAACATCGTCGCCAAGACCGTGATGGGGCTCTGAACCATGGATTTCAGCTTTTCCGACGACCAGCGTCTGCTGCGTGAGACCGTCGCGCGCTTCGTCGCCGACCGCTACGGGTTCGAGGACCGCACCCGCATGATGGCGATGCCGGGCGGGCGCGACCCGGCGATCTGGTCCGAAATGGCCGAACTCGGCCTGCTCGGACTGCCCTTCGCGGAGGCCGATGGCGGGTTCGGCGGCGGCGGCACCGAAACGATGATCCTGATGGAGGAGTTCGGCCGCGGGCTCGTCGTCGAACCCTATCTCTCCGCGATTGTGCTGGCCGGCGCGCTGCTGCAGGACGCGGCGACCGCGGAGCAGCGCGCGGCGCGTGTCGAGCGGATCGTCACGGGCGACCTCCGCCTCGCGGTCGCCTTCGCCGAACCGCGCGGCCCGCGCTACACGGTCGACGCGCGCGAGACGGTCGCTGTCGGCGACCGGCTGACCGGCGAGAAGATCGCGGTGCTGGGCGGCGACCAGGCGCAGGAGTTGATCGTGTCCGCTCGCACCAGCGAGGGATCGACCGCTTTGTTCTTCGTCGATCCCGCCTCCGCCGGCGTCACGATCCGCGGCGAGGCCGGCTATGACGGCAGCCGCGTCGCCACGGTGACGCTGCATGATGTCGCCGCCGAACGCATCCCCGGCGACGGTGCGGCGCATCTGTCCCGCGCGATCGAAGCCGCCAACGCCGCGCTCTGTGCCGAAGCGGTCGGCGCGATGGCCGCCGCGCTCGACCTGACGACCGAATATCTCAAGACCCGCAAGCAGTTCGGCGTGCCGATCGCCGCGTTCCAGGCGCTCCAGCACCGCGCGGTCGACATGCTGATGCAGCTCGAACTGGCGCGCAGCATGGCGATCCTCGCCGCCGCCTCGCTCGACCGCCCGGCCGCCGAACGCACCGCCAACATCGCCGCGGCCAAGGCCCACGTCGCCCGCGCGTCGCGCTTCGTCGGGCAGCAGGCGGTTCAGCTCCACGGCGGCATCGGCATCACCGCCGAGTACAAGGTCGGCCACATCTTCAAGCGCCTGACCGCCATCGAAACGCTCTTCGGCGACGCGGATCACCACATCGACGCGCTAACCGACCTGGGAGGGTTGGCGGCTTAGAGTTCCTTGGCGGGCGCGGACTTCCCCTCCCCAAACCGTCATCCCGGCGAAAGCCGGGATCTCCCTTCGGTCGAGCACCACCCCAAGCCAGAACGAGATCCCGGCCTTCGCCGGGATGACGTTTCGGGGCAAAGGGAACCCCCGCCCCCACCGGCCATTCCCGCATCATGACCAGCGACACCGACAAGCGCGCCGCCGCGATCGCCGCCGTGGGGGAGATCCAGCCCGGCATGCTCGTCGGTCTCGGCACCGGCAGCACCGCGGCCCACGCCGTCGCGGCGCTCGCCGATCGGGTCCGCGCCGGCCTCCGCATCACGGCGGTCGTGACATCAAAAGCAACCGAAGCGCTCGCCCAGTCGCACGGCCTCACCGTCCTCCCGTTCGACGACGTGCCGCAGGTCGACCTTACCATCGACGGCGTCGACCAGATCGACCCCGCCCTCCGTGCCATAAAGGGCGGCGGCGGCGCGATGCTGCGCGAGAAGATCGTCGCCGCCGCCAGCACCCGCATGATCGCGATCGCGGACGGATCGAAGCGCGTCGCTCAGCTCGACCGCGCCATCCCGGTCGAAATCCTGCCCTTCGCCCGCGCCTTCGTCCTGCGCCGGCTCGCGGACCTGGGCGGCCCCGCCGTGCTGCGCGCCACGCGGTCGGATCAGCACAATCTGCTGGCCGACGCCGCATTCGGCCCCATCGCGGACCCGGCCGCGCTCGCCGCCGAGTTGTCAGCGATCCCCGGCCTGCTCGGCCACGGCCTCTTCCTCGATGAAATCGACGCAACCTGCATCGCGGACGACGGCGGCATCGTCTGGCAGAAACGGTCTTAACAAAGCTTCATCTTACCCGTTAGAGCAGGAACAGTTCGGGCCGCCCGCCGTTCCCCGGACGATATCGTTCCCGCGCTGGCGCCGTTCCCGGCGACCGTGCGCTCGCTCAAGGATCGCGCAATGACCACCCCAGCCACCGGCCTCCATGAGGATGGCTCGCCCGAGCGCCTCGCGATCGATACCATCCGCACGCTGTCGATGGACGCGGTGCAGAAGGCGAACAGCGGCCATCCCGGCACGCCGATGGCGCTCGCCCCCGTCGGCCACACGCTCTGGTCGCAGTTCCTGCGTTACGATCCGGACCGTCCCGACTGGCCCAACCGCGACCGGTTCGTGCTGTCCGTCGGCCACGCGTCGATGCTGCTCTACTCGCTGCTGCACCTGGCCGGCGTAAAGGAGATCAACGCGGACGGCGAGTATAGCGGTGATCCCGCGGTCAGCCTCGACGATATCAAGGGGTTCCGCCAGCTGTCGTCCAAGACGCCCGGCCACCCGGAATATCGCTACACCACGGGTGTCGAAACGACGACCGGCCCGCTCGGCCAGGGTTGCGGCAACTCGGTAGGCATGGCGATCGCCGAGCGTCACCTGGCGGCGCATTTCAACAAGGACGACATGGTCCTGTTCGACCACGACGTCTATTCGCTCTGCGGCGACGGCGACATGATGGAGGGCGTGACCGCGGAGGCCGCCTCGCTCGCCGGTCATATGAAGCTGTCGAACCTCTGCTGGATCTACGACAGCAACCAGATCAGCATCGAGGGCGGCACCGACCTCGCCTTCACCGAGGATGTCGCCGCCCGTTTCCGCGCCTATGGCTGGAAGACGCTGCACGTCGCCGACGCGAACGACACGGTCGCGCTGGCCGATGCGTTCCGGACGTTCCGCGACACGCATGATGCGCCGACGCTGATCGTGGTGGACAGCGTGATCGGCTGGGGCAGTCCGAAGGCGGGCAGCGAGAAGGCGCACGGCGAACCGCTCGGTGCCGACGCGATCAAGGCGACGAAGAAGGCCTATGGCTGGCCCGAGGACAAGGATTTCTACGTCCCCGAGGGCGTCGCCGAGCATTTCGCGCAAAGCATGATCGACCGCAGCCGCCCGCTGCGCGAGAGCTGGGACACGACCTTCGCGACCTACCGCGAAAAGTATCCCGCGCTCGCCGCCGAACTGGAGCGGATGCGCCAGGGTGAACTGCCCGACGATTGGGCCGCCGACCTGCCGGTGTTCGAGGCCGACGCCAAGGGCGTCGCCAGCCGCGACGCCGGTGGTAAGGTGCTGAACGCGATCGCCAAGCGCGTGCCCAGCCTGATGGGCGGTGCCGCCGATCTGTCGCCATCGACCAAGACCGACCTGAAGTTCGACGGCGCGGGCAGCTTCACCGCCGCCACGCCGGGCGGCCGCAACATGCATTTCGGCGTGCGCGAACATGCGATGGGCTCGATCGCCAACGGCATGGCACTCAGCTACCTGCGGTCCTACACCGGCACGTTCCTAGTGTTCGCCGACTATATGCGCGCCCCGATCCGGCTCGCCGCGATCATGGAAGTGCCGACGATCTTTGTCTTCACGCATGACAGCATCGGCGTGGGCGAGGATGGCCCGACGCACCAGCCGGTCGAGCATCTCGCCACGCTGCGCGCCATCCCCGGCCTCGTCACGATCCGCCCGGGCGACGCGAACGAGACCGCACAGGCCTGGTCCGTCGCGCTGAAGCAGTCCGACCGGCCGAGCGCGCTGATCTTCTCGCGCCAGGCACTCCCGACGCTGGATCGCGAGAAGTACGCATCGGCCGAGGGGCTCCAGAAGGGCGCCTACATCCTGGCCGAGGCCGGCGGCGGCGATCCGGACGTGATCCTGATCGGCACCGGCAGCGAAGTGTCGCTGGTCGTCGATGCGTACGAGAAGCTGCGTGCCGAGGGCGTCCGCGCCCGCGTCGTGTCGATGCCGAGCTGGGAACTGTTCGAGAACCAGGACGCGGAATATCGCGACGCGATCTTCCCGCCCGCGGTCCGTGCCCGCGTCGCGGTGGAGCAGGCCGGGTCGATGGGCTGGGATCGCTATGTCGGCCATGACGGTGCGACGATCACCATGTCCACCTTCGGCGCGTCGGCCCCGCTCGCCAAGCTTCAGGAGAAGTACGGCTTCACGATCGACAACGTCGTGAAGGTCGCGCACGAAGTGATGCAGGGGAACGGAAAATGAGCGGCCCGCTGAACAAGCTCGAGCAGGCGGGTCAGGCCGTCTGGCTCGACTTCGTCGATCGCAAGTTCCTCGCCGACGGCGGTCTGCGCAAGCTGATCGAGGAGGACGGCCTCACCGGCGTCACGTCCAACCCGTCGATCTTCGAAAAGGCGATCGGCCACTCGGACGCCTATGACGACGGCCTGTCCGCCTATCTGGACAAGGGCGACAGCACGATCGTCGCGGTCTACGAAAGCCTCGCGATCGCCGACATCCAGGCCGCGGCGGACGACCTCCGCCCGGTCTATGACCGGCTCGAGGGCAAGGACGGGTATGTCAGCCTCGAGGTCTCGCCCTACCTCGCGCAGGCGACCGACGACACGATCGAGGAGGCCCGCCGCTTGGCCGAGGCGGTCGATCGTCCCAACCTGATGGTGAAGGTCCCCGGCACGCAGGAAGGCGTCCCCGCCATCCGCCAGCTGATCGCCGACGGGCTCAGCATCAACGTCACTCTGCTGTTCTCGCGCGATGCCTACCGCGCCGTCGCGATGGCCTATCTCGAAGGGCTTGAGGAACGCGTCGCCGCCGGCCAGGCGATCGATCGGATCGCCAGCGTGGCGAGCTTCTTCATCAGCCGCATCGATGCGCAGATCGACAAGGCGATCGACGAACGCATCGCCAAGGGCGACCCGGAAGCCGACGCGCTGAAGGCGATCCGCGGCAAGGTCGCGATCGCAAACGCCAAGCTCGCCTACCAGGATTACCTCGCGATCCTCGAAACCGACCGCTGGAAGGCGCTCGCCGCCAAGGGCGCGCAGGTCCAGCGGCTGCTCTGGGCGTCGACCGGCGTAAAGGACAAGGCGTATAGCGACGTCCTCTACATCGAGACGCTGATCGGTCGCGACACGGTCAACACCATGCCGCCCGCCACGATGGATGCGTTCCGCGACCATGGCGATGCGACCGCGCAGCTGACCAACGACATCCCCGACGCGGAGCATGTGATGGCGGAGGCCGACCGCCTCCACCTGAAGCTGGGCGACGTCACCACCGGCCTCGTCACTGCGGGCGTGAAACTGTTCGCCGACGCCGCCGACTCGCTGCTCGGTGCGGTGGCGGGCAAGCGCGAGACGTTCCTGGGCGACAAGCTCAACGGCATGTCCGCCACGTTGTCCAAGTCGCTCGACGAAGCCGTCGAAACGCGGATCGGCACGATGCGCAAGGACGCGTGGAGCCGCCGGCTCTGGGCGGCCGACGCAACGCTCTGGACGGGCCAGGACGAAGGCAAGTGGCTCGGCTGGCTCGCCGCGGGCAAGGGCGAGCAGGTCGACGACGACGCGCTCGCCAAGCTGGCGGAAAAGACCAAGGGCAAGGCCGATATCGTACTGCTCGGCATGGGCGGATCGAGCCTCGGGCCGGAAGTGATCGGCGCGATCGTCCCGCGTGGCGAAGACGCCCCGCGCTTCCACGCGCTCGACAGCACCGATCCGGCGCAGGTCGCGACCATCGCCGGCCGGATCGACGCGGGCAACACCGCGTTCCTTGTCTCGTCCAAGTCCGGCTCGACGCTCGAACCGCAGCTGCTCGAGGCCTATTTCCGCAGCCTGCCCGGTGCCGATCCGAAGAATTTCGTCGCGGTGACCGATCCCGGCTCCAAGCTGGAGGCGTCGGCCAAGGCGGACGGTTTCGGCGACATCTTCCACGGCGATCCCGCAATCGGCGGGCGCTATTCGGTCCTGTCGGTGTTCGGCATGGTTCCGGCCGCGATGATGGGCGTCGACGTCCCCGCCTTCTTCACCGCGGCCAAGGCAATGGTGTTCGCCTGCGGCCCGGACAGCCCGCCCGCCACCAACCCCGGCATGCGGCTCGGCGCGATCATGGGCGAGGCGGCACTGGCCGGTCGCGACAAGCTGACCATCCTGCCCAGCCCCAGCCCCAGCCTCGCCGCGTTCGGCAGCTGGCTGGAGCAGCTCGTTGCCGAATCGACGGGCAAGGAAGGCAAGGGCATCGTCCCCGTCGACCTCGAACCGATCGGCTCCGCGGACAGCTACGGCACCGACCGCCTGTTCGTGCATCTGCACCTGGCCGGCGACAGCGACGACCGCCTCGAATCGACGCTGAAGGCACTCGCCGACGGCGGCCACCCGCTGGTCCGCATCTCGGTCGCGGATCCGATGCAGCTCGGCCAGGAATTCTTCCGCTGGGAAATGGCGACCGCAGTCGCCGGCGCGATTATCGGGATCGATCCGTTCGACCAGCCCGATGTCGAGGCCGCCAAGGTCGAGGCGCGCAAGCTCGTCGACGCCTATGAGGCGACCGGCGCACTCGAACCCGAAACACCGCTCTACGACGATGGCGATATCGCGATCTTCGCACCCGGCGACCCGGAATTCGCGCCGACCGACCCGGCCGTCCTGCTCCAGACCCACTTCGCCAGCCTGGTGCCTGGCGACTATGCCGGCTTCCTCGCCTATATTGAACGCAACGACGCGCATGCCGACGGCATCGCCCGGATGCGGGCGGCGATCCGCGACGCGCGTCAGGTGGCAACGGTGGCCGGCTTCGGCCCGCGCTTCCTCCACTCGACGGGTCAGGCGTACAAGGGCGGCCCGCGCACGGGCAGTTTCCTGGAAATCACCCGCACGCCGTCCGACGACGTCGCGGTCCCCGGTGGCAAGGCGAGCTTCGGCACCGTCCAGCTGGCGCAGGCGCGCGGCGACCTCGACGTCCTCGTGGAACGCGGCCAGCGCGTGATGCGCGTCCACCTGAAGCACGACGCCGCCTTCGACCGTCTCGTCGACATGGTGATCGCCAGCGTCGCGGACTGATCGACCGGACCTAACCCCCCGCCGTCATCCCGGCGAAAGCCGGGATCTCCCTGCGGCGGGGGCCGACCAAGCCACACGAGATCCCGGCCTGCGCCGGGATGACGATGTGGGTTCAAGTTGAACGACCAGTAGGAGCATTCCCATGAAGATCGGCATCATCGGCCTCGGCCGCATGGGCGGCAACATCGCCCGCCGCCTGATGCGCGCCGGCCACGAGGTCGTCGCCTATGACCGCGACGACAAGGCGGTCGCCGCGCTCGCCGCCGACGGTGCAGTCGCGGCGTCCGGGATCGAGGACATGGCGGGCAAGCTCGACAGCCCGCGGATCTTCTGGTCGATGCTCCCCGCCGGCCCGATCACCGAACAGACGGTCGAGACGATCGCCGCACTCTGCGCGCCCGGCGACATCGTGATCGACGGCGGCAACAGCTTCTACAAGGACGACATCCGCCGCGCCAAGGTGCTCGGCGAACAGGGCCTCCATTATGTCGACGTCGGCACGTCCGGCGGCGTCTGGGGCCTCGAACGCGGCTATTGCATGATGATCGGCGGCAGCGACGACGCGGTGCGCCTGCTTGATCCGATCTTCGACGCGCTCGCCCCCGGCCGCGGCGACGTGGTGCCCACCAAGGGCCGCGACACCGGCGACGACCGTGCCGAGCGCGGCTACATCCACGCCGGTCCCGCCGGCGCCGGTCACTTCGTCAAGATGGTCCACAACGGCATCGAATATGGCCTGATGCAGGCCTATGCCGAGGGTTTCGACATCCTGAAGGGCAAGGCATCGGACAAGCTGCCCGAGGACGAGCGCTTCGACCTCAATCTGCCCGACATCGCCGAGGTCTGGCGCCGCGGCAGCGTCATCTCCTCGTGGCTGCTCGACCTGACCGCGATCGGTCTGGCCGGCGACCCGATGCTCGAAGGGTATAGCGGCCATGTCGCCGATTCCGGCGAGGGTCAGTGGACGATCGACGCCGCGATGGAGGAGAAGGTGCCCGCCAACGTGCTGACCGCCGCCCTCTTCGCGCGCTACCGCAGCCGCGTCGACACGACGTTCGGCGACAAGCTGCTCTCCGCGATGCGGTTCGGCTTCGGCGGCCATGTGGAAATGCCGCAATGACCGGTGCAGTCAGCGGGGGGCCGAGCATGCCGGCCGGCGGCACGACCGACACGCCCCCGGCCCCGCCCGCGACCCTGGTCATCTTCGGCGCGCTCGGCGATCTCACCCGCCGGCTGCTCGTGCCGGCGATCGTCAACCTGGTGCGCAGCGGGCTGGTCGGTGACGACTTCAAGATCATCGGCGTCAGCCACCACGACGTCACCGACGATGCGCTCCGCGAACAGCTCGACGATTTCATCGGCAAGGCGGACGGCGAAGGCGGCGCGCACGGCGACAAATCCGGCGCCGGCGACCCCGACTGGCTCAAGCTGCGCGACCGCGTCACCTACCTCCAGGGCGATTTCGAGGACGCCGCGACCTACGCCGCGCTGAAGGACCGCATCGACGGCAACGCCGCCTTCTACCTCGCCACCGCCCCCGGCTTCTTCGGACCGGTGATCGACAGCTTGGGGCAAGCCGGCCTGCTGACCCAGACCGACGACGCGTTCCGCCGAGTGGTGATCGAGAAGCCGTTCGGCCACGACCTGCCATCCGCCCAGGCGCTCGACGAACGCATTCTGAAGCATCTCGACGAGACGCAGATCTACCGGATCGACCATTTTCTCGGCAAGGAAACCGTCCAGAACATCCTCGTCACGCGCTTCGCCAACACGATGGTCGAAGCGGTGTGGAACAATCACCACATCGACCATGTCCAGATCACCGCGGCCGAAACGGTCACGGTCGGCACGCGCGGCAAATTCTACGACGCGACCGGCGCGATGCGCGACATGGTGCCCAACCACCTGTTCCAGCTGCTCGCCATGGTCGGCATGGAACCGCCGAACGACTTCGGGTCGGAGGCGATCCGCAACGAGAAGGCCAAGGTCATCGCCGCGATTCGCGCGCCGAAGCCCGAAGAGGTCGCCGACGTTGCCGTCCGCGGCCGCTACACTGCCGGCCGTGCGGGCGACGCCGACGTTGCCGACTATCGTTCGGAACCGGAGGTCGCGCCCGACAGCCGCACCGAAACCTATGTCGCGCTGAAACTGATGGTCGACAGCTGGCGCTGGGCCGGCGTGCCGTTCTACCTGCGCACCGGCAAGGGGCTGGCGGCGCGCGATACCGAGATCGTCGTCCAGTTCAAACCCGTGCCCTATGCGCAGTTCGCCGGCGTCGATCACAACCGCCTGCCGCCCAACCGCATGGTGATCCAGATCCAGCCGGACGAAGGGCTGAGCATCGAGATCCTCGCCAAGAAGCCCGGCCCGGTGATCGAACCCGCACCGGTCAGCCTCGACTTCGCCTATGCCGATCACTTCAAGCTCGGCCACACGACCGGCTACGAAACCCTGCTCTACGACATGCTGACCGGCGACCAGACTTTGTTTCAGCGCGCCGATCAGATCGAGTCCGGCTGGGAGGCGGTGCAGCCGATCCTCGACGCCTGGGCCGCGGACGGCGAACCCGAACCCTATCCCGCCGGCAGCGACGGCCCCGCCGCCGCCGCGGACCTCCTGACACGCGACGGCCGCGCCTGGCACACAATCGGAAGGCCCGCATGACCCGCCTCTTCATCTCCGACATCGACGGCACTTTGGTCCGAAAGGACAAGGTGCTGACCGAACTGACCGTCGCCGCGATCCGCCGGCTCCGCGCCGCTGGCGTGCCTGTGACGCTGATCAGCGCACGGCCCCCGTCGGGCATGATCGCGCATGCCGAACGGCTGGGCATCGACCTGCCGATGGGTGCCTTCAACGGCGGCACGATCGTGAAGCCGGACGGCACGGTGATCTCCGCCGCACACGTGCCCGCCGATGTTGCGACCGACACGCTCGCCCGGCTGCGCGCGGCGAACATCGACCGCTGGGTGTTCGCGGACGGCAAATGGTATGCCAGCGGCCAGGACAGCCACCACCTTGAGCGCGAACAGGTCGCCGCCGCGATCGACCCGGTTTACACCGACGACTTCGCCGCGATGATCGACCGCATCGACAAGATCGTCGGCGTCAGCGACGACGCGCCGCTGGTCGCACGGGTCGAGGCCGAACTCGTCGCCGCGCACGGCAGCGCCGCGACGATCGCCTGCTCGCAACCCTATTATCTCGACATCACCGCTCTCGCCGCGAACAAGGGCGACGGGGTGGCGGCGTTGGCGGACGCGATCGGCGTTTCGCTCGCCGACGTCACGGTCGCGGGCGACATGCCCAACGACCTGCCGATGTTCGCGCGCGCCGGCCAATCGATCGCGATGGGCCAAGCGCCACAGGCGGTGCGCGACGCTGCAACACGCGTGACGGGGCCGACCGACGAGGACGGGCTGGCCGCCGCGGTCGATGCACTCGCGGAATTGGCCGAACAGCACCGATTGTGATAGGGGCTGCGCCGACGTCCGGCGCATCCGCCGTTTCTCCCCCTGCAAAGGCATCAGACCCGCTTTTATGAAGACCTATAATCCCGATTTTTCCGACCGTCGCAGTGCCGCCGCCGCCGCCAAGACCAAGGCGCTGGAAGCGATGAAGAACAAGGCCGCGCCCGATCCGGCGCTGGTCGCGGAAAAGCTTGCCGCGCAGGAAGCTAAGGAGGCCCTCCAGGCCGAACGCCGCGCCGCCAAGCTGGCCGAAAAGGAAGAGGCCGACGCCATCCGCAAGGCCGAACGCGCCATCCGCGAAGAAGCCGAGAAGAAGGCCGCCGAAGAGGCCCAGATGTCCGAATCCGACCGCAAGGCCGCGCAGAAGGCCGCGCGCGACGCGAAGTACGCCGCTCGAAAGGCGCGCAAGTAACTCGAAAGGGTTAGGTTTACGTCTCGGCCGCGCGCTCGGCCCGAGATCCAACTGAACCCCTCCCCAACACCGTTTGGTTCGAGCTTGTCGAGAACTCCGCGCTGAATTCTCGACAGGCTCGGACCAAACGGGAGGTGTGAGGTTACTCGTGTCCGTGCGGCGCGCCTTGGCTCCATCAAGTCGGCCGGATCGCCGCGGCAAGCACTTGAGTGGGACCACCAAAGCGCCAGCCCCCGTCCCCGCCTCACCCGGCCATCAAATCACCCACCGAAGCTTCGGCCGCCACCGCCGCCGAAGCCACCGCGCGAGATAACCGAACTCCGCGACTGGATCCGCGTCGGCGCCCGCACCGTCGGGTTGAACGCGTTCGACCCGATCCGCGTCCGCCCGCTGACATAGTCGCGCCCGAACGGCACGCCGCCACCGCCATAATAGCTGCCGTAGCGATCGCGATACATCGGCGCGCCGCGATACCCGCCGCCCCCCATGTTGCTCAGCGCCTGACCCACGATGAACCCGGTCAGCAGCGGCGTGAAGAAGCTGCCGTTGTTGCGCGGCACGCATTGGTCGACGCCGTACTGCGCCTCGCAGCTCTGGCGCTGGTCGAACCGCGGCGCGTTCGTCTCGTTCGCCTTCTGCGCATCGGCATAGGCCTTGTCGCATGCCTCGGGCGTCATCTGCGCGTCGGCCTTGCACGCCGCGACCGAGGTGTAACTCGTTGCCTCGACCGGCTTGCCGCCGGGATCGTCGCCGTCGCACGCGGAGAGCGACACGCCCGCCCCCGCCATCAGGGATGTCAGCACGATCGTCCGGGAACGCTTCATCGCTATGGCCTCCTCAGGCCGTCATGCAGGCGGCGTTGAGCACGCCGATGCTGATCGAGATGCTTGCCATATAGACCGCCGCCGCCATTTCGCCGCGTACGATCCGGTCGCTGAAATCGCGCATCACGATCATCCGCACCACGGTGACCGCGACGATCTGGATCACGCCGGCCATCACCGCCCATACGCCGAACTCGACGAGCGAAACGGTATGTTCCAGCGCCGACGCGACCGGCAGGACATAACCGATCAGCGCGCCACCAAGCGTGAGTGCCGCGGCGACGTTGCCCTCGCGGATCAGCGTGCGCTCGTTGTACGGCGTCGCCGCCTGGTAGATCAGCTTGAACGCGATCGTCAGCACGCCCGCCGCCGCGAACGCGATCAGGAATGCCGCCGCACTCGCCCCGAAACCATAATCCTGAAACATCGTCTTCCCCCCGTTTGCCCGTCAGGCCTTGAACGCGTCAGGCCTTGAACTCGCCCAGTTCCAGCGCGACGCCCAGCATGATCTCGAACGACACCTCGCCGGCCTCGCTCTGCTGTTCGATCGCGAGCAGCAGTTCGCGCGCGTCCGGCTCGTCCAGTTCCCGCGCGAACAGCATGCATTTCTGGAAGATCCGCCGGTCGACCACGCCGTCGCGGTCGTCGTGGATATCCTCCCAGAACGTCACCGGATCCTGCACCGGCGCGTCCGGCCCGAACCAGAAGCGCGTATAGTCGGGCAGGCCGGGTGCGGTGAACACCGGCGCCGACAGCCGGCGGATCCACGGCGCGCGTTCCGATCCAGAGCCCGGATAAGCGCTGTCCCACGGCGCGAACAGCGTGACATCGGTCACGTCCTGTCCCGCGCGGTCGGTCGACACCGCCTGGAACATGATGTCGTCCTCGGTGTAGAATCGGTGGACGAAGCTGCCGTCGGTCAGCTCGACCAGGCCCTGCGCCACGATCTGCAACGTATCGCGATCGAACGGGAATTTCAGCGTATCGCCGAACCGCCGCCACGCAAGCGGATCGAGCATCACCGTCCGCCCCAGCGTGACGTTGCGGATCACCGGCAACGCATTCTCCGGCGCCTTGTCGCGGCCGAACAGACGATCGAACATGCAGGAGACTCCAATCCGCCGGGTGCAGGCATAGAACGCGGGGTGAACGAAGCAAAGCCCTTGCCGGGCCACAAGTTGAGTGGGGCAGTTGCGCCACACAGCCACCCGCCCTCCCCACGCACGCCATCCCGGCGAATGCCGGGATCTCCCTTCGGTGAAGCGTCCACCCCAAGCCCGAGGGAGATCCCGGCCTCCGCCGGGATGACGACTGTTTCCAACACAGATCGACCACACCACCCACTACCCCCGCCGCCCGCAACCTCCTATGTACCGGACGACCAAACCGCGGAGCCTGCCCCCATGACCGACACCGCCTGGACCGTCCGCTCGCTGAAGGCGGCACTCGACCGCTGCGCCCCCGTCGCCGACGGGGAATTCAGCGTCCACATGATCGAGGGCAGCGACCCCGTGCTGCTCGTCACCATGCACCAGCACGGCGATCTCGAACTGTTCGTCAATGTCTCGGATGCGCAGATCGCAGCGTCCGTCCTGCTGTGGCCGTGCGACGAGCAGCCTGAGCGCGCGGCGTTCAACGAATATCTGCTCAAGACGCAGAAGCTCGTGCCGCTGTCCAATTTCGGCATCGGCCAGGTCGATGGCCGTGACTATTACGAACTGTTCGGCGAACTCGCCGTCAGCAGTCCGCTCGACACCGTTCTCATCGAATTTCGCATGCTCGCCGAAAACGCGATCGAGGCCGCCGGGCCGCTACGCGAAGCCTTCGTCCCCTCATCGCACTGACCGGAGCAACGTCCATGGCCATCTGGAGTAAATTGTTCACCCTGGGCCGCGCCGGCGCGCACGAAGCGTCGAGCGCGATCGTCGATGCCAACGCGTTGCGCATCCTGGACCAGGAAATCCGCGACGCCGACAACGCGCAGGGCAAGGCCCGCGACGACATGGCCGGCCTCGTCGCGCGCCGCCGCATCCTGGAACAGGAAGTGGCGAGCTTCCGCGCGCAGGTCGAAAAGTACATGGCGTCCGCCAAGGCGGCGATGGACAAGGGCAATATGGACCTCGCCCGCCAGGTGGCGCAGCGGGTCGCCGACCTTGAACAGGATATCGCGCTCAAGACGCCGCAGCTTGAGGCGATGAAGGAAGCCGAAGGCAAGATCCACACCACCATCGCCGCGACCGATCGCAAGATCGAACAGCTCCGCCGCGAGGTCGAGGTGGTGAAGGTGAACGAGAGCGTCCAGAAGGCGCAGGCCTCGGTCGCCACCCGCGGTTCGGGCGCGGGCAACTCGCTCGGCTCCGCCGCCGACAGTCTGGCCCGCATCCGCGAACGCCAGGCGATCCGCGGCGAACGGATCAACGCCGCCAACGAGCTCGAGGACATGCGCACCGGCGCCGACCTCGACGAAAAGCTCCGCCTCGCCGGCATCGCGCCGGGCCAGTCCTCGGCCGACGACGTGCTGGCGCGCTTGTCGGCGCCGAAGTCGGAACCGCTGCGGCTGGAGGCAACGCGCGACACGGACAAGGCGGAGTAGCCTTCCGCCGGCCGGACCCAACCCCTTCCCGTTCGGTTCGAGCCTGTCGAGAACGGCCCCACCCACGCCCCCGGACCGCCGTCCGGTTCGAGCTTGTCGAGAACAGCCTTCTCTTTCGCTAAGAGGGTTCTCGACAGGCTCGAACCGAACGGAAGAAGAGGTGAAGGACACCGAACATGCGCCGCATCCCTCTCGCCCCGCGTCCCGACTGGCAGGCCAAGGCCGACGCGATCGGCTTCGTCTACCACGCCACCGATGGCGCGCCGTACTGGGACGAGACCGCAGCCTATGCCTTCTCGATGACGGAGATCGAGGACGTCCTCGAACCCGCCGCCGAAGAACTGCACCGCATGTGCCTCGACCTGGTCGAGGAGGTCTGCCGCCATGACGCGCTGATGGACCGCCTCGCCATCCCGCGTGAGCAGCGCCAGTTAGTGCGCGACAGCTGGTCACGGCGCGATCCCTCGCTCTACGGCCGGTTCGACTTCGCCTATGACGGCTCCGGCCCGCCCAAGCTCTACGAATATAACGCCGATACGCCGACCGCGGTGTTCGAATGCGCGACCTTCCAGTGGATCTGGCTGGAAGAACGCCTCTCAACCGGCGCGCTCCCGGCCGGAAGCGACCAGTTCAACTCGCTGTTCGAGGCACTCCGCGACCGGTTCAAGGCGATCTTCCCAACCGGCGGCTACGTCCATTTCGCCGCCGAGCCGCAGTCGATCGAGGACCGCCAGACCGTCCGGTTCTTCGAGGATCTCGCCAGCCAGGTCGGGATCGAACCGAAGTTCGTCGCGATGAACGCGATCGGCCTCAACGAAACCGGCCAGTTCGTCGACGATGCCGGCGACGAGATCCAGGCCGCGTTCAAGCTGTACCCGTGGGAGGACATGTTCCGCGAACCCTACGCGCCGAGCCTGACCGGCGCGGGCGTCCGCTGGATCGAACCGGCGTGGAAAGCGATCCTGTCGAACAAGGGCATCCTGCCGCTGCTGTGGGAACGCCACCCCGACCACCCCAACCTCCTCCCCGCCTTCTTCGACGACGACTCCGCGGCCGCGGCATTGGGCGAAGAATATGTCCGCAAGCCACTCCTCTCGCGCGAAGGGGCCAACATCGAACTGGTCCGCGCCGGCGCATCCGAAACCGTCCTCGACGAAGGCTACGGCGCCGAAGGCCACATCCGCCAGGCGCTCTGCATGCCCCCCGAATATGACGGCCGCTACCCGGTGATCGGTGCCTGGATCGTCGGCGACCAGCCCGCCGGCATCGGCATCCGCGAGGACGACCACGCCATCACCCGCAACCTCGCCCGCTTCGTGCCGCACTATATCGAGCCGGCGGAGGCATCGCCAACGCCGTAACGTGCGTCCCGCCCGCGCATAGCAGGCCGATGCTGCTATGCGGGCGACTGGTCGAAGATTGTCAGACCGATCCGGAACCTGACGAAACCCATCGGCTGAGATTGCCAGACGACCCCATGGCCCCCATCATGCGGCATGGCCGTTCATCCCGATCGTCGAACCCTGCTTGCCGGGCTCGCTGCCTCCGGCCTCGTCGCCGGCTGCGCACGGCCCGACCGCGGGCGGGCCGCGGCGACCCCCGGCATTGCCGTCACCATCGACGACTTCGACCTGTCCGACACGCCACTGCTCAGCGGATCGGAGCGCGACGCGGCGATCCTTGCGGCCTTGCGGCGTCACCGGGTGAAGGCGGCCGGGTTCGTCGCCGGCAAATATGTCGACGCCACGGTCGCCCCCCGCGTTCTGACGCGCTGGTCGGACGAGGGGCATATCCTGGGCAACCATAGTTTCTCGCATCGCTATTTCAGCGGGCAGGATCCCGCCGGGCTGATGGCGGACATCCTGCGTTGCGAGCCCCTGCTGTCACGCTACGCCGGCTTTCGCAGGCTTTTCCGTTTCCCCTATCTCGCGGAAGGCAAGACTGCGACCGGGCGCGACGCGATGCGCGCGCTCCTCGATCGCCACCGATATCGCAACGCGCCGGTGACGATCGACACGTCGGACTGGTACATCGACAACCGCTTGAAAGCCCGGCTGGCGGTCGATCCGCACAGCGCGATCGCACCCTATCGGCGCTTCTATCTCGACCATGTGTGGGAACGGGCGACCTTCTACGACGGCCTCGCCCGATCGCTTTTCGGACACTCAATCGATCACACGATCCTGCTGCATCACCGGCTGACGACCGGCCTCTTCCTCGACGACATGCTGGCCATGTTCCGCGCACGGGGCTGGCGGCTCGTCGATGCCGAAACCGCCTTCGCATCGTCGACCCTTGCGTTGAAGCCGGACACCCTGCCAGCCGGGCAGAGCCTCATCTGGTCGCTGGCAAAGGCGGACGGCCGCTTCGCAGGTCAATTGCGCTATCCGGGCGAGGATGGCGATTACGAAGCACCGCGGATGGACGCGCGCGGACTGTAGCATCGCGGGCCGGGCAGGACCGACGCCACCGGTAGAGCAGCGTCCGATCCGGTGATATGCCCGAACCGCCGATCGGCCGCCGCCGGTGCCGAACTCAACAACAGGATACTCCGCCGCATGATCGCCGCCCTCCTGCTTTCGATTCGGCAACTGGGCGACCGGGCGATCCTGCGCGTGCTCGGGCTGTCGCTGCTCGTCACGCTGCTGCTGTTCGCGGCGGTCGGCTATGTGCTGCATACCTTGATCGTCGGCAGCGACAGCTGCGTCGCGGTCGCGTCCTACGAGCTTTGCACGCGCGATCTGGGCACGGTCGGCACGCTGTTGTTCCTGGTCGTTGCGGTCTGGCTGCTGTTTCCGGCCATCGCGATCGGCGTGATCGGTGCCTTTTCGGACGAGATCGTCGCGGCGGTCGAGCGGCGGCACTACCCCGCGGCGGCCACGGCGGCGCGGGCCCCCGGCTGGGCGCGCGGGGCGGCGATGGGGCTGCGGTCGGCGCTCCGGCTACTCGGCTACAATCTGCTCGCCGCGCCGTTCTACATCGTGCTGCTGGTCACCGGGATCGGGCCGCTGCTGCTCGTCGTCGCGGTGAACGGCTTCGCGCTCGGCCGCGACCTGTGGGAGATGGTCGCGGTGCGTCATCTGCCGCCTGCCGCGATTAAGCCCGAACTGGGCGCGACGCGCGGCGTCCGGTTGCCGCTGGGGCTTGTCGCGGCGGTGCTGTTCGTGGTTCCGGTCGTCAACCTGCTGGCGCCCGTGCTGGGTGCCGCGATGGCGACGCATCTGTACCACCGGAGACGGCGATGACCATGACGACCCGGCGGACATTCCATGGCACAGCCGGCGCCTGCGGGGCCGCGCTGCTGCTCGCGCTCGCCGGTTGCGCCACCGCACCGGTCAAGCCCGGCGTGGCGCAGGCGCCGCCGCGCGCGACGGTCATCAACCCGGCGGGGCTGGAACGCGTGATGGGGCGCGATGCCGACGCGGTCGTGGCACTACTCGGCACCCCCGACCAGGACCAGCGCGAGGACCGCGGCCGGCGGCTGCAGTTCGTCGGCCCCGCCTGTGTGCTCGACACCTATCTCTACCCCAAGGGCAACGGCAAACCGGTCGTCACCTGGGTCGACGCCCGCACCCCCGCCGGCGCCGACTACGACCGCGCAGCCTGCCTCGCGATGCTCAGCCGGCAATAGGCGCTAACCCGCCGCGGCGAACACAGCCGCCGCCGCGACCTGCGCATCGTTCGGCGTCTGCCCGGTATAGAGCACGAACTGCTCCAGCGCCTGCAACACCGCGATCTGCTCGCCCGTGATCCGCGCGACGCCGTGCCGCGCCGCTGCGGCGAGCAACGGCGTCTCGACCGGTACCGCGACCGCATCGCACACCAGCACCGCCTGCGCGATCATCGCGTCGGGAAACGCCAGCGCACCCTCGTTCCCGCCGCGCATACCGATCGGCGTCACGTTCACCAGCATGCCGGCCGCTGGCGCATCGTCCAACTCCGCGACCCAGCCGAATCCATATTGCTCAGCCAGCCGCCGCCCGGCGTCCGCGTTGCGCGCCACGATCGTACCCTGCGTCTGCCCCGCATCGCGCAACGCAGCGGCAACCGCCTTCCCCATCCCCCCGCTGCCGCGCAGCAGGAACGGCGTGTCGGCGGTGATCCCGGACCGCGTCACCAGCGTCCGCACCGCGCCATAATCGGTGTTGTACCCGGTCAGGTGCCCGCCATCGTTGACGATCGTGTTGACCGAATCGATCGCCCGCGCCGACGCGTCGAGATCGTCGAGCAGCGTGATCGCCGCCTCCTTGAACGGCATCGACACCGCGCAGCCGCGAATGCCCAGCGCACGGATCCCCGCCATCGCGCCGGCAAGATCGGTGGTCGAAAACGACTTGTAGACCCCGTCGATCCCCATCGCGTCGTACAGGTGATTGTGGAACCGCGACCCGAAATTGCCCGGCCGCGCGGACAGCGACATGCACATCATCGTATCGCGACCGATCGCGGGTTTCATGGGCAGGTCTCCTTCGTCGGTTCGTCGCCGCCTCATCCCGCGTTCCCCGCCAAAATGCAAAGCCGCGTCGCTCCCCGGCGAAGGCCTGGGCCTGGACACCACCGCTTCACCTAGGCCCCGGCCTGCGCCGATGAACGAAGCAACCCACAAACCCACCACCACGCTCGACAACCCCGCCGCGTCCGCCTAGGCGCGATCCCAACCAACGCAGCCACCGGAGACCGCCTTGACCGCCCCAACGCTCGATATTCTCGCGATCGGCAACGCCATCGTCGACGTCATTGCCGCCACCGACGACGCCTTCCTGTCGCAGGAGGGCATGGTGAAGGGCCAGATGCAGCTGATCGACGCGCCGCGCGCCGAAAGCCTCTACGCCGGCATGGGCCCGGGCCGCGAAGTCAGCGGCGGGTCCGCCGCCAACACGCTCGCCGGCGCCGCCATGATGGGCGCATCGTGCGGCTTCATCGGCCAGGTCGCCGACGATCAGCTCGGCGCCGTGTTCGTCCACGACATCCGCGCGCAGGGTATCGCGTTCGACGTCCCCGCGCGCGACGCTTCGGTTCCCACCGGCCGCTGCCTCGTCCTGGTCAGCGAAGACGGCCAGCGCACGATGAACACCTTCCTCGGCGCGGCGCAGTTCCTGCCGACCAACGCCGCGGACCGCACGCTCGTCGAATCGGCCGCCGTGCTGCTGCTCGAAGGCTATCTCTGGGATCCGGCCGAACCGCGCGCCGCGATGCAGGATGCGATCCGCATTGCCCGCGCCGCCGGCCGCAAGGTCGCACTCGGCGTCTCCGCGACGTTCTGCATCCTCAACCACCACGCCGATTTCGTCGCGATGGTCGAGGCCGGCGACATCGACATCCTGTTCGCCAACGAGGAGGAGCTGCTCGCCCTCGCCGCGCTCGACGATTTCGAGGCCGCGGTCGCCAAGATCGCCAAGTCGGTCCCCGTGCTCGTCGTCACCCGCGGCGCGGACGGCGCGATCGCGATCGAAAACGGCACGACCCGTCACGAGGTCGCCGCCGAACCGGTCGACCGGATCGTCGACACGACGGGTGCGGGCGACCTGTTCGCCGCCGGTTTCCTCGCCGGCCAGGCCAAGGGCCGCTCGATCGCCGACAGCCTGACCATGGGCGCCGTCGCCGCCGCCGAAGTCATCAGCCACTACGGCGCGCGCCCCGAAGCCGACCTCAAGACCCTCGTCACCGCCCGCCTGGGCTAAGTCCCGACGCAGGACGAAGACGCAACAAAAAACCCCCTCCCGTTCAGGGGAGGGGGTTTGGGGGTGAGGGCAACGGCACCACCAACACGGCACCGAAGACGAGCGTCACGCCAGCCGGGCCCGTCTAAACGCCTCAAGGTTTCGTGCGTAAGCACGTGATGGCCTAAGTTGCAGGCCGTGCGCGTCGCCTCGGCGCAGTTACAGCGCCACGATCGCGCCAAAGCTGGTCCGGCGATAGGCCGGCCGCATCCCGCAAGACGCTTCTCGTCAGAAAGCAGCAGAGAAACCCTGCGTCCGCTCGCCGACCGTGTCACGTTCGGGCAGCGCCACGCTTATGGCTGAGCCCAGCTGCATCCCATCACCAACCGCTGGTCCGCCCGGTCCGCGCCTCATCACGCGAACCGGGCCACACGCCGGACCTGGCCTTAAAACGTCCCCGGCGTCTTCGGTGCGTCCGGCACCACGTCCAGCCCGCGCGCCACGTGGCTCTTGCGGTAGCCATAGGCGAAGTACAGCAGCAGCCCGACCGCGCCCCACACCGGCAGCACCAACTGCGCGTCGCTCGGCAAGGCGAGGAACAGCCCGACGCAACCCAAGATCGTCAGGATCGCGACCAGCCACACCGCCGGCACGCGGAACGCGCGCTTCACGTTCGGATGCGTCTTGCGCAGCCGCAGCACCGCGATCGCCACCATCAGGAATGCGAACAGCGTGCCCGCATTGGCGATATCGGCCAGCTTGCCGACCGGCAGGAACGCCGCGGCCAGAGTCACGCCGATCCCGGTGATCGCGGTGATGATGTGCGGCGTCTTCCACTTCGGATGGATCGTCGACAGCTTTTCGGGCAGCAGCCCGTCGCGCGACATCACGAAGAACATCCGCGTCTGGCCGAAGATCATGACGAGGATCACCGACGGCAGCGCCAGGAACGCCGCCAGACCGATCAAATTGCCGATCTTCAGATAGCCGATCTCACGCAGCACGTGCGCCAGCGCTTCCTTCGAACACGCCAGCGGCTCGACACCGGCGGCGGTGATCGTGGCGCAGCGTGCAGCCAGTTCGGTCGAACCGGGCGCCAGCCACTGGCCAGCCGCGTTCAGCACCGGCTGCGCGCCCAGCGGCGATCCGATCGCGCCGGATGCCACCAGCATGTAGAAGATCGTGCAGATCGCGAGGCTGCCGAGCAGGCCCAGCGGCACGTTGCGCTGCGGATTCTTGGTCTCCTCCGCCGCGGTCGACACCGCGTCGAACCCGACATAGGCGAAGAAGATCGACGCGGCCGCCCCGATCACGCCCGAACCGCCGGCCCCCATCCAGCCCTGCGGGGCGAACGGTTCGAAATTCTCCATCCGCATCACCGGCAACGCGAGCACGATGAACAGCGTCAGCGCGGTCACCTTGATCCCGACCAGCACCGCGTTCACCTTGGCGCTCTCGCTGGTGCCGATGATCAGCAGGCCCGTGATCGCCAGCGAGATGATCACCGCCGGCAGGTTGATGATCCCCCCGGCATAAGGCCCAGCGATCAGCGACAACGGCATTTCGACGCCGAACCAGCCGCGCATCTGCCCGACGAAATAGCCGGACCACCCGACCGCGACCGCACTGGCCGCCACCGCATATTCCAGGACCAGCGCCCACCCGACCGTCCAGGCGAGCAACTCGCCCAGCGACGCATAGGTATAGGTATAGGCGGAGCCAGACACCGGCACCATCGATGCCAGTTCGGAATAACACAGTGCCGCAACCGCGCAGACCGCGCCCGCGATGATGAAGCTGATCATCATGCCGGGGCCTGCCTTCTGCGCGGCCTCCGACGTCAGCACGAAGATGCCGGTCCCGATGATCGCCCCGACACCCAGCAACGTCAGCTGCAACGCCCCCAGCGATCGGTGCAGCGATTTCCTCTCCGCCGTCGCCAGGATGGCGTCCAGCGACTTAACGCGCCCGAATATCATTCTGCCCAGTCCCCCATAGCCGGTACGCGCGGCTCATCCGCTCCGGCTGAAAGGGGAAAGACTAACCGCTATTCCGCATCGCGCAATAGGCTAAGCATTGCCGCGAAAAGCGTGGCTATTCGGCCACCATCCGGCCAAGCGCCCGCCCGCCGAACAGGTGGACGTGCAGATGCGGCACCTCCTGCCCGCCATGGCTGCCAACATTGGCCAGCAACCGGTATCCCGGCTCGACCAGCCCCTGTTCCCGCGCCACGGTCGCCACCGCGCGCACGAAGCCGGCAATCTCCGCATCGCCGGCGGTCGCGGAGAAATCGTCCCACGATACATAGCGCCCCTTGGGGATCACCAGCACATGCACCGGCGCCTGCGGGGCGATGTCGTGGAACGCCAGCGCATGATCGTCCTCGTACACGCGCTTCGCCGGGATCTCCCCGCGCAGGATCCGCGCGAAGATATTGTCGTCGTCATAGGGCAGCGTCGCATCGATCGGCATGGCGTCAGTCCTCTGTGCGGGCAGCTTTCTCGGCAAGGCCGGACAGGCCCTCGCGGCGGTCGAGTTCGGCCATGACCTCGGCGATCGGCACGCCCGCGTCGGCCAGCAGTACGGCCAGGTGGAAAAGCAGGTCCGCCGCCTCGCCGACCAGTCCGGCGCGGTCGCCCGCAACCGCGGCGATCACCGCTTCGACCGCTTCCTCGCCCACCTTCTGCGCGATCTTGGGTGTGCCCTTGGCGAACAGCCGCGCGACATAGGACGCGTCGGGGTCGCCCCCGCGGCGGGCGGCGATCGTGGCTTCCAGGCGAGCGAGCGTCTCGGTCATGCGTCCACCCTCCCCGCCGCGCCCGCACCCGTCAAGCGTCGCACCGGCAACCCCGCGGCCGCCAGCGACGCCCGCGCGTCCGCGATCGTATGCTGCCCGAAATGAAAGATCGACGCGGCCAGCACCGCGCTCGCATGACCCTCGACCACGCCGTCGACCAGATGGTCGAGCGTACCCACGCCGCCGCTGGCGATCACCGGCACGTTGACCGCGTCGGCAATCGTCCGGGTCAGCGCAAGGTCGTATCCGTCGCGCGTCCCGTCGCGGTCCATCGACGTGACGAGCAGCTCGCCCGCACCCAGCTTGGCCAGCCGCACCGCATGCGCCACCGCGTCGATGCCCGTGCCGCGCCGCCCGCCATGGGTGAAGATCTCCCACCCGTCGCCCGACCGTCGCGCGTCGATCGACCCGACCACGCACTGCGCGCCGAACCGGTCGGCGATCTCCGCCACCAGTTCGGGCCGCTCCACCGCCGCGCTGTTCACCGCGACCTTGTCCGCGCCGGCGAGCAGCAGCGCGCGGGCATCCGCCGCACTGCGCACCCCGCCGCCGACGGTCAGCGGCATGAAACACACCGCCGCCGTCCGCGCGACGACGTCGAGGATCGTTCCGCGCCCTTCGTGGCTCGCGCCAATATCAAGAAAGCACAGCTCGTCCGCGCCCGCGGCGTCATAGACGCGCGCCTGCGCCACGGGATCGCCCGCGTCCGCGAGGTCGACGAAATTCACCCCCTTCACCACGCGCCCGTTGGCGACGTCGAGACACGGAATGATGCGCGTGCGGACGGTCATGACAGAAAGCCCTCCCCCCCACGGGGGGAGGGTTGGGTGGGGGGCGTGGCTTGGGCTGACGTAGCCAACCGACGCTCCACCCAGAAAAGCCCCCCACCCCGGCCCTCCCCCCGTGGGGGGGAGGGACCAGAAGACGCTAGCCGTACCCCCGCGGAGGCGGGGATCCAGATCGGAGCGCGGAACTGGACCCCCGCCTGCGCGGGGGTACGGAGCGGAACCATCACGCCCGCCCGACCCTGAGCGCCTCGCCCAGATCGAGCCGCCCGTCGTACAGCGCGCGCCCGGTGATCACGCCCTCGATCCCCTCCGACGCCAGCCGCGCCAGCGCGAGCACGTCGCCGATATCGGTCACGCCCCCGCTCGCGATCACCGGGATGCGCGTCTTGCGGGCGAGCGCCACCGTCGCCTCGATATTACACCCGCGCATCATCCCGTCGCGCCCGACATCGGTGAACAGCAGCGACGCCACCCCCGCATCGCGGAACCGCTCGGCCATCTCGACCACCGGCACGTCGGAAACGTCTGCCCAGCCGCGCGTCGCGACCATGCCGTCGCGTGCATCCACCGCCACCACGATCCGCCCCGGCAGATCGCGCGCCGCCGCCCGGACCAGTTCCGGGTCCTCCAGCGCCGCGGTGCCGATCACCACCCGCTCGACACCCAGCGCCAGCCAGCGGTCGATCCCCGCCCGGTCACGGATGCCGCCACCCAGCTGAACCTTGCCCGGAAACGCCGCGACGATCGCCTCGACCGCCTGCGCATTCACCGCCTTGCCCGCGAACGCGCCGTCGAGGTCGACGACATGCACCCAGTCCGCCCCCGCCGCAGCGAACGCTTCCGCCTGCTGCGCCGGGTCGTCGCCGTATACCGTGGCGCGGTCCATATCGCCCTCGGCCAGCCGCACGACCTGGCCCTGCTTCAGGTCGATCGCCGGGAAAATGATGATGCTCAAGGCCGCCACTCCAGAAAACGCGACAGGAACGCCAGCCCGTAGGACTGGCTCTTTTCAGGATGGAACTGCACGCCGATCACCGTGTCGCGCGCCACGGCGGCGGTGACCGGCCCGCCATGCTGCGTCTTCGCGAGCACGTCGGCGGCATCGTCCGCATCGAAGCGGTAGCCGTGCAGGAAATACGCCTCGCCCGGGCTCAGCATCGCATGCGGCCGCGCCGGCACGACGTCGTTCCAGCCCATGTGCGGCACCCGCGCCGCCGCGCTCGGCACCATCGCCGACACGCTGCCCGGGATCCAACCGAGCCCGGCATGGACGCCGTGCTCCTCGCCCTGCGTCGCGAGCAGCTGCATCCCCACGCACACGCCCAGGAACGGCACGCCGCGCGTCTGCACCGCCGCCGCCATCGCCTGCTCCATCCCGTCGATCGCGCGCAACGCGCCGATGCACGCGCCGAACGCGCCGACGCCCGGCAACACGATCCGGTCCGCCGCCGCCACGACATCGGTGTCCGCGGTCACGACCAGATCGTCGCACCCCGCCGCGCGCAACGCATTCTCCACCGAGCGCAGATTGCCCGCGCCATAATCGATCAGCGCCAGCGTCACGCCTGCAAACCCTCGTACCCGTCGCCGACCATCGTCGCGCGGAACTCGGTCACGGCGTAGGTCGCCACGCCAGCCGTCGCGAACGGATCGGTCTTCACCAGTTCCTCGATCAGCGTGCGCTCGCCCAGCGCCAGGATCACGCCGCCGGTCCGCGGGATCTGCCGCCCCGCCGCCACGAACACGCCGGCGGCAAAGCCCTGCTTCAACCACGCGACATGCGCGTCCATCTCGGCGTCCACCGCCTCCAGCGGCGCCACGTACGTCAGCGTCAGCACGAACATCGACAAGTCTCCCAGCGGTCAGATGCCGCCCAGCGTACCCTTGGTGCTCGGCACCTGATCGGCCTTGCGCGGGTCCACCTCCACCGCGAAGCGCAGCGCGCGCGCCGCCGCCTTGAAGATGCTTTCGACGATATGGTGGTTGTTGCGCCCGTATAGCGTCTCGACGTGCAGCGTGATGCCCGCCGTCTGCGCCAGCGAATGGAAGAAATGCTCGAACAGCTCGGTGTCGAAATCGCCGAGCTTGGCCTGCGAGAACTCCGCCCGCCACACCATGAACGGCCGGCCGGAAATGTCGATCGCGACCCGGCTCAGCGTCTCGTCCATCGGCGCATAGGCGTGGCCGTAACGCTGGATGCCCTTGCGGTCGCCCAGCGCGCGGGTCAGCGCCTCGCCGATCGCCAGGCCGGCGTCCTCGGTCGTGTGATGCTGGTCGATGTGCAGGTCGCCGGTCGCCGCGACGTCGATGTCGATCAGCGAATGGCGCGACAACTGCTCCAGCATATGGTCGAGAAACCCGATGCCGGTGCGGCAGTGATAGATGCCGGTCCCGTCGAGGTTCAACGTGACGCGGATCTCGGTTTCGCTGGTCTTGCGGTGGACGGTGGCTGTGCGCATGCCGCCGCTATAGCGCAGCGTCGCCCCCACGCAACGCTTGACCCCGCCGCGCCCCGCGTTCACCTAGCGAGCCATGACCGAGACCTCGCCCGACAGCCTGATTCCCTATGACGAGATCGTCCAGGAGGCGTTGCGCGCCGTGGTCGGCCGCGTGCTGGGTGAGGTCGAACGCGGCGGCGGCCTGCCCGGCGAGCATCATTTCTACATCACGTTCAAGACGCATGCGGCCGGCGTCGACATCCCGCGCCACCTGATCGAACGATTCCCGGACGAAATGACGATCGTCATCCAGAACCGCTACTGGGACCTGATCGTCCGCCCCGACGAGTTCGAGGTCGGCCTGTCCTTCAACCAGATCGCCTCGCGCCTGGTCATCCCGTTCGCGGCGATCACCGGCTTCGTCGACCCCGCCGTCAACTTCGCGCTCCAGTTCCAGGCGCAGGCCGACGACGACGCCGTCGAACAGACCCCAGCCGGCAACGACACCCCGATCGCCGAACCGATCGAAGACGGCAGCAACGTCGTGTCCGTGGACTTCACGCGGAAGAAATAAGGCCGGACTGAAGGGGCAAACTCTTCACGGGGTCTGCGCTCGAGGGAGGCGTATCCCGGACTTGATCCGGGATCCAGGGTCACAAGGACCGCCGCCCGACCGTTCGGCTCCCGCGCCGTGGCGCCCGTCACGTCATAAAATGCAACCCAAGCCGCCCCCGCGCGCTTGTCCGTCATGACCAGCCAGACCCGCACCGAAACCGACAGCTTCGGCCCGCTCGAAGTTCACGCCGACCGCTACTGGGGTGCCCAGACCGAGCGATCGATCGCCAACTTCCCGTTCGGCGCGCAGGAACGCATGCCGATCGGCATCGTCCACGGCCTCGCGCTGGTGAAGCAGGCCGCCGCCCGCGTGAACCGGCTTCACGGCCTCGACGCAAAGGTCGCTGATGCGATCGAATCCGCCGCGGCCGAGATCGTCGCCGGCAAGCTCGACCAGGAATTCCCGCTCGTCATCTGGCAGACGGGTTCCGGCACGCAGTCGAACATGAACGTCAACGAGGTGATCGCCGGCCGCGCCAACGAGGTGCTCACCGGCACCCGCGGCGGCAAGAGCCCGGTCCACCCGAACGACCACGTCAACCAGGGCCAGTCGTCGAACGACAGCTTCCCGACCGCGCTTCACATCGCCGCGGCGCGCGCAGTCCACGACGCACTGCTTCCCGCCCTCCGCGCGCTGCACGCCGAACTGTCGGGCAAGGCGCAGGCGTGGGACGCGATCGTCAAGATCGGCCGCACGCATCTCCAGGACGCGACCCCGCTCACGCTCGGCGACGAATTTTCGGGCTATGCGCAGCAGATCGCCGACGGCATCGCGCGCATCGAAGGCGTCCAGCCGCGGCTCTACCGCCTTGCGCAGGGCGGCACCGCGGTCGGCACCGGGCTCAACGCACCGGCCAATTTCGGTCCCGCAGTCGCGGCGGAGCTCGCGGAACTGACCGGCCTGCCGTTCGAAACCGCTCCGAACAAGTTCGAGGCGCTCGCCAGCCACGACACGCTCGTCGAGCTGTCCGGTGTGCTGAGCGTGCTCGCGGTGTCGCTGTCGAAGATCGCCAACGACATCCGCCTGCTCGGCTCCGGCCCGCGCTGCGGCCTGGGCGAACTGCACCTGCCCGAGAACGAGCCCGGCAGTTCGATCATGCCCGGCAAGGTCAACCCGACGCAGTGCGAGATGCTGACGATGGTCGCCGCCCAGGTGATGGGCAACCACATGGCCGCCACGATCGGCGGGCTCCAGGGTCATCTCGAACTCAACGTCTTCAAGCCACTGATCGGCGCCGCCGTCTTGCGCTCGATCGACCTGCTCAGCGTCGGCATGGACAGTTTCCGCCTCCGCGCGCTCGAAGGTCTCGAACCCGATCGCGACCGCATCGCCGCGCTGCTCGACCGTTCGCTCATGCTGGTCACCGCACTCGCCCCCGAGATCGGCTACGACAACGCCGCCAAGATCGCCAAGACCGCGCATCACGAGGGCCAGACCTTGCGCGAGGCTGCGCTGGCGTCGGGGCTGGTCGATGCGGAAACGTTCGACCGCGTCGTGCGGGCGGAGACGATGCTGGGGCGGTAATTGACCCGGCGAGGGACTGCCCTGGCCGACATCACTGTCCGCCTTATCCGGCCTCACCCCAAACCTTCATCCCGGCGAAGGCCGGGATCGCCCTACGGTGAAGCGCTCATCCCCAGCCCAAGGGAGATCCCGGCTTTCGCCGGGATAACGGTCGCGGTGAACGCAAGGTCGCCGCGAACGGGACAGTAAGCCCCTCTCCTTTAGGGGAGGGGTTGGGGTGGGGCTGACCGCTTCAACCAAACAGCGTTGCAGGGGAGGCGAGGTAGCCCCCACCCCAACCCCTCCCCTGAAGGAGAGGGGCTAAGAGAGAAGCAGCCTACCCCACCAAACCCCGCTGGCGCAGCAACGGCGCCTCATCCGGCCCACGCCCGCGGAACGCTACGAAGGACAGCATCGGATCGCGACTGTCCCCGCGCGCCAGCACCTCGTCGCGGAACCGTTCCGCCAGCCCGCGATCGAACAACCGACCCGGTTCGGCGAAGCTGTCGAACGCATCCTCGTCGAGCACCTCGGCCCAGAGGTAGCTGTAATAGGCCGCCGCATAGCCGCCATCGAACACGTGGGTGAAGTGTGGCAACCGGTGGCGCAGCACGATCGCGTCCGGCATCTGCAGTTCCGCCAGCATCGCCGCCTCGAACGCCGGCGCTTCGACCGGCCCGGTCGCGCGGTGCAGCGCCAGATCGACGATCGACGACCCGGTCAGCTCGACGGTCGAGAAACCCTGCCCGAACCCGTCGCCCGCGCCGATCGCCGCGATCATCGCATCGTCCATCCCGAACCTGCGCAGCACTTCCGGCGCCACGATCCAATGCTCCATGAACTTGCTCGGGAATTCGACGAAATCGCGTGCCACCGCGGTCCCGGCCAGGCTCGGATAGGTCACGTTCGACAGCAGCGCATGGAGCGCATGGCCGAATTCGTGGAACAGCGTCCGCGCCTCGTCCAGCGACAGCCGGCTCTCCGCCGCGACCGGCGCCTTCGAGAAGTTCGCGACGGTGTAGACGATCGGCAGCACCGGCCCGTCCATCCGCTCCTGCACGCGGAGCGATCCCATCCACGCGCCGCCATGCTTGGTCGGCCGCGCGAAATAATCGGTGTAGAGCAGTCCGACTGCCTCGCCCGCCGCATCGCGCACGTCCCACGCGGTCACGTCGGGGTGATAGACCGGCACGTCCGGCCGCGCGACGAAGCGCAGCCCGTACAACCGCCCCGCCACATCGAACGCCGCGGCGCGCACGCCCTCGACGCGCAGCAACGCGCGCACCGCACCGGCATCCAGCGCATACTCCTCGCGCCGCACCTGTTCGGCATAATAGCGCCAGTCCCACGGCGCGATCATCACGCCGTCGCGGTCGGCCAGCCGCTGCAACGTCGCGGTCTCTACGATCGCCTTTTCCCGCGCCGGCCCCCATAGCCGCATCAGCAGCGCATGCGCCGCGTCCGGTGACGCCGCCATGCTGTCGACCAATTTGTAGTCGGCATAGGTCGCATGACCGAGCAGCGCCGCGCTCTCGCGCCGCAACGCGACGATCTCCGCCACCAGCGGGTTGTTGTCGTAGGCCGAGCCGTCGCAGCGTTGCGTGAACGCGCGCCACATCGTCTCGCGCAGCTCGCGGTTCGTGGCGAACGTCGTGACCGCCTCGAAATCCCCGCGGTCCAGCATGAACCGGTACCGCCCCGCCAGCCCTTCGGCCGCCGCACGCGCCGCCGCCGCCTCGCGCACCGCGGTCGGCAGGCCGTCCACCTCCGCCTCGTCCGCCACCAGCGACCAGTCGCCAACCGCGCCCATCACATTCTGCCCGAACTTGACGGACAGCGCCGCCAGCCGCGCATCGATCGCCGCGAACCGCGCCTTGTCCGCCGGATTCAGCCCCGCCCCGCCATTCACGAACCCGTGATAGACATTGTCGACCAGCCGCAGCTGTTCGGCAGTCAGCCCGGCCAGCTCGCGCGCTTCCCACACCGCGGCCACGCGCGCGAACAGCGCGGGATCATGCGAGATCGCGGTGCCGTGCGCCGACATCCGTTCGGACACCTCCGCCTCGATCGCGCGGATGCCCGCATCGCCGTGCGCGGACGACAGCGTCCAGAAGACGCGTCCGACCTTCGCCAACGCGGCGCCCGACCGTTCGAGGGGCGCGATCACGCTGTCGAACGTCGCGGGTCCGGTCGCGTCGGCGATGGCGCGGATCTCCGCCATCTTCTCCGCCATCGCGATTTCCAGCGCGGGCAGGAAATGGTCGGCCTCGATCAGGTCGAACGGCGGCGCACCGAACGGGGTATCCCAGTCGGCGAGCAGGGGATTAGGGGACATCGGTATGGCCTTCATCAGGAAGTTCGTCGGTATGGACATCGAACCGGCTGAGCGTCGCCGGACCGAACACGGTGGTCAGCGCCGTGTCGGTCGCGTCGCGCCCGCGCGCCATCAGGATGCGGCCGATCCGCGGGATATTGTGCCGCGCGTCGAACGTATGCCACTCGCCGCCCAGATACACGTCGAACCACGCGCTGAAATCCATCGGCGCGTCGGAAATCGGCACGCCGATATCGCCCAGATATCCGGTGCAGTAACGCGCCGGGATGTTCATGCAGCGGCAGAGCGTCACCGCCAGATGCGCGAAATCGCGGCACACGCCGCGCTTTTCCTGGAACGCGTCCCACGCCGTCTTGGTCGACCGCGCATGGTTGTATCCGAATTCGATATGGTCATGGACGAAATCGACGATCGCCTGCACCCGCGCCCAGCCGGGCGGCGTGTTGCCGAAGAGGTTCCACGCGGTGTTCGAGAGCCGGTCCGTCTCGCAATATCGGCTGCCCAGCAGGTAGACGAGGATCTCGTCGGGCAGGTCCGCCACCGGCACCTGCGGCGCATCCGGCACCACCCGGTCCGGTAACCCGCTGTCCTCCACCGTGAAATCCGCCGACAGGGTGATGCCGCCGGCGGGGATCGTCAGCCGGGTACACACATTCCCGAACCCGTCGATATAGTCGTACATCGGAACATCCTTGTCCGATGTGATGCGGTGCGGCGTCGTCAGGTCGCGGCTGCGCGACGGGTGGATACTCAGCATCGCCATCATCGGCGTCGGCCGGTTCGCGGTAAAACTGATGTCGTAACCGGTGCGGATCAGCATGATGGCACGTCTCCCAGTGACGCTTGTGCTCAAGCGGGGATCGTATCGTCGTCCAGATGAACCGCAATGTCGACAGTCATGCCGGTATCGCTGCCCGGAAAGCCCGCCCAGCTTCCCGACAGCGGCACCGCCTGCATCGGATCGCGCGCCACCGCGACGCGGATCAGGCCGCGATTGCCGACGATGCCGTTGGTCGGATCATATTCCACCCACCCCGATCCGGGCAGGAAGATCCGCACCCAGGCATGGGTGTTGCCGCCCCCCACGCGGCCCTCCCCGCGCGACGGGCTGTAGACGTAACCCGACACGAACCGCGCCGCGAGGCCGAGCGCACGCGCCGCCTCCATCATCAGCACGGCATAGTCGCGGCAGGTGCCCTGCCGCCGGTTCAGCGTCTCGATCGGGCTCTGCGTCCCCTGTTCGTAGCGCGGGACATAGGTGAATTCGCGGCGGATCGTCTCGGTCATGGTGGCCAGCATCTCGGCCGTGTCGGTCCGCCGGTCGTCGCTCACGAAACTGCGCGCCCAGCTGTCGACGATCCGTTCGGGGTCGAGGTGCTGCCGCTCGATCGAGCGCAACAGGTCGGGCATGTCCTCGCTGGCATAGGTGAACGGGAAGGCGCGGGCATAATCCTCGATCGCGACCGCATGGTCGCCGGCCGGGCTGTGTTCCATCCGCACCACGCTGTCGAACCGCAGTTCGCGCGCGCGCCGGTCGAACCGCGCGATCGCGACGGAATTGCCGAACACGTCGTGGATGTAGCGCAGCTCGGCCGGTGCGGGCGTGATATCGAGCCGCGCCTCGATCAGGCGCTGGTCATGGCTTTCGCGCGGGCGCACCATGATGCGGTGTTCGCCGAACGATACCGGGTGGCGATAGGCATAGCGGGTGCTATGCGCGATGGTCAGGAACGGCATGATGGGGAGATCGGACGTGACGACGGCTGCATGGAATACCCTGTTGTCCGCGGGCGACCCCGATCCGGTCGCCATTCGCAACCCGTCGGGGACCGCCCCTTTCCTCCTGATAGGGGATCATGCCGGAAACGTCATCCCGCAAAGCCTGGGCGACCTGGGCGTGTCGGCCGCCGAGCGCGCCCGCCACATCGGCTGGGACATCGGCATCGCGGCGCTGGGGGCGGAATTGTCGCGCCATCTCGACGCCGTGTGGATCGCGCAAAATTATTCGCGGCTGGTGATCGACTGCAACCGTGCGCCGGATGCGTGCGCCGTGCCGAACGCGGTCGTGCCGGTCAGCGACGGGACGCCGATTCCCGCCAATCACGGGCTGGACGATGCCGCCCGCGCCGCCCGCGTGGACGAGATCCACGCCCCCTATCAGGACGCGATCGCCGCCGAGATCGCGCGCCGCACCGCCGCCGGCCAGCCGACCGTGCTGGTCGCGCTGCACAGCTTCACCCCGATGATGGCCGGCACGAAACGCCCATGGCACGTCGGCATCCTGCACGACGGCGCGAACGACGGCTTCGCCCGCGCGGTTCTGTCGCTGCTCCAGTCCGACCCGCTGCTGACGGTCGGCGACAACGAACCTTACAAGATGGACCGCATCGACCACACGATCCCGCGCCACGCCTTCGCGGCGGGGCTTCCCTATGTCGAATTCGAGGTGCGGCAGGACCTGCTCGGCGATGCGGCCGGGATCGACCGGTGGTGCGGCATCGTCGCGCGCGTCCTGACCGCGGCGGCACGCGGCGACGCGACGTGCGGCATGCGTCACCATTAAGTCATTGTAACGTCATAGGCCGCCGCGATGGTTACCGCGTCCACAACACCCGACCCGATCGTCGTCGTGCGCCCTGCTTCGGCGAACCGGCGACTGGGCGTCATCCTGGCGGTCGGCACGCTGGCCGTGATCGGCGCCTATGCGGCCACATCGCCCTCCGAACCGACCGCCGCGGTCATATCCGAACCGCCCCCGCTGCCCGCCCCGCCCCCGATGCCGGCGCTCGTCACGCCCGTGCCCCCGCCACCGGCCATGCCCGTTGGGCCGGTCGCGCCCGGCGCGATCCTGCGCGGCAGCATCCCCGGCCTGTCGGTCAACGCCACCTTCGCGACGCGGGCGGGCGGCGGCAGCATCCTCGTCACGCGCGGCGACGGCACGCGCGCGCTGATCGCCAGCGGCACCGACGTCGTCCCCGGCACGCGCCTCACCGGCGTGGCCGCAGATCGCGCCACCTTCACCACCGGCGCCACGCGCTTCTGGATGCCGCTCCAGTCGGAGGCCGCGGCCAAGGCGGATCCCGGCCCCGCCACCGTCATGACTGCCGCCGCGGCACCACCGCCACCGCCCAGCGTGCCCGCCGCCGCGTCGGCCGCCGAATTGCGCGATTCGGTCGCCTATCAGGCGGCGCTCACCCCCGGCGCGGACGGCGTCTACCGCGGCTACACCGTGCGTGCGCTGCCGCCGCTGTTCGCCAAGGCCGGGCTGAAACCCGGCGACATCATCACCGGCATCAACGGCCGCGCGTTCGACGGGCCGACCGAAATGGCGACGCTGGCGCACGAGGCCGCGATCTCCAGCACCGTCGTGTTCCGCATCCGCCGCAACGGCCAGACGCAGGAACTGCAGGTTCAGCCGCGCTGATCCTCCCCGAGTCGCGGCGCCGCGATGCAAGTGGGCCACAGTTAAGAACGAGATTACCTCGTTGTAACATTACCATCACGAACCGCCCCTAGGCACCGCGTCAGCGAACAGTGGAACCCGCATCCGCGGAGTGGCCCGTCGCGCACGACGTGAACACCAAAAGGGGCCGATCATGACATCCTTCAAGTCCATCCTGCTGCTCGGATCCGCACTGGCACTGGCCGGTTGCGGCGCAGACGATGTCGCATCGCCGGGCGAAGGCGTCATCATCCAGCCGACGCCAACGCCGACCCCGACTCCTACGCCGACCCCCACGCCCACCCCGACCCCCACGACGGGTCCGGCCACGGGTTGCCCCACCGGCACCACCGACGTCGGCACGATCGGCTCCTACCGCTCCTGCCGCATCCCCGGCCTGATCACCGGTTCGCTGACGCTGCCGCGTCGCGCCGGCACCGCCTATGAAATGAACGGCCGCGTCGATGTCGGCGTCGATCTGGGCGGCGCGGGCAATGCCGCCGGCGGGTCCAGCGCCACGCTGACCGTCGAGCCGGGCGCGCTGGTCTATGCCAACACGACGAACTCCGACAACGACTACATGGTCGTCAACCGCGGCTCGCGGATCGTCGCCGACGGCACCGAATCGCTGCCGATCGTCTTCACGTCGGAACAGAATATCCGCGGCACCGCGACCGACGATTCGCAGGGCCAGTGGGGCGGCATCATCATGGCCGGCCGCGCACCGATCAGCAATTGCAACGCCACGACCACCGGTGGCGCCGCGAACTGCGAAAACGTCGTCGAAGGCACCGGCAACGCACTGTACGGCGGCAACGTCGCGACCGACTCCAGCGGCGTGTTCCGCTACGTCCAAATCCGCTATTCCGGCACGGTCATCAGCCCGAACAACGAGTTGCAGGGCCTGACCCTCGGCGGCGTCGGTTCCGGCACCGCGATCGACCACGTCCAGATCCACAACAGCTCGGATGACGGCATCGAGGTCTTCGGCGGCCGCGCCAACATGCGCTACCTCATCGTCACCGGCGCGGACGACGACTCGCTCGACACCGATGTCGGGTATCAGGGCTTCATCCAGTTCGTGATCGCGGCGCAGAAGCCGAACAACACGCAGACCGACAACTACATCATGGAAATCGACTCGAACGGCAGCGAAGACGCCCTGCCGCGTCAGTTCGGTCGCATCTCGAACTTCACCTTCATCCACACCTCGACCGCCACCAACGCTGCGCTCCGCGTGCGCGGCGGTGCCGACTTCACCTTCGTGAACGGCATCGTGGTCAGCCCGACCGCCTGCCTGAACACCGTCGCATCGAACAGCGCGACCGACCCGTCGACGATCCGCGCCGCCAACACCGCGCTGGAAGATCAGGGCCCGCCCGTCTTCAACTCGGTGTCCTTCGCCTGCGCCGCATCCTTCGCTGAAACCGCGCAGGGCGGCGTGACGATCACGAACGCACAGCAGGCGACGTTCTTCAACGCCGGCAGCAACAACCTGGCGATGGCGACCTCCACCCTCGCCAGCCTGTATGTAAACGGTGCCAACGAAACGGCGCGCCCGGCCTTCAACGCCGCGACGCTGAACCCGACCGGCACGTCCTTCATGGTGTCGACGAACTACATCGGCGCCGTCCGCGACGCCAATGACGGCTGGTTCCGCACCTGGAGCTGCAACTCCAACCGCGCCCAGTTCGGCGCGGCCAGCAGCGCCTGCACGGCTCTTCCGACGACCTGAGCTGCGCCGACGCCGGGCGGGTGATGCGCAAGCGTCACCCGCCGTTCGCGCATATCCGATCTGACAGGATGCCATCATGACCAAGCCGCTCGCCTACGGAACGCTACTCCTCCTCACCTCCACGCTCGTGACGCCCGCGGCGCTCGCGCAGACCGCGTCCGGCGGCGGTGGCACGTCCTCGACTCCTGCCATGTCCAGCGCACCGGCCACGCCGGCCGCCGCAGACCCGCAGAGCGCGGCGCAGGTCGAGGAAGACGTCGAAATCTCCACCCCGGGCGGCGCCAACCGCCCGTCCGCCGCACCGATGCAGGAAGGCGACATCGTCGTCACCGGGCGTTACATTCCCAACGTCGTGCGCAACACGTCGCAGGTCCTGTCGGTGCTGTCGCAGGCCGACATCGCCCGCACCGGCGAAGGCGACATCGCCGGCGCGCTCCAGCGCGTGACCGGGCTCAGCCTCGTCGGCAACGGCTTCGTCTATGTCCGCGGGCTGGGCGATCGCTACTCCTCGTCGCTGCTCAACGGGTCGCCGCTTCCGTCGCCGGAACCGCTGCGCCGCGTCGTCCCGCTCGACATCTTCCCGACCAGCATCGTGGCGAGCGCGCTCGTCCAGAAGAGCTATTCGGTGAACTACCCCGGCGAATTCGGCGGTGGTGTCATCAACCTCACCACCCGCGCCGTGCCTGAAAAGACGACCTTCGCATTCGGCACCTCGCTCGGGGTCGATACCGAAACCACGGGTCGCCTCGGCTACACCTACTACGGCAGCGACACCGATTTCCTCGGCTACGATGATGGCGAGCGCAGCGTCCCGAAGGCGATCAAGGATGCCGGCCGCAATGGTACATCGCTCGGTTCGAACGAAATCCTGAACCTGTCGAACGCGCGCACCACATTGCTCCGCCGCAATACCGATGTTCCGGCCAACTTCTCGGCCGATATGAACTTCGGCACCGCCAAGGACATCGACGACGGCCGGATCGGCATGGTCGTGTCGGCCGGCTACGACAACAGCTGGCGCACCCGCAACGCGATCCAGCAGGCGACCGACGATCAGCAGGGCAACGCCCAGCGCGATTTCCGGACCGTCCTGACCGACAACCGCACCATCGTGAACGGCCTGCTCGGCTTCGGTGCCGAATTCGGCGATCACCGCGTCCGGTTCACCAACGTCTACATCCACGACACGCTCAAGCAGAGCCGGCTCGGCGCAGGTACCGACGTCAACATCGCGGGCGTCCCCGGCATCCCGACGCTGCTTGAACAGAACACCAACTTCTTCGAACGCCAGCTGATCACCACGCAGGGCGTCGGCGAATTCAAGTTCGGCGATGTCGGCTTCGACGTCCGCGGCAGCTACGCCAACACGTTCCGCAAATCGCCCTACGAACGGGCGTTCGTCTACCAGTACGACAACGTGCTGGCGAAGGACTATGTCAACAACCTCAGCGGCACCCAGTCCGCGACGGTCGCGTTCAGCGACCTGAACGAGGATCTCTGGAGCGGCGCCGCCGATCTCAGCTACAAGATCACCGGCGCGGTGCCGATCCGGCTTTCCGCGGGCTATGCCTATAACGACACGGATCGCACCTCCAGCCGCTTCACCTTCCGCTACATCGGCCCCAACGCGGCGCCGCTGAACCAGACGGTGTCGCAACTGCGCCCCGACTATCTGCTGTCCGATGCCATCATCCAGCAATATGGCATCACGCTGCAGAACACCTCCACCGCGCAGGGTGCGGCCGAATATGACGCGTCGCTGCGCGTCCATGCGGGCTATGCCCAGATCGAGGCGGAGGCCAGCAGCACGCTGCGCGCCACCGCCGGTGTCCGTTACGAAACGGCACTCGAAACGGTGAACCCGATCGGCGTGACGTCGCTGCCGACGAAGCTCGACAACGACTATTGGCTGCCCGCGGCCACCGTCACCTGGAACTTCGTCCCCGACATGCAGCTCCGCCTACACGGGTCGAAGACGCTGGCCCGCCCGCAGTTCCGCGAACTGGCCGCGCAGATCTACCAGGACTTCGAATCGGATCGCCAGTTCATCGGCAACCCGCTGCTCGTCGACTCCCAGCTGTACAATGCCGAGGCCCGTTACGAATGGTTCTTCGGTCGTGACCAGCGGTTCAGCGCCGCAGGTTTCTTCAAGAAGATCAAGAACCCGGTCGAAGCCATCGCGACCTTCACGTCCGACGGCCGTCTCCAGACCGGTTTCTCGAACGCACCCGAAGCGCAGCTCTACGGCGGCGAGGTCGAGTTCCAGAAGTACATCCCGCTCGACACCATCGGCGGTCCGTTCTTCGCCACGCGTCGCCTCGTCCTGGTCGCGAACTATTCGTACACCAAGTCGAAGCTGAAGGTCGGCGACGAACAGGTTCCCGATCCGATCCAGTCCAGCGCAACCCCGCGTCTGCAGGCGGCCAACCTCCTGTTCCGCGACGGCTCGTCGCTCGTCGGGCAGTCGGACCATCTGGTGAACTTCCAGTTCGGGCTGGAGGATACGTCGAAGCTTTCGCAGATCACGTTGCTGGTCAACTACGCCAGCGACCGCGTTACCGCGCGCGGCCCGGTCAGCTCGGGCGTTCGCCTGCCCGACCTGGTCGAGCGGCCGGGCGTCAAGCTCGACCTCGTCGTCCGCCAGGGCTTCGAATTTTACGGCGCGCAGCTCGAATTCAAGGCGGAAGGGCGCAACCTCCTGCGCACCAACTACCGCGAATCGCAGGACTTCGGAGATCAGCGGATCCTGATCAACCAGTACGACCTCGGCCGCGTCTTCTCGCTCGGCGTGGGCGTAAAGCTCTAGCCCGACCAACCCTTCCCCCACCTTCCGGCCGGAGAGCACCCGCTCTCCGGCCGTTTTTTTGTGGCCTCGCCACATTGTGAATTGAGGGTAGAGTCCAGCGATGGACGGCGAACGCGAACACCCCTGCCCGCCCCCACCGCTTCCGTCGAGCATCGCCGCGGATGTGGCCGGATATGCCTGGGCGCGCGACACGGTCGGCGAGTCCGGCGGCACCGTCTACCGCCTCCACGGCAAGGCCGGGGCGCCCGACCTGTTCCTGAAACACGGCCAGGGCACCGTCGCCGACGACGTGACAGACGAGCTGGTCCGGCTCGGCTGGCTCGCGGCCCACTCCCAAGTCCCTGCGGTCCGAACCTTCCTGCGCACCCCTGACGAGGCGTGGCTGCTCATGACGGCCATCCCCGGCCGGACCGCCTATCAGATGCTCGTCGCACAACCGGACAACGGCCCCGCCATCGTCGAAGCGCTGGCGGTGTATCTCCGCCAGTTGCACGCGATCCCGACCGCCGCCTGCCCGTTCAACGCCGATCACACCTTCCGCCTGTCCCAGGCGAAGGCCCGGATCGCCGCCAGCCTGGTAGACACCGACGACTTCGACGACGCCCAGACCGGTTGGACCGCCGACCGCGTCTGGAACGCGATGCAGGCGCTGCTCCCCCTGGCCCCCGATCCCGTCGTCACGCACGGCGACGTCTCGCTCGACAATATCCTGATCGAGAACGGCGCCGTGGTCGGCTGCATCGACGTCGGCCGCGCCGGCATCGCCGACCGCTACCAGGACCTCGCCATCCTCTGGAACTGCCTCGGCGAGTTCGGTCCTGCGCTTCAGGATCGGCTGTTCACCAGCTACGGCATCTCCGCTCCCGACAAGCGCAAGCTCGACTTCCATCTGCTGCTCGACGAGCTGTTCTAGCGCGCCCTCAACTCTACCCCCGCCCCAGCCCCGTTTGGTTCGAGCCTGTCGAGAACCCCGCGCAGAGTTCTCGACAGGCTCGAACCAAACGGACTTGGGCTCATTTCGAGCAGGTTTTCGCGGGGAACATTACCCCTCCCCGCCACCAACGACGTTCAAACCGACCGCCCCGATCGACAGCGCCCCCGCCGCAACTTGCTCAGCAGCCGCAAGCCCCGCCCGGTGCCCCGCCGCCCAGCGCCGCTCGATCGTCGGGGGGGAAAAGTCGAGCGCCTTGCCCGCAACCTCCTCCGCTTGCTCGGTATAGGCCAGTCGCAACAGCGCAATCCGCACATCCTCGCGCCCGGCGTGCACCGCCTGCCACCGCGCGATCGTGCGGCGGGATTGCGCCGCGAAGATCAGGTCCTGCATCCGGCTCGCCGCCTCGCCCAGCGTCGTCGGCACGTCGCCACCCAGCGGCAGCAGGTCGACCGCGATGCACAGCACCGGCCGCGCCGAAGGCTCGGACAGCACGGGATCGAGCGGCAGGTTCGCCGACAGCCCGCCATCGACGTGCCAGCGCCCGTCCACCTCGACCGGCGGAAACGCGATCGGCAGCGCCGCACTCGCCCGGACATGATCCGGCCCGATCGTCCGGTCGCGGCTGTCGAACACGACATCCTCGCCAGTCTGCAGGTCGACCGCGGTCGCCGTGAACCGGCACGGCCCGGCGTTCAGAAGCTCGAAATCGATCAGCCGCGCCAGCGTGCTGCTCAACTGGTTCGTCTCGAAGATCGACGGCCGATCGTCGGTCCACGGCGTCATCGACGACAGCAGCGGACCGAAGATACCCGACCGCCCCGCCATCGCCGTCCAGCCGACCGCTGCGGTCCGCCGCCCGGTCTCCATCGCCGACGTCATCCACGGCAGCCCCGCGATCGACGCCATCCCCGGCCGCCAGAAGGCGCGCAACGTTTCGACCCGCTTTTCCGGCGCGGACCCAACGATCAGCGCCGCGTTGATCGCTCCGATCGACGCACCCACGACCCAGTCCGGCTGCAACCCCTGCGCATGCAGCGCCTCGTACACCCCGGCCTCGAACGCCCCGAGCGCGTTCCCGCCGCTCAGCACGAGCACGACATCGAAGTCGCGGTCCGCCCCGCCCGTCACCGCCCGCGCTTCCGCAGGCCGAGCGCGAGCAGCGCACCGCCGACCCCGAGCACTCCGACCAGCACCGCCGACGGCACCTTCTGCACCTGCAACGCGATGCTCGAGTTGCGCGCATGGACGTCCTGGCTGCCGCGCAACGCATCGGCCCGTGGCTCGTACAGATTGTCGCGCCGCGCGGGATCGCCCGGATCGCCTGGCTTCTGCTGCGCGCCCGTCCCGATCGCTTCCATGATGAAGTCCGTCATCCGCGGCGCGACCTGCGCCAGCTTCGCGGACACCAGCCCCCCGCCGCCCGCATACAATGTCCGCCGCGGGTGCGCGCAGGCGAACAGCACCGCGTCGGCCACGACCGACGGCGCGTAGAGCGGCGGCGGCAGGCGCGGCGGCTGGTCCATGAAATTGCGCGCATGTTCGGGGAACGGCGTGTCGATCGCACCCGGCTTGACCAGCGTGACCGAGATTGGCGCCCCCTCGTGTTCCAGCTCCATCCGCAACGTATCGGTCAGCGCCTGCACTGCGTGCTTCGTCGCGCAATAGGGTCCCTGCTGCAGGATCGACCGGTCGCCCAGGATCGACCCGACATTGACGATCGCCCCGCCACCCCGCGTGCGCAGATGGCGCGCGGCGACCAGCGACCCGTGCAGCGCCCCGAAATAATTGACGTCGAACACCCGGCGATGATCGGCGACCGGCACCTGATCGAGCGTCCCGTAGGTCCCGATCCCGGCATTGTTGACCCAGCTGTCGAAGCCCCCGAACGCCTCCGTCGCGACCGTGGCGGCACGCTCGACCGCTGCCATGTCGCTGACATCGGCGACGCACACCGCGATCCGCCCGCCCGCCGCGGCCAGCCGCGCCCGCATGGCCTCGAGCGCCTCTTCGTTACGCGCGACCGCAAGGACGGCCGCCCCCGCGCGCATCGCCTGCTCGACGATCGCGAGGCCGTTGCCACTGGTGGCGCCGGTGACGACGATCATCTGGTCGCGAATGGATTTGAGTTTGATCGGCATGTCGGGTCTCCGTCAGCCGGCTCGGCGCGAGGCGACGTCGATCGGTCAACGGAAGGTGGCGAGGATCGATCCGGTTAGTAATCTAGGTCAACCGAAAGTCAGCGACTTGAGCTGCCGTGACGCGACAAGCCATCTCCCGAAGACGTCATCCCGGCGAAGGCCGGGATCTCCCTTGGGCTGGGGTCAAGCTATTCACCGAGGTGAGATCCCGGCGTGCGCCGGGATGACGTCTTTGGGGGATATGGGCGAACTACTGTGGGTTCGCCACGGCTTAGCGGCAAGGGTTTGCGCCCGCATCAAACAACCTGCAACACGCTGCCGTATCCCCGCGGAGGCGGGGATCCAGGTCGGAGCGTGGATCTGGACCCCCGCCTTCGCGGGCGTACGAGAAGCAAGCCGCGCTGCTACCAGACCGAACCCTAAACCAACCGCCCCGCCAGCAAATCCGGCAAGTCCCCGCTCTCGCCGCGCGCCTCCGCCATAAACCGGTCCTTGAGCGGCGGGATCCGCTGCACCGCGGCCAGCCCGAACCGCCGCACCGTCGCCGCCGTCTTCCCGCCCAGCCCGAACAGCCGCGTCAGCCCGTCCGTCGTCGACGCGACCAGGAACGTATCGAGCGCGCGCCACCGTTCGTAGCGCGCCAGCGACTGCGCATCGCCCGGGTCCATGCCCAGCCGCGCCGCTTCGACCAGCACCTGGACCAGCGCCGCGACATCGCGGAAGCCGAGGTTCAGCCCCTGCCCCGCGATCGGGTGAATGCCGTGCGCCGCATCGCCGACCAGCGCCAGCCGCTCGCCTGTGACGTGCGCGGCATGGTGGAAGCCGAGCGGATAGGACGCCCGCGCGCCGTTGGTCGTGATCGCGCCGAGCAGGCCGCCCATGCGCTTCTCCGCCTCCGCCGCGAACGCCCGGTCGGGCAGGCCGAGCAACGCGGGGCCGTCGCGCGCGGCCACGCTCCACACGATCGCGGAGCGGTGCCGCCCGTCTGGCTCGTCGCGCATCGGCAGGATCGCGAACGGCCCGGCGGGGTAAAAGATCTCGTGCGCGACGCCGTCGTGCGGCCGCTCATGATGGATGCCGCCGATGATCGCGTGATGGTCATACTGCCAGCGCGCGACGCGGATGCCCGCCGCCTCGCGCGTCGGCGATCCGCGCCCTTCCGCAGCGATCAGCAACGGCGCCGACAGGACGCGCCCGTCGTCCAGCGTCACGCGAACCCCCGCCGCATCGCGCACGGTCGAAACCGGCCGCGCGGGCTGCAGCAGCGTGACACCGCCCGCCTCCACCGCCGCGGCGCGCAATGCGGCGCGCAGCACACGGTTCTCGAACATGATCCCGAGCGGCCCGTCCGCCGGGTCCGCATCGAACGCCAACCCGCCGACCAACCCGTCGGTCACGCGGATCGTGCGGATCGGGCAGCCCTGCCCCTCCAGCCGGTCCGCCACGCCAATCGCCTGCAGCATCCGCCACGACGCGCTGGCCACCGCGGAGGCGCGCCCGTCGAACGCGGGGGCCGCCTGCGCCGCCGGGTCGGCCGGATCGACCACGATGCTGGTCAGGCCATGCGCATCGAGCGCGCTGGCAAGGGTGAGCCCGACGAGTCCGCCGCCGAGGATGATGACGTCCGCTGTATCCATGCGCACCAGTGTACGCGGTGCGCGCGGACCGCGAAACGGGTTTCCGCGGGTTGGGGCAAATGGTCCGGCGGAACGGGCGACCGACCGGCGCCTGCCTTGACCGCATCCGGCCCCGCGTCGCATGGTGGCGCCTTGACCAGACGCACGGCCGGCGATCGCCCGGTCGCGGGTGGACGCGCGGCGGGATCGAGACATGGCGAGCAATGGGGTGGCGACCACGGTGTGGCGTACGCAGGCGAAAGCGGCGGCGGTGCGATCCGGCACCATGGCGTGCGCGGCGGCTTTGCTGGCGCTGACGCTGGCGCTGGGCTTCGCAATGGCGAGCTATCATGGCAGCGACCCGTCGCTCAACACCGCGGCGGATGGCCCGGTTCAGAACGTACTCGGCACGCCCGGTGCCTGGACCGCGGACATCCTGTTCACGCTGTTCGGCCTGCCCGCGCTGCTGCTCGTGCCGCTCGTCCTGCTCGCCGGGCTGCGGCTGTGGCGCGGTGCGCCGGCCGGACGGTGGAAGCGGTCGCTCCTGCTGTCCGTCGGCGGCATCGTCTTGCTCGGCGGCGCGCTGACGCTGTTCCGCAACGGCGCGGGCGGGTCGCTGCCCGCCGGCTGGGGCGGCATGGCCGGCATCGGGATCGCGAGTGCGGTGGATGCGCTGGCCGGCCTGTTGCCGGGGCCGGACGCGGGGCGCATCGCGCGGCTCAGCATCATGGCGCTGCTGGTGCCCGCGGGCCTTGCGGTCTGCGTGCGCGGCCTCGCGTTGCAGGCGGGCGAACGCGCGTTCCTCGGCAATATCCGCCGACGCCGCGTCCGCGCGGACGGGTCGGTCGACCCGCGCGACACGGGCGAGGACGGCATGCCGATCGACGAACTGGTCGTGCCGATCCCGCGCCCGCCGCGCCCCGTGGCGGTGCCCGACGGCCGCGCGCCGCCGGTCATCACCGAACCGGCGATGGCCCCCGCCCCGGCACGCAAGGCGCAGACGCAGACCAAGCTCGATCTACGCGACAACACCTACGAACTGCCGCCGCTCGACCTGCTCACCCCGCCGCCGCCGCCGACCGGCGTGCCGATCGACCGCGCCGCGCTCGAACGCAATGCGCGTCTGCTCGAATCGGTGCTCGACGATTTCAAGGTGAAGGGCCAGATCGTCGAGATCCGGCCCGGCCCGGTCGTGACGATGTACGAACTGGAACCCGAATCGGGCATCAAGGCCAGCCGCGTCATCGCGCTGGCCGACGATATCGCGCGCAACATGTCCGCGCTGTCGGCGCGCGTCGCGGTGATCCCCGGCCGTACCGTGATCGGCATCGAACTGCCCAACCAGAAACGCGACATGGTCGTACTGTCCGAACTGGTCGCAAGCCAGGGCTTCGAGGACCAGCAGGCGCAGCTGCCGATCATCCTGGGCAAGAACATCGCGGGCGATCCGGTCATCGCCGATCTCGCGCCCATGCCGCACCTGCTCGTCGCCGGCACCACCGGGTCGGGCAAGTCGGTCGGGCTCAACTGCATGATCCTGTCGCTGCTCTACCGGCTGACCCCGACGCAGTGCCGGATGATCATGATCGATCCGAAAATGCTCGAACTGTCGATCTACGACGATATCCCGCACCTACTGTCGCCCGTCGTCACCGATCCGCCCAAGGCGATCCGCGCGCTCAAATGGGCGGTGGAGCAGATGGAGGAACGCTACCGGATGATGGCGTCGGTCGGCGTTCGCGGCCTGGGTTCGTTCAACGACAAGGTGCGGCAGGCCAAGGCCAAGGGCCAGCCGCTCGGTCGCAAGGTGCAGACCGGCTACGATGCGGAGACCGGCACGCCGATCTACGAGGAGGAGAAGCTGGAATATGAGGTCCTGCCGCAGATCGTCGTGATCGTCGACGAGCTGGCCGACCTCATGATGACCGCCGGCAAGGAGGTCGAATTCCTCATCCAGCGGCTGGCGCAGAAGGCGCGCGCGGCCGGCATCCACCTCATCATGGCGACGCAGCGCCCGTCGGTCGACGTCATCACCGGCGTCATCAAGGCGAACCTGCCGACCCGGATCAGCTTCCAAGTCACCAGCAAGATCGATTCGCGCACCATCCTGGGCGAACAGGGCGCCGAACAGCTGCTCGGCAAGGGCGACATGCTCTACATGCCCGGCGGCAAGCAGATCGCGCGCGTCCACGGCCCGTTCGTCAGCGACGAGGAAGTCCGTGCCGTCGCCGACTTCTGGCGCGCGCAGGGCCAGCCCGACTATATCAAGAGCGTGACCGAGGAGCCCGAGGACGGCGGCTACGCCATGGAAGGCGCGCCGGTCGGCCCGGACGATCCCGAGACGCAGGTCTACCACCGCGCGGTGCAGTTGGTGGTCGAGAACAAGAAGGCCTCGACCAGCTGGCTGCAACGCCAGTTGCGCGTCGGCTACAACAGCGCGGCCCGGCTGATCGAGCGGATGGAAAAGGAAGCGATCATCAGCCAACCCGACCATGTCGGCCGGCGCGAGGTGCAGGTCGAACCCGAGGACCTCCCCCGCATCCTCGGATGATCGCCGCGAGACACAAAAAAGCCCGGGGCGGACCGTCATGGTCCGCCCCGGGCCTTTTGTTAGATCAAACCAGCTTGGTCAGCTTGGCCGCGATCTCGTACATCTCTTCCGGTGCGTAATCCGGCGTAAATGCGCAGGGGACACCGGCCAGCTGGTGGATCTTGCCACCGTCCGGCATGCCGCGCACGACTTCCAGATTGCCCGGCGGATCACCCGGAAGCGCGACTTCGTCGTTGCTCCAGATGCCGGCCATGTCCTGATAATCGTCCGGGCTGAACGTATAGAGACGACGGTGCGAACCCTCGTCCAGATACTTCTGGCATTCCGGAATACGGTCCAGGTTGATGTTCGGCGTTGGCAGCATCTTCTTCAGGTCGACACCCGTCAGCTTCTGGATTGCCAGCGCGTAGGAATGCGCATGCACCGAACCACGGACGAGCAGGTAACCGCACACTTCACGACCCGTCGGATCGGTCAGCGTCTCGTACACGCGCAGCTTGTGAAGCCGTGCGCCGCACTCGAGGTGGAAGTTGTGCAGTAGGTCGGTGATAACATTGCCGGTCGTCGTGATGAAATCATTGTTCCACGACGCGCCGTTGCTGTTCACCGGGGTCACGCCGCCGCCGTTCGACAGGAACGATGCCGCCAGGCGGATGTCGGTCATGTCCTCGAACGGTGCGCCGGAAATGTCGCCGCCGTCACCCGTGTCGTCGCCGTCGGGGCCATTCGCTAGCATCGCGACACCGTTCGACACGAGCTCGACGTGACCCAGTTCCTCCGCCGTGATCGACGCGACCAGGCTGTAGAACGGGCGCAGCTTGCTCTTCGATCGGAAGTTGAAGCTCTGGAACATGTAGTTGCCCAGCGTGGACATCTCGCCATATTTGCCGCCCAGCAATTCCTGCAACGCTGCGGCTGCATTCGGATCCTTCGCCTTGGGCGCAGGAAGATTGGCTTGCAGCTTGTCGACACGCATGAACATGGGTCGTACCTTTTGAAGGAGGAACCGATTTAACCAATCTAAACTCGCTTTGGTTTCGCTAATTGACCTATGTTGGGTCGATTGCCGGAAATATTCGAGCGACTCACCCCATATTCGGCGCGCCCGGATATTTGTGTAAAGTCCATGACGGAAATGCCCCCCGTGGAACTCCGCGGGTTCAGAGCGCATTCAACCGCGACCCGTCATCTGACGCTGCGACACGACCTTTCCCGACTGGAGACCGCATGTTCCGCCCCGCCCTGATCGCCGTCGCCCTGATGGCCCCCGCCGCCGCCGTCGCGCAGACCGCACCGCTCGCGCAGGTGTCGCAACACCTCCGCGCCGTCACCACCATGACCGCGAATTTCGTCCAGACCGACCGCGCCGGCAAATCGGTCGGTGGCGTGCTCAGCATGAAGCGGCCGGGCAAGGTGCGGTTCCAGTATCAGAAGGGGTCGCCGCTCACGATCGTCGGCGACGGCAAGGCGCTGACCGTCTACGACTCGTCCGTCCGCCAGGAATCGCGCTGGCCGATCGGCAACTCGCCGCTGTCCGTCCTGCTCGACCCGTCGAAGGACCTGAGTCGCGTCGCAAAAGTCGTGCCCAGCCCGACCCCGCGCATGCTGCTGGTCGAGGCGCGCGATCCGAAGCATCCCGAATTCGGCACCACCACGATCGCGTTCGACCGCGTCGCATCGGCCCCCGCTGGCCTCGCGCTGATGGGCTGGTCCACGCTCGATGCGCAGGGCAACCGCTCCGCGGTGCGGCTCAGCAACCAGCGGTTCAACGGCCCGGTCGACGATCGGTTGTTCCGCTGGATCAGCCCGCGGCGAGCCGGTCCGCGCGGCTGATGGACCGTCCCGTCCGTTCATCCAGGCGACAGGAAGAAGGTCTATAGAAGGTCCTGCGGTTGCGGAGCCGCCCCGGGTTTTCCCCCTGTTATCCGGTCAGGTTCCGTACCCCGCCTGCGTGACGAACGCTAGGTCGGCCCTCGCTCCATGCCCCCGGAGCGGGGGCCTTTTTATTTTTGTTTAAGAAGGTCCTCCGCGGGTACTCCGCGTCCGGCGCGCGCTTTGCGCTTGCGGTCCTGCGGACCGGTTTTGGTTGCTAAAGCTCAACCTACCCCCCGTCCATCCCTAGCGAAGTCGAGGGACCCGTCGAGCGCAGCCGAGACGGCCAACACCTCCCCCTGCAAGCCAACCTCAACGAAACACGCCAAGCTACCCACACACTGGCGCCCCGCGCACCGCGTCGCTACATCGCGGCATGGCCGACCGCATCAAGATCGCATCGTGGAACATCAATTCGGTGCGGGCGCGACTCGACATCGTGCAGCAGTTCCTGACCGACCAGTCGATCGACATCCTCTGCCTCCAGGAAACCAAGGTCGTCGACGATACCTTCCCCGCCGCCCCGTTCGCGGCACTCGGCTACACCCACCACGTCCTGAACGGCCAGCGGATGCACCACGGCGTCGCGATCCTCAGCCGCATCCCGCTGTCCGCCGACCTGCGCCACGACTGGCAGGACAATGGCGAGGCGCGCCATATCGGCGCGGTGCTCGATTGCGGCATCCGGATCGAGAATGTCTACGTGCCCGCCGGCGGTGATGTGCCGGACCGCGACGTGAACCCGAAATTCGGGCAGAAGCTCGACTTCCTCGAACGCATGACGCGCTGGTCCGAAACCGTCGCCGAACCGACCCTGCTGGTGGGCGACTTCAACGTTGCCCCGCTCGAATGCGACGTCTGGAGCCACAAGCAACTCCTCGACGTCGTCAGCCACACGCCCATCGAGGTCGCGGCACTCGACCGGCTGCAGGCCGCGGGCAACTGGGTCGACATCGGGCGGACGTTCGTGCCGGCCCCCGCCCCGCTGTTCACCTGGTGGAGCTACCGCGCGATCGACTGGCGCGCGTCGAACCGCGGCCGCCGGCTCGACCATATGTGGGCCACCGCGGACGTCGCGGCCAAGGCGGTCGCGCACCGCGTCCACGACGAGTGCCGCGACTGGCTCAAACCCTCCGACCACGTCCCGCTCGTGACGGAGTTCGAACTTTGAGCGACCCGCGCGCCGCCGCCCGCGCGATCGACGCGATGCGTCGCGGCTGGCCGGTCACCGTCGCGGGCGACGACGGCACGATCCGCCTGCTCGCGATCGAGAGCGCCGACCGCGACCGCCTCGCCGCGTTCGACCCGGACGGCCAGGCGGGCGTGCTGCTCTCCCCATCCCGCGCGACGACCCTCAAACTCGGCAACCAGCGCGCCGCCGGCGACATGGCCCGCCCGGTGCTGCTCGCCCGTACACCCTGGCTCGATTTCGACACCGCGGTCGCGCTCGCCGATCCGCAGATGGACCTCGCCACCCCGTTCAAGGGCCCCTTCCCCGCCACCCCGCTCGGCCCCGTCGCCGCGGCGGAGGCAGCGCTCGAACTCGCGCGCCGCGCCGGCATGCTGCCCGCCTTCTTCCTGCTTCCCGCCACCGGCGATGCCGACGTCACCGCCGCCGACATGACCGAATTCGCCGCTCCTGCGAACCTCGCCATAGCCTCGCGCGCGCGCCTGCCGGTCGCGGCCGCGGACACCGCGGAGATCGTCGCGTTCCGCACCCCCGACGACCCGACCGACCATGTCGCGCTGGTCATTGGCACACCCGACGGCCGCCCGCCGCTCGTCCGGCTGCACAGCGAGTGCCTGACCGGCGACGTGCTCGGTTCGCTCAAATGCGATTGCGGCCCGCAACTCGACGCCGCGCTCGCCGCGATCGCCGCTTCCGGCTGGGGCGTGCTGCTCTACCTGCGGCAGGAGGGGCGCGGCATCGGCCTGATCAACAAGCTGCGCGCCTATGCCCTGCAGGACCAAGGTTTCGACACGGTCGACGCCAATCTCCGGCTCGGTTTCGCGGTCGACTCGCGCGACTTCGGCGTGGCGGCGCGGATGCTGGCGCTGCTCAACATCGACACCGTCCGACTGCTCACCAACAACCCCGCCAAGGTCGCCGGGCTGGAAGGGGCGGGCATCGCGGTGGCCGAACGCGTGCCGCACATCGTCGCCTCCAACCCGCACAACCACGACTATCTCGCCACGAAACGCGACCGGACCGGCCACCAGCTGTGATCCGGGTCGATACCGCCGCGCGGACGCTGACCGCGGGCGGCCGGACGATCGCCTGCACCATCGGCCGCAGCGGCGCCTGCGATGCTTCGACCAAGCGCGAAGGCGACGGCTGCACGCCCCGCGGCACCTGGCCGGTCCGCGCCGCCCTCCTCCGCAGCGACCGGGTCTCGCTCCCCGCCGGCATCACGCTCCCCTGGCGCTGGATCGCCGCGCAGGACGGCTGGAGCGACGATGTCCGCGACCCGGCCTACAACCGACCGGTCACCCACCCGCACCGCTTCTCCGCCGAACGGCTCTGGCGCGACGACGGCCTCTACGACGTCATCGTCGTCCTGGGCCACAACGACGCGCCCCCCATCCCCGGCCTCGGCAGCGCGATCTTCCTCCACTGCCGCAACGCCGACCACCCGACCGAAGGTTGTGTCGCGATCGATCGAGACGAGCTTCTCCGGTTGCTCCCGACGCTCCGGCAGGGCGATCCGCTCGTCATCGGCTAGGTACTACCGCTTACACGAACTCAGGCAGCCCAGGCCGCGACATCCTCTTCCTGCCCGATCAGCGCGAGCCCGTGCGCGATCGCGGTCAGTTCGTCGCCGGTCGCGATCCGGTCGCTGCCGAACCGCGCGTCGAAGATCGCGCGCACCGCCGGCACCAGCGACGACCCACCGGTCAGGAACACCCGGTCGATCGCATCCGCCGGCACGCCCGACGCCGCCAGCGCGCGGTCCACCGTCGCCGCGATGCGCTCCAGGTCCTCCGCGATCCAGCCCTCGAACTCGCCTCGCGTCACCACTGCCTCGATATCCACACCGCCGCCGTGGAACCGGAACGGCGCGCTCTCCGCCATCGACAGCGCACGCTTGCATGCCCCGACCGCGTCGTAGAGCGTGTAGCCCAGCTCGTTCTCGATCACCGCGATCATCCGGCCGATCGCCGCCGGATCGACCGCCGCCTTCGCCAGCTTGGCCAGTTCGTCCAGCGTCCGCCGGTTGCGCATCAGCGCCAGCCGCGACCAGTCGGCGAAGTCCGCATAATAGCTCCGCGGGACCTCCAGCGTCTTGCCGAACGAACGGTACTGCCCGCCCTTGCCCAGCATCGGCAGGACCAGCCGGTCGACGATCCGGTAGTCGAACCGGTCGCCCGCAATGCCGATGCCGGCATGACCCAGCGGTTCGCAACGCCGCGCCGCCCCCGGGGCCGCCACCCGCACCACCGAGAAATCGCTCGTCCCGCCGCCGAAATCCGCGACCAGGATCGTCGCGGCATGCGTCAGTCGCGCGGCATAGCTGAACGCCGCGCCGAGCGGTTCGTAGACATAGTGCACCGCCTGGCCCAGCTCCGCGAACATCGCGTCGTACCGCGTGCGGGCCAGCGCCGGGTCGGGCCGCGCGCCGGCATATTCCACCGGCCGCCCGACGATGATCCGCTCGGGCCGCGGCGCATCCAGCCGCCCGTCGCCATGCGCGACCAGCCGGTCGAGGAACGTCCGGCCCAGCTCCTCGAACCGGTATCGCCGGTCGAACACCGACGCCGTCTCGAAACTGGCGCTCGCCGCGACGGACTTGAACGATTGCAGGAAACGGCTGTTCTGCGGATCGTCGAGATATTCGTCGATCGCCCACGGCCCGGCCTCCACCGCCAGCCCGCCGCGCGCCGCCTCGTCCTGCCAGAAACACAGCGCGGACCGGAACACCGCGCCGCGGTTCCCGAACGGCACCAGTTTGGCCGTTCCTGCGGCACCCGCCAGCGCCACCACGCTGTGCGTCGTCCCGAAATCGATGCCAAGCGCCGCTGGCCTGTCGGTGGCGGTCATAGATGTGCAATCCCGGCTGCGCTGCGTGGCCGGCGCTCCTACAGCGAAGCTGCGCGCCGGACCAGCCTTCGCGGTGCGGACCTGGCAGACGCCCCGCGCGCTAGAGCAGCACGCTCTCCAGCTTCGCCAGCGCATACAGGTCGGTCGCCGCGTTGATATCCATCAGTGGCTTCAGTAACCCGTCGCGTAGGTCGTAGACCCAGCCGTGCAGCGTCAGCTTCCGCCCCGCCGCGAACGCGCCGGCCACCGGCGGCGTGGCGGCCAGATGGATCAGCTGCGCGCGGACATTATACTCGACCAGCCGATTGATCTTGGCCTCGCGGTCGGGGAGTGCGTCGATCTCCTCGCGGTGATCGTGATAGACGGTCCTGACGTTGGCCAGCCACTCCTCGGTCGGCCCCTTCGCATTGTCGTCCAGCGCCGCCATGATGCCGGTGCAGCCATAATGGCCGCACAGGATCACGTCGTTCACCTCCAGCACGTCGATCGCATATTGCACGACCGCCATAAGGTTCAGGTCGTTGCTGTAGACCAGGTTGCCGATGTTGCGGTGGATATACAGCCCGCCGGGAGGCGACTGGGTGATCTGGTCGGGCGCGACGCGGCTGTCGGAACAGCCGATCCACAGGAATTCCGGCCGCTGCCCGCGAATCTGGCGGGTGAAGAATTCCGGGTCGAAATGATGCTGTTCCGCCGCCCACGCCATGTTGGACAGGATCAGCTGCTGGGATTCCTTCATGCGAACCGCACTTCCTTGATCGGGGCCGAAATCTGCCGCGCGCTGCGGCCCGACAGGTCGCCCTTCACCAGCACGGCGATGTCGCGATACGGCGCGCCTTTGATGAACGCGTTGATGATGTCGATATTGTCCTCGTCGACATAGGTCGTGCTCGACAGGTCGATCAGCACGTCACGCCCGTCCGGCACGCGCGCGAGCGCCGCCTGCAACTGCGGCTTGTGGATAAAATACAGGTCGCGCCGCGCCCGCACCATGCACGCCTCGGGCGTCTCGACATAGCTGATCACCTGCCGGAAATTGCGCGCGATCACGAACACGAAGCCCACGACCAACCCGATCGCGATCCCTTCGAGCAGATCGGTGAACAGGATCGCGACGACCGTGACGAAGAACGGCACAAACTGGCGATATCCCTGCTTGTACCGCTGGAAATACAGCGCCGGCTTGGTCAGCTTGTAGCCGGTCTGGATCAGGATCGCGGCGAGTGCGGCGAGCGGGATCATGTTGAGCACGAACGGGATCGTGACGACGCTCAGCAGCAGCCAGAAACCGTGCAAGATCGTCGACAGCTTGCTGTCCGCACCCGAATCGACATTGGCCGAACTGCGCACGATCACCGACGTCACCGGAATACCGCCGAGCAGGCCCGACACGATGTTGCCCGTGCCCTGCGCCAGCAGCTCGCGATTCTTGTCGGTCACGCGGCGCTTCGGGTCGATCTCGTCGACCGCCTTCACGCTTAACAGCGACTCGAGGCTGGCGACGATCGCCAGCGTCAGCGCCGTGGTCCACACCAGCCCCGAACCGATCGCGGTGAAATCGGGCAGCTGGAGCAGGCCGAAGAACTCCGCCGGCGACGCGCTGACCGGCACGTTCACCAGATGGGTCTGCTGCACGGCGATCTGCGGCATCACGCGCTGGAAGAACATGTTCGCGACGATGCTGAACACCACCACCACCAGCGGCCCGGGCAGCAGCTTCAGCCAGCCGTCCTTGGGCTTGGCCTTTTCCCACCAGAAGAGGAAGATGATCGAGATCAGCGCGATCCAGGTCGGCCCGGCCAGCGTCTCCTCGCGGATCGTGTAGGCGATCGTCGACAGCGTGTTGCGCCCGTCTTCCTGGAAGAAGCGGAAGCTGCCCTCGTAATCGCCGTCGTAACCGATCGCGTGCGGAAACTGCTTCAGGATCAGGATGATGCCGATCGCGGCCAGCATGCCGGTGATGACCGACGTCGGCACGAACTCCGCCAGCACGCCGCCGCGCGTCAGCGAGAAGCCGATCTGGATCATGCCCGCCAGCATCACCGCGAGCAGGAAGGTCTGGTAGGTCGGCATCGCCTCGATCGCGCTCAGCACGATCGCGGTCAGCCCGGCGGCCGGCCCGCTGACCGACAGCGGCGACCGGCTCATGAACCCGATCACGATCCCACCGACCACGCCCGAAATCACGCCCGCGAACAACGGCGCGCCGGATGCCAGCGCCACGCCCAGGCAGAGCGGCAACGCAACGAGCGCCACCACGATCGACGCCGGCAGGTCGCTCCGCCAGCTCTTGAACAGACCGGGTGCCGTCACGTGGAGTTCCTCGCTACCAATCGACCGCCTTTACCCCACCCACGAACCCCCACGCGACCCCCGACCACCGCGAGACATACTTCCTTACAAATGCAGCGCCCGACGCAGCCGCAACAGAAAAGCCCTCTCCCCCACGGGGAGAGGGTTGAGAGAGGGGGCGTGGCTTGAGACGACCGCGCCTCACCCCCAGACCGTGGCTCCCCGCCCCCCAAACCGTCATCCCGGCACAGGCCGGGATCTCCCTCAGGTGAAGCGCGAACCCCCAACCCAAGGGAGATCAAGGCCTGCGCCGGGATGACGGAAAAGCGCGGCAGTGACGCCACCCCACGCTTGACACCCCCACCCCAGTCCCTAAACCCCGCGACGGGCCACGCCGCCCCAACGCGGCGCGTGCTCTCTGTGAGGAGAGACTACATGACTGCACGTCCCGACGCCGCACCTGCGCGTCCGTTTTTCTCGTCCGGCCCCTGCGCGAAACCGCCCGGCTGGTCCCCCGATACCCTCGCCACCGCATCGCTCGGCCGCTCGCACCGGTCCAAGATCGGCAAGGCGCGCCTGGCAAAGGCGATCGACCTCACCCGCGAAATCCTCGGCGTTCCCGCCGACTACCGCATCGCGATCGTGCCCGCGTCCGACACCGGTGCTGTCGAAATGGCGATGTGGACGATGCTGGGCCAGCGCCCGGTCACCGTCGCGGCCTGGGAAAGCTTCGGCGAAGGCTGGGTGACCGACGCGGTCAAGCAGCTCAAGATCGACCCGGTCGTAGCAACCGCGCCCTACGGCGAGCTGCCCGACCTCGCGGCGATCGACCCGAACCACGACATCGTCTTCACCTGGAACGGCACCACCTCCGGCGTCCGCGTGCCGAATGGCGACTGGATCGCCGCCGACCGCGCCGGGCTGACCATCAACGACGCCACCTCGGCGGTCTTCGCGCAGGCGATCGACTGGGCCAAGTGCGACGTCACCACCTTTTCCTGGCAGAAGGTCATGGGGTCGGAGGGCGGCCACGGCATGCTCATCCTCAGCCCGCGCGCAGTCGAGCGGCTCGAAAGCTACGTGCCCGACCGTCCGCTGCCGAAGATCTTCCGGCTGACCGCGAAGGGCAAGCTGATCGAGGGCCTGTTCAAGGGCGAGACGATTAACACCCCCTCGATGCTTGCGACCGAGGACTATATTGCCAGCCTGGAATGGGCGCAGTCGATCGGCGGCCTGCCCGAACTGTTCGCGCGCGCCGACCGCAACGCCGCGGCGCTCGACGCCTGGGTGCAGCGCACGCCCTGGATCGAGCATCTCGCGACCGATCCGGCGATCCGGTCGAACACCAGCGTCTGCCTGAAATTCGCCGGCCTGTCCGACGACGCGGCCACCGCGATCGAGAAGAAGATGGTCAGCCTGCTCGAGGCGGAAGACGCCGCCTACGATCTCGGCTCCTACCGCGACGCGCCCCCCGGCCTGCGCATCTGGTGCGGCGCCACCGTCGACACCGCCGACATCGAAGCGCTCGGCCCCTGGCTCGACTGGGCCTACGCGCAAGCGACCGCCTGACACGTCTAAAGCCCTCTCCCCTCCGGGGAGAGGGTTGGGAGAGGGGAGCAACGCCACCGGCAGCCCCCACCCTCCCCGTCATGGGGGGGGGGGGGGGGGGGGGGGGGGGGGGGGGGGGGGGGGGGNCAGAAGGTAGATACCCCCATGCCAAAAGTCCTCATCTCCGACAAAATGGATCCCCGCGCCGCCCAGATCTTCCGCGAACGCGGGGTCGAGGTCGACGAGATCACCGGCAAGACCAAGGACGAGCTGATCGCCATGATCGGCGAGTATGACGGCCTCGCGATCCGCTCGTCGACCAAGGTCACCAAGGAGGTCCTGGCCGCCGCGACGAACCTCAAGGTCGTCGGCCGCGCCGGGATCGGCGTCGACAATGTCGACATCCCGTCCGCATCGGCCGCCGGCGTCGTCGTCATGAACACCCCGTTCGGCAACTCGATCACGACCGCCGAACACGCCATCGCGCTGATGTTCGCGCTCGCCCGCCAGCTCCCCGAGGCCGACGCCTCGACGCAGGCCGGCAAGTGGGAGAAGAACCGCTTCATGGGTGTCGAGCTGACGTCCAAGACGCTCGGCCTGATCGGCGCCGGCAATATCGGCTCGATCGTCGCGGACCGCGCGCGTGGGCTGAAGATGAAGGTCGTCGCGTTCGATCCGTTCCTGACCCCGGAACGCGCGATCGAACTCGGGATCGAAAAAGTCACGCTCGACGAGCTGCTCGCGCGCGCCGACTTCATCACGCTCCACACGCCACTGACCGACTCGACGCGCAACATCCTGTCGGCCGAAGCGCTCGCCAAGACCAAGCGCGGCGTCCGGATCATCAACTGCGCGCGCGGCGGCCTGGTCGACGAGGTTGCGCTCAAGGCCGCGATGGACAGCGGCCAGGTCGGCGGCGCGGCCCTCGACGTGTTCGTCGAGGAACCGGCCAAGGCATCGCCGCTGTTCGGCACGCCCAACTTCGTCTCGACGCCCCATCTCGGCGCATCGACGACCGAGGCGCAGGTCAACGTCGCGATTCAGGTCGCCGAGCAGATGGCCGATTTCCTGATGTCGGGCGGCGTCACTAACGCGCTCAACATGCCCAGCCTGTCGGCAGAAGAAGCGCCCAAGCTCAAGCCGTACATGGCGCTCGCCGAACGGCTCGGCAGCCTGGTCGGCCAGCTCGAAGGCGAGATCACCGCGGTGTCGATCGAGACCGAGGGCGCCGCGGCCGACCTCAACCAGAAGCCGATCACCGGCGCGGTGCTGGCCGGCCTCATGCGCGTCTATTCCGACACGGTGAACATGGTGAACGCACCGTCGCTCGCCAAGGAACGCGGCCTCGACGTCCGCGAGGTCCGCCACGACCGCGAGGGCGACTATGCGACGCAGGTCCAGGTCACCGTCACCACGCCGAACGGCGAACGCGCCGTCGCCGGCACGCTGTTCGCCAACTCCGAACCACGCCTCGTCGACATTTTCGGCGTGAAGATCGAAGCCGACCTCGCCGGCACGATGCTCTACGTGGTGAACGAGGACGCCCCCGGCTTCATCGGCCGCCTCGGCGGCGCGCTGGGCGAAGCCGGCATCAACATCGGCACCTTCCACCTCGGCCGCCGCGCCGCGGGCGGCGAGGCGGTCGTGCTGCTGTCGGTCGACTCCACGCTCTCGGAAGAGGTGCTGGCGCAGGTGCAGGCGCTGCCGGGCGTGAAGGTAGCGAAGACGCTGCGGTTCTGACACGGGTCGGTCAAGCCTAAGCCCCCACCCCAACCCTCCCCCCGGTGGGGGGAGGGAGCCTGCTTAGCCCTCCCCCCACCGGGGGGGAGGGTTGGGTGGGGGGCTTCACTGGAAGCAACGGAGCGGGGAAGATGCAACAAGACCCCATCCTGAAAACCCGCGCCCGAACCATGCGCCGCCAACCCACCCCCGCCGAACAAAAGCTCTGGCAATCCCTCCGCCAATCCCAACTCGGCACCAAAGTTACCCGCCAGATACAAGTCGGCCCCTACATCCTCGATCTCGTTTCACGCCGAGCAAAACTCGCGATCGAACTCGACGGGGATACACATGCGACCCAAGTCGCGTATGACGCCGCCCGAACCGCTTTTCTCGAACGACAGGGCTACCGGGTGCTCCGCTTCACCAACGCCGACGTGACGACCAACCTGCCCGGCGTGCTCGAAGCCATCGCCTGCGAGCTTGCGTCCAGTGACGCCCCCCACCCAACCCTCCCCCCGAGGGGGGGAGGGCTAGAATCACAACAGGCCCCCTCCCCCCACCGGGGGGAGGGTTGGGGTGGGGGGCTTGGCCTGACCGAACCGAAAGCCAACACATGACCAACGGCCTCCTCCCCGAAGGTCTTCGCGACCGTCTCCCCCCGCAAGCCGAGGCAGCATCGCGCCTGCTCCACCGCGTCATCGTCGCGATCGGGCGGCACGGTTACGACCGCGTCTCCCCCCCGCTCGCGGAATATGAAGAAGAACTCGTCGGCCGCCTCAAGAGCGCCCGCCGCCAGGACCTGCTGCGCTTCGTCGATCCCGTGTCGCAACGCACGCTGGCGCTGCGCCCCGACATCACCGGCCAGGTCGGCCGCATCGCCGCGACCCGGCTCGGCCACCGCCCACGCCCGCTGCGGCTCGCCTATGGCGGCCCCGTCCTGAAGCTCCGCGCGACGCAGCTCCGCCCCGAACGTGAACTCACGCAGGCCGGTGCCGAACTGATCGGCACCGCCGCCGTGCCCGCGATCGTCGAGGTGTTGCGCGTCGCGATCGAGGCGATGGAGGCCGCCGGCGTCACCGGCATCACGATCGACCTCACCCTGCCGGATCTGGTCGAGACGCTCGCCGCCGGCCCGCTGCCCGTCCCCGCCGACAGGCTCGCCGCGCTCCGTGATGCGCTCGACGCCCGCGACGCAGGTGCGCTCGCCGGGATTGGCGCGGCGGACTATCTGCCGCTGCTTGAGGCCGCCGGCCCACTTCCCGCGGCCCTCGCCCGGCTCCGCGCGCTCAGCCGCTGGGAGATCCTCGACCAGCGGATCAATGCGATCACGCAGATCACCGACGCGCTCGACGGCCGCGTTACGTTCACGCTCGATCCGACCGAGCGGCAGGGCTTCGAATATCAGAGCCTCATCGGCTTCTCGCTGTTCGCGTCGGGGCTGCGCGGCGAGGTCGGTCGCGGCGGCTCCTACGCCATCCTCCATGCGGACGGCACCGCCGAACCCGCCGTGGGCTTCTCGCTCTACATCGATCCGCTGGTCGATGCCGGCCTCGGCCAGGAACCGTCGCGCCGCGTGTTCGTGCCCGTCGGCGCCGACCCCATCGCCGCGCAGGCACTGCGCCGCGAAGGCTGGACGACGATCGCCGCGCTGACCGACGACGATCTTCCCGTGGGTTGCACACACCGCATGGTTGGCGCGGTCCCCGAACCGCTCTAAGGCCCGCCTTTACTCTTGTCCGCCGCAACTTACCGGGCGGGCACCCGGCAACGAACAGGACTTACCGAGCATGGCCAACGTCACCGTCATCGGCGCCCAGTGGGGCGATGAAGGCAAGGGCAAGATCGTCGACTGGCTGGCGGAACGCGCCGACATCGTCGTGCGGTTCCAGGGCGGCCACAATGCCGGCCACACTTTGGTCGTCGACGGCAAGGTCTACAAGCTGTCGCTGCTGCCGTCGGGCATCGTCCGCGGCACGCTCAGCGTCATCGGCAACGGCGTCGTGCTCGACCCCTGGCATTTCCGCGACGAGGTGGCGAAACTTGCCGCGCAGGACGTGCGGATCACCCCCGACAATCTGCAGATCGCCGAAACCTGCCCGCTGATCCTCCCCTTCCACCGCGACCTGGACGGGCTGCGCGAGGATGCCTCGGGCGCCGGCAAGATCGGCACCACCCGCCGCGGCATCGGCCCGGCGTACGAGGACAAGGTCGGCCGCCGTGCGATCCGCGTCTGCGATCTCGCCCATCTGGACGATCTCGGGCCGCAGCTCGACCGCCTGCTCGCGCACCACGACGCGCTGCGCGCCGGGTTCGGCGAGGCGCCGATCGACCGCGCCCGGCTGCTCGCAGACCTGGCCGAGATCGCCGACGTCATCCTGCCCTTCGCTAGCCCGGTCTGGCGGACGCTGGGCGAGGCCCGCGCGCAGGGCAAGCGCATCCTGTTCGAAGGCGCGCAGGGCGTGCTGCTCGATGTCGATCACGGCACCTACCCGTTCGTCACCTCGTCCAACACCGTCGCCGGCACCGCCGCATCGGGCACCGGCCTCGGCCCCAGCGCGCCGGGCTTCGTGCTCGGCATCGTCAAGGCCTACACCACGCGCGTCGGCTCCGGCCCGTTCCCGACCGAGCTGGAGGACGAGACCGGCACGCGGCTGGGTGAGCGCGGCCATGAATTCGGCACCGTCACGGGCCGCAAGCGGCGCTGCGGCTGGTTCGACGCCGTGCTCGTGCGGCAGTCCGCCGCCGTGTCCGGCATCACCGGCATCGCGCTGACCAAGCTCGACGTGCTCGACGGATTCGAAGAACTGCGGATCTGCACCGGCTACGACCTCGACGGCCGGCACTACGACTACCTGCCGCCGCACCCGAACGACCAGGCGCGCGTGAAGCCGATCTACGAAACGATCGAGGGCTGGTCCGAATCGACCGCGGGCGCGCGCAGCTGGGCCGACCTGCCGGCGCAGGCGATCAAGTATATCCGCCGTGTCGAAGAACTGATCCGCTGCCCCGTGGCGCTCGTGTCGACCAGCCCGGAACGCGACGACACCATTCTCGTCCGCGATCCGTTCCAGGACTGACGCCATCACATCATTGTCGTTGCTGGCCATCGCGCTGGCTCTCTGCTGGTTCGTGCCGGTCCCGCTCGTGGGACTCGGCGCGCTGGCGCTCGCGGCGCTCTCCGGGCTCACCTTTCCGGACGTCGACCAGTTCGTACCGCTGCTCCGCCACCGCAGCGCGCTGACCCACAGCCTGCTCGTCGTGCTGCTCTGCATGGCTGATCGCCGCCTACACCCGGTCGCGGCCGGGCTCGCGCTCGGGATCGGTTTTCACCTCGCGGCGGACTGTTTCCCCGCGTCGATGCGCGGCTTCGCGACCGTGAAGGTGCCGCTCGCGGGCACGTTCGATACGCAAGGGTCCTACATGTGGCTGGCGATCAATGCGGTCGCGGGCAGCTACGTGTTCGGCATGCTGGTCGAACGGCTCTACGACCCGCAGGTCCAGATCATCGCACTGGTCGGCGCGCTGTTGCTCGGCGCGACCTACCTGGCCGGCGTCCCCGGCGGCTATCGCGCGCTGGCGGTGTATGCCGCGATCTTCTGGGTCGGCTGGCGGTTGCATCGGCCGACGCTGGAGTGACCAAAAGCCTTCTCCCCTACGGGGAGAGGGTTGGGAGAGGGGGAGTGGCTTGGGCGTCGCTTATCCCAAACCCGAACGGCAAGATTCGCGAACCGCACGGCCGCCAACTTCCGCAAAACACGACCTCACCCCAAGCCAAGCCCCTCTCCCCAACCCTCTCCCCGGAGGGGAGAGGGAGTCCCGGGCCCACCTAGCCCCTCAAACCGAAATAACCCCCTCGATCACAGTCACACACTGTCCGGTCAGCAACACCCGCCCGCCCTCGACCCGGCAGAGCAGATCCCCACCCCGCCGACTCGCCTGATGCGCGGTGGTCTCCGCCCGCCCCAGCCGCACCGACCACCAGGGCGCGAGCGCGGCATGCGCTGAGCCCGTCACCGGATCCTCATCCACGCCCCAGGCCGGCACGAACACCCGACTCACCATGTCGGTCGCCACCCCTGGCGCGGTACAGATCGCCATCAGCCGCACAGCCGCCAGCGCCACCATGTCGGGCGCCAGCGCGCGCACCGCCGCCTCGTCCGGCAGCACGATCAACGCCGTCTCCTGCACCGGTGGCGCGGAGAAGAACACCGCCGCATTCGCCAGCCCAAGCGCCGCCAGCAAGGGCGCGACCCGTGCGTCCCCAGCCTGCGCCGCGGTCAACTCGGTCGCCGGCAGGTCGAGCACATAGCCAGCCCCCGCGCGCCGCACCTCCAGCATGCCCGCCTGCCGCGTCGCGAACCGCACGGCGTTCAGCGACAGGTCGTCGCTCAGCAGCACATGCCCCGACGCCAGCGTCGCATGCCCGCACATCGCGACCTCGCTCGTCGGGGTGAACCAGCGCAGCTCATGATCCGCCGGCCCGTCCGGCGTAGCGAGCAGGAACGCCGTCTCCGACAGGTTGTTCTCCGCCGCGATCGCGACCAGCACGTCGTCCGGCAACCACGTATCGAGCGGGATCACCGCCGCCGGATTGCCCGTGAAAGGGCGCGACGCGAACGCATCGACCTGCGTGAACCGAGGCATCGCGTTCTCCGAAATCGTAGAGTTAAGCGGGCCTCAGACCCCGAGCCGCTTCCCGAACCACGGCGGCGTCACATCCGCCTCGACCAGCGGATTGTCCGGCTCGTCGACATGGCCCTCGGGGTCCAGGTGGATCAGAATCTCCACCTTGGGGAACGCCATGCGGATATTCTCCTCGACCTCGTCCATCACGTCGTGCGCGTCGGCGACGGTCATGTCGCGCGCCACGCACATGTGGAACTGCGCAAAGTCGTGCGATCCCGACCGCCGCGTGCGGAAATCGTGGATGCCGCACAGCGCCGGGTGCCGCGCCGCGACCTCCATGAATGCGTCGCGCTCCTCCTCCGGCCATTCGCGGTCCATCAGCTGGTCGATCGCCTGGCTCGATGCCTGGAACGCGCCCCATGCCAGCCACAGCGCGATCGCGATGCCGAACAGCGGATCGGCGCCCTTCACGCGGAAATACTGGTCGAGCACCAGCGCCGCGATCACCGACAGGTTCAGCAGCAGATCGGACTGGTAATGAACATTGTCCGCGCGGATCGCGACCGATCCGGTCTGCGCGATGATCCGCCGCTGATAGGCCAGCAGCCCGAACGTCGCGAGGATCGCGACCACCGACACCGCGATGCCGAACCCCGCATCGTCGGTCGCCTGCGCGCTGTTGAAACTCACAACCGCGCGCCAGCCGATGCCGACCGCCGACGCGGTGATCAGCGCGACCTGGAACAGCGCCGCCAGCGCCTCCGCCTTGCCGTGGCCGAACCGGTGGTCGTCGTCCGCCGGCGTCGCGGCCAGCCTCACACCGTACAACGTCACCAGCGAGGCGAGCAGATCGAGCCCGCTGTCCGCCAGCGACCCGAGCATCGCGACCGATCCGGTATGCCAGGCGGCGAACCCCTTCAGCACCATCAGCGCGCAGGCGACCGCAACGCTGGCCAGCGCCGCGCGCGAGGTCAGGATTCCGTTCGCCTTGGTCATGGGTACAGCAACCCTTCGGTCCAGCCGCCCTGCCCGTCGGGCGTGAACAGCCGCCGTTCGTGCAGCCGGTGCGCGCGGTCCTGCCACAACTCGATCCGGTCCGGCGTCACGCGGAACCCTGACCAGTGCGCCGGGCGCGGTACCGGGCCGCCATCGAACCGTGCCTTGATCGCTTCGAACTTTGCATCGAACGTCTCACGCCGGTCGAGCGGCTGCGATTGCTCCGACGCCCAGGCCCCCAGCTGCGAATCGCGGCCGCGCGTCGCGAAATACGCGTCGCCCTCCGCATCCGACACGCGGCTGACCGCGCCCTCGATCCGCACCTGGCGGCGCAGCGATTTCCAGTGGAACGTCAGCGCCGCCACCTGCGTCGCGAACAGGTCGCCCGCCTTGCGGCTTTCCAGGTTGGTGTAGAACACGAAGCCTTCGTCATGGCCCTTCAGCAGGACCATCCGCGCGGACGGGCGGCCGTCGGGCGCGACCGTGGACAGGCACATCGCCTGCGGATCGTTCGGTTCGGATGCGGTGGCCTCGGCCAGCCATTGATCGAACAGCGCATGCGGGTCGTTGGACATGACGTCGCCTTAACCCAAGTGCCTTTGTTTTTCGACCCCGGCGGTGTTCCCGGGATCAGGACAGATTGCCCTTGCACGCCCGAAATCCGCACCCATCTCCACCGTGACATATCGGCAACAGTTGGCGTTTCCCGGAAAGGGCGCGAAAGGGGCGCATGGCGGATCTTTATTCAAAGCTGAACGTGGCACGCGACGCGAGCGAGGCGGACGTCAAGAAGGCGTATCGCAAGCTTGCGAAAGAGCTGCATCCCGACCGCAATCGTGACAATCCGAAGGCGTCGGAGAAATTCTCCGAAATCACGCAGGCCTACGACCTGCTGTCCGACAAGGACAAGCGCGCGCAATATGACCGCGGCGAAATCGACGAGAACGGCCAGCCCAAGGCCGCGTTTGGCTATGGCGGCAGCCCGTTCGGCGGCCAGGGCCAGGGCGGGCGGCGCCCCGGTGCGGCCGGCGGCTATGGCGGTGCCACCGCGGATGCCGGCGATTTCGGCGATATCTTCGAAGGGCTGTTCGGCGGCCGGCGCGGTGCCGGCGGCCCGGCCGGCGGGTTCGGCGCGCGCCGTTCGCCCCCGGCCAAGGGCGCGGACATGGCCTACCGCCTGTCCGTCTCGTTCGAGGATGCCGCCTCGCTCGCGCCGCAACGCGTGACGCTGTCGACCGGCAAGGCGATCGACCTGAAACTCAGCGTCGACGCGGTCGACGGCAAGCCGATGAAGCTGACCGGCCAGGGCGAGGAAGGCCCCGGCGGCATCGGCGACGCGATCGTCACGATCGCGATCGACCCGCACCGTTTCTACACGCGCGACGGCGACGACATCCGCATGACCCTGCCGATCACGCTGGAGGAAGCGGTGCTCGGCGCCACGGTCCGCGTGCCGACCGTCGACGGTCCGGTGAACTTCTCGGTGCCGAAGGGAACGACCTCGGGCAAGACGCTCCGCCTGAAGGAGCGCGGCTTTCACAAAAAGGGCGGCGGTCGCGGCTATCAATATGTCACGCTGTCGGTCGATCTGCCCGCCGACGATGCGGAGCTGATCGCGTTCGCCGAAAGCCGGCGCGAGACGCAGACGCGCAACCCGCGCGCCGCTCTGGGCGTATAGCGCCATACGCTTGGGCGTGGCCGGGGCATGAAGGGGACACGCGTGACGGATCGCAGCAGAATGGCCGAGCCGGCAGACGGTACGCCCTCGGAGTCGCTCGGCGACGTATCGCCCGAGTCGCCGGAGGCGCGCGCGCGTCGTCGGCACCGCGTCGGGCGTCAGGTCGACAAGGTCCGGCCCGGGACCTACCCGTTCGAGGTGCTGAAGCGCGTCGGCATCGGCGTCTATTCCGACGGTTTCATCCATGCCGGCAACATCGCCTATCTGGCGCTGCTGACGCTGTTCCCGTTCTTCATCGTGGCGCTGGCGATCGCGTCGATCCTGGGGCGCAGCGATGACGGCCTGCGTACCGTCAATTCCTTCCTCGAAACGCTGCCGAACGGCGTGGCCGACCTGCTCCGCGATCCGATCCTGCAGGTGTTGAAGGCGCGCACCGGCTCGCTCCTTTGGCTCGGCGCTCTCGTCGGGCTCTGGACCGTCGGGTCGTTCATCGAAACGATCCGCGACATCCTGCGCCGCGCCTACGGCACCACCTCCAGTCAGCCTTTCTGGCATTACCGGCTGGGGTCGGTCGCGATCATCGTCGTGTCGGTCATACTCGCGCTCATCTCGTTCGTGGCGCAGGGCGTGCTGACCGCGGCGGAACAGATCATCTACCGCCTGCTCCCATGGGCGCAGGACATTGCCGGCTGGATCGGGCTGTCGCGTCTGGTGCCCGCCGCCCTCATGTTCAGCGCGCTCTATCTGCTGTTCCTCACGCTGACCCCGTCCAAATATCGCTACGGCAACTGTCCGAAATGGCCGGGTGCGCTGCTCGTGACGGTCTGGTGGCTCGGCACCACCGCGCTGCTGCCGATGCTGCTTGCCCAGCTTGGCGGGTACGAACCGACCTATGGCGGGCTTGCCGGCACGATCGTCGCGCTGTTCTTCTTCTGGACGGTCGGGCTCGGGATCGTGGTCGGTGCCCATTTGAATGCGGCACTGGCGGAAACGGTCGTCCCGGATATAGAGGACCCGGCCGTCAGTACGTGACGACGAAGGAGTGACGATGCCCGGATTGATGGACGGTAAGCGCGGTTTGATCATGGGCCTGGCGAATGAGCGGTCGCTGGCCTGGGGCATCGCCAAGGCGCTTCGCGCGCAGGGTGCCGAACTCGCCTTCACCTACCAGGGCGACTCCCTGCTGCGCCGCGTCCGCCCGCTGGCCGAGGAGGTCGGGTCCGACTTCCTCGTCGACTGCGACGTGTCCGACATGACGGCACTCGACAAGAGCTTCGCCGAAATCGCCGAACGCTGGCCGACGATCGACTTCCTCGTCCACGCGATCGGCTTCTCCGACAAGAACGAACTGCGCGGGCTCTATGTCGACACCAGCCTCGACAATTTCCTGATGACGATGAACATCTCGGCCTATTCGTTCGTCGCCGTCACCCGCGCGGCGCGCGCGATGATGCCGAACGGCGGCTCGATCCTGACGCTCAGCTACTACGGCGCCGAAAAGGTCGTGCCGCACTATAACGTCATGGGCGTTGCCAAGGCCGCGTTGGAGGCCAGCGTGAAATATCTCGCGATGGACCTCGGTCCCGAGAACATCCGCGTCAACGCCATCTCCGCCGGCCCGATCAAGACGCTCGCCGCCAGCGGCATCGGCGATTTCCGCTACATCCTGAAATGGAACGAGGTGAACGCCCCGCTCCGCCGCAACGTGACGATCGACGACGTCGGCGGCGCGGGGGTCTACCTCCTGTCCGACCTCGCCTCCGGCGTGACCGGCGAGATCCACCATGTCGACGCGGGCTACAACGTGATCGGCATGAAAGCCGAAGACGCCCCGGACATCGCGCTGGCGTGACCAAACTCCCTCTCCCCACCGGGGAGAGGGCCGGGGAGAGGGGGCGACGGGGAGGCCCCACGAAATGGTTGCGGCCCGACGCACCAGTTGCTCCCCTCTGCCCAGAAAGAAGGGGCTAACATGAGCTTCAACACGTTCGGTCGCATGTTCCGCTACACCAGCTGGGGCGAGAGCCACGGCCCGGCGCTCGGCGCGGTCGTCGACGGGTGCCCGCCCGGCATCGCCCTGTCCGAGGCGGACATCCAGCCCTGGCTCGACAAGCGCCGCCCCGGCACGTCGCGCTTCACCACGCAGCGCCGCGAACCCGACATCGTCCGCATCCTGTCCGGCGTGTTCGAAGGGCGCACCACCGGCACGCCGATCAGCCTGATGATCGAGAATGTCGACCAGCGATCGAAGGACTATGCCAACGTCGCCGTCGCCTACCGCCCCGGCCATGCCGACTATGCCTATGACGCGAAATACGGCTTCCGCGATCCGCGCGGCGGCGGGAGGTCGTCCGCGCGTGAGACCGCCGCACGGGTCGCCGCCGCCGCCGTCGCACGCGGCGTCATTCCAGAGGTCCGGATCCGCGCCTATTTGACCGAGATCGGCGGCGACGTCATCGACCGCGCCGCACATGACGATGCGGAGATCGACCGCAATCCCTTCTTCTGCCCCGATCCCGCCGCCGCCGCGCGCTGGGAGGGGCTGGTCGACGCCGCGCGCAAGGCCGGCTCCTCGCTCGGCGCCGTCGTCGAGTGCGTCGCCGAAGGTGTCCCGGCGGGCTGGGGGGCGCCGCTCTATGCCAAGCTCGACGGCGACCTGGCCGGCGCGATGATGAGCATCAACGCGGTCAAGGGCGTTGAGATCGGCGACGGGTTCGCCGCGGCCCGGCTGGCGGGCGAGGGCAATGCCGACGCGATGCGCCCCGGCCCGGACGGCCGCCCGCTGTTCCTGGCGAACCACGCCGGCGGCATCGCGGGCGGCATCGCGACCGGGCAGCCGGTGATCGTCCGCGTCGCGCTCAAACCCACCTCGTCGATCCTGACCCCGGTCGAGACGATCGACCGCACCGGTGCCGCGGCGGAGATCGCGACCAAGGGCCGTCACGACCCCTGCGTCGGCATCCGCGCCGCACCAGTGGTCGAGGCGATGATGGCGCTGGTTCTGGCCGACCACAAACTGCTGCATCGCGGCCAGATCGGCTAAAAGCACGCCTTTCGGTCAGCTTTTATTCAGTATCGCGCCGAACGGAGCCTCCCGGCGCGGTGAAGGGAGCGTCTTCCGATGTGTTCGGGCGTTGATCGCAAATAACACAGGAAAGGATGTCTCATGAAGAACCGTCACCTGATGGGCGCATTGATTGCCTTCGCACCGGTCGTCGCCTTCGCACAGGCAGGCATGACCCCGCCGGTCGGCAACGCGTCGGAAAGCAGCACGATGAACACCCCCGCGTCCGAGCCGATGATGGACAACGCGGCGGGCGTCTCCGACCCGGCCACGACCACCAACTCGGTCGCGACCACCACACCGGATCCGATGGCCCCGACGACGACGCCGGACCCGACGAAGCCCAAGCCAACGCCACGCGGCTGACGCTTGAAACGATAAATGAAAAAGGGCGGCCCGCGGGTCGCCCTTTTTTGTTACCGGCGCCGCCCGATCAGCGTGCCGGCGGTGTTCGTCACGCGATGGAACGTGAAGTCCGGCCACTCGCGCTTCCAGCGCCGCGCCACCAGCCTCTCGCCCGGCCGCGCCGCATCGTCGAGCAGGACGGTCCCGCCGCTCGGGATCCGGTCAAACAACGTCGCCGCCGCCCCGCGCACCATCGGATGCAGGAACCATGGCGGCCCGTCGACGATCAGCAGGTCGATCCGATCCGGCAGCGGGACCGGCGCATACCACGCCCCCGGCCAGCCATTCTCCTGATAATCGAGCGGTGCCGCGCGCACCTCGGCCTCCAGCCCGCGGGCATGGACCATCTCGCGCGTCGCATCGGCGAACGGTTCGCTCCCGTCGATGCTGACCAGCCGCCCGCCGCCGATCTTCTCCAGGCAATGCGCAGCGACCAGCGTGCTCGTCCCGCCGCCGAGTTCGACCACCGTCTTCGGCCGCCGTTCCAGGATTTCCGTCGCAATGATGTTCAGGAAATCGGCATCCGCACGCCAACTGCCCAGATCGGGCAGCGCGTCGTCGTCCAGCCCGGTGCGCGCGAGCAGCGCCGCGCGCGCCATCGGGCCGCCATCGCCCAGGCTCTTCAGCAGCCACGGCCAGCCGACCGCACCGGCCGCACCCACCGCGATCCACTCGTTCAGCATGCGCATGCCGGACCTTAGACGATCGGCATCCGCCAACGGTCTCGTGCGGGCGCGTTCCTGGGGAAAGGAAATGGGAGCCTCCGTGATCGCTCGCGTATCGTGGACCGATGCGTCGGGCGCGGCCGTTCGTCAATGACGTTGCGCGCCGCTCGGGCCGGACCGCCGCGTTTCAGTCACCAGCCGCCGTCACGCGACCTGCAGCGCCGCCTCGGTCTCCGCGATCCAGCCGCCGCCCAGCACGCGCTCGCCGGCGTAGAAGACCGCCGCCTGCCCCGGCGACACGCCATATTCCGGCGTCGCGAACCGCACCCGGTCGCCGTCCAGCCATGCCGGCACGGGCTTGGCCATCGACCGGACCTTGGCCATCAGCGGCCCGGCATGATCGCCGCCGATCCAGTTCATGTCCTCGACCCGCGCCGCCGCCACCGCGAGCGCCGCGCGCGGCCCCGCCACCACGCGCCGCGCCTCCGGCTCGACCCGCACGACATAGAGCGGATAGGGACTGCCGCCGATCTCCAAGCCCTTGCGCTGCCCGACCGTAAAATGCGCGATCCCGCGGTGTCGCCCCAGCACCCGCCCGTCCAGGTCGACGATATCGCCCGGCTCGGCCGTCTCGGGGCGCAGCCGCTTCACGATCCCGGCATAGTCGCCGTCCGGCACGAAACAGATGTCCTGGCTGTCGGGCTTCATCGCCACCGCCAGGCCGTTGTCCGCCGCTATCGCGCGCACCTGCGCCTTCGGCATCCCGCCCAGCGGAAAGCGCAGATAGTCGAGCTGCGCATGCGTCGTCGCGAACAGGAAATAGCTCTGGTCGCGCGCCGGGTCGATCGCGCGATGCAGCTCGGCCTGGCCGCCTGCGCCCACCACGCGCTGCACATAATGCCCCGTCGCCAGGCAATCCGCGCCCAGTTCGCGCGCGATGCCGAACAGGTCGGTGAACTTCACCCCCTGGTTGCACCGCACGCACGGGATCGGCGTGCGGCCGCGCGCATATTCGTCGGCGAAATCGGCGATCACGCCGTCGCGAAACCGGCTTTCATAATCGAACACATAATGCGCGATGCCCAGCCGGTCCGCCACCGCGCGCGCATCGCGGATGTCCTGCCCCGCGCAGCACGCGCCGGCCCGTTTCACGGCCGCACCATGATCGTACAGTTGCAGCGTCACGCCGATCGTCTCTGCGCCGCTCGCCTTGGCCAATGCGGCCACCACCGAGCTGTCGACGCCGCCCGACATCGCCACCACGATCCGCCTGCCGCGCAGGTCGTCGCCCAGTTGAAATTCTCCGTCCATTCGCACGCCTTACCGCATTTTGTGTGCGATCGGGACCCCGGCCTTTACTTCCCTTAAACCATAGTCGGTCTATCAAAGGGTTCGGCAGCGACCATATGAGCAGCTTATGGATCTTGGGTTTCACCGGCGCAATCGCGCCCGCCTGCGCGAAGACGGCGCGCTCGACTACCACGCCGTGGTGGCCGGGCTTGCGGCGGCGCAGGCGCGGGGTGTCACCGCGATGGCGGCGGAACGGATCGCGCATGCGACCACCGCCTTCCCCGGTCGCGATGCCGCGCTGGTGGTGCTGATGCTGTGCGAACCCGGTTGGGTGCGCGCGGCGGCGGCGCTGGGTGGCAGTTTCGACGCTGCGCTGTCGCTGAAGTTTCCGCCGCTCAAACCCTGAGCAAAACTGACCGGCGCCTTTACCTTCCCGTTTCAACGTTCCTTATATTTCCATGCTTTACACCGGCGTTAGCAAGAGTGAGGCCTTCCCCGACTGGCCCAGCCTGAGGTAGTTATGATCGAGAACCAGAAAATCAGACCGGCTCAGGTCATCGGCCCGCTCGGCGAACCGCTGACCGTCGACAGCCTGCCGCCGCCGCAGACGACTCGCTGGGTCGTGCGCCGCAAGGCGGAGGTGGTCGCGGCCGTCAGTGGCGGGCTGCTGTCGGTCGACGAGGTCTGCGATCGCTACGGCCTCAGCCTGGAGGAATTCGCCAGCTGGCAGCGCGCGGTCGACCGGTCCGGCATGCCCGGCCTGCGCGTGACGCGGATCCAGCACTACAAGTCGCTCTACGATCGCAAGACGAAATATTAACCTCCGCCCGCCATGGTCACGTCGAGCCGCCGACGTGGCGGGCCATAGGGTTTCCTCAGTTCGCAAGGTGCGTAAAGCGCCGCGATTCCCCCGAACCGACACCTCGACCCCGCCGCCCCACCCGGGCGGCGGGGTTTTTCTTGTGCCCGCCCGCAACCCGCGACATGACGGGCCATGCGCCCGCGATCCCCCGCCCGTCTCCTGACGATCCCGCTCCTGCTCGCCCCCGCGATGCTGTCCGCGCAGGGGCTCGCCCCCGGCCGCTGGGACGTGAAGTCGACCGGCGTCGAACTGGTCATCCCCGGCGTGCCCGCCTTCATGGTCCGCATGATGCAGGGCAAGTCGAAGACCGAGAACAAGTGCGTCCTGCCCGCCGAGGCGAAGGCCGGCGTCGCCACGCTCATGCTGCCCAAACCCGCTGCGAAATGCAGCGTCGAGCGCGCCGTCGTCGCGAACGGCCGCATCGACCATCTCATGCTCTGCCCGCAAAAGGATGGCGGGGCACCGATGCGGATCACCCGCGTCGGCACCTACACGCCGGCCGGCTTCGCGCTGCGCATGACGATGACCGGCACGACGCCGAAGGGACCGCTCCGCATCGTCGCGGACCAGGTCGCCACCCATGCCGGACCGAAATGCAAATGACCGACCTGCCGTTCGACCTGCCCGCCTACCTCTCGCGCATCGGCCTGTCGGAGGCCCCCGAGCCCGACGCGGAGGGCCTCGCCACGATCCAGCGCGCGCAACGCATGACGATCCCGTTCGAAAATCTCGACGTCCGGCTCGGCCGCGGCGTCTCGGTCGCTCCGCAAGCGATCTTCGCGAAGCTCGTCGGCACGCGGCGCGGCGGCTATTGCTTCGAACATAACCAGCTGTTCGCCGCGGCGCTGACCGCGCTCGGCTTCGTCGTCCGCCCGTTGCTCGCGCGCGTCTGGCTCGGCGTGCCGGACGATGCGACCGGTGACGCGGTCCCGGCGCGCACGCACCAGCTGTTGCTCGTCGAACTGCCCGACGGACCGTGGATCGCGGACGCCGGGTTCGGCGGCGCCTACACCCCGCCGATGCCGCTGCGCGACGACGCCACTGCCACCAGCCCGGACGGCGCGCTCCACCGGCTCCATGCCGATGCGGTCCATGGCTGGATCACGACGCGCGACGGTGATCTCCACGCCACCGATGCGCGCGGCGTGGCGCAGCCCGGCGGCGGCCCCATCCGCCAGTACAGCTTCACCGAAGACGCCGTCTGGCCGGCCGACATCGCGCAGTGCAACCACCACATCGCGACAGTGCCGAACCACCGTTTCACCACCGTGGCGATCGTCAGCATCGTCCTGCCACGCGGCTTCGCCACCCTCACCGACCGCCACTACCGCCGCCGCAACGGCACGGAGGCGGTCACCACCGACATCACCGACCCGCGCGTCTACCGCATGCGGCTCAGCCTGGTCTTCGGCATCGACCTGACCGCGGAAGAGGTGGCTGCGCTCGAGCTGTTCTAGACCGCAACTCTCGCCGGCCGAGACTGCCGCAACCGGTTCTAAGATAACTCGAATCGGTTCCAACCACCGCTTGCCGACAACCGTGCCCCATGCGACCCTCCGGGCAAATGGGGGAGAGCATCATGGTCTACCAGTCGGTTATCGCCGTTGCCGCGGGCATGGCGCTTCTCGCGGCCGCCCCTCCCCCGCCACCCCCCGCACGATCGTCGGCCGACGATTCGCCCGTCCGCTGCCGCACCGGGGACGACGGCGAAGCGATCGTGAAGACGAACGGCTTCACGCGCCGATCGCGCTCGGGCGCCGTCATGAACGCCCTACCATCGCTCAGCAGCGTCGCGCCCTCACCCATCGCACCACCGCCCGCCCCCGCGCCGCTTCCGCCGGAGCCCTCAGCCATGGGTGCCGGCGTACCGTCCATTGTCCGAACGCCTGTCGTCACACCTCCTGGACAGCCGCCCTACGGAGCGGCCGGCAATACCGAACGCTATGCCGAGCAGGCCGTCGCGTCGATCAAGGACAGCGCCACCACCCCGGTCTCCACCTTCTCGGTCGATGTCGATACCGGTGCCTATGCCAATGTCCGCCGCTTCCTGAACAAAGGCGAACCGGTTCCGGCGGCGGCGGTCCGGACCGAGGAGATGATCAACTATTTCCGCTACGACTATCCGCGCCCGACCGACCGGCGCCAGCCGTTCAGTGTCACCACCGACGTGGCGCGCACCCCCTGGAACCCGAACACCCGCCTGCTGCGCGTCGGGTTGCGCGCGGACGCCGTCGCCACGGCCGCACGCCCGGCCGCCAACATCGTCTTCCTCGTCGATACGTCGGGGTCGATGAACTCGCCCGACAAGCTGCCGTTGGTAAAGGGTGCGCTGCGTGGGTTGGCCAAGCGGCTGCGCGCCGACGACCGCGTGGCGATCGTCGCCTATGCGGGCAGCGCGGGCGTGGTGCTGGAGCCGACGTCGCAGACGCGTTACATCGACGCCGCGCTCGACTGTCTCGATGCGGGCGGGTCGACCGCCGGCGGTGAGGGCATCGAACTGGCCTATTCGCTTGCCCGCGCGCATTTCCGTCGCGGCGAGGTCAACCGCATCTTCCTGGCGACCGATGGCGACTTCAACGTCGGTATCCGGGATAATGCCACGCTCGAGGCATTGGTGAAGCGCAACCGCGACACCGGCATCACGCTCACCACGCTGGGGTTCGGCACCGGCAACTATAACGAGGCGATGATGGAGCGGATCGCCGACGTCGGCAACGGCAACTACGCTTATATCGACAGCGCGCGGGAGGCGGACAAGGTGCTCGGCGACGAGCTGTCCGCCACGCTGGTGACGGTCGCGCAGGACGTGAAGGTGCAGGTCGAATTCAATCCGGCGCAGGTCAGCCAGTACCGGCTGATCGGGTACGAGAACCGGGCGCTCCGCGAAGAGGACTTCACCAACGATGCGGTCGATGCGGGCGACATCGGCGCCGGACACCAGGTGACCGCACTCTACGAGATCGTGCCCGCCGGGGCCCAGGGCTGGACGCCGTCGCGCCGCTACCCGGCGAACCGGACAGCCCCCGCCGCGGGCGGATCCGAGGCCTGCGAGGTCCGGCTGCGCTACAAGCTGCCCGGCGAAACCACCTCCCGCGCGCTGTCACGCGTCGTGCCCGCCACCGCGTTGCGTACGGCACGCGCCCCGACCGGCGACATGGCGTTCGTCGCGGCGGTCGCGGCCTATGGCCAAGGACTGCGCGGCGACACCTATCTTGGGCGCTTCAGCATGGCCGACGTCACCCGGCTCGCCGGCCCGCAACGCGATCCCGCGCGTCAGGAGTTCATCACGCTCGCCGGCCTCGCCGGACAGGCGAAGGACTGACGCCGGCCGGGTCGAGCTTTACTCGACCTCCCACGGCACCCCCGCGTCGGTCACCCGGAACCGCGCCTGTTCGGCGGGGGTCAGCGCAGCGACCAGCGCCAGGGGCGGCGCGTCGATCGCCTCGTCGGTCAGCTGGAACGTGCCCCAATGCACGCCCAAAGCGTGACGCGCGCCAAGCGTCCGGAACACCGCCGCCGCCTCGGCCGGGTTCATGTGTGCGTCCGCCATAAGGCCGCGCGGTTCGTAGGCACCGATCGGGATGATCGCCAGCCGCACCGGCCCGCGCGCCGCCGCATCGCGCGCCCAGCTGCCGTCGCCATAGCCCGTGTCGCCCGCGAAGAAGATGTTGCCGCCCGGCAGCCGAACGGTGAAGCCCGACCACAGCGCCCGGTTACGGTCCGCGCCGAACCGCGAACCCCAATGCTGGACGCGTTCGACCACCACCGACACCTCCGGCGTCACCGCCACGCTACCGCCCCAGTCGCGCGCGACCGCAGTGATCCCCGCCTTGCGCAGGATCGTGTCGTTGCCGAGCGACGTCACGATTAACGGCTTGTCACGCGCCCACAGCGCCTTCAGCGTCGTCAGGTCCATATGATCGTAATGATTGTGGCTGAGCAGCACGACGTCGATCTTGGGCAGCGCGTCGAACGCGATCCCCGGCGCGCGCACCCGCTTCGGCCCCGCGAACCCGACCGGTGAGGCACGCTCGGACCAGATCGGGTCGGTCAGGATCGCCAGCCGCTGCGTCTGGATCAGCGCGGTCGAATGACCGATCCAGGTCACCGCCATCCGCTGCGGATCGATCGTGTCGGCCGGCATGCACTGCGCCCAGCCCTCATGCACCACACCGCCGGTCCGCGCCGGGCACGGCGTCAGCGCGGCGAGCGCACCGCCCGGCTTCACCGCGACCGACTTCGGCCACGGCGTCCGATCGCGCCCGCTCATGAACCGCGCCATCGATCCGGACCGCGGCGCATTGCCCGTCGTGCCCGGCGGATTGAAGAAGCGTTCGCCATCGAAATGGTCGCTCACCGGCCCACGATAATAGACCCGGTCCAGGAACCGCGGCACGATCACCACCGCCAGGCAGAGAGCGACCACGACGAACAGCAATCCCGCCCCAACTCTCCTGCCGATCCGCCGCATATGTCCATCCTCATACTCCCGTCAGCCCCGAACGCCCCGCCGCCGGGTCGGGTCCGCACCGCCTGCCGCACCGACAGCCGTTCCCGGAACGCCATGCCGCAAAATGGTTCGCAACCGCCGTCACTTGCCCTAGGCGAACGGAACCAGCCGGAGGATATCGCCGCATGACCGCCCTCGCCACCCTGCTTCGCACCACGACCCTGTTCGCGCTCGCCGTCCCCGGCCTCGCCGGCGCGCAGGGCCTGCCGATCCCGTTCGTGCCGCATGTCTATGCGGGCGTGGAGGCGGGCCGCGGCACGCGCGGCACCACCGACTATGCCGGCTCCGGTCGCCTCGGCGACGACGAGAAGTCGCTCGATTACGGCGCGTTCGCCGGGGTCGAGCTGCCCTCGCTGCCGTTCGGCTACCTCGCGGTCGAGGGGAATGTCGGCAAGTCGGATGCGAAGACCCGCGCTACCTCCGGCACCGGCGCGGCCGCGATCCTGACGCAGGGCGACGCGGACACCAACTGGTCCGCCACCGCGCGCGCCGGCATCAACGCGATCCCCGGCCTCGCCGCCTACGGCATCGCGGGCTATGGCGCGGAGAAAGTCGACGTCACCACCACCAACATCGCGACCGGCCTCGTCACCGGCGAGGACCGCCGTTCGCTCGACGGCCTGATCTACGGTCTCGGCGCCCGCTACACCTTCGGCCGCTTCCTCGGCGCCCGCATCGAATATCGCCGCATGGCCACCGAAGGCCGCTACGATCCCGAGCGGGTGATGGGCGGGGTTTACTTCCGGTTGTAGTGCGGGACGCCGGTCACCCCCGACCGGCGCTCAAACCCCCTCCAACGCCTTCATCCGCGCGATCTTCTCGCGCCACACCAGCGGCGCGGTGTGGTGCACGCTCACCCCCTCCGCATCGACCGCCACGGTCACCGGCATGTCGCGCACCTCGAATTCGTAGATCGCCTCCATCCCGAGATCCGCGAACCCGACGACCTTCGCGCCCTTGATCGCGCGCGCCACCAGATAGGCCGCACCGCCCACCGCCATCAGATAGGCGGACTTCCGCTCGCGGATCACCTCGATCGCCGCAACGCCGCGCTCCGCCTTGCCGATCATGGCGAGCAGCCCCTGGTCGAGCATCATCGCGGTGAACTTGTCCATCCGCGTCGCGGTCGTGGGGCCGGCCGGGCCCACCACCTCGCCCGCGATCGGATCGACCGGCCCGACATAGTAGATCACGCGGCCGGCGAACTCGACGGGAAGTGGCTCGCCCTTGGCCAGCATGTCCTGGATCCGCTTGTGCGCCGCGTCGCGCCCGGTCAGCATCTTGCCGTTCAGCAGCAGCCGGTCGCCCGGCTTCCACGTCGCCACCACCGCGGGGGTCAGCGTATCGAGGTCGACGCGGATCGACTCCTTGGACGGCGTCCATTCCACCTTCGGCCAGTCGTCCAGGTTCGGCGTCTCCAGATACACCGGCCCCGCGCCGGTCAGCGTGAAATGCGCGTGGCGCGTCGCCGCACAGTTCGGGATCATCGCGACCGGCTTCGATGCCGCATGCGTCGGCCAGCTCTCGATCTTCACGTCCAGGATGGTCGACAGCCCGCCCAGCCCCTGCGCGCCGATGCCCAGCGCGTTGACCTTGTCGAAGATCTCGATCCGCATCGCCTCGGTCTCGTTCTGCGCCCCGCGCAGCTTCAGCGTCGCCATGTCGATGTCGCCCATCAGCGATTCCTTCGCCAGCGTCATCGCCTTTTCCGCGGTCCCGCCGATGCCGATCCCCAGCATCCCCGGCGGGCACCAGCCCGCCCCCATCTTCGGGATCATCTCCAGCACCCAGTCGACGATGCTGTCCGACGGGTTCAGCATCGCGAACTTGCTCTTGTTCTCCGAACCGCCGCCCTTGGCCGCCACCGTGACCTCGACGGTCGCACCCGGCACCATCTCCACGTTCACGACCGACGGCGTATTGTCCTTGGTGTTCTTCCGCGAGAATGCCGGGTCCGCCACGATCGAGGCGCGCAGCCGGTTCTCGGGGTGGAGGTAGGCGCGTCGCACGCCCTCGTCGATCACCGCCTGCAACGACGACGCGCTCTCCAGCCGGCAATCCTGCCCCCATTTGACGAACACCGTGACGATGCCCGTGTCCTGGCAGATCGGGCGATGCCCCTCCGCGCACATCCGCGAATTGGTCAGGATCTGCGCGATCGCATCCTTGGCGGCCGGCCCCTGCTCGGCCTCATACGCATCGCCCAGCGCGCGGATATAATCCATCGGGTGGTAGTAGCTGATATATTGCAGCGCATCGGCCACGCTCTCGATCAGGTCGGCTTCGCGGATGGTGATCATGTGCGGCTCTCTCGGCTGGTCGGCGGTTCCCCCGCTCCTACGCCGCCGCGCCGAACGAGGGCAAGTATCGGACGCGCGCGGGCCGGTTCAGAGCATCGTCCAGCGTCGCTCCACCAGATCGAACTGCGCCGACGTCCCGACCATGACGGTCCGCTTATCCCACGTCACCGGCCCGGAATCGCTCAGCTCGAACACCGGGCTCTCGCTCAGCGCCTCGCCCCCTGCCAGCTTGGTGATCCGCACGAAGCCCGGCCATGCATCATATCGCAACGGATGCTGCCAGACCTGCCACCGCCGGGCTTCATAGGTCTCCGCGCGCAAAAGACCGTCGGGGGACACGTCATAGCCGACCAGCCGCGTCCCTCCTTCCAGATACATCCCCAGCGGCCCCGCGATCGCCATCCCGAGCAGGAACGCCGCCAACATCCGCCACCCACTTCGACCGCCCTCGCGCATCTCCGACCCTCCCAAACCAGCGGCACCCGACGGTGTCCGGATAACGGACGCCGCCCATCCCTGTCACCCCGACGCCACACCGCATAGACCATCGTCGCGGACCGCTTGTCGACGCCGCCGCGCAACCCGCGCAAAACCGCCAATGCGACGAACCGTTGATCACTGGCGCAAAATTCCGCTTGGGGTTGGACCCGGTTTGAGCCACTATCTGTTGTGTGGCTGACGGGGTGCGGACACCAGAGAGAGCATATTCGCGAAACCACGGTTTCCCGCCGAATATGCCCTTCGACCATCCCGCAGATGGTCCGGACGGGGATTTGATCCCCCCGGACGCATGAAATCGACTAGGCTCCGGGGCACTCCCCCGAGTCGAACATAATAAGAACGGGGCGAGCGAGACCATGGACCTTTCCGGCGGCGAGACGAGCATGACCGATACCCTCTTCGAAACCACGACCGCGGAACCGCAGGTCGTGAAACCGCCGGAAGGCAGCACGTCGTCGCAACAGGGCGCGCGGCCGCAGCTTTATGCGATTGACGTCGACCATAGCCGCGACGCGCTGCTGACCGATTTCGGCAAAGATACGCTCAAGGACCGCTACCTTCTGCCCGGCGAAAGCTACCAGGATCTGTTCGTCCGCGTCGCCTCCGCCTATGCCGACGATCAGCCGCACGCCCAGCGGCTCTACGACTATATCTCGCGCCTGTGGTTCATGCCGTCGACGCCCGTGCTGTCGAACGGCGGCACCGGCCGCGGCCTGCCGATCTCCTGCTACCTGAACTCGGTCCCCGACAGCCTCGAGGGCATCGTCGAGACGTGGAACGAGAATGTCTGGCTCGCCTCGCGCGGCGGCGGCATCGGCACCTATTGGGGTAATGTCCGCGGCATCGGCGAACCGGTCGGCCTGAACGGCAAGACCAGCGGCATCATCCCGTTCGTGCGCGTCATGGATTCGCTCACGCTCGCGATCAGCCAGGGCTCGCTGCGCCGCGGGTCGGCCGCCTGCTATCTCGACGTCAGCCATCCGGAGATCGAGGAATTTCTCGAAATCCGCAAACCCTCGGGCGATTTCAACCGCAAGGCGCTCAACCTGCACCACGGTGTGCTGCTGACCGACGCATTCATGGAGGCGGTCCGGTCGGGCTCCAGCTTCGACCTCGTCAGCCCGAAGGACGGCAGCAAGCGCGCCGAGGTCGACGCCCGCTCGCTGTTCCAGAAGCTCGTCGAAACGCGGCTCCAGACCGGCGAGCCCTATATCGTGTTCGCCGACACGGTGAACCGCGCGATGCCCAAGTTCCAGCGCGACGTCGGGCTGAAGGTTTCGACCTCCAACCTCTGTTCGGAAATCACGCTGCCCACCGGGCGCGACCAGTTCGGCCGCGATCGCACCGCGGTCTGCTGCCTCTCCTCGCTCAACCTGGAAAAGTGGGACGAATGGAACGGCGACAAGCGGTTCGTGGAGGACGTGCTGCGCTTCCTCGACAACGTGCTGCAGGACTATATCGACCGCGCCGAGCCCGAGATGGAGCGTGCGCGCTACTCCGCGGAGCGTGAGCGCTCGGTCGGCCTCGGCGTCATGGGCTTCCACAGCTTCCTCCAGGCGCGCGGCGTGCCGTTCGAAGGCGCGACGGCGAAGAGCTGGAACATGCGGATGTTCAAGCAGATCAGCCAGCAGGCCGACGAGGCATCGATGCAGCTCGCGGTCGAACGCGGCCCCTGCCCCGATGCCGCCGACCAGGGCGTGATGGCGCGTTTCTCCTGCAAGATGGCGATCGCGCCCACCGCGTCGATCAGCATCATCTGCGGCGGCACCAGCGCCTGCATCGAACCGATCCCGGCCAACATCTACACGCACAAGACGTTGTCGGGCTCCTGGTCGATCAAGAACCCGTATCTGGAAAAGCTGCTCGCCACCAAGTCGAAGAACAGCGACGCGGTGTGGAACAGCATCCTGGAGCTGGGCGGCTCGGTCCAGCATCTCGATTTCCTCACGCCTGAGGAAAAGGACACGTTCAAGACCAGCTTCGAGATCGACCAGCGCTGGCTGCTCGAACTTGCCGCGGACCGGACGCCCTATATCGACCAGGCGACCAGCCTGAACCTGTTCATCCCGGCCGACGTGGAGAAATGGGACCTGCTCATGCTCCACTTCCGCGCCTGGGAACTGGGCATCAAGTCGCTCTATTATCTTCGTTCCAAGAGCATCCAGCGTGCCGGTTTCGCCGGTGGGGTGGAAGCCGACAACAGCATCGACCTTCGCCAGATCGAACTGGACGCCAAGGACTATGACGAGTGCCTCGCCTGCCAGTGAGTTGAGCTTGTTCTAGCCCGTCCGTCCGCACATCAGAAAGAACCACCATGTCCCTCCTTTCCGCCTCCCGCGTCTACAAGCCGTTCGAGTACCCCTGGGCGTTCGATTTCTGGAAGCGCCAGCAGCAGCTCCACTGGCTGCCCGAAGAAGTGCCGCTCGGCGAGGATTGCCGCGACTGGGCGCAAAAGCTCAGCGACCATGAGCGCAACCTGCTGACGCAGATCTTCCGCTTCTTCACGCAGGCCGACATCGAGGTGCAGGATTGCTACCACGAGAAGTATGGCCGCGTGTTCAAGCCGACCGAGATCAAGATGATGCTGACCGCGTTCAGCAACATGGAGACGGTCCACATCGCCGCCTACAGCCATCTGCTCGACACGATCGGCATGCCGGAGAGCGATTATAACGCCTTCCTCCAGTATAAGGAGATGAAGGACAAGGTCGACTATCTCGACACGTTCGGCGTCGACAGCGACGAGGATATCGCCCGCACGCTCGCGATGTTCGGCGGCTTCACCGAGGGGCTCCAGCTGTTCGCGTCGTTCGCGATGCTGATGAACTTCCCGCGCTTCAACAAGATGAAGGGCATGGGCCAGATCGTGACCTGGTCGGTCCGCGACGAAAGCCTGCACTGCGAAGGCATCATCAAGCTGTTCCACGCCTTCTGCCACGAACGCCAGTGCCTGACGCCGGCGGTCCGCGACGACATCATGGACATGTGCCAGAAGACCGTCCGGATCGAGGACGCGTTCATCGACCTCGTCTTCGAAATGGGCCCGGTCGAGGGGATGAAGGCCAAGGATATCAAGAAGTATATCCGCTACATCGCCGACTGGCGGCTGGGGCAGCTCGGCATGAAGCCGATCTACCTGATCGAGGAGCATCCCCTCCCCTGGCTCGCTCCGCTGCTGAACGGTGTCGAGCACGCGAACTTCTTCGAAGCGCGCGCGACGGAATATTCCAAGGCCGCCACCCGCGGCCAGTGGAACGACGTGTGGGACTCGTTCGACCGCCGCAAGGTCGCCGGTGCCGCAGCGCCGGTCGCGAACGAGGACATCGCGGTCGCCGACATGTTCGGCCACGCCGGCATCGCTGCCGAGTAAGGCCTGGTCGCCCTCTCTTGTCGGAGGGGGCGACAACAAACCCCGCGGCGCGACGGACCCTCGCTGCCGGCCGCTCGTTCCTATGTTCGACTCCGCACCTTGGCGGACCATGAACAAAGGACTTTCACATGGCAGACAAGACCCTCGGCAAGAGCATGGCGAAATCGGCAGCACTCGGCGCAGTGATCGCGATCCCAGTGCCGTTCATCGGCCCGATCCTTGGTGCCGCAGCGGGTGCGGGCTACGCTTACTACAAGGCCAAGAAGCGCGGCTACTGATCTCTTGACGCGGACACGGCGCGCAGTGATCCTGCCGCCGTGTTCCTGCCCTATCTTCTTCTGATCCAGCAGGCGTTTGGCCCGCCAGTACCCGCGGCGTTACGTGCGCCTGCGCCTCGGTCCGCCTCGCCAGCCTGCGCGGTGACGCCTTCGGCTACGGACATCACGGTTTGCGCGCGGCGTGGGCCGGACCAGCGATTGTCATCGCTTCCCGAACAGCCTTTGGAACCGCCGGCAAATCCCACGACGTTTCGTCTTCCCGGCGGCGGTAGCGGTTCCGTCAACGCGGCGCAGAGCAACGTCAACGGCTTCACCGGGCAGGCCGCCAAACTCACGCTCCGCATCCCGTTCGGCAAGGGCAAGCGCGATTGAGCTTGCGCTGGAGAAATACCCCGCCGCCGCAAACGGGACCAGACTCCCTCCCCCCTCCGGGGGGGTGGGGAGAGGGGCATGCTGGAAAAGGCCTAGCCAGGAACGGAACCAAAAAAGAGGCCGTGGGCAAAGCCCACGTCGTCGGCCGGGCTCGGCGCCCGCCGGCCGGGCTTCGCGCACTCTTGCCTAAGCTACGCTTAGGCGCGGGCGCTCAGCCTTCATCCCCCATCCGCAGCGCCGCAATAAACGCCTCCTGCGGGATCGACACATTGCCGTACTCCCGCATCCGCTTCTTGCCTTCCTTCTGCTTCTCCAGCAGCTTCTTCTTCCGGCTCGCATCGCCGCCGTAGCATTTTGCGGTCACGTCCTTGCGCAGCGCCGCAATCGTCTCGCGTGCGATCACCTTGCCGCCAATCGCCGCCTGGATCGGCACCTTGAACATGTGGCGGGGGATCAGGTCCTTCAGCCGCTCGACCATGTGGCGGCCGCGCGTTTCCGCCGCGGACCGGTGGACGATCATCGACAGCGCATCGACCGGTTCGTTGTTCACCAGCACGTTCATCTTGACGAGGTCGCCCTCGCGGTAGCCAATCTGGTGATAGTCGAACGAGGCATAGCCGCGACTGATGCTCTTCAGCCGGTCGTAGAAGTCGAACACGACCTCGTTCAACGGCAGCTCGTACGTCAGCTGCGCGCGGCCCGAGACGTAGGTCAGGTTCTTCTGGATCCCGCGCCGGTCCTGACACAGCTTCAGAATCGACCCGAGATGCTCGTCGGGAACGTAGATCGTCGCTTCGATCCACGGCTCCTCGATCGTGTCGATCTTCATCGGATCGGGCATGTCGGCCGGGTTGTGCAGCTCGGTCATCCCCTCGCCGTGCGCCAGGTTGATATGGTAGACGACCGACGGCGCGGTGGTGATCAGGTCGAGGTCGTACTCGCGCGTCAGCCGCTCCTGGATGATCTCCAGATGCAGCAGCCCCAGAAACCCGCAGCGGAAGCCGAAGCCCAGCGCCGCCGACGTCTCCATCTCGAACGAGAAGGACGCATCGTTCAGCCGCAGCTTGTACAGGCTGTCGCGCAGCTTCTCGAAATCGTTCGCGTCGATCGGGAACAGCCCGCAGAACACCACCGGCTGAACCAGCTTGAAGCCCGGCAGCGCCTCCGCCGTCGGCCGTTTCGCATCGGTGATCGTATCGCCGACCGCGGTCTGCGCCACTTCCTTGATCTGTGCGGTGATGAAGCCGATCTCGCCGGGTCCCAGGTCCGCCAGCACGTCGATCTTCGGACGGAACGCGCCGACCCGGTCGACCAGGTGGACGGTGCCCGCCTCCATGAACTTGATCTGCTGGCCCTTCTTCAGGACCCCGTCGATCACCCGGACTAGGATGACGACGCCGAGATACGGATCGTACCAGCTGTCGACCAGCATCGCCTTCAGCGGAGCGGCGGCATCGCCCTTCGGCGGCGGGATGTGCGCGACGATCGCTTCCAGGATCTCGTCGATGCCGATCCCCGCCTTTGCCGACGCCAGCACGGCGTGCTCGGTCGACAGGCCGATCAGGTCCTCGATCTCCGCCTTCACCTTTTCGGGCTCCGCGGCGGGCAGGTCGATCTTGTTGATGACCGGGATGATCTCGTGATCATGTTCGATCGACTGGTACACATTAGCCAGCGTCTGCGCCTCGACGCCCTGCGCGGCGTCGACGACCAGCAACGCGCCCTCGCACGCCGCCAGCGACCGGCTCACCTCATAGGCGAAATCCACGTGGCCCGGCGTATCCATCAGGTTCAGGACATACGCCTTGCCGTCCTTGGCGGTGTAATCGAGCCGCACGGTCTGCGCCTTGATCGTGATCCCGCGCTCCTTCTCGATCTCCATATTGTCGAGCACCTGCGCGGTCATCTCGCGGTCCTGCAGGCCGCCCGTGCGCTGGATCAACCGGTCGGCCAGCGTCGACTTGCCATGGTCGATATGCGCGATGATCGAAAAATTGCGGATCGAGGAAAGTGGGGTCACGCGGGGCCGATCTTGGGCGGGAGTATTGGGTTTCCGCCGCGATAGCAGGTGGGCGCGCGGGGGGCAAAGGCTTGGGGATGCGCGCGTCGCGGGGTGGGACAAGAAAGCCCTCTCCCCCGCGGGGAGAGGGTTGGGAGAGGGGATGTGGCTTGGGGTAACGCCGGGCCCACAAAGAACCCCTCCCGACCATTCCCCGGCCGGAACCGAGAGAAGGAAGGAAGGGGTCCCGGGCAAAGCCCGTGCCGTCGGTCGGGCTAAAGCCCGCCGGCCGCGCTTCGCGCTCTCAGGGTCAGGCTAGGCCTGACCCAGTGGCGCTCAGCGGCACTGAACATTGTTCCGGTCGATCCCACGGCCCACCAGCGCACCGCCACCGGCACCCAGCAGCGTCCCGAGGGTGTTCGAACCACCCGGCGCGATCAGGTTGCCGAGCACGCCGCCACCCAATGCGCCGATCAGCAGGCCGGTCGTGCCATCGTTACGCCGGCAGTAATAGTTGCCGTTCTGCCCGCGATAGACCCGGTCATTGCTGTTCAGCCGGCGCGCCTGATACTGGTTGCCCGAACGGTAATAGCGGTCGGCGTAATAACGGCCACCCTGCGGCGGACGGTTATAGTCGTAGCGACGACCCTCGCGCCACTCTTCCTTGTTCGCCTGGCGCACGTCCTGGCGATACTCCTTGTTCGCGCGGCGCACGTCCTTGCGGCTGTCCGCATTGCGCAGGTCCTCGCGGCGTTCCTGGCGTGCATCGCGGATATCCTCGCGATATTCCCGGCTCTGCGCCATGACGGGGATGGCGGGCACGGCGATGGCGGCCAGCGTGGCGGCGACGATGAACTTGCGCATGAGGTCTCTCCTGTTTGATCTCGAATGTGACCAGTGAACAGGTGGTGGGTGAAACGGTTGCGTGAACCGCAAACTACACGCCGTTCATCCTAGCGCCATGCGGCGCCGGATGCCTCAGCCGGCATGGTCCATCGTGCGGAGCAGCGGCTGGATCGACAACACCGCCTGCGTCCGGTTCAGCACGCCCAGCTTGCGGAAGATCGCGGTCAGATGCGCCTTGATCGTCGCCTCCGACACGTCGAGTTCCTGCGCGATCTGCTTGTTCAGATGCCCGCGCGCCAGCGCCAGCAACACGCGCCGCTGCGCCGAGGACAATGTCTCGAGCCGCCCGCGCGCCGCCTCGATCTCGTGCGCGGACCGCGTCGGCGGCGGGAACACCCGTTCGCCGCGCAGCATGCGTTCGACCATGTCGGCCAGCACGTCGAGCGGCTGCGTCTTGGATAGAAAGCCGCACGCGCCCAGCACGCGGGCGGCCTCGACGATCTGCGGATCGCCGAAGCCGGAGATGATCGCGATCGGCACGTCGCCGAGCAGATATTGCAGGCGGAAGAAGCCGGAATAACCGTCGCTGTCCGGCAATCGGTAGTCGAGTAGGACGAGCCGGATCCCCTTCGCATCGCGACAGGCCGCCTCCGCCGCCGCCACGCTGCTGACGATATCGACACGGTGGTCCGGATACCGGGCCGACAAAGCGAGCCGTAGCGCATCACCGATCAAAGGATGATCGTCTGCGATGATAATACGTGCTGTCGCCACGCGAATACGATATCCTTTATTGCCGTTCGTTACAAAACGGAATGGTAGCGCAACAATTGTAACAGTCGCGGAAACCACGCTCGCTGTCGACTGCCAATCCTTTAGACAAAGGTCTAGAACCAATGTCACTGCTGGAAAACGACGCGGGGCGTGTCGCGGGGACCACACTATTACGGACTAACCATTCCGTCCTGCTGGCCGTCGATCCGGTAACGACCGCCGAACGTGCCGCGGCCGCCCTCACCGAGCGCGGCTGGACGGTCACGACCGTAACCGACGCGGCAACGCTTGTCGCGCGGGTGCAGACGCAGGATTTCGCGCTTCTCCTGCTCGGCGCGCTGCCGGATATCGCGCCGGCATCGCTGGCCGCCCGGATCGCCCGCCTGCCCCCGCCGCGCGGGCTGCTCCCGATCCTCCTGCTCGGCCCCGATGCGGCGCTGCCTACGGACGCCGTCCTGCACGCCCGGATCGCCGCGACGTCGCGGTCCGGCTCGGCGCCGCCCGATCCGATCGCGCGATTGTCGCCGCTGTTCGGCGCGGTCGGCATCGCGGCGTTGATGGGCGATTTCCGCAACAGGCTCGGCGCGTTGCTGGCGGCGACGGATCCGTGCGCGATCGGCGAGGGCGCGACCATCGGCGCGGTCGCCCATCGGATGGCGGGGCTGGGTGGTACGCTGGACTTCCCGCTGCTCTCCAACGCGTGGCAGCAGGTGGAGCGCGACGGCCCCGCGCACCTGCCCGACGCCTGGGCCGAAACCCGGATCACACATGCCGTCCTGACGCTCCTGCTCGACCGCCGAACCGCGAGGTGACGCTACGGTAGCCGGGATTTTTGTACGTTCCGGTCGTGGAGACCCCGTGACGGATCGCAATTGCCGCTCGTCCTGCGGCTTTGATATTGCCATTTTCGCCGCCCGCGCTACCCATCTCCCGACGAGCGGGTGTGATGGTCCGGGGCGTTTGCGAACGTCGCGGTTTTACGCGGCCGAACGCAGCGCCCGGACGCCTGAACGGATGATGATCGCATGACACGCAGGACAGACAGGGTAATGCCCGCCGCGCTGCGCACCATGCGGGCGTTCGCGCGCCCGCCACAACCGATATGGACCATCTGAGATGGGACATCAGTCCACCGGATCGCCGTCGAACGTCGAATGGGGCGGCTATCTCCGGCCGCTGATGCCGCGCCGCAAGGAAAGGCTGCGCGTGCAGTTGCTGATCGGCATGATCGGGTTCGATCTCGGCGCGATCCTGATCGGGTTCGTGCTCGCCAACCTGCTGCGCTTCGACGCGCCGTTCGAACCGCAGGGCTTCTACCTGATGAAGATCGTGGTGCCGATCTTCCTGGCGATCGCGGTCAACAACGGCGCCTACTCGCTCGATGCGCTGGTCCAGCGCCGCTACGGCATCGGCCGGGCGCTCAGCGCGTTTATGATCGCGATCGCGGCGGTCGCGGTGCTCGTCTTCTACCTGCGCGTCGCAGCCAGCTATTCGCGTGTCGGGTTCAGCATCGGCATCACGCTGTCGATGGCGACGCTCATCGCCGGGCGGCTGCTCTACGATCGGCTCGCGCGCCGCGTCTACGGCGCCTCGCCGCTCAGCATCGTGCTGATCAACGACGGCGCCGATGCGGCGGCCGAACCCGGCGTCCTGCTGGTCGATGCCGCCGCGGCCGGCCTGGTCCCCGACGCCCGCGATCCGCTGATGCTCGACCGGCTCGGCCGCTTCCTCGAAAATGCCGATCGCGTCGTGGTGGCCTGTGCCGAGGATCGCCGGCTGGCCTGGGCGATGGCGCTGAAGGGTGCCAATATCCTGGGCGAGATCATCGATCCGGAGATCGCCCGGGTGGGTGCGCTCGGCACCGGCTATTATGCGGGCGCGGGGACTTTGGTGGTGTCCGCCGGCGCGCTCAGCCTGCCGAACCGCGTGCTCAAACGCGTGCTCGACCTGTCGCTGGCGGTGTTCGGCATGATCGCGATCACCCCCGTGCTCGTTGCCACCGCGATCGCGATCAAGCTGGACGATGGCGGCCCCGTACTGTTCGTCCAGCAACGGCTCGGCCGCGGCAACCGGCTGTTCAACATGTACAAGTTCCGCAGCATGAAGACCGCGCAGCTCGACCATTCCGGCTCCCGCTCCGCCACGCGCGACGACGATCGCATCACCCGCGTCGGCCGAATCATCCGCAGCACGAGCATCGACGAACTGCCGCAGCTGCTCAACATCCTGAAAGGCGACATGAGCTTCGTCGGCCCGCGCCCGCACGCGCTCGGCTCGCTCGCCGGCGACCAGCTGTTCTGGGAAGTCGATCAGCGCTACTGGCACCGCCACGCCAGCAAGCCCGGCCTCACCGGCCTCGCCCAGGTCCGCGGTTTCCGCGGCGCCACGCTCGAACGGATCGACCTCGTCAACCGGCTCCAGGCCGATCTGGAGTATCTCAACGGCTGGACGCTCGCCCGCGACATCCGCATCCTGGCCGCCACGCTCAAGGTCCTGGTCCACCGCAACGCGTTTTGAGGGCGCCAGACTGCTATTAGGCCTGGCCCCGAAGCCTACCCAGTCCCCCACACCACCCGTTTGGTTCGAGCCTGTCGAGAACTCATCGCCGAGTTCTCGACACGCTCGAACCAAACGGAACTGAGGTTCGGATCAGCCGCGCATCAGCCCCTCAAGCCGCCATCAGCGCAGCCGCGAACCGGTCGCGCCACCACAGCACGTCCTCCTGCTCGATATTGTCCATCAGCGCGCGCCACCGCTCGATCCGCTCGGCTTTCGGCATCGCCAGCGCCATCGAGATCGCGTCGGCCATCTCCTCCGCGCTGTACGGATTGATCAGCACCGCCTGGGTCAGTTGTTCCGCGGCCCCCGCGAAGCGCGACAGAATCAGCACGCCCGGGTCCTCCGGGTCCTGCGCGGCGACATATTCCTTCGCCACCAGGTTCATCCCGTCGCGCAGCGGGGTGACCAGCCCGATCTTCGCGGCGCGGTAGATGCCGGCCAGCACGTCGCGCGGATAGCCCTGGTTCACATAGCGGATCGGCACCCAGTCGGTATCGGCGAACGCCCCGTTGATCCGCCCGGACATCGCGTCCAGCGTGCTGCGGATCTTGCGGTAGCTCTCGACGCTCGCCCGGCTCGGCGGTGCGATCTGCAGCAGGAACACTTCTTTCCGCTGGTCGGGATGCTCTTCCAGGAACCGCTCGTAGCCGAGGAACCGCTCCTCCAGCCCCTTGGAATAATCCAGCCGGTCGACGCCCACGATCATGTCGCGCCCGTCGGCACTGTCGCGCATACGGCGATACGCCAGCCGCGCGTTCACGCCGCGCGATGCCTCGACGAACTCGGTCGTGTCGATCCCGATCGGGCACGCGATCGCGGTCACCGTCCGGTCGCCCAGCGTCAGCACGCCCCCCTCGCCCAGCGTCGCGCCCAGTTCCTTCGTCGCGAAATCCTGGAAGCTCTCCAGCCATTCGCGCGTGTGGAACCCGACGACGTCGTATGCGAACAGCGTCGTCGCCAGTTCGGCGGCATGCGGCAACGTCGACAGCAACCGGCGCGGCGGCCACGGGATGTGCAGGAAGAACCCCATCCGGTTCGTCACCCCCCGCTTGCGCAATTCCTGGCCCAGCGGGATCATGTGATAATCCTGGATCCAGACGGCGTCTCCCTCGCCGATCAGCGGCCGGACGCTGTCCGCGAACCGCTCGTTCGTGCGCTGATACCCGTCGGCGAACCCGCGCTCATATTCCGCCAGGTCGATCCGGTAATGGAACAGCGGCCACAACGTCCGGTTGGCGTAACCGTCATAATATTCCTCGATATCCTGGTCCTCCAGGTCGATCGTGGCCGTCGTGACGCCGAACCCCTCGGTATAGTTGATCTCGCCGGTATACTCGTCGGTCCGCTCGCCCGACCAGCCGAACCACACCCCGCCATGTTCCAGCAAAGCGGCCTGCAACGCGACCGCCAGGCCACCCTGCGCGCCAGAATGCGACCCGGTCGGGGCCGCAACGCGGTTCGAAATGACGACCAGCCGGCTCATCGCACAGCACTCCATGGTTTCGACAACAGGACGGCGCAGTTGATCAGCCCGACCAGCGAATAGGTCTGCGGGTAATTCCCCCACAGCTCGCCGCTGACCGGATCGATATCCTCGGACAGCAGCCCGGCCCCCGTCCGGCGCGCCAGCATCTCGTCGAACAACGCACGGGCATCCGTCTCGCGCCCCGTGAAATGCAGCGCCTCGATCAGCCAGAAGGTACAGACGTTGAACGCCGTCTCGGGCAGCCCGAAATCGTCCTCGCTGTCGTAACGCAGCATATGGCTGCCGCGCCGCAGGCCCGCCTCGACCGCCTTCAGCGTCGACAGGAAGCGCGGATCGTCCGGCCGCAGGAACCGCAGGTCGAGCAGCTGGATCAGGCTCGCGTCCAGATCATCGCCCGAGAAAGTGGCCGACAGCCGCTGCGTCTCCTCGCGCCATGCCGAATCCATGATCGTCGCGCGGATGGTGTCGGCGCGGTCCTGCCAGAACTGCCGGCGGTCCTCCAGCTCGAGCGCCGCGGCCGCATTGGCCAGCCGGTCGCACGCGGCCCAGCACATCGCGGCGGAATAGGTATGGACCGACTGCCGCGTGCGCAGTTCCCACAGGCCGGCGTCGGGCTGGTCGTGGAACTTCCACGCGCGCTCGCCCACCTTTTCCAGCGCGCGGAAATCGGCGATCCCCGCCATCCGGAACAGCCGCCGGTCGACGAACGCCTGCACGTTGCACAGCACGATCTGGCCGTATGCGTCGTGCTGGATCTGTTCATAGGCCTGGTTGCCGACCCGCACCGGTCCCATCCCGCGATAGCCGGGCAGGCCGGGCGCCAGCCGTTCCTCCAGCTTCGCCTCACCCAGCACGCCGTACAGCGGCTGGATATGGCCGCCCTCCGCCTCGCCGACGATGTTGCGGAGATATTCGAGATACGCCTCCAGCACGTCGAGCGCGCCAAGCCGGTTGAGCGCCTGCACCGTATAATAAGCGTCGCGCACCCAGCAGTAGCGATAGTCCCAGTTGCGTTCCGACCCGGCATGTTCGGGCACCGACGTGGTCAGCGCCGCGACGATCGCGCCGGTCTCCTCATGCTGGCACAGCTTCAGCGTGATGGCGGAGCGGATGACCGCGTCCTGCCACTCGACCGGCGTTGCCAGTCCGCGCACCCAGCCCTGCCATTCGGCGATCGTGCGGTCGAGCATCTGGTCGACCGTGGCACCGATATCGCCCGAGAAACTCTCGTCCGGCCCCAGGAAGAAATGCAGCGGCCGTTCGCACCGGAACACCGTCTCCGCCTCGATCCGCCCGACCGGCGCGGTGGTCGACAGCCGCATCGTCAGCGGGTTGAGCAGATAGCGGACATGATGCGATCCGCTCGTCGTCTCGACCGCCTGCGTCGTCCAGTCATGCGTCGGGCGCAGCCGGATCCGGATCCGCGGCACCCCCGCCACCGGCCGCACGACGCGCGCATAGGCGACCGGGCGATAGGTCCGCCCGACCTGTTCGAACCGCGGGCAGAAATCGACGACCTCGATCGCGTTGCCGTCCGCATCCTCGTGGCGCGTCACCAACACCGGCGTGTTGCGGAGATATTCCTGGCTGGTCTTCACGACGCCTTCCAGGTCGATCGCCCAGAACCCGCGCTCGGCCTCGTCGCCGCCGATCAGCGTGCTGAACAAGGGATCGCCGTCGACCCGCGGCACGCATCCCCACACGAACCGCCCGCGATCGTCGATCAGGGCGGACACCTGGCAATTGCCGATCGGCCACAGGTCCAGGTTGGTCTTCGGTTCGGTCATCATGCTCCCTTTAGCCAGCGGCGCACCGCCGTCACATCGTCCAGCCGGTACCGCGCGGCGGTCGCCCGCGCCGGCCCCACGAGGATACCGCATCCGCCCAGCGCCGTCGCCGCCACGAAAGCCGCCTCGTCCGTATCGTCGTCGCCCACGAAGATCGGATCGTGCCCGGCAAAGGGGTTCGCGGCATGCAACCGGCGGAGCGCATGCCCCTTATCGACGCCCGCGGGGCGCAGTTCGACGACCATCTTGCCGGTCTGCACGTCGAGCCCGGTCCGCTCGGCCAGCCCGGCGACCAGCGCATGCGCGTCGGTCTCCGCCCCCGGATCGCCGCGATAATGCAGCGCCACGCCGAACGGCTTCTCCTCGACCAGCACACCCTGCCGCTTGGCCGCAAACGCCGTCATCTCCGCGATCGCCGCGTCCAGACCGTCGGCCCGGTCCGGCCCTTCGCGCCGCCCATCGGCCCAGCGCGTCTCGACGCCGTGGCTTCCGCTGATCGGCAGGCCCGGCACCGGAACCATCGCCGCCAGCCCGTCGATCGCCCGCCCGCTGATCAGCGCCAGCCGCCCGTCCAGCCGCTCCGTCAGCGTCGCGAGCAGATCCGGCACCAGCGGCTCCACCACCACCGCGTCGGGCGTGTCGGCGATCTCCACCAGCGTCCCGTCGAAATCGAGATACAGGCTGGCCCCGTCGATCAGATCGGCGGGCGGCGGGGGAAGCGGGTCGTTCATGGGAGGAGGAACGCTGGCATCGTGGATTGTTCCGTTGCAGTGCAGCAAAATCCGCGCAGGTGCTGCTTTAGGCGCGATGACCCGAGCAACCTCTCAACAAGAACCGCCCATCCCGAGCGAAGTCGAGGGACCCCGTCGAGCGAAGCCGAGACGAGCAACAGCGCCTCGGCTGCGCTCGGCATGCAGGGTTGGGGTTTAGGCCGGATCGGTAGTCAGTATCCATAGCCGCTGCGCTCATGGAGTCCGGGCCGAAGCGCTCAAAGACCGCCCCGGATCCCAACCGTACCCCCGCGCATGCGGGGGTCCAGCGCCACGAGCGATACCGCTTGTGGCACTGGGGCCCCGCCTGCGCGGGGGTACGCAAGCTTTCCGATTGAACATCGATCCGGCCTACAACCGATCCGCCCGACCTACACCCGCTCCTTCGTCGCCGAGAACCGCACCGTCGGCGACCGCCCGCTTACGAAGTTCAGATCCCACAGATCCTTCGCCAGGAACACCGGCTGCCCGTCGCGGTCGGTCGCCATCGCGCTGCGATGCTGCGACTGGAACGCCGCCATGTCGGGCGCCGCGTCGGTCGCGATCCAGCGCGCGGTGTCCCAGGGCGAGGGCTCCAGCCGGGCGTCGACCTTGTACTCATGCTCCAGCCGGCTGATCAGCACCTCCAACTGCAGCTGCCCGACCACGCCGACGATCATCTGCGATCCGATCGCCGGGTGGAACACCTGCACCACCCCCTCCTCGGACAGGTCGTCGAGCGCTTTCCGCAACTGCTTCGTCTTCGTCGGATCGACGAGCTGCACGCGGCGCAGGATCTCCGGCGCGAAGTTCGGTAGCCCGGTGAACACCACCGGCGTCCCCTCGGCCAGCGAGTCGCCCACCCGCAGCGTGCCGTGGTTGGGAATGCCGATGATGTCGCCCGGCCACGCCTCGTCCGCCACTTCGCGGCTCTGCGCGAAGAACAGGATCGGCGAATGCACCGCGATCGCCTTGCCCGTGCCCGACTGGTTCAGCTTCATGCCGCGCCGGAACTTGCCCGAACACAGCCGCATGAACGCCACGCGGTCGCGGTGCTGGGGGTTCATGTTGGCCTGCACCTTGAACACGAATCCGGTCACGCCGTCCTGGTCCGGGCTGATCGGCGCCGGGTCCGCGGGCTGCGGCCGCGGGCTCGGCGCCAGATCGCGCAATGCGTGGATCAGCTCCGGCACGCCGAAATCGCGCAGGGCCGACCCGAAATAGACCGGCGTCATGTCACCGCTCAGATACTTCGCCCGGTCGAACGCGGCATAGCCCCCGACGCCCAGCTCGACCTCCTCGCGCAACCGCGCCGCCGCCCGCTCCGACAGCATCGTGTCGAGCTTCGGATCGTCCAGCCCGTCGACCGACTCTACCCGCCCCTCGGGCAACAGCATCCGCTGCCCCGCGACATCGTATAACCCCTCGAACTCGCCACCCAGGCCGGCCGGCCACATCATTGGCGCGACGTCGAGCGCGAGTTGGTCGGCGATTTCGTCCATCAGGTCGAACGGCGACCGCCCTTCGCGGTCCACCTTGTTCACGAAGGTGATGATCGGAACGGACCGCAGCCGGCACACCTCGAACAGCTTGCGCGTCTGCGCCTCGATCCCGCGCGCCGCATCGATCACCATCACCGCGCTGTCGACCGCGGTCAGCGTGCGGTACGTGTCCTCGCTGAAATCCTCGTGCCCCGGCGTATCGAGCAGGTTGAACGTCAACCCGTCATATTCGAACGTCATGACCGACGACGTGACCGAAATCCCGCGCTGCTGCTCGATCTTCATCCAGTCGGACCGCGCGCGCCGCGTCTGGCCGCGCGCCTTTACCTCGCCCGCCAGGTGGATGGCGCCACCCGCGATCAGCAGCTTCTCGGTCAGCGTCGTCTTGCCGGCGTCGGGATGCGAGATGATCGCGAAGGTCCGGCGGTCGGGGCGTCCGGTCGGACGGTCGTTCATGCGTCATGGTCCAGCAGAAATCGGGGATGCCGGATGCGGTACAGCCTGCCGCGTCCAAAGGCGAGCATGGCGGATCGTTAAAAAACGCACGAAGCCCGGAACCCGAACCGCTTTCATGCGCTTCGCACCATGTCCCTTCCGACCCCCCCTCGGAACGGATATAGATCGCGGGCCGCGCATCCTCCCCCCCCCGGAGCGCGGCCCGTTTTCTTGCGGGCCGGTTGTGGTCGCGGTTCGTCCGCGATAGCGCCGGCCCGCCTAGTTTTCACCAACCCGCAACCCGTATGGGTGCCATATCCGTAGCTCATGCCGTCACGTCCCAGCGCGCACGACCGGATCCGGCGGCGCGTCGATTGTGTCAGCATTGAAACCATACTCTGATTGACCGGGATCGCGCGGAAACCCATGCTGACCACCATGAAAGTTTCGCGCGCCGGGGGCCTTGCCGGGTCCCTTCCCTTCCGCCTGCTCGTCATCCTGGCCTTGTCCGGATGCGGCGCGAAGGAAGATGAGAAGAAGGGCCCGCCGCCCATCCCCGAAGTCGGTTTCGTGACGGTGCGCACACAAAGCGTCCCGCTGGTCGCGGAGCTCGCGGGCCGCACGGCGGCCTATGAAACGTCGGAGGTCCGGCCGCAGGTGTCGGGCATCATCAAGGCGCGGCTGTTCACCGAGGGCACGATCGTCCGCGAAGGGCAGACGCTGTACCAGATCGACCCGCGGCTTTATCGAGCGACCGCTGCGGAGGCGCAGGCCAACGTCGCCAGCGCGCGCGCCGCCGAAACCGCCGCCCGCGTCCGGGCCGACCGCCTCCGCCCGCTGGCGCAGATTGAGGCCGTGGCGCAGCAGGACTATACCGACGCCGCCGCCACCGCCGCGCAGGCCCGCGCCACCATCGCGCAGAACCGCGCGCAGTTGGACACAGCGCAGATCAACCTGGCCTTCACCCGCGTGCCCGCGCCGATCACCGGCCGCATCGGGCGCTCGCTGTTCACCACCGGCGCGCTGGTCACCGCCAGCCAGGCCGATCCGCTCACCACCATCCAGCGGCTCGACCCGATCTTCGTCGATATCCAGCAATCGTCCGCCGAACTGCTCACGCTCCGCCGCGCGCTGGCGTCCGGCGGCGTCGTGCCGACCAGCGGCACCGTCCGACTGAAGCTGGAAGACGGCAGCGACTACGGCCGCACCGGCACCGTCCAGTTCGCGGAGGTCACGGTCGACCAGAACACCGGCACCGTCACGCTGCGCGCTCGCTTCCCCAATCCGGACGGGCTCCTGCTGCCCGGCATGTATGTCCGCGCGATCCTGGCACAAAGCAGCGACACCAACGCGATCCTCGTACCGCAGGCCGGCATCGCGCGCGATCCGAAGGGTCAGGCGACCGCCTTCATCGTCGGCCCGAACAACAAGGCCGTGATGCGCGTCGTGCAGACGAACCGCACCGTCGGCAGCAACTGGCTCGTCACCGGCGGGCTGAAGCCCGGCGACCGCGTCATCACTGAAGGGCTCGCCAAGCTGAAGCCGAACCAGACCGTGCGGCCCGTGCCCGCGGGTTCGAAGCCCCGTGCCCAGGCCGCCCCCGCGGGTGCCGCGCAGCCCAAGGGCAACTGACCGCCTCATGATCAGCCGCGTCTTCATCGATCGCCCGATCTTTGCCTGGGTCATCGCCATCGTCATCATGCTGGCGGGCGTCGGCGCGATCCTGACGCTGCCGATCGAGCAATATCCCGACGTCGCCCCACCGCAGGTCAGCATTCGCGCCAACTATCCGGGCGCATCCGCGGACATCCTCGAATCGAGCGTCACGCAGATCGTCGAACAGCAGCTGACCGGTATCGACGGGCTGATCTATTTCCAGTCGACGTCCAGTTCCGAAGGCCAGGTGACGATCTCCGTCACGTTCGAAAAGGGGACCGATCCCGACATCGCGCAGGTCCAGGTCCAGAACAAGGTCCAGCAGGCGCTCCCCCGCCTGCCCCAACAGGTGCAGCAACAGGGGCTGTCCGTCACCAAGTCGAACAGCGATTTCCTGCTGCTCGCCGCAATCTATGACGAGACCGACCGCCGGACGAACGGTGACATCTCCGACTATCTCGTCGCCAATCTTCAGGATCCGATCGGCCGTATCCCCGGCGTCGGCGCGACCAACGTGTTCGGCGCGCAATATGCGATGCGGATCTGGCTCGATCCCTACCGGCTCAACTCCTACGCGTTGATGCCGTCGGACGTCACCGCCGCGATCGAGGCGCAGAACGCGCAGGTCGCCGCCGGCCAGATCGGCGCGTCGCCCTCCCCGGTCACGCAGATGCTGAACGCCACCGTTACCGCCAAGACGCGGCTGACCACGCCCGAACAGTTCCGCAACATCATCGTCAAGACGCAGACCGACGGTTCGAAGGTGCTGCTGTCCAACGTCGCCCGCGTCGAGTTGGGCCAGGAAAACTACAACGCGCTCAGCCGGTTCAACCGCCACCCCGCTTCCGGCATCTCGATCCAGCTCGCACCCGGCGCAGACGCGCTCAAGACCGCCGAACTGGTGAAGGCGGAGGTCACGCGCCAGTCGAAAGCATTCCCGGACGGGTTCCGCTTCACCTTCCCGCGCGACAGCACCGACTTCATCAAGCTGTCGGTGGAAGAGGTCGTCAAGACGCTGATTGAGGCGATCATCCTCGTCATCATCGTCATGTTCGTGTTCCTGCAGAACTGGCGCGCTACGCTGATCCCGACGATCGCGGTGCCCGTCGTACTCCTCGGCACGTTCGGCGTGATCGCGCTGTTCGGATATTCAATCAACACGCTCACCCTGTTCGGCTTGGTGCTGTCGATCGGCCTGCTCGTCGACGACGCGATCGTCGTGGTCGAGAATGTCGAACGCGTGATGGACGAGGAACCCGACATCTCGCCGCGCGATGCGACGATCAAGTCGATGTCCGAAATCCAGACCGCGCTGATCGGCATCGCGCTCGTCCTTTCCGCCGTGTTCATGCCGATGGCATTCTTCGGCGGCTCGACCGGCGTCATCTACCGGCAGTTCTCGATCACGATCATCTCCTCCATGGTCCTCTCGGTCGTGGTCGCGCTCGTCCTCACCCCCGCACTCACCGCCGCGCTGCTCAAGCGCCGCGACGAGACGGACGAGAAGCCGCGCAACCGCGTCGCCGGCTGGTTCGCCAAGTTCGCGGACTGGTTCAACCGCATGTTCGACCGCACCACCAAGCGCTACGTCGACGGTGTGAAGGCGATGATCGCGCGCGCCTGGATCGCGATGCTCGCCTTCGCCGGCATCGTCGCCGTACTGATCCTGATGTTCCTGCAATTGCCGCAGGGCTTCCTGCCGACCGAGGATCAGGGTTCCGCGATCATCCAGTACACGCTGCCGCCCGGCGCGACGCAGCCCCGCACACTGGCCGCCGCCAAGTCGATCGAGGATTATTTCCTGGGGTCGGAGAAGGCCAATATCGCCGGTATCTTCACCATCTCCGGCTTCCGCTTCGGCGGGTCCGGCCAGAATGTCGGTCAGGGCTTCGTCCAGCTGGCGCCGTGGGACGAGCGCAAGGGCAAGGAAAACGCCGCCAAGGCGATCACCGAACGCGCGACCAAGAGCGTCTCGCCGCTGGTCCGCGACGTGCAGTTCGTGGCGCTCACCCCGCCGTCGGTCCAGGGTCTTGGCCAGTCCAACGGCTTCACCATGGAACTGCAGAACGCATCCGGCATGCCGCAGGCGCAGTTCAAGACGCTGCGCGACAAGCTGCTCGCCGACGCCGCGGCCGATCCGGATCTCGCCGCGGTTCGCCCCGGCGGGCTGGAGGACGTGCCCACGCTTCAGGTCAATGTCGATCAGGCGAAGGTCGGTGCGCTCGGCATCGCCCAGGCTACCGTCGACAACACGCTCAGCGCGGCGTGGGGCGGCGTCTACGTCAACGACTTCGTCGATCGCGGCCGGGTGAAGCGCGTCTATGTCCAGGGCGACGCACCCTACCGCGCCTCGCCGAGCGACCTCAACGACTGGTTCGTCCGCACCGAGAGCGGCCAGATGGCGCCGTTCTCCGCGTTCGCGACGACCAGCTGGTCGCAGGCCCCGACCACGCTCGTCCGGTTCAGCGGCCTGCCCGCCTATGAAATCCAGGGCCAGGCCGCGCCCGGCAAATCGTCTGGCGAGGCGATGGAGCGGATGACCGCAATCGCGGCGAAACTGCCCGGCACTTCGGTCGCTTGGTCCGGGCTGTCCTATCAGGAACGGCTCTCGTCGGGTCAGGCGCCTTTGCTCTACGGCCTGTCGATCCTCGTCATCTTCCTCTGCCTCGCCGCCTTGTACGAAAGCTGGTCGATCCCCTTCTCGGTGCTGCTCGTCATCCCGCTCGGGCTGGTCGGCGCGGTCATCGCGGTGGCGCTGCGCGGGCTGGAGAACGACGTCTATTTCCAGGTCGGCCTGCTGACCACCATGGGCCTGTCCGCCAAGAACGCGATCCTGATCGTCGAATTCGCCGAACAGGCCGAACGCGCCGGCAAGTCGCCGTTCGACGCGGCGATCGAGGCCGCCCGCCTGCGCCTCCGCCCCATCCTGATGACCAGCCTCGCCTTCATCTTCGGCGTGCTGCCGCTGGCGATCAGCACCGGGGCCGGCGCGCAGAGCCGCGTCGCGATCGGCACCGCAGTGATCGGCGGCATGCTCACCGCGACGATCCTGGCGATCTTCTTCGTGCCGTTGTTCTTCGTGCTGGTCCGCCGCGTGTTCAAGGGCCCGCAGCACGGTGCCCCCGCGCGCGCGAACGACAAGGACGACAAGGACGCGACCGACCGAAGCGCGCCGCCGCCCGCGAAACCGGAGCCCGCATGACCCGTAACGCCGCCCTCCTGCCGTTCGCCGTCCTGCTGCTTGGCGGATGCAGCCTCGAACCGCGCTACGAACGCACCACCCCGCCGGTCACCACCAGCTGGCCGCTCGGCGACGCCTATCTGCGCCGGACCGAGGCGACACTGCCGACTCTGTCCTACACCGACATCTTCCGCGATCCGAAGCTGCAGACGGTCATCGCCCAGGCGCTCATCAACAACCGCGACCTGCGCATCGCGGCCGGCAACGTCGCGTCGGCCCGCGCACTCTACCGCGTCGAACGGTCGTCGCTCTTCCCGCAGGTCAACGGCACCGGCCGGGTCCAGCTCGGCGACCAGGGCTCCAACGGCGCCGGCAACGTCAACACCGGTACGGGTAATGTCGGCACCGGAACCGGTGGCATCGGAACGGGGATCGACACCGGCACCGGGACCGGCGGTATCGGCACCGGGACCGGCGGCACCGGCACGGGCAACGGCGGGATCATCTCGACCGGCGGCGGCGGCGGGTTCTACGATCAATATTCGATCAACGTCGGCGTCAGCGCGTTCGAGGTCGATCTGTTCGGCCGCATCCGCTCGCAAAGCCGCGCCGCGCTCGCCACCTATTTCAGCACCGAGGCCGCCGCCCGCGCCACCCGCCTTTCGCTCGTCGCGGAAGTGGCAAGCGCCTACCTTACCTACGCGTCGGACCGCAGCCAGCTCGCGATCGCCCGCGCGACGGAGGCCAGCGCCGCGCGCTCGGTCACGCTCACCCGCGCCCGGCTGCAGGGCGGCATCGCGCCGCGCACCGACCTGCGCCAGGCCGAAACGGTCCTGCTCACCGCCCGCGCCGACACCGCGACGCTCACCACCTCGCTGGCGCAGGACGTCAACGCGCTCACCCTGCTCGTCGGTGCTCCGGTCGATCCCACGCTGCTCCCCGCCTCGATCGAAAGCGTCGACGGCCTGCTGGCGGAGATCCCGGCCGGGCTGAACTCCGACATCCTCCTGCGCCGCCCCGACGTCGTGCAGTCCGAGTTCGACCTGCGCGCCACCAACGCGCGGATCGGGGCCGCCCGCGCCGCCTTCTTCCCGACGATCAGCCTGACGAGCCTCGCCGGCCTCGCCAGCGGCGCGCTCGGTTCGCTGTTCAGCGGCGGCGCGTTCAACTGGAGCGCGTCGCCCACCGTCTCGCTGCCGATCTTCGACGGTGGCGCCAACCGCGGCAACCTGGCCTATGCCCGCGCGCAGCAGCAGGTCGCGCTCGCCACCTACGAACAGACGATCCAGACCGCGTTCCGCGAAGTGTCCGACGCACTCGCCCGCCGCGGGACGATCGACCGCGAACTGGCCGCGCGGCGCGAGCTGACCGCCGCGGCGCAGGACAATTACTACCTCACCGAACGCTCCTATCGCGGCGGGATCGGCACTTTCCTCAACAGCCTCGACGCGCAACGCACGCTCTACAACGCGCAGCAGCAGCTCGTGACGACTCGCCTGACCCGCGCCGACAATCTCGTGACGCTCTACCGCGTGCTCGGCGGCGACGCGCAGATCGCGGGCGACCCCGCCGCCGCCGCCGTCATGCGCTCACCCGTCAGCGAAGCGGACCAGACCCCAACCCGCTGATCCGCGCCACCCGCGTCTGCCACAGCATCAGCAGCGGCACGACGCCCAGTTCCATGCACAACCCGAACAGATGCCCGTTCGACGGTACCCCCACCTCGACCAGCGACAGCAGCCGCGCCAGCCCGCCGAGCACGACCATCAGCCCGAGCATCCGGAAGATCGCCGTCCGCCGCTCGATCGCCGCAATCGCATAGGCAAAGCCGAAGCCCAGCCCCAGAAAGATCCCCGACACATAGCGGAAATGGCTGTCCAGATCGGGCGGCACCGGGATCGGCGCGCCCTTCAGATATACGACACCACGCAGCACGCTCTCCCCACCGACGGTCAGCGGGACGAGGCACGCCAGCGCGGCCACCGCCTGCAACAGCCGGCGCTCGGTCGCAGGCGTCATCGCCACCACCGCACGCCGCGGCCCTGGCCATGTTCGAGCAGTTCGTGGCGGATCTTGATGCTCTTCATCGACAGATGCACCTCGAACAGGAACATCGTCAGCCCGCCGATCAGCATCAGCATGGCGGCGGCAAATATGATCGCCATGGTATTGGAGAAGCCAAGCCCGACCAGCCGCGCCAGGAACAGTCCGGCGACCACGCCGCAGATCAGCGCCGCGCTGGCGGTACAGAGCGAGATCGCCCGGCTTACCACCCGCATCCGCCGGTCGAGCAGCCGCAGTTCCCACACCTGCCGATCATGATCCGCATGGCCGACCGGCGTGAAGCGCGTTTCGAGCGCACGCGCCCGGTCCACGACGCGCGCCAACCGCCCGACCATCACGTTCAGGAACGCGCCGATCCCGGTCAGCAGGAAGACCGGTGCGGTCGCCATCTGGATCGTATGGGCGAGTTCCGCGGCGGCTGTTGGGACGATCATAGATGTTGGGATGACGGGTCTGCCCGCGCCGCGTCAAGCGAAATGGGGTCGCATCGGCTTGCCGGATGCTGCGACTCGCAGTTCAGAGGACGGTGAGGACCACCGCGATCACCGCCAGCCAAAGGATGGCCGACACGACCATCGCGAACGCCAGTCCACGAAAGACTTTACTCGGGGCATCGCTGTAAGGTTCATCCTGTTCGACCTCGACACCGACTTCCCGGGCCAGGTCCTCGAACAAATTGCGCGATAGCTCTGTATGGCTCGCGTCGAATCCATCGCGAACGTTCGTTTCAGTCAACTTCATCAGGTACCTCGAACGCCCCCCCGGACGGCCAATACTGATAAATATGCACTGAACTTCGTGGAGAGTTCAATCAGCTATTAGTCTGATTAAATGCCTGTTGGCTCACGATGCCGATGGGCTGGGATCAAACGACGGAGGGTGTTCGGCAGGTCTACCCATTGTCCGGTGGGCGAAGCTGAAAAGAACGCGGCCGCATCGGCAGCGTCCGAATCGACCGTCAGGCGTAGTGCAGGACCATCAAAATCAGCACGCTCCACAGGACGACCGAAAAAATTGTCGCCAGGGCAAGACCCTGGAACATGTCGCTCGGCCGGTCGCCCGCCGTCGTGCCGGAGGTACCAACACGAAAATCCGTCTGTGCCTGTGCCACGTTCACTCGCATCCTCTAAACGCCGTCTTTGCAGCGACTTGAACGGCATATGGACATAAAACTGCAACGGGTTCAATCGGATAATAGTAGAATCCGAACATTAGTTTTGGAGTGTGTCGCGAACGGCAAAACGCGTGGTCCGTCAATCGACCGGCCTGTCGCGCGCCATAACGAAACTGGCGGCCCGCCTTGCGATTAACGCCTTTCTAATACCCCCGGCGTAACCGCACACAGGACAAACGAATTTGTTCCCGAGGGGGGAAGACAATGTTGAAATTACTTCTGACAACAATCATGTTCGCGACACCGGCATTGGCGAACGCGATCCCGACAAAACCCGGTCACCCGACCGTGGTCGGCATTTTCAGTACCGCGGAACTGAACAATCTCGCCCGGCTCGACGAAGCCGCACCGCCCGCCCGGCTGCGCCGCATGGAATACGAGATCGCCGACCTGCGCGATCAGGTGGGCCGCATGAAGCTGGAGCGCCTGATCGACACCGTCATCCGCCAGAAGCGCCGCTGATCGACGACCTCGGCCGGCATGACCGGCCGATCTGGGCCGGATCGAGACAGGTCCGGACCGCAGTTGCCTTCGCTCACCCATTTCCTGTTCGAAACTGTTGCTAAACTTGGACTCGAAAGCAGCATCGCGATCGGCCCGACGTCCGATCCACAGTCCGGAGTCGGCGCATCGCTGCGGGTCCGGCCACCTCACCCCGTCAAACGAGCGCCTTCCGCGGCCAACCGCCGCAACAACGGCGCAACCGCGACACCCTGCCGCTCCAGCCCCGCCACCACCGTGCCCAGCCCGATCATATCGGCCCAGAACATCGGCCCGCCCGTCCCGATCGGCCAGCCATAGCCGTTGATCCATACCACATCGATGTCGGACGCCCGCTGCGCCACGCCCTCCTCGACGATCCGCGCGCCCTCGTTCACCATCGGGTACAGCAGCCGTTCCAGCATCTCCGCATCGTCGACCGCACGCTGCGCGGTCCCGCTCTTGGCGACGAAGCCTGCAATGATCGCCTCCGCGTCCGCCGACGGCGTGCCGCGCCGCTCGGCGTCATAATCGTAGAAGCCGCGCCCGTTCTTCTGCCCGCGCCGCCCCGCCTCGCACATCGCCTCGCGCAGCGTCGCGCCCTGCGACGTCGCGGCATCCCAACCCAGGTCGAGCCCGGCCAGGTCCGCCATCTGGAACGGCCCCATCGGAAATCCGAACGCGGTCAGCACGCGGTCCACGTCCCACGGCCTGGCCCCTTCCAGCACCAGCCGGTTCGCCGCCTCCTGCCGCGGTTTAAGCATGCGGTTGCCGATGAACCCGTCGCACGTCCGAGCCACCACCGCGATCTTGCCGATCCGCTTGGCCAGCGCCATCGCGGTCGCCAGCACGTCCGGTGCGGTCGCGGCACCACGCACGACCTCCAGCAACCGCATGATGTTGGCGGGCGAAAAGAAATGCAGCCCCAGCACCGCCTCCGGCCGCCCGGTCGCCGCCGCGATCGTATCGATATCGAGGTAGCTCGTATTGCTCGCCAGGATCGCCCCCGGCCGCACGATCCGGTCCAGTTCGGCGAACAACGCCGTCTTGACCGCCAGATCCTCGAACACCGCCTCGATCACCAGATCGCTGTCGGGAAGCTCCGCCAGCGTCAGCGTCGGTCGCAACAACGCCATCGCCGCCCCCGCCGCGTCTTCCGTCATCCGCCCGGACTGGACGTTGCGCGCATAATTGCTGCCGATCGTTGCGACGCCGCGGTCCAGCACCGCCTGCTCGCGCTCGACCAGCGTCACCGGGATCCCGGCGGACAGGAAGTTCATCGCGATCCCGCCGCCCATCGTGCCGGCGCCGACGATCCCGACCCGCTCGATCGCCCGCGGCACGACCGCCGCGTCCAGCCCGGCGATCTTCCCCGCCGCCCGCTCCGCAAAGAAATAATGGCGCTGCGCCTTCGATTCGTCCCCGGCAAGCAGGTCCTGGAACAACGCCCGCTCGCGCAGGAGGCCATCCGCGAACGGCAGCTCCACCGCCGCCTGCACCGCCGCGATGCATGCCTCCGGTGCGCGCAGCCCCTTCAGCAGCCGGCCATGCGCCTGCCGGAACCGGTCGAACACCGCCGGATCGCGCACCGCCTCCGCGATCCGCTCGCCGCGCTCCGACGCCCGCGGCAACGGCTTCCCGACGATCTCGCGCGCAAAAGCGACCGCATCCGCCTCCAGCGCATCCGCCCCGACAACCCGATCGACCAACCCGATCTCCGACGCCCGCCCGGCCGAAATCGGACTCCCGCCGACGATCATCGTCAGTGCCTCGCTCACCCCCACCAGCCGCGGCAGGCGCTGCGTCCCGCCCGCGCCGGGCAACAGCCCCAGCTGCACCTCCGGCAGCCCGAGCTTCGCGCCCTCCGCCGCGATCCGGTAATGGCACGCCAGCGCCACCTCCAGCCCGCCGCCCAGCGCCGTCCCGTGGATCGCCGCCACGATCGGCTTCGGGCTCCCCTCGATCACCTCGACCAGTTCGGGCAGCAGCGGGAACACCGGCGGCTGCCCGAACTCGGTGATGTCCGCACCCGCAAAGAATGTCCGCCCCGCGCAGCGCAGCACCATCGCGCGCACGTCCGCGTCCGCCGCGCCCTCCAGCACCGCCGCCATCAGCCCGGTCCGCACCGCGGCGCTGAGCGCGTTGACCGGCGGGTTGTTCGACGTGATGACCAATATGTCGCCATCGCGGTGGGTCGTGATCGGGGCAGTCGCCATGAACGTCGTCTCCTAGTCGCGATACCCCGGATCGATCCGGTCCAGCTTGCGCAGCAGCGCCGGCCACGCAAGCATGTCCGCCAGCATCTGCATCCCCGGCCCGCTCGATTGCCCGCGCACCTTTTCGGGCGTGCCCTGCGGCGGGTTGAGCAGCGCGGCGCGCCCGGCGGACAGCATATGGACCTGCGCCTCGCACGCCCGTTCCAGGAAATACATCCGCAGGAACGCCTGCGCCACGCTCTCCCCCACCGTCAACGTCCCATGATTGCGCAGCAGCATGACGTGCCGCTGCCCCAGGTCCGCCACCAGCCGCTCGCGCTCCTCCAGCTCCGTCGCGATACCCTCATAGTCGTGATAGGCGATGTCGCTCCCCGCGATCATCGCGGTCTGCGTATGGGGCAGCAACCCCTCGTCCATCGCCGACACCGCCTGCCCGTACGGCGTATGGAGATGCAGCACCGCCGCCGCATCTTCGCGCCCCATGTGGATCGCCGAATGGATCACGAACCCCGCCGCGTTCACCATATACGGCGTCGCACCCACCGGCCGCCCGTTCGTGTCGATCTTGACCAGCGACGACGCGGTGATCTCCTCGAACATCAGCTGATACGGGTTGATCAGGAAATGGTGCTCCGGCCCCGGCACCCGCGCCGACAGATGCGTGAAGATCAGGTCGTCCCACCCGTACAGCGCCACCAGCCGATACGCCGCCGCCAGATCGACGCGGATCCGCCATTCCTCGGGCGAAACCTGCTCCTGAACGGAGGGGGTCTGCGTCGCTGCCGTCGCCATATGCTGCATCCTTCTCGCGGGCTTTGTTCTGACTCTCACGGTCCTTTCCAAGAAGGCTATGCCGCCCTGCCCAACCGCGCCAGTCCCCCGGAAGTCGCTTGCGGCTCCGAACCCTCAATGACGCAACGTCACCCTGGAAAAGAATTTTTTGGAGCACACCGGCCGACGCCAGCGGCCCGCGCTGCACCGTGCCGCACTCAAATCACCACAGCCCGTCCATCCCGGGCGAAGTCGAGGGAACCTTCGAGCGAAGCCAAGAAGCCGACATCACCTCAAAGGCTTTCATAATTCAAGGATGCTGCCCCCACCCCCGTTCGGTTCGAGCCTGTCGAGAACCCTGCGCGGAGTTCTCGACAAGCTCGAACCAAACGGGGTTGGGAATGGGAATTGGCACAAAGCAGAGCTTTCCAACCAAACTCTACCCCAAAGCCAACTCCACAGCCGCGCGCGCATGCAACTCGGTCGTATCGAACAACGGCACCGCACTGTCCCCCGCCCCGACCAGCAGCATGATCTCGGTACAACCCAGCACGACCGCCTCCGCCCCGTCGGCCACCAGCCGCGCGATCACTTCGCGATACGCGTCGCGCGAAGCGTCCGACACCACCCCCACCACCAGCTCGCGGTAAATCACGTCATGCACCACCGCCCGGTCCGCCGCGCCCGGCACCAGCACCGCCAGCCCCTGCGCTTCCAGCCGCTCGCGGTAAAAGGCCTGCTCCATCGTGAACGCCGTCCCGATCAACCCGACGCGTGTGTATCCGGCAGCCAGGATCGCCGCCGCGGTCGGGTCCGCGATATGCAGCAACGGAATCGCCACCGCCGCCTCGATCGCCCCCGCCACACGGTGCATCGTGTTCGTGCACAGCACCACGAAGTCCGCCCCGCCGCGCTCCAGCCCGCGCGCCGCCCCCGCCATCATCTCCGCCAGCGCCGGCCAGTCGCCACGATGCTGCGCGGCCTCGACCTCGGCAAAATCGACCGACAGCATCAGGCACCGCGCGGAATGCGTGCCGCCCAGCCGCGCCCGCACCCGCTCGTTCAAGATCCGATAATAATGCGCCGAGCTTTCCCAGCTCATCCCACCGATCAGCCCAATGGTCTTCATGGCGCCGACACCCCATCCGCCTCGACCAGTGCATCACCGATCCAGGTCCCGATCACCCGCACGCGCTTCTCGACCCGGTCGACCGGCAACCGGTGCAGGTCGAGCCGCACCAGCCCGCCGCCGTCCTGCTGCAGCGCAAAGCCGCCGCCGTCGCGCACCAGCGTACCGGACAGGTCGGCGGCGTCGCCGATCATCCGCCGCGCTTCACCACGAACGGTCCCGCGCCCTGCACCACCGGCATCAGCTCGATCCGGTTGACGTTCACATGCGCCGGCAGCCCGATGATCCACAGCACCGCCTCCGCCACGTCCGCCGCGGTCATCGGCGTCGTGTCCGTATAGGGCGCCGCCGCCTTCGCATCGTCGCCGCCGAACCGGACATGGCTGAACTCGGTCCCACCGACCAACCCCGGCTGCACGTCGCTTACCCGCACGCCCGTGCCCGCCAGGTCGGTCTTCAGCCCCAGCGTGAACTGCTGCACGAACGCCTTCGTCGCGCCGTACACATTGCCGCCGGGATAGGGATAGTTCGCCGCCACGCTGCCCAGGTTGACGATGTCGCCCCGCCCGCGCGCCACCATGCCGGGCAGGATCGCATGCGTCAGCCGCATCAACCCCAGCACGTTGGTCGCCACCATCTGCTCCCACTGCGCCAGATCGCTGTCCTGCGCCGCGGTCGTGCCCAGCGCCAGCCCGGCATTGTTCACCAGGATGTCGACCTCACGCCAGGCCTCCGGCAACGCACCCGGCAGCGCCGCCACCGCGCCCGCATCGGTCACGTCCAGCGTCAACGGACAGATCGCCTTGGCGCCCAGCTCGTCGCGTAACGCATCGAGCCGCTCGGTCCGCCGCCCCGCCGCGATCACGCGGTGCCCGGCCGCCACCAGCCGCCGCGCAATCTCCAGCCCGAACCCGGACGTCGCGCCCGTCACCAATGCCGTCCTGCCCATCGTCATCTCCTCATGCCGCCAGCGCGGTCAGCGTTCCCGGCGTGAGCACCTGCGGCAACACCTTCAGCGGCGCTCCCTTGCCCGCGAACAGGTAAAGCGGAACGCCGGATCGGCCATGTTCGCCCAGGAACCGCGAAATATCCGCGTCGCCGTCGGTCCAGTCGCCCACCATCGTCACGATCCCGGCCTTGGCGAACGCGGTCTGCACCGCCTCGCGCTCGATCGCCGCCTTCTCGTTCACCTTGCACGTCAGGCACCAGTCCGCGGTGAAGTACACGAACACCGGCGTCCCCGCCGCCTGATACGCCGCCAGTTTCGCGCGATCGAACGGCACCGACTTCACGTCCGCCGCGGCCACCGCGGTCGAGGCCCCCGCCGGCGCGCGCGGCACCACCGCGACCAGCGCACAGGCCGCCGCCACCGCCGGCGCCAGCGGCCACCACGCGTGCGTCCGGCCGCCCGCCTGCCGCCCGCCGACCCACCACAGCCCGATCGCGACGATCACCGCCGCGACCAGCCCCAGCATCATCCCGTCGACCCCCGCCTGCCGCCCGAGGATCCACGCCAGCCCCAGCGCGGTCGCGAACATCGGCAACGCCAGCACGCGCCGCATCACGTCCATCCACGCCCCCGGCCGCGGCAGCATCGCGCGCACCCGCGGCACATAACCCAGCAGCAGGAACGGGATCGCCATGCCGAGCCCAAGCCCCGCGAACACGGCCAGCGCGGCGACAGTCGGCAGCACCAGCGCCGCGCCGAGCGCTGCGCCCATGAAAGGCCCGGTACACGGCGTCGCGACGAACGCGGCCAGCGCCCCCGTCCAGAACGCGCCGCCCGTACCGCCCTTCCCCGCCAGCGCCCCGCCGCCGGAGATCGCCGGCAGCTCGAACAAGCCCGCCAGGTTGAACCCGATCCCGGCGGTCAGCAGCATCAGCACCACGATCACGCGCGGATCCTGCAACTGGAACGCCCAGCCCGCCGCACTCCCCCCGGCGCGCAACGCCAGAAGGATGCCGCCGAGCGCCACGCACACCAGGATCACCCCCGCCGCATAGGCCAGCGCCTCGCGCCGCACGCCGCGCTCGTCGCCGCCCCCGCGCGCCAGGCTCAGCGCCTTCAGGCTCAGGATCGGGAACACGCACGGCATGATGTTGAGCAGCAACCCGCCCAGCAACGCCCCGCCCAGTGCCACGAGCAAAGTCCCCGCCCCGCCCGAACCGGCCGGCGCATCGCCTTCATCCGCCGCCCCGATCGCGACGCCCGCCGCCGGCACCGTCCCCGGCACCGCATCGAGCGTCAGGCCCTTGCCCCGCCCGATCCGCAGCACGCCGGCCATCCGCCGCGGTGCCGCGCCCTTGGCGACCGTCTCGACGATCAGCGCATTGCCACGCCGCGACACGCGCTGGGGCGCCGCATAATCGATCACCCCGTCGGTCAGCGGGAAGAAATACGGCTCGGCGACCCGAACGCCCGCCGGCATCGGCACCGCCAGCCGGAACCGCCCGCCCGCCACCGCGAACCGCGCCCGCCCGCCGAGCGGCTTGGGCAAGGCGGCACGAAATCCGTCGAACGCCGCGCGCGCCGCCGGCGTCACCGCGCCGTCGCCTACGGTCAGCACGATCGCCAACTCCGCCTTCTCCGGCACGCAGATCTCGCGCGTGCAGGCCAGGTAATCGAGCCGCACCTTGATCGGCAACCGCGTACCCCGCGCCAAGCCGGCTGGCAGCGTGAGCGTCAGCGGCTGCGCATACCGCCCCTCGTAAACATAGTTCATCAGCCCCGCGACGATCAGCGTCTGCGGCACCGGATAGCCGATCGGCCCCGCCGAAACCCCACGCGGCAACGTCCAGGTCGCCTGCGTTTCGACCCCCGCATCGCCCGGATTCTGCCAATATCCGTGCCAGCCCGCCGCCGGCGTCATGACGAAGGCCAGCGTCACCGGCGCACCGGCCCGCGGCGTGGCACTCTCCGCGACCAAGCTCGCGCGGATATGCTGCGTGCGCCCCAGTTGCGCATTGGCGACACCGGGCAGCACGATCAGCGCCAGCAGCCATGTCATGATTCGGAAACAGGATCCGCGCATCGCCACTCCCAACATGCTGCCGCCGCGCTATAGCATGCCGTTCGCGCTGTGGAGAATGCCCGTGTCCTTGTCGCCTTTCGTTGTTGCGACCGCCCTCGCCGCCGCTGCCGCTGCCCCTGCGGCGGCCCAGCAGCCCGCCCCGAAACTGCTCGTCGCCATCTCGGTCGACCAGTTCTCGGCCGATCTGTTCGCCGAATATCGCCCGCTCTACACGGCCGGTCTCAAGCGCCTGTCGACCGGTGCAGTGTTCCCGTCGGGCTATCAAAGCCACGCCGCCACCGAAACCTGCCCCGGCCACAGTACGATCCTGACCGGCGCGCACCCCGCCCGCACCGGGATCATCGCGAACAACTGGTACGACCTGTCGCTCGCCCGCGCGGACAAGAAAGTCTACTGCACCGAGGACCCGACCGTCGCCGGCTCCAGCTCGGACAACTACACCGTCTCGCCGCAATATCTGAAGGTCCCGACATTGGGCGACCGGATGAAGGCCGCCAACCCCGCCAGCCGCGTCGTGTCGGTCGCCGGCAAGGATCGCGCCGCCGTCATGATGGGCGGCCACGCGATCGATCAGGCCTGGTATTGGGGCGGCAAGTCGTTCGTCACGCTGCCCGGCCGCACCGGCGCGGTGCCGGCCACCGTCAACCGGATCAACGCGGACGTGCTGGCGACGCTCGCCCGTCCCGGCCGCGCGGCTCTGCCCGCCGCCTGCGCCTCGCATTCCGCCGCGGTCCATGTCGGCACGCGCGACGTCGGCGTACTGATCGACCGAAAGGCGGAGGATTTCTCCCGCTTCCGCACCGCGCTCGATTTCGACCGGGAGGTGGCCGACCTCGCCATCGGCCTGATCGGCGAGCTGAAACTCGGCAGCGGCCCGGCCCCCGACGTCATCTCGATCGGCCTGTCCGCCACCGACTATGTCGGCCACGGCTACGGTACCGAGGGTGCGGAGATGTGCACGCAGCTGCTCGGCGTCGACAATGCGGTCGGCCGCATCCTGGCCGCGCTCGATGCGCGCAAGGTGCCCTACGCCGTCGTGCTGACCGCCGATCATGGCGGCACCGACCTGCCCGAACGGAGTCACGCGCGGGGTGTACCGGATGCCGTCCGGGTCGATAAGGCCTTGCTCCCAGATGCGATGAGCGCGGCGCTCGCCGCGGAGTTCAAGCTCACCGGCCGCGTCCTCTATGGCGACGGCCCGTTCGGTGACCTCTACCTATCGCGCGACATTCCTGCCGACCTGCGTTCGCGCGTGCTGGCCGCCGCCAAGGCGCGCTACCAGTCCAGCCCGCAGGTCGCCGCCGTCTTCACCGCCGACGAATTGCGCCGCATGCCGACCCCGAGCTCGACCCCGGTCGAGGAATGGTCGCTGGCGGACCGCTTCCGCGCCAGCTTCGACCCCGAACGCTCGGGCGACCTGCTCGTGGCGCTGAAACCCCACGTTACCCCGATCGCCACGCAAGGCGGCACGGTCGCCACGCACGGCTCGCCCTGGTCCTACGACCGCCGCGTGCCGATGCTGTTCTACCGCCCCGGCATGACCGGCTTCGAACAGCCGCTTTCAGTGGAGACGGTCGACATCCTCCCGACGCTCGCCTCGCTCATCGCCCTGCCGGTGCCGAAGGCGGAGATCGACGGACGTTGTCTGGATCTGGATCCGGGTCCCGCTGACACCTGCGCAAAGTAAAGGCGACCTCTCGACGGGGCGAGGTTCCGAACAAACAGCACCCCCAACCGACCAGCATCCCGGACTTTATCCGGGATGCTGGGCCACAAGCGCAACGGCCGGCGTCCTGAGCGAGGCCTAGAACATCCCACGCCCCCACCCGTTCGGTTCGAGCCTGTCGAGAACGTTGCGCAGCGTTCTCGACAGGCTCGAACCGAACGGGTGGGGGTGAAGAGGAACCTTCCCCACTCCGTCCATCCCGAGCGAAGTCGAGGGACCCTTCGAGCGCAGTTGAGAAGTCAACACCGCCGCCTCGGCTACGCTCGAGGGAAAGCATGCCTCGACTTCGCTCGGCATGGACGGGGGTTGGGGGTCGCGCTCAGCCTACGCTGTAGAACCCCTCAGTTCCGCACATCCAGCAAGGTGATCCCCTTGCCCAGCTGATTCCCCGAGATCTTCAAAGGCTCATGGCTCCAGTCCGCCACGAAATTGCTCGGCCAGCTCACGCCCGGCGCCAGCGACGCGCGGTTGCCCGTAATCACCAGCCCCGCGGACGGGTTCGTGCGCGCTTCGGGTGCCACGGTGATGAACGCGCTGTGGTTTTCCTTGTCCTTGCCCATCACGAATTCGTTGCCCACGATCCGCCCGGTGGCACCGCTCGACAGGTCGATCATGTAGTTGGTGGCCTTGCCCTGCGTATCGTCGAAGCTGTTGTCGACGATCGTCACGCGCCGCGCGCGCGCCTTGGCATAATGCCCGCCGCGCCCGCGCTCGAACCGGTTGTTGGTCAGCTCCAGCGTCCCGCCCGTGCCGGTGTACAGCCCGTGGGCACAACCGCCCGCCCCTTCGCAGGTGCCGAGGCCGGAGAAAGTCGACCGCCGCACGGTCAGCACCTGCGCCGGATCGTCGGTGGTCAGGATGCCCTGCTCGCTGTCGCGGAACGCCGTGCCCGTCACGGTCAGGTTGCCCTTTTCCAGCCGGATGCCCGCGCCATTATGGTCGGGCACCGTCACGCCCCGGAACACCAGCCCGTCCACCGCCGCGTCGCGCCCGCGCAGCACCAGCGTCGCCTTGCCCTCGCACACGCCGCCGTCGAAGATCGCGGTGCCCGCCGTCACGGCCGCGAACGCCACGCGCCCGTCGCTCACGATCGCACAGTCCTTGTACGTGCCGGGCGCGATCCGGATCGTCCCGTCGCCCCCACCGATCGCGTTCACCGCATCCTGCAACCGGAAGAACCCGCGCCCGGTCTCGGCGACCGTAAACGGCCCTGACCCTTGCGCAAACGCGGAGGCGGACAGTAGGGCGGCGGCAAGGATCAGCTTTTTCATGGGCGCGACTATGCCGCCGGCCACGCCGAAGTCGAGCCGCTTTCCGCGCTACGCGACCCGATATGGGACCGGTCAAATGACCCGCCCCCAAACACTCCGTTCGCTTCGAGTAGCCGTCGAGCCTGTCGAGACGGCGTATCGAGAAGGGACCGGCATCGTCGTGCTGCCATAGTTCTCGACAGGCTCGAACCGAACGGAAGCGGCGGCTCAGTCCAGGTTCGGCCGCACCCAGCGTTCCGCCGTCTCGATATCCACCCCGCGCCGCGCCGCATAATCCTCGAGCTGATCCCGCCCGATTCGCGCGACACCGAAATACTCACTGTCCGGATGGCCGAAGTAGAAGCCCGAAACCGCCGCCGTCGGCAGCATCGCGAAACTCTCGGTCAGCGTGATACCCGTCGCATCGGTCGCCTTCAGCAGGTCGAACAACGCCGGCTTCAGGCTGTGATCCGGACAGGCGGGATAACCCGGCGCCGGCCGGATGCCGCGATACTGCTCCTTCACCAGCGCTTCGTTGGTCAGCTGTTCGCCCGTGGCATAACCCCACAGGTCGGTGCGGACATGCTTGTGCAGCCGTTCCGCGAACGCCTCCGCCAGCCGGTCGGCCAGCGCCTTCAGCAGGATGTCCTGATAATCGTCGTGCGTCGCCTTGAACCCGGCAAGATGCTCGTCGATCCCGTGGCCCGCGGTCACCGCGAACCCACCGATCCAGTCGCCCGCCGGATCGACGAAGTCGGCCAGGCACATGTTCGGCCGCCCGCTGCGCTTCGCGATCTGCTGGCGCAGCATCGCGAACGGCACCTCGCCATCCTCCGTCTGCACGACGATGTCGTCGCCATCGCGCCGGCACGGCCACAACGCCGCGACACCCTTCGCGGTCAGCCACTTCTCGGCGATGATGCGGTCGAGCATCGCCTGCGCATCCTCCCACAGGCCGCGCGCGCTTTCGCCGACGATCGGGTCCTGCAGGATCGCGGGATAATTGCCCGCCAGCTCCCACGCGCGGAAGAACGGCGTCCAGTCGATATAGTCGCGCAGATCCTCCAGCGGCCAGTCGGCGAACACATGCGTACCCGGCTTCAGCGGCGCACCCGGCTTCTGCGTGAAATCGGCAACGAAGCCATTGGCCCGCGCCTCGGCAAGCGGGGTCAGCGCATTCTGCCCCTTGCTCGCCCGCGCGACGCGCACCGCCTCATATTCCGCCGCGGTCCGCTCGACGAAGCCGTCGCGCTGCGTATCGGACATCAGCGTCGAGGCAACGCCCACCGCGCGGCTCGCGTCCAGCACATGCACCACCGGCCCGTCATAGACCGGCGCGATGCGCAGCGCGGTGTGAACCTTCGACGTCGTGGCCCCACCGATCAGCAGCGGCATCGTCATGCCCTTGCGCGCCATCTCGACCGCCACCGTCACCATCTCGTCCAGCGACGGCGTGATGAGGCCGGACAGCCCGATCATGTCGACATCGTTGTCCGCGGCGCATTTCAGGATGTCGACCCACGGCACCATCACGCCCATGTCGATCACTTCGTAGCCGTTGCACTGCAACACCACGCCGACGATGTTCTTGCCGATATCGTGGACGTCGCCCTTCACGGTCGCCATGATGATACGACCCTTGGCGCGCGCGCCCGGCTCCTTCTGCGCCTCGATATACGGCAGCAGATGGGCGACCGCCTTCTTCATCACGCGGGCGGACTTCACGACCTGCGGCAGGAACATCTTGCCCGACCCGAACAGGTCGCCGACCACGTTCATGCCGTCCATCAACGGCCCCTCGATCACCTCGATCGGCCGGGCGTACAGCTGCCGCGCTTCCTCGGTATCGTCCACGACATGCGCGTCGATCCCCTTGACCAGCGCATGCTCCAGCCGCTTGACTACGTCCCAGCCGCGCCATTCCGCCGCCGCTTTCTCCGCCACCGCATCGGTGCCGCGGAACTTCTCGGCCAGCGCGATCATCCGCTCGGTCGAATCCTCGCGCCGGTCCCAGATGACGTCCTCGCACGCCTCGCGCAGTTCCGGGTCGATCGCGTCGTACACGTCGAGCTGGCCGGCGTTGACGATGCCCATGTCCATCCCCGCCTGGATGGCGTGGTACAGGAACACGCTGTGCATCGCGCGCCGCACCGGCTCGTTCCCGCGGAACGAGAAGCTCAGGTTCGACACGCCGCCCGAGATATGGGCATGCGGGCAGCGCACGCGGATATCGCGGCACGCCTCGATGAAATCGATCGCATAGCGGCGATGCTCGTCGATCCCGGTCGCGATCGCGAAGATGTTCGGATCGAAGATGATGTCCTGCGGATCGAACCCGATCCCGACCAGCAGGTCATAGGCCCGCGAACAGATTTCGACCTTGCGCGCGCGCGTGTCGGCCTGCCCCACCTCGTCGAACGCCATGACGACCACGGCCGCGCCGTACGCCATGACCTTGCGGGCATATTTCAGGAACTCTTCCTCGCCCTCCTTCATGCTGATCGAATTCACGATCGGCTTGCCGGACACGCACTTCAGCCCTGCCTCGATCACGCTCCACTTGGAACTGTCGACCATCACCGGCACGCGCGCGATGTCGGGTTCGGCGGCGATCAACTTGAGGAAGGTGGTCATCGCCACCTCCGCGTCGAGCAGCCCCTCGTCCATGTTGACGTCGACGACCTGCGCGCCGGACTCGACCTGCTGCCGCGCGACCTCGACCGCCGCGGTATAGTCGCCCGCCATGACGAGCTTCTTGAACCGCGCCGAACCGGTCACGTTGGTCCGCTCGCCGATATTGACGAAGTTGGCCGACGCCGCGACCGGGGTCTCGTCGTCTTCGGGGATCAGGGGTGCGGTCGCCACGTTGGTATTACCTTACTTGTCCAGCGCCCCGGCGCAGGCCGGGGGCTGGGTGAAACAGTTGCGCCTACGTCTACGCTGCCAGGATCATCGGATCGAGACCCGCCAGCGTCGTTTTCACCTTCAAGTTCGGCACCTGCCGCGGGGCATGCCCCTTCACCGCGGCCGCCATCGCCGCGATGTGGCCCGGGGTCGAACCGCAGCATCCGCCGACCACGTTGACCAGCTGCCCCTCCGCCCATTCGCGGATGAACTGGCCCGTCGTCTCCGGCTGCTCGTCATACTCGCCCAGGTCGTTGGGCAGACCGGCGTTCGGATAGACCATGACCAGCGCATCGGCGATGCCCGAGATCACCTGCACATGCGACCGCAGCAGGTCCGCCCCGAACGCGCAATTCAGCCCGATCGTCAGCGGCCGCGCATGGCGCACCGTGTACCAGAACGCCTCGACCGAATGGCCCGACAGGTTGCGCCCCGACATGTCGGTGATGGTCATCGAGATCATCACCGGCACCTCGACGCCGCGCCGTTCGGACACCTCGATCACCGCCATGATCGCTGCCTTGGCGTTCAGCGTGTCGAAGATCGTCTCGATCAGGATGAAGTCGCAGCCACCGTCGAGCAGCGCCTCCGCCTGGTTGGCATAGACGTCCTTCATCGTGTCGAAATCGACCGCGCGGAAACCCGGATCGTTGACGTCCGGCGACAGCGACAGCGTCTTGTTCGTCGGTCCGATCGCCCCTGCGACGAACCGCGGACGCCCGTCGCGCGCCTGATACTCGTCCGCCGCCTTCCGCGCGATCCCCGCCGCCGCCAGGTTCATGTCGCGCACCAAGTGCACCGCGCCATAATCTTCCTGGCTGATCGTGTTCGCGTTGAACGTGTTGGTCGACACAATGTCCGACCCGGCATCGAGATACGCCCGCGTGATCGCATCGATCACGTCCGCCCGCGTCAGCACGAGCAAATCGTTATTGCCCTTCTGATCGAGCGACAGTTCGTAATCGCCGCGATAGTCGGCTTCCTGCAACCCGTAGTTCTGGATCATCGTCCCGAATGCGCCATCGGTGATCAGCACGCGGTCCGCCGCCTGTTCACGGAACCGGGCGGCGGCGGCAGAGGGGGTCATGGTCATCGTGAAAGACCTTCAGTCATCAAGGGGCGCTCGAAACCCCGATCGGTTCGAGCCTGTCGAGAACTCAGCGCAGAGTTCTCGACAGGTTCGAACCAAACGGATCGGGTGGGTGACCGGCTTAAGCCGCCATCTCCAGCGGCTTCACGCCGCCCACCGGCCGTTTGCCCAGCAAGTGGCAGATCGCATAGGCCAGTTCCGCCCGGTTGAGCGTGTAGAAATGCAGGTCGCGCACGCCACCGGCATACAGCTTGCGGCACATCTCGGCCGCCACCGTCGCGGCGACCAGCTGGCGCGTGCCCGGATGATCGTCCAGCCCGTCGAACAGCCGGTCCATCCACGGCGGGATCGCCGCGCCGCACATCGCGGCGAACTTGCGCGTCTGCGCCACGTTCGACACGGGCAGGATACCGGGCAGCAGATCCGCTGTGATCCCGGCCGCAACCGCACGGTCCCGGAACCTGAAAAAGGCGTCGGGCGAAAAGAAGAACTGCGTGATCGCGCGCGACGCGCCGGCATCAATCTTGCGCTTCAGATTGTCGATGTCGGTATCGGCGCACGTCGCCTCCGGGTGCATCTCCGGATAGGCCGCGACCGAAATCTCGAACGGCGCGATCCGGCTCAATCCGGCCACCAGTTCGGCGGCGGACTGATACCCGTCGGCATGCGGCGCGAACTTCTCGCCCTCGCGCGGCGGATCACCGCGCAGCGCGACGATATGCCGCACGCCGGCGTCCCAGTAAGCCCGCGCGACCTCGGCGATCTCGTCCTTCGACGCATCGACGCAGGTCAGGTGGGCGGCGGCCGGCACGTTCGTCTCCGCTGCGATCCGTGCGACGGTCGCATGCGTCCGCTCGCGCGTCGATCCGCCGGCGCCGTAGGTCACCGAAACAAAGTCCGGCTCCAGCGGCAGCAGCGTGGAAATCGCGTTCCAGAGTGCGGCCTCCATCTTCTCGGTCTTCGGCGGGAAGAATTCGAACGACACCTTCGCGTCGCCCGCCAGATCGGCGAACAACGGGGCATCCAGCGCGCGCCGCGCTTCTTCCAGTTCGGTCACGGACAATGTCATGCAGCGATCCTCTCGGGCAGGGCGTCGGGCGTCTTGCGGCCCAGCCATAATTTCACGGTCAGCGTACCGCCGGCCAGTTCCTGGACACCGTCCAGCGTGAGGCCCGCCGCGGCGAACCATTTCGCCAGTTGCGCATCGTCGAACCCCAACCGGACATGCGCGGCCCGCTGGCGCAGTTCCTCGCGCTCGTGCCGCGCGAAATCGACGATCAGCAGGCGGCCACCACGGCCGAGCAGGCGGGCCGCCTCCGCGATCACCGCCGCCGGCTGCTGCGCATAATGCAGCACCTGATGCAGGATCGCGGTGTCGGCGGACGCGGGGGCCAGTGGCAACGCGTACATGTCGCCCTGCCGCAATTCCACGCTGCCCAGCCCGGCGTCGGACAGCTTGGACCGCGCCATCCGCAACATTTCGGGGCTGCGGTCCACGCCGATCGCACGTTGCGACAGCGGGGCCAATAATTCGATCATGCGCCCGGTGCCGGTACCGATATCGACCAGCCGGCCGACGCCCCCCTGCGCCAGCATCGCCACGGTCGCCGCTTCGACTTCGCTTTCGGCGACGTGCATCGACCGGATCGCATCCCATTCGACGGCATGTTCCGCGAACCAGGCCTGCGCCGCCACCGCACGGTCGGCGCGCACCGCGGCCAGCCGGTCGAGATCCACCGTCGCCTCATGATCGTCGCGATCCGCCCAGGCATCCGCCGCGATCAGCAGCGGCTCCACGATCGCGCGATCGCCCAGCGCCACGAAGACCCAGGCGCCTTCCTTGCGACGATCGGCCAGCCCGGCGTCGGTCAGGATCTTGACGTGGCGGGACACGCGCGGCTGGCTCTGCCCCAGCACCTGCGCCAGTTCGCCCACCGATAATTCCATCGCACGCAACAACGCCACGATCCGCAGTCGGGTCGGGTCCGCCAGTGCGCGGAAGATGTCGAGGGGCGTCGTCATGCTGATATAAGGACATAAAGATATCTTTATATGAGCGCAAGCGCCTTGTGTGGTCGGGGCGGCTGTGGCACCCGGCCGGCAGGGCGATACAACGCCAGGATCGGATTTCGTAATGCGTACAACCGTCGCGGCCTGTTCGGTCGCTCTCTTGCTGAGCGGGGTCTCGCCCGCCGCAATGGCGCAGCCCGCCCGGCCGGTCGCCGCACCGACCTCCGCCGCATCGCCGCAGACCCCGCAGTCCCCGGCCACCACGCCCGCCCCGCAGGGCGCGACTCCGGCGCCGGACGCCGCGACTCCGGATGCCGGTTTCGCTGCTGACGGACTGGCCGACGCCGCCCCGGAACCGCGCGATCGCTACGAAAAACTGAACCGCGGCATCTGGGGCTTCAACCAGCTCATCGACCGGATCATCCTGAAACCCGTGTCGTCCGGCTACCGTGCGATCATCCCGCGCGTCGCCCGCCGCGGCATCACCCGGGTCTTCAACAATCTCGGCGAACCCTGGTCGTTCGTGAACAACATGCTCCAGGCCAAGCCGAAGCGCGCGCTGCTCAACCTGCGCCGCTTCGTCGTCAACACCACGATCGGCGTCGGCGGGCTGGCGGATCACGCAACCAAGATCGGCATCCGGCCCGCGCCGGAGGATTTCGGCCAGACGCTGGCCGTCTGGGGGATCAAGAGCAGTGCCTATGTCGTGCTGCCCGTCTTCGGCCCGTCCACCGTGCGCGACGGCATCGGCACCGGCGTGGCGTTCGTCGCCGATCCGTACCAGATCGCGATCAACCAAAGCGACCTGTCGCTCTGGACGAAACGCGGCATCGGCATCGTCTCGCTGGTCAACGCCCGCGCGAACCTGACCGAAAGCGGCGCGGACAGCTTCCTCCAGTCGAGCCTCGATCCCTACGCCGCCGCGCGGTCCGCCTTCTGGCAACGCCGCACCGCCGCCATCGCCAACCAGGACGCTGGCCCCGCGATCAACGCCAACGCGACCAACTCGTCCGCCGCCAATCCGACGACCGGTCCCGTGACGGACGCGGCCATCGCGCCGGACCCGTTCATCACCGACGACGCGCCCGCCCCGGACGCGACGCCAACCAACCCGGTGGCGCCACAGGGAACGTCCGCGACGGACGGTCCGGCGACGCAACCGGACGCCGCCGTTCCGCGGCCCTGAACGGCCGCATGGAACCGGCCCGCATCATTTTCTGTTGTCGACTGATCTTTTTGGGGAAGGACCCGCAATGAAGAAGACCGTTTTCGCCACCACGATCCTGCTGTCCGCGCTGTCCATGGCGGCGTGCAGCCCCACCGCGAAGAACGAAGCGGGCGAGGCCGCCAACGCGATCTCCGCTGATATCAACGCGACCGCATCCGAGGCCGCGGCCGACACGTCGAACGCGCTCGACGCCGCCGGATCGAGCATCAACAACGGTGCCGCCGCGCTTGGCGCCGCCACCGAGAACGCGATCGACAAGGCCGATGCCGAAGCCGACCGCACCGGTGCCGCGCTCGCCAACGGCGCGGAGGCCGTCGACAACAGCATGTAATCGACGACCGGCACCGCAGGAATGACGTCTTTGCCCTGTGGAAGGGCCGGACCGCACGTCCCATCCCCAAACGAGCGGTCCCACGAACTGCAGCGGTAAAACCGGGGGTGGGAAAGACGCATAGGATCGCCCGACGGGACCGGGCAATCACGGCCGTTGCCAACGGCTCAAGAAACGCTTCCCATGTCGGACACCCGGTTTCACGATAATCGTTCAGGCACCGAACAGGGCCTGCTCGAGCAGCCACCGAAGCGCGGGGCGCAACCGACCGGACCAATCGCGGACGTCCCGACGGAACCTCCGGCGGCGACCATCCCGACGATCGCCTATTTCACCAACGTCTACCCCAAACCCAGCCACACCTTCATCCGCACCGAGATCGCGGCGCTGGAGGCACAGGGGTTCGCGGTCGTCCGCATCACGATCCGCCCGCCCGCCGACCCGCTGGTCGATGCCGACGACCGGGCCGAGGCCGATCGCACGCAGCGACTGCTCGATCGCGACCCCCGCCCGCTGATCGCTGCCGTCCTGCGCCAGCTCCGCCGCGATCCCCGCAAGCTCCTCAGCGCCACCGCGACGCTGTTCGCCGCCCGCGCCGCATGGCTCACGCCGGTCCGCTCGCTCGCCTGCCTGGCGGAGGCGTGCCGACTCGTCGCCATCGCGGACGCGCACGCCGTCAGGCACGTCCACGTCCATTTCGGGACGAACCCGGCCACCGTCGCCTGGCTGGCCAACCGCATCGCCGGGCTCGGCTACAGCATGACCGTCCATGGGCCGGACGAGTATGACGCGCCCGTCGCGTGGCGGCTGCGTGAAAAGATTGCCGGCGCGGCCTTCGTGGCGGCCGTGTCGGACTATGGTCGGGCACAGCTGATGCGGTGGGCGGCACCCGCCGACTGGTCCAGGCTCCACGTCGTCCGCTGCGGCCTCCGCGGCGAGTGGTGGAGCCCGCGCCGCACGATCGACGGCCCGACCGCATCCACCGTCCTGGTCTGCGTCGCGCGATTGAGCGCGCAGAAGGGCATCCCGCTGCTGCTCGACGCCGCGGCCGCCCTCCTCGCACGCGGTCGCAAGTTCCAGCTCCGGATCGTCGGCGACGGCGAACTCCGCGCCGCGCTCGACGATGCCATCGCCGCACGGGGTCTCGGCCGGGTCGTCCGGCTGCTTGGCTGGCGCGATGCGGCCGCGGTCCGCGCGGAGATCCTCGGCGCCCGCACGCTCGTCCTCCCCAGCTTCGCCGAAGGGTTGCCCGTCGTGCTGATGGAGGCGCTCGCGATGGAGCGCCCCGTCATCGCCACCGCGATCGCGGGAATCCCCGAACTGGTGGATGACGACTGCGGCTGGCTGATCCCCGCCGGATCGGTCGAGTCGCTCACCACGGCGATGGACGCCGCACTCTCCGCCTCGCCCGTCACGCTGCGGGCGATGGCGACATGCGGACGTGCGCGGGTCCGCCGTGATCATGACGGCGACGTCAACGCCGGCCGGCTCGCCACCCTGCTGCGCGCCGCGCTCGTCCCGCCGCAGTCAGATACGCGCCGGCGGAATCATCCGTAGGAGCAGCGGAACCTGCCGCCACCAAAGCGCGCTGGCCAGCTGGCGCGGCGGCAGACCGACGGACAGCCGCCGGATATCGCGCCGCGACAGCCCGGTCCGCTCGCACAGGAACGGGTGGCGCGGCCGCTGCGCGAAATAGCTGTAGAAGATCGCCTTCCGATCCCGCGCCACCGCCGGCCGGCCGCGGTGGAAGAAGCGCGCCGTGTCGGTGAACACGACGGTCCCGGCCGGCCCTACGCATGACACGATGTCCGCCGCATAGTCGGGGCCGAGCAGTTCCACGAGTTCGCGGTCGGACGACAGTGCGTAGCGGAACCCGCCCGCATCGTTCTGGCAGGAATCGGACCGCGCGATCATCTCGAACGGCCCGCCCTCCCCGTCGACATCGTTCAGGTAGACCGCGACCTTCAGCATGCGGCGGTCTTCCCAGTCGCGGTGCCATTTGCGCGTCGAAACCTCGCGCCCGTCCGCGACCGTGTAGTTGATGCACACCCCGTCATACGCCGCCGGCAACCCGATATAGGTTTCGGCGATGTCGAGCAGCCGATCGGACAGGCCCCAGGTGAACAGTTCGGGCGCCGTCATCATCTGCGCGGCTGGCACGACGTTGAACACCGCCCCCGCGGCCACCTGGCGATGCGCCTCGTCGGCATGCGCGTCCGCCAGTTCCGTCGCGCGCGCCAGCATGGCGTCCGACCCGGGCAGCCCCAGCGCAGCGATCGACACCATCGCGATGCCGTCGCGTTCCAGTCCGGCGACGACCTGCGCATCGATCCCGTGCAGCCGCGGCCGTTGCGGCCGGAACGCGTCGACCGCGGCGTCGTAGCGCGGCCCCATCATCCGCCGGACCGGTCCCAGGTTCATGAGTCGCAACGCGGTCCGGGCCGGCAGATCGCGCAGACGGGCCATCGCCGCCTGCCCCGTCTCAACCACCGGTCATGATCCGCACGATGGTATCGACATCGTCCGGCGTGATCTCCGGATGGATCGGCAGGCAGATGACCTGCGCCGCGATCCTCCGCGCATTCGGCATGGGTTTCCGCGCGGACGACAGGTCCTGATACCATGGCATATCGGACACCAGCGGGTGGAAATAGCGCCGCGCCAGGATGCCGGAGGCCTGCAACCGCATCCACAACGCGTCCCGGCTTTCGGGGTATTCGGGTTCGACCAGCACCGGGAAATAGGAATGGTTCAGCGTCCACTCCGGCGGCACCGGGAACGGACGGATACCGGCGACATCGGCCAGCTTGTTGCGGTACCGCGCGGCGATCGCCCCGCGCGCCGCGATCGACCGGTCGATATAGCGCAGCTGCAACAACCCGAACGCCGCCTGGAATTCATTCATCTTCGCGTTCAGCGCCACTTCCGGCAGCACGGTCTCCTGCACGAACCCGAAATTGCGCAGCTGGTCGACCCGCTGCTTCGTCCGGTAATCCGGCGACACGACCGCCCCGCCCTCGACCGTGTTGAACACCTTGGTGGCGTGGAAGCTCAACGTCGCCATGTCGCCCTGGCGCAGCAGGCTTTCGCCGCCGTCGCGGACGCCGAACGCGTGGGCGGCGTCGTAGATCACCTTCAGCCCGTGGCGCGCCGCAACCTCGGCGATCCCGGTGGTATCGCACGGCTGGCCGAAACAATGGACCGGCAGGATCGCAGTCGTGCGCAGCGTAACCGCGGCGGCAACCGCGGCGGGATCGAGGTTGCCGGTGATCGGATCGACATCCACGAACACCGGCACCGCCCCCACCAGGCGCAACGCATGCGCGGTCGCGACGAAGGTGAACGGCGTCGTGATCACCTCCCCCCCGACACGCAGCGCGCGCAGCGCCAGCCACAGCGCGACCGTGCCGTTCGACACCAGCGACAGATGCGGCACGTCCAGATAGGCGGCGAGCCGCGCCTCCAGTTCCTCGTGCATCGCGCCGCTGTTGGTCAGCCATTTGCGTTTCCAGATCTCCTCCAGATACGGGACATATTCGTCCAGCGGCGGCATGAACGGCTGCGTCACCAGCATCACGTTCGACGGGGCGGCCGGCGTCGGCAGCGCGATCTGGCCTGCGGCGGTCATGCCGCCCACCATGACGTGAAGGTCAGGGAGCCCGGCACGATGCGACGGGATCCGGGGTCGGGGCGATCATCCCTTGTCATGATAATATCCGTCCATGTTGCGGACGGACCGTCCCGTCAGCGATTTGTTCAGCACCGATCCGATCACCGGCGTGGGGCTGAGGATGCGCAGCGCCTGGGCGATGTCGCTGCCGCGCGTGCGGCCTTCCTCGACGATCATCAGCACCGCATCGACGTTGCGCGCGATCAGCATGATGTCGTCCAGCACCAGCACCGGCGGCGTATCGACGATGCAGATCGGTTGCGCGGGATGGTTCCGGATCGCGGCCAGGAACACCGCCAGCCGCGGCGCGGCCAGCAAGCTCGCGCTGTCGGCGCGCGACTCGCGCGCGCCGTGGATCGTCAGGTCGGCCCCGGCGATGCGCGTCCCGGTCGACGGCCACGCGGCCGTCCCGTCCAGATAATCGTCGATCCCGCTCGACGGCGTGATGCCGAACCGCCCGGCCAGTCGCGGTCGCCGCAGGTCGAGATCGACCAGCACGGTCGGATGGATCAGGCTGAGCGCCGCCGCCAGGTTCGCGGTGACGAACGTCTTGCCGTTCTCCGGCTGCGTCGACGTCACCGCCAGGATGCGGCCGCCCGGCCGGTGGAACCGGTGCAGGATCTGCGACCGAAGCAGGATGAAGCTGCGCGACCGGATATCGAGCGGCGCGAAGCCGAACACGCCCGCCTCGGCCAACACGGCGCGGTTCAGCACGACCGCCTCCGCCGGCATGCAATCCGGCCGGACCCGACCGACCGGGCGGTCGTGCGGCATGGCCGACTCGGGCGTCATCTGGAGGACATCAGACCGGTTCATGGGACCTCCACGGGGTCAGCAGGCGGACGACGCCGGTGGCCACGCCACTGCGGTTTCCGGTTCGCAGCACCGGCACGGAGACGAGCGGCAACGCGCCCATCGACTGGATCACCCCGCCCTCGCCGTGGATCGCACCGGTCAGGATCTCCCACGCCAGCAGCGCGACCATCCCGGCCCCCAGCCCCGCGATGATCCCGGCGGCGATCCGCGTCAGGCGGTCCGGGCCAAGCGGATCGTTGGGCAGGCTGGGCGCGTCCACGACGGAGAAGCGCTCGCCCTTGTCCTCCGACTGGAGGTTGGCGGCGACCTGCGCCTCCAACTGCTTTTCGCGGATGTCCTGATACCGCATCTGCAGGCTGGTATAGTCGCGCTCCAGGTTGTTCAGTTCGTAGCTGGCCTGGGGGGCGAGCGAGGTCTTGTGTTCCATCCCCGAAATCGACCGGACAAGGCCCGAACGGCGCTCCGCCAGCATCCCGATGCGCGACCGGCCGGCCGCCACTTCCGCCGCGATCGCGCCGCTGCCGGTCGGTGCCGGCTGGCTGCGGACCAGTTCGGCCTGCCGCGCCACCGCTTCGCGCGCCGCGACGACATCGGGGAAATCGTCGGCATAGACGCTGGTCAGCTGGTTCAGCCGCTCTTCCGCGCGGCGCAACGCGTCGGTCCCCTGTCGCGGCGTCGCGGCAATCTCCTGACCACGCGCGGCGAGCAGACCGTTCTGCTGCTGCAGCCCCTGCTGCTCGGCGTCGATCCGCGACACTTCCGCGCGCAGGCCGGCACCCGATTGCGCGCTCATCGCCACCTGGTCGGGCAATGCGCCGGCATAGCGCGCCTCGATCTCGCGGCGCTTGCCCGCCATCGTGACCAGTTGTTCGCGCAGCTCGTCCGCTCGCCGCCCCAGGAACGCCGCCGTGCCCGCCGCCTGTTCGGTCCGCAACTGCTTGTCCGCATTCAGGAACATCGCGGTCAGCCGCTCCGTCACCGCCTGCGCCTGCGCCGGATCGCGGTAGGTGAACGACAATCGGAACGCGATCGTGCTGCCGTTCGGCGCGGGCCCCGCACTGCCGTTGGTGCCGACCAGGTCGACGCTGATCGCCTGCCGCATCTGCGCGATGACGTTGTCCAGCGGCAACCGCCGGCGCTCCTCCGGATACAGGCCCATCGTCGACACGATCTGGCCCAGCGCGACGCGGCTCATGATCTGCTGGCGAATCTTGGCGATCCGCTCGTCCGCATAATTGGCCTGTGCCGCCGGCATCACGCTCGTCGGGATCTGTTGCGACGCGATCAGCAATGTCGACGAGGACTGATAGGACGGCGTCGTCAGCAGCACCGCGCCGATCGCGATCGCGAATCCCAGCAGGACGGGGACGATCAACCACCAGCGCCGGCGGTAGACGATCGCGGCCATCTCGTTCAGGCCGAACGTTGCGGCGGGTGGGGCTTCGGTCTCGGTCATCGCCCGTCCATCGCATAGGTCAGCTGGAGGCCACCGAACGCCGCGCCGATCCGCTCCCCGCCGATCAGCCGGCGGCGCAGATACTGGACCTGCGCCGATGCGGTCAGCGTACTGCCGATCGTGCGTTCGAAACGTGCCGTGGTGCGGACCGCGTCGAACGACGGGACGATGTCGCCCTGGATCATCGCGCGCTGATATTCGCCCGAAAGGTCGACGACGCTGCGCCGCCCCGTCCGCTGCCGGAACGATGCACCGGCGACCGCGCGCCGCTGCAAACCGCCCAGCCCGCTGATTTCTGAGTTCAGCGACCCGCGCACGCACAGCACCGGGCCGGGCAATGCGCGGCACAGGTCCGCCCGCCCGCTCAACAGGGTCCGGGCCGGCTGGGCGATCGGCGCGTCCAGCACCGCTTCGGTGCGGCTGCTGCTCCGCTCCGCGCCCAGTTCCGCGGTCGCGGTCCAGCCGTCACCCAGCTGCCGCTCGATCGTACCGTACAGCCGCTGCGTCGACAGGTCGGACGCACGCCGCGTCCGGCTGAACGTCGCGCCGCCGCGCACGCCGATCCGCGTGGCCGGGTCGATCCGCCGGGCATAGGCCAGCCCCGCGTCCAGCGCGCGCGTATCGTCGAGCAGGTCGGTTCCGGTGAAACCGCTCCGTTCGTAGCCGATCTCTGGCCGGATCATCGTGTAGGCGTCGGGATTGACCGTGGCGGACAACCGCCCGCGATACGCCATACGCACGCTGCCCGGATCCGCGGCCGCCTCGACGCTGCTGGTCAGCAGGTCGACCGCCAGGTCGCGCGCCACGCCGGCCGACGCCGCGATGGTCAGATATTCGCTGCGCCGGACCTCCCCGCTCGCGTTCACCTGCCCGGTCACGAAATTGCCGTAACGCCGGCTATACGCGCGATCGGTGATGACAGCGTCCAGATCGTAGCGCGACCCGTCGGTGGTGCGCACCGCGATGCTGGGCCGGAGCGATGCCTCCACGCCCAGCGCGCCGCGTTTCCGACCGGGCAGCAGGAACGGGTTGGGCGATGCGAACGCGTTCACGTCCGCCTCCAGCCGCGATACGGTCTGCGCAGCGATCGGGCTGGCCAGGACCAGCGCGATCGCGGTCGCCCCGCCAAAGGCGCAGCGGCGCGGATCATGGGATGACCAGGACATCGCCGCTCCGAAGCGTGGGCAGCGCATCCGGCAGCATCCCGGCATCCAGCCGCCGCGCGCCCTTCAGCACGTTCGTCAGCGCGATCGGCTCGACCACCTGACCGTCGCGTGTATGGCGCAGGATCACGGCGTGCTTGGCATCGGCGAACTCGGCCAGACCGCCCGCCATGCTCAGCGCCTGCACCACGTCGATCGTCCGGCCGCTGGCATAGCTGCCCGGGTTGCGGACCTTGCCGACGACGAAGAAGTTCATCCCCGCGGTGTTGCGCACCGTGACGGTCACCTCGGGCACCCGCTCGCGGAAATTGCCGGCGATGCGCGTGCGGATCTCGCTCGCGATCTGCGCGACGGTGCGGTCCATGGCGGCGATCGTCCCGGCCAGCGGGATCGCGAACGTGCCGTCCGGCAGGATCCGCACCGTCCGCTGCATCCGCTCCTCCCCCCAGACATAGATGTCCAGATCGTCGCCGGCGTTGATGCGATATTCCGCGGACCCGGCCGCCGTGCGCGGCGCGGGCGCGTCACTGGCCGTCTGCGCCTGCGCGATGCTGCCCGGCCCAACCATGATCGACAGCGCTGCCAGCGGCATCAGCGCGCAGCGCAGCCGCGAATGGGCGACGGGACTGTTCCTGTGATCCATGAATATGCCCCCTTCCCAACAGGAGGGCAGCTTAGCGGCGCGGTGTCCGTCGGATATCGGGAGGTGGCCCGTCCGATAAGGGCGTGCGGCATTTTCGGACCTGCCGCCCCCCTCCCGCATATGCGGGCTGACGATCGATCAGGTGGGAAACGACCGCGCACTCGGCGCGCCGGTCGGAACCCGCTTTTTCGGGTAGCGTCACGGCCGGCGACTTAACGGAACCGACGCTGCTCAAGACCCAACCGGATCGCGACGACGACAGGCTTCCGAACGCGCCGAAGCGGGAGGTCACCTGTGCTGCAACGTCTTGAAACCATCGACGCCGATCTGCTCGATCGCGAACCGGCGCCCGCCCCTGTCGTCATGCCGACGTCCCCCTCCGCGGTGCTCCCGCCGGTGCGCGCGGTCCCGACGCTCGGTTCGACCGCGAACTTCATGGATTTCCGGTTCCAGCTCGGCACGCAGGACGGCATCATGGGGCAGATCGCGGCGCGTGCGCCGGACGACGCCTTCGCCTATGTCGTGACGCCGAATGTCGACCATGTGGTCCGCATCCAGCATCTGCGGTCTGATCTCTGGCCCGCCTACCGCCATGCCTGGATGACGCTGTGCGACAGCCGCATCCTCGCGCGGCTGGCCGCGCGCACCGGCCTGCGCCTGCCGGTCATGCCGGGCAGCGACCTGACCAGCGCGCTGTTCGGCACGGTCATCGCGCCCGACGACCGGATCGCGATCCTCGGCGGCGATGCGGCCACGGTCGACGATCTCTGCGCACGCTACGGCCTGACCAACGTCTTCCACCACGTGCCCAGCATGGGATTCATCGAAAGCCCGGCCGACGCCGCCCGCGCGGTCGACTTCCTCGTCGCCACCCGCGCGCGTTACAGCTTCCTCGCGGTCGGATCGCCGCAGCAGGAGATGATCGCTTACCGCGTCGCCAAGCTCGGCCTCGCGATCGGGATCGGGTTCTGCGTCGGGGCAAGCCTCGATTTCCTGACCGGCCGGCAACGCCGTGCGCCGCGCGCGATGCAGAAGGTCGCGCTGGAATGGCTGTTCCGGCTGCTGTCGAACCCACGCCGGCTCTGGCGGCGCTACCTGGTTGACGGCCCGCTGATCCTGCACGTCTATCGCAGTTGGCGGCGGCGCAGCCGGGCCCTGCGCTGACGCTTTCGCCGGCCCTCAAGCTGCTCCACCGTCCAGCATCTGCGCCAGCATCGCCGCCCCGCGCGTACTGCTGAACCCCGCCGCGATCTTCCGCCGGCCCGCCGCGCCCAATTCTGCCGCGCGGGCCGGATCCCGCGCCAGCGCGATCAGCTGCGCCGCCATCGCCCGCGGGTCGCCCGGCGGCACCAGCACCCCGTCGATGCCGTCGTCCACCAGCTCCGGGACACCACCCGCGCCGGTGACGACGACGGGCAACTCCATCGCCATCGCCTCCATGATCGCGACGCCCAGCGGTTCGGCCAGGCTGGCGAGTGCGAAGATGTGCGCCGCCTCCAGATGGCCGCGCAGCACATGCTCGTCCACCGCGCCCAGCAAGGTGACGCCCACCGCGCCCGAGTCCGCGATCAGCGCGGTCAGCACCTGTCGGTAGCCGCCGCCCCCGCCCTCGTCCTCGCCGCAGATGCTCAGCCGCGCATCGATCCCCTTCGCGCGGACGATGCCGACCGCGGCGATCAGGTCGGCATGGCCCTTGCCGGGGTTCAGCCGCCCGCACGACAGGATCCGCAACGGCCCCGCCCCCCGCCACGGCGAATAGCCCGCGGTCCGCCGGAAATCGTCGAGGTCCACGCCCATCGGCGCGATGCCGGTGCGCGCCGGAAACGCATCGCCCAGCGCCTCTGCAGTGGCGGCATGCAGCTGCCGCGTGATGATCAGCGCGAATGTCGCGTGCCGCCATTTCTCGTGCTGGTTCGGCCCGTAATCGCCGAGCGGGCCGTGCAGCGTCAGGCTGTACGACAGCCCCGACAGCTGCCGCGCGAACATCGCGATATGCGCCGAGTCCGCGCAGGAATGGACATGGACATGGCTCCACCCGCGCGCCCGCGCCAACGCCGCCAGCCGCCCGCCCAGCACCGCCAGCGCGATCAACCTGATCCGACCACGCCGGTCGAGCCCCTGGGCACGCCGGATCGAACCTAGGCACCGTATCCAGCCGCCCGGAAACGCCCGGGCGATCGCCGCCACGGCCCCCGCGATCGACGCACCGTCGCGATCGGTCAGGTACACGGTCCGCGCCATCGCCTCCGCGCCCCAATCATGCGCGTTGACGCCGCGCGCCGGCCGCCGCGTCGACACCAGCTCCGCCTCGACCTCCATCCCCGCCAGCGCGCGCAGTTCGCGCCAGAAGAAGCTGTGCGTCTGGCCGGGAAATTCCGGGACGAGGTAACCGATCCTGTGCATCCCGCTCTTATGCCTGCGGCCCGCGCGGCTGCCTTTACGGCGAAACGCCCCCCGCTTTTGCCGCAGGCGCCAGCGCCGACAGCGGGACCACGCCGCTATCCGCGAACCGCACCCTCGCCACGCGCGTCACGATCATGTCGCCGGCCGGCCCCGTCACTCGCACACCGCCGTCGGCCTCCGTGAACCGATAGGCCGCGCGCTGGCCGCCGAGCTGCAGCACGTCGTCCCCGCCCCCGCCGTCGATCCGCACCGCCGCGCCGCCACCCGGCACGAACCGGTCGTCGCCCGCCCCGCCGATCAGGATGTCGTATCCGTGCGCGGTCCCGGCGATCGTCTCGCCCGCCGTCCCGCCGCGGTGGATCCGCGCATCGGCATAGGCGACCGCCGCCCCGCCGGACCAGGGCGGGTTGCGCCCGATCCAGTCGCGCAGCGCCTGGTATCGCGGCGTCGTCGCCTGCCGCACCGTCTCCAGCGCGGACCAGTTCCCCCATTTGGACGGCGTGCCGATGATCCCGAAATTGACGTACAGCGCGCCGCCCGCCGCCTGGAACGCGCGGTAGTTCTGCGTTTCCAGCGCGTGGAACTCCGGCCGGCGCTGCAACCGCGCGAGGAACTCGGTATAGGTCGCGTCGCCATGCTGCGACATCGGCGTCGTCTCGCCGAACCCGCTTTCATAGGTGACCAGCGTCAGCCCGCGCTTCCGCGCCTGTTCCGCGTGATAGAGATAGAAGGGCGCGTTGACCGTATCGATGCGCTCCGTCAGCGCCTTGATCGCCCGCCCGTACCCGCCATCCGCGTCGGTCCACCACCCCTGCACCACCGGCACCGCCGCATCGTCGTTCATCGTGCCGTCGTAATAGCCCGTGATCGCATAGTCGTCGTACCCGGCCGATGTCGGTGCGGGCCGCCCGGCCGCATCCCGCCAGTCCGGCGCGTCGAGCCCGTCCGCCTCCAGCCCCTTCCACCCGAACTGCGTGTTGTACGTCATCCGCACGCGCCCGCGACCGGCCGGCCCGAACGCCGATTTCCAGATCGCCCCGACCTGCGCCCCGCGCAGGCCGTACCACCGCATCCACTTCGCATCGGGGCCGAACCGCACACGCGCCTTCGCCTCGGCGAACAGGGCCTGCGGAAACATCCGGTTCCACACCTCGTTCGACAGTTCGACATGCACCGCCAGGTCGGGACGCAGATGGTCGCGGACATAGCTCGCAAAGCCGCGGACATAGTCGTCGCTGGCGTTGATCGGCATGTTGAACCACGGTTCCGCGCCGGTCCGGTTGGCGATCTCGACCATCGCCTCCACCGGCACGCCGCGCCCGCCATCGCCCCAGCGGCGGTCGGTCGGCACCGCCCGGTCGGCCCAGCGCAACCAGGGCGCCGCCCGGATCGCGGCATCGCCCTCGATCGCGCGGCCCGCGGCGTCGAACAGCACGTTGGTCGCCATCCAGTCCATGAACCGCAGCACCGCGAACGGCGCGACCTTTTCCAGGAACGCCGGATTGAACGTCAGCCCCGCGGCATGGAGCGGCAGGTCCGCCTCGCGCACCACGCGGATGTCGCGCACATAGTCGCCGCGCCCGGCCGGGTCGGTCGCCGACAACCGCAGATACAGGCTGCCCGTATCACTCACGCGCACCACCATCCGCCCGGGCGCGCGCGACAGCGTCGTCGATCCGCCCACGTCGACGACGTCCAGCGTCCCCTGCCCGACATAGCTGACCACGTAGCGCGCGCCCGGTTCCGCCGCCGGATTGTCGTGGATGACGTTCAGCAGCACGGACGTGTAGCGCAGCCGCGATCCCGGCCCGGGCAAGCGCATGACCCAGCCGGCGCGGTCCAGCGCGACCGGCTCGCCGGTGTCATATTCGGTGGCCGTCTGCGGCAACCACCCGCTCGACGATTTCATCAGGTCCAGCATCGCCAGCCCGGGGTTCCAATAGGCCAGCCCGTCCAGGTTCGTCCCGATCGGCAGGACCGCGCGACGCGCCGGCGGGCGCGGCTCGACCGCCGACCCGGCTGGCCCGCACGCCACCGAGCACAGCCCGAGGCCAAGAATGACGATCAGGCGGGAAGCCGCGATATGCTGGATAATCCCCACTTCGTTCGCACCACTTCTATCGCGATCGGAATTCCGTAAGACTGATCGCAGCTTACCGGACGATACGGACTGCATACCCGGACATGACCGGACAGACCATGTCCGTAACAGCGTAGGCATAATACAGGATCGGTATTGCAATGTATGCGACACAACCCTTCCTGCCTGGATCCCGGATCTTGAAACCGCGGCGGTACCGCATCCTGTTGCTGGCCGAGGTCGCCAATCCGGACATGGTCAGCGTGCCGCTCGTCGCCTGGTCGATCGCGGCGGCGCTGGCAAAGGTCGCGGACGTCCACCTCGTCACCCATGTCCGCAACCGCGATGCGATCGGCGCCCGCGGCTGGCAGGAGGGGCGCGACTTCACGATCATCGATACCGAATGGCTGGTGCGCGGCATCTTCCGAACGGCACGGCTGCTGGGCGCGGGCGAGGAACGCGGCTGGACGATCTTCCAGGCGCTGGCCCCGCTCGGCTGCCTCGCCTTCGAACGGGCGACCTGGGCGCGCTTCGCCGGTGCGCTGCGGGCAGGCGACTACGACCTCGTCCACCGCCTGACGCCGATGAGTCCCACCACGCCGTCGATCCTGGGCCCGCGGCTGAAGGCGATCGGCGTGCCGCTCGTCGTCGGTCCGCTCAACGGCGGCCTGCCCTGGCCCCCCGGCTTCGCGGAGCGCATGCACCGCGAACGCGAAGGGTTGTCGCGACTGCGCGGGCTGCATCGCCTGCTGCCGGGTTACCGCGCGACGCGCCGCGACGCCGCCGCCTTCCTGGCCGGATCGCGCCATACGCTGGGCGAGATTCCGCGCTATGCCCGTCCGCAGAGCGTCTACCTGCCCGAAAACGGGATCGACCCGACCCGGTTCGGCAAGGTGCGCGTCCGGCGTGCGCAGGCGCCCTTGCGCGGGGCGTTCGTCGGCCGGTTGGTGCCCTATAAATGCGCCGATCTGCTCATCCGTGCCGCAGCGGACCTGATCCGTGCCGGCACGCTGACGCTCGACATCATCGGCGACGGGCCGGACCGCGCGATGCTGGACGCGCTCGTCGCGGACCTCGGGCTCGGTGACGGCGTCACGCTGCACGGCACCGTCGCGCATATCCGCGTGCAGGACCTGTTGGTCGATTGCGATCTCCTCGCCTGCCCCAGCATCCGCGAATTTGGCGGCGGCGTGGTGCTGGAGGCGATGGCACTCGGCGTCGCGCCGATCGTCGCCGACTATGGCGGCCCGACCGAATTGGTCGACGACGACACCGGCATCCGCGTGCCGTTCAGCGGCCCGGAGGATCTCGTCACCGGCCTGCGCGAAACGCTGGAGGCACTGGTCCGCGATCCGGCCCGGCTCGATCGCATCGGCTCCGCCGCCGCGGCGCGCGTTGCAGCCCTGTTCACCTGGGACCGAAAGGCGGAACAACTGCTCCGCGTCTACGACTGGGTGCAGGCGCAGGGGCCCCGCCCCGACCTGCTGACCACCCCGCCGGCCGACGCGCCCGCGCCTGCCGAGCCCGCCCCCGCCTCCGCGATCCAGGGCTGACGCGCATGGCCACCGTCGTCATCCTGGTGCTCAGCTTGATCACCTTGCTGCTGCTGCGCGCGGTGCCGGGCGCGATCGGTCGGTCGGCCGGTCCGCATCAGCTGACGCTCGCGCTCGCGCTGCCGGTCGCGGCCAATTTCGGCGGCACCTATACGCTGTTCGCGATCGGGACGATGGGCCTGATGCTGCTCGCCCCCGCGATCACCGGCCGCGGCCTGGAACTGCCGCACGCCGCCGATGTCGCGCTCCGCGCCCGGCTCTACGTCTTCGCACTGCCCATGATGCCGATCCTGACGCGCACCGTCGCCGTGTCCGGCCTTACGCTCGTGCAGATGACATACGTCAACCTGCTGTCGTTCGGGATGGTGATGGCCATGATTCGCGCGGGGCAGAGCCTGCGTACGTCGTCGCTCGCCCGCTGGGATGTGCTGGCCGCGATCATGATCCTGGTCCAGCTGTTCATGAATGCTCGGGGCCAGGATACCGGCTTTGCGGTACGCGCCACGCTCAATGTCCTGATGAACCTCGGCCTGCCCTATCTGATCGTCAGCCGCGCCTGCCTGCGCGCGCGCGCACCCGACATGCTGCTGTTGTCGCTCGTCGTCGCGGGCTGCGTGCTGGCGGTCATGGCGCCTGCGGAATCGGTTCATCACTGGCTGTTCTACGATTCGATGCCGGCGGCGGCGAACGCCGATCCGGAACTGATCTCCGGCTATACCAAGCAGCGCGACGGGCTGCTCCGCGCGCACGTCACCTACGGCGAATCGACCGGCCTTTCGCTGCTGTTCGGCCTGCTGATCGTCATGGTCTTCGCGCTGCGCGATCGGATCGGACCGCGCCGCATCACCGCCGGTCTCGCCTTGTTGCTGTCCGCCGGGCTGCTCTTCACCTTCGCGCGGGTCGGCTACATCGTCGTCGCGCTCGGGCTGCCGGCGTGCGCGGCCTATGAACGGCGCTGGCGTCAGCTTGCCACGCTGCTGCTGGTCCTGCCCGCGCTGATGGGCGTCCTGCTCGTGGCGGCGCGCTATCTCCCGGTGGTCGCCGCCTCGATCGGCATCAGCGACGATGCCGCCGGCTCCGTGGACTATCGCTCGCAACTGCTCACCGCCGGGCTGCAACTGATCCGCGAGAACTGGCTGACCGGCATCAGCATGAAAACGCTGCTGGAGAAGCTCGCCTTCCTCCAGACGGGCGAACAGATCGTCGACCTGGTCAACCAGCCACTCGTCATCTTCATCCAGGCGGGCGTGTTCGGCGGGCTGCTCTATTTCGCGATGTTCGCGGCGGTGCTGGCCGCATTGTTCGCCCGCGGTCCGCGGCTGGACGCCGATGCCCGCGCCGCCGGGGCCGCCTGCTTCGCCGGCCTCATCGGCATGATGGGCAGCCTGACGACCACCAGCTTCGGCCGGAACGAGATCACCTACATCGTGCTGCTCGCCGCGGGGGCCGGCGTCGCCGCGCGCCGTCGCCGCGCGCGGCCGGTGGCGTCAGCCGCCGCCGAACAGCAGGAAATACGCTTCGTTCCCGCCCATGCCCAGCAATAGTCCGACACCGAGCGCCGCCAGCATGAGCAGTTCCTCGCCGATCCGGAACACCCCGATCCGGCCGAGCTCGTACCAGCAGTACAGCATGACCGGGATCTCGATCAGCCCCACCGCGGCGACCAGCCCGATCGGCCCGGCGATCAGGAACCCGGCCGTCCCCATCGCCAGCAGCCAGCCCAGCCGGACGAGGTTCGCGATCAGCAACGTCCGCACCCGCCCCGCGACGATCAGCACCTCGCGCGCGGCATAGTTGTTGAGCGCGAAGGCCGGCGCGATCGACAGGATCTGCATGTACCGCGCCGCATCGGCATAACGCGGATCGTAGAGCAGGTGGATCACCGCCGGCGCCATGGCGATGAACCCGCCCATCGCGACCAGATACAGCAGCATCACCCAGCGCCGCCCGGCATAATAGACCGCGGCCAGCGCATCACTCCCCCGCCGCAGCGCATCGGCATAGGCCGGCAGCAGGACGCGGTTTGGATAAAGCTGCGTAAAAGCGGACGGCGCACCGGACAGGTTCGACGCCAGCACATACAGCCCGAACACCCCGAACGGGACCAGCCGGGACAGCGCGAACTTATCGAAATTCGACAGCAGCACCTGGATCGTGTGCGCCCCCGCGACGGTCCGCCCGAACCGCCACAGCGCGGTCACCTCCGCCCGGTCATAGCCGAACCGCCGCCGCGATCCGGGGAACAGGACGTAGCTCAGCACGGATCGCAGCGCCGTACCGATCAACCCGCCGATCACGATCGCCCAGTAATTGTGTAGCAACAGCGCGAGCAGGATGCCGATCACCGTCTGCGACACCGCGGTCACGATATCGAGCAGGCTCAGCATCGCCAGCCGCTGCCGCCGGATGGCAGACAACGGCGCCAGCGAGGACATCCCCTCGATCACGAACTGGAATGCGGTGACGACGATCACCGCCTGCATCGCCGGCTTGTCGAGCAGCCCGGCGATCGGCCCGGCCAACACGAGCAGGATTAGCGTCAGCAGCGCCGACCGGATCAGCCGCACCGTCCAGACGATGTCGAGCAGCCGCGGCTCGTCCCCGCGCGGGTGCTGGACGATATAGACGCCGAACCCGAAGTCGGAGATCATCCCCATCACGACCAGGATCGCCGCGGTGATCCCCGCCACGCCGAAATCAGCGGGCGACAGCGCGCGCGTCAGGATGATCGTGCTCAGGATACGCAGTGCGTTGGCGGCCACGATCGTGCCCGCGACCATGCTGGTGCCGCTGGTCAGCGCGGTCCGCCACGTCGGCGGGAACGCGGCACTAGCCATGTCGGGACGGCGCCCCCCGCCTGCCCCCGCTCACGCCGCGGCCGGCGTCAGGAGTTCCAGATACCGGTCGGCCGCATGCGCCGTCGTGAACTGCCCCAGCCAGCCGTCGGCAGGCGGAGCCGCGGGCGCGCGTTCCGACAGCACGCGCAGCATCTCGGTCGCCAGCCGGTCGCTGTCGCCGACCGGGATCAGTGTCCCGTACCGCCCACCGGCCAGCGCCTCGGCCGGGCCGGACGGGCAATCGGTGGCGATCACCGGCGTGCCGACCGCCATCGCTTCGATCACCACATTGGCCAGGCTCTCGAAATCGGACGACAGCACCAGCAGCGCGGCCTTCGCCACATAGGCATGCGGATTCGGCGCGAAGCCCGGCATGGCGACATCCTCGTCCAACCCCAGCGTGCGGACCAACGTCTCCAGCATCTCCCGCTCCTGCCCGTCCCCCAGGATCAGCAGCTTCACGGTCCGCGTCGCGCGCACCTGTGCAAACGCGCGGATCAGCATCGCGAAGTTCTTTTGCGGTTCCAGCCGCCCGACCGCGATCACTACCGGCACGTCCGATGCGGTGAACCACGGATGGTCGACCGCCTCGCGCGATTGCGCGATCAGCGCATCGCTCACGATCGGGTTGTAGATGCATTCGATCGATCCCGGATCGATGCGCAGCACGTCGGCCAGGTCGTTCGCCGTCCCGCGGCTGACCGCTACGATCGAATCGGCGTGCGGGTACAGGTAGTGCGCCAGCGGGAAGAACCAGTAGCGCGCCTGCCACGGCCGCGGCGCGGCGCGATCGACCGACGGAAAACAATGTTCGGTCAGCATCAGCCGCAACGGGATTCCCGCCAGCCGCCGCGCCACCACGGCATACAGGTTGGGAAAGCCGAAGCTGGTACACATCATCGCGCGCGGCCGCCGTTCGCGCAGGAACCGGACCAGCTTCACCATCCGCGTCACCGGGTCGCGCGCATCCAGCACGCGGTACGCGATGCCGGGCGGGATCAGTGTGCGGAACGGCGAATAAGGATTGTCCAGGTCGACCAGGATCAACGGCACCAGCCCGCGCGCCTGGAATTCCTCCGCCAGGTTGAACACGACCCGGTCGACCCCGCCATTGTGCAGCTGCCGCGTATAGAAGACGATATCGATGCGACCCGGCGGGCCAAGCTCATCATCGGTCATGCTGCCACTCCGGTCATGCGGGAACGGGGACGGCGGTCGCCGCCTGCGGTGTCTCGATCGCTGGCCGCTGCTCGGCGATCGTCGCGGACAGGATGGCGAGCACCCGCCGCGCCTGTTCGTCCCAGCCCAGCCCGGCCTCTTCCAGATGCCAGCGGGCCGCCGCACCCAGCCGACGGCGCAGCGGCGCGTCGTCGGCCAGCGCCCGCATCGCTGCCGCCAGCCCCTCGACCAATGCATCCTCCGACGCCGGATCGATGAGCAGCGCGCAGTCCGGGCCGGCATATTGCGCGGCACCCGCCCAATCGACACCGATTACGGGCAGGCCGGTGGCCATCGCCTCCATCATCGCCATCCCGCCGCATTCGCGCAGCGACGGCGTCACGAACACGTCGGTCCGGGTCAGCAGATCGACATAGGCCTCGATCGGCAACCGCCCATGCAGCACGACCTGCGCCTCCAGCCCTTCCAGCCGGACCAGCGCGGCGATCGTGTCGAACAACTCCCCGTCGCCGACCAGATCGAGCCGCACGCGCCGCCGCGCTTGCCCGTCGCCTGCACCGTCCCGCGCCAGCAATGCAAAAGCGCGCACCAGATAGCCGATCCCCTTCCAGTCGACGAAGCGGCCGCAGAAGATGAACGACACGACCCCGTCGGGATCGTCCGGCAACGGCGCCCGCTCTTGCCACCGGCGCAGGTCGACCGCGCTTTCCATCTGCATGTAAACGCGCCCACTCGTCCGCGCTGGCAGGGCGGCGCGTGTTCGCTCGTTCGCGACGATCAGCGCGGCGGCGCGGCGCTTGCCGGGAATCAGCCCGTGCAAAACCGCGGACCCCGCCCGCGCCGCCCGGATCATCAGCGTCACGACCGGCCCGTCCAGCGTGCGGAACGCGGGCGGCAACGCCATCCCGCCGCTCATCGGGCCGATCACCACCGGCCGCCCCAGCCCGAACAGCGCGCTGACCGCCTTCGCCGCGATCGGCGTCGGCTGGAACACCACGTCCACTCGCTGCTCCGCGATCAACGCCCTCGCCATGCGCCGCACCCGGAACTGCGTCAGGATCTGGATCAGCTGGTTGACGATCAGGTCCTGCACCCGGTGCGGCAGGAACCGTTCGAACGCGAACAGCCGGCGCTGCAACCACCCGTCCGCCACGAACCGCACCCGCGCGAAGATCACCGGCGGCAGGTCGCGCCGCAGATCCTCGCGCACCCGCTCATGGCAGATGACCTGCACCTCGTGCCCCGCCGCCAGGAACTCGGTCAGATAATGATAGGGCAGGATCGTCTCGCCGCTCAGCCGCAACGAGATGTTCTCCGCGACGAGCAGGATGTGCATCGGCCGGTCGGGCTCGATCGACTCCATCTGCATCCCGCCGTCCTTTTCCTGGTCGTGTCCGCCGTTCGATACCCGCGCCGCCGAACGCTCCGCCAGTTGCGACCAACCTGTGCCGTCGTCCCCCCGCCGGGAAATCCCCACGGGATACGTCGTGGGGCGGCGCCGGTATTCTTCCGTACCGCCCGCTCCGCGATGCTGCCCGGACGCAGGAGTGGCCCCATGAACCGACCCCCATGCCGATCAAGACCGCCTCGGTCGGGACGTCCGTCTTGACCGCGCTGGCCTGGCTGCTGGCCGGCATCGCCGCCTGGCCGATGACCGTGGTGATCGTCGAATGCCTCGCGGGCCTGCGTGACCCCGCCGGCACATTTCCCGACGCCGCCAGCGATCCGCCGCCGTTCGTCGTGCTCGTCCCGGCGCATGACGAAGCGGCCGGCATCGGTCCGGTCCTGACCGCGATCCATGCCGAACTCCGGCCCTGCGACCGGGTCCTGGTCGTCGCCGACAACTGCACGGACGCCACCGCGACAATCGCGCGCGCGGCCGGCGCGGACGTCGTCGAACGCACCGCGCCGGGCCTGCGGGGCAAGGCCTACGCCCTCGCATTCGGGCGCGACCGAATCGCCGCCGATCCGCCGGCGATCGTCCTGCTGGTCGACGCCGATTGCCGGCCTTTGCCCGGGGCGCTGCGCCGGCTGGCGGCCAGCGCCGCGCGGCACGACGCCGCGGTGCAGGGGCGCTACCTGCTCGATCCGCCGGCGACGGCCGGTGCCGCCGTCCGGATCTCCGCCTTCGCGTTCATGGTCCGCAACATGGTGCGCCAGCGCGGGCTCGACCGGATCGCCGGCACGGCACAGCTCCAGGGATCGGGCATGGCGATGCCGTGGCGGATCTTCTCCACCGCCCCGCTCGCCACCGCCTCGCTGGTCGAGGATATGAAGCTCGGGCTCGACCTCGCGCTGTCGGGCGAGACGGTGCGCTTCGCGGACGACGCGCGGTTCCTGGCCGCCACCGCGTCGCTCACCGCGACCGCGACGCAGCGCACCCGGTGGGAACAGGGCATGCTGGCCACCGCCACAGCCTACCTGCCCCGCCTGATCGCCGCCGGCCTCGCACGACGGCCCGCTTTGCTGTTGATCGCCGCGGACCTCAGCGTGCCGCCGCTCGCCCTGCTCGCCGCGCTCGTCGGCGCGACGCTGCTCGTCCTGGGGCTAGTGGGCGTGATCGGCAGTTCGGCGGCACCCTTCCTCTTCCTGCTTACGGTCGGTTGCCTGTTCGCGGGCGTGCTCGCGCTCGTCTGGTCGCGGTTCGGCCGCGCCGTCCTGCCCCCGCGCATGATCGCGGACCTGCTCGGCTACGTCGCCTGGAAACAGCCGATCTACCTCCGCCTGCTCCGCCGTCGCGAGCACAGCTGGATCCGCACGAGTCGCGAGCCATGAACCGAACCCAGCCGCCCAATCCGCCCGTGATCGGCGCCGTCGTCATCGGCCGCAACGAAGCAGCGCGGCTCGGCCGCGCGCTGGCCAGCGTGCGGGACCAGATCGCCACGATAGTCTATGTCGATTCGGGATCGCAGGACGCCAGCCGGGAAATCGCGGCGTCGCTCGGCGTCGATGTCGTCCGGTTGCCGATCGGCTCGGGCTTCACCGCCGCCCGCGCGCGCAATGCCGGGTTCGCCCGCCTGCGGATCCTCCTCCCCGCCGTCGACCTCGTTCAGTTCGTCGACGGAGACTGCGACCTCGAACCCGGCTGGGTCGCCGCCGCCACCGCGTTCCTGCGCGCCGTGCCCGACGCCGCGGTCGTCTGCGGCCGGCGGCGCGAACGCTTCCCGGATGCCAGCCGTTACAACCGGCTGTGCGACCATGAATGGGACACGCGGATCGGCCGGACCGAAAGCTGTGGCGGCGATGCGCTGTTCCGCGCACACGCCTTTGCCGCCGTCGACGGCTTCTGCGACACGCTGATCGCGGGCGAGGAACCCGAACTCTGCCACCGCCTGTCGCGCGCCGGCTGGACGATCCACCGCATCGATCACGCCATGACGCGGCACGATGCGGCGATGACCCGGTTCGGCCAGTGGTGGCAGCGCAATCGGCGCAGCGGCTATGCCCATGCGCAGGCGCTGACGATGCGCGACGGGCTCGACACCCGGCTGCTGCGGATCGTGGCGAGCAACATCTTCTGGTCCACCCCGGTCGGCTGGCCGCTCTGGCCGCTGCTGTGGCTGCGCCTGCTCGTCCGGCGCGGCGCGCTGTATGCGACCTACACGACCATCGGAAAACTGCCGCATCTCCATGGACAGATCGACTATTGGTCCCGACAAAGGCGGCTTATCGAATATAAATGATGGCGCAAGCATGAATGGGCGGATGGTAGAATCCACCACATAATCGACCAACTTGGCGATCTTTGCGGATCGTCCTACCAGACTACATCGATCGTTCGTCAGGATCGATACCGAATACGGGGGGAATGATGATGCGATACTGGTGGGTCACGTCCGTGCCCGTCGCCTGCACGCTGTTGCTCGCGACGCCCGCACCGGCCCGCACCTGCGCCGCCGCCACGCCGGCCTCGCCCGCTATGGCCTGCCGCGCGGATCGCGATCGCGACTCCCGTGACGCCCCTGACGCCGCCGTGACCTGGGGTACCGCGCTGGCCCTCCTCTGTAGTGCCAGCATCGCCGGGGGCCAGGCCGCGCGCCGCCGGTCGGCCCGGGCGGTCCTGTCATGACGCCGGACGGGCTGCCGGACCGGGGCCCCACCTTCCCCGCCCTGCCCGTGCGCGGACCGCGCTGGCGCTGCGTCCTGATCGGGTCGGAAACGCTGCTGATGCGGTGCGGCGACATGCTGATCGCCGCCGGTCACCGGATCGTGGCGGTCGTGAGCGACGCGCCCGCCATCCTTAGCTGGGCGGAGGAGGCCGGCATCGCCGTGACGACGCTGGCGCAGCTCCCGGCGCTCGCCCCGTTCGACTATCTGTTCAGCATCACCAACCTGTCCGTCCTGTCGGCCGAGACGCTCGCATTGCCGCGCCACGCCGCGATCAATTTCCACGACGGCGTCCTGCCCGACTATGCCGGTCTCAATACGCCGGCCTGGGCGCTGCTGAACGGCGAACGGCGTCACGGCGTGACGTGGCACGCGATGACCGCGGAGGTCGACCGCGGCAATATCCTCGTCACGCGATCGTTCGGGATCGAGGTCGGCGAAACCGCCCACTCGCTCAACACGCGCTGCCTCGCCGAGGGGATCGCCAGCTTCGCCGCGCTGATCGACGGCCTTGCCGCCGGAACGATCGCCCCCCGGCCGCAGGACGCCCCACCGACGCGCTACTACAGCCGCGCCGATCGGCCGTTCGCCGCCGCGATGATCCTGTGGGATCGCCCGGCGGACGCCATCGCCGCCATGGTCCGCGCACTCGATTTCGGCGGCCACCGCAACCCGCTCGGCATGCCGAAGACGGCGTTCCGCGGCACGCCGTTGCTGGTGGTGGAGGCGACACCGCTCGCCGATGCCTCCACCGCCGCGCCGGGCACGATCGTCCGCGCCGACCGCACCGCCCTCCATGTCGCGACCGGCACCACCGATCTCGCGCTGGTCCGCATTGCCGGGATCGACGGTCGCATGATCGCGCTGCCCGATGCGATCGACCGGTTCGGGCTGTGCCCCGGCGGCCGGCTCGAACCTGCGACCGATCTTGCGGCGCTGTCGGTTCATGACGCCGCGTGCGCCGGGCATGAACATTGGTGGCGCCGGCGCCTGGCGCAGTCCCGCCCGCCGATGCTGGACCTGTCAACCGGCGAGCCCGCCGAGGAACGCGCCGTCACCGACGATGCGGTCGACGGCCATGCCGACAGCCACCTCCTGCTCGCCGCAGCGGTGGCGTGCCTTGCCCGCGTCGCCGACCGATCCGGGTTCGAAATCGGCTTTTCCGATCCGGTCTTCGCCGCGCAGGACGCGCCCGTCGCCCACTGGGTCGCGCGCCGGTTGCCACTGCGCGTCGATATCGATTGGCAGGCGGGGCTCGGCACGCTGGCCGCCGCGCTCGAAACCGACATCCGCCGCCTCCACCGCCATATCGGCTACGCCATCGACCTCGTCGCACGCAGCCCCGAACTCGCCGGGATCGACACCGACCTGCCCGTCGCGGTGACCCTGGTCGATCGGCTCGACGACGCGGATGCCGATGATAGCGCCACCCTCACGCTCGCAATCCGGACGGATGGCCGGGGTTGCCGCTGGATCCACGATCCTGCCCGGCTCGACATGGCCCTGTTCGCGACGATCCGCTCGGCGTTCCACGCGTTGCTCGCCGCCGGCCACGCCGATCCCGATCGTCCGGTGGCACTCCTCCCGCTGATGGCCGACGCCGACCTGGCCCGGATGGTTCATGGCTGGAACCAGACGGCGGCCCCGTGGCGCGACGATGCCTGCGTCCACCACCTGTTCGCCGAACAGGCCGCACGCACGCCCGACGCGCCGGCGCTGACCTGCGACGGCGTCACGCTGAACTATGCCGATCTGGACGCGCGGGCGAACCGCTTCGCGCGCCACCTCGCGTCACTCGGCGTGGGCCGCGGAACGCTGGTCGGGCTGCACCTCGAACGCTCGCTCGACATGGTTGTCGCGTTGATCGGCATCCACAAGGCGGGCGGCGCCTATGTCCCGCTCGACCCGGCCTACCCCGCCGCCCGGATCGCCCACATGATCGCCGACAGCGCCGCGCCGCTCATCGTCAGCCGCACGACGCTGGCCGCCACGCTACCGCCCGGCCCGGCGCGCGTGCTGTGCGTCGACCAGGACGCGGACGTCATCACGCTGTTGCCCGATACCGCGTTTGACGGCGGCGCGGAGCCCGCCGACCTCGCCTATGTCATCTACACCTCCGGATCGACCGGCCTGCCCAAGGGCGTCATGGTCGAACATCGCAACGTCGCGAACTTCTTCGCCGGCATGGATGCGCTGATCAAACCGGGCGGCGTCTGGCTGGCGGTGACCAGCCTCAGTTTCGACATTTCCGTCCTCGAACTCTGCTGGACGGTCGCCCGCGGCGCGCATGTCGTGATCGCACCGGCCGATGCCGCGACGTCGCGCGCCACCGCCGCCCCCCGCGGGCCGGTCGCGTTCAGCCTGTTCTACTTCGGCAATGCCGACAGCGGCGACGATCCCGATCCCTACCGCCTGCTGCTGGACGGCGCGCGCTTCGCGGACGACCACGGCTTCTCCGCGGTCTGGACGCCGGAACGCCATTTCCATGCGTTCGGCGGGCTCTATCCCAACCCGGCAGTGACCGGCGCGGCGATCGCGGCGATCACCACGCGCGTCGCGATCCGCGGTGGCAGCGTCGTCGTGCCGCTGCATCATCCGCTCCGCGTGGCGGAGGAATGGGCGCTGGTCGACACGCTGTCGCACGGCCGGGCCGGCATCGCCTTTGCCGCCGGGTGGCAGCCCGACGATTTCGTCCTGCGCCCCGATGCCTTTGCGGACCGGCCGGCCGCGCTGATGGCCGGGATCGACGCCGTCCGCGGCCTGTGGCGGGGGGAGCCGCGCAGCTTCCCCGGCCCGCTCGGATCGGACGTCGCGGTGCGCAGCTTCCCGCGCCCGGTGCAACCGGAACTGCCGTTCTGGATCACCACCGCCGGCAACCCGGACAGTTTCGCCGCCGCGGGCCGGGCCGGCGCGTCGGTCCTCACCCATCTGCTCGGCCAGACGGTGGCCGAACTGGCCGACAAGATCGCCACCTACCGCGCCGCATTCGCCGCCGCGGGCCATGCGGGGTCGGGCCAGGTCGCGTTGATGCTCCACAGCTTCGTCGGCGACGATCCCGACGCGGTGCGCGACGCCGTCCGGCAACCGCTGACCGACTATCTGCGAACCTCCACCAACCTGCTCAAATCGTTCGGCTGGTCGTTTCCCGCCTTCCGCCGCCGCCCGGGCATGACCGATACGCAGCCCGATCTCGCCGGACTGGACGATGACGAGATGGCGGCGCTGCTCGATCATGCCTTCACGCGCTATCACGACACCGGCGGCCTGTTCGGCACGCCCGCGCACTGCCTCGCGATGGTCGACCGGGTCCGCGCGGCGGGCGTCGACGAGATTGCGTGCCTGATCGATTTCGGCGTGCCGGCGCAGACCGTGCTCGATCATCTCCCCGCACTCGATCGGCTGCGGCAGCTCGCGATCGATCCGCCACAGCTCGATCAGAGCCCGGTCGCGCTCATGCTCCGGCACGGCGTCACCCATCTCCAGTGTACGCCCTCGCTGGCGCAGATGCTGGTCGCGGACGACGCGGCCGCACCCGCCCTCGCGCGGCTCGACATGATGATGGTGGGGGGCGAGGCGTTCCCCCCCGCGCTCGCCCGCCGGCTCGAAACGCTCGTCGGCGGCACCGTCGTCAACATGTACGGGCCGACCGAAACGACGATCTGGTCCACCACGCACCGGCTCGACGGCACTCCTGGCGCGGTCCCGATCGGCCGCCCGCTCGCCAACCAGGCCTGCTTCGTGCTCGACAGTCGGCAACAGCCGGTACCGCCCGGCATCGCGGGCGAACTGGTCATCGCCGGGGCGGGCGTGGTGCGCGGCTATCTGGGCCGGCCGTCGCTGACCGCGGAACGCTTCGTGCCGTTGCCGTTCCTGGAAGATACGCGCGGCTACCGGACCGGCGATCTTGTCCGGCAACACGCCGATGGCCTGCTCGACTATCTCGGGCGGATCGACAACCAGGTGAAGATCCGCGGCCACCGCATCGAACTGGGCGAGATCGAATCCGTCCTCGCCGCGCACCCCGCCGTGGCGCAGGCCGCCGTCGTCGCGCGGGAAGATACGCCCGGCGACGTCCGGCTGATCGCCTATCATGTCCCCGCCGCCGGGGCCGCGCCGGACGATCTGCGCGCCTACCTCCGCACGCGCCTGCCCGAATTCATGGTTCCGGGCTTCGTGGTCGCGCTGCCGGCGCTGCCCCGCACGCCGAACGGCAAGCTCGACCGCGCGCAGCTGCCGCCGCCCGAACAGGTCCAGCCGGCCGCCCCCGCCGCGTTGGCGGTGCCGATGGAGGGGCTGGAGGCGCGGATCGCGACGGTCTGGCGCGACGTACTCAAACTCGACGCGGTCGGCCGGAACGACAATTTCTTCGACATTGGCGGCCATTCGCTGCTCGCGGTCCAGCTGCACCGCAGTCTGCGCGATCTGGTCGGCCGCCCGCTCGCGCTCACCGATATCTTTCGCTTCCCTACTGTCGCCGCGCTCGCCCGCCACCTGGCGGACGGGGAGGACGACAGCGCGGCCCAGGCGGCGGAGGCGCGCGCGTCCGGGCGGCGCGCCGTCCTGCGCCGTGGCCGCACCGGGGCGCGACCCGCGCTTGCCACCGTGACGAGGGGCTGACCCCATGGACCATGCGACCGATCTCTTCCGCGCCGACGACGGAGCCGCCGACGGCGAAGCCGCAGCGGACACCGCGATCGCGATCGTCGGCATGGCCTGCCGCTTCGCCGGCGCGCGCAACCCCGCGGACTATTGGGCCAATCTGCGCGACGGCGTCGAATCGATCGTCCATTATTCGGACGAGGAACTGCGCGACCGCGGTGTCGATCCGGCGTTGCTGGGCTCCGCCGACTATGTCCGCGCCGGGGCGCCGATCGCGGACATGGACTGTTTCGACGCCGCCTTGTTCGGCCTGTCCCCGCGCGACGCGGCGATCATGGATCCGCAGCACCGCCATTTCCTGGAATGCGCATGGGAGGCGCTGGAGGATGCCGGCCATGTGCCGGCGCGCTTCGACGGCGCGATCGGGGTGTTCGGCGGGTCGGGCCACAACAGCTACCTGGCGAGCAACCTGCTCACCAACCCGTTGCTCGTCCGCGATGTCGGCCGCTTTCTGCTGCGCCATACCGGCAACGACAAGGATTTCCTGACGACGCGCGTCTCCTACCTGCTCGACTTGAAGGGGCCCAGCCTCAACGTCCAGACCGCCTGCTCCACCTCGCTCGTCGCGGTGCACATGGCGGCGCAGAGCCTGCTGACCGGCGAATGCGACATGGCGATCGCGGGCGGCGCGTCGATCGAACTGCCGCACGGTCATGGCTATACCTATGACAAAAGCGGCATCCTCTCGCCCGACGGCCATTGCCGGCCGTTCGATGCGGCGTCCGAAGGGACCGTGTTCGGCAGCGGCGTCGGCATCGTCGTGCTGCGCCGGCTGGCGGATGCAGTGGCGGACGGCGACCATGTCTATGCGGTCATCCGCGGATCGGCGATCAACAACGACGGCGCGGGCAAGGTCGGCTATCTCGCCCCCAGCCTGGACGGTCATGCCCAGGCAGTGACCGAGGCGCTCGCCGTCGCGGGCATATCGGCGGACACGATCGATCATGTCGAGGCGCACGGCACCGGTACGCCGGTCGGCGATCCGATCGAGGTCGCCGCACTGACCCGGGCATTCCGCCGCCACACCGCGCGCACCGGCTATTGCGGGCTCGGATCGGTGAAGGCCAATATCGGCCATACCGATACCGCGGCGGGCGTCGCGGGGCTGATCAAGGTCGCGTTGGCGCTGCACCATGGTCAGATGCCGCCCACACTCAACCACAGCACCGCCAACCCCGGCTGCGACATCGCGCAGACACCGTTCAGCGTCACCACCCGGCTCACCCCCTGGCCGCGCGCCGCGCACGGGCCCCGCCGCGCCGGGATCAGCTCGCTCGGCGTGGGTGGCACGAACGCGCATGTGATCGTTGAGGACGCCCCCGAACGGGCGAAGGGAACCGCGGGTCGCGGGCACCACATCTTCACGCTGTCCGCCCGCTCGGCCTCCGCGCTCGACGCGAACGCCGCGGCGCTGGCCCGTCATCTCGCATCGCACCCCTGCCTCGATCCGGCCGACGTGGCCTACACGCTGTCGATCGGGCGGCAGGCGCTGACGCATCGCCGCGTGATCGTGGCCAACGGGATCGCCGACGCGGCGGACGCGCTCGTCACGCCGGCACGCGTCCATTCGGCGGAGGCAGGCGACGCGCGCCCGGTCGCGTTCCTGTTCTGCGGCGCGGGGTCGCAGCATGTCGGCATGGGGCGCGACCTCTACGAGGCAGAGCCGGTGTTCCGCGACATGGTCGACGCCTGCATCGATCATTGCCGCGCGCTGGATATCGATTTGCGGCGCTGGCTGTTCCCGGCGGTCGACGACATCGAACAGGCCGCCGCCGAACTGAAACGCCCGTCGGTGGCGCTGCCCGCTTTGTTCACCATCCAGGTGGCACTCGCCCGGCTATGGCAGGCCTGGGGCGTCACCCCGTCCGCCATGATCGGCCACAGCTCGGGCGAATATGCCGCCGCGCACCTGGCCGGCGTGATCGGGCTCGAAGACGCGCTCCGCATCGTCGCGACGCGCGGCCGCCTGTTCGAGTCCGTGCCCGGCGGCGCGATGCTGAGCGTCGCGGCCTCGGAAGATGCATTACGCGCGCTGCTGACGCCGGACCTGACCATCGCGGCGATCAACGGCGCGGAGATCTGCGTCGCGTCCGGCCCCGCGCCGTCGATCGACCGGCTGCAGGCGACACTGGCGGCCGCGGAGGTCGAATGCCAACCCGTCGGGATCGACGTCGCCGCGCACTCCGCGATGCTCGATCCGATCCTCGACGCGTTCCGCGCCTGCCTTGCGACCGTCCGGTGGAATGCGCCGACGCGGCGGTTCGCATCGAACCTGACCGGCGATTGGATCACCGCGGACGAGGCGACCGACCCGGAATATTGGGTCCGCCATTTGCGCGAAACGGTCCGCTTCACGGACGGGCTCGCCCGCCTGATGCAGCACCCGGACCAGATCCTGCTCGAGGTCGGGCCCGGCCGCACGCTGTCCAGCCTCGCCCGCCGGCATCCCGCCCGGTCCGCGGACCAGCCGGTGCTGAACGCGATGCGCCACCCGACCGAGGCGGTCGGCGACATGGCGCATCTGCTGACGGTGGCGGGCCGGCTCTGGACGCTGGGCGTCGCGATCGACTGGGATGCCTATTGGTCGCGCGAAACCCGCCTGCGCGTCCCGCTGCCGACCTACAGCTTCGACCGCACCCGCCATTGGATCGAGCCCGGCGCGACCGCAGCGCAGGGACCGCAGCATGACGTAACCGCGCGGCGCCCCGACATCGCCGACTGGTTCTACGCACCCGTCTGGCACCGCAAGCCGCTGCTCCCCGGTGGGGAGCCGACCGACGGACCGGTGCTGCTGTTCCAGGACCGCGAAGGCCTCGGGACCGCGATCGCGGACCGGTTGCGCGCTGGGGGCCGGGTCGTGACGACGGTCCAGACGGGTCGCGTCTTCCGCCGCAACGGACCCGACGGCTTCGTCCTGCCGGCCGGCGACAGAACCGCCTACGACCTGCTCGTCGCCGCCCTCGCCGCCGATGGCCGCCTGCCAACCGAGATCTTCCACTGCTGGCTGGTGACCGGGCAAACACCCGCGCGCTCCGACCGCCGGCAGATCGATGGCACCCAGCAAACCGGCTTCTACAGCCTGCTCTTCCTCGTCCAGGCGCTGGCTGAGGCGGGAAGCGGGCCGGTGGCCATCGCCGCGATCTCGGACGGGATCCAGCGGGTCTGCGACGAACGGCTGCTCGCCCCGACAAAGGCGACGATCCTCGGCCTCTGCCGCACCGTCTCGGCCGAATATCCCGACATCCGCATCCGCAGCGTCGACGTCGTCCTGCCCGCGCAGGCCGGCGCGCGCGACCTGCTCGCCGCCGCGCTGATCGCCGAAAACCATGCGGCCGACACCGCCGCCACCATCGCGTACCGTGCAGGTGAGCGTTGGGTGCAGTCGTTCGATCCCGCCCCGCCCGCCGCGGTTCCGGGGCCCGCGCTCCACCCGCGCACGCGCGGCACCTACCTGATCACCGGCGGCCTCGGCGGGCTCGGTCTCGCGCTGGCACGACATCTCGCCGCCACGGTGCAGGCGCGGATCGCGCTGCTGTCGCGCACCGCGCTGCCCCCGCGGGATCAGTGGGACGGCGTGCTGGCGCAGGACCCGGACGATCGCGACGCAACCGTCATCCGCCGCATCCTGGCGGTCGAGGCGGCCGGCGGCGACGTGCTGGTCGTCACCGCCGACGTCGCCGATGCGCAGGCGTTGCGCCGCGCGGTCGCGCTTGTCCGCGACCGGTTCGGGGCGATCGACGGCGTCTTCCACGCCGCCGGTGTGCTCGACGACGGCGTCATCCAGTCCAAGACGATGGCGTCGGCGTCCGCAGTCATCGCCCCCAAACTGGCCGGCACCCTTGCGCTGGAGGCCGCACTCGCCGCCGATCCGCCGCGCTTCCTGCTGCTGTTCTCGTCGGTCAGCGCCTTCGCCGGCCTGCCGGGGCAGGCCGATTACGCCGCCGGCAACGCCTTCCTGGACGCCTACGCCCAGTCCCGCCGCGACGACGAGCGCACCCGCGTGATGGCGGTCGGCTGGAGCCGCTGGTCCGACGTCGGCATGGCGGCGATCACGCGCCCCGACACGGCCGGCCCGCCCGAACCGATTGGTGCGGGCGTGCCAGTCGACCATCCCTTCCTCGATATGCAGCACGACCTCCCCGACGGCGGCCTGCTCGTCACCGCACGGATCGGCCCCGCTACGCACTGGCTGCTCGACGAACATCGCCTGGCCGACGGCAGCGCGCTGATCCCAGGCACCGGCTTCCTCGAACTGGTCCGCGCAGCCGTCGCACCCGCCGCCGCTGGCGCACTCCAGCTGACCGACGCCGCGTTCCTCGCGCCGTTCGCGGTCGGTGCAGGCGAGACGCGCGACCTACGTATCCATATCGCGCCGATGCAGGCGGGGGCTGCGGTCCCGTTCGCCCTATACGGCCGCGCCACCTCGTCTCCGGACGCAGGCTGGACCGTTCACGCCCGCGGCACGATCGGGCACGATACGGATGCCGCGCCCGCGCCGATCGACATCGACGCCGTCGTGCGGCGTTGCGCCGAACCCGTCCGTGCCGCCGCCATTCCCGCCCCGCATCTGCGGTTCGGTCCGCGCTGGGATGCCATCCGTGACGCGCGCCGCGGCCCGGACGAGGCGTTGCTGTCGCTCCGGCTCGCCGACGCCTTCCATGCCGATCTCGACCGCGTGCTGCTGCACCCGGCGCTGCTCGACATGGCGTCGGCCGGTGCGCAGTGGCTGATCCCCGGCCATGATCCCGCCCGCGATTTCCTCGCCCCCATGCGCTGGGGCCGGTTGCGGATCCTCGGGGCCCTGCCCGCCGACATCGTCGCGCACGTCCGCCTGCGCCCGACCGAACCGGACGCGGCGCTCGCGATCTTCGACGTCACGGTCTGCGATCCGGCCGGCACCGTCCTGATCGACGCCAGCGGCTTCACCATGATCCGCGTACGCGACGCGACGCTGCTCGCCTCGCCCACGCCGGTCGCGCGTCCGATCGTGCCGGCCGAAGCGGCGCCCGCCATGTCGCTGACCGCACAGGAGGGGATGGCCGTCATCGACCGCATCCTGGCCGCCGGTCCCGCCGCGCACCTCGTCGTCTCGCCCGTCGATCTCTATCCCGCGGTGGCCAGCCTCCACGCCGCGCTCGCCCCGCGCGCCAAGGCCCCCCGCACCGACGCCGTCGATGCGCCGCGCACCGCGACCGAACAGGCGATCGCCGGCCTCTGGTGCGACATGCTCGGACTGGACAATGTCGGGCGGTCCGACGATTTCTTCGATCTGGGTGGCCATTCGCTGCTGGCGGTCCAGTTCATCAATCGGTTGCGCAAGCAGACCGGCATGGTCCTGCCGCTCGCCGCCCTCCTCCAGGGTCCGACGATCGCGCACCTGGCAACCCTGCTCGATCCCGCCGCACCCGACAGCGCGGATGTCGACACGCCCTCGCTGGCCGCGGTCACCAGCCTCGACGCGGTCCGGTTGGTCAGCGACGCCGCGCCCGCCCGCCGCGCACCCGATCTGATCGCGATCCGCCCCGGCGATCCGCGGTCCGCGCTGTTCATCGTGCATGACGGGCTCGGCGAAACGTTGCTCTACCGCTCGCTCGCCTACCGGCTTGCGGCGGGCCAGGCGGTGTTCGGCATCGAACCCGCGCGGCGGGCGGACGGCAGCGTCGGCTATGTCAGCATCCCGGACATGGCCGCGGACTATGTCGCACGCGTCCGCCGGCAACAGCCCGACGGCCCCTATCTGATCGCCGGGCTATGCGCGGGCGGCGTCATCGCATTCGAAATGGCGCGCCAGTTGCAGGATGCGGGCGCCACGGTGGCGATGGTCGCGATCTTCGATGCCGCCGACGTCGAAGCCGACATGCGGCGCTTCTACGTCATGCGTGCGCGGATCGATCGGCTCCGCCACCTGATGCAATCCGCGCGCGGCACGTCGCCCGTCGCGATCGCCACGGTCGGATCGCAATTGGTCCGCAAGGCGGGCAACACGCTGGCGTGGGAGGTACGATCCCGCATCGAACGCCGCCGTCAGTTGCGCTCGGTCACGCAGGCTCCAAATGCCTCGCTACCGGACGGCGCAACACCCGCCGGGCCCGACCTCGCCTTCCTCCAGCTTTACGAACTGGCGCACCGCGCGCACCGGCCGACCGGGCTGTTCAGCGGCGGCGATGTCCTGCTGTTCAAGGCGTCGGGGCCGGGCGTGGACGAGGAGGACGAACCGTTCGCCGAACGCTACGCCGATCGATTGCTGGGCTGGGGCAAGCGGGTGGAGGACGACATCATCCTGATCCCGGTCCCCGGCGGGCATTTCACGCTGCTGCGCGAACCGCATGTCACCGTGGTCGCCGAACGGTTGCAGGACGCGATCGACGCGGCGCTGCGCCGCGCCACACCGTCGACGGATTCGGCGCCCGCGGTTCCGCCCGTGGCCACGCTCGCGGCCGTGTCATGACGCCATCATCCACGCCGGCCACCATGCTCGCGGTGATCGTGAACTACCGCACCGCGGACCTCGTGATCGATTGCCTCGAAAGCCTGGTGGCGGAGGTTGCCGCCATCCCGGGGCTCAGCGTCTGCGTGGTCGACAACGCGTCGAACGACGGCTCTGACGAACGGATCGCCGCCGCGATCGCCGCGAACGGGTGGCATGGCTGGGCCACGTTGATCGCGGCGCCGACCAATGGCGGGTTCGCGGCCGGCAACAATGTCGCGATCCGCCCCGCGCTGACCAGCGCCAACCCGCCCGATCTCTGCTGGCTGCTCAATCCCGACACGCGCGTTCAGCCGGGCGCGACTGCCGCGATCCTGGATTTCTTCGCCGATCACCCGGCCGTCGGCATCGCCGGCACCGCGCTGGTCGAGGAGGACGGCAGCCCATGGCATTACGCCTTCCGCTTCCACAGCGTGCTGAGCGAGCTTGAACGCGGCGCGCGGCTGGGCCCGGTGTCGCGCCTGCTGTCGCACCGCGCCGTGCTCCGCCCGATGGGCGATCGCATCCAGCCGGTGGACTGGGTGTCCGGGGCCAGCATGATCGTCCGTCGCGGCGTGTTCGAGATGATCGGCCTCATGGATGAACGCTACTTCCTCTATTATGAGGAAACCGATTTCTGTCGCCGCGCCGCCCGCGCCGGCTGGCCGACCTGCTACCTGCCGCAGGCGTCGGTCATGCACATCGCCGGGCAGAGCACGGGATTGACCGGGCCGCGCCCCGCGCTCCGCCGCGTACCGGACTATTGGTTCGAATCACGCCGGCGCTATTTCCTCCGCCATCACGGGCGCGCCTATGCCGCGCTGGCTGATGCGGCGTGGCTGGCCGGGCATGTCGGCTGGCGGCTAAGGCGCTGGCTGTTCCGCCGGCCCGATCCCGATCCGCCCCGGCTGATCCGCGATTTTCTGCGCCATTCGGCCTTGTTCCCGCGCGCCGCCGGCATGCTCGACGCGCGTATCTCTTGACGGACGCCTGCACGGCGATCGGCGGCGTTCCCGGGCCACTGTCACTCTGGCTGGTCGATCTGACCGTCGAACCCGATCGGCGGCTGGTCGTTCGGCTTTCCGATACGGAACGGGATCGCGCGGCCCGCTTCCTTCGCTCGGTGCCACGCCAGCGTTATCTGGCGGCGCATTGCGCGCTGCGGCAGCTGGTCGAACAACATTGCCATGTTCCGGCTGCGACGCAGCGATATCACCGGACTCACGCCGGACAATGGCACTGCGACGGCCTGTCCGGCTGGCACCTCAGCCTCAGCTATGCCGGCGATGTCGGGCTGATCGGGCTGGGGCAGCACGGCGCGATCGGCATCGACCTCGAAACCGACCGACCCATTGGCAACGTCGCCGGCCTGGTCCGCAGTTATTGCTCGCGCCCGGAACGGATCGCCTTCGCACGGCTGCAACGCGCCGATCGCAACGCCGCTTTCCTGCGCGCCTGGACCCGGAAGGAGGCGTGCGCGAAGGCGCTCGGCCGCGGCCTCTCGATCCCGCTGGCCGAACTGGATTGCGGGATCGACGGAGCCCACCGCGCCCTCGCCTATCGCGACCAACGGATCGACGTCGGCTCGTTCCGGCCGGCCGCCGGGCTCGTCGCCGCATGGGCGCAGCTCCGCTGATCGCGCGTCAGTAAGCCGATCGCTGACCCAACACCGTCAACGCCGTCCGCGCCAGGATGTAGACGTCGAACCAGATCGACCAGTTGTTCACATAATGCATGTCATGTTCCAGCCGCCGGATCAGCTGGTCCGTCGTCGCCGTCTCGCCCCGCCAGCCGCACACCTGCGCCCAGCCGGTCAATCCGGGCTTCACCTTGTGCCGGTCCGCATAGGTCGCCACGACCTCGCCGAACGGCACCCCGCCCGCCCGCGTCGCGGGGGCATGGGGGCGCGGCCCGACCAGCGACATCTGACCGATCAGCACGTTGATCAGCTGCGGCAGTTCATCGAGGCTCGTGCGCCGCAGGAACCCACCGACCCGCGTCACACGCGGATCGCGTCGGCCGGCCTGCACGATCGGGGCTGCGCCGGCCTGGACATACATCGTCCGGAATTTCAGGATGTGGAACGGGCGGCAGTTCAGCCCCTCGCGCAACTGGCGGAACAGCACCGGCCCGCCGCTGTCCAGCCGGATCGCCACCGCCACCGCCAGCATCAGCGGCGCACACAGGATCAGCGCCACCAACGCCAGCGTCCGGTCCATCACCGCCTTCTGAAACCGCTGTCCTGGCGTCAGCGGCCGTTCGCCGACGGTCAGGAACCGCAACCGGGCCTGCGCGGTCGCCGATCGCCCGGCCGGCACCAGCGGTCCGCGATCGGGCAACAACAGGATGTCGACCGGCGTCGCCGACAGGGCGCGCACGATCGCGTCGATCCGCGTCTCGTCCGCCCACGGCATCGTCAGGAACACGCGGTCGATCGCGCCCGCCCGGATCATCCGCACCAGATCCGCGACGCCGCCCAGATATGGCAGGGGCAGCCCCGCCGCCACGTCCGCCGTCACCGGCCGATCATCGAAAAACCCGACCAGCGGCATCGCCAGCCCGTCGCTCCGCGTTAAATGGTCTGCAAACGCGACGCCCTGCCGTCCCGTCCCGACCACCGCGGCGCGGCCCTGGAACAGCCCGGCACGCTTCAACTGGCGCGCGACCTGCAACCCGAACATCCGTCCGGCGACGATCGCGATCGATCCAGTCGCGAACCACAGCACCAGGCCCCGCCATGGCAGCGCGATCTGCGCGTCGAACGCATGGCCCAGCGTCGCCAGCGCCAGCACCGTTGCCACCCACGCGTTCAGCACGCGCGGCAACGCCCGCCGCACCAGCAGCAGGGCGTCCGTATCGTAACCGCCCGTCGCCTGCGCGATGCCGCTGTGGCACGCGATCGCGACCGGGACGACGCCCCAGAGCGGCAAGCGCCACGCGTCGCACACCAGCGCGGCAAGCATGATGGCGGTGAGATCGACCAGCCACGTCGCGACCGCGACAAGCTGGAACGGCAAGGCGCGGCCCAGCCGGGCAACCGCCGGCGACGACACGGCGGCGGGCGCGATCATGCGCGCGTCGGCCGCCGCCACATCGGCCGATCCCACCGGATCGACCGCCCGCAGTTCTACCGGTTCCGCGTAGCCGACTGCGGCGTCAGCCACCGACCACCAGCGCGAGCGGCCGTTCGGCGGCCTGCACCGGCAACAACCCCTCGCGGATGACGTGCGCGATCATGTGTGCGCGGTTGCGCGTCCGCGTCTTCAGCCGGACATTCTCGATATGCCGTTCGACGGTGCATGGTGCGATCTCCAGCTCCAGCGCCGTTTCCTTTGCGGACATCCCGCAGGCGACCAGCCGCAAGACCTGCGCCTCACGTCCGGTCAGCCGCGTCAGTTCACTGACTTGTCGTGCCATTATCTATCCCCCCTGTTTGCGGCCTGCCCGAGTCCCCCGGCCGTGTTGGTAGGACCAGTATGAGGATATTCAGACTAACGTCGCATGCGCATTCGGGTAGGTCCGTCGGGGTTAGCGCTCCCAACAGGGCACCGGCGGCGGCGCAACACTTGCTACAGTATGTCGTTTTCCAGTGCGAACGCGACCATATGAGCGCGATTACGCGTCCGCGTCTTCAGGCGGACATGGTCGATGTGCCGTTCCACGGTGCGCGGCGCGATATCGAGCTGCTTGGCGATCTCCTTGGCGGAAAGACCCCGTGCGACGGCTTTCAGGACTTCCAGTTCGCGCGTCGTCAGCCAGGACAGCAGGTCCTCGGGCGTCGGGTTCACGGGCCCCGCCTCGCCGGTCGCCCGGTCCGTGGCGGAGCGAGCGGAACGCCCCGTTCAGCCCGCGGCACGGACGAGAACCGGTCCGGGCTTCGACACCGGGATCGGCACGTTGGTGGCCAGCCTTGGCACCTGGAGACCGCCATGCGCGCCGTAGATCGCCGCCTGCGTCCGGTTCGCGACCCCCAGCTTGCGCAGGATCGCCTTCACATGCACCTTCACGGTGGATTCGGAGATATCAAGCCGGCGCGAAATGATCTTGTTGGACCAGCCGGTGATCAGGCAGCCGAGGATCTCCTGCTCGCGGAGCGACAGGTTGGCGCTTTCCAGCAGGTGCCGCGCATGATCGCGCTTCGGCCAGTCGTGGTAGCGCTGCAACGTGTCGGCAAGGTGCGACGGCATCACCTTCTCCCCCATCGCCACCAGCCGCAGCGACTGGACCAGCGGCGCAAACGGCATCGCGCGGCAGATATAGCCGTGGACGCCCGCGCGAAAGGCGCTGGCCATCGCCTCGAACTCGAACGTCTCGCTCAGGATGACAAGCTTCACGTCGGGAAACCGGCCGCGCAGCACCCGCACGCCGGCCGCATCGTCGGCCGCCACGCGACCGTCCACCACGATCAGCAGATCGTCGTCATTGTCCCCCGACAGTTGGTCGAGATCCCCGACAGACTGCGTCACATCGAAATTCTTCTCGGCCAGGATATGGCGGAGCCCTTCACGCACGATCGAATCAGGACCCAGTAACGCGACCTTGAACGACTGTTGCACGGCGAGCTCCTATTTGGTTCTACGCAAAGCCGAATTTCTTCGGTTGGCGGAAGATCCGGGGCTTCCGCAGGGGTCACGAACTCACATCGCGGACTGTCCGCGCGCGCAGCGCATATCACGAAAGATCGTTAACAGAAAATTCACAATGTTAATCAACGCAAGATCGCGGGCGTGTATTTCGTACAACTTGTCTTGAGCCTCCCGACCGGAATCGGTCCGGTTAGTATGCGTCTGGCACGAACGGTCACGAAAGCGCGACGAAACGACTCGACGTTCCTTCCAGCTTTTCCAGCGAACAGTGGGAACGGACTACCGCCGACGTGGCACAATCCGCGACCGGTTGAAGCTATGGGAGCATCCCATCGTCACCCCGCGCACAAGACGGGGTCGAACCGCCACAATCATGTCGTCGTCGCGGCAAAATGGTACAGCACCGGTTCGACGAAAGGTTGAGACCGCTTCGGTGTCGTCCCGATTAGGCGACGCCTACCCGCACGACTATCCACCTGTTCCCGTGGTGCTTTCGTGCCATTTGCCGGCATGTGATCGGTGCATGTCGGGCTAAGCGGGCCTGTATTGTGGCGCGGTCCAGCAGAGGACTATTACGTAAGCCATGCAGGCAACCGTCCGCGACCCGCCGGGTCGCAGTCGGCATATTATCGCAAGAACGGCAGATCATGCCGCGACGCCGATCCGAGCTGGATTATACTATATCCAAATAGAGCGCGCCACCGGGTACGTCGCGGACACGGAGACACCGCCGCGCACAGCCGTGCGCGGCTCGACGATCAGCCGTTACCGGTCGCCCGGACGATCGTCAGGAACAGCGCGTAGAGCAGCCCGGCCAGCAGCATCGCCGCCGGCAGCGTCATGATCCACGCAAGCGCGATGTTGCGCACGGTGCTCTTCTGCAGCCCGGAGCCGTTCGCAACCATCGTGCCCGCCACGCCGCTCGACAGGATGTGCGTCGTCGACACCGGCATGCCCTTCACCTGCGCCAGCAGGATCGTGCTCGCCGCCACCAGCTCGGCCGCGGCCCCCATGCCGTAGGTCAGATGCGCCTTGCCGATCTTCTCGCCGACCGTGACGACGATGCGCTTCCACCCGATCATCGTGCCCAGCCCGAGCGCCAGCGCCACCGCGATCTTGACCCAGGTCGGGATGTAGCGCGTCCCCTGTTCCAGCAGGTGCTGATACGCGGTCAGCACCTTGTCCCCGCCGTTCGGGAACCGCGTAACCGCTGCCTCCTTGTCCTCGTTCAACAGCCGCAGCGTGTCGTAGGCGAGGTACATTTCGTTGCGCACATTCTTGGTTTCGGCGGCCGGCACGCGGCGGAGCGATCCGTAGCTGCGCAGGTCCCCGACGATCTGCCCCGAAATATTGTCCAGCGCGGCATAGACCTGCGGCGTGTCGGGCTGATGCGTCCGCAACGCGCGCTGCAACGTGGTGCGTGCCTCCGGCGGATCCATCGTCACGCCGGCCGCCTTGCTGCGGAACACCGTCTGCGCATCGGACGCGGCCTGGATGAACGCGGGCGTCGAACTGTCGGGCATCGTGCGGTTCAGCGCATAGGCGGTCGGCGCGACGCCGATCAGGATCAGCATGATCAGCCCCATGCCCTTCTGCCCGTCGTTGCTGCCATGCGCGAAGGACACCGCGGTGCAGGTGAAGATCAACAGCGCGCGGATGTGCAGGGGCGGCGGCTGCTCGCCCTTTGGCTCCTCGTACAGTTTCGGATCGGGCAGCACGCGCTTCATCGCCCAGAGCAGCAGCATCGCGGCGACGAAGCCGATGACCGGGCTGATCAGCAGCGCCAGCAGCACGCTTTCGGCCTGGCTCCATTCCACGCCCGCGGTCGCGGCCGCCCCGCTGCCCAGCCACTGGTTCGCCACGCCGACGCCCAGGACGGAGCCGATCAGCGCATGGCTCGACGAATTGGGTAGCCCCATGAACCAGGTGCCCAGGTTCCACACCACCGCGGCGATCAGCAACGCGAAGATCATCGCATAGCCGCCCGCGCTGCCGACGTTCAGGATCAGGTCGACCGGCAACAGCGTGATGATGCTGTACGCCACCGCACCCGTCGACACGATGACGCCGATGAAGTTCCAGACGCCCGACCAAACCACCGCGAAGACGGGTTTCAGCGAATGGGTATAGATCACGGTCGCGACCGCATTGGCGGTATCGTGAAACCCGTTCACGAACTCGAACCCCAGCGCGATCAGCAGCGCGAGGCCCAGGAACAGGAACGCCCCGATCGCCAGCGGCTCGCCCACGCGCTGCGTATCGAGGAAGACGCTGACGCCCGCATAGACCAGCCCGGCGAGCAGCGCGACGAGGAAGCCGATCGTCGCCGCCGGATGGACCTTGTGGTCCATCGCGACCCGCGGCGGTGCCTCGCCGACCCGGTCGATCACGGACGGTGCTGCTGCTGCTGTCATCGGTCACTCCTGCCTCGCGCATGTCCGCCATGCGCCGGCCCGACGTCGGACCTATCAAACTCGCCTTCGATGCCAACCGCGTCAGATTTGTTACAACGCCCCGGTCGGCGGGGTGAACCGGCTCGCCAAGGCTCATCGCCCGATCGGCAACACACGGTCTCGATTGGCGCAATCTTGCGCCCGATCCTAACCTATATCTAGCTGAAACGGCTATTTGCGGCGCAGGAACTTGGTATCGCCTGCAATCGCGCGGGCGTCGGCGGAAACCATCTCCACCGCCGGCGGCCTGCTGGAGACGACCGATGCCGCTGATCCGTTTGTGCATGAGGACCGTGATGCGCCCGGGCGCGCCCTGCTCATGACCGAGTCGCACGCGTCGTCGACGGACGGCCGTCGCCCGTTCCGCATCAATCGCACCGCGCGGATCTTCGTGGCGCTGGTCGGCGGCATCCTGCTCGGCACCTTCCTGGCCGACCGGCAGCCCGCTTTGTTGGCGAACGTCCTGGCGGTCGCAACTCCGATCGGGCGGCTGTGGCTCAACGGGCTGACCATGACGGTCGTGCCGCTGGTGTTCGGGCTGCTGGTGACCGGCATCGCCAGCGCCGCGGAAAGCGCATCGGCGGGCGGCGTCGCGCGGCGCGCGCTCCTGTGGTTCGCGGTCCTGCTGATCGCCGCGGCCGGGGTCAGCGCACTGCTGTCGTCCGCGCTGCTCGCCGTCTGGCCGCCGGCCGAGTCCGCCGCACTGCTCACCGGGCCGACTGCCGCCGCCGCGCCCGCCCCGGCTGACGGCCCGACCGACTGGGTGGGCGGGTTGATCCCGACCAACCCGATCAAGGCCGCGGCCGACACGGCGATGGTCCCGCTCGTCGTCTTCGCCATGCTGTTCGGGTTCGCGATGGCGCGGATCGCGGCACCGCTGCGCGCCGCCCTCGTCACCGCATTCCGCGGGATCGTCGAAACGATGCTGGTGATCGTCGACTGGGTGCTGTGGCTGGCCCCGCTCGGGGTCTTCGCGCTCGCGCTGGCGGTCGGTGCGCAGCTCGGGCTCGGCGCGGCGGGCACCTTGCTCCATTATGTGCTGATCGTCGCGGCGGCGTGCCTGTCCGCCGCGCTGCTCGCGATGGTTGCGGCGGTCGTGGCGGGGCGCATGTCGCCCGTCGCTTTCCTGCGCGCGGCGTTGCCGGCCCAGGTCGTGGCGGTCAGCACGCAATCCTCGCTGGCGTCGCTGCCCGCAATGATCGCCGCGGCCCCGGCGCTCGGGTCGGATCGCGATGCGGCCGGCGTCATCTTTCCGCTCGCCGTCTCGATCTTCCGCGCGGCCAGCGCGGCGGCGAACATGGCGGTCGCGGTCTATCTGGCGCACCTCCACGGCGTGCCGCTGACCAGCGCAACGCTCGCGGTCGGCGTCGTCACTGCCGCGGCGGTCAGCCTCGCGGCGGTCGGGCTGCCGGCGCAGGTGTCGTTCTTCGCCACGATCGCGCCGGTGTGCGTCGCGATGGGCGTGCCGATCACGTTGCTCCCGGTCCTGCTCGCGGTCGAATCGCTGCCCGACATCTTCCGCACGTTCGGCAACGTGACCGCCGATCTCGCGGTCGTGCGGCTGGCCGGTCGATCAGGTGCGCGTGAAGACGGCTGACACCAGCGCGATCCGCTCCACCTCGGCATATTGCGGCCGGTCCAGTTCCTCGCCGAACACGTCCGGGTCGATCTCGCGGTAACGCAGCGTGCAACCATGGTCGCCCGCGGCCTGCACCAGACGCGCTTTCAGCGGATCCTGCCCGTCCAGGATCGCGCTCCCCGTGTAAAGAATGGCCCGCCCGGTCCCGGACAGCTTGCCGAGCGCGGCGAGCGTCAGGTCGAACGGCAATTGCGCGCCGTGCATTCCGCCGCCGTCGCGGTAGGCGCGGCTGTCGTCGTCCATCAGATAGGGCGGGTTGAGCAGCGCGAGATCGAACGGCGCGGGCACATCGTCCAGGCCGCTGGTCTCGATCGTCTCGATCGCGAACCCCGCCGCCGCTGCATTGATGCGGGCCAGGCGCAGCGCGTGGCCATTGATGTCGGTCGCCACGACCGTCGCGCCGGGGCACAACGCCGCCGCCGTGACCGCCCCGACGCCTGCGCCGACGCCGATATCGACGATGCGCCCCCCCGCCGGCAGCGGCTGGCGCTCCAGCTCATCGGCGATCAGGTTGGCGAAGCGGTAGCTGTCCGGCCCCAGGAACACCGCGTCGGTGCCCGCGGTCGGATAGGCCGAGTGCCAGAAGGCGACATCGCGCACGGTCGACAGCCGAACCATGCTGCGCAACGCGGCACCCGTCTCGTCGAGCATCCCGACCTCGCGCAGCGCCTCCTCGATCGCACGCGGGATCGCCCCGCTCTCGAACGGCACGCTCCAACCGAAGACGTCGGTCAGCGACCCCGCCCGGCGGTCCGGCGACCGGGCCAGCACCCGGCCGTGCGTCTCCGGCGTCGGCGTGACGTGACGATAGCCGTCGGCGACCAGTTGTCGCGACAGGTCGAGAAGGGCTTGGTCGGCTTCTGAAAAATGTTGCATCCGCATCACTTAGGCCCCCTGCCCGGCGACGCAACCGCTTGCCCGACCCGTCCTCGCCCAAACCGGACGACGGCAGGATCAGCAACCGTTGAGCGCGTCGATCGATCGAATGAACGCGCGGCCGTCGCGGTCGGCAAGGCGGATGACCGCGCTGCCCTCGCAACGCGACCGGCCGGCCGAATAACGGTAGCTGACCCGATAGCGACCCGCGTCCAGCGGCACGACCCGCGTCAGACGGATCGGCTCGGCCAATCGTCCGTAGAACCGCGCCATCGCATCGGGTGCAAACGCCCCGCTCGCCCGCTTCTCGGGCACGACCTGCGCCGATGCCGCACGGCCATTCCCTTCGCCCAGCGCCGCGTAGAACCGCCGAACCGTCGCCTCCCCCGCGTCACCCGCCGGCACGACCGACCGCGGCTCTGTGCTACGGGCGTCCGTTGCCCGTTCGTCGGTTGGCTCGGCCAAGCGCTCGGCAACCGGCACCGGCGCTGCATCGTCGGAAACGCTCGCGTCCTGCTGCCCCGGATCGATCGCCGGCGACGGCCGGTACGCGCCGGTCGACAGGTTGAACGCGGCCAACCTGCCGATGATCGGCTCCGCCCCGGTCAGCCGGTAGACATAGCCGCTGCCGTCGGCCGCCGCCTGGGCGGTATAGTCGATATCCGCTGTCAGGCTGCGCTCGCCCCCGAACGCCCGCTCGGCACCCGCCGGGACCTGTAGGATGAACCGGCCCGAACATTGCGTCCGGTCGAGCGCCGGGTCCCACCCGTTCACGACCGGATCCTCGATCCGCACGATCGAATAGTCGGCCAGGATATCGAGGTTGGTCCGATCGCCCTGACGCTGGCTGACGGCCCGGTCGAACACGATGCCCTTCAGCCGGTCATAGGCGGTCGACGACGCGCAGGCGGCCCGGTGGCGCTTCGCCTCTGCCCGCGGCTTGACAGCATCGGGCGCTTGCTTCGGCTCGACCTTGCCACACCCGCCGAGCGCGAGCGCCAGGATGACCGCGGCGCCGCCGCCGATCGCTTTAGACAGTGTCCGCATGTTTCAAATCTCGTCGATCGCTCGCGCAACGGCGCTGCATGGTAGAACCGGACCGGTAGGCGACCTCGTCGCCGCACGATAGCCTGCCCGAGCCACGCCGCGGCCCGAACGGGTGACGCAGCGCCCGACCGGACGGGCAGCGCGCCCGCCCGAAAACCAAGCCCGGACATCGGGCACCGGCCGCGCATCTGAACGTTCAACGCGCGAAACGGATCACGCGCCGCTAGAACGAGACGGGAGCAACATCGATGGGGGTTGGGGAATGACGGACATCGACGACGCGCCCGCCCCTCCCTCGCCGCTGAAGCCGTTCCGCTATCCCATCTTCCGCGACGTGTGGCTCGCCAACCTGCTGTCGCGGTTCGGCGGGCTGATCCAGTCGGTCGGCGCGTCGTGGCTGATGGTGTCGCTGGGTGCGTCCGCGACGTTGATCAGCCTCGTCCAGACATCCACCACCCTGCCCATCATGCTGTTCTCGCTGCTCGCCGGCGCGCTGGCCGACACGTTCGACCGCCGCCGGCTGATGCTGATCGCCCAGCTGTTCATGCTGGTCGTGTCGCTGCTGCTCTCCCTCGCGGCCTGGTTCGGCGTGCTGACCCCCTGGCTGCTGCTGGCGTTCACCTTCCTGATCGGGACGGGCGCCGCGCTCAATGGCCCGGCGTGGCAGGCATCGGTCGGCGACATGGTCCCGCGCGACGATCTGCCCGCGGCGGTGGCGCTCAACAGCATGGGGTTCAACGTCGCGCGCAGCACCGGGCCGGCGGTCGGCGGGCTGGTCGTCGCGGCATTCGGTGCGGCCGCCGCGTTCGCGGTCAACACGGTCAGCTATCTCGGCCTGCTGTTCGTACTCACCCGCTGGCGGTCGCCCGCCCGTCGCGAGCAGTTACAGCGCGAAACGCTGGGCCGCGCGATGGGTGCGGGGCTGCGCTACGTCGCGCTGTCGCCGTCCATCCTCACCGTCCTGGTGCGCAGCCTGGTCTTCGGACTGGGTGCAAGCGCCATCCCCGCGCTCATGCCGCTCGTCGCGCGCGATCTGGTCGCGGGCGGCCCGCTGATCTTCGGCCTGCTGCTCGGCGCGTTCGGGATCGGCGCGGTCGTCGGCGCCTATTTCTCCAGCGGCCTGCGCAGGACATTGTCGACCGAGGGGTTCGTGCGGTTCGCCCTGATCGCGCTGGCCGCGGCCTCGATCGCCACCGCCTTCAGCCACTCCGTCATCCTGACCATGGCCGCGCTGTTCGTCGGCGGCGCCGGCTGGGTGCTCGCGCTTTCGACCTTCAACGTCACCGTCCAGATGGCGTCGCCGCGCTGGGTCGTCGGCCGCACGCTCGCGCTGTACCAGATGTCCGCATTCGGCGGCATGGCGCTGGGCAGCTGGCTCTGGGGCAGCGTGACCGAACAGGCGAGCCTCGAGACGGCTTTGCTTTGTTCGGCGGGGGTCTCGATCGGCTGCCTCGTCATGGGCCTCGTCCTGCCCCTCCCGATGGCGGGGAAGGCGGACCTCGAACCGCTCGGCCGGTGGAAGGCGCCCACGCTGGCGGTGCCGATCGAAGGCCGGAGCGGACCGGTGGTCACCACCATCGAGTACCGCATCGACGACGACAAGCTCGCCGAGTTCCTCCACCTCATGGTCGAGCGGCGACGCGTCCGGCGGCGCGACGGCGCGCGCCACTGGCTACTGCTGCGCGATCTGGAGCAGCCGGCGGTTTGGGTCGAACGCTACGATACGGCGACCTGGACCGAGACCGTCCGGCACAACGAGCGTGCGACACGGGCCGATGCCGACATCGGCGAACGCCTGCGTGCGCTGAATGCCGGCAACGAGCGGCCGCGGGTCCACCGGATGCTGGCCCGCGACCTCGACGCGGTCCTCGACGACGCCGACGTCACCGCCGCGCTCGCCCAGCCGCTCACCGATCCGTCCCGCCAGGCGTGATCCCGAGGTAGCCGGCGGCCTAATATGGTCTGACCAACTGACACGTCGATAGCCCGAACGGCCGACCACTGCCCGCTTTCCGCGGGTAATCGGCCTTACCACCCTTTAAACGTGGTTTATCAATTCGTGCGCTGTTAGGGTTTGCGGGCATACCGGGTGAGGCCGTGTTGACGACAACGGAAGGTGAGCGACGCGTGGCGATGACGGAGACGATGCGTTGGTTCGGTCCGTCCGATCCGGTCACCCTGCGCGACATCCGACAGGCAGGCGCCGTCGGCATCGTGACCGCACTTCACGAGATTCCCAACGGCGATGTCTGGCCGCACGCCGCCATCCTGGCGCGCAAGACGATGCTCGAGGAAGCCGGGCTCCGCTGGGCGGTCGTCGAAAGCCTGCCCGTCCCCGAGGCGATCAAGACGCGCGGCCCCGGTGCGGAGGACTGCATCGCCGCCTATTGCCAGAGCCTGACGAATCTGGCCGCCTGCGGGATCCGCACCGTCACCTACAACTTCATGCCGGTCATCGACTGGACCCGGACCGACCTGGCCTGGCCAATGCCCGACGGAGCGCTGGCGCTCCGGTTCGAACTGGAGGCCGCGGCGGTCTACGACCTCCACATGCTGCGCCGGCCGGGTGCCGAACGCGACTATCCGGACGATCTGCGCGATCGTGCCGCCCACCGGTTCGCCGCGATGGACGAGGCGGAACGCGCCCGGCTCGAACGGACGATCATCGCCGGCCTGCCGGGCAGCGAGGAAGGCTTTACGGCGGATCGCTTCCGCGCCGCACTGTCGGCCTATGACGCGATCGATGCCGACACGCTGCGCGATACCCATGTCGCGTTCCTGCAAGCGGTCTGCCCCGTCGCGGACGCGCTCGGGATGCAACTCGTCGTCCACCCGGACGATCCGCCCTTCCCGCTCTTCGGCCTGCCCCGCGTGGTCAGCACGGAGGCCGACGTGGCGACCCTGTTCCGCCGCGTGCCGAACCCCTCGAACGGCCTGTGCTTCTGCGCCGGATCGTTCGGCGCGCGGCCGGACAACGATCTTCCCGGCATGATCGACCGGCTGGGCGACCGGATCGGCTTCCTCCACCTCCGTTCGGTCCAGCGCGAACCCGGCGGCGCGTTCCACGAGGCGGCGCATCTTGAGGGCGACGCCGACATGGTCGCGCTGGTCGCCGCGATCCATGCGGTGCAGGTCCGCACGGGCCGCTCGATCCCGATGCGCCCGGACCACGGCCACCAGATGCTCGACGACCTGACGAAGCGGACCCTGCCCGGCTACTCGCTGCTCGGTCGCATGCGCGGTCTGGCCGAACTGCGCGGGCTGGAACGCGGAATCGCGCATATGGCCGCGCAGGCGGAGATCCGGCGCGACGATCCCTGACGAGACCACCGGGATTGCGACGGACGACAAGCGGGCAAACCGCGGGAGACGGAGAGGTGAACGGCATGGCAGAGGCGACAGGTCCGTCACCCGCATCGGCGCGCCCGCGTGGCAACGTTCGCTGGGTGATCTGCGCGCTGCTCTTCTTCGCTACCGCGATCAACTATATCGACCGTCAGGTCATCGGCATCCTGAAGCCGCTGCTGCAGACCGAACTCGGCTGGACCGAGGTCGACTACAGCATGATCGTGTTCTGGTTCCAGGCGGCCTACGGGATCGGCCTGCTCGCCAGCGGGCCGATCATCGACCGGATTGGATCGAAGCTCGGCTATGCCGCCGCGATCACGTTGTGGAGCGTCGCCGCCGTCGCGCACGCGCTGGCGCGCAGCCCCACCGGGTTCGCCACCGCCCGGTTCGCGCTGGGCCTGGGCGAGGCCGGCAATTTCCCCGCCGCGATCAAGTCGGTGGCCGAATGGTTTCCGAAGAAGGAACGCGCGCTGGCCGCCGGCATCCTGAACGCCGGGGCCAATGTCGGCGCGATCGCCACGCCGATCATCGTGCCGATCCTCGCGATCAACTATGGCTGGCAGGCGGCCTTCATCGGCACCGGCCTGCTCGGCTTCGTCTGGCTGGTCGCCTGGCTGCTGCTCTACCGCGCGCCCGAACGGCATCCGCACGTCACCGCGGAGGAACTCGCCTATATCCGCGCGGACCAGGACAATGACGCCGGCGCCGCGCCGATCCGGTGGACCGCGCTGTTCCGATATCGCGGGACCTGGGCGTTCATCGTGGGCAAGTTCCTGACCGACCCGGTCTGGTACCTGTTCCTATTCTGGCTGCCCGATTTCTTCGCCAAGCGGCACGGCCTCGACCTGAAGAGCTTCGGCCCGCCGCTGATCTCGGTCTATCTGCTCGCCGACGTCGGCAGCATCGGCGGCGGCTGGCTGTCCTCCGCACTGATCAAGCGCGGCTACAGCGTGAATGCCGGCCGCAAACTCGCGCTGCTCGCGTCCGCCGTCCTCGTCACGCCGATCATCTTCGCCAGCAGCGTGTCGAGCCTGACCGCCGCGGTCGCGATCATCGGGCTCGCCGCCGCCGCGCACCAGGGTTGGTCGACCAATCTCTACACGATGGTGTCGGACACCTTCCCGAAAAGCTCGGTCGCGTCCGTCATGGGCATCGGCAGCGCGGCCGGGGCGGTCGGCGGCATGATCATGTCGCGCTATGTCGGTCAGGTGCTGGAGACGGTCGGCAGCTACGTCCCGATCTTCCTCTGGGCCGGCAGCGCCTACGGCGTCGCGCTCGTCATCATCCACCTGCTCGTCCCGCGGCTCGACACCCCCGTCGTGCCCGCCGCCGCGGATCGAGCCGAATAGAATGCCCACTCATCCCGGAGACCACCGCATGTCCGCCGACCTGAAGGACGCGATCTCGCGTCGTACCCTGATGAACGGCGCCGGCTGGGGCACCGCGATCGCCGCCCTGCCCGCGATCGCCGTCGCCGCGCCGAAGCGCACTGCCGCGCCCGACCGCCGGACCGCCTTCCCGCTGATCGCCGACGGCATACCTGCCACCGTGCTGATCGACGCCACCGCCGACAGCGCGGTGCGCCATGTCGCGACCAATTTCGCCAAGGACCTCGAACGGGTCAGCGGCAAGCCCGCGCGCATGATCGACGGCGCGGCGGGCGACCTGCGCGGCCCGGTCGTCATCATCGGCGTGCTGGGGCAGAGCGCCACGATCGACCGGCTGGCCGGCGCGGGCAAGATCGCCGCCACGGATCTCCGCGGCGAGTGGGAGGCATTCCGCCAGATCGTGGTCGACGATCCGATGCCGGGCGTGGCGCGCGCGTTGGTGATCGTCGGGTCGGACCGCCGCGGCGCGGTGTTCGGCACCTACGACGTGTCCGAACGGATCGGCGTCTCGCCGTGGCACTGGTTCGCCGACGTGCCCGTGCCGAGGCAGCGCGACGTCCTGATCCCGGCCGGATCGCGGCGCGACCAGCCCAAGGTGCGCTATCGCGGCTTCTTCATCAACGACGAGGATCCGTGCCTCAGCGGCTGGGCGAAAAAGGCGTTCGGCGGCGTCAATTCCGGCATGTACGCGCATGTCTTCGAACTGCTGCTGCGGATGAAGGGCAACTATCTGTGGCCCGCCATGTGGGGCAAGGCGTTCGCCGACGACGATCCGAAGAGCATGGTGCTGGCCGATGCGATGGGCGTCGTGATGGGCAATTCGCATCATGAACCGATGCTGCGCGCGCAGGCCGAATGGCATCGCCACACGGACGGCGGCGTCACCGGCGGCGCGTGGGATTATGAGAAGAACGGCGACAATCTGCGCAAGTTCTGGCGTGGCGGGATGGAACGGATGATGGCCAAGGGCGGCGGCCGCCGTTACGAATCCGTCGTCACCGTGGGCATGCGCGGCGACGGGGACGAGGCCATGGCGGAGGGGACCGCGACCGGCCTGCTCGAACGCGTCGTGACCGACCAGCGCAGGATCATCGCCGACGTCACGGGCAAGCCCGCCGCCGCCACGCCGCAGGTCTGGGCGCTCTACAAGGAAGTGCAGGATTATTACGACCACGGCATGAAGGTGCCGGACGACGTCACCCTGCTGTTTTCCGACGATAATTGGGGGCAGATCCGCCGCCTGCCTGATCCCGCCGCCGCCCCGCGCGCCGGCGGCTACGGCATCTACTATCACTTCGATTATGTCGGCGGGCCGCGCAACTACAAGTGGCTCAACACCAACCAGATCGAGAAGACCTGGCAGCAGATGGACCTGGCCTATCAACGCGGCGCGCGCGCGATCTGGATCGCCAATGTCGGCGATATCAAGCCGATGGAATATCCGCTCGGCTTCTTCCTGGCGCAGGCGTGGAACCCGGAAGCGATGACGCCCGCCGCGCTCGCCGCCTACCCGCGGGGCTGGGCCGCCGCGACGTTCGGCGCGGAACAGGCCGGCGCGATCGGCGAGATGGTCACCGCCTACAGCCGCTACGTCGCGCGGCGGAAGCCGGAGCTGATCGACGAGACCAGCTTCCCGCTAGGCGGCGTCACGCCCGCCGGGCTCGACGGCGGTGAATTCGGCACGATGATCGCCGAATGGGACGCGCTCGACGCCCGCGTCGCGTCGGTCCGCGCGCGGCTTCGCCCCGACCAGCACGACGCCTACTACCAGCTGGTGGAGTTCCCGATCTCCGCGGTCGGCAACCTCTACCGCATGTATTACGCCACGGCCTGGAACCGGCTGCTCGCCGGCACGAACGATCCGCGCGCCAACTATTTCGCGGACCGGGTGGAGGCCACGTTCGCGCGCGATGCGGCGCTGACCCGCAGCTACCACGCGCTGAACGGCGGTAAGTGGGACGGCATGATGGCGCAGGTCCATATGAGCTACGTCATCTGGAACGACCCGACCGCGCAGACCATGCCGAGCATCGTCCGGATCGCCGGCGACACGCCCGTCTCCGAACGCAGCCGCCAGCCCAGGTTCGTGGCACCCCGCCCCACCGACGACGGCATCGTCGCGGTGGAGGCCCCCGCGTTCAGCCGTGCCCGCGACGGCAAGGGCCTGCGCTGGGCCACGCTCCCCAATCTCGGCCGCACCGCGGGTGCTGTCGTCGCGCTGCCGCAGGGCCGCCCGGCGACTGCCATGACCGACGGCGTCTGCCTGGAATATGACATGACGGTCCGGAAGGCGGGTCCCGCGACGCTCACCCTCACCCTGGCCCCCACGCTCGACACGATCGGCCATGCCGGCGGGCGGATCGGCGTCTCGATCGACGGCGGTCCGGTGCAACCGCTGGTGGCCGCGCTGGAAGTGACCGGCGGCAGCACCGACACGCCGGGCAAGAAGCGCTGGGCGACGTCGGTCTGCGACAACGCGGTGCGGCTGTCAGCCAACCTCGGTCAGATTACGGCCAGGCGTCACACGGTGAAGGTCTGGCGGCTGGACGACAACATGGTCCTGCAGAAACTCGTGCTCAGCACCGTGCCCGTCCCGCCCTCCTATCTGGGGCCGCCACCGAAACGGGCCTGATCCGGACCTGCGGCGGCGGGAAACCGCTGCCGCAAGCGCCGCGGGACTAGGTCAGGGTCGCACCACCTGCCACGGCCCATCCGACGCGTTGGGTCCGGCGCGCGCCACGATGGCGGGCGGCCCGAAATAGGACGCCACCGGCGCGTCGCGCGACACCGCGATCGTCTGGATCACCATGGTCGGGTCGATCATGCCGATGGTCAGCCGGTGCCGACCCGGCCGGTCCGCCCGGATCGTGAACCGCATCGTGCGGCCATTGTCCTTCGTGTTCGCGGCATGCTTGTCGCCCAGGAAATCCTGCGACGCCGCGTCCGCCGGCGTGAAAACCGTGGCGATTTCCGCCGGCCCGTCGTCCAGCCACATCGCGACGCTCAGGTTGCGACCCGGCAGGACCTGCAACGTCGGCCCGGTCACCAGATCGACGTGATACGTCCCCGCCTCGGCCAGATAGATCGGATATTCCAGCCGCGGCGCGCTCTTCGGATCGGCATGCGACGCCCCATCGACCGGAAAAATCGACATCGCCGCCCCCACCCGTCCGAAATCCGGGATCGCCTCCCACCGCACGCCACCCACCGGCACCGTGCGCGCAAATCCCGTCACCGGCACCGCGAACGGCCCCGTCAGCCCGCCATACGCCCCGCGCGCATCGCGTTCCTGCGCTGCCGTCGCGCGGATCGCGGTCACCTTCACGCGTACCGTCTGCGCGCCCTTGACCGTCACGGACGCCTCCGACCGACCGACCGGCGCCTTCGCCCAGTCGATGTCGATCCAGTAGCGCCGGTCGCGCGGCGACACGCCGGACGCCTTGCTCTCGCGGATGATGACCCACGGCTTGTCCGCCGTGACCGTCACGGCCAGCGGCACGTCCGCCCCACGCGGAAAGACCTCGAAATAGGTCGGCATCCGCGTGATGCTGTCCAGCGTCGGCAGTTCGGGCGGCAGGTAATAGCCCGGCCACGACCGCCTGTTGCCGTCCACCGCGACGCCGAGCCCCGTCATGTCGGCGGAGTCCACCTCGCTCAACGGCGGCATGATGTCGGCTTCCGGCGGGTACCAGTCGAAATAGCCGATATGGGTCTGGTCCATCATGTGGTTCCATTTCCCGCCGGCCATGACGTGGTTGTACGTGTCGCTCAGTTCGCGGTCGTAGCGGAACCGGCGGCGCACCTCATCCGCCTCGACGGCCGTGCTGGCCCGCGCCTGTTCCGCGAACAGCGCGTTGCGGCCCGCGGCGACGTACATCGACGTCAGATTGGCGCACGCCCGCACCGGATACAGCACGAGCTGGTAGAAGGCATCGCGCTGGTCGGGCCGCAACGCCGCATTCACCGCATCGGCGCGCCGGACCAGATCGTCCCACGCCGCGCACATCCGCTCCGCCTCGCGGTAGTTCACCAGGCTGAACGTGTCCGGCCGGATCTGCTCGGGTTTGCGCAGCGCGTTGTACTTGCCGTAGCGCGCGGCGAGATACGCGATCTCGTCGGCATGCGCCGCGCCGAACTGCCGTTCCGCCCAGTCGCGGGTCCAGCCGGCGATCTTGTCCTTGCCCACGTCCGCGGGGTTCCACGCCATCGCCAGGAAGAACTCGATCGGCAGTTCGAGCGGCTTCAAGTCGCCGACATTGGCGATCCACATCTCGTTCGCGCCGTACTGGTTGGCGAGGTTCATCTGCTCCCAGATCTTGGGCAGCGGGTTCGAATTGATCCATTGATAGGCGAACGGCCCACCATGCATGTCCATGTGGAAATAGATGCCGAACCCGCCCTTCCGCCCGCGCTCGGCCGGGGTCGGCAGGCGGCGCAGATTGCCGACATTGTCGTCCGCGAACATCAGCGTCACGTCGTCGGGCAGCTTCAGCCCGGCGTCGTAATATTTGTAGACCTCGGTGAAGAGCACCCAGACCTGCGGCACCTGTTCGGCCGGTTTCGCCATCCCCTGCGCGATGATCGCACGCTGGTCCGCGATGATCGATTCGAGCAGTTTCACGTCGGATTGCAGGCTGCCCGTGCTTTCCAGCGCCACGTCGCCGTCGCCGCGCATGCCGATCGTCACGACGACCTCGTTCGCCCGGTTGCGCGCGATCCCTTCGCCGAAGAACTTCCGCACCGCGGGCTTGTTCGTGGCGTAATTCCACGCGCCGTTGCCATACTCGGCGCGGTTGTCGGTCCATTCCTTGTGCGCGCGCATCATCGGTTCGTGGTGCGACGTGCCCATCACGATGCCGTAATCCTCGGCCATCGGCGCGTTGGCGGGGTCGTCGATGGCGAACGCGTTGTTCCACATCGCCGGCCAGAGATAGTTGGCACGCAGCCGGAGCAGCAGCTCGAACAGCCGGCCGTAGAACTTCGCGTTCATCCCGCCGAACTTTTCGGTGGTCCAGCCTGACAGGCACGGCGCCTCGTCGTTCAGGAAGATGCCGCGATACTTCACCGCGGGCGAACCCTGGACATAGCGGCCATGCGCCACGCGCAGATAGGCCTGCCGCACGACGGGCACGTCCGCCCACCAATACCAAGGCGACACCCCGATCATCCGCGACAGATCATAGGCGCCGTAGATAGCACCGCGCCGGTCGCTGCCCGCGATCACCAGCGCCTCGCGCACGCCGGGCAACGGATTGGCGATCGTCTGCACGACGAACGCCTCCCACTTCCCCGCCACGCCCGTGACGTCCAGCTTGCCCGTCGCGATCATCCGGTCGATCAGCGGGCTGTGGCCGATCGTCCCGACGACGATCATCCGGTCGGGCAAGGCCGCGCGGTCGCCGATGATCCGCGCCGCGGTGCCGGTCACCCGTCCGATGTCGGCGGCCAGATCCGCCGCCGCACGCCGCACGCCGGAAATGTCGCCCGCATCGACGAACAGCGGCACGACGCCGCCACCGTCCGGCGTGATGGCGAAGCCCGGCTTGCGCCGGTCGAACCGCACCGCGGCGGCCAGCGGCGATGCCATCAGGCCCGCCGCCACCGCACCACCCATTATGTCGCGTCGCGTAATCGTCATGTCGCCTCCCGGCCGTCTAATCGGGACTGTACTGCGCGAAGGTCGCATTTCCCTACCGGAATCAGGACCGCGGCATCGCATCGAACGGGGCCTGCACGTTGTACGCCGGCCGCCACACGGGGGACCACCGCCCGTGCCCCTTGGTTCGACCGCTCGCCCGCGGCACAGTCAACTTTCCCGTCGTTCCCGAACAAGTCTTGCCGGCGATCCGGACCTAGACCGCCGGAACGAGCAACGACCGGGATCGAGACGCATGATGAAGCCCAAGCGCACGTGCATCCTGCTGGTTTGCGCAGCAGCTCTCCCCGGCGTCGCCGGTGCCGCATCGGGCCAGCCGCTCTGGCTCGACCGCGCACTCCCGCCCGCGGCCCGCGCCGCGGCGCTCGAACAGGCGCTGACCGACGAGGAGCGGCTGTCGCTCGTCCACGGCATCTGGCCCGTGCCTTGGACGCGACCGGCGGGGGCGGCGCTGCCGCCGGGCGCGATCCCAGGCGCGGGCTATGTCCCCGGCGTGCCGCGGCTCGGCATCCCTGCGCTGACCGAGACCGACGCCTCGCTCGGCATCGCCAACCCGTCCAACGTGCGCGCGGGCGACATCGCCACCGCGCTCCCCTCCGGGCTCGCCATCGCCGCGACGTTCGATCCCGACCTTGCTTATGCCGGCGGCGCGATGATCGGAGCGGAGGCGCGGGCCAAGGGGTTCAACGTCCTGCTCACCGGCGGCGCGAACCTGGCCCGCGATCCGCGCGGCGGGCGCAATTTCGAATATTTCGGCGAAGACCCACTACTGACCGGCCTGATGGCGGGCGCGGCGATCCGCGGCACGCAGGACCAGCATGTCATCGCCACGGTCAAGCATCTCGCGCTCAACGATTCCGAGACGAACCGCAATTTCTCCAACAGCGTCATCGACGAGGCGGCGATGCGCGAAAGCGACCTGCTCGCGTTCCAGATCGCGATCGAACGCGGCCGCCCCGCATCGGTCATGTGCGGCTACAACCTCGTCAACGGCACCTATGCGTGCGGCAACGACCATCTGCTCAACGACGTGCTGAAACGCGACTGGCGCTACCCCGGTTTCGTGATGTCGGACTGGGGTGCGGTGAAGGCGACCGATTTCGCCAACAAGGGCCTCGACCAGCAATCCGCCGAGGAACTCGACAAGCAGCGCTGGTTCGCCGAGCCACTCGCCGCGGCGGTGGCGGCCGGCACCGTATCGCACGCCCGCCTGTCCGACATGGTCCGGCGGATCCTGTATGCGCAGATCGCGTCCGGTGTGTTCGACACGCCCGTGAAACCCGGCGCACCGATCGACTATGCCGCCCACGCCAAGGTCGCGCGCGGCGTGGCGGCGAGCGGCATCGTGCTGCTCAAGAACGACCGCGCCATGCTGCCGCTCGCGAAGACCGCCCGAACGGTGCTGGTGATCGGCGACTATGTCGAAAAGGGCGTCCTGTCGGGCGGTGGATCGTCCAACGTCGTCGCCAGCCCGGATCAGACCGGCGTGGCGATGAGCGGCGAAACGCAGTTCGCGCAATATGTGAAGGAGCAATATCACCCCTCCCCGCCGCTCGCCGCGATCCGGGCGCGCATTCCCAACGCCACCGTGCTGTTCGACAATGGCCGCAACGCCGCCGAGGCCGCGCGCAAGGCGGCGCATGCCGACATCGTGATCATGTTCGGCAACCAGTGGATGACCGAGGACAGCGACGCCCCGAACCTCGATCTGCCGCGCGGGCAGGACGCGATGATCCAGGCCGTCGCCACCGCCAACCCGAACAGCATCGTCGTGCTCCAAACCGGCGGCCCCGTCGCGATGCCCTGGCTCGACCGCGTCCCCGCCGTGATCGAGGCGTGGTATTCGGGGCAGCAGGGCGGCGAAGCGATCGCGGACGTCCTGTTCGGCGACGTGAACCCCGCGGGCCGCCTGCCGATGACCTTCCCGCGTTCGATCGCGCAGACGTCGCGGCCGGCCGTCCTGGACGGTGCGGACCTGCCCGACGGCCGCCCGTTCGACGTGGCATATCCGGAGGGGTCGGACGTCGGCTATCGCTGGTTCGCGAAGACCGGCGCACGCCCGCTGTTCGCGTTCGGCCACGGGCTCAGCTACACACGCTTCCGCTACGCCAACCTGCGCGTCCAGGCCGGCCGCAGTCCGCGCGTGTCGTTCACCGTCACCAACGTCGGCGGCCGCGCGGGCGGCGACGTGCCCCAGCTGTATCTCACCGCCGATCCCGCCGGGCCGACGCGCCGCCTGCTCGGCTTCCGCAAGGTTACGCTCGCGCCGGGGGCCAGCACGCGCGTCACGCTCGACATCGATCCGCGCCTGCTTGCGCGCTACGACACCGCCCGGCCCGGCTGGTCGATCGCCTGCGGTCCCTATGCGATCGGCCTGGGCAGCGCCGCCGACGCGCTCACCCTGTCCGAACAGCTCCGGCTGAAGCCCCGCACGCTACGTCCGTAGGTCCGAAGCGCCGCCCTGCGCAATTTATCGGGCGCGCCGCCTCAAGATGTTGCGCACCACAGCGCGCAATATCCTCCCCGCACTGACCGGTCGAAGCAGCATGCGCACATGCGCCGACCCGACACAGGCATCGCCGTCACGGCGCCCGTCAGAGGCCCGACCGGTCTTCGTCCGCAGGAACGGATCAATGGCGTTTGGGGAAAAGGGCACGACATGACGACACGACTTCTGAGGAGCATGTTACTCGGCGGCGTTGCACTCGCCGCGATACCGGCGGCGGCGGCGGCACAGACGGCCCAGGCCGCATCGCCCGCACCGGCCGACCCGGCGGCGCAGCCTGCGGGCGAGGACACGACCGAGATCGTCGTCACCGGCGCGCCCGACCTGTCCGGCGTGCTGCAGAAGAAAGACAGTTCGACGCTGTTCGGCATCGACAAACCGCTGGTCGACACCCCGCGCTCGATCACCGCGGTCTCCGAGGAGCTGCTGTCGCGCTACAACATCAAGACGGTCTATGATTTCACCGCGGTCGCCGCCGGCACCTATACGGGCAGCTTCTTCGGCGTGCCGGGCAGCATCGCGATCCGCGGCACGGTGGCGGACAATTATTTCAACGGGTTCCAGGGTATTGCCAACTACGCCAACTATCCGACCCCGGTCGATGCGGCGTCCGACGTCGAAATCGTCCGCGGCCCGCCTTCGCCGATCTACGGGTCCGGCCAGGTCGGCGGTTTCCTGAACCTCACGCCCAAGAGCGCGCGCGGCGACAAGACCAAATATGTCGACAGCGTCGAAGGCGTGGTGACCTCGACGATCGGCAGCTACAAACAGCGCGAGGCCACCGCCGATCTCGCAATCCCGATCACGATCGGCGACAACCGCGGCGGCCTCGCACTCTACGGCAAGATCGAGGACTCCAACAGCTTCTACCGCGGCATGAGCCCGAAGTCGCAGGTCGGCCAGGCGAGCTTTGCGACCGATATCGGCGACAAATGGACGCTCGACCTCAGCTACCAATATATCCATTCGTCCGGTTACCTGAAGAATATCGGCTGGAACCGCGTCACGCAGGACCTGATCGACAACGGCAATTACACCGCCGGACGCCCGATCGCACAGATCGTCGCGCCGGGCGCCGCGTCGATCACGACCGAGCAATATTATGCGCAGACCGGCGGCAGCGCGCTGCTGTTCTACGCGCCGTCGATCGGCGCCACCGTCACGCCCAACGACTTCACCACGCTCGATCCCGCGACGGTGAAGACCGTCAAGCTGTCGCCGCGCACGACCTTCCTCGATCCCGGCGTCGACATCAACGAGGCGACGGCCCACACCGGCTACGGATCGCTGGCGCGCAGCTTCGACGACGACAGCGTGCTGAAACTGCAAAGCTTCATCAACACGCTGGATAGCGACAATTACCAGAGCTACGGCTTCGCCACGCGGTTCGACGCGACCGTGACCGAACAGCGACTGACCTACAGCCGCAAGGACCAGCTCGGCGACCTGCTGCTCCAAAGCGTGGTCGGCGCGAGCTACCGCCACACCAAGTCGCGCGATCTCGCCAATCTGAACGATTTCGCACTGTCGGAGGACCGCCGCGACCTGTCGGTCGGCCCAACGCCCGACGATCGCTTCAACAACCCGTTCGGCGTGGCGGACTATGCGTGGGCGACGGACATCCACAGCCGGATCGCCGATCTCGCGACTTTCTTCGTCGCGGACGCCACGCTCGGCCGCGTCGCGCTCACCGTCGGCGGGCGGCTCGACAATTACCGGGTGAAGGCGACCAACACCGGTGCCGAGGTCGCCGGTGTGTTCGTGACGCAGAAGGACCGCTCCTCGCCGTTCAGCTACAATGCCAGCCTCAGCTACAAGGCGCCGATCGCCACCGTCTACGCCACCTATGCGCGCGCGAAGTCGCTGCAATCGACGCAGGGCGGGTCGATCGATCCGGCGACGGTCGAAAGCGGCGCCTATGTCGGCGGGTCGAAGCTGGCGGAGATCGGCATCAAGACGTCGCAGCTCGGCGGCCGGCTTTACGCCTCGCTCGATGCCTATACGCAGCAGCGTTCCTACCTCGCGACGCCGCCGACCGGCGAACGGTCCGTCTCCGCGGTGCGCAGCCGCGGGATCGAGGCCGAACTGCGCTACCTCGTCACCCGCTCGTTCGGCGTCACCGGCACCGCGACCTACCAGAAGGTCCGGCAATTGCCGACCGACGGTGCCGGCACGTTCATCACGGTCCCGGCCTACCTCGCCGGCATCCCCGGCACGTCGGGCTATGGCGGCTATGTGTTCAGCAACACCAACTATCTCGGCCTGACCGACGGTTACACGCTGCGCACCACCCCGCGATTCAGCAGCAGCGTGTTCGCGACCTACGACGCGCGCGGCAAATGGGGCCTGACCGGCGGCGTGACGTATAATTCGCGGACCGGCGGCTTTCTGCCCGGGTCGATCGTCCTGCCGCGCTATGCGCTGGTCAAGGCGGGGGTCTACGGCGTGGTCGGCCCGGTGCGGATCGACGTCAACGTCGATAACCTGTTCGACAAGCTCTACTTCATGGCGAACAGCGATACCGACGCCAACGCCAACGTCCTGCCGGGCGTGGGCCGCACCGTCCACGTGAAGGCGACCTACCGCTTCTGAGGCGATCGATCATGGGACCCCGCCGCCCTTGCCGGCGGGGTCCCGCAATCGAAGTTCAGACCGTTTCGGCCTCGGCCAACTCGCCGCCGTCCTTCATCGCACCCGCCAGGAACGCGCAGACGATCAGCTGGATCTGGTGGAACAGCATCAGCGGCAGCATCACCGGCCCCAGCACCGCGGGCGGGAACAGCGCCGACGCCATCGGCACGCCCGACGCCAGGCTCTTCTTCGATCCGCAGAACAGCATCACCACCCGGTCCTCGCGCGCGAAACCCAGCCGGCCCGACAAGCTCCACGTGAACCACAGGATGAACGCCAGGATCACCGCGCAGAGCATCACCACGACCGCGAGATCGGCCAGGTCCACCTTCGCCCACAGCCCCTCGACCACCGACGCGCTGAACGCGGTATAGACCACCGCCAGAATGGACAGCCGGTCGATCCGCCCGACCAGCGGCTTGTGCCGCGCGATCAGCCCCCCGGTCCACGGACGCGACAGATGCCCCGCCACGAACGGCAGCAGCAGCTGGCTGACGATCTTCATCACCGAATCCGCCGACACCCCCGCCGACTGCCGCATCAGCAACGCCACCAGCAACGGCGTCAGCACGACACCGAGCAGGTTCGACAGCGACGCGCTGCACACCGCCCCCGCCACGTTGCCGCGCGCGATCGCGGTGAACGCGATCGACGACTGCACCGTCGACGGCAACAGGCAGAGGAACAGCACGCCGCTCAGGATCCCCGCCGCGACCAGGCCGGTCAGCGCCGCCTGCAACCCCAGCCCGATCAGCGGGAACACCACGAACGTCGTTGTCAGGATCGCGACATGCAGTCGCACATTGCCGAACCCCGCCACGATCGCCGCGCGCGACAGCTTCGCCCCGTGCAGGAAGAACAGCAGCACGATCAGCCCGTTGGCGACATAGCCGGCGATCACCGCCCCCTGCCCGCGCACTGGTGCCACGCTGGCCAGCAGGACCAGCCCCAGCATCAACAGGATGAAGGGGTCGAGCGCCGCCAGGGCCGCCCGCAATCGCCGGGTCATGGAGTCAGTCCGTTCGTGTCAGAGGTCGAGGACGAGCGTCGCCGATCGCGAGCCCGAGCAGCACACCATCATCGATGCGTTGGACGCCTTCTCCGCGGGCGACAACACGTCGTCGCGGTGGTCCGGAATGCCCGAGATCACGCGCGCCTCGCACGCGCCGCAAATCCCCTCGGCGCAGGAATGCGGCACGTTGATGCCGGCCAGCTTCAGCGCGTCGAGGATCGTCTGCCCCGGCTCGACCATGTACCGCCCGCCGGTCCGCGCCAGTTCGACCGCGAACCCGCCCGCGGTCGCGACCTCCCCGGTGGCGGCGAACCGCTCGTAATGCAGCCGCCCCTCCGGCACGCTCGCCCCGGCCGCCAGATAGGCGTCGAGCATCCCGCCCGGGCCGCAGGCGTAGAAATGCGCATCGGCCGGCGCCCGCGCGATGATCCCGGCCAGGTCCAGCCCGCGATCGTCCTCGTCCGCGAACACCGTGTGGAGCGCGACCCCGGCGCCTGCAAGCCCGGCGGCGATCTCCGCCAGCAACGGCGCGGCGGCCGCCGACCGCGCGCCGTAATGAAACTCGAACGAACGCCCCAGCGCGATCAGCCGCTGCGCCATCGACCAGATCGGCGTCACGCCGATCCCGCCGGCGATCAGCACGCTGTACGGCGCATCCTCGACCAGGTGAAAATGGCAGCGCGGCGCACCGACATCGATCCGGTCGCCCTCCGCGACCTGCTCGTGCAGATGGCGCGATCCACCCCGGCTGGCCCCCTCCAGCGCGATCGCGACGACATAGCGGTGCCGGTCGACCGGCGCATTCAGCAGCGAATATTGCCGGATCAGCCCGTCCGCCAGGTTCAGGTCGACATGCGCGCCCGCCTCGAATGCCGGCAGGTCCGCCCCGTCCGCCGCGCGCAGGTCCAGGATCCGCACCGACCCCGCCGTCCCCGGCGCACCGATCTGCGTGACCCGGTGGACGATCGTGCGCAGGATCGGATCCGTCATCGTTGCTCCCGATATTGCCCGGCCGCGGCGCGTCGCGTCGCGTCGCGTCCCCGATCGTCGTCCTTAGGCAAGGATCCGGCGGATCGGCTTGTTCGTGACGGCACGGAATCTTGCACGGCCCACTCCGCAGGGGGTAGGCGCTGTCCCGGCGGCGACGCCGTGCCGATGGACGCAACCCGGATCATCGCGCATGACGCGGTCGACGCCTCTGGACGGCATCCTCGCCAGCGTCGGGAGACAAACGCATTGCGGATCACGACCCACGCCTACCCCCGTGAACAACGCTGGGATGCGTGGCGTTTTGCGCTGCACCGGAAATCGCTCCGACTCGATGCCATGGATACCGACGCATCGTTCGGCGAAATGGCGAGCTACCGCAGCGATAACGGGCTCGACTTCATCACGCTGTCCTCGACCCGCCAGTCGCTGACCATCGACATGGTCGAACGCGCCGACGACCTCTGGCTCGTCGAACTGCTCGAAGGCGACCTGACCGTCACCGCCGGGCCGGACGTGCTGCGCGTGCGCGAGGGCGACATCGTCTTCGGCCATGCCGACATGCTCGCCCGGCTGGAATTCCCACGCGACCACCGCATCCTGCTGGTCCAGATCCCCGCGGCCTACTTCACGCAACGCGTCCGCAACCACCTGCCTGCCGGCGTCAGCCTGATCGCCAGCGACACCGGGTCCGGCCGCATCCTGTCCGGTATGCTCCGGGCGGTCGGCGATACGGTGAACGACCTCAGCGGCGATCGCCTGCGCCCGGTCGAACTCAGCCTGCCCGATTTCCTGCTGACCGCATTGATGGAGGGCGCGCCGTCGAAGTCGCTTGGCGGGTCGGCCGGGGCGCGCGCCATGCTGCTAGAACGCGTGTTCCAGTCGATCGAAATGCACTTGTCCGATCCGCACCTGAACCTGGAACAGGTCGCGACCCGGCACGGCATCTCGATGCGCTACCTCCAGAAACTGTTCGAGACGGTCGGCGACAGCTTCGGTCACTACGTCAAGCTGCGCCGGCTCGAACGCTGCCGGATGGATCTGATCAGCCCGCTGCACGCGCAGAAGACGATCTCCGAAATCCTGTTCCAATGGGGCTTCAACGATTCCGCATCGTTCAGCCGGGCGTTCCGCGAACAATATGGCATCTCGCCGCGCGATTACCGCAAGGCGCCGCCCGCCGCAGCCAGCGCCGAGGCCCCGCGGCGCGGCAGTCCCGTGCCGGAACAGCGTAACGACCGGAGCGAGATCGACGACGAACCCCTCCCCGATCCGTCCGACGAGGAGGATGCAGACCCCGCCACGCCCGGCATTGGCCAGATCCGCCATCACTTCCTGCCCGCGACCGTCGAGACGGTCCGCTGGGGGCATCTGTCGCGCCATATCAAACCCGTGCTGCGCGTCCGGTCCGGCGACTATGTCACGATCGAGACGCTGACCCACCACGCCGCCGACGATCACGAACGCATGATCGAGGGCGATGTCGAGATCGAGCGGATCTACCACTGGGCGCCGGGCGACAAGACGATCGACCGCCGCGGGGCCGGGCCGATGGACGCCTCGACGCTCGGCCGGGGCGCGGGCGAGGGCTTCGGCGTCCACATCCTGACCGGGCCGATCGCGATCGCCGGCGCGAAACCGGGCGACATCGTCGAGGTCCGCTTCCTCGAAATCTCGGCGCGCCCGTCCGGCAACGCGAAATATGCCGGCCGCAGCTTCGGCAGCAACGTCGCGGCCTATTGGGGCTTCCATTACAACGACATGCTGACCGAGCCGAAGCCGCGCGAGGTCGTCACGATCTTCGAGGTCGAAACCGGCCGCGACCGCAGCTGCGCCCACGCGCTCTACAACTACCGCTACACGCCGCAGGTCGATCCCGACGGCGTCCTGCACGAACGTTACGACTATCCCGGCGTGCCGATCGACCAGGCCAGCATCATCAAGAATTTCGAGGTGTTGCAGGGCGTCGAGATCCCGGTCCGGCCACATTTCGGCTTCGTCGCACTCGCGCCGGCCTATGACGGGCTGGTCGACACCGTCCCGCCCGGCGATTTCGGCGGCAATATCGACAATTGGCGGCTCGGTCCCGGCGGGTCGATCTTCCTGCCGGTCAATGTCGCCGAAGGGCTGCTGTCGCTCGGCGATCCGCACGCGTCGCAGGGTGATTCCGAACTGTGCGGCACCGCGATCGAATGCGCGATGTCCTCGGTGATCCAGATCGTCCTCCACCCGCGCGGGACGCAGCGCAACACGCTGCGCGACCTCGATTACCCGCTGATCGAAACGCGCGACGAATGGGTCATCCTGGGCTTCGCGCAACCGCATTACCTCCGCGAACTGGGCAGCAAGGCGCAGAGTGAGGTCTACAAGAACTCCTCGATCGAAGCCGCGATGCGCGATGCGTTCCGCAAGGCGCGGCGCTTTCTCATGACCACCCGGTCGCTGAGCGAGGACGAGGCGATCTCGCTGCTGTCGGTCGGCGTCGACTTCGGCATTACGCAGGTCGCCAACGGCAACTGGGGGGCCCACGCCATCATCCGGAAGGCGCTGTTCAGCAGCTGACCGAAGGCCAAGAGGACGGGCGCGCGCGGACAAGACGTTGGCCGCGCACAACTGCCAGAATGCGTCGATCCCATCAGGAGCCGCGATGACCATCTCGTCCAAGGCCGTGCCGCGTATCGTCGTCATCGGCAGCGTGAACACCGACATCATCCTGCGCGTGGCCGCCCTGCCCCGCCCCAACGAAACGATCCTTGGCCGCGGATCGGAAACGGTCGTCGGCGGCAAGGGGCTGAACCAGGCGGTCGCCGCGGCCCGCCTAGGTGCCGAAACCCACATGGTCGCCGCAATCGGCGACGACGCGCACGGGGACGCCGCCCGCGCGCATCTGATCGCACGCGGCGTCGATGTCGCGCACGTCACCACCACCGCCGGCACCGCGACCGGCACCGCCCACATCCTCGTCGCCGATGACGCATCGAACAGCATCGTCGTGACACCCGGCGCCAACGCAGCGCTGACCCCGGCGATGGTGGAGGCCGCCACCGCGCTGATCGCGGGCGCCGATGCCGTCGTCGTGCAGCTCGAGGTGCCGTTGCCGACGGTGCAGGCCGCGCTGGAGATCGCCCGCCGCCACACTGTCCGCACGATCCTGAACCCCGCGCCGTCCGACCGCGCGGCGCTGGCGCTGTTCCCGCTCGCCGATCTGGTCACGCCGAACGAGACCGAGCTTGCCGACCTGACCGGGATCGACGGCAGCAACGATGCCGCCATCCACGCCGCGCTCAACGACCTGCGCCAGCGCGGGGCACGCGACGGGCTCGTCACGCTCGGCCCGCGCGGCAGTGCGGCGTTGATCGGCGGCATGCTCGTCTTCCAGCCAGCGCTGCGGATCGCGGCGGTCGACACCACCGGCGCGGGCGATGTCTTCAACGCCGCACTCGCCTGCGAACTGGCGCGCGGCTTCCCGCTGCTGCGCGCGATGGAATTCGCATCGGCCGCCGCCGCGTTGTCGGTCTCGCGCGCCTCCGCCGACTCCGCCCCCACGCGTAGTGAAGTCGAAACCCTCCTTGCCCGCCGCGGCGATCCCGCATGATCTGGTTCATCACCGGCGTCTCGCGCGGTCTCGGCCGCGATCTGGCGAAGGCGGCGCTGGCCCGCGGCGACATCGTGGCCGGCACGGTCCGCAGCCACGCGGCCGCCGATGCCTTCACCGCGCTCCACCCCACCAACGCCGTCGCGCTGATCGCCGACGTCACCGATACCACCGCGATCGCAGCGGCCGTCGCGCATGTCGAGGCGCATCACGGCGGCATCGACGTGCTGGTCAACAACGCCGGTTTCGGCATGGTCGGCGCGATCGAGGAGACGAGCCTCGCCCAGGTCCGCGACCTGTTCGAAACCAACGTCTTCGGGACGATCGCGGTGATCCAGGCGGTGTTGCCGGCGATGCGCGCGCGCCGCGCCGGGCATATCGTCACGATAACGTCGGTCAGCGGTTGGGCACCCTGGGCCGGCACCGGCATCTACGGCGCAAGCAAGTTCGCGGTCGAATGCATCGGCCGCACGCTGGCGCAGGAACTGGCGGGGCTCGGCATCCGCGTCACCAACGTCGCGCCCGGCGGTCTGCGCACCGATTTCGCCGGCCCCTCGCTCCGCCTCGCCGACGCCCGTATCGAGGCCTACGACGCGACCGCGCATCAGGCCGAACGCACCCTCGCCGCCCATGCCGGCACGGAACCCGGCGATCCGGTCAAGGCCGCGCAGGCGATCCTGACCCTGGTCGATTCCGACGCGCCCCCGCTCCGCCTGCTGCTCGGTGCCGATGCGCTCGGCTATGCGGAGGGCGAGATCGCCGCAATGCAGGCGGACATCGCGGCATGGCGGCCGCTGACGCTGTCGATCGCCGCCGACTAGCCTCCGCTGCAACTTACCGTGCGCCCGGGAACAAGAATGGCGGGCGGCTGCGGTGTAGTCCCGTCGATGTTGGTATCCGCCCGGACGGTTTGATCCGGGGGCGCTGCCACACAACGATCAGATGGGGTGCTGATCACCATGCCCGCACGTTTGCCCGCCGCCGGTTTCATCGCGTCGCTCGACTCCTCGGCCATCGACCTGTCGGAGGCGCAGACGCTGCCGCCCGAATGCTACACCGACAAGGACTTTTACGAGTTCGAGAAGGAGGCGCTCTACTATCACGAATGGCTCTGTGCCGGCCGTGAAAGCTGGGTGCCGAACGTCGGCGACTATTTCACGACGCAGATCGTCGGCGAACCGATCGTCGTCGCGCGCGGCCGCGACGGGCAGGTGAACGCGATGTCCTCGGTCTGCGCGCACCGCGCGATGCTGGTGGCCGAAGGGTCCGGCAACACGCGGATGTTCCTGTGCCCCTATCACCACTGGGCCTACGGGCTCGACGGGCGGCTGACCGGCGCGCCCGCGATGGAAAAGACCTGCAACTTCCGCAAGGAGGACCACGGCCTGACCCGGTTCAAGGTCGAGATCTGGCAGGGCTTCGTCTTCGTCAATTTCGACATGGACGCCGCCCCGCTCGCCCCCCGGCTGACCGCGGTCACCGATGCGATCGCGCATTACGACCTGGCCAATGCGGAGGGCGAGCGCCCGCGCGAACCCGGCGTGTTCCCGTGGAACTGGAAGGTCATGTTCGAAAACAACAATGACGGCTACCACGCGTCGAAACTGCACCAGGGTCCGCTGCACGACTTCGTGCCTTCCGAACGCGCCGAGTTTCCGGACGCCGATCCGGCCGACGCGGGTTTCCTGCGCTACAACGGCACGCTGCATCCCGACGCCAGCTTCAACGCCACGCAGCGCGCGCTGCTGCCGGTGTTCCCGGGGCTCGACGAGACGGACCGCAACCGCATGACGTTCGCTAACATCCCGCCCACGCTGTCGCTGGTGATGATGAGCGACATGGTCATCTACCTCATCCTTCGCCCGACCGGGCCGGAGACGATGGAGCAGGATACCGGCGTGCTGGTCGCTCCCGGCGCCTCGCGCCACCCATCGTTCGCGCACAAGATGGAAATGAACATGATCGCGGCGATGCACATCATCGACCAGGACATGCATGTCGATGCGCTGGTCCAGGTCGGCCTGCGTTCCCGCTTCGCCCCGCGCGGCCGCTACGCATGGCAGGAGGGCGCGCAGATCCAATTCAACCGCTGGCTCGTGAAGCGTTACCGCGAAACCTACGACCGGCTGACCGGCCCCGCCGTGCAGCCCGCACTCACCACCGCCTGACAGTCCGCACCGCGTCGACAGCGTGCCACCGCCCGGGATCGTCTCGGGCGGGCCGCTTCCCCGCGTCCGCCTTAACCGACCTGAACACAGGGGCCTTCCACATGGCATTGATCTGCGCACCCGGCGAAATCCGCCCCGACACCGAGACCCGCGACCTGCACCTGCTGCGTGCCACGCCGGAGACGATCCACTGGGGCTATTTCCACCCGGAGATCAAACCCGCGCTCCGCATCCGGTCCGGCGACCTTGTGATGGCGGAGGCGGTGACGCACCATGCCGGCGACGCGCCAGACCTGATGATGGACGAGGCGATCACCCGCATCTTCACCGAAGTACCGGAATCCGATCGCAATCCCGGCGTCCACATCATGACCGGCCCGATCTTCGTCGAGGGCGCGGAGCCCGGCGACATGCTCGAGGTCCGCTATCTGCAGATGACGCCGCGGTTCAACTACGGGTCGAACCTCGCCGCCAATTGGGGCCATTTGTACGAGGAGTTCGATCGCCGCGAACGCGTTACGATCTACGCGCTCAACCCCAACACCAACACCGCATCGGCGCATTACGCCTATGACTTCCCCGGCACCTATCTGACCCCCGGCGTCATCACGCATTGCGCGGAATGCGACCGGATGCTGGCGCTGGAAGGAATCACGATTCCGGCCCGCCCGCATCTCGGCACCGCGGGCGTCGCGCCCGCGGTCGGCGAACGCGTGTCGACCATCCCGCCCGGCCTGCACGGCGGCAATATCGACAACTGGCGGATCGGCGCTGGCGCCACGATGTACTATCCGGTCCAGGTCGCCGGCGGGCTGTTCTCGATCGGCGACCCGCATGTCTCGCAGGGCGACGGCGAAATTTCCGGCACGGCGATCGAGGCATCGCTCAACTGCCTGTTCCAGATCGTCCTGCGCAAGGATTTCAGCTTCCCCTCGCCGCTGCTGGAGACGCCGAACAACTGGATCGTCCACGGCTTCCACGAGGATCTGAACCAGGCGATGAAGAACGCCGCGGTCGACATGCTCCATCTGCTGACCGAACATCAGGGCCTGTCGCGGAACGACGCCTATTCGCTGATGTCCGTCGCCGCCGATTTCGGCGTGACACAGGTGGTCGACGGGACGAAGGGTATCCACGTCCGCATCGACCGTGGCATCTTCCCCTGCAAGGGCTCGGTCAAAGACCCGGAGTGACGACCCCCGACCATGCCGATCTGGACCTTCTCGCTCGATACGGTGCCGGCGGCGGAGCGCCAAGCGGTGTGGATCGATACGCTCCGCCGGCTGAAGCTGCCCGTGGCCGATCCCGCCGCGCTGTCGTGCATGACCGGGTCGGTGTCGGTCACCACCACCGCACTCGGGTCCGAATTCGCGGTGGTGCGGTCCACGGCGCAGACGTTCGGCGGGCGCAACGCCGATCATAATTCCGCGATCTGGCTCGCGGCGCTGATCGCGGGCGAGGCGGTGCTGGAGGCCGGCGGCGTCGTCACAACGATGCAGCCGGGGTCGATCGTGGTCGGCGCATCGGGCGTCGACTCAACGCTTCGCCTGACGACCGATTTCGAGATGCTGTTCATCAAGCTGCCGCAGCTCGCGGTCGGCCCGCGGCTGATCATCCCGCTCGGCCAGCGGGTCGGCCTGCTCGGCGCCCAGTCGGGGATCCAGCGGATCTTCCACGGCCTGCTCGCCAACATCGCCGGCACGCTCGACATGCTGACCGACGATCAGTTCCAGCCGATCGAACAGTCGATCATCGAGTTCCTGGTCGCCTGCCTCGCCAGCGACGGCCGCATCGAATCACGCGGCGGGGCGGCCGGCGCGCGCGCCTCGCACCTTAAACGCATCTGCATGCGGATCGAAACGATGCTGCACGATCCCGAACTGTCGCTCGAAACGGTCGCGGCGGACAACGGCGTGTCGTCGCGCTACGTCCAGAAACTGTTCACCGGCAGCGCGACGACTTTCTCCAGCTATCTCAAGCGCCGCCGCCTCGAACGCTGCTATGCCGATCTGGTCAGTCCGATCCATGCCCAGCTGGCGATCTCGGAAATCTGTTTCCGCTGGGGCTTCACCGACGCCGCGCATTTCAGCCGCGCGTTCCGCGAACGCTTCGGCCTGTCCCCCAGCCAGCACCGCCAGAGCGGCGGCGCCGCGCGGGCCTGACGCTCCGGCCGCCCCGCGCCGCGCCGGCTAGATCCCGCCGTGGTTCACCCCGGCGACCTCCGCCGCGCTGATCTTTACCGTATAGGGCGGGAACGTCAGGATCAGCGCGCCGATCGCCAGCAGGCAGAGCTCGATCGCCACGATCGATCCGGCATAGGATCCGTGCGCGTCGAACCACAGGTCCATCAGATACGGCGTGGCCCCCTGCGCGGCCATCACGATCGCGTAGATCACCCCGATGATCGTCCCGTAATGCCGCAGCCCGAAATAGCGCGAGATGAAATAGGGCAGCGCGCCGAACGCGGTCCCCAGGCCCACGCCGAGCAACGCGCCGGCCAGCACCAGCATACCGGTCCCCGTGCTGTTGGCGAGCAGCCACAGCCCCGCGGCGGCCACCAGGAACCCGGGCGCCGCCGTCCGCGGCGACGTGATCCGATCGAGCAGCGACCCGACCGCGACCTGCCAGCCGGCCGTCACCAGCGCGAGCACCGACATCACCACGGTCGCCAGCCCCAGGTCGATCCCGCGGTCGGTCAGCACCGGGATGACATGGCTGAACACCGCGGTCAGGCAACCCGCGCCCAGCCCCAGGCTCAGGATGATCAGCCAGAACGGCAGGCTGCGCACCGCCTCGCCCAGTGTCGATCCGGTCGTGGCCACCGGCTGGGGACGATCGGCCGACACCGCATCCCCGCTGCGCGGCGCATCCTTCAACAGGAAGTACAGCGTCGGAAACCCGATCCCGAAGACGATCAGCCCGATCACCGCATAGCTCGCCTTCCAGCCGATCGCCGGCAGCAGCGTCGCGGCGATGATCGGCATCACCGTCGCGCCGACGCCGTTGCCGATCCCCGCGCTCACCCCCAGCATCAGCCCGCGGCGCTCGTCGAACCATTCGGAGATAACCTTGGAGAACATCGCCGTACACGGGATCGCGCCCGCGACGCCGATCATGGCGTAGAGGATGTAGAACTGGACGATGCTGTTCTGCATCTGGCTGACCAGCGCGACGCTCGCGGCGAACGCGACATTGCCAATCAGCAGCACCTTGCGCCCGCCGAAGATGTCGATCAGCCGCCCGACGATCGGGAACGCGACGATGCTGACCAGCGAGATGATCGCCAGCACCGCCGTCACATGCGCGCGCGGCCAGCCGAAATCCTCCGAGATCGGCACGAGGAACACGCCGAACACCGAACTGACCGTCGTCGTCAGGCACAGCATGTTGCCGATCGTGCAGGCGATCGCGACGCCGCGCGCGGGGTTCGCCTCCCTCTTCGATGTGGCGCGGAACGGTAAGGTGGCCATGGGTGCGATCACTCCCGGGATGGTCTGGGGGGCACCGCCGAAGCGTGCCCTGTCATGCTGCCCCTGTTCGATCCGATGCGGACCGGCCGGTCAAAAGCATTCGCCCCGCTGCGCCGCTTCGACAAAAGAGTGTGCGTCCCGCGCATATTTTGCCGGCGGTCCGGCCGTGCCGACGCGCGCTGCAAGAATCCTGGCGCGCTCGGACAAGCGTCGATCCGCACCGCGACGATACACACGCCCCCTACGCTTCACCTCCGATCGGACCGCATCATGCCCGACCACCCAACCCCGCCCCTGCAACCCACGCTGTTCATCCCGCACGGCGGCGGCCCCTGCTTCTTCATGGACTGGTCGGTCATGGGCGGCCCGGCGGACACGTGGGACAAGATGGCGGCCTGGCTGAAGAGCCTCGCCTCGACGCTGCCCGAGCGGCCCAAGGCGATCGTCGTCGTGTCCGGTCATTGGGAGGAGCGGGAGTTCACCGTCGCATCCGTGCCCGCGCCGAAGATGATCTACGACTATAACGGCTTCCCGCCGCACACCTACGAACTGCAATATCCCGCGCCCGGATCCGCCGCGGTCGCCGCGCGGATTGTCGAGTTGCTGACCGACGCCGGCATTCCGGCGCGGACCGACACGACCCGCGGGTTCGACCACGGCGTCTTCATCCCGTTCCTGCTCGCCTTTCCCGATGCCGACATCCCGGTCGTGCCGCTGTCGATCAAGACCGATCTCGATCCGGCCGACCATATCGCGGCGGGCCGCGCGCTGAAGGCGTTGCGCGCCGAGGGCGTCCTGATCGTCGCGTCGGGGATGAGCTACCACAATATGCGCGCGTTCCGCACGCCGGCCGCCACCGCGCCGTCCGCCGCGTTCGACGGCTGGCTGACCTCGTCGCTGGCGCAGCCCGACACGGACGCGCGCCTCGATGCGCTCGCCCACTGGTCGCAAGGGCCGGCCGCCCGCAACGCCCACCCGCGCGAGGAACATCTGCTCCCGCTGATGATCGCCGCCGGCGCGGGCGACGAGGACGCCGGCACCCGCGTCTTCTCGGACGTCGTCATGGAGGCGACCGTCTCCGCCTATCGTTTCGGTTGAGGAGTACCGCATGACCTACCCAAACACGCTCATCTTCGTCGATCTGGTGTCCGACGATCCGGCGGCGGCCGGGCAATTCTATGCCGACGTGTTCGGCTGGACCAACGAGGGCCGCCCCACCGGCGTCTATCACCGCCTCGTCCCCGGCGATCAATTCAAGAACAAGGACGGCAGCCCGAGCGAGATCGGCAACCTGCACATCGGCATCTTCAACTCGAACAACCCGCGTCCTTTCCCCACCCCCGAAGGTCCAGGGCCCGCCCCGCTCAGCCGCGGCGACCGCAAGGCGCGAATCTGGGTCATGGTCAGCGACGACGACACGCCCGAACGCATCCTGTCCGCCGCCGAGGCACGCGGCGCGAAGATCCTCTGGAAGGATCACTACTGGAGCGAATTCAACGGCTACAACTACGCGTTCGAGGACCCATGGGGGAACGAGATCATCCTGTGGGGCAAGGCCGGCCAGGACCCCGACGTCCCCGCCACCTACACGCGCGAATGACGGCGGGACCCAGACCGCGCTGATACAAGAAAGCCGGCAGCTCCCACTGCCGGCTTTCTGATTCTAGAAGCATCGAACTCGGTCGAGGCGGCCCCCGGTCAAGCCGGGGACCGACCCCCCTCAGCCATGATCCGCCAGCAACCGCGGCACCGGCGCCACGCCGATCCGGAAGAAGCCCTGGTCGTCGACCGTCTTCCCCGCGCGCGGCTTGTCGCGCACCTGGACCACGCCGTTCTTGCCGAACCCGTCGATCACCGGCCGCTTGCCCTGCCGGCTCAGCCACAGCCGCAACAGGTGGCGCCGGCGCTGCGGCTCCGGATGGTCGTGGAACAGCGTCCGGGCATGCAGCGCTGCATAGTTGGACAGCCACTGGATGTCGCCCGGCCGGAAATCCATCTCGATCGCCATGCCCGGTTCGTACGCGATCTCGTCGAACAGCTTCAGCACCTCGATCTGTTCGGGGCTCAGCTTGGGCACGCCCGCATAGTCCTGCGCGGTCAGGATGTAGAGCGACCCCGCATACATGCTGAACACGCCGTCGGTCAGGTCGATGATCGGCGAGGTATAGGTGTCGGCCGGCGCATTCACATCCTGCCGCCGCCAGTCCCAGTGATAGCGTTCGAACAGCAACGGCGCCAGGTCGGGCCGGCGGCGCAGGATCTCGTTGTAGATCTCCGCCCCCGACACGAGGCACGATGCCCCGCCCTCCTTCGCCGGCCGCAGGCACATCAGCGCCACGATGTCGGACGAGTCCGAATGATAGACCAGATGATCGCGAACCTTCGACGACTTGGCGGTCGGGTCGTCCATCATCTTCTCGGACGTCGCATAGATCGAATCGATCAGGTCGCCCTTCTCGTTCTGGCGGATCGGGTCACCCATATAGAGCCCGAGGATGTAGTAGATCGCCGCCGACAGCGCGTCGGAATACAGATGCGTGCGCAGGCCGCGGACCAGCACGAACCCGCGCCCGAAATCGACGTCGTTCCCCCACTCCTCCACCGCATCGCGGCATTCGACCAGCGGATACGCCTCCTTCTGCACGAACCGCAGGTCGGGATCGTCCTCGACGAACTGCGTCCCCAGCCGCTCCAGCTCCGCGATCTGCGGCTCCGACAAACGGTAGATCCAGCTGTCGCCCGCCGCCAGCGTATCGCCGCGCCACGCGGCGGCGGTCGTGATCTCCCGGAGCGGAGGCAGGCTGTCGATCGATGCTGCTGGCGTCATCTGGCGTTCCCGTCGTCATGGCGAATTGCGATGCCACGTCTCTACCAGCGTCGTCGGCCCGCCTCTTGTTGCCACGCACATGAAAGGTTGAACCCCGCCGAACCGCCCGACGGGCACTTCACCGTCGGGCGACCGCAACCAAACTGTCATGCGACAATTCTGCAACATAATTGCGTTCCATCGCACCGTCACCTGTTTTTCGGTTTGATACGGCGTTGGAAACATGTCCAATATGACATGTCCAATATACCCGGGGGGCGCGGCAAATGTTTGCCGTGTAACTCGGAAGAAGGGTTCGACGCGTCGAACAATCGACGGTCTGGCGGGGGGCTGGGGGAAAGAGGGTATCTGAAAGCGCCTTAATCAATTGGGGGCTCTTGATGATCAGATCCATGACTTCGACCGTCGCTTTGGCGTTCTCGCTCGCGTCCGGGTCCGCAGCCCTTGCGGCCGATGAGGACGCGGCCGCCGCAACGGCGCTGATAACCGCGCAGGCCGCCGCCGCGCAGGATACGTCCGCTTCCTCGGGCACGGCGGCATCGCAGGATCCGGCCAGTGAAATCGTCGTGCTGGGCACGCGCCGAACCGACCGGACGCTCGCCAATTCTCCCTCGCCGGTCGACGTCATCAGCGCCGCGGACTTCGCCGTACAACCCGCCGCCAACATGATCGACCAGCTGAAGAACATCGTCCCGTCCTTCTTCGCCGGACAAAACTCGATTTCGGACGCGTCGACCTTCGTGCGATCCCCCTCGCTACGCGGCCTCGCGGGCGATCAGGTGCTCGTGATGCTCAACGGCAAACGCTACAACCGCTCCGCGCTGGTCCAGGTCTATGGCGGCAGTGACACCGGCCTTGGCCGGGGCGCGCAGGGGCCGGATATTTCGGCGATCCCGTCGCTCGCGATCGGCAGCCTGCAGGTGCTGCGCGAAGGCGCCACCGCGCAATATGGCTCCGATGCGATCGCCGGCGTGCTAAACTACGGCCTGCGTGAGGATCAGGGGATCGAGATCGTCGGCCGCACCGGTCAATATTATGACGGCGACGGCGAAAGCTACCAGATCGCCGCCAATGCGGGGCTGAAGGGCGACTGGGGCTTCGTCAACGTCACCGGCGAATATGTCGACGAAGGGCAGACCAGCCGCGGCCAGACCCGCCCGTCGGCGGCCAATTTCGCCACGAACTTCCCCGCACTCGCCTCGCAACTGCCCAACTATCCCGGCCCGGTGCAGATCTGGGGCAACTCGCCCTCGCACGGGTTCAAGACGGTCTTCAACTCGGCGCTCAACGTCACCGACGACAGCAAGCTCTACCTGTTCGCCAACTATGCGCAGAATAAGGGCAACCAGAGCTTCAACTACCGCCCGCCGGTGTCCAGCACCGCGGTCGATACGGCCGGCGTGGTCCGCAATCAGGGTGCGAACGCCGCGTTCAACAACACCTTCTTCCTGACGCCCTGCCCCGCCGGCAACGCCACCTGCCCGACCGGCGGCTTCGTGCGCGACGGCAACACCTTCCGCTTTGCGGAGCTCTATCCGGCCGGTTTCACGCCGCGCTTCGTCGGCAAGACGCAGCAGATCTACGGCGTGCTCGGCTACAAGGGCACGTCCGGCGCCTTCAGCTACGATCTGTCCGGCACGCTCGCCCGCAACAAGCTGTCCCTGTCGATGTACAGCTCAGCCAACTTCTCCTTCGGTCCGCAAACGCAGACCGCGTTCGACTTCGGCGACCTGATCCAGAAGGAAGTGAACGCCAACGCCGACTTTACCTATGCCGCGGACCTCGGCCTCGCCGCCCCGCTGACCATCTCGTTCGGCGGTGAGTTCCGCAAGGAAACCTACGAACAGACCGCGGGCGACGAGCAATCCTACGCCGCCGGCCCCTATGCCGTCGCACAACAACTCTACACCCAGACCGCACCCGGCGTGTACGTCCCGTCCGGCACCACCGCGGCGCAGGGCGTCGGCGCCAGCGGCTATGCCGGCACCAGTCCGCAGACCGCGGGCAAGTTCAGCCAGAAGGCCTATGCCGCCTATGTCGGTCTCGAAACCGACATCACGGAGGCGTTCACGGTCGGCGCGGCTGGCCGCTACGAACATTACAACACGTTCGGCGATGCCTGGGTCGGCAAGGTGAACGCGCTCTACAAGCTGACCGACATGTTCTCGATCCGCGGCAGCTTCGGCACCGGCTTCCACGCCCCATCGCCGGGCCAGTCGAACGTCTCGATCGTCACGACCTCGTTCAACAACGGCGTCGCGTTCCAGAGCGGCACCTACCCGACGAACACCGCCGTCGCGCAATATTATGGCGCGACGGATCTGACGCCCGAAAAGTCGACGAACTACGGCGTCGGCTTCATCCTCGAACCGGTCCGCAACATGACGATCACCGTCGACGGATATCAGATCGACCTCCGCAACCGCATCGGCCTGACCTCGCCCTTCATCGTCAGCGCGGCGGACCTCGCGGCCCAGCCTGCCCTGTTGCCGGTTGGTGTCGGCGGACAGGTCCAGTACTTTACCAACGGCTTCAAAACCCGCACGCGCGGCGTCGACGTGGTCGGCACCTGGCGCGCAACGCTCAGCCGGGCACTGGTCAACGTGTCGCTCGCCTACAACTACAACGATACCAAGGTCGTAGACTATAACGATCGCATCATCAGCGTCGCGCAGCTGATAGACGCGGAAAATCTGGCGCCCAAGCACCGCGTCGTCTTCAACGCCAACTGGTCGCTCGACAACCTCAACCTCAACATCCGCGAAAACTACTACAGCTCGTTCACCAGCGCGCAGGATTATGGGCAGACCAACGGCGTTCCGAACCAGCGGTTCGGCGGCAAGTTCACGACCGACCTCGAACTCGGCTATAATTTCGGCGAGCATTTCACGCTGGCGATCGGCGCACAGAACGTCCTCGACGAGCGTCCCGACAAGCTGAAGGCGACGAACACGGTGCAGATCTATCCGATCACCGGCGGCACGTCGGACGGGCAGGTCTATCCCCGCGCCGGCGGACCGTTCGGGTTCAACGGCGGCTTCTACTACACGCGCCTCCGCGTGAAATATTGACCGCCGGTGGCGGTGCGGACAGTCTGCACCGCCACATCCGACAGGGCATGCCTTGACCGACTTCACCCACCGCATCGCGACGATCGAAGACCTCGATCGCCTGCACGCCCTGATCCATCGGGCGATCGACCGGCTCCAGTCCGGCTTCCTCGACCCCGATCAGGTCCGGGCCAGCCACCACGTCATGGGTCTCGACACGCAACTGCTCCGCGACGGCACCTATTTCATGCTGTTCGTTGGCGACGTGCTCGTCGGCTGCGGCGGCTGGAGCTATCGCAAGACGCTGTTCGGCGGCGACACCAGCCTCGTCGCGCGCGAGCCGGAAACCCTCGACCCCGCCACCGATCCCGCCCGCATCCGGGCGATGTACACCGACCCGGACCACGCCCGCCGCGGCGTCGGGCGTGCGATCCTCGACCTTTGCGAACACGCCGCCCGGTCATACGGCTTCCGCGACGCCGAAATGATGGCAACGCTCGCCGGGGAACCGCTCTACCACGCCTGCGGCTACCGCCGCCTCGCCGACCCGATCGCGGTGGCCTCCGACGGGATTGGCGTCCCGCTGGTCAGGATGGGGAAGGCTTTGCCAATCGGGAACATGTCCTGACGCGATGGCCCGTACCCATCAGGATATGTTCCCAATCAACCCTCGTTCACAGGACCGCCTGGCTCGAAACTTGATCGACGCAAATCGCGAATGCTAGGCCGCGGCATGATTAAGTTGCGTCCCGTTACCCTCTCCGACCACGCGCGTATCTGCGATCACCGGGAGGAAATGTTCCGAGAAGCGGGCAAGGCGGAGCACGATCTGGCTGCGATGGCGGCACCCTTCTCGGCTTGGCTGCAACCGCGTCTGGCGGACGGCCGCTACTTCGGTTTCATGGCCGAAGCAGACGACGGAGAAGCCATCGGCGGGGTTGGCCTGATGGAGATCGAATGGCCGCCCCATCCCGCACACCCCGAGGATTGCCGTCGAGGCTACGTCCTGAACGTCTTCGTCGAGCCACCCCATCGCGGACAGGGTGTCGAGCGGGCCCTGATGGAGGCGAGTGACCAAGCCTTCCGCGACCGCGGAATAATCTACGCCATCCTCCATTCCACCGATGCCGGTCGCCCTTGCTACGAACGAATGGCTTGGACTCCAACGACCGAAATGGCGAAGCGCTTCGCATAGCGGAGCGCGGCCCAGCAGACGGACCACAACTCACCCCTCGATCGGTCCTTTCTAGGAGGCATCCATCGGACGCTTCGCTTTCCAGAATTTCACCGCAGTCTACGATGCGGCATCACACACAGTCGTAAACGAGCACCACTCGAAACGTGTGGAGCTTGAGACTTTCGATCGTCTCGGATTTCCGGCCTCTCTGAAGTCGGCGTCCGTCTTGGCGAGGCGGGTCAACCATGCTCTCGCGGACAAAACTTTGTTCGCCGGCGCCAGTCGGGCGTCTGCGCGGGTCGGCACCACCGCTCAGTTCCAAGATCGTAAGGCCCCTCCCGGCAGATTGTCGCTGACCGCGAACGGCCTAAGCGGCAGCCAGAATCCAGCGCCGGAAACGAGCGAACCGCCGCTCTGCACACTCGGCTCGAACATGATGAGACGCGACGCAAAGCGCGTGCGTTGCGCGACCAATGTGGTCAGAAAACTGTCGCGGCATTATTGGCGAACGGGTCGCGTATGGGTCCGGCCGTATCGATCCGACCATGGCGGGCAAGCGAAGCACCGTCTCAGACCCTCGCTACGATAACTGCCAGCGTAGGCTCGCTTAGGCGCGCGAATTCAGGTCAACCGTGGGCAAGGGAGCTTTCCCGCGCTCGGGGCGAGCGTCCTTGCAGCCACGGAGCGCCGGGGTGTCGCAACCTCAGTCCAAGATCGCCGCG
>NZ_JBHUGS010000007.1:0-1661 GCF_042682045.1 Sphingomonas arantia
CAGGTCGCGCAGCAGGCCGAGGGCGGGATGAAGGGTTTTGCCAAGCAGGTCGGTGGCCTGGCACTCGTGGCCGCGCCGTATGTCGCCGCACTGTCGGTCGTCGCCGTCGGTATGTACCGCTGGAAGGAGCAGCTGGGCGACAACGCGAACATGAAGGAGTTCGCCAACGGGCTGGGTCTGACCCACAAGGAAATGAAGAAGCTCGGCGACGTCAGCGTCACGACCGGCGACATCGTCCGCGGCGTCATGAAGACGATCAAGGATGGTCTGGGCGAGGAAGTGTCCGGCAAGCGGATCCTCGACTATTTCTATGCGCCGGACGATCTCCAGCAGCTGCAGACGTTCTTCGCGCAGGTCTACGGTCTGTTCGCCGGCGCATACAATGTCGTGGTGGAACTGTGGGGCCAGATCGCGCCCGTCGTCAGCGGCTATGTGAAGGGCGCGGTTGCCGCGGTCACCGCATACTTTCAGCCGGTGGTGGATGCCGCGACCTGGGCGGCGAACGGCGTCGGCAAGATGTTCCGCCAAGTCTATGACTGGGCCGCAAGCTGGCTGACGTCGATCGGCGGGGCCGTGGCGCCCGTGCTGAAGGCGATGGGGCTCGACACCGCGTCGGCCGCGATCGGCGGCGCCGGCACCAAGCTCGGCGCCGTGTTCGGCAAGGGCTATGCGCAGGGCGTGGAACAATTCGTCGCCCGCACCGACGGAATCGTCAACGCGGTCGGCAAGAACACGATCGACGCCGCGCAGGATCGCCTGACGAAGAAGGCAAACGAGCTGAAGGCCGATCGCACGCCGGAGAAGCCCAAGACCGACAAGCATGCCGAGCAGCTGGCGCGCGATGCTGCCGCGATCGAGGCGCAGATCCGCAACCTGTACGCACTGGCGGATGCCTACGGCGTCTCGGGTGCCGAGGCGCTGATCGCCGAGGCGCGCGTGAAGGCCGAGAGCCAGGCGATCAAGCAGCGCGGCGACATCGAGGCCGCCGTCGCGCGTCAGGTGCGCCTGTCGATCGCGCAGCGTGTGTCCGATGCCGCGAAGTCGACTGCGACGATGCGGGACCAGGCGGCGATGCAGGAACAGGTGAACGCGGCGGTCGCTGCCGGCACCGTGCCGGCCGAGCGGGCGAACGAGCTGCTGCGCGACCGGATCGCTGACCTGCCGCTGCTGGCGGCGATCGAGGCGGCGTATCGCGTCAAGGATCTGTCGGGCGCGCAGGCAGCCGAACAGGCGCTTGATAACCAGCGCGCGGCGCGTGACCGGCTGACCGACGCGGAAACGAAGGGACGTCTGCAGGCGGATCTCGCCAAGGGCCGCGACCAGCTCGCGGTCCTGGAGGAGGAGTTGCGCCTGGTCAGCGCGACCGACGCGGTGCGCAATCACACACTGGCTGTGCTGAAGGCCACGCAGGAAGCGGAAACGCAGGGCTTCCTCGGCACAGATGGAGCTGACTGGGTCGCCCAGCAGGTCGCGATCGCCGATGGGCAGCAGGCTGTGACCGCCGCGCAGGCGGCGTACAACGAGCTCCTCGACGACACGGTGAACCGCTGGTCCGCGATCGGGGACGTCGCCGGCAAGGCGGCCTCCGGCATGACGGAAGCATTCGGCAAGGTCGGCACGGCGATCGGCGACGTCCTGACCGGCCTGGTGTCCTACGGCGC
>NZ_JBHUGS010000008.1:0-5904 GCF_042682045.1 Sphingomonas arantia
CCTAGCCCTCGACGACCCTCGCAAACCTCCGGAAACAGGCCATTCAGGCCACTTCCGTCATCCTCTGCCACAAAACTGCAATTTGATATTGACCCCCACAGCGGGGTCGCCTAGAAGCTCTCTTGTCAGCGGCGCTTCACCGGAAACGGGATGAGGCGCTGAGGCAATCCTGGATCGCATATGTGATCACCCAGAGCCGAGAGGTTAGGGGAGGTAGGGTTGCCTGTTTTGGCTCTTTCTCATTGTTATTATGATGAAGGGACATGTGGGCGGCGGCTCCGGTTTCTGATGGCCTTCAGGCGTCAGAGGATCGGTTAAAGCTAGGCCGTTTCATATGTCTCAATATGCATACACACTTGTATATTGTGCAGGAACGGCTCCTGGAGTGTACGGCGCTGTGTTCGGTTATTCCACCGGATACGTAGTCGAACATAAACTTGAGAGTTTGATTCTGGCTCAGAACGAACGCTGGCGGCATGCCTAACACATGCAAGTCGAACGAATGCTCTTCGGAGTGTTAGTGGCGCACGGGTGCGTAACGCGTGGGAATCTGCCCTTTGGTACGGGATAACAGCGGGAAACTGCTGCTAATACCGTATGATGACGTAAGTCCAAAGATTTATCGCCAGAGGATGAGCCCGCGTAGGATTAGCTAGTTGGTGGGGTAAAGGCCTACCAAGGCTACGATCCTTAGCTGGTCTGAGAGGATGATCAGCCACACTGGGACTGAGACACGGCCCAGACTCCTACGGGAGGCAGCAGTGGGGAATATTGGACAATGGGCGAAAGCCTGATCCAGCAATGCCGCGTGAGTGATGAAGGCCTTAGGGTTGTAAAGCTCTTTTACCCGGGAAGATAATGACTGTACCGGGAGAATAAGCCCCGGCTAACTCCGTGCCAGCAGCCGCGGTAATACGGAGGGGGCTAGCGTTGTTCGGAATTACTGGGCGTAAAGCGTACGTAGGCGGTTTTGTAAGTTAGAGGTGAAAGCCCGGAGCTCAACTTCGGAATTGCCTTTAAGACTGCATCACTTGAACGTCGGAGAGGTGAGTGGAATTCCGAGTGTAGAGGTGAAATTCGTAGATATTCGGAAGAACACCAGTGGCGAAGGCGGCTCACTGGACGACTGTTGACGCTGAGGTACGAAAGCGTGGGGAGCAAACAGGATTAGATACCCTGGTAGTCCACGCCGTAAACGATGATAACTAGCTGTCCGGGCACTTGGTGCTTGGGTGGCGCAGCTAACGCATTAAGTTATCCGCCTGGGGAGTACGGCCGCAAGGTTAAAACTCAAAGAAATTGACGGGGGCCTGCACAAGCGGTGGAGCATGTGGTTTAATTCGAAGCAACGCGCAGAACCTTACCAACGTTTGACATCCCTATCGCGGTTACCAGAGATGGTTTCCTTCAGTTCGGCTGGATAGGTGACAGGTGCTGCATGGCTGTCGTCAGCTCGTGTCGTGAGATGTTGGGTTAAGTCCCGCAACGAGCGCAACCCTCGCCTTTAGTTGCCATCATTTAGTTGGGCACTCTAAAGGAACCGCCGGTGATAAGCCGGAGGAAGGTGGGGATGACGTCAAGTCCTCATGGCCCTTACGCGTTGGGCTACACACGTGCTACAATGGCGGTGACAGTGGGCAGCAAACTCGCAAGGGTGCGCTAATCTCCAAAAGCCGTCTCAGTTCGGATTGTACTCTGCAACTCGAGTGCATGAAGGCGGAATCGCTAGTAATCGCGGATCAGCATGCCGCGGTGAATACGTTCCCAGGCCTTGTACACACCGCCCGTCACACCATGGGAGTTGGATTCACCCGAAGGCGCTGCGCTAACCGCAAGGAGGCAGGCGACCACGGTGGGTTTAGCGACTGGGGTGAAGTCGTAACAAGGTAGCCGTAGGGGAACCTGCGGCTGGATCACCTCCTTTCTAAGGATCGGTCCGAAAGCGTCACTGCTAGTCGGTGGAAGAGCTTCGTACCTTTCGTATAGAACATATGCCGCCGTCCTCATGTCCCTTCATCCTGGAAAACGCAGTCAGCGAGACGAAACAGCAAAGCTGTTTTGCACGCTGACAAGTTCGGCCGGCGCTGCAAAGCGTGCCCATCGGGGCGCGGCTTTGCCGCGACCGACGGGCATGCGGTCAAGTTTGGGCCGGTAGCTCAGGTGGTTAGAGCGCACGCCTGATAAGCGTGAGGTCGTAAGTTCAACTCTTACTCGGCCCACCATTGCTTATCGTTGCGTACGTGTATGGGGCCTTAGCTCAGCTGGGAGAGCGGTTGCTTTGCAAGCATCAGGTCATCGGTTCGATCCCGATAGGCTCCACCAACATTCCTGCAGGCGCATGTTTAATGCTGCCGCGGGAAGGCACGAACGCTGCACATCATCATCCAGGGTGAAGACATCAGTTTCCGGCGAAAGCCGGAATATACGAAGCGGAAACGCTTCTGTTTGACATTGTGAATGGGTTTTAGAAATCGATGCCGCTTGCGGCCATCGTATTTCGCCAGACGGGGCATCCGGTAACGGGTGATCTGTGTGTGTGTGGGATATGACGGTACGCTGAGCAAATTGATGACTATGCTGAGAAGAATTCTTATCCGCACCGTAACCGGGGCAGGGTTTGCCGAGTGATGGGATGGTCGAAAGGCTGTTCTACATTCAGCCCTGTCGTTGGTGGTGTGGACTCTCAAGCGTGAGGTAAGGGCAATTCGTGGATGCCTTGGCGCATACAGGCGATGAAGGACGTGGCACGCTGCGATAAGCTGCGGTGAGGTGTGAGCAACCTTTGACCCGCAGATTTCCGAATGGGGAAACCCACTCTCACCGATTAATCCTTGCCGTGTTTGGTCTTCGGACTGGACGCGGTACGGGTTAATTGGGGAGGGTATCACCGAAGTGAATAGATAGCTTTGGTGAAGCGAACCCGGCGAACTGAAACATCTCAGTAGCTGGAGGAAAAGACATCAACCGAGATTCCGTTAGTAGTGGCGAGCGAACGCGGACCAGGCCAGTGCCTCTTGTTCAACTAGCAGAACGGTTTGGAAAGGCCGACCATAGCGGGTGACAGTCCCGTATGCGAAAGTGAGACAAGAGGACTAGAGTAGGGCGGAACACGTGTAATTCTGTCTGAATATGGGGGGCCCACCCTCCAAGCCTAAATACTCGTATGCGACCGATAGTGAACTAGTACCGTGAGGGAAAGGTGAAAAGCACCCCGATGAGGGGAGTGAAACAGTACCTGAAACGGATTGCCTACAAGCAGTTGGAGGGGTTTTATGCCCTGACAGCGTACCTCTTGCATAATGGGTCTGTGACTTAATGTGTCAAGCAAGCTTAAGCCGTTAGGTGTAGGCGCAGCGAAAGCGAGTCTGAATAGGGCGACTGAGTTTGACGCATTAGACCCGAAACCCGGCGATCTAGGCATGACCAGGATGAAGGTGGGGTAACACCCACTGGAGGTCCGAACCGATTAACGTTGAAAAGTTACCGGATGAGTTGTGTTTAGGGGTGAAAGGCCAATCAAGCCGGGAAATAGCTGGTTCTCCGCGAAAACTATTGAGGTAGTGCCTCGAGTGAATACCGATGGGGGTAGAGCACTGGATGGGCTAGGGGGTCGCGAGATCTACCAAACCTAACCAAACTCCGAATACCATTGAGTAATGCTCGGGAGACAGACGGCGGGTGCTAAGGTCCGTCGTCAAGAGGGAAACAGCCCTGACCTACAGCTAAGGTCCCCAAGTCGTGTCTAAGTGGGAAAGCATGTGGGATTTCCAAAACAACCAGGAGGTTGGCTTAGAAGCAGCCATCCTTTAAAGAAAGCGTAACAGCTCACTGGTCTAATAGAGATCCTGCGGCGAAGATGTAACGGGGCTCAAGACACGCACCGAAGCTTAGGGTGTGCGCTATATGCGTACGCGGTAGCGGAGCGTTCCGTAGGCTGATGAAGCGATCTGGTAATGGGTCGTGGAGGTATCGGAAGTGCGAATGCAGACATGAGTAGCGATAAACAGTGTGAGATGCACTGTCGCCGAAAGACCAAGGGTTCCTGCGCAAGGCTAATCCGCGCAGGGTGAGCCGGCCCCTAAGACGAGCCCGAAGGGGGTAGTCGATGGGAACCACGTTAATATTCGTGGGCCTGGTGGTGTGTGACGGATCATGTGTGTTGTCATCCCTTAACGGATTGGGATGGCTTCGAAATGGTTCCAGGAAATAGCCCCACCGTATAGACCGTACCCGAAACCGACACAGGTGGTCAGGTAGAGTATACCAAGGCGCTTGAGAGAAGGGTGTTGAAGGAACTCGGCAAATTGCCTCCGTACCTTCGGAAGAAGGAGGCCCCACGTAAGCGCAAGCTCTCGTGGGGGGCACAGGCCAGGGGGTAGCGACTGTTTAGCAAAAACACAGGGCTCTGCTAAGTCGGCTTCAAGACGACGTATAGGGTCTGACGCCTGCCCGGTGCCTGAAGGTTAAGTGGAGGGGTGCAAGCTCCGAAATGAAGCCCAGGTAAACGGCGGCCGTAACTATAACGGTCCTAAGGTAGCGAAATTCCTTGTCGGGTAAGTTCCGACCTGCACGAATGGCGTAACGACTTCCCCACTGTCTCCAACACCTGCTCAGCGAAATTGAATTCTCCGTGAAGATGCGGAGTACCCGCGGTTAGACGGAAAGACCCCGTGCACCTTTACTGCAGCTTCAGAGTGGCATTAGGAAAGAACTGTGTAGCATAGGTGGGAGGCTTTGAAGCGATGGCGCCAGCTGTCGTGGAGCCAAAGGTGAAATACCACCCTGTTGTTTTCTGATGTCTAACTTGCGTCCATGAAACTGGACGAAGGACCCTCTGTGGCGGGTAGTTTGACTGGGGCGGTCGCCTCCTAAAGAGTAACGGAGGCGCGCGAAGGTTGGCTCAGGCCGGTTGGAAACCGGCTGTTAGAGTGCAATGGCATAAGCCAGCCTGACTGCGAGACTGACAAGTCGAGCAGAGACGAAAGTCGGTCATAGTGATCCGGTGGTCCCTCGTGGAAGGGCCATCGCTCAACGGATAAAAGGTACGCCGGGGATAACAGGCTGATAACCCCCAAGAGCTCATATCGACGGGGTTGTTTGGCACCTCGATGTCGGCTCATCACATCCTGGGGCTGGAGCAGGTCCCAAGGGTTTGGCTGTTCGCCAATTAAAGTGGTACGTGAGCTGGGTTCAGAACGTCGCGAGACAGTTTGGTCCCTATCTGCCGTGGGCGTCGAAATTTGAGAGGAGTTGACCCTAGTACGAGAGGACCGGGTTGAACGTACCTCTGGTGGACCTGTCGTTCTGCCAAGAGCGCAGCAGGGTAGCTATGTACGGACGGGATAACCGCTGAAAGCATCTAAGCGGGAAGCCTCCCTCGAGATAAGATTTCATAGAGCCGTGGAAGACCACCACGTTGATAGATCGGATGTGGAAGTGCGGTAACGCATGCAGCTAACCGATACTAATTGCTCTATTCGCGCTTGAAGAGTCCCACCATCAACGACAAGGCTGTGGCAACGCAGACCAACGTCCGAGACGACAGGATAAGAGACAGCGCAGTCTCAAAAAGACCTGGATCCTAACCGGCCAGGCAAACAGCATCGATTTCTAACCCAACATGCAAACACATGCGCTGGCCCCATAGCTTGGTGGCCATAGCGTTCGTGACCCACCCGATCCCATCTCGAACTCGGCCGTGAAACCGAACAGCGCCGATGGTACTATTGCTCAAGCAATGGAAGAGTAGGTCGCCGCCAGGCTTTGAAGCCAGCGCACGTGCACACCGCATGAAACCCATTCACAATGCTCTCACAACACACCTCATCGCGGGGTGGAGCAGCCCGGTAGCTCGTCAGGCTCATAACCTGAAGGTCACAGGTTCAAATCCTGTCCCCGCAACCA